>CAWFKL010000001.1:0-424447 GCA_963816385.1 uncultured Actinomycetota bacterium
CTGCCCATTGTCCGGGTTCGACGGCCACTCTAGTTTTGCCGCACGTACACCCCCTAGGAAGGACATCAGCCATGGCTCACGCAGATGACTTTGCGCTCTCGCGGGTCGCTCCGTCGGCGCGACGGCACTGGTTCGGTATCGCCGTGCAGCGATTCGGACAGGTCAGCGCGCTCTCACAGTTCCTGCTGGGCGCGACGCTCGGCTACAGCATGACCTTCGGCAACGCGGTCCTCGCCTTCCTCTTCGGCTCGATCATCCTCGAGGTGATCATGTGCGTCGTCGGGATCGTCGGGCAACGTGAAGGGCTGAACACCGCACTCCTCGCGCGCTGGACGGGTTTCGGAGAGGTCGGTGCGTCCCTTGTCGGTCTCGCCATCGGGATCAGCCTCATCGGCTGGTTCGGCATCCAGTCAGCAATCTCTGCGGAGTCGCTCGACGCGCTGATGCCGGGAGCCTTGCCGGCGTGGGCCTGGTGCCTGATCTTCGGCCTGATCGTCACGGCGATCGTGGCGGTGGGGTTCGGCGGAATGCAGTGGTTGGCCAATGTCACCGTGCCGCTGTTCCTCGCCCTCGTCGGCTGGTCAATTCTCTCCGAGCTGAGCCGTCACTCGATCGGAGACCTGATCACCTCGCCCCCACCTGGTCCGGAGATCACGGTCGGACAGGGGACCGCGATCGTCGCGGGAGGCCTCATCGTCGGCGCCATCATCACGGCCGACATGACCCGCTTCAACCGCACCGGGAAGGATGTCGTCAAGCAGACCGTTGTGGGAGTCACCCTGGGAGAGTTCGTCATCGGCCTGGCCGGGGTGTTGCTGGCCCACGCCGCGGGCACCGGCAACATCGTCGCGATCGTCACCTCGTCCGTCGGGCTCGTCGGCTTGCTCATCGTCCTGACCGGCACCTTGAAGATCAACGACTGGAACCTCTACTCCTCCTCCCTCGGCCTGGTGAACTTCGTCTCCACCGCCTTCCGCCGTGACCTGCACCGGGTGACCACGACGATCGTCCTCGGCGTCGTCGGGTCAGTCCTCGCGGCCGCTGGCATCCTCGGCCACTTCACCGACTTCCTGATCGTCCTCGGCGTGGCGTTCCCTCCGATCGCGGGGATCATGGTCGCCGAGTACTTCATCGTCAAGCAGTGGCGCGGCGAGCTCGACGCGACCCGGGCGCTCGGAACCCTTCCCGCTACGGCGCCGCGACTCGTGCCCGCCACCCTCGTCGTCTGGGCGGTCTCCGCTGCCGTGGGTTACTTCGCCACGTGGGGTATCCCGAGCATCACCTCGCTCCTGTTGTCGGTCGTCCTGTACGCCATCGCCGGCAGGCTCGGCCTCGTCCGCACCGTCGGTGTCGCTCACACGAGGACCGTCGAGGCGCTGCCCGAGTCGCAGCCGGTCCACTGACATACCGCTCACACAACCCAAGGAGAGCCATGCACATCGGAATCGACGTCGGCGGTACGAACACGGACGCCGTCCTCATGGAGGGCACTCAGGTCCTCGCCGCGGTCAAGGAGTCGACGAGCGAGGACGTGACCAGCGGCATCGTCAGCGCCATCGAGCAGATTCGCGGCCAGCACGAGTTCGAGGGCGCCACCATCCACGCCGTCATGATCGGGACGACGCACTTCATCAACGGGCTCGTCGAGGCGCGGCGTCTGGCGCCGACAGCGGCCCTTCGCCTCGGCCTACCCGCAACCCGTGCCTTGCCGCCTTTCGTCGACTGGCCGGCTGGGCTGCGCGCGGCCATCTCGGGGCGGGCATACCTGGCGCACGGCGGCTACGAGTTCGACGGACGCCCCATCTCTCCGATCGACCACGACGAGCTCAAACGGCACGCCGCCGACATGGCAGCCCACGGCATACGCTCCGTCGCGATCTCGTCGGTGTTCAGCCCGGTGAACCACGACCTCGAGGTCGAGGCGGCTGCGGTGGTGGCTGAAGAGCTCGGACCTGACGTCGCCATCTCGCTGTCGCACGAGATCGGTCGGATCGGCCTGCTGGAGCGGGAGAACGCGACGATCATCAACGCCGCCCTTCGCGAGATGGCGGTCTCGATCGTCGATGGCTTGACCGCCGCCGTACGCGCGCACGGTATCGAGGCGCCGATCTTCCTCAGCCAGAACGACGGCACTCTCATGGACGAGGACTTCGTCCGCCGCTACCCCGTGGCCACCTTCGCCTCCGGCCCGACCAACTCGATGCGCGGTGCCGCTGCCACGAGCGGGTTGGAGACGTGCGCGGTGGTCGACATCGGCGGCACCACCTCGGACATCGGCCTGCTGGTCAACGGCTTCCCTCGCGAGACCACGACAGAGGTCAAGGTGGCTGGGGTTCGGACGAACTTCCGTATGCCGGACGTGCTGTCCATCGGCATCGGGGGCGGCAGTCACGTGGACGCCACCAGCGCCGAGGTCGGGCCCCACTCCGTCGGCTACAAGCTGACCTCGGAGGCCCTCGTGTTCGGCGGCTCCCAGGTCACGGCCACCGACCTGGCCGTGGCCGCCGGACGCGCCGACGTCGGGGACGCCTCACTCGTCGCGCATCTGGACCGCGCTCTGGTCAACAGGGCACTCGATCGCGTCGCCGACCGCATCGCCGAAGCCGTCGACCGCATGCGCACCTCGGCCGAGCCGATCCCTGTCGTGGCCGTCGGTGGTGGCTCGATCCTGCTGCCTGAGGAGATCCCCATCTTCGGAGCGGTGCACCGGCCCGACAACTATGCGGTGGCCAACGCCATCGGCGCCTCCATCGCCCAGGTCGGCGGTGAGATCGACAAGGTCTTCGCGGTCGACCCCGGACGGCGCGACGCGATCCTCGACGAGGTGCGTCAGGAAGCCGTCGACAAGGCCATCGCCGCCGGTGCCAGCCCGGCGACCGTGAAGA
The DNA here is from genome assembly GCA_963816385.1 of uncultured Actinomycetota bacterium. GTDB lineage: Bacteria > Actinomycetota > Actinomycetes > Actinomycetales > Dermatophilaceae > CAWFKL01. The sequence continues at coordinate 2,886 of CAWFKL010000001.1, forward strand.
TCGTCGACTTCGACCAGGTGCCGATCCCGTACCTGCCCGGCAACGCGACCCGGATCCGGGCCAAGGCGGTCGGCGACCTCGACATGGGGGCATGAGGATGACGCTGGACACTGGATGCCGATCAGATCCCGGCCTTGGCCAGGGGCGCTGCTGTCCTCGGCACGGGCGGCGGGGGAGACCCGCACATCGGGGCGCTGCTGGCGACCCAAGCCCTCAGCATGCACGGCGCCGTCGAGGTCGTCGGCGTCGACGAGGTGCCGGCTGACGCCCGCGTCGTCATGGTCGCGATGATGGGCGCGCCGACCGTCATGGTCGAGAAGCTGCCCTCGCTCGACGAGGTCGTCACCCCGGTCCGGGCGCTGGAGCCGTTTCTCGACGGGCCGATCACCCACATCGCCTGCGCGGAGGTGGGCGGCGTGAACTCCACCATCCCGATCGTCGCTGCGGCCGCGCTGGGCCTTCCGCTCGTCGACGGCGACGCGATGGGACGCGCCTTTCCCGAGCTGCAGATGGTTCTGCCGACGCTTGCCGGTGTCGCCGCCACCCCCATGGCCTTCGCGGACGACAAGGGCAACACCGGCGTGCTCACCACGGTTGACAACGCGTGGGCCGAGCGGATCGCCCGGGTCGCCTGCGTGGAGATGGGCTGCTCGGTGATGATCTCGATCTTCCCGCAGTCCGGCGCGCAGCTGAGCCAGACGATGGTGGCCGGCTCGCTGAGCAAGGCAGCGGCCATCGGCCAGGCGATCGCTGCCGCGCGCAGCTCCAACGAAGACCCGGTCGCGCGCGCCGTCGCGGAGCTGGCCGGCCGGGAGCTCTTCGCGGGGAAGGTGATCGACATCGAGCGGGCGACCACGACCGGCTTCGCGCGTGGCCGCGCCCGAATCGAAGGCGACGGCCGTGCCCTCGAGCTGTCCTTCCAGAACGAGCACCTTCTCGCGCAGGTGGACGGGATGGTCCTTGCCACCACCCCAGACCTGATCATCGTGCTCGAGCACGACTCGGGAGAGCCCATCACCACCGAGGGTCTGCGCTACGGCCAGCGCGTCCGGGTCATCGCCGCACCCTCCGACGAGCGATGGCACAGCGCAGAAGCACTGGCTCTGGTCGGACCGCGCTACTTCGGCTACGACATGGAGGCACATCGCTTCGACGGGGAACGGGAGGTCGCCTGATGAGCTGGCAGATCACGAGGGACGACCTCGCGGACCTGGCGCGCGGCGCAACCCTCCTCGGCACCGGCGGGGGAGGGGACCCGTACATCGGGATGATGCTGGTCCAGCGCGTTCTCGGCGAGGGGAGCATCACCATCCTCGACCCAGACGAGATCGCCGACGACCTTTTCGTCATCCCCACCGCGCAGATGGGCGCACCGACCGTCATGATCGAGAAGATCCCGGCCGGCACGGAGCCCACCCTGTCCCTGCGCATCCTCGAGGAGCACCTCGGCCGGTCTGCGGACGCCACCATGCCGATCGAGTGCGGCGGGATCAACTCGATGATCCCGCTGATCGTGGCAGCCGAGACCGGACTGCCGGTCGTCGACGCGGACGGCATGGGTCGCGCCTTCCCCGAGCTGTCGATGGAGACCTTCGCCGTCTACGGGGTGCACGGATCCCCGCTGGCCCTGGCGGGGGAGCGCGGCGAGCGGGTCATCATCGACACCGGCGACGACGACCGGCAGATGGAGTGGCTGGCCCGAGCCGTCACGATCCGGCTCGGCGGCGTCGGGCACATCGCCGAGTACGCCATGAGCGGCGCCGACGTCAAGCGCACCGCAGTGCCCCGCACCCTGTCCATGGCGTTGGCGCTGGGGCGCGCGATCCGGCTCGCCCGCGAGGAGAAGCGTTCACCGTTCGACGCCATCCGGGACACGCTCGCGTCCACGCTCTACCAGCACGTGCGAACCTTGTTCGAGGGCAAGGTCACCGACGTCGACCGGCGCACGACAGAAGGCTTCGCCAAGGGAGTCGCCCGGATCGCCCCGGCAGACGGCGGCGATGACGAGCTCGAGATCCGGTTCCAGAACGAGAACCTCATCGCCCTGCGCAACGGCGAGATGGTCGCCATCGTCCCGGACCTCATCTGCGTCGTGGACAGCGAGTCGGCCGAGCCCATCACGACCGAGGGGCTGCGCTACGGGCAGCGGGTGCGCGTCCTGGGCATCTCGACTCCGGAGATGATGCGCACGCCCGCGGCCCTGGCCGCGTTCGGGCCGGACGCGTTCGGCCTGACTGAGCGGTTCAGCCCGGTGGAGTGCCTTGCGGGCGAGGAAGGACAGCCGGCCTCGGCGGCCGCCCTCGTCCGCTGACCCAGGCCCCGCCGCTACCTCAGCGGCACCTGACCATCGTCCCTCTACGCTGGTCAGGTGCCGCTGACATTCCAGGCCGCGGACCTGCCGACGCTCTCCCGCGGATTCGCACTGCTCGGCTCAGGTGGTGGCGGTTCCCCGCACGTGGCAGAGCTCGATCCTGACCCAGTCGGACACGTGGCCCATCTCGGTGCACGGCATCGATGAGCTCGACCCGGCAACGCCGTGCGTCGCCGTGGGGTACATCGGCTCGACGCTCCTGCTCGAGGAGCGGCTGCCGGACGCCGACCCGTTCACTACCGCCATCGCGGCGATCGAGCGATGGCTCGGCGTCGAGTCCTCTGCGGTCTGTTCGATCGAGGGCGCCGGCCTCAACGGTCTGTCGACCCTCCAGCTCGCGAGTCGCCGCACCATCGTGGACGCCGACTGCATGGGACGAGCACTGCCGGACCTCGACCAGATCTCGCTCCTCGTCGATGCGCTGCCCGGGCTGGTCGCGGCCACGCCGACGGGAGCGGGCGGTGTCGCGCTCGTCGATGGAGCCCGCCCCGAGGACGTCGAGCGCGTCCTACGAACAGCCACGTTGTGCAACGGGGGGTGGGCTGGTTTCGCACTGGGCGGGTTCCAGGCAGGCGATCTCCTCCACCACGCCATCCCGGACGGCATCGAGCGAGCACGGACTCTGGGGCGGGCCATGGTCGCAGCCGATGGGCTACGGCCGGAGGAACTCGCTGCAGCCCTGGGCGGGACGCTGCTGGGAGCCGGACGCGTCGTGGCCAGCACGCAGGAGCCGGGCGCGGCCGGGGCGCACTCCTACGACGTGCGCACCGACGGGGCAGACGTGCTCCGACTGGTGGCACGTTCGGAGTTCATCGCACTGGTGCGCAACGGAGTTGTCGCCGCTTCCAGCCCAACCATCATCACCGTTCTCGACTCCCTCAGCCGCGCCGCGCTGCAGGTGGACGAGCTTGCCGTCGGCAAGGACGTCATCATCCTTGGTCTGCCTGCCCCCGCGTGGTGGGCTGCCGACTCGAGAAGGCTCGCAAGAGCTCGCCCCAGCCGTTGGGGCATCGCAGGGTTGGAGGAGGTGTGCTGAACGCCGGCCTGACACTCCAGGCCCTGCTCGAACACCAGGACGCAGGCGGCCTGACCCTCATGACTGGAACCGAGCGCAGCTGGGCCACCGTCGCCGTCGAGGTCACAGAGCAGGACCTACCAGAGTCCGTCACCGACGGACTTGCAGTGCTCACCACGCCAGCTCCGGCCGCGTCCTGGCAGGCCGACGCCCTGATTCGACGCATCCGAGACCGAGGCTTCACCGGGATCGCGCTGACCGGCGACCCGATCGGCGCGGGCAGCCGAGCCCTCGCGGAGCGACTCGGCGTCCTCGTGCTCCACGTCGAACACCCGACCCGGCTGGCACGAGCCTGTTGGCAGCTGCTGGAGGCCCGCGACGCGCTGACGCTCTCCACCGTCCAGAAGATCGCGCGTTCCATCGAGTACCAGGCGCGCGACCTCGGTGACCTCCTCAACCACGTGGCCGCCAACGTGGGACAGGGCATCGCGTTGATCGACCGAGAAGGGGTCCTCCAAAGCGCTGGACAGCCCGTCCCCGTCTCCCTCCTTCATCTGATCGACTTCGGCCACTGGCTCGACATCGCGGAGAGCAAAGAGGGGTTCGCCGCCTCGGTCCCCGTCGAGAGCCGAAGCCGGCACGGTCTTCGAATCGTCCTGCACGGCAGGAATGCCGGGGTGGCACATCGCAACGCCCTGGCGGCCGCCGTCGAGGTGCTGATGCCGATCGTGGCAGCCAGGCTCCTGGTCGACGAGGTCGAGTCCGTGAGCGAGGTGTCCCGGTCGTCAGGCCTTCTCGGTGACTTCCTCGAGAGTCGCGGCAACCCCAACCCCGAGGTGGAACAGCGAATGCTGGCGCGAGGCTGGCGCGTCAGCGGATACCACCTGGGGTTCCGGATGGTCGAGCCGCGGTCGTGTCGACCCGCTGGAGCTGCTGCGCTTCCTCACGTCCAAGCTCGCTCTGCTCCCGGTGGACTCGCATGCAACCACCCGTGGCGCCGGCCTCACCGGCTGGCTGACGGTCCCTCACGCCCCGACGCCCACACAGGTTGCGCACCACGTGCGAGAGCTGCACGAGCTGCACGCCTCGGCGCTGTCCACCTTCCCCATCGCCACCGGCGTCGGCTCGTTGGGCTCGGGAAGCGAAGGGCTGGCCACCACCCTCGGTGAGGCTCGCGACGCGGCCAGGCTCGCAGCGGACCGCGCACGAGCCGGCTGGTTCGTCCCGATCGACAGCCTCGGTCTGGAGCAGCTCCTGCTCTCATGGACCAGCAGCGACACGTTCGCTCCGGCCGCGCAGTCGCTGCTCGGCCCGTTGAGCGAGACGGACCGCCACACGCTGGCCGCCTACCTGGACGAGGAGTCGTCGGTCCTTGCGACAGCGCATCGCCTGGGGCTGCACCGCAACACCGTCTCGGCCCGCATCCAACGCATCCAAGCCGCTCTCGGTGCAGACCTCAGCGATCCCGAAGCCCGGCTGGCTCTTCAGCTGGCCTGCAGGGTCGCACGCTGACGTGGCGCGTCACCGCTCGGTAGCCCAAGGACGGACCGTGATGGCACTCAGTCAGACGCCGTCCACAGGAACATTGAAGAATCCCCCTTAGTCAGCCCGATGACTCCCGATCACGTGATGCCGCCCGGGCCGCTGGCTGTCATGGCCTCTGGTTGCGGAGGAGGAAGGCGACCCGCAGGGCTAGTGCGAGCGCGGAGGTGGCGGTGACAGCGGCTAGGGCCGTGATGGGTGTGCCCAAGAGCGCGCCGATGGCCACGAGCAGCAGCCGGCCGTCCCGGCCTCCCAGCAGCCAGCCGAGCGCCCGCTCGGGTGCCGCAGGCAGGCCCAAGCGGCGGCCCGGTCCTTGGTCGCCATCGACAGGAGCGCGCCGGTCGTGGCGGCAACCGTTAACACCAGCACGGCGCGCGGGTCGTGACCATCGAGCGCCCACAGGCCCAGCCCAGCCACGATGGCGGCGTCGCCGACCCGGTCGAGAACCCCGTCAAGAAGCGCGCCCTGAGGCCTGCCACGCAACTGGAGCCGGGCGACTTCCCCGTCGACGCCGTCGGCGACCGAGCTCGCGTGGACCAGCAGCGCGGCGGCGATGCCGTGCCCGGCCGCAAGCAGCACCGCGCCAGCCAGGCCGAGCACGAAGGCGGCCAGCGAGACCAGGTCCGGATCGGGTCGCAGCCGGGCCAGCGCCATCGACAGCCGGGTCGACAGCGGCCGGTTGAGCCAGCGGCTGACCGGCCCGTCGCCGTCTTTGCCGAGCGAGCCGCGCAGGTTCGCGGCGGCCGCCCGCGCGTCCTGCGGGGTGTCCACGTCCTGCCACCAGCAGCCGACCGGCAGCGCGACGGCCCGCAGCGGCCGCTGCTGAGCCAGCTCGGTCACCGCCCCGGCCAGGGTATGGTCACCCTCGGCGGCGGCCCGGGCCTGGCAGCGGAAGATCTCCGGGGGCAGCAGGAACGCGCCGCAGTCGATCGCCGGCTCGTCCAGGTGCTTGCCGAACGCCACCGCGGCGCCCGCAACGACCCGCACCCGGGTGCCCTCGTCCCAGGCGGCCCGATCCGGGCTGGCGTCGACCAGCACGCGGGCGCACCCGCCGCCAGCAGCCGGGCGATCGCCCCGTCGCCGAACACGTGGTCGGCGGTGACCAGCACGAACAGCGCCTCGCCGGCCACCGCGTCCTCGACCGCGGCCAGCGACCCGCCGTTGCCGTCCTCCCACCGGTCGGCGTGGACGGCCGTCACCCGGCCCGGCCCGAGCCGGTCGACGGCAGCCGCGACCGGCCCCGCGTCGTGCCCGACCACGACCACCACGGATTCCACCCCCTCCGCGAGCAGCGTTTCACGGCCCGCTCGACCAGGCTCAGGCCGCCCAGCCGCAGCAGCGCCTTGGACCCACCACCAGTGACCGACCTGATCCGCTCGGACCGGCCCGCGGCCAGCACCACACCCACCCGCGGGGGCGCCGCCGCCCCGGCAGGCAGCTCGCGAGCCTCAGCCACCCGCCGTCTCCCCTGGCGGCCGCGAGCGAGCGCGGCACCGTCGGCCCGTCGGGCAGCGGGTCGACGCACGTGAAGTAGCCGGACGGGATCTCCACCCCTGGCGAGCCACCGCAGCGTCGACCGGACATGGCTCGAACTATGGCACTCACGCGGCCCGCTCGGATGGCCATCGATCAGGTGTCGCCAATCGATCTCGCCGCATTCGCCGATCACGTCGTCCCTGCTCATCGATCGGCCGACGTCCGCTTGTGCCGCACTCAGGAGGGGACATCCCACCATGTCCCAGCCATCCTTGGCCAAGTAGCCACCGCCGCACCGAGGCAGACCCCCGGAACGGCCCACATCGTCTTCCCGCCCGGCATCGACCACCACCTCCCCGAGGAGCAGCGCCAAGGACTCGTGGCATCGAGTCGCGGAGCCGATCAGCAGGTGCTCGCGTGACGCGTCTCCGCCCGTTGTTGTCCACGTGAACGTCCGAATTGCCGCGCTTCAGTGCCACTTGCCGCCGCCTGCCGGCGCAGTCGCTTCACCCACATGTCTGGAGGTTCCTGGAGGTGTCTGCTAGCCCGTCTGGGGGCGTTCGTGTGCGAGTCGGTTGCGGCGTTCCTCCTCGCGCTTGGAGTAGGCGGCCGCGCGGATCGCTTCGTCGGACTCCAGGCCGGTGCCGAGGCCGCCGCCGACGGTTGCCGCCGATGCGACGAACCAGGCCAGCACGAACAGGTCGCCGTAGCCGGGGGATGCGTGCAGGTTGGCGCCCATCACGGCGGGGTCGAGGATGAACAGCGCCCAGGCCAGGTTGATCAGGTAGAGCGCGAGGTAGCAGATGAGCACCCCGATGGTCAGGGTCAGCAGCGTGGAGGTGTTGTAGAGACGGGACCTCTCCCGGGCTGCGGCGGAGTCGTTGTCCGGGCGGTCCCACAGCTCGCCGTCGATGACGATCCAGCCGACGACGAGCGCGATGGAGGCGACGGTGGCGATCGTCAGGCGCCACCAGGACAGGGAGCCGGCCAGTTGCCAGACCGTGGAGTTGATGGTGGCGACGGCTCCGGTTGCCAGGGCGGCGACGAGCGCGGACTTCAGCCCGGGCACGAGCAGCCAGGGGCGGTTGGCCAGCACCATGCCCAGGAGCAGCCGCCAGCGGCCGCTGCGCCGTGGGAGCGGCACCCGGTGCTCGTGCTCTGTGGATGGGTCGGCCATGCCGGTGACGAGCTCGTGGACGGCGTGGCGGGCGCGGGCGTGCATGCGCAGGCCTCCGAGCGCGGGCAGCGACAGCACCGCGCGCCGCTGCCGCGGGTCGGTCTGGACCAGCAGGTAGCGGCCGTCGCCGGCGCGCAGCGGAAGCTCGGTGAGACCGACGACGAGGTCCCATTGGTGCTGGCCTGCGTGCTCTCCGAGCCGGGTCAGGGCGGTGTCGACGTCCTCGGAACCGGTGGTGAACGGCTCGCTCAGGACCTCGAGGTCCCACGCGGGGCGGTCCTCGCCGTCCCGCTGGTGGAGGTCGCTCATCCGGCGGGCGATCTCGGTGGGCGAGGCCGGGTCGGCTACCAGGCCGACGTGGACCGGCTCCATCCCCGCTTACCCCCGGCGCCCGCACAGAAACGCAGGCCGCGACATCACGGCCGGTGCGCGGCGGCTTGGGGTGGGGGTCGTTATCGAGCAGCCCCCGGGCGTGACTCTGGCGCCCTCGCTTCGAAAAATCGCGATGGCCCCTGGAAGGGATGGTCCTCGATGAGCACCAGGGTTCCGGCTCCAGCATCGCGTGGACCAGCACGCGCAGTGCCTCCTGGGATCCGCAGATCATGAGGATCTGGTCCGTGCTGACTTCCGCGTGGGTCGAGCCGTGGCTATGACTGCTGACGGATCTTCGCTGCCAGATCTGAGGCGATCTCGACGAGCCACGGCGGGAGGGCGAATCCCTCGTGCTCGTCCACCAGGGCCTGGATGAACCTACGTCGCTGGAACGGGTTGTCGGCGGCGGCGCCGGACGAGAGCACCAGCTGCTCGATGATGTCCAGCTGGAGTGGCGCCATGCCGACATTCCAGGCGCTTGCGGCAACCCGGGGGGCGAACCACTGGTCCCACGTCGCTGCGACGGACCGTGCGAGGCCCTCGACCCGGACGCGTTGGGTGCTGGACGAGAGCATGTCGCGTTCCGTGATCACCGCCCCCGCAACGCCCACACCGGCGGCCGCGACGACGTCGCTCACCTCACCCGGCGCAGGCGGGCCTCCGGCCGGATCGAGCCGGAGGGCGGCATACAGGCCGACGTTCTCGGCTGTGACCTCCGTGTTCAGCAGGAGCTGACGGGGGTAGGCGTTGGTCCGCCGGATGCGCGGCGTGGCGAGCACGTTTGCGGTCAGTCGCGGAGCACGCAGCCCGCTGCCCTCGGTCGGTGTGTGCACGGTCGTTCGACCCGTGTCGGGCGAGTAGGTCACGACTGGCACGCCGGCGGCAAGGTGCGAGCCGACGACCCGGTCCAGGATCCGACAGATCGCGGGCAGGTCCGGCTGGGTGAACACGACGAGCACGCGCGCCTTGCTGGGCACGATCCGTGTCCAGCCGAGGCCGTCGTCGGCCAGCGCCCGCGCGTCCGCCCACAGGCAGCCCACTGACGTCGGCCCGGACAACGACGGGAGCCGTAGCCGGCCCTCGGCCGCGACGTCCTCGAGGTGAGGTCGCAGCACCTCCCAGAACTCGCCGGCGCGCGCTGCCCACGCGAGACTGAGGGTGCACTGGGTCGTGTAGACCCAGATCCCGATCTCGTTGGCCAGCCCGTCGGAGTCGGCGCACCGCCGGGCTGCAGATGTCGAGCAGGTCGGGTGCGGGGAGGGCGCCGGGCGCCTCCATCGGGAACGGAGCGACGGTGTCCGGTGGCCCGAAGCTGTCCGCTGAGCGCACCGTGATCCACTCGCCCTCGCGGATCGGTAGCGGGATGACCCCTCCGACCAGGTCGCTGTCGTCGGTCTCGACCAGTCCGATGAGCGGCAGCTCGCTCATGAGGCGGGAGATGTCTCTCATGTCCTCGGGATGCGTCGCCGCGAGACCGCTTCGGTAGATGGCGTCGAGCCCGAGCGAGTTGAGCGCCCCGATCAGCTGGTCGGTGCGGGACGCCCACCTGGACGCCGTGGTCGGGGACATGCCGACCTGGGTGCCCCATGACGGGACGAGCTCCACGATGTGGTGTCGCATTCCCGCGCACATCTCGAGGAAGCACCACGCCCTCGACGTGTACTGGTGGTCACCGGCGATGACGACTGTCGCGGCGCGAGCCTGGATCCGGTTGAGCTCGACGATCTCGTGCCGAAACGCCTCCTGCTCGGCCGGGGTCCGGGGCGCCTGGAACATCGAGGCGTAGTCGTACCAGATGAGCACCCGATCCCGGATCCGGGTGAGCGGCCCTCGGACGCCGGGAACGGTGTGCTCGAGCTTCTCCGCCATCGGCGCGAGCTCCGCCTCGGTGCTGGCGCTGTCCGCGGCGGCCTTCAGGGCTGCGGCCCATTCGCGTAGGGCAGGTGTCGACAGGACGGTGGGATCGACGTCGCGCAGGTATGCCGCGAACAGCTCGGGAAGACCCGACTGGGTCGCAGCGGGCTCATCATCCCCGAGCAGCACCGCCGCAGCGAGAGCCAGGGAAAGACCCACCTTCAGGGACAACAGCTGTGCGTGCTCGCGGATCCGGCTGGTCGGGCGTCTCCCAACGATGCGATATGAACAGGCGCAGCAGGCCGGGACCGGTCCCGTCTGCCGGCGGTGGAGCGTCCTGCCGCCGGAGCCACTGCTCCCAGCCGAGCACCGTCGACCAGGAGTGCCAGCTGCCGGGGGCGGTGCCACGCCATGCCTCGGACGGCACCGGCCGCGCCCGATCGCTACCCTGGATGTAGTAGCCGGTGACGACACGCGAGTCCTCGGCCGGACCCATCCCCGAATGCGCCCAGAGGCTCGGCGGGCTCGCGGAGTCGTCGGGAGGGGGGCGCTGGCTGAAATGGATGTCGCTCGCTTCCTCCTCCCAGCTCATGGACAGCTCGGAGAGCTCCGGCATGGCTGCCCATGGCTTCGGCGCGTTCAGGCCGGTGGAGCGGCGGGTGGCCAGGACTCCGAGCTCTCGCAGCGCCAGATCTGCTTGGGGAAGCGTCCGCAGCCGGAGGGCGGCGTCCGCACCCGACCAGAACGCGGGATCGCCCACGAGACCTTTGGGGTCGACGTCCATGCGTTGGCTGTAGTACTCGATGAGCAGCTCCTGGAGGGGACGGCCCCCCGAGTACGACCAGGTGGCAGGTAGGCACCGGAACTCCTGGTAGCCCTCGGGCCGCTGGACGACCTCGACCTGGTGCGGATGAACGTCGATGCCAGAAGGATGCCGCTCGCGTTCGCTCGCTGCGTTGGCCATTCATCCATTGAAGAACAGGTGCGTGCCGCCCATCCCGCGTTTGGGACGAATCGGTGGCCACCGCAGAGCCCATGTTGTCTCCGCGGCCGAGGGAGCCGAGATCGACGTGGTCGCGTTCGCTGACCCAGAGGCAGGCGGAGCAGATCCCGGGCCAGCTCGTCGTGCGCAGGATCCCAATCTCAACGCCGAGGTGAAGCCAGCGCCGGCCAGGACACCCTGTTCGACCTGTGGCGGTTCCACGCGTTCTTCACGGCCGCCGAACCGGCGATCCCGAACACCGTCGCCGCGGACAAGACCCACCGCGGTCCCTGCGATCATCGAGCAGGCCCACGCCGACCTGAGGAACTCGGCCATTCGTGAATCGGAGAGAATCCTCATTGGCATCCCGGACGACCCCTCGGCCGACCAGGTCGGTGACAGTCGGGCCGGGTCGTGCGCGTCGAGGCGACCGTGAACACTGGCGAGAGCCTCACCGCACGCTGGGCAGTCGACACGAGGACGACAAGTGCGGGAGCCAACCCTCATGCTGAAGAGGCAGGGGAGGTCCAATGCTCGCCACCACGCGTTCCAGATCTCGCCGCAGGTACCTGCTGCGGCGCTGGAGCCGGCGCGCCCGGGGACTGCTCGGCGGCATCCTGATGGTGGTGGCCGGGCTGGCGTTCTGGGTCGCGCTCCTCGGCGGCCTGCTCGCCGTCGGCGTCACATTGGACCAGGACTCGGGCCTTGATCCCGCGTTGCGCCCCGAGATCCTGACGGTGTGGTTGTGGGTGGCGGCGGTCGGGCTGTCCGCCCGGTACTCGGCCCGAACCATGCGGGCCGTCCCCCGGCGAATGGTCCTCTGGTTGCGTCGGTTTCGGCACGCCGACTCGATCAGGGCCGTGTCGACGGCACTGGACCACCTCGGATACTCCTGGCGCGTGGTCACCCTGGACGACGCGACGGCCCAGCCGTCGGGTACCGCGGCCGGTCTGCGACTGACCACATCCGCGGCGTCGGTCGTCAACCGCGTTGTGACGGCTGTCCAGCGATGGGTCTCCAGCTGGGGTACCTGGGTGGTTCGCGGGTATGTCGCCGCGTGGGTGGCGCTGGTGGGTTGGACGATCTGGCGCGGCCGACCATGGGCGGTGCTGGACGCATTCAGCGGCGACTGGACGCAATGGCCCGTGCCCGGCGTGGTCGCCGCGACCCGCCTCCTGGCCGCCGCGGCGATCGCGCTGTTCGCTGCGCTGATCGCGCTCGTCGCGGTCTACCTCGTGCTGCTGGTGCTGTTCCCCGTGGTGATGATGGCCGGCTCCGTCGGCGAGGGAGTCCGGACGGCTGAACTGCACAAGAGACAGAGCGTGACGACCCTGCCCGAGCTGACCGAGGTTTCCACCACCGTCGCCACCGGTTCCCGCGCCGCGTTGGCACCCCGGCTGACCGTCGTCACGGTCGCCACCCCGATCTGGCGCGAGGCGGTGCACGAGTTCGCCCGCTCGTGCCACGCCGTGCTGCTCGATGTCTCCACCGCCTCCGAGGCACTCCTCTGGGAGGTCCGCGAACTCGGAGGACGTGGCTCCCCGGTGGTGTTCGTCGGCGAGGAGGCCGCGGTGACTCGGCTATTGTCAGAGGCTGAGCCGGGCCTGACTGCCGAGGACGTCGCACTGCGCAATGCGCTCGACGGCTGCGAGGTCATCACCTACCGCACCACCCTGGCGGGACGGGTGAGGTTCCAGCGGGCGCTCTACGGCGCCCTCGAGGCCACCGCGCCGCTCCAGCTGAGTCTGGCCCGCGCCCGTCGGTGGGCAGTGACGTTCGTCGCGGTCGCCGTCGTGGTGGTCGGGCTGTGGCACATCGCCTCCATCGTCACGACGTGGCCGTGGGCACGTCTGGTCGAATAGCGCTGCACAGGAAGGCTCCACGGACCACCGTCGTACACCAGCGGTCCGGACATGACCCACGCCACGAGTGCGTAGGCGCAGCTGGACGAACCAGGGGGGCGCGGTACGGATCCGCTGTTACTCAGATCGCTGAATGGGGCCGTTCCACCACCGGACTCACGCGGGAGGGGACCGGACCCATGACACGGTAATCAGCGTTGATAGGCCACCGACTTCAGGGGCGACGTAGTCTCGGCAACCGCGCCCGGCTGGGCCACGACTGCCGCGATCGCGCTACGGAGCCTCTTGGTGAGTTCTGCATACTGCTTGCGGCGGCCGGGCCCAACCGGCGCCTGTCGCGCCGGGTACTCGAACCAAGCGTTCGACAGCCACGCCGGGTCGGTCTGCCCGCTGCGCGCAGCGATGGTCAGGATCTCGTGAATCAGGTCAGGCGTGCCCGCGACGTCGTCCGCACGGGCCAAGAGAACCCGTCGCACGCCCAGCACGTGGATCGCGGCCCCCAGCTCCCACTGCAGGGGCGGACTTTCCATGAGTGCGGAAACGTCGACCAAGGCGACGTCGGACTGCTCCAGGGCCGTGAAGACCACGTGTCTCCAGTCGTCTCCCACATACGGGCACTTGACGACCTCGACACCGATCCCCGGGAGCCGCGCCCCGTCCCGAGCGGCCGCGAAGTGCGCGCTCGCCTCATCGCGGTTCAGGGCGACGACACCCGACGCCCGCAGCACCTTCATCGTGGCCCATGCCAGCACCACGGTCCAGGCCAACAGAACGAACAAGAGCACCCAGATGGGCGGCATGTCGCCCAAGGACAGCGCGACGAAGCCCAAGAGTAGGAGCATTCCGGCAACCCAGATCGCCAACACGAAGGGGAAGAGAGCGGCACGTCGAACGGCCGCTGACAACAGCGAGGCCTGAAACTTCTGGTCTTGGACCGTGATGGGATACACCATGGCCGGGGAAGCTTGGCCGAGGGCCCGGTGGAAACGCACGCCCTCGGCATAACTGGCGTCGAACCGGCGGCACCACAGCAAGAGGCCCTTTGGCCGGGCCATTCGGGCGTACACCACGTACCCCAGCACGGGACCGCCGACCCAGAAGGACTGCGCAAGCAGCTGCATGACGTCGTTCACCGTGTCGTTCTGACCGGATTCCTTCAGGCCAGCCGCCAAGACCATGCCGAACAGCCACAACAGCACGGCCACGCCGTAACCAGCCATGCGGGCGCGGCGCCGTCGGGCGTCATACCGGCGCACAGCACTGTCGGGTGTTGGCATGACACCCACCTCCCCTGCGCCGCGCAGTGTCCGAGCGACCTCCACAGATCACCTCGGCATCTCAACTGTGCCACAGCGCATTCAGCCTCTCCCCGCGATTGTTGAATAACCCGGCCGCCCTCGTGAGAGCAGCGTCAGGTTGCAACCAAGAGACGGATGGCGATGGCTGACAGGACGAAGGACATCAAAGGGCCCGCTTGGGCGCCTCAGCATGGGTCAAGAACTCAGTCCTCCGTGGACGGCGCCGACCGCGAGGTCGGCCGGGCGATCCCCACGGCCTACCGGAGTCACCTCACGACCTTGATCAGGCCGTGCGGCGCAGCCCATGGGGTGGATCGAGCGTTAGGCGTCGACCTGCGGTTCCACGGCAACCGCCGACGTGCCCACCGCGCCTGGGGTGGCAACCCGGATGATCGGTGTCCCCTCACTTTCGCGCAGGGCGCGCCTGACCTCGAGCGTGGCGGCAATCTCCAGTGTCGTACTCGCGACTGCCGCAGAGTCGGAGGTTGAAACGGTCTCAAGGCCTACGACCGAGAGCTCGGTGAGGCGCCGCGTCGTGCCGTAGTCGCCCTCGTCGCGGCTTGTCGTCACGTGGGTGAGCAGCTGGTCGGCCTCCAGGGTCAGGACCGCCAGAGCACAGTGAGCGGCCCGCGCCGATCGCCGGCTCGGGACAGCCGGTGCCGGTTCTGCTCCCCGGAGGACGTCAAGGAGTGCGGTGCCGGTCCAGGACGCGAACCGGTTCCGGTCGGCGAACCGGCCGACGTCACCGACGTCTGCCAGGACCCGCGCGGCGACGACAGGGCCGACGCCGTGGATGTCCATCAGGGGCGAGCCGCGGGCGGTGACGAGCACCTTGAGCTCTGCCGTGGCCTTCTTCATCTTCGCCAGGCGTGCGATCAGGTCGGCGAGCTTCGCGCCGGCGATCCGGCGGCGGGTCTTCCGGGCGATGTCACGCGGTCGGACCGTGACAAGCAGCCCTTGGCTTGACCGGTGGTGGTGTCCTTCTTGGCCTGTCCCGGAATTAGTTCCGCCAGCAGCGCGCCTGAAGCCGGTCGGCAGTCTGGAGCCGTCGCCGAGTCAACCCTCACTGGGGTCGGTGAGCATCCGCAGCGGACCGTGACCAGCACGGTCGTCGGGCACGATCGCGATACGCGGTGCTTGCGTTGCCGGCGTACGGTTGCCTAACCGCCTGCCATGAACACCCCGCGTCAACTTCCTCAGGCTATGGTTGAACCATCATGAGCCGTTGGGGGTGCCCTCGTGGTCAGACAGCTTACTTGCTTCATCATCGGTCCTATGGGCGATTCCGAAGGATCGAACGCCAGGCTGACTAGGCTTAAGAATCACATTGTGAGCCCCGTGCTGGCAAGGATCACAGCCCTGTCGGGAGACACGTATGACGTCAGAACGCCATTTGACCTTGGGCTGGAGGGCGGCAACGCCATCATCCGTGATGTGATCTACCACATCGACCGGGCTGACATTGTTGTCGCCGACCTCACGAATGGGAATCCCAACGTATTTTACGAGCTGGGAATCACGCACGCCTTGGGACGCCCTTGCGTCGCGGTCCTGGAGGAGGGACAGGCGATCCAGTTTGATGTCAACGCCTACCGTGTTTTCAGAATCAACCTCGACGTTTCCCACGCATCTGCGGATGACGCATACGCGCGCGGCCAAACTGCCCTCGCTCCCGCTCTACAGGCGGCACATGCAGCGACGGACGACTGGTCACGACTGGAGAACCCGGTCATCGACTACTACCACGCCCCGATGACCTACGTGAGCCCCGCTGCCGCCTTGGCAGAAGGCTATTTCACCAACTTCGTACACCCCATTGTCACGGCGTTGACCCCGCATCGGGGTAACCAGTTCTTCTTCGACGTTAGCGTCGCCGACGTCACGACCGACGAGCCGAACCAGATCGACGAGCCGAAGATTCTGACCGGAACCCAGCGAGCCAGGCTCGACTTGCAGATCGTGGTGCCGGCGCGCATCGAGCTTGCCAAGCACGAGCACGCCGACGAGCTTCGTGGCCTGGTCCGTCCCGCGCATGTGGAGACAAGTGGACGCACGCTCACGTTGTGGGCGTACCAGACCCGGGACGAGCAGCTGCACCTCATGGACATCCCGACCACGATGCGCGGCGTCGAGCCGGCGGTCGATCGCCGTATGCGGTTTCACGGAACCCCACGGGACTCTGAGGAGTGGCGAGGTGTCGAGAAGCAGGAAGTCGACCGCTTCGTGCTCGCGCTGCGGACCAACATCAACACGAGGTTCGACAACGACGTTTCGCGGCGAAAGGTTGGCCTGACGAGGTCGGACCAGATCAGCCGTGAAGACGCGCTTGCGTGGATCAGGCCGATACTTCCCTCCGATTAGGCCTGTCAATCAGCGAGGTGCGGCAGACGTCGCCAACCCGCGCGAGAGCCAGAGGATCTCGGCACGTACGAGTCGTGCCCCTGGGTGTGCCACTGATCGGTGAGGTGGAGGGCCTTTAGGATGGCTTCGGCTGCTGGGGTGAAGGGGTCTTCGGCGAGGTGGTCCTGGCTGGCGATGCGGACGTGCAAACTGCCTGCGACCGGCGAGGTGGTCGACGAGTCGCCCGAGTAGCGAGCCGCACGGCTGCAGGCGCGTCCAGGACCAGGTCGCGGGGTCATGCGGGTGGCCACTCGCCAGCGGATCAGGCGGCGGGCGAACGCGTCCACACGAACGCGACGTACACCGTCGCCGTCCATGTGGGCACGTGGCTGAAGTCGGCCACCCACAGCTGGTTCAGCGCGGCCGGGGCGAAGTCGGGCTAGGCCGTGGGCGGGCGCCTCCAGTCCCGAGGTGGACGCCGCCCACTCGAGGTTTCCGGGGCGCGACGAAGGCGACGACTTCCCTTTGCGGTCACAGACCGGCGCAGCTGGCTTTAGCGCACTGGCCGCAGCAGCGCGGCGGCGAGCCACTGCGTCACCAGGGCGTCGTCAGACTCGACGACGTAGGCCACCTGTGCCCACCATGCGCCGTCGTGCTTGTCCCAGGCGACGATGACGCCGGCGTGTGGTGCGCCGTCTGGGCCGGTGACCCAGCAGTGCCGGCGCGCCGGCGGCGTGGGCGGCAGAGGGTGCTCGACGCCTCGTCCGGACCCGCCTGCCATCTCCAAAGTATGCCCGCTCCATCGAACGTCTGTTCGACGGAGATGAATCCTGAGCCAGTCACTTGGCGAGTCGTAGGTGCCGCAACCGAGCCCCAAAACGCTGCGCGCCGTGCTGGAACTGCGGGTCGCGCAGTCCGGCCTCAACCAGGATGGCCGGAGGTCGCCCGCGCTACGGTTCGGAGATCCTCGGGTCATGGCCCTGCTCGACGCCCTCTGCGTCGGCTTGAACGCCCTCGCATTCACCAGCCGGAGCCTGGGTGCCAGGTGAGCCATCTGCTCGGCGTCGCCTACAGCGTCAACGAGGCAAACGACTTCGCTCGGCTGCGCCGCAACCGGCTGATCGCGCGACGGCCCGGCACCAACGCCTACGACCTGACCCCGACGGGATCCGGGTCGCGGTCTTCTACACCAAGGTCCACGACCATCTCCTGCGTCCGCTCATCGCCGCCGACCAGCCCCCGGCCCCACCACAAACTGCGCCCAGCCTCGCCACGATGGACCAGCACGGTCCGTGGCTACGCAGACCCCGCTCACCCCGGCAAGGTGGCGTCGAACTCAAGCACAACGCCCGACTTCTGAACCCCAAGTTTCCTAGGTCTGGGACCGCTGGCCACAGAGCCGGGCGCGTCCTCACCAATTGCTCCGAAGTGCCTCCGCAATTGTGCTGCAGGCTGCTAGCGTATTTTGGTCGGCTGCAATCGTCGTGCACCCCGGGGATCCGATGCCAATACCGAAGCCTGACATCGCCATCAACTTCCAGCGCCGGTTCTCCCTGCCTATCGGTATTCCCGTCGACCTGCCCCCGCCCGCGCTCGCTACCTACCTCGGCGAGCTGGCAGCCGACGCAACGTTCCTCTACTTCGACCGGCCCGCGCTCAGGCCGCTTGACCCCGGGTTTGCCGCCGCGGCCGCGGGGTTCCGCGTTCGTACTCTGTCGCTGGGTGGCGACCAACTCGTGGTGCCACGCTCGCTAGGGCTCGTCCCCAGCTTGCCCTCGGCCGACATCTTCTTGTCAAAGGCGCGCGTGGCCGACTGCGGGGGACCGTGGGTCGAGGCGGCATCTATGCCGGGGAAGTCCATGGCGCAGGTCGCTGCACGCCGGTTCCGGTGGGACGTCAATTCGAAGAAAGCCGCGCCGCTCCCCCAGCCACTCCTGCCCGACGAATCGCTGATCGTCTACTGGCCAGACAAACCACTCCGGACCGCACTATTGCCGGCCCCGCTTCCGGGCATCAGCGAGGACGACGCTGCACTTCACCTTCTCGCCTCGTCGACCACCGCCCGCGACGGCGAACTGGAACGCACCCTGCTTCGCGCCCCCGCTGTCGGGCTGGTGCGCTTTGAGCGCTACCGACATCTCGTTCTGCGCGCGGGCAAGCTCGAGGTCGCCCATCCCAGCGCCAACGGAGCATGGGTGCTGCGGCTGCCGCCCGGCGGCATCACGATTCCCGCCGTAGTCTCCCCGCTGGAGGACTCGCGGACCTTGGCGTTCGAGCACGTCGCGATCGACCACGCGATCGACTGCACGGCGCGCATTGTCACGCTGCATCTCCTGCACCTCCCCGACGTCCTGGCCAACGCGAAGTACCGGCCCGACGTCCTGGCCCAAATGAGCTGGCTGTTCCGCTCATGGCTCGCGTGGCTGCGCGTCGTTGCCCCGGACGAGCGGCCCGCTGACGTCCGATCCCGACGCCCAACATCCCAGCCTCCGTCCAGAACCCCGTTCGAGGGCGCGGCCGCCGCGAACCGGGCCCGCGTGGAAGCGATGGCAAGTCATGTCCTGAGCGACCCCGAGGCCAGGAAGAGCTTGTTGGACTTCGTGACGGGCTATTACGCGCCGCTGTTGTGTGGGCGGTCGTGGCCAGAGCTCGGTGTCAACCTGCCAATCGAGCCCGCTGCGCGGCCTGCCTCGCTACTACAAGCGCACCGCACGCTCGAACATCTGCCCCGCAGCTCCGAGACCTGGCTGCTCGCCTTCGCGGGATGCCCGCTGGGTAGGCCGGGACGAGTGTACGAACCGCGTACACCACCTTTACCCGCGCCGCCTCGGCCGCTGGGCCGCCTCACCACTTTCGACCTCGAGGCCGCCGCCATCGCGGGCCTGACCACGGCCGAATACCCGGACGTGCGCGCGCCCGGAGGTCAGCGATCCCCTCGAGCAGGTCGATCTCACGGGCTTCGCGGCGGACTCGCCGGGCGCGTCGGCGGTGCTCCGCGCCGTCGACGCTGACCCGCCACACCAAGAGTTCACCACCTATGACTGGCTCGCCGAGGTGGTCAAGGGCGCCCGCCGGGCCGTCCGACAAAGCCCCGAGGTCGACTTCGCCGATTTCGCATCGGCGGCCATCCCCTCGCCGTACCTCTGCACTTTCCGGCACTACCGCGAGGCCGTCGAGCTGCACTCGCGGATGGGACGGCTGAGCGCGGCCCGGATCGGCGTGAGCCCGCTGGCGGCCGCCACCATCGGATGGTGGAGCACGACGACGGGTCTGCTCGACGGCGCGGGCACTTGGCCGGCGTTTACGCCCGCGGCACTCGACACTCGTGCCCCGCCGAGCCCGTCCGCCCCCTACAAGTCCAGCACCACCCTGGAACCCGCCCTCACCGATCCCGTGGGGCACGAATGACGGCGAGTCGCTCACCCGGCGTCCCGCGTGTCACCGGGTTCGACGAGTTCGAAATCGAAGCGGTTCTACGGGCGGCGAAGGTCGTGCGCAACGGCAAGACCTTGGCCACGGACCTCGATCCCGGCGCTCTTCCTCGCCCTGATCGAACGCGAGGGTTTCCGTGCTTCGGCGAGCGGCGAACGACGAGGCACCGTCCGCGAGATCGCTACGGCGTTCGACCTTGGTGTCAGAGGCCTTGCCGCGCAGCGCCGACCACATCGGCGTCATGACGTGGCTGATCTTCCCGCTCGGGCTGGACATGGTGGTGCGCAACAAGCCACTACAAACGTTGACGTTCGCCGACCCAGCTCTCGTCACGCGCAGCCTGGACAACTTCCGCGACCACTTCCTCCTTCGACTTACCGCCGAGGGGCTGCTCGACCCGGCCGTCGACCCGGTTGTCGACTGGGAGACCGCGCTGCGCTACTTAACCGCACGCCGGCCCGCCAGCTGGCCTCCCGGGGCACTTCGCCACGCCACCGCATCGCGCACGGCGCTGTGGATGGGCTTCGCTATCCACCAAGCGACGTTCCAATGGGTACACCGGCTACTCTCCCAGGCGGCGACGCCGCGCAAGAGCGCCCCGCCCGCTGGCGGCAACCCCTACGTGCAGGTGCCGGAGCTGGTCGGCGCCGCCGCCCGCCCTCCCGGTCGGTGCGGACGCCACCACCGTGCAGCGGCGTCCGCTACGTCGCCTATTGGGCACTGGTCTACCTGGCGTTCAACGTGCAGGAGAGCACATGGAACGCCTGGGTCTACAGCGTGCCCGACCCGGTAATAGCAGCCGGGACGTCGATCAGCGAGTTCCTGGCTCTACCACCACAACGCCGCACCGGACGCGCTCGAATCCGCCGGGCGGCTCGGGCCGCGGCTGCGCGGCCAGCGTGGCAACATGGTCCGCTTCGCCGCCGCCGCTGGACGGCTACCTGCGCCTGGACTACGGAGGCGGGCGCCGAAGACACCACTGACCCAGCCGCCCGGACGTGGGCCGCAGTATGACCCGAATCCGACGGCACCCTGCCCCGCTCTTGCGCGAGATCACCGACCTGCTCGAGGCGCTCGGCGATGAAGTACGCGACGAGGCGCACGCGCTCGCGCTGCTGGGCGAGCTCGGCGTCGCCGTCCCCGCACCGCCCGTGAGCCTGCTCGCCATCGGCGACACAGTCGCCAAGCGTCGGCGCAGCCGCCGCCTCGTATGACGAAGCGGCCGCCACGTCCGGGGCGACGACCGAAGCGCGTCGGGCAGCTCGTCGCCCTGAGCGGGACGGCAGCCGATGCATTCACCACCCTGCTGGCGCTCGGCCCACAGCTCGAGGCAGACCTCGCCGCCTACCCCGGTCTGCTCGCCGAGATCGACCTGGATGTTGCTGGCCCGTCGGCTCGTCGAGTGGGCCATAGTCACCTACCTGCGCCGCCGCGCCGCGCCCGTCTACAATGCGCTGGCACTGCTCGGCGTGGCCGACCCTCGACTAACGGTCGACGAGGGCGAGTTCGCCCGGGCTGCACATGCGAACCGAGCTGCGGTGGGAGCGCTTCAAGACCGCGGCACAGGACCTTCCGATGTTGCTCACCGACGTCTACGGCTGGGGCACCACGCTGTTCGACCACCGCGACTGCTGCGCCGCCTGCACTACCTGCTGCAGTCGGTCGGTGCCCCGGTGGGCGCCTACCCTGCGGGTACCGAGGACGCCCCGGCGGTCGAGCTGCGCCTGCCACTCTTTGCGACAACCGGGGAGGAGGGCGCGGTCGAGCTGGGCCTCGTTCTCGGTCGCCTGAGTCCCGACCGCGACGGCCACCGAGACCGGGCTTGTTCTCCAGCCGTACGCTCAGGGCAGCGCCGCGGCCGAAGTCGAGCCACTGCCAGGCTGGCGAATCGGGATCAGCGGCGCCTTCGAGGGCGCGGGCTTGGGAGTCGGATTGCGGCCGCCGCTGCGAGTCGAGCTGGTCGGCGACGTCGAAGGCAACGCCCATCTGGTCCTGACCTCCGAGTGGCGCCGGGCGGAGAGCAAGCAGATCGTGCTGGTTAGCCAGCCGGATTGGTTTGCGATCACGACAGTCGGCGTCCGCGCGGAGCTGCAGGCCGCGATCGGCGAAGGGGGCATCGCGCGGCTAGGCATCCGACTGGGAGCTTCTCGGCGCGCAAGTGAGGATCACTCCTGGCGAGGCGGACGGGTTCCTGCGCCAGGTCCTGCCGGCGGACGGGCATGCGGGTCGCGTTCGACCTTGGGCTCGCCTGGTCGGACGAGCACGGACTGCGCCTCGTCGGCAGCGGCGGCTTCGAGGTGACGCTGCCGGTTCAGCTGTCCCTCGGCGAGATGCTCGTCGTCCAGGCGATACACATTGCGTTCACCGCAGGCGCGGGCGGCGGCACCGCCACGGTCGCCGCCACGGTCGCACTAAAGCTCGGGCCGATAGGAGCCACCGTCGAGAAGATGGGTTTTGCCCTCCATCTCGCTCCGGCCCCGGACGGCGGCAACCTTGGCACATTCGCGCTGAGTGCCGGATTCCGGCCACCGACCGGGGTCGGCCTGTCGATCAACCTCCCCGCCGTATCCGGCGGCGGCTTCCTCGGCTTCGACGCCGAGGCCGGCCGGTACGCGGGCGTGTTCGAGCTGACGCTCGTCGACACCGTGTCGGTCAAGGCGATCGGGATCATCACGACGAAGCTGCCCGACGGCAGCCCGGGGTTCGCGCTGCTCCTGCTCATCACCGCGGAGGGGTTCACGCCGATCCAGCTCGGCATGGGCTTCGCGCTGACCGGGCATCGGCGGCCTGCGTCGCGCTGAACCGGACGATCGACGTCGACGCGGTCCGCGACGGGCTCGCAACGGCGTGCTCGACTCGGTGCTGTTCGCGAAGGACCCCGTCAACAACGCCGCCGAGCTCCTCTGCGACACTCGACCGGGTCTTCCCGCTCGCGCCCGACCGGCTCCTCGTCGGGCCGCTCGCCGAGATCAGCTGGGGACCGGCCGACCTGTCAAGATCCGGCTGGCGCTGCTGCTGGAGCTCCCGCAGCCGATCCGGCGTCGTGCTGCTCGCGGCCATCGCCGTGTCGCTGCCCGACCCGCGAGGCAGCCCGTCGTCGAGCTGCACGTCGACGCGATCGGGGTGCTCGACCTCGGCCGCGGCGAGCTGGCCCTCGACGCGTCGCTGCACCACTCCCGGATCTGTACGTTCACGCTCACCGGCGACATGGCGCTGCGGCTGAACTGGGGCGACGCACCCGCGTTCCTGCATGTCGGTCGGCGGCTTCCACCCCCGGTTCACGCCGCCGGCCGGGCTGCGCCGGCTCGAGCGGCTCACGCTCAGCCTGTCCGACGGGGACAACCCGCGGATCCGGTTCGAGACGTACCTCGCCGTGACGTCGAACACGATCCAGATGGGTGCCCGGGTGAGGTCTGCGCGGCGTGCAGGGCGGGTTCGGCGTCGACGGCGGCGGGGCGTTCGACGCGCTCGTGCAGTGGTCGCCGTTCGGGCTCGACGTGCTCGTTCGAGGCGTGGGTGCGGGTCTTCAGCCCGGCGGGGACGCTGTTCGCCGCGCCCGGGTCACGGTCGAGGTGACCGGCCCGCAGCCCTGGCACGTCACCGGGGTCGCCGAGGTGACCTTCCTGGGCCTGTCCGCCAGAGTGCCGGTCGATCTCACCATCGGCGGCCGCGCCGAGCCGCCCGCGCTCGAGGCGGTCGACGTCGCCCAGGCGCTGTGGGACGAGGCCGCGCAGCAGTCGGCGTGGGACTCGCGGCCCTGCCGGCCGACCTAGCCCCCGGGGTCACGCTCGGGCAGCCGCTACTCACGACAGCACCCCGCGCGGACCCCCCACCGATGGTCGTGCACCCCCTGTCGAGGCTGACGCTGCGCCAGAAAGTGGTGCCGCTTGCAACGCCCATATCGCGGGTCGGGGCGCGGCTGCCCACCGAGGGGCGCCGAAGCTACGAGTTCGACGTCGCGACCTCGGCAGGTCTGCAGGTGCAGCCGGTGAAGGGCAGCTTTTCGCGCCCGCCCAGTACGCGGACCTGCCGGATGACGAAAAGCTGACCGGGGCGGCGTTCGTTCCCATGCAGAGTGGGCTGAGCATGCGCCCGAACACGGAGGCGGTCGGGGCCACCGAGGGCGCGATCTCCACCACCGTCACGTTCGAGTCGAAGACCGTGACGGCGCTCGGGCAACCGGGCGTGGCCGGTCCGCGCGTGCCCGCCGTCGCAGAATCGGCCGTCCACGGGGCGCCGGCGGCGCACGCGGAGTCCGACCCGTCCAGAACGAGGGCGACTTGGGCGGTGATACCTGCATGAGCGTGACCCGCACCTTCTACCCGTGGTACCGAACCGGGTACAGCACGGCCGTGGCCGGGGCACCCCCGGCAGGCTCAGCCAGGGCGGATACCCGTGACCTTGTCGTTGCGCGGTTCGGTCCCGGCCCGGAGCACCGATCTGCCGGCCGAGCTCGCGGGTCCCGGCGACGTCATCGGCCTGGACCCGCGCGAGATCCGGCGCACGGAACCGTTCGATGGGTGCACCGACTTCGAGCCGTCGATACTTCCCTTACGTGGAGCTGTCCAGCCCCGAAATGCCTTGGCGATTCAGCCCGTTCGGCGCCGAGCGCACCCTGCTCACCAGCCCGGACCCCAACCACGATCCCGAGACCCAGGTACGGCTGCGCCCTTGGCTCGCGCTGGTGGTCGTCCCCGCCGAGCAGGCCACCCTGACGCCCGCCGCACCCGGCGGCCTGCCGACACTGAGCACCGATGCTGGCAGGCTGCCGAATGCAGCGGAGGCCTGGGCCTGGGCCTACGTGCAGGTCGTCGGCGTGGACGCCGGGACACCGGGAGAAGGCCTGACAGACCCGGCTCGATGCACCGGTCGCCTGCTCTGCCCGTGCCGACTCGCGCCGCAGACCCGCTACCTGGCCTGCGTTGTGCCGACGTTCGCCGCCGGCGTGTCGGCGCCGGAGCCCACCAGCCCGGGAGTCGACCCACTCGCCCCGGCCTGGGGCCGCACCGGGCCGGTACGCCTACCGGTCTACTTCCAATGGTCGTTCACCACGGCTCAGTCCGGGTCGTTCGAGGCTCTGGCCGGCAGCCTGACGCCCCGCCGGCCCGAAGACCTGCCCGGCGTCCTCACCGGCCGCGTGGTGGCCGTCGATGCTCCGGGCTGGGGAGCAAGTGGCACAGCCGGCGCGACTGTGGTCATGCACGGCGCCTTGCGGCCCGTCCAGTCCGACGCCACGGACGCCACCGACCCCGCGCTGGCCAGGTCGCTCCGGGACGCGGTCAGCAGCAGCGGG
Source organism: uncultured Actinomycetota bacterium (assembly GCA_963816385.1). Lineage (GTDB taxonomy): Bacteria > Actinomycetota > Actinomycetes > Actinomycetales > Dermatophilaceae > CAWFKL01. The sequence goes on from CAWFKL010000001.1 coordinate 27,900, forward strand.
ATCGGGGCGCAGCTGCGGCCACCCCTCTATGGGCAGGACTACCAGCACGGCGTGACCGCAGTCCCGACCGAGCCGGGCTGGCTCCGGGACCTGAACATCGACCCGAGGCACCGCATCGCGGCCGGACTGGCCGCGTGGGCCGTCGCTGTCGAGCAGGAAGACCTAGCCGACCGGGCCTGGCAACAGCTGGCGGGACGCCAGCTAAGCCAGTCGGCGACGAGCCGGGCACTGGCCGAGCTGGTCGGCGGAGTGCTGGCGGACCGCCACCAGCCGGCCGGGGCACCGGCAGCGTTGCTGAGGATGCTCCGCACCGGCGGCCCACTGTCCGGGTCCGGGTCAGCGGCCGCGGGCCGTGCGTCCGAACGCCCTGCCTCCGCTGCCCCAACACGTGCCCCCAGGAGCAGCGCCGACGCGGACGTCGCCCCCCCGCCCGCGCCGGACAGCGGCCTTTCCACGCCGCGCTTCCCCGAGCCCGCCTACCCACTGCTGCGGGTCGTCGCCGAAGACTGGCTACTTCCCGGCGCGGCGGGGATCCCGCAGGACACGGTCATGCTGTTGCGAAGCAACCCGGAGTTCGTGGAGGCGTTCATGGTCGGGCTCAACCACGCCCTCGCCCGCGAACTCGTCTGGCGCCGCTACCCGCTCGAGCCGGCCAGCACCATGTTCAACACGTTCTGGGCCGGTCAGGGCGACGCCGCGAGCAGCCTCTTCCCGCCGCTGGACGAGTGGCCCGCCGACAGTGCCCTGGGCAGCCATACCGGTACCGCGGACCAGCTCGTGCTGCTACTGCGCGGGGCGCTGCTACGGCGCTTTCCGACCGCCGCGGTCTACCTGGCATTGGTGGCCAGCGACGGCGCGGAGACGCACGTGACCCCGAGCCTGCACGGCACCGTCGGGGCGGACATCGCCTTCTTCGGGTTCCCCACCACTGCGGAGGCGGTGCTGGCCCCGCCGGCCGAGCACGCCTGGTTCGCCGTCATCCAGGAGTCCGCCCACCATGCCCGGTTCGGCCTGGACGACCCGCCAGCGAGCGGCACGACGGCCACCCTGGACAGCTGGCAGGACATCGACTGGGCCCACCCGCACCTGACCGACCCGATCACCCACGCCCCCTTGTCTCACGTCCCCGTCGAGGGCCCGCTGCTGGGGCTCTCTCGCCGGATCAGTGAGGACTCCGACGCGACAGCGACCTGGGGGCTCAGCAGCGGGCACCTCGCCGTGGCGCTGCAGCAACCCGCCTTCCAGGTCCGGATCCCGGCCGCGCTCTGGCTGCAGCCGCTGGCCTCCGACCCGATCCAGTAAGGGCCACCCGATGTTCGAGTACCTGCGCGAGGAGTTGCGGCTCCAGCGTGCCGACGCGCGAAACCCCGTCCGCGCAGCCGAAGCGGAACTGTCAGCACGACAATCCGAGTCGGCCAGCCGTGCCGCGCAGGTGCCGCCGGCACAAGCTGCACTGACCGCCGCCCAGGTGCCAGGTCGCAGACGGCGCAGTCGCAGCTAGCCACCGCCCAGGCTCTCGTCGCCCAACGCGAGCAGGACCGGGCCGCCAGGCAGGCCGCACGGGACGCCGCCGCGCGGGCCGCGACCATCCACGAAGCTCAGGAGCCAGTGGAGCACAACGGCAAACCGCCCGTGGGCTGGGACGCGTGGAGGAAGGAGCAGGACAGGCTGGACGGCATCGTCGCCACCGCGGAGACGCAGCTGGCCGCAGCCACCGCAGCCCTCACCCAAGCCTGGCCGCCCCGGGACGCGGCAGCCGAGTCAGCCCGGCTCGCAGCCGACGCGGAGAGCGCCGCCCGTAACCACCTCGAAGCGGCCCAGGCTGCCCTGACCCTCGCCCAGACGCAGGTCGCAGCGGCCACCGCCGCGCTGGCCGACGCCGAGCACCGAGCCGTCGAGGTCACAGCGCGCCTGACGGGACAGATCGACGCGCTGAATAACCGGGAGGCCCGGCTGTTGGCGGCACCGCTGGACGACCAGACCGTCCGAGTCCAGGTGCAACAGGCACTCGACACGGAAATCGAGGAGCTCACCGGCTCGCGCCGCGAGCGGTACGGGCAGTACGGCATCCGGGCCGACGCCCACTCGGACCGAGCCACCCACCTTGCCAGCCACGACGCGGTCGCGGACGCGGTTTCCGAACTGTGTGACGCTGTCCGCGGTTGGCCCGAACTGGGCCGCTACCCCACGCTGCCCGGGGTTGTCAGCGCCCTCGACACCGTTGTCGCCAGCGCGCGGACGCAGCGGACCCGGCCCGCTGGCGACCGCACCGACGACGTGCGCGGCGCAGCCACGACCCTGAGCACGCAACTCAGCGCGCTGCGGGCAGCCGTGGAGCAGGCGAATGCCGAAACCACCACGGCCAACAGCGCTCTCGCACAGGCCGAAGCGCTCCTGCGCGAGCATCAGCGGAGGGCCTGATGCTCCCGCGCGACTACACCGGCCCCCTGGATGACGACGACGCCGTCCAGAAGTACCAGGACGAGCTCGACAGGTGGCAGAGCATCCAGAATGGTCTCGCGCAGAGCCGGGACCGGGCGAACGCGGTCCTGGCCGCAGCCGACCTGCGCCGAAAGGCCCTGACCGTCTGGGCGGACGCGCTGGCCCGGCACGCGGGCGAAGTCAGCGGCGTCGCCGACGAGCTGGACCTGGTCGCCGCCCGCGCCGCCGCGGCGACCAGCCAGATCGGGCGGCTGGATGCCGTGATCGCCGACCTTGGGCAGGCGTACGAGGTCGCCTCCGCGCGACTGCTGGACGGCCCGCCGAGCAGCGTGCCGCTCGTGCTGTTCCCGCTACGCCTGGAGACGCACTGGACGGGGGGAGCCCTCCAGGTCCGCATCTACCCCGACGTGATCTCGGTGGACACCCACCACGCCGGTCTCACCCCCGCCGAGAACGCCGCCGGCGCGCGGTACCAGGCGGCCCTCGCCACCGGACGCCAGGTCGACACCGATCAGGCGTGGGCCCAGCTCGTGAACGCCAGCGGCGGGCCACGGGCCGCCTGGATCGTCCGAGCCACCACGCCCGCACCCGACGGTTCACCGACCTCCCTGACGGGCACCCGCACCCCTGCACTGAACGAGGTCAGCGCCACCGCGAGGCTGCTTCCCGAACGGTTCGCGGTAGTCGCCCTCGCAGACGGCGTTCCGGTCAACCTCGCGCCCCCCGGGGACCCGGCCCGCTGCGTGACCTGGACCTCCCCGGTCGACTCGAACCCGCTACCCTGCGGGCTGCTGGAGAGCTCCGGTGGGCCGGACTGGTTGACGGACTTCGACGCCGCAGAAGCCGCCGGGATGGCGGCCACCATCCACGTGCCCGACGGGGCGCCGTGGTTCGACACGATCGCGGTCGTGGGCCTGCGCCGCGGCGACGCCCAACCCGACATCATCGGGCTCCTCGAAGCCCACGCGTTCACCGACGGCCTCGAGATCATGCCCGATGGCACACCGACGAACAACAGCGACCAGATCCGCGCCGCATACAGCCCACGCGCCGACGCCGACGCCGCGCACGCCCTGATTTCACCACCCGTCGAGCCCGATCCCGCGATCCCCTTCGGCACGGCCGGCGAACAGGCAGCCTCCGCGCTGGGCGTCCCATTCGAACGACTCTCGCGCGTGGCTGGCGCCGGCCACACCCGAGGCACGGCCACCGCCGCCTGCCGCCTGCTCGTCGAGCTGGGCGCGACCGGCTCCCTGCGCGAGCGCCTCGGGGCTGCGGGAGACGCTGGCTGGCCTGCGGTCACCCCAGACGGGACGCCGACCCTACGAGTGGGCCGCCAGCCCTACGGGCTGCTGCCGGTCACCGCACCCGGCCGCTGGCGGCCCGCGCCCGGCGAAAGGACGGCTGCACTGGCCGGCCAGCTGCAGCAGTGGGCCCTCGCCACCGGGCCGACGATCGACATCGACCCGGACACGCCGCCACCGCACCTGGGCGCCGGTCCGGCTATGCACACCACACCCCAGGACGACGCGGACCTGGCCCGAGTGCTCTACCAGAGCCCAGCAACGCTGGCATGGACAGGTCCAAACGTGCAGCTTCACCGGGATCGAACAGCTGGTCGGTCCGGAAGCCGGCGACTCGTCCCCAAGCGTGTATCTGGCACGGATCGCTGACAGCCCCCCGCACCGACCTCCCGGCCCTCGGCACCACCCTGCCAGCGACGCTGCTCGCCCTAGTCGCGATCGCCGCCAAACTGCACGCACCGGACCAGGGACCGACCGGTGCCGACGACGTCAACGCCGCATTGCGGGCGCTCGCCGAGCTGACCACACGGCCGCGCGGACGCCAAGACGTGGCTGACGCGCTCACCGGAGTCCTGGACGCCAGCTCCACCGGTTCGACGCCTGGGTGGCCGGGGCCGCCATCGAGCGCCTCAACGCCGCTGGCACGAACCGGGACCGTCGCGGTGCTGGGGCGTTCGGCTGGCTCACCGGCGTACGCCCCGGCGAGGAGCCCCGCTCCCACGGGCACGTGCACGCCCCGTCACTCGCCCACGCCGCCACCGCCGCGGTGCTGCGTTCCGGGTTCCTGGGCGAACTCGAGGACCGCGCAGCCCCGGGTCGGGTCCCAGGCCCGGGAAGCTCGGCTCCCGCTGGCCGTCAACCTGACCTCGCAGCGTGTCCGCGAGGCGGAATGGATCCTGGGCTCGGTCCGCGCCGGCCAACCACTCGGGGCGGTGCTGGGGTACCAGTTCGAGCGGGACCTCGTCGACGCGGGGATGGCCCAACACCTGGCCGGGTTCCGGAAACTGAGCCGCTTCCATACCGGCACCGCCCTGGAGGGCCTCGAGGAAGCACGAAGGGTCAAACGGTCAGAGCTGGCAGCCGCCCGCGCCGAGATGAGCCGACGCACCACCGACGCGGCTGCAGCCCGCCAAAACAGCGTCGAAGCCACCCAGCTGCTCACGACTCTGGAAACGGCGGAACTACTGGCGAAGGACCGCGCGCAACAGTTCACTCTGATGGAGGGCGAACTGGGCGTCCTGAACGGGCTGGCCAGCACGGGCGGCAGCATCCTGAATCTGCGCGGGAAGGTCGAAGCACTCGACGCGGAACGCGTCGCGCACGACCAGGCCAAGCGAACGGTGGCCAAGCGGGTCAAGGTCCCCGCGCACGCGGGCAAACCTGAGGTCGAGTACGTCCTGGAGGACATCGACCCAGACCCCGACTGGGTCCGCGAGTGGGTCGACCGCAAGGCCAAGGCAGACCTCGCCGTTCAGCGGGCCCTGAGCCGGCGTGACTTCATCACCGAAGTGCTGAGCCGCGACCCGGCCAAGAGCCTGCTCGAGGCTCGGGACCGGACCACCCGCGCCCGCCTCGATCAGGAGGGGCCCGAGCAAACCGCCAAGGACAAGGCAACCGCTGCCGAGGAAGCCGCCGCGCGCTACGAGGAGAACGAACTGCGTGACGAGGTTGGCCCTCGAGCAGGCCGGGCGCGACCTTAGCGCCGCCCTCGCCGACCTGTTGAGGGAGTCCCACGACGGCGTCGACCTTGACGTCCACCGTCGACGGCCTGGAGCTGCGGGCGCGGTACGTAGCAGGTACGGCCGCCACCGTGCCGATGTGGGACCACACGACCATTCCGTTCCCCGCCCCTGGGGAGGACCCGGTCGACCCGGAACTGCCCTTCCCAAACGTCGATGAGCCCGAGTTCACGGCCCTCATCACCGTCCTCGACCGTCTCGACGCCCGCGCCGACACTATCGCTGACCTCGTCACGGCCGAGGCCGTCCACCACCTCGTCCAGGGCAACACGGTCCGGTCCGGCGCCGCCCTGGACGTCGCCTCCACCGGAGGCGTACCAGATGGGTTCGAGGTGATCCGCACGCCCATCACCGGCCACGACGTCACCCACCGGGTCCTTCGATCATGCTGGACCCTGAACTGGGCGCGGCGTGGGGCGGCAACCTCCCCGGGGTACTCGCGGCCGCCGACCCGGCACTGTCAGCATGGGCGAGCCACCTGCTGCCCGACCCGGCAGCCGTGACGGTCACGGTCCGCCGCACCGACCCGTCCGGGGAGAGCCCCGGCGAACCGCACACCATCACCCTGGACCGACTCCGGCTGCCTGCCCTTGCCTGGGTCCGGCTGGCCAGCGATCCCGCCGAGGTACGACAACGCATCGCCCGGCAGGCTCGCGCCGAGTTCGCCCGAACCATGGCCGCCGAACTCGCAGCGACCGGGCGAGTCGTCATTGAGGACCCGGGTCCCGATGGCGCTCCCACCATGCGCGACCTGCTCACCGCCGCGACCGCCGTGCACCGCCTGCTGGCTGGCGCCCGCGCGCTGAGCGAGAATGACCTGGCCCGGCCCGCTGAATCTGCCCCAGCCGAACCCACCGTTGCGGCGGCCACGGTACTGACGCAACGAGTGGCCCGCATGCAGGACCGAGTCCAGGCTCTAAGCGCCCGCCTTGAAGCGGCCGCGCAAGGACCCGACGTCGAAGCGTTGACGGATGCCCTGTTCGCTGCCTCCGAGGCCGGTGAGGCAGCCGCCACGCCGCAACTGGAGGACGCTGCGCCCCGCTGGGCCGTCCTGCAGGCCCAAGCGAGCGCGGTCCTGCCTCGACTACGGGCGCGCACGGGCGGTGGACCCTTCGTCGGGGACGCCAACGACCCGGGGGACACGATCACCCAGGCCCGGCAGCGGCTTGCGACGCTCTGCGGCGCACCCTCGCTGTTCCTGGCCCCGGTTGACCTGCCCGCCCGCGACCAGTGGCTCGCCGACATCGGCTCCACACCTCCGCGACTGGCTGGTGCGGACCCAGGTCGGGTCCGGGGCTGGCTGCACCTCCATGCCAGGGTGAGGCCCGCCCTCGATGCGATGCTGACGGTGTACGAGCTGGCCGAAGCCCTGGAGACGGGGGCACAGCTCGACCCCCGCGCCACTCAACTGCTGGCCCCTTCCGGCCAGACCACCAATGCCGCCACACCACGATGGACGGGCGCCGACCCCGCCCCACCACCTGGGTCGGTCGGATTCGTCGTCCAACGCGCCTACGACGGGGACCCGCCTGCCACCGTGACCGGGCTCGCGGTCGACGCCTGGACCCAGACCGTGCCGTCGACCACGCGAACCACCGGGGTGACGTTTCACTACGATGAACCGGACGCCACCGCACCGCAGGGGGTGCTCATCGCCGTCGCCCCCGACGTCCGCCCCGAACGTCAACCGGAGACATGGGACCTTTCCACCCTCCTGGACGTGCTCACGAGCACGATGGCCCTGGCCCGCGATCGGGCGGTCGCCTCCGATGACGCCAAGATCGCCGGCGTGACCCTCAAGGACCCGCCATGACCGTTTTCGTGCGTCCGAGGCTCCATCGCAGCCAGCCTGGACGATCAACGCGACGCCCTCTCAGCCCAGGTCCGGGACCCGCTGTGGCTGTTGGCCCGGCAGTGGCAGACCGGCGCATTCATCGCCTCCGACGGCGGGACCCCTGTGCAGGTCTCACTGACATACACGTCCGTGCCGTTCACCCTGGCCGGAGCCGCGCTGCACGGCCCACTCGAACCGGGCATCGAGGCGGAACCAGCACCCGCCGTCAGCGCCCTCGACACCCGGTCCAAGGTCAGGCTCGCCAGCGAGCTCAATCCGGTACCTGACGGACAGCGGCCTGAGCCGCGAGCAGGTGCGTGCCATCCGCAGCGTCCTCGCCAGCGACTACCCACTCCGGCCAGCCGACCCGGAGTCGCCGCTCCAGGCGTTCGCCGACCGGTTGCCCGACCCGGCAGCCCTCCACCACCTGCTGGCTGCCCTGGGACCCGACGGTTCGGGCGACCCGTTCCCGCTGCTGCGAGCCATCGACGCGCTGGACCCCACGAGCGCCACAACTGCCCGGACTGCGGTCCGCCAGTGGCACGCGTGGACCGCACCCCAGTTGACCTCCAACGCCGACGGGACACAGCCTGCCCCGGCCGCCTGGGATCGTCGGCACTTGGAATATGCGTTCACGCTGACCGCCGCGGCCCCCGACGGGCCGACGAGCCTCGTGGCGGGCGGCGACGTGACTCTGCACGCCAGTGGCTACGACGGTTCCGGCCTCGACTGGTACTCATTCGACCGCGACCGCGCGAGCGGCGGGCGGCCTGGCGAAGCCGAACCGACGGTCACAGTGCGTCCCGCGAAAGTCAAGCTACCCGGGCATGCCGCGGGCCCGGTTCTGGGAGCTTGAGGACGGCAATGTCAACCTTGACGCCCTGCGTCTGGGCGACGGCGCCGCCGATGCCAACGCGGCGAACGCGGCCCTGGCCACGTTCGCCCACCAATACTCCAACGACTGGTTCCTCCTGCCGCTGGAGGTGGGCCCAGGTGTGTGCACCGTAACGAGCCTGACGGTCACCGACACGTTCGGCACCACGACCGCCGTGCCCGCCGTCGCAAGCCTCGACCCCGTAGACGGGCCCTGGCATCTGTGGGATCTCACGCCCACCGGAGAACGAGTCGACTCCCTCACCATCCCCAGTTCTGAGCCCGGCAGCGGCACCCGGGTGTTCCTTCCCCCCGCCCACCACCGCTCGAGGGCCCCGTCCTTGAAGAACTCCTTCTCGCCCGTGATGAGATGGCGAACGTCGCCTGGGCCGTCGAGCTCACCACGATCGACCTCGACGGCGCGCCGATCGACCGGCAACAGCGGTGGCTGCGGCTTCGCCCGCCGGCCGACCCGGCGTACAACCCGGCCGCGGCCGCGGCCAGCGCCTATCGGCTCGGCACGATAATCCCGGACTTCTGGTACCCCTTGATCGCAACCACTGATCAGGGTGCACCGGTACTGACCCTTGCTCAGGTGCCTCCGGAGGCACGGGGTGTTTCCGACGACGGGGTTCACGGTCACCTCATCGACCACCGTGCGGCCGCGCCGATCGCCGACGAGGAAGTGCCCCGCGAGGGCGCCCGCCTCGCCCGTCGTGACCGGCTTACCCTCGGGCTCGCAGGGCCCATCGCGTGGAGGGCCAGGACCAAGACAGCCGGACGTGGCGAGAGCTCCTCCGGGCTACGGTTCGATGTCCTCGAGTAGATCGCGGGCTGGATGCCCGCGATCAGAGGGCGTACGCACCGCGCGGCCGGCAGCGACGACGACAGCACCCACTTGCCGCCGGGCTCGATGCGTCCGTCCTGGGGGTCCAGTTGATGCACGACAATGGAACCTACGAGGGGCCGAGGTTCGCGATCTATTTCGCCCAGCGCGGTCAAACCAGCAAGCTCGGTGGTTGCACGACTGGATGCACGGGAGGCCCAAATGCCTCCCCGCCAGCGGCGTTGCACGTGGCTGAAAATCGGAAAGTCGTCACTTCGACCCCTCAAGACGGTGCTCCGGAAGGAGCGCCTCGGTGTCAGCGCGGACAGGACCCCGGTGCATCTGCTCCAGCTCAGGATGCTGCTGAACCTCGGCCTTCAGGAACGCACCCTCCAGCAGTACGCCGCTCCGCTCGAGACGGCTGGGTTTCGCGGATGTGCATCTCGCCGGGGAGACCGATCCGCCCCGATGGTCGGGACCCGTGACGAGCGCCTGCCAAGGGCAGGAGCGCGGCACCGCAGGCGTTCGCCTAGTCCTTGAGAGGCGAGAACGGCGTGACACAGAACGGGTGCCCGGCCGGATCGAGCAGCACGGTCCACCGGGTGTCCGGCTGATGCTCGGCCAGCGTCGCACCGACCGACCGGGCGTGCCTCACCAGCTCATCGATCTCCTCGTCACCATTGAGATCGAGATGGAGCAAGGATGCACCCGGCCACTGTGGTGCAACGTATGGATCGCACCGTTGGGCGACCAGGACGTAGCTACCGCAGCGCACTGCGGCAGCAGTGCTCGTCGACCACATCAGCTGCCCGGAGAGCAGCTCGATGTAGAACCTTGCCAGCCGCTCATGGTCCGGGCAGTCCATGGACACCGCTGCTATCGCCAGGTTCGCCGCACTCATCAGGTCAGAGTACGGACGGAACGGGACGCGCTCCTCGCGTCTGCGGCCAGACCGCGAGTCCGTGCTCTTCGCCCCCTCCGAGCAGGGTTGGGCACGCGCCAGTGGACACTTATCGCATCCGCTGCCGGCTCCGGCGACGCCCTGCGCGCCTGCCTCCGTGCTCAGGCACGCGCGGGATCGCCACGAGCACGACCAGACCAGAGACGACGACCAGTGCAGCGGCCACGTCCAAGGCCGGTCGCACACCGGCCAGCCGACCGACGACGCCACCGACGGCAGCCCCCAGCAGGCTCGCGAGCCAGATCGACGCCTGGAGGGAGCCGAAGATGCGGCCGCGGACGGCGTCGGGCGTGCGCTCCTGGGCGAGGGTCTCGACGCCGACGGAGGAGGCAACCGCGGTGACACCGCCGACGACCGAGAGGGCGACGGCGAGACCGACGTGCGGCACGTTGAACCTCACCAACAACAGCACCCCGGCGAGGCACGAGCCCCAGCCCATGAGGACGCGAGCCGGAAGGCGGCTGCCAAAAGCCCCTACCAGCAGCGAACCGGCCACCCCCGCCAGAGAGCCGGCGAGGGACAGCATTGCAATCACGTCCACGCCCTCGCCAAGGACGTCTCGCACCCATGCGACGTGGAGCGGGTCCAGCATCGTGCCGCCGAAGGTCATCAGCGCGAAGACAGGAAACAGGACCTGCAGGCTCCCGTCCCCCCGGACGATCTGCAGCCCTTCCATCCACTCTCGCCAGAAGCGGCTCAGTCCAGTCTCTGCCTCCGGCAGCGCACCGGACTCCGGCCGCGTGTGCGGTGCTGCGATCGGCAGCACCAGGGTCGCGGCCACCAGGAACGTGACCACGTCGACGAGCACCACGGCCTCCAGACCCAGCCACGTCAGCAGCGCCGCGCCGAGCGGGACGCCGGCAAGGCGGCCGAGGCGGTTGTTCAACGCGTTCATCGCGTTGGCCTGCACGAGCAGATCCCGCGGAACGAGCGTCGGCAGCAGCGCCGACTCGGCCGGTCCCGAGAACGCCGCCACCGACGACTGTGCCGCCGCGACGACGTAGACCACCCACAGCTGGTCCTCGTCGACGAGAAGCAGGGCGGCCACAACCGCCGCCTGGGTCAGGTTCGCGACGACCAGAACGCGCTTGCGGTCCCACCGATCGACCAGGACCCCAGCAGGGGAGGCGAGGAACATTGCCGGTGCCAGCTCGGCGACGGTCATCCCTGCGGTCGCTAGCGTCGAGCCGGTGACGACGTAGACGAAGAAGGGCAGCGCGGTCATCAGCACCCAGTCCCCGCCGATCGAGACGAACCCGGCCAGCCAGAGGAGGGAGAAGTCGCGCCGCCGAAGGACGGCGATCACGGCTACCCGACGTGAACGAGCCGAAGCGAGTCCCGCAGGAGGACAGCACTGACCACAGGGGTGCCGTCGCTGCGTCCGAGGCTCACGACCGCAGTGGGCGCGCCGTCGCGCACCACCTCGCGAGCCGGTAGGAGGCGCAGGAGTGGATCGCGTCGCCGGGCCGCCCTGACCGCCGGCAGCGCCAGCACACGCCCGGCGACCGAGCCGCTGACCACCTCGCCGCAGGCGTCGCAGGCGGCGTACCAGCCATGACGGTGCGTCCACCGATCGACGTCCTCGCGGACGTAGGTCTGCGGCTGCACCGGCTGGGCACAACGCACGCAGGCCGGGCTCACGTCGTTCCAGTACGTGTGGGTCCACGCCCCTATCCGCGCCTCCAGCGCGCTGGGGCGGCGTACGTCGCCCACCACGGCGGCGAAGGTCGGCGCGTCGAGCGGCAGCCGGGCGGCCAGACCGTCGAGGTCACACGTCCGGCAGCGGAAGGCGACCTCGGTGTGGTCGTGCCGCAGCTCGACCCCACGGCCTCCGCAGGTGGGACAGCGCAGCCGCGTCCCACGCCAGCCGCCCTCACCGCGGCGGGTCCAGCTCTCCGCCAGCCCGTCCTCGGCGAAGCGGGTCTCCAACAGGTAGCGCAGCCGCACCCGACCGCGGCTGATCCGCATCGATACCGCGTCGCTCGTCGTGCCGAGCCGTTCGGCGAGCTGCGCGTGGCTGAGCTGCTCGACGTAGTGACCGACCAGGACGTCGCGGGTCTGCGCTGGCAGCAGCCCAAGGGCCCGATCGAGAAGGTCGACCACCTCCTCACGCTCGAGGACAGAGTCGAGGTCCCGGGTCTCGTTGTCGCCGGGGTGGGCCGTGGGCACCGGGAGCGTGCCCCTGGCACGAAGCCAGCGGCGGCATACGTTGCGGGCGATCGCGCCCGCCCACGCATCGGCGCCGGACGGGTCGGTCAGTCGGTGCTGGAGCCGCCACGCCTCGAGCAGCGTCTCCTGGGCAAGGTCCTCCGCGACGGACGGGTCACCGACGATGGCGGCGCACAGCCGCACGAGGCGGGCGCGCTGCACCGGCGACCACAGGTGGGCGGGGACAGGTGCAGACACTGCTGTCGGCGCGGTCACTGGCTGGCTCCTTCGATACGGAAAGCATGTCACCTCCAGATCGCGTACTGGGCACCCGCGCCAACGCCGTTTCGACAGCCATCTGGAGGTGTTCGGCCTCAACTCGGGCGCAGGGACATGCCGTCGCCCGGCGGGAGCACTCCTCGCACCGGAAAGGACCTCGAACTCTGGGCGAGCAGGACGCGGGGGCCGCCACGCGCGGAGACGGTCGCTGACACATGGGCATGACACGTCCCGGAGTCCACAGCCATGACGCGACCGTCGACGATCAACAGTGTGAGCGCCTCGACCTCGAGCTCCAGGTGGATGTCCAGCTCCCCCGGTGAAGACGGTCTGCGAGTCAAGTGAGACTGTGAAGGAGGGGTTTCTTGACCACGCGATCCCGTGGCTGCCCAACTCTATCCACTCCGCTGTGGGCGGCACTCCTGATGTGCGATCGGCTGCCTCCATGAGACCTTCGTGCTGTTTCCATCCGCCGATCAGGACGTCCGAAACAGGAACGGACGTCAACTCACCGACGATGTGACCGACTTGCTCGGCGATTCGTGTCGTAGGGAAGCGGGATGCCTCAGAGTCCGCCTCACGCCAGCCTCCATCCAGAGACAGCGCCTGGTCGATCGCGCGGACGACCACCTCGTCGGACTCGAACAGAAGCTCGCCGACCGTGACCACGACTCCGTCGAAGGAGCGCGGCTGTTCGCTCCCAAGGGGGCCGACGGTGGTTTTGACCGCGCCTCGCCCGCCGCTGACGAGCTCCAGTCGCTGACCGCTCACTGTGTAGTCGACAGTGAATGTCTCTGTCGATGAGTTGGTGGTCCTCGTGCCCCTCGATGTGCGCGTCAAGGTCGAAGAAGATGCGGGCGTTGGCGTTTGCGTCTCTGCCTCCGCAGGACGGTCCCTGCCTCCAAGCGCGTCCAGTAGCCGGCGGAAACGTCCTTTTGGTTGCGCCGCTTGCCCCGTCGACGGTGACTCCGACGCGGCGTCCGCGTCGGAACTGGACTGCATGGCTTCAGCGGAGGGCTCCGCTTCCCCGAGCTCAACCTCGACCGCGTCGAGCTCAGGTGACGGGAGCGATTCCAGATAGGCAAGATTCACGACTTCCACCGTGCCGTCGTCCCGGCCAGCAACGGCCACCGTGCGTCCATCCCGGAGGCTGGAACCAGCCAGCGCCCAGATGGCCTCTGGGTGGCCGGTCGAGGGCTCACCGAGCACCGACATGGAATGCAGATCCCACGCTCGCAGGGAGCCGGCCCTGTCTCCCGTGACGGCTACAACACGCCCGCTGGGCAGGACTGCCGTGGCCGCGGCCTCGACCGCGGCCGTGTGGCCCGACAACCGGTTGGCGCCACTTCGTTCCTGCATGTCCAGCACGTGCACCGTCCCGTCGTCAGCACCTGCCACCGCGACCAACCGTCCGTCGGCCAGCTCGGCTGTGGCCAAGGCCCAGATCGTGTCAGCCCCAGTGGCCAGCGGTTCGCGGAGGGGGACACCGGAGGCCAGCTCCCACACTCGAACTGTGGGATCGAAGCCGCTGGTGACGACCGCAATGCGGCCATCGGGCAAGGTGGCCGTGGCCAGCGCGGTGACTCTGTCGGTGTGGCCGGTCACGAACTTGCCGATCAGCCTCCCGGTTCGCAGGTCCCACGTGCGCACCTGCGCATCGCGCCCGCCGGCGACGGCCACAACTCTTCCGTCGGGCATTACCGCGGTGGATATCGCCGTGACCGCGTCGAGACCAGCAAAGGGCGCACCGAGCGGTGTACCTGATTGCAGGTCCCACACGCGCAGGGTGGCATCGCGGCTGCCGGTGACAGCCACGACGCTTCCGTCGGGCATGATCGCGGTGGCCACCCCGGTGACCTCGGCAGTGTGCCCTGTCAAGGCTCCGCCCAGTGTCGTTCCTGATTGCAGGTCCCACACACGTACGGTCGCATCTCGGCTGCCTGTGACTGCGACGGGGCGTCCGTCTTCCAGGCGCGCCGTGGCTACTGCGGTGACGGCGCGAGTGTGCCCCACCACGCGCACGCTGTGCGCGTTCGGCTCCGCCGGGGGTGTGATGTTGAGGCGCCAGCTGTCGGTTGAGCCGCGATAGAGGACTGGGGTGCCCCACTCCGAGGCCTGGTCGGAGGCGGCCATGGCGAGGCGCACTGTGGAGATTGCCGCCTCGGTCCCGAGTCCCTGAGCGGCCGCGGCGTAGAAGTCGTGGTTGAACACGAGGGCGGCACGATCGGAGATCTCGGTCTGCATGGCGACGACCGCCGGCAAGCCTTGGCGCACGAGCGCCTGCCCAACCCCGGGGAAGCCGTCACGTCCGGACGTGCGGGCGCCCTCGCAGGCCATCAGAACCACGAGTTGCATGCTGCGGGCGTCCATCAACATTTCACCCAGCCGGTTGGCGGGGACCCGGTGGCTCGTGCCGTCCTCCTTCTCGAGGACGATTGCGCCTTCGTGGGCGTCGTGCGCCGAAGCTGCCGTGCCCGATGAAGTGGAAGACGTCGTGGTCGCCGAGCAGGGCCCGTTGCAGCGCGGTGAGAGTGGCGCGGTCGAGTACGGTGACGGCGACCTGCCCGCTCTTGACCAGGTCCAAGGTGGCGGCGAAGAGCAACTGCTCTCTGTTGCTCGACATCGAACTCAGGCGCATCAGAGGGGCTTGAGATCATCACCAGCACCCGCAGCGGCGGCTCGACGGTGACGGTCGGCCGCCGCACAGCTGAGTCGATCAGTCGCACGACGGGGGTCTGCGGCGACAGGGCGAGGAAGCGCTCGAGCCGGCTGTCGTAGGCGTACTCCCACGGCACCGGGTCGAGCTCGGGCACGGCGTCGAGCCGGAGCCGCACCCGCAGGTCCTTGCCTGAGGCCCTCGCCGTCTCAAGGCTGTCCGTGAACGCATCGAGCACCGGCCCGGTGAGCAGTGCGTCGCCGAGCCGGCGCCCGAAGTCTTTGACGTCGCCGACCCGTGCGGCAGCGGGAACGCGCCTGCCCGAGGCCGCTTGCGCGGGCCCGACGGTGAACAGGAAGTCCGCGATCTCCCTGGGGTCGAAAGGCAGCACGAAGGGTGCTGACGCCTCGCCCGTTCGTGAGGAGACGGCTCGCACGGCATAGCCTGCGCCATCGCGCGTGATGGCCACGTCGAAGTCGAGGTAGTCCTCGGGCGGCTCGTGGCGCTCAGGGCGCTCAGGGAGCTCAGTGCGCTCAGGGCGCTCCGGGTGCACGGGGCGCTCAGGGCCGGCCTCCTCGGTAGCGCCCCCAGGCTCGATGTCACGCGCCGTGGCGAGCACGGGAGCTGGCCGCGATCTGGCTTGTGCCTCGAAGCCGAGGCGAGCGGCGACCTGTGCGGCGATCCTCCGCATCTCCGTCCCGGCCTCTTCCGATGCCTTCGCCGGTCGGTCGCCACTGGTTCCCGCTGCTGTCATGGGCTCGTCGAGCACGAGGGAGAAGCGCGGCTGTTGACCGGTCGCCTCAAGATGAGGAACGAGTGCTCGCCAGACGCCCAGCGTTGCCGTGGTTGTCAGGGACTGTTGCAACGTCTCGCGAACGCCGTCGGGGAAGACCAGAGAGGTTGACGGGCTGGTCAGCTCCGTCGCACCGGAAGACGCACTGCCGACGCGGAGGACGCCTGTGACGAGGAGCTCGGCGAGGTGCTCCTCACGCGCCTGGGGGACGACCCGGTCCATGACGATGTGCGCGATGGGCACACTGAGGTCGACGGCGGACAGGTGGATTGCCAGCTCGTATGCCGTGCTTGACAGGCCCGATCGAAGCAGCTCGGCCAAGCGAGGGCCCGGGGCCGCGTCGTCCGCAACCACCGTGGCGAGCGCGCTGGCTTGGTGCTCGGCCCGACCCGAGACCGCTCGCACGCCCACACCCGGTGTCCCCATGACCATGCGCGACCACGGTCCGACCGAGTCCGCGTCGAGGGCGACGACCGGCACGGCGCCGGTGAGCGGCTCATCGCTGTCCCACCACCAGGGTTGGCTGTGCTCGAGCGTGGCGTTCGCCTGACCCGGACGGTGAGCACGAACCGCGATGTCCGCGTCGCCCATCCACGTGTGTGACCACGCGCGCTCCGGGAGCGGCTGCAGGATCGCCACCGGCAGGGTGCGGCCCCAGTCGCGCAGCAGGGACCAGCCGGAGTCGCTGCTCCACAGGTCGCCGACGCAGTCAGTCAGGACGAGCACCATGGACGGATCTGTGGCGTCATCAAGCACGCTCGGGCTGTGCCGCAGTCCGCTCGGCGTCCGCAGGCAGACCTGTCCGGATCCGTCTCGCCCGAGATGCCAACGGGTGACGCCGCGGAAGGCCCCGTGCCGTTCGAGAAGGTCGCCGAGAGCGGTAGCGGTCTCCTGCCAGACCACCAACGTCGGCCCGTCGTCGATGACGAGGGCAACGTCGAACCAGCGCTCCCGCGCTGGTCGCATCACTGGGGCAAGGACGCCCGTGTCGCAGAACTGCGAGACCGTGGCGTCTGCATCGAACTCGCGTCGTCTAGAGGACGGACGCCGCCGTGTGAACGGGCGCAGGGCCCGACCGATCTGCTCCCGGTCGGGCAGGGCGTGACGTACGGGTGCGTGGACGTCCAGGCCGAGGCCTGGCTCGTTCCGAGCGCCGAAGCGCACTGGGGCCTGGGGCGACCCACCTGCGGGGTGTTCCACCCACGCTCTGGGCGCGCCAGGGGTCGCGTGCGGGGGACCAGCCGGCTCCTCGCTGACCGTGGACGGGCCGGCGGACTCGGCCACTTCGGCGGTTGCTGCCTCGGGCGACGCGGCGTCCTGAGCGATGCCAGATGACTCCTGTTGTGTCGCGGCGGCCTGCTGCACGGTGGCGAGCCACAGCACATCGGCGAGGTCGCGCCAGTCGAGGTCCAGCTCCAGCTCCGGAGCCCGGAGCGCGGCGATCAGCCTGTCGATCACGCCGTCTCCCCTCGGTCGTCCGTCAGGCCAGGTCGGTGGTGAGCTGCTTGAGCAGGAGATCGACGACCCTGTCGCGACCCTCACCCTCCGGCGGCACAGCCGAGGTCACGAGAAAGATGGCATTCATGAGCTGGTCGGTGGCGTATGCGGGGCTTGCCTCGGAACGGCTCGCGAACGTGGCAATCAACTGCGTGCTGGCCTCCGCGGCCTCCTCCCCCAGATGTGCCTTCACGATCGAGGTCAGCAGCTCGACGGTGGGGTCGGGCATGCGCAGGCGGATGCATCGGCGGAGGAACGCGGCCGAGAAGTCGCGCTCGCCGTTGCTGGTCACGACCACGAAGGGGAATTCTGTGCACTGCACCCGGCCACGGGTGATGGGATACACCTGCTCATCCCCGTCGACGCGGATCCGGACGGTGGGCTCGTTGAGACGGGCCAGCTCGGGGATGGTGAACTCCCCGCGCTCGAACGCGTTGAGCAGGTCGTTGGGCAGGTCGATGTCGCTCTTGTCTATCTCGTCGATGAGCAGCGCACGGGGTCGGGAACCGGGAAGCAGCGCCGTGCCAAGGGGCCCCAGCCGCAAGTAGTCCTCGATCGGCGGCGCAGCGGGGGACGACACATCAGCGGCCGCCACGGATGCCGCATCCCGGAGTGCCGGGGACCTCAGACCATGCATGTGCAGCCGGCCTATGGCGTCGTAGCGGTAGAGGGCATCCGTCAGGGTGCTGGACGAGGTGATGTGCCACCGCAGGACCCGTCCGAGGCGCAGCTCACGGGCGACCGACTCGATCAGTGACGACTTGCCCGAGCCTGGTCGGCCGGTGAGCAGCAGTGGACGCCGCAGCACGAGCGCCGCATTGACTGCATCGACCATCTCCGGTGTGGCCTGGAACGTGGCCCCGAGGGACGAGTCGTCCTCTGGAGGCGGTCGCACCTCTTGCGGCGCGTCGTCAGGCGCTCCGAGGCCATCAGCGTCGAGGTGTGGGGCGTCCTCCGTCGAGAACCGGCGCCACGGCGGCGCGGGTGCGAGAGTGGCCTCGTGCGGTTCCGCCGTCCCCGTGTAGATCCTCCAGTCAGCCATCCCTGCTTCCTTCCTGACCTACGGTGATGCGGGCCGTTCCTGTCGGCCGGAGGCTCTCCGGGAGCTGCATCGGGTCGTCCCAGATCACGCGCACTCCATGGGCCAGCGGGTCTCGCTCCAGCACTCGTTCGTCGTGAAGCCGCTCCGCGAGCGTGTCGAGACTTCCCCCGGTGAGGAGGTCGTCGACGAGGTCGTGCACCTCCTGCCAATCGGATGGATCCTTCTCGAGCCAAAGCAGGTACGGCACTCCCGCGCCGACGACGGTGAGCAAGGCGTCACCGTTGAGCTTCCCAGGCGTGGCGCCGGGGATGAACCCGAGGCCGATCAGGGCAGCCAGTGGGTCCGTGAGCCTGTGACGGATCGCGGGCAGGTTGTCGCGAAGTGCGTCCTCGACCCACGCGATGTCCGCTGGCCCAAGCTTGAGGCGCTCGCGCACCCGGTCCGTACGCGCCACCCACTTCGTGTGCAGCTTGCGCGCGCTCAGGCGCTCAGCACTGTGCAGGACAACCGGATGCTCCAGGCCCAACGGCGAGGGGTCTGCAAAGTCCATCGGGATGGGCCAGCACTCGGGTTCACTCGAGAACAGCAGTCTCGGCAGGATGAAGCCGACCCTGAAGGACGACAGGACCGCCTCTGCCTCACCCAGGAGCTCGACGACGGCCTCTTGCACGCCCTCGCGGGTCGGATCGCAGATCCGGTCGTGCCGTTCCCACACCGGCCCTTCGGGAACGACTCGGTACACGTATGCAGCCACCTCCCTGGGCCAAGGCAGGACCCCGGGCGGTGTCCCGCCCGATCCGAGATCGATCACGAGCCGCCCTGGCGTGTCTTCGACCCAGCCTGCGGCATCCGCACGCAAGCCCGCGAGCTGGTCGCCCTCCAGGTCGAACCACCCTTCATCGACCAGGACGCCGGCATGGTGCTCGAGGATCACGACCATTCGGTAGAGGGGGCACTCCCGCGTTCCCCCGCGGCCGAACTGGGCGGCGGCGTCGAGGGCTTGGGCCAGAGAGTCAACCCGACGGGCTCGGCCCGGGGGGACAGCCCGCCGGTAGGCAGAGAGGACGGCCTGAAAGTCCGTTGCCGAGCTGAACGCCTCAAGTGGCTCAGAGATCCAGTCCAGTCGGCTCCAGCCCTGACGAATCTGCTCGACCGCGAGTCGTTGCTCCTCACCGACGGCGTGCTCGTGGAGAGCGGCGAGGAGCTCTTGCGTGCGGCCACCCTGAATCACGTCAGCCACCCACGCGTCGAACCTGCGCGTCGGGTCTGCCTGGCCGTCTAGCGACTTCATGAGCTCGGCTCGACTCGCCTCATTGGCGACCATGGGAGTGTCGATCACGATGCGAGCCAGGCGCCAGGCAACGGCGTGTGGGTACGTGGTCCTGCCCGGGATCGTGGCGGCCGGCTCAGCAACATCGAAGATCACTCCGTCAGCCGAGCGAAGGTAGAGCACCGGTGTTGCCCATTCGAGAGAACGCGTCTCCCGCCTCATCAGGAAACGCGCCTCGGACATTGCAGCGTCAAGCGGAGAGCCCTGCGCCAGTGCACTGTAGATATGGCTGCTGAAGGCGATGGCGCCAGGGTCCGTGATGGCGTACTGCATGGCGACGACGGCCGGGATCCCCCGATCGAGAAGCTTCGCCGCCGTACTCGCGAAAACGTTCAGGCGGTCTCCCACGGCTCCACGACAGGAGTTGAGCACCACGAGGCGGGGCGCCGAGTCGAGCTCGGCGAGCAGATGCGCAAACTCGTCGGCCCCGACATCGTCGCTCTTCGCCGTCCTCACCAACGAACGAAAGAGTTCCTTCCGTCGCTCCGAGGTTGTAGCCCCCGTGCCCGATGTAGTGCAGAACGTGATACGTCCCCGCCTTCAGAGCCTGACGGAGGTCCTCGAAGCGCCCTGAGGCCACGGGGTGGACCACGACTCGCTCACCCTGCTCCAAGTCAGCAACGGCATCCTGGAGTCGAGCGATCTCCGACTCGGCGGCCACAGGCCCGAGATCCGACGGCAGCGCAGCGAAGACGAGGATCCGCAACGGAGGTTCGACGCGCAGGCTGCCGCCGGATCCCTGGATATCGAGGAAGCGCACAAGGGGGGTCCACTCGGACATCGCGATGAAATCGCGAGGGGGATCGGCGTAGAGGAACTCCCATGGAAGTTTCGCCAGCTCGGGCGCGCCCGTGAGTCGAAGCCTGAGTCGCAACCCATTGCCGTTTGCGCGGGTTTTCTCGAGACTCACCGCCCACCTGGACGCTATGGGGGAGCCGAATGCCGCCGCGAACAGCTCCTGGCCGAATTCCAAGAGATCCTTCGCCTGCACTGCGCCGGCCATGTGAGGCTGCGGCGCCCTGGCATCTCGTGAGGATGCTGGGCTTGGGCCACCGATGCCGAGTATCAGGTTCTCCACGCCAGCGGGGGGTGCCGGAATAGCTACGGGGATCCAGCCGGTCTGACCGTCCGGCGAATCCAGCACCTTCGCCTCGTAGCCCCCGCCGCCCTGGGTCGTCTTGATCTCCAGGTCGAAATTGTCGTAGACCCTGATGGTCATGGTTAGACCATGCCCGACCCCGTGGGCCTCAGCAAGCAAAACGGTCAGAGCGGGTGAAGCCCCTCCTAAGGGACGCGTACTCGTCGCCCCCCAACGTCAAGACCATCGCCGCCCTCAGGGCTTCACTGAAGACGGAGGGGCAAGAACGGATCCACCGAGGGCTTCGAGGAGTCCTGGTGGCGAGGGCCGCAATGCGACCCACTGGAAACCACGGCTGTCTTCGGGTGTCGTCCTGCTGCTGGCTCTCGATGCGCCGCGGGGGACCGGGGCACGAGCCTGCCGAAACCTGCGCCAGACCGGCAGGATGGGCCAATGGAGCAGAGCATCACCACGGAGATCGCGGCACCCGTGGATCGGGTCTGGGAGGTGTTGAGCGACGTGGAGCGCTGGTCCGAGTGGACGCCGACCGTGACCTCGGTGCACCGGCTCGACGAGGGGCCGCTGCGGCAGGGGAGTCGAGCGAGGATCAGCCAGCCACGCCTCCCCGAGACCGAGTACGTCGTCACCGAGCTGGAGCCGGGGCGCTCCTTCACGTGGGTGGCGACCCGGCCAGGGATGCTCACGACCGCCCGCCACGACGCCGAGCCGCTACCCGGCGGCGCGACCCGGGTGCGACTGTCGGTGTCACAGTCCGGCTGGCTTGGCTCCATCATGGGGCGCTTCTACCGCGGGCTGACCGACCGCTACCTCACCAACGAGGCCAACGGCCTCAAGGCCCGCTGCGAGGAGCGCTCCTGAGCATGCGACCAGCGACGTCGAGCGCGTGCAGCCGCGTGCATCGTCACGCCTCACCTCCTCGGAGGATCGGGCTCTGCACTCCAGTCCGCTCGCGCTTCGTGCGGCCGAGGCCGGCAGGGCGATCAGCGCTGACCGAGCTCAGCCGTGACGCCTTCGATGATGCCGAGGCGCCGAAGCAGGAAGAGCACCGCGGCCGCGAAGTCGTTGGCCGCCGTCTCGCGCTCCACGCGCTCCCAGTCCACCTGCTCGCGCAGGGCCCGCAGCACCGGCAGCACCTTGGCCAGATCGCAGTAGTGCTCCTCCAGCGAGCCGAGCTTGTAGATGACGAGCTGGGTCGCCTCGAGCACCGGCATCTCGACCGACAGCACCTCCATCGGCGTGGCGCGCTGCACGTCCGCACGCCGCGCCGGGACACCCGACGGGCCCGTGGATGATGTCGACCATCGCGCCGTCGGCGAAGACCTTGAAGAGCCAGTCCTCGGGCGGCTGCACGACGTCGAGGTCCTGCGTCGGCGAGGAACTGCGCGACCGCGTCGGCGTCCTCCGCAGCGACGAGGAAGTCCACGTCGTGGTCGGGCTCCGGCCCACCACGCGCCCACGCGGCATACCCGCCCATCAGGGCGAACGGCATACCGGAGCGCTTGAGGGCCACCGCCACCGTCTTGAGCGCCTCCCGCAAGTCCGGCGCGTCGTCCACTCCCATGGCTCTCGTTTACCCAGCCGAGCCCCGGACGCTCCCACCGCTGACGTATGCCGTCCGGCCGGGTCGCGTACACCGCTTCCCGGGGCGGGTAGGAGCCATCCATGAGAGTGGCGACCTTCAACATCCTCAACGGGCGGGTGCCGACCGACCAGCACGTCGACCTCGACGGGTTCCGCGCAGCGATTCGTCACCTCGACGTCGACGTCCTCGCCCTGCAGGAGGTGGACCACAACCAGCACCGCTCCGAGAACGCCGACCTCACCGCCATCGCCGCCGAGGCCATGGACGCACCGGAGCACCGCTTCGTCGCGGCCCTGGCCGGAAGCCCCGGCGCGACCTGGGTCGCCGCGACCGGCGAGGAGCAGCCCGACGCCGCGGCGTACGGCATCGCACTGCTGTCGCGCTTCCCCGTGCACGGGTGGCGGGTCGTGCGACTCGCCCCGGCCCCTGCACCGGTGCCCATGCGCTTCTCCGGACGACTCCTGCCCGAGCTCGTGCGCGACGAGCCGCGCGTCGCCGTGGTGGCCGACATCGAGACACCGGACGGCCCGGTGACGGTGGCCAACACGCACCTGTCGTTCATCGACGTCTGGAACGGCCGGCAGCTGCGCCGGCTCACGGCTGACCTCGCGCAGGGGTCCGACCCCGTCGTGCTCATGGGCGACCTCAACATGGGGCAGCGGCGCGCCACCCGGATCACGAGGATGCGGCCCGCCGTCACCGCAGCCACGTTCCCGAAGGACGCGCCGACCCAGCAGATCGACCACGTCCTGGTCCGTGGGCCCGTCAGTCCGGTCACCGGACGCTCGGTGCTGCTGCCCGGTCTCCGACCACCGGGCCCTGTGCGCCGAGCTGACCCTGCAGCGCCGTCTCGAGGACGGAGCCACCCGGGGGTCCTGACGTCGGTCGACCCGGCGCCATGCGCGCCTGGGCGGCGATTCACCTGTCCTCCGGCGGGCACGTGTGGCACCGTTCGCTTGTACGGGCCACATCTGCGACGGGAACGAGTGACGATGGCACCTGCGGTGAACGCCGAAGAACGCACCGCACCGGTGACGCCCGGAGCGGGCGACACCGACCTCGCAGAGGCGACGCCCTCGGAGCCCGCGTCCCGATTGCGTCGGCTTCGCCGTCTCGTCCATGGGACCGTCCCCGGTTGCTGGGGCGCGGTGATCTTCGCTGCGCTCTCGTTCACTCCCTCGCTCCTGCCCGCGGGGGGGCTTCGTCCAGGGCCTCATCTGCGGGATCACCGCGGCCATCGGCTACGGCCTCGGGGTCCTCGCAGCCTGGCTGTGGCGGGCCTTCGCCGATCGTGAGGCCCGGACCCCGGCTCCGTCGACGTGGCGAATCCTGCTCATCGGTGGCGGACTGCTGCTCGTCATCGCCTTCGGACTGGGGCAGTACTGGCAGTCGGAGATTCGCTCGCTGATGGGCGTCACGGAGTTCAGCATCCCGCTCGTCATCGCCTCCCCCTTCGTGGCGGTGTTCTTCTTCGCCCTCTTCCTCCTCATGGGGCGTGGCATCCGGCGGGTGTACCACCGGGTCGCGGAACTGCTGGGTCGCAGGTTCGGCAAGCGGGCAGCGAACGCCACCGGCTGGGTGCTCGTCGCCGCCGCCGTCTACCTCGTCGTCAGCGGCATCCTGCTGAACGGCCTCGTGACGGCCATGGACGAGGCGTTCTCGGTGCGCAACAACATCACGGAGGAGGGGGTCGTCCAGCCCACGACCGCCCTGCGTTCTGGTGGTCCCGGGTCCGTGGTCCCCTGGGACACGCTGGGTCGAGAGGGCCGCACCTTCGCAGCGTCGGGACCGACGGCGAGCGAGATCGAGACCGTCGCGGGCCGGCCGGCCATGGAGCCGATCCGCACCTACGCGGGCCTGGACTCGGCCGACGACGCCGAGGGTCGCGCGGCCCTCGCCGTCGACGACCTCGAGCGGGCGGGGGGGTTCAAGCGCGCGAACCTGCTCGTCATCACCACGACGGGCAGCGGATGGGTCGACCCCGCGCTCATCGCGCCGTTCGAGTATCTGACCGACGGCGATGCGGCGAGCGTGGGGATGCAGTACTCCTACCTGCCCTCCTGGCTCTCCTTCCTCGTCGACCAGTCCAAGGCTCGCGAAGCGGGACGTGCCCTCTTCGACGCGGTCTACGAGCGCTGGTCGCAGTTGCCGCAGGACCAGCGCCCCCGGCTCTACGTGTCAGGTGAGAGCCTGGGGACCTTCGGCGGCGAGACCGCCTTCAGCGGCGAGTTCGACCTGCGCAACCGGACCGCCGGCACGGTGTTCGCGGGGCCGCCCAACTTCAACACGCTCTTCCGCGACTTCAGCGACAACCGCGACCCGGGCAGCCCGGAGATAGAGCCGATCTACAAGAACGGGCAGAACTGTACGCTTCACGACCGACGCAGGCACCTCGATCCCGCCCGCCGACCAGCCGTGGGACGGCACCCGGGTCGTCTACCTCATGCACCCGTCGGACCCGATCGTCTGGTGGAGCCCGAACCTCATCTTCAACGAGCCCGACTGGATCGGCGAACCGGCCGGCGAGGACGTGCTCGAGGGCATGCTGTGGATGCCCTTCGTGACTTTCTGGCAGGTCACCGCCGACCTGCCCTTCTCGACGGGCGTGCCGGCGGGTCACGGGCACAAGTACACGGCGGAGTACGTCGACGCCTGGAATGCCGTGATGCAGCCCGCTGGTGTCACGGCCGAGGAGCTGACGGCGATCAGGTCGGCGGTCTCGGCCC
The DNA here is from genome assembly GCA_963816385.1 of uncultured Actinomycetota bacterium. Classification (GTDB taxonomy): domain Bacteria; phylum Actinomycetota; class Actinomycetes; order Actinomycetales; family Dermatophilaceae; genus CAWFKL01. The sequence goes on from CAWFKL010000001.1 coordinate 53,031, forward strand.
CGGAGTGAGTCGCAGGTCCTGCGTCCTGGATCGGGTCAGCTGGGGTCGCCGATCTCGCAGTGCACGGTGGCGTGACGTGGACACCGACGCTGGCCATGTCGGAGTCGATGAAGTGCAGTGCCCGTTCCATCGATATCGGTTTGAGGGTTCCCACACCCGTCCCGAAGGGGTGGTTGAAGAAGTTCAGCAGGAGCAAGGAGGTGACGACCACCACCGTCACGCTGGCCATGAGCAGCACCTGGGTGGCTCTGCGTTCAGCTGAGTCGGCGAAAAAGAGCATGTACGTGAACAGCACTGCCGCCAGCAGGTAGAGGACCACCCACATCGGGGCGGGTATCAGTCCGGGGGCACCGTGGATGCGGGCGTTGCGGGCGAGTTCGCGCTGCTGGGTCTGGCCCGTCCACGTGTCGTACGCGGACTGCTCGGGACCGGTCTTCGGCTCCACCTGCTTGAGGGTCTGGAACATCCGGCCGGCCCACGGGTTGATGTGCTGCTCCAACGTCCCGGCCTCCAGCGCGCGCCACTCGGGACCGGCCACGGTGCGCCCGTAGCAAACGAGCTGGCCGGTGAGTAGCGACCGGGCCGGCTCTGCGAAGAACTGCGCGGTCTCCACCTGCTGCACCACGAGGATCGCCTCATCCTCCGCGCCCGGCTCGCGCGTCGTCGAACGCCTGGAAGCCCAGCACGATGATGAAGGCCAGCAGCACCGAGAAGCCCGTCGCGAGGACACCGAAGACTCCCGACGCGCGGTCGCCGTCGCTGAAGAAGCTGCCCTCCGGGGCCCGCCGCCGCACGAAGAGCATGAGCGCCGACGTGATCGTGACGGCGACCGCCACGAGGACGAGGCCCAGGGCCAGGTTCACGGGCGCACCGTCCCGTCGGGTGCCGCGGTGCCCGCTCGCTCCAGTCGGTGCCGCGACGTCTCGACCAGCGCGCTCTCGGTCATCGTCGAGTGGTGCTCCGAGTGGCTGGCGAACCATGACGCATACGCGTTGGCCAGGGGATAGGCGGAGAGGCCGTGGGCGAAGACGGACAGCGCCACGGTGACGCTCACGACGGTCTGCAGCAGGGCGGACTCGGCGGTCGAGCCTTCCTCGACGAGCAGCAGGACGAACACGATGGACGCCAGTCCGCGCGGCCCGAACCAGCCCAGGAACGCCACCGTGGTCCTTCGCATCCCCATGCCTACCATCCCCACGGCGACGGGTACCATCCGGACCACGGTCAGGCTGAGCACCGCGTAGAGCACGACCGCCCAGTCGAGCTGGCCCAGCGCGGGGCCGAGCAGCACTGCGCCGAACATGAGGAACGTCAGGGCGTTCAGCAGCTCACCGGACTGCTCGGCGAACGCGGTGTAGGCATCGGCGCGGCGCCGACCGATGGCGCCGAAGACGATGCCCGCGACGAACGACGCGATGAAGCCGCTGCCTCCCAGCGCGACGGCCGCGGAGTAGGCGAGGATCGGCGTGGCGACCCCTGCGATCTGCTGCCAGCTCGGCGTCGCCCACCCTCGGGTGACCGCCCACCGCAGCACGTACGCTGCAAGCACCCCCGCCACGACCCCAGCGAGGGCGCCGAAACCGATCTCCTCGAGAAGGATCCGCACCGGCTCGATGTCAGCACTGTCCTGCTCCGCCGCAGCCAGGGTGAGAAAGATGATGAGCAGCGGAACGCACACCCCGTCGTTGAGACCGCTCTCGACGTTGAGGCCCTGACGGATCCGGGAGGGCAGCCTCCGGTTGCTGATGACCGGGAGCCCGAGGGCGGCGTCCGTGGGCGCCAGCATCGTCGCCAGGGCCGCCGCCGTCCACAGGTTGAGGTCCGGGAACACGACCAGGCCGACGACCGTGCCGGCGACGATCGTGAGGGGCAGCCCGATGGCCAGCAGCCGCACCGGCACGGCCGCCTCGTGCCTCAGTCGCGGCAGCTTGACCCGGACGGCGTCGGTGAAGAGGACCACCGCGAGGGTCGCTTCGGCCAGGTGTCGCACCAGGACGCTGGCCGGGCCGAGGTCCACGAGCTGCAGGAAGTGGTTGCCGAGGAGCAGGCCGACGGCGACGAAGACCATCGCCTGGGAGACCACGGACCGCTGCAGGCGTGCCGACACCGCGCCGTAGCCCACGAGGAGCACCGCCACGACGGGCAGCAGCCAGTCGCTCACCCCTTCGAGGTCCATGTCCGGGCGCCTCCAGCCTCACTCGCGTAGCGACACGACGCCGCCGTTCTGGGCACCCTAATGACGCAATCGGTACCTTCGCGTCATCCGCACGAGGTGAACCCGCCCCACGTCGCAGCGACCGGAGCTGGCGCGTGCGGGTAAGGCACCAGACGTGGAACCGATTCCTGAGACGCGCCGAGCCCTCTCGGCGCTCGCCGTGGGTGCCAGCGAGGAGTTCGAGCCGGGCCTGCGGGCTTGGGTGGGACAGGCCGTCGCGATCGTGCCCGACCTGGTCGGGATCAGCTTCACCCTCGTTCGCGAGGGCATCACGCTGACCTTCCAGGCCACGTCAGAGGACATCGCTCGCGTCGATGCGGCGCAGTACGTCGACGACGGGCCCTGCGTGCGGGCGGCCGCGGAGGGGGAAGCGCGTGGTCACCGAGCACGACCTTCTCGACGAGGGTCAGTGGCAGCTGTTCGCCGAGGCCAGCGCCATGGCGGGGATTCGCTCCACCCTGTCGTTGCCCATCATGGGAGGCGACGTCGTGACGGGCGGCATCAACCTCTACGGCCCCGACCAGCACACCTTCGACGGCCGCGTCTCGCAGCTCGCCGCCGCGCTCGGCGCCTGGGAGCCCGGAGCGGTGAGCAACGCCGACCTGTCGTTCTCGTCCCGACGGCAGGCGGTCGCCACCCCGCAACGACTCGAAGAACGGGCCGTCGTCGACCAGGCCGTTGGGATCCTCTCTGCCAGGCAGCGGGTCCCCGTCGAGCAGGCGCGGGAGCGCCTGCACCAAGCCGCCGCCCAGGCCGGGATCGAGCCGTTGGCCCTCGCCACGCTCATCCGGGACGACCTCAACCGCTGACGCCGTCGGTGGGCGGCGCCAGGATCAGACCTGCTCTCGCCGGCGCTCCAGGTAGCCCATGACCGGCGTTGCGAGCACCCCATGCGCGACGACGGAGACGACGATCGCGAAGGCCACGGTGGACCACAGCCAACGCTCCTCGGGGAAGTACTGGTGCCCAGCGGCGTACGCCAGGTAGTAGAGCGAGCCGACGCCGCGCACGCCGAAGAAGGCGGTGGCGAGCGACTCCCTGCGACCCAGCCCACCCGGCAGCCCGACCGGTCGGGCCCGCACGCGGAGGCTGAGCGTCCCGGCGAGCGGTCGGATGACGAAGACCAGGCCGAGCCCCACGAGGACTCCGCGCCAGTCCAGCGCACCGAGCAGGCCGTTGCTGATGCCCATCCCGAGCAGCAGCAGGACGATGAGGGTCAGCAGACGCTCGAGGCGCTGCACGACGTCGTGCATCGATCGGTGGTACTCGTGGCCGCGCTCCGCGGCGCGCAGGGTGAGACCGCACGCGAAGACCGCGAGGAAACCGTATCCGTGGGCCACCTGGACGAGCCCGTATGCCATGACCAGCGCCGCGATCGCCAGCAGCGGCTCACCCTGCTCGGCCAGACGCAACGTCGGTCGCTTGGAGCGGAAGGCGATCCGGCCGAGCAGCGCCCCCAGCGCCGCCCCGAGCACGATGGCGATCACGACCTTGCCGACAAGGTCCCAGGCCAGCCAGCCCAGCCACGACCCGACCGAGGTGGCCGACCCGGCCGCGACGAGCAGCGCGGCCGAGACGAAGGGGAACGCGAGTCCGTCGTTGAGCCCGGCCTCGGAGGTCAGGGCGAAACGGACGTCGTCCTCCTCGTCCACCTCCTCCGCCTCCTGCTCGGTCGGCGCACCGCGATGGGCGTGCGTCACGCTCCCCGGCAGCAGGGGCGTCACGGCCTCGGTCAGCGGCGAGCTCGCGGCCGTCGACCTCGTGATCCTCGGCGCCCCCGCCCTCGTCGGGCTCGCCGCCCGCGGCCTTCGGCTCGGCCGGCCCCACCCGTGGGCCGCCCACCTGCACGTCGCCGGCGAGCACCGGGTCCGTCGGCGCGAGCACCGCACCCAGGAGAAGTGCGACCGCGGGGGCCAGCCCGAAGCCCCACCCCAGCAGTGCCACCGCCGCGATCGAGACCGGCATGGCGACCCCGAGCAGCCTCCACGTCGGCGACCACGCCGACCAGCTCGCGCGGTCGCGAAACCGCAGAGGACGGTCGATCGCGAGGCCCACGCCCATGAGGGCGACGAGCACGGCGAACTCCGTGACGCGGTCGATCTGCGGACGGATGGCCACGGGGTCGAGGCTGAGCCCCTCGGGCAGCGGCAGCAGACCCACCCCCAGGCCGACGACGAGGAGCACCATGGCGGCCGACACGGCATACCGCTCGAGCACGCCGGGCAGCACCGCCGCGAGGAGCAGGGCGATGCCGAGGATGAGGTAGATCAGGTCGATCGACAGGACCGATTCCTTCCAGAGGTATGCCGCCTGCACCTACCCAGCGCAGGCCCCCTCGTCACCCTGCCGGAGGGACCCGGGCCCGACCGACCCACTGCGCATGCACTCGCGACGTCGCAGCGCCTTCGACGAGCACGACGTTCGCGGGCGACCCGGTCCTCCGCCTCACCCGCCTCCCGCTCTCGCCCTCGGCAGGAGCGGTCTCCACCGTGCCGGCGTGGCCACCGGGAGCGCCGAACCTGTCAGGCAAGGCAATTCGAGGCTGGCTGCGAAATCGTTTGTGTGCAGGTGGGTAACCACAGGTGAGGCGCCGTCCGGCTCCAACAGCGTGGGTCGGGCGGCGTCGCCTCAGGAGGCCTGGCTGAGCGACGAGGGCTCGGCAGCACGGCCGTCGACGTCGAGGACGACTCGCAGCCGCGCGACGAGCCGGCGCAGTGCCCGAGACACCTGCATCTGGCTCTGGCCGAGCCGGGCGCCGATCTCGCGCTGGGTCAGCTCGTCGACGAACCGCATCGCGAGCAGAGCCCGCTCGTCGTCGTCGAGCTCGGACAGCGCCTCCCGCAGGCACACCCGGTCCTCGACCCTGGTGAGGCCTTCGTCCTCGCAGCCGATCAGCAGCCCGACCGCGGTCGGCTCGTCGTCGGCCGGGCCGACGTCGAGCGAGGTGGGGTGGAAGCTGCCGGAGGCCGCGATGGCCTCCTTGACGCTGACGGCGTTGGTGCCGAGGACCATGGCGATCTCGTCCTCCGTGGGGGTGTGCCGACCCTCCTGCTCCAGCCTGGAGCGGCACGCCTGCACCTGCGCACGCAGCTCCTGCAGACGACGTGGTGGGCGCACCATCCACCCGCGATCGCGGAAGTGGCGCTTGAGCTCGCCCGAGATCGTCGGCACCGCGAACGCGGCGAACGACGGTCCCTGGCCCGGCACGTAGCGGTCCACCGCCTTGACGAGGGCGAGCCGGGCGACCTGCACGAGGTCGTCGTGCTCGACGCCCCGGCCGTCGTAGCGCGATGCCATCGACCCGCACAGGTCGAGGTAGAGCATCACGATGCTCCTCGAGCACGACGGCACGGGACCGTGCATCAGGCGCATCCTCGAGAGCGGCGAACAGCTCGGTGGTTCGGGCATCACGCTCGGCGTGGATGTCGCTGGCGGTGGGTTCGGGCCGAAAAGTGGTCGGGCGTACAGCAGCCATGACTCATCTCCGTGGATCCGGTGACGGAGTCGGCACTGTCGTTGAACCGCTCTGCTGACATCGAGACTGTCACGCCTCTGTTCAGGGCGCAAGCCGCCCACGTCGGTCGCGTGCCTGCCGAAAGGGGCCGGGCAACGGGTTGGAAGGACAGGTCGGACGCGGTCGGACGCGGCCAACAGGGACGAACCTGTTGGCCGGCCGACCACCCCATGCCGATCCGCGTGAGCCCCTGCGCGGCGTCGCGCTCGACCTCCACATCGCGAAGACGTTGCAGTGCCGATGAATTGGCGGCGCCGACGCGGACGTGGAAGGCGTCAGCCGAGGTGGCCACGCACGGATGCGTGACCCTTGAGCAGGTTCCGAGCGATGGTGCGGCGCTGGATCTCGTCGGTGCCCTCGTAGATGCGCAGGAGGCGCAGCTCGCGGTACCACCGCTCGATGGGCAGCTCGCGGGTGTAGCCCATCCCGCCATGCATCTGCAGCACCCGATCGACGATCTCGTTGGCCTTGATCCCGCCGAAGAGCTTGGCCATGGACTGCGACTGGCGCGAGTCGATACCGTTGTCGACCTGCCACGCCGCGGTGAGGACGAGCCAGCGCAGCGCCTCGATCTCGACGGCGGAGTCGGCCACCATCCACTGGATCGCCTGACGCTCGGCGATGGGCTGCCCGAACGTGACGCGGGTGCGCGACCACTCCATCCCCAGCTCGACGAGTCGCTCGCACGAGCCGATCGCATGGGCGGGCAACATGTAGCGACCCTTGCCGATCCAGCGCATCGCGAGCTCGAAACCGCGGCCCTCCTCGCCGAGAATGGCCGAGTGCGGCACGCGGACCTCGTCGAAGACAAGCGCCGCCGGCCCCCACTCCCCCATCGTGTCGATCGGCTGGCTCGTCCAGCCTCGGTCGCGGTCCACGAGGAAGCAGGTCACGCCCCCGTCGGCGCCCTTCTCCTTGTCGGTGACGGCGAAGACCATGACGAAGTCGGCCTCGTTGCCGCCGGTGATGAACGTCTTCTCGCCGTTGATGACCCACTCGTCCCCCTCGCGGCGAGCGCTGGTGCGAATGGCGCGCGCGTCCGAGCCCGCCCCTGGCTCGGTGATGGCGAAGCACGACCTCTTGTCACCGTTGATCGTCGGCACGAGGTAGCTCTCCTGCTGCTCCTCGGTCGCGCTGAAGAGGATGTTGTCTGCCTCCCCACCGAAGCGGAACGGCACGAAGGTGCGCCCGAGCTCGACCTGGATCAGCGCCGACATGACCGCCCCGAGGCCCATGCCGCCGTGGCTCTCGGGCGTCTGGACGCCGAAGAATCCCGCCGACCTGGCCTTGTCCTGCAGCGCCTTGAGCTCCTCCGCTGTCACACCCCGCTCGTTGCGCCGCTCGCGAGCCAGGACCTGCTGCTCGAGCGGCATGAGCTCCTTGGTGACGAACGTGCGCACCCAGTCCCGGATGTCACGCTCTTCGCTCGACAGGTTGAGGTCCATGTCAGTTCTCTCTCTCTCAGCGGAACGCACGGTCGCGTGCTTGCGCAGCTCGGCCTTGGCCAAGGCGTTCTTGTGCACCTCGTCAGGGCCGTCGGCGAAGCGCAGCGTCCGGATGCCGGCAAAGGCGGCGGCGAGCTCGTGGTCCTGGCTGAGGCCCGCTGCCCCATGGGTCTGGATGGCCTTGTCGAGGATCCACTCAACGGTCCTCGGCGTGGCGATCTTGATGGCCTGGATCTCCGTGTGGGCCCCCTTGTTGCCCACGGTGTCCATGAGCCAGGCCGTCTTGAGGACGAGGAGGCGCAGCTGTTCGACGCGCACGCGTGACTCAGCGATCCAGTCACGGACGACGCCCTGGTCGGCGATCGGTCGGCCGAAGGCAACTCGCTCGGACGCCCGCCGGCACATGGCCTCGATCGCGACCTCGGCGAGCCCTATCGACCTCATGCAGTGGTGGATCCGGCCCGGACCGAGCCGGGCCTGCGCGATGGCGAAGCCGTCGCCCTCCTCGCCGACGAGGTTGCTCGCGGGCACACGCACGTCCGTGAGACGCAGCTCCGCGTGACCGCCGTGGTCGTGGTCGTCGTAGCCGAAGACCTCCATGCCCCGCACGATGTCGAGCCCGGGGGCGTCCCGCGGGACGAGGATCATCGACTGCTGCCGGTGCCGATCGGCCTCCGGGTCGGTCTTGCCCATGACGATCAGGACCGCACACTCGGGGTTCATCGCACCGGTGATCCACCACTTGCGGCCGTTGAGGACGTAGTCGTCGCCGTCACGCCGGATGCTCGTGCCGATGTTGGTGGCGTCGCTGCTCGCGACGTCGGGCTCCGTCATCGCGAAGGCCGAACGGATCTCACCACGGAGCAACGGCTCCAGCCACTGCTCCTGCTGCTGGGGGCTGCCGAACTGTGCGAGCACCTCCATGTTGCCGGTGTCGGGAGCGGCGCAGTTGAGCGCGGCAGGGGCGAGCCGAATCGACCGCCCCGTGATCTCGGCGAGCGGGGCGTACTGCAGGTTCGTCAGCCCGGCCCCGCGCTCCCCCGGCAGGAAGGCGTTCCACAGTCCGAGGTCACGCGCCTCGGCACGAAGGTCCTGGAGCACGGGAGCGGTGCTCCACGCCCAGCGGTCCGAGAGCGTGGTGACCTGCTCGTCGAAGGTCGCGAGCGAAGGCACCACCCGCTCGTCCATGAAGCCGAGCAGGATCTGGCGCAGCTCCTGCGTGCGGGAGTCGAGTCCGAAGTCCATCAGTCCTCCTCCAGGGCCCGCAGGCCCGCGGCGACGAGTGGGGCGGTGGCCTGACCGATGCTCTCGAAACCGGAGCCGACGGTCTGGCCCTGCGCGTGGCGGTAGTGGATGCCTTCGAGGATCACGGCGAGCTTGAAGTAGGCGAGTCCGAGGTGGAACGACAGGCTCGTGAGGTCGCGCCCGCTGGCCTCGCCGTAGCGGGAGAGCAGGTCGGCGGCTGGCGGGAAGCCCGGCGCCCTGGCGACGTCCGACACGGCGACGGTGTCGAGCATGAGCGGCAGCGACTGGTAGGCCACGAGCAGCGCCACGTCGGTCAGGGGGTCACCCAGTGTCGCCATCTCCCAGTCGAGCACGGCAGTGACATCGTCGGTCACCCGCCCGCTGTCGGCCACTCGCTCGTGGACGAGCAGGTTGTCGAGCCGGTAGTCGCCGTGCACGATGGCCGGCTCGCCCTGCGCCGGTGCTCCCGCCGCGAGCCGGGCGTGCAGGTCGTCGATACCGGCCAGGTCACGGCTGCGGGAGGCGTCGAGCTGCTGCTTCCACCGCCGCACCTGTCGCTCGAGGAAGCCGTCCGGTCGGCCGAAGTCGTCGAGCCCGACCGCGACGGGATCGACGGCGTGCAGCGCGACGAGCGTGTCGACCATCGCGTGGGCCATGTCGCGAGTGCGTCGGGGCCCCAATGGCTCCAGCTGACGCGCCAGCCGGTAGGGGGTGCCTGACACGAGCTCCATGACGTAGAAGGGCGCGCCGATGACCTCGTCTCCCGGGCACACGGCATACGTCCGGGGGACGGGCACGGAGGTGTCGTGCAGCGCCGAGATCACCCGGTGCTCACGCACCATGTCGTGGGCGGTCGCGAGCACGTGGCCGAGCGGCGGCCGACGCACGATGACGCTGCGCGAGCCGGCGCGCACCTCGTACGTGAGGTTCGACTTGCCGCCCGCGATGAGCCGCCCCGTCAGCGGTCCGTCGAGCAGGCCCGGCGCTTCCTGGTCGAGGAAGGCGCCGAGCCGGTCGAGCGGCAGTCCGTGGGGGTCGGGACCAGCGGCGTACGGCACGTCAGGCCTTCGGGCCGCCGGCGACGTAGATCACCTGACCCGAGACGAAGCCGGCATCCTCTCGGACCAGGAAGGAGACGGTGGCCGCGATGTCCTCCGGCTGGCCGGCACGACCGACAGGAATCTCCTTGGCGGCGCCGACGAGGAAGTCCTCGAAGCTGATGCCCATGCGCTCGGCCGTCTGGCGCGTCATGTCGGTCGCGATGAAGCCGGGGGCGATCGCGTTGGCGGTGACGCCGAACTTGCCGAGCTCGATGGCGAGGGTCTTCGTGAAGCCCTGCAGACCCGCCTTCGCGGCGGAGTAGTTCGCCTGACCGCGGTTGCCGAGCGCCGACGTCGAGCTGAGGTTGACGATGCGGCCCCACTTCGCGTCGATCATGTGCTTCTGGGCGGCCCGGGTCATGAGGAACGAGCCGCGCAGGTGGACGTTCATGACGGCGTCCCAGTCGTCGACACTCATCTTGAAGAGCATGTTGTCGCGGATGATGCCGGCGTTGTTGACGAGCACGGTCGGGGCGCCGAGCTCCGCCGCGACGCGGTCGACGGCGGCCTGCACACCGGCCTCCTCGGACACGTCGACACCCACTGCGAGTCCCTTGCCGCCCGAGAGCTCGATCTCGGAGACCACTGCGGCACATGCGGACTCGTCGAGGTCGAGCACCGCCACGGCGAACCCCTCGGCGGCCAGGCGCCTGGCGACGGCGGCGCCGATGCCGCGGGCGGCACCGGTGACGATGGCAGTGCGCCGGACACCCGCCGCCCCATCTGACGTGACGTCGGACGTGACGTCGGACGTGGCGTCGGACGCTGGCTGGTCGGTCATGCGTTCTCCTCAGTGGGGGTGGGGTGGCGCTCGAGCTTCTGCTGGAGCCGGTTCATCCCGGCGAGCCACGCGTCGGGGTGCGCGGCGCGATCGGCGTGGTAGTCGCGCACCTCGGGGTGCGGCAGGACGAAGAAGTCGTCGCCGTCGAGAGCGCGCCAGGCGGCGTCGGCGACCTGCTCGGCCGTGACGATGTCGTCACGGGTCAAGAGGTCGCGCAGGGGGCCGGAGCCATCGAGCATCCGCGTCTGGACGCCCTGCGGGCAGATGGCCTGCACGACGATGCCGCGGTGGCGGTAGGTGGCGCTCAACCACTCGGCGAAGGCGACCGCCCCGTGCTTGCTGACCGAGTAGGGGGCGTCGCCGAGCATCGTCAGCAGGCCGGCTGCCGACGCGGTGACGACGAGACGGCCACCACCCGCCTCGAGCCACCGTGGCACGAGGAGGCGCGCCGCACGCACGTGCCCCATGAGATTGACCTCGAGCACCCGTTGCCACTGCTCGTCGGTGGCCTCGAGCCCGGCGAGCGTGCCGATGCCGGCGTTGGCGAAGAACACGTCGACGCGGCCGAGGTGCCCGTATGCCGTGTCGACGAGGTGGCGCACGCCTGCGTCGGTCGACGCGTCGCCGGGCACTGCGCGCGCACCGGTCTCGTCCGCGACGACGGCGAGCTCGCTGGCATCGAGGTCGGCGACGACCACCGACCATCCCTGCGCCACGAGCCTCGTCGCGATGGCACGGCCGATCCCCCGGGCAGCCCCGGTGACGACGGCGGTGTCGGGCATGCTCCTCCTCGCGATGAACTAAGCGCTCGCTTACCTTGACGTTCCCACGGTGCGCCGTCAAGTGTGGCCGGTGTCGGCGCGCGCGGGCAGGATCGGCACATGCAGCTCTCCGACGTCGTCGCCACCTCGCACACCGTCGCAGCGACCTCCTCCCGCACGGCCAAGGTCGAGGCCCTCGCAGCCTGCCTGGCACGCGCGGCCGAGGACGGCCCCGACACCGTCGAGGTCGTCACGGCGCACCTGTCCGGCGTCCTCCCGCAGCGACGCATCGGCGTCAGCTGGCGCGGCCTGCAGGCCCTGCCCGAGCCTGCTCCGGAGCCCACCCTCACGGTGCAGGAGGTCGACGCGACCGCGACCGCGATCGCGCGGATCACCGGCTCGGGCTCCGGCGCAACCCGGTCGACCGCCGTGCGCGGGCTCTTCCAGCGAGCCACGGCCGACGAGCAGGCGTGGTTGCGTGGGCTCATCACCGGCGAGACCCGCCAAGGCGCCGGGGACGGCGTCATGCTCCAGGCCATCGCCAGAGCAGCCGGCGTGCCCGACGCCTCCGTGCGCCGGGCCGTCATGCTCGCGGGCTTCGCCGGACCCGTGGCGAGTGCCGCGCTCACCGGCGGCACCGAGGCGCTCGACGCCCTGACCCTCGAGGTCGGCCGCCCGCTGCGCCCCATGCTCGCCGGCTCGGCGCCTGACGTGGCGGCAGCGCTCGCCACGCTGGGCGGCGAGGTCGTCGTGGAGACCAAGCTCGACGGCATACGCCTGCAGGCTCACGTCGACAACCGGTCGAGCCCGGGCTCCGTGCGGTTGTTCACCCGCACCCTCGACGAGGTCACCGACCGGATGCCCGAGATCACGGAGGCCCTGGCCGGGCTCGACGTCGAGACCCTCGTGCTCGACGGTGAGGTCATCGCGCTGGGCGAGGGCGGTCGTCCACAGCCCTTCCAGGTCACGGGGGCCCGCACGGCGAGCACGGCCGACGTCGCGCGGCTGCGCGAGGAGGTGCCGCTCACGCCGTTCTTCTTCGACGTCCTGCACCTCGACGGTGCGGACCTGCTCGACGAGCCGGCAGGGACACGGTGGGAGCGCCTCGCGGCCACCGTCCCGTCCGCCTGGCTCGTGCCGCGTGAGCTGACCGACGACCCGGAGCGCGCTGACCAGTTCTTCCGCGACCTGGTCACGGCCGGGCACGAGGGCGTGGTCGTCAAGGACCCCGCCCTGCCGTATGCCGCCGGCCGGCGCGGCCCCGGTTGGGTCAAGGTCAAGCCGCGCCACACCCTCGACCTCGTCGTGCTGGCCGTGGAGTGGGGCAGTGGCCGGCGCAAGGGGTGGCTCTCCAACATCCACCTGGGCGCGCGCGACGCCGACACGGGTGAGCTCGTCATGCTCGGAAAGACGTTCAAGGGCATGACTGACGAGATGCTCACCTGGCAGACCGAGCGCTTCCAGGAGCTCGCCACCGACCGCGGATGACTGGGTCGTGCACGTGCGGCCGGAGCAGGTCGTCGAGATCGCCTTCGACGGGGTGCAGCGCTCGAGCCGCTACCCCGGCGGCATGGCGCTGCGCTTCGCGCGCGTGCTGCGCTACCGCGACGACAAGCCGGTCGCCGAGATCGACACGGTGCAGACCGTGAGATCGCTCGCGGGCTGGTGACCCGGGGCCGAGCGACGAGCACGAAAGCCGGTCCCGCCCACCCCTTCCGGTTGCCTGCCCACGGAATGTAGGTGGGAACGGAGGAACTCGAGGCCGAGCAGGCGCATCCGGCCCGACGAGCCCGACGCAAAGGTCCGTCGATCATCGGCAGCGCTCCGGCTGTGAGCGGCACGGGTTTCGGCAACGCGCTGATGCGGTCGCGGCTGGACCGCGTCGACGCCAAGTACGCACCCGCATACCTCGAGTCGAGCAATCCCGACACGTGCCGTACTACGAGCGCTTCGGCTTCGAGGTGACGGGCGAGATAGTCCTGCCGGACGGAGGTCCGACGCTGATCCCGATGTGGCGCAACGCCCGAATCTGAATCTTACGGCTCGCGCAGCCGACAGTTCCCGGCGAACGGGTGTCTACACCGGCCGGTCGCGCTGACCGACCCTCCGGACTGCTGCACGATCAAGGAGTGACCTGCGCGTGCGCACTGTCGTCCCGATCTGCCCTCGGCACCATCATCGTGTCGGGCAGCCTCGTGACCGCCGCACCGGCCGGCGACGACGTCAACGGGCCCGACCGCGGCTTCGCGCCGCCCAGCACCCTGCTGCGCGACGCCGCGCCGGCCGACATGGGCCTCGACCCGACACCCATCGCGGAGGCCGTCGACCGCATCCACGCCCACGAGGACGCCCCGGCCGGGGACCACCCGCTCTTCGCCGGGGCGGTGGGCATCATGGGTCACGACGGTCGCGTCGTCCAGCGCGACTCGAGCGGCTGGGCGCTGCGCTACGCGACCGCGACGACCGAGCTGCCGCCCGAGGAGTGGGTGCCGATGCGCGATGACACCGTCTTCGACCTCGCCTCGGTGTCGAAGCTCTTCACGACTATCGCCGTCGTCCAGCTCGTCGAGGAGGGCACGGTGTCCCTCGGAGAGCCCAGTTGCGGCATACCTCCCGGAGTTCTCGGTGAACGGCAAGGCGGGCGTCACAGTGCGCCAGCTCCTGGCGCACACGTCCGGGTTCACCTCCTGGCTCCCGCTGTGGAGCACTCACCCGGACAAGGCCTCTCGGATCAAGGCCGTCATGGACCAGCCGCTGACCAACCCGGCCAGCTCCACGTACCTCTACAGCGACCTCAACCTGATCACCCTCGGCGTCATGGTCGAGAAGCTGCGCGGAGCCTCGCTCGACGCGGTCGTCCGCGACCGCATCACCGCGCCGCTCGGCATGCGCGACACCGGCTACACCCCCACCGACCTCGAGCGCACCGCTGCGACCGAGTTCCAGACAGCGCCGTCACGCGGAATGGTCCGCGGTGAGGTGCACGACGAGAACGCGTGGGCCCTGGGCGGCGTGGCGGGCCATGCCGGAGTCTTCTCGACGGCCGACGACCTGGCGGTCCTGTCGCAAGCGCTGCTCAACGGCGGCACCTACGCGGGCGAGCGCATCCTGAGCCGCTGGAGCGTCGAGGCCCTCATCACGAACGTCAACGGCGCCTTCCCGGGCGACGACCACGGGCTCGGCTTCGAGCTCAACCAGCGCTGGTACATGGACAGACTCTCCGGGCCACGCACAGCCGGCCATACGGGCTACACCGGCACGTCGATCGTCATCGACTTCAGCTCGCGGTCCTTCGCGATCCTGCTCACCAACCGTGTCCACCCCTCCCGCGACTGGGGGTCGGTCAACATCGCCCGCCGCGAGTGGGCCCACGGCCTCGGCGCCGCCCTGACCGTGTCGTAGCGTGGGCAGCGTGTCGATCTCGCAGGAGGTGCCACCCCGCCCACCCGGTGCGGCGGCGCCGTTGCTCATCCGGCTGCGGGCGATCCGGCCGTCCCTGACCCCGGCAGAGGAGCAGGGTGGCCGAGGTGGTGCTGGCAGGCGCCCGGCGGGCGGCGGGCCTGACCATCACCGAGCCGGCGGTGGCGGCACGCACCTCGGAGACGACGGTGATGCGCTTCTGCCGACGCCCGGGCCTGCCGGGATATCCGTGGCTGCGCCGCCCTCGCCGTCGTCGACTGCCTCTACATCGCGGTCGCCCGGCGCGATCTGGGGCGCGCTCACAAGGCGGTGGCCGAGACCCGCAAGGCGGTGGGCAGCCACCACGTGGTGGACTGATCACCGGCGCCGGCCATACGGCAGACGGCAGACGGCAGGGCGCTGTCCACCACTTCGACGGGAGCCTCATGGCCGAGCACGACGCGCACCGCCCGGGACTCGGCTCCATGCCGCACGAGGGCGGCACCGCCTTCCGCGTGTGGGCGCCCCACGCCGACGCCGTCGGTGTGACGGGGAGCTTCACCGACTGGTCGGGCGACGGCGTCGCCATGGAGCCGGAGGAGGGCGGGCACTGGTTCGCCGACGTGGACGGAGTCGTGGCTGGCGCCGAGTACCAGTTCGTCATCCACCGCGGCGACGAGCGGCTGATGCGCATCGACCCCAGGGCTCGGGCCGTCACGAACTCGTCGGGCAACGGGATCGTCTACGACCGGAACGCCTTCGACTGGCGAGGTGACGCCTTCGCCTGCCCACCACACGACGAGCTCGTCATCTACGAGACCCACATCGGCTCGTTCATGGCCGCCGACGGCGACCGCGGCAACCTCGCCGGCCTCGCCGGCCGGCTCGACTACCTCGCCGCCCTCGGCATCAACGCCATCGAGCTGATGCCGGTCGCCGAGTTCGCGGGTGACTACTCGTGGGGCTACAACCCGTCCAACCCGTTCGCCGTCGAGAGCTCCTACGGCGGCCCGGACCTGCTCAAGGCCTTCGTCCGCGAGGCGCACCGGCACGGCATCGCCGTCATCGTCGACGTCGTGCTCAACCACTTCGGGCCGAGCGACCTCGCCCTCTGGCAGTTCGACGGCTGGAGCGAGAACGACAAGGGCGGGATCTACTTCTACAACGACGAGCGTTCCGCGACGCCATGGGGCGACACCCGCCCTGACTACGGCCGCGAGCAGGTGCGGGCCTACCTGCACGACAACGCCCTCATGTGGATCGACGAGCACCACCTCGACGGGCTGCGCTTCGACGCCACGCTCTACATCCGCACCATCGACGGCGTCGGCACCGACGACCTGCCCGAGGGGTGGGACCTCATGCGCTCGATCACGGCCAGCATCCGCGCGACCCGACCGGACAAGATCCTCATCGCCGAGGACCTCCAGAACGACGCGGCCCTCACGACGTACGGCGACGAGGGCGCAGGCTTCCACGCGCAGTGGGACGCCGGCTTCGTGCATCCCGTGCGCCGGGCCCTCGCCGCTGTCGACGACGCGGACCGCTCCATGCCCGAGCTGGCCGAGGCGATCGGCGCCGACGGCAACCCCTTCGCCCGCATCATCTACACCGAGAGCCACGACGAGGTCGCGAACGGCAAGCTGCGCCTGACGCAGGAGATCGACGGCAGCGACCCCGGCGGCTGGGCCGCCCAGAAGCGCGCCACGCTCGGCCTGTGCCTGGCGCTGACGGGGCACGGCATCCCCATGCTCTTCCAGGGGCAGGAGTTCCTCGAGGACGAGTGGTTCCGCGACGACGTGCCGCTCGACTGGGACCGGGCCGAGAAGTTCCGCGACATCGTGCGCCTCGCTCGCGACCTCATCCAGCTCCGGCGCAACGTCGACTGCACCTCGGCGGGTCTGACGGGCAGCGACTTTGCTGTGCTGCACCTCGACGACGACGCCAAGACGCTCGTGTGGTCGCGCGCGCGGGGTGCGGACGCGGCGGTCGTCGTCGTCAACCTCAAGGGCGAGCCACGTGACATCAGGACGCCGCTGCCGAGCGCGGGCCGTTGGGCCGTGCGCTTCAACTCCGACGCCAAGACCTACAGCGCCCTCTTCGCAGGTCATGAGACCCGCGACGTCGACGCGGTGAACGATCCCGGCGACCGCGCCGACGACCAGCCGCCGCACGCCACGGTCTCCGTCGGCGCCTACTCCCTCGTCGTGCTCACCCCTGCCTGAGGCCCGGGCGTCGCAGGCTGAGGGTGTGCGCCAGGGGTCGGCGTCGCGCGGGTCGGCGACGTCGCGCACACGTTGGCAGACCGTAAGGACCTCGTCATGGTCACAGCCGGTCACCGCGCGGTGAAGTGGAGCATCCCCGACGCGCCGGTCGGGGACCTCGCACCAGCGATCTGCGAGACACCGCTGCGACCCCGGAGCGACCATGACCCAGCACCCGACGACCAGCACCCCCGCCGCCCCGGAGCACGACCCTGCCCGGCACCGACGATCGCGACGCCCACTAGTCGTCGCGCTCGGGGTCGTCGGCACCGTCCTGCTCGTCGTGGGCCTCGCGCTCTTCCAGCCGTGGCGGCTGCTCACCCGCAGCACGATCGACGAGCCGCTCCCCGCCGCTGCTGCTGCCAGCCCGACGGAGCCGATGCGCGACGAGTCGACGCGCGCGACGAGCGAGGAGTCTCCCCAGGCCACCCCCAGCGGCACAGGGGTCCACGACGGCGCAGGTGAGGCCCGGCGTGCTGAGCGAGGGGCGCTTCCTCGACGGCGAGCACGCCACCTCCGGCACCGCCCGCGTGCTCGAGCTGGCCGGGGGGGCACGCTACCTGCGGCTCGAAGGCTTCTCGACGAGTGACGGCCCAGACCTCCACGTCTGGATCACGGACCAGCCGGCGGGGAGCGACTGGGGCCGCTACGACGACGGGGTCCACGTGGCTCTGGGAGCCCTCAAGGCCACCGACGGCAACCAGAACTACGCCATCCCGGAGGGCGTCGACCTCAGTCGCCTCACCTCGGCGGTCGTCTGGTGCGACCGGTTCAACGTGGCGTTCGGGACGGCTCCCATCCGGGTCACCTGAGGCTCGAAGCAGCCGCTGCCGGCGAGGAGGCGGCTCAGCGCAGCGGGTCGAACGGGGCGAGCTGGGCAGGCGCGACGCCCGTGACGATCTGCTCGGCGAGCAGGCGACCGGTGACGGGGCCGAGCGTGATGCCCCACATCCCGTGGCCGCCGGCGACGAAGACCTTCGGGCTCTTCGTCGCGCCGATGAGCGGCAGCCCGTCGACCGTGCAGGGCCGAGAGCCGACCCACTCGTCCTGGCGGTGATCCAGGTCGGCACCCTTGAGCAGCGGGCGGGCGGCCTCGACGATCGCGGCGATGCGACGCTGGTCCAGCGCCGCTTCGGGCTTGCGGAACTCCATCATCCCGGCGACGCGCAGGCGGTCACCGACGGGCGTGCAGGCCACGCGAGCGGCCGGGAAGTAGACCGGACCGTTGGGCAGGTCATCGACCGCGACACTGAACGAGTAGCCGCGGCCGGCCTGCACGACCTGCCTGACGCCGAACTCGCGCGCCATCTGGCCGAGCCAGGCGCCGGTCGCCACCACGACGGCGTCGTAGTGCTCGCTGAGGCCGAAGTCGCTCGTGACGAGGACACCGTCGGAGGCTTCGCTGATCCTGGTGATCGCGGCACCAGTGAGGATCTTGCCGCCGCGGTCGATGACCGAGTCGGCGAGGGCAGAGACGTAGGCACCTGGGTTGATGAAGCGCTGGCCGTGCAGCACGATCGCCGCACCGATGTTGTCGGAGAGCGCTGGCTCAATGGAGCGCGCCTCGTCGCCGCTCAGCACGTCGAAGGTGATGTCGCCCCCCTGGGCGTGGATGTGCTCAATCTCCTCGAGCAGGGTCTGCCGCTCGTCGGCGTTGCGGTACGCCGCGGTGAAGGACTTCGCCTCGTAGGTCTCGGCGTCGACGCCTCCGTCGCGCAGCAGGTCGAAGCTCTGCAGCGACAGGTCGTTGACCGGGACGAGCGAGCCCATGGCCTTCTTCCACGCCTTCATCGTGCTGTGGCGGGTGAATCCGGTGACGAACCTGAGGAAGTCCGGCTTCGCGCTCGGCGGTACGTAGACGGGCGAGCTCGGGCTGAGCACGGCGCGCAGGCCGTACTTGAGCACCGCCGGCTCGGGCAGCGGGGTCGCGATGCCGGGCGTCAGCCACCCGGCGTTCCCCCACGAGGCGCCGGCGGCGACGCCGTCGCGGTCGATGACCGTCACCTCGACGCCGCGCTCCTGCAGGAACCACGCCGTGGCGAGGCCGACCATGCCCGCGCCGACCACGGCGATGCGCTGCGGGGCGGCTGAGCCTGACGGGGTGACTGCGGTCATGAAACGGCGCTCCTGAGAGAGGTGGTGGGGTGCTGCGTCACCTCAATGCTCTCCTGACCCTGCGCTCGGGCCGTGGTGCTGCCATACCAACGCCATACCGCTCCATTGTGTCCAGAGCACCAACCACCATGGCATCATCGACGTATGCCCGCTGCAGCATCGCGCGGCGCCGCAGAGGCGGCGGCGCGCATGTCCTCCCGCGCCTCGACGCGCACCTCATCGACGACGCCGGTGGGCCTGCCTGTCCACCAGCTCGTCGGCGCGCTCGGCGGCGGCCTGCTCACCGTCGTCGTCGATGCCGGGCCGGCTACCGTCGACGACGTGACGCTGGCCGAGCCCGGGTCCGGCGTCTACGGGCAGGCCGGCGACCTGCTCCTCGGGGTCGGGGTCGACCGCCCGGAGGACGCGGCCGCCCTGCTCATGGGCGCCGCCTCGGCAGGCAGCGGCGCCGTCGTGCTGCGCCCGGCAGCCGCCCGCGATCCGCGGGTGCGAGCCACCGCGCGCCGCGTCGGTGTCGGGCTCGTCGAGCTTGCCGGCCACGCCTCGTGGGCCCACGTCGTCTGGCTGCTCCGTGGCGTGCTCGACCGCGCCGCCGGCGGTCCTTCGCTACGAGCGGAGGGACCGGTGCTCGACGAGCTCTTCGCCCTCGCCGACGCGTGTGCCGCCCTCGTCGGGGCTCCGATCACGATCGAGGACACCCAGTCCCGCGTGCTCGCCTACTCCTCGACCCAGGACGTCGCAGACCCGGCCCGAGTCTCGACCATCGTGGGCCGTCGCGTGCCTGACGAGGTCATCGCGTCGCTGCGCGGTCGCGGCGTCTTCCGGCGGCTCGCCCGATCCGACCAGCCGTTCTTCGTGCGGGCAGCACGTGGCCTGCGTGCCCGCGTCGTCGTGCCGGTGCGAGCCGGCACCGAGTGGCTGGGCTCCATCTGGGCCGTCGTCGACGAGGAGCCACCCAAGGAGGTTCTGCGTTCACTGCGCCAGACGGCCTCGGTGGTCGCGCTGCACCTGCTCCGCCTCCGGTCGCAGGCGGACCTGGCCCGCCGGGTCCTGAGCGACCGCCTGCGTGCCGTGCTGAGCGGTGACGTGCTCGAGGCAGAGGCCTGGCTGCCTCGGCCGCCCTGGCGCGTCGTCGTGCTCGCCGGCGCCCAGGGCGACCCGACCAGCGATGGGGCGGACCCGACCGACGTCACGATGGCCGGCGGTCAGGACGCGACGGCGGACCCCGAGCGCGAGCTCGACGTCTGGGAGTCGGCGGCGCGGCGTCGCTCGTGGCGCCAGCCGATGCTCTGCATCCTCGACGGCGTGGCCCTCACCCTCGTGCGCGACGCCCCGGGCGACGCCACGCCGGGCACGTGGGAGTGGCTGCTGGCCGTCGTGGAGGAGGTGGCGGCCGCCACCCCGACGGCCACGGCCAGCGCCGGCGGCCCCGTCAGCCGCCCGTCCGAGCTCGACCGGTCGCGGCGTGAGGCCACCGAGGTGCAGCGTCTGCGCGACGTCGGCCGCATCGCCGGGACGACGACCACCGTCGAGCACGCCTGGGCGGCGGTGACCAGTGCCCGGGCCCTCAGTGGCATCTGGACCGAGGAGCTGCTCGGGCCCGTCGGGGCGCTGCGCGCGCACGACGAGGCCCACCAGAGCGCATACCTCGAGACGGTCGCGGCGTGGCTCGACCACCCCGGCGACCCCCGGGAGGCCGCCCGGCGGCTGCACGTGCACCCCAACACGCTGCGCTACCGAATGGCCCGTCTCAGCGACGTCGCGGAGCTCGACCTGCACGACCCCGAGACCCGACTGGCCCTGCGCCTGCAGCTGCGGGCTCTCGGCCACTGAGCATGCCGCCGTCGCTACGGTGGGTGACGTGGACGAGAACGGCGAGAACCGTGCGAGCGGTGCGAGCGGGG
This sequence comes from uncultured Actinomycetota bacterium, assembly GCA_963816385.1. GTDB lineage: Bacteria > Actinomycetota > Actinomycetes > Actinomycetales > Dermatophilaceae > CAWFKL01. The sequence continues at coordinate 73,774 of CAWFKL010000001.1, forward strand.
AGATCCGTGCAGGGTGCGGGCGTCGAGAGCCCTGCGAGCGGCGAGTCGGGCGGGCGATGGCTGGACCCGTCCGACTTCGAGCGGATCTACGGGCCGCAGCTCAGTTTCACGCCCGAGGAGGCACGCGAGCTGCTGAGCGGTCTCGAGGCGCCGTGGTGGGTGGCCGGCGGCTGGGCGATCGAGGCGTTCACCGGTGTCAGCAGGCAGCACGAGGACATCGACCTCGCGGTGTTCCGGCGCGACGTCGACGCGCTGCGGCGTCACCTCGAGGGCGACTGGCACCTGTGGGCGGCGTCCGAGCAGGGCCTGCTCTACCTGGCTCCGGACCGCCTCATGCCCGAGCACAGTGAGCAGGTGTGGGTGCGCGAGCACGCGCTCGCGCCGTGGCGCGCGGAGCTCGTGCTGAGCCCCGACGCCGATGGCCGGTGGCAGTTCAAGCGGGACCCGAGCGTGGTCCTCCCGCTCGAGCAGGCGGTCTGGGTGCGCGATGGCGTCCGCTACCTGCGCCCCGAGCTCGTGCTCGCGCACAAGGTGCGCACCGCCCGACCCAAGGACGACGCCGACCTCGCAGGCAGCGCTACCGCTGCTCGGCGCGACGGAGCGAGGCTGGCTCGCGACGTACGTCCGCCGCGAGGATCCCACGCACCCGTGGCTGGGGCTGCTCTGATCCTGCGGTGCGGCCGACAGAGGGGAGGGGCACCAGCTCGGCGCCCCTCCCCTGAGTCGTAAATAGCCGCGAGCGGCAGGTGCCGTCAGCTGCCCCCCAGCAGGCCGCGCACCTCGGACTCGCGATAGCGGCGGTGCCCGCCGAGCGTCCGGATGGACGTCAGCTTCCCCGCCTTGGCCCACCGGGTGACCGTCTTCGGGTCAACCCGGAAGAGGGCTGCGACCTCAGCTGGCGTCAGCAGCTTCTCGGTCTCGTGTCGATCCTGCGTCGTCATTGTCATTTCCCCACCACCCTGTCGCTCGTGCAGCGACACGCATCCAAGCCCCAGGGAGAGGCTTGAGTAAAGACAGAGTAAAGTCCCGGCCCCATAGTTAACGCCCAAACGCCGAAAAGACACGATTCGTCACGATTGCGTGTCGTCTGCAGAGCCTGCGCCGCCCGTGTGGCGCGCGGCCCGCACGACGCAGGAGTCGCCCGGCTCATGTAGCGTTAGTCCCACGAGAACACACACATTCCCGGGGCCGCTACGCGGACATCGAAGAGCCACCGGTTCTCCGACGAGCGATGCCGTCCCGGCACGACGCACGAGGGGGTCACGCCATGGGGCGCGGCCGAGCCAAAGCCAAGCAGACCAAGGTCGCACGGCAGCTCAAGTACTACACACCCGACACGGACTTGAGCGCGCTGGAGCGAGAGCTGCACCGCGACGACTCCGGTCCGGTTCGTGAGCCTGCACGGGTCACGGAGCCGGACGAGTACGACGAATACGGGAAGTGGGCCTCGGGCGAGCGGTGAGCTCGTCCTGACTCTTCTCCGCTCCACCCCCGTGAGTCGAGTGCTCGCACTCGTCCCGCGATCGGCCGTGCCGGTCCTCAGGTCGTCGGGTGTTCCCCGACGACCTGGACCGAGCCGCCGTCGACCCCCTTGGCGCCGCGCACCACGGCGAAGCCCGACGGAATGTCCGCGTGCTCGATGTCGGTCACCTCGCCGATACGCCACGCCGGAATGCCGGCCGCCTCGCTCAGCGCGATCGCGCGGTCAGCGTGTGCCTCCGGGAGCACGGCGACGAAGCCGACGCCCTGGTTGAGGGTGCGCTCGATGTCGCCCTGCGGCACACGCCCGAGGTCCGCGATGGTCGCGAAGACGGCCGGCGGCGTCCAGGTCGAGCGGTCGATCCTCGCGAACGCTCCGGATGGCAGCACGCGAGCCAGGTTGGCCGCCAGCCCGCCGCCCGTGACGTGGCTGAGGGCGTGGACGTCGACCCCCTCGGCGGCGACGAGCTCGAGGAGCGGCCTGGTGTAGATCCGGGTCGGCTCCAGCAGCTCCTCGCCGAGGGTGCGACCGAAGTCGTCCACGTGCCGGTCGAGTGACCAGCCGGCGGTCTCGATGACTCGGCGGACCAGGCTGTAGCCGTTGCTGTGCAGCCCGCTGCTGGCGAGCGCCACCACGACGTCCCCAGCGACGACGCGCTGCGGCCCCAGCACGGCGGCATACTCGACGACGCCGGTGGCCGCGCCTGCGAGGTCGTACTCCTCGGGCTCGAGCAGGCCGGGGTGCTCCGCCGTTTCGCCGCCGACGAGGGCGACGCCAGCCTCCTCGCAGGCGCGCGCGATGCCGCCGACGATCGCGGCGATGCGCTCGGGCACGACCCTGCCGGTGGCGATGTAGTCGGTCATGAAGAGCGGCTCCGCGCCGCACACGACGATGTCGTCGACGACCATGCCCACGAGGTCGAAGCCGATGGTGTCGTGCTTGTCGAGCGCCTGGGCGATGGCCACCTTGGTGCCGACACCGTCGGTGCTGGTCGCCAGGAGCGGGCGCGTCATGCGGGCGATCGCACTCGCGTCGAACATGCCGGCGAAGCCGCCGAGGCCGCCCACCACCTCGGGTCGCGTCGCGCGCTGCACCGACTCCTTCATCAGCTCGACGGCCTTGTCACCCGCCTCGACGTCCACTCCGGCAGAGGCGTAGGTGATGGGGGCATCGCTCACTCCGCCACCCTACCGGCGCCGCCTCGACCCCGATTCGATGTATTCGCGGTCGCCGGTGACCGTGGAATACATCGAATCGCGGGTTGTCCACAGCGCGCACCAGGGTCGCCCACTGCGGCGCCGGATCCACGAGCCTCGAGCCATGGACAGGGGACGACTGACGGTGGCGCGCAGCCTCGCCGAGCAGCAAGGCGGGGTCGTCTCGCGACAGCAGCTGTATGCCGCCGGGCTGACGGAGACCCACGTACGCCGGGCGGTCGAGTCGGGTCGGTGGCAGGCCCACGGCCGGCAGACCATTGCGGTGCACACCGCTCCGCTCGACATCACGGCTCGCCGCTGGCGCGCCGTCTGGGAGGTCGGCGAGTCGATCACGGCCATCGACGGCGTCTCCGCCCTCCAGGCGGCAGGGCTGAAGGGCTACGACGACGACCGCGTCCATGTGTCGGTCAGGCACAACCACAACACGACGAAGCTGTCAGGAGTCGTCATCCACAAGGTGATCCGGCGTCTTCCCGGAGAGATCCTGGAGGCTGTGGGGGTGCCGCGGGTGCGTCCTGCGGTTGCGGCGGTGCGAGCCGCACACTGGGCGGTGTCGAACCGGCAGGCGGCTCTCGTGCTGCTGATGACCGCGCAGCAGAAGCTCGCGACTCCATCGCACCTTGCCGCGGCTCAACGCTCCATACGTGGCAGGACGAGGCGAGCCTTCATCCGTGCCGTGGTCGGGGACATCGCGCATGGAGTGCAGTCCATGGGTGAGCTCGACTTCGCGGCCCTGTGCCGTCGCCGCGGCCTGCCCGAGCCGAGCCGGCAGGTCGTGTGTCGCGGCCCGAGAGGGCGCATCTACCTCGATGTCGGATGGGACTGCTGCGACCTGGTGGTCGAGATCGACGGGGCTCAGCACCGCGAGGGCCTCAATCTCATGATGGACAATCTGCGACAGAACTCCGTGGTCCTCGGCGGAGCCCGGGTGCTGCGCATCGACGTCATCGGGCTCCGGCTCGAGCCGGACCGGTTCCTCGACCAGGTCGCGGCCGCCCACTCGGCACCACTGCCGCCGGTTCGATGTATTCCACGGTCACGGGTGACCGTGGAACACATCGAACCGGGTCGGGGTCAGGGGTGTTGGAGGGCGTTCTCGCCGCCGAGGCCGACGCCGAGGGTCACGCCGTCGACGTCGACCGAGCGGTCGTGCCCGGTCCGGACCGTCAGCGGGAGGGTCTCGAGGACGTGCTTGCCGATGTGGCCGTCCTCGGGCAGCTCGATCGGGTAGCGACCGGTGAAGCAGGCTGTGCACAGCTCGTCGGGCGCCTGGTTCGTCGCACCGATCATGCCCTCCTCGGAGATGTAGCCGAGCGAGTCGGCGCCGATCGAGGCGCGGATCTCCTCGACCTTGAGCCCGGTCGCGATGAGCTCGGCGCGCGTCGCGAAGTCGATGCCGTAGAAGCACGGCCACTGCACCGGCGGCGAGCTGATGCGCACGTGCACTTCTGCCGCACCGGACTCACGCAACATGCGGATCTGTGCGCGCTGGGTGTTGCCGCGCACGATCGAGTCGTCGACGACGACGAGGCGCTTGCCGCGGATCGTGTGCTCGAGCGGGTTGAGCTTGAGGCGGATGCCCAGCTGACGCAGCGTCTGCGACGGCTGGATGAAGGTGCGGCCGACATACGCGTTCTTGACGAACCCCTGCCCGAACGGGATGCCCGACTCCTGCGAATACCCAACAGCCGCAGGCACGCCCGACTCCGGCACTCCGATGACGAGGTCGGCGTCCACCGCGTGCTCGCGGGCCAGGACCCGGCCCATCTCGACGCGAGCCTCGTGCACGACACGGCCCCGGATGACGGCGTCCGGCCGCGCGAGGTAGACGTACTCGAAGACACAGCCCTTCGGCTGCGGCTCGGCGAAGTGGTGCGAGCGCAGGCCGTTCTCGTCGATGGCGATGAGCTCGCCCGGCTCGACCTCGCGGATGACGGAAGCCCCGATCGTCTGCAACGCCGCCGTCTCCGAAGCGACCACCCAGCCCCGCTCGAGGCGGCCGAGCGCGAGCGGACGCACGCCCCAGGGGTCGCGGGCGGCATACAGGGTCTGCTCGTCCATGAAGACGAAGGAGAACGCGCCGCGCAGCTTCGGCAGCAGCTCGAGGGCGGCCTGCTCGGGCGTGCTGTCCTCGTCGGCCGAGAGCAGCGTCGTCACGAGCGCGGTGTCGGAGGTGTTGCCGCGGGCCAGCTCGCCGGTCACACGGCTGCCGCCGAAGTGCTCGTCGACGAGGGCCCGCAGCTCGACGGTGTTGATGAGGTTGCCGTTGTGGGCGAGCGCGATCGTGCTGTGTCCGGTGCCGCCCAGGGTGGGCTGGGCGTTCTCCCAGGTCGAGCCGCCGGTCGTCGAGTAGCGCGTGTGACCGATGGCGAGGTGCCCGCGCAGGGAGCTCAGCGCGGTCTCGTCGAAGACCTGCGAGACCAGGCCCATGTCCTTGTAGACGAGGATCTTCTCCCCGTCACCGGTCGCGATGCCGGCGGACTCCTGCCCGCGGTGCTGGAGGGCATAGAGACCGAAGTACGTCAGCTTGGCGACGTCCTCTCCCGGGGCCCAGACGCCAAAGATCCCGCAGGCGTCCTGCGGGCCCTTCTCGCCGGGGATGAGGTCATGATTCAGTCGACCGTCGCCTCGTGCCACTGCCCAAGTCTCCCACACGAGGTCGCCGCCCACGTGCCGCGCGTCAGGGGCCGAGGGCGAGCTCCTCGTGCAGCTCGTAGCGCGGCCGCCGCCCCCGCCCCTGCCCGAGGTGCGACTCGACGAGGGCGACACGGTCGGCCACCCAGGCCGGTCCTTCCAGGGTGTCGAGCGCCCGCAGCCACCGCGTCGCCTCGGTGGGCCGACCGAAGCGCCCGAGCGTGAGGTGTGGGTGGAAGCGGGTGCCGTCCGGGGAGGCCCCCACCGAGCTCGCCGATGACCGTATGCCGTGCGCGACGCTCGCGAGGTCACCGCGCAGCTGCTCGACGCCCGCCCAGAGCACCCGGGCGGCATACGGGCTCGGGAAGGCACCGGCACCCGAGAGCCGCAGCACGACCGGGCGGCGCCGGGCGGCGGACCGGGCGAGTGCCTCGGCGAGGTCTGCGAGGCGGTGCTCGGGCACGTCGCCGAGGAAGGCGAGGGTCACGTGCCACTGGTGGCGGTCGGTCCAGCGGATGTCGGGGCCGGCCTCGCGGCGCGGGTCGAGATGCGCGTCGAGGTCGTCGAGGACGTCGTCGGGCGGCACGACAGCGACGAAGAGCCTCATGGGGCTGGGTCCGGCCGATTCGGTGCGCTCGCCGCGTCACGCCCGCTCGCTGCGTGATGCCCGCTCGATGCGTGCGGCTCGTCGGCCTGCAGGGCGGCGCCCGAGGCGAGGAGTGCCTCCACGTCGGGGATCCCCCACGCGGCGAGTGCGCGTCGGGTGTCAGCTCCCGGCAGATGGGGAGGCGGGGAGCCGAGCGCAGCGGGGGTGCGCGAGAAGCGTGGCGCGGGCGCGGGCTGCACGACGCGGTGGTGCTCGACGTAGGTGCCCCGGGCTGCGAGGTGCGGGTGCTGCGGTGCCTCGGCATAGCTCAGCACCGGCTCGACGCAGGCGTCGGTCCCCTCGAGGACGGTGGTCCACTCGTCACGCGTGCGCGTGGCGAAGGCGGCCGCGAGGACGGCTCGAAGCGCGGGCCACTCGCGCGGGTCGAGGCGGTCGGGCGCCTCAGTGACCTCGAGCAGACGCAGCAGCTCGGCGTAGAAGCCGTCCTCGAGCGGTCCGACCGCCATCCACCCGCCGTCGCTCGTCTCGTAGACGTCGTAGAACGGGGCGCCGGTGTCGAGCAGGTTGGTGCCGCGCTGGTCGGACCACAGACCGGCCGAAACCAGCCCGACGACCAGGGTCGAGACGTGCGCCGTGCCGTCGACGATGGCCGCGTCGACGACCTGGCCGCGCCCGCTCCTGCGCGCATCGAGCAGCGCCGACAGGACGCCGACGACGAGGTAGAGGGCTCCACCGCCGAAGTCGCCGACGAGGTTGACGGGGACCTGCGGCGGACCACCCTCCCGGCCGATCGCGTCGCAGCGCCCCGGTGATGGCGGTGTAGCCGATGTCGTGCCCGGCTGTGTGGGCGAGCGGGCCCTCCTGGCCCCAGCCCGTCATGCGCCCGTAGACGAGGGCCGGGTTGAGCGCGAGGCACGCGTCGGGCCCGAGCCCGAGCCGCTCGGCGACTCCGGGCCGGTAGCCCTCGACGAGGACGTCGGCGCGCGCGACGAGGGTGCGCGCCGTCTCGAGGCCGTCGGGGTGCTTGAGGTCGAGCACGACCGAGGGGCGGCCGCGACGCAGCAGGTCCGCCTGCGGGGGCACCGGCACGGGCTGGGCCTGCGGCCCCGGCCGGTCGAGCCGGATGACGTCGGCGCCCAGGTCGGCGAGCAGCATGCACGCGAATGGTGACGGCCCGATGCCGGCGAGCTCGACGACCCGCACACCTGCGAGCGGGCCTGAGGCGTTCACGACCGGTTGCGGCCCGATCGGTCGAGCAGGATGCCGAGGAGGCCTGCGATCCCGACGCCGAGGACGGCCCCGATCGCCCCGAGGAAGAGCGCGCCCGTCGTCGCGGTGTAACCCTTGACGTCGTCACCCATGAGCGAGAGCGCCGCCCCGACGACGAAGCCGAGCAGGGCGCCGGTGATGAGGAAACGCTTGAAGTTCGGGATGCGTGGCGCGGGGCGCCCGTCGGAAGAGGTCACCCTCCAAGGTTAAGCGAGCGAAGCGGAAGAAGTCCCTCGAGGTGCGCGCGCTGGCCGCTCGCCCGCACCAGCGCCCCCGCGACGGCATCGTCCCAGCGCAGGTCACCCACCACCAGGCGCAGCCACGTCGGGCCGTCGGTCTCGATGACGTTGGGCGGCGTGCCCCGGGTGTGGACCGGCCCCTCGATGCACTGCACCGCACCGAACGGTGGCACCCGCACCTCGACCGTGCGCCCGGGTGACGTGGTGGCCAGCTCGTCGAGCGTGTAGCGCACGGCCGTGCCCGTGGTGCGGCGGTCGGCCGCCCACCCCGCCTCACGGCAGGCGGCGAGGGCAGCGCGGCCCTCGTCGATCGGGGTACGTCGGCGCGGCGGCATGTCAGCGAAGCCTCGGGATGACGTCGGCGGCGACGACCTCGAGCACGTCGCGAGAGCCCCGGAACGGCTCCGCCTCGCGCGGCCAGTGGGTGATGACGTCGGTGAAGCCCAGCCGGGCCGCGCGACCGACCGCGTCCTCGAAGGCGGCCACGCTCGTCAGGGAGAAGGTCGGGGCCGAGTCGAGGTTGAGGTAGCGGGCCAGGGTGGCGGGGTCACGGCCCGCTGCGTCGAGGGCCGAGTCGACCCGCTGGCAGAGCTGCGCGACGAGCTGCCACCACTGCTCGTCGGTCTCGGTCTCGCCGCCGTAGGTCATCCACGCGTCGCCGCGCTCCACGGCGAGGCGGATGACGCGTGGGCCGTTGGCGGCCACGATGAGCGGCACCCGGTTGGCGTCGCGGGACCCCGCGGCGTGGGATGCGCCGGCCCCCGCGGGGTGGGATCCGCCGGCCGCCGCGGCGTGGGATGCACCAGCCGCCCCCGGCGGGCGCGTCCGGACCGGGCCGGGCCGGGTGCGCACGTCCCGGGCAGAGTAGTAGGTGCCATCGGAGGTGACGTGGTCCTCGCGCAGCAGTCGGTCGAGCAGCACGGTGAACTCGTGGAAGCGGTCGACGCGCGCCTTGAGCGGGAGGTCCTCACCCATGATCCGCGCGTCGAGGTCTCCGCCGCTGCCGAGGCCGAGCAGGAACCGGCCGCCCGACACGTCGTCGACCGCGAGCACCTCGCGCATGAGCTGGACGGGGTGGTGGTTGTTGGGCGAGGTGACGAAGGTGCCGAGGCCGATCCGCTCGGTGACGGCGGCCGCGGCGGCCAGCGTCGGCAGCGCCGCGAACCACGGGGAGTCAGGCAGACCGGCCCAGGTCACGTGGTCGAACGTCCAGGCGTGGTCGAAGCCGAGGTCCTCGGCCGCGCGCCACAGCGGCTCGGCGGCCGACCAGGTGTGCTCAGGCAGGATCGTCAGGCCGAATCGCATGCAGACGACCGTAACCTGTCGAGGTGACATCGATCTGGGACGCGGAGTCGGTGCTGGCCGCCTCGAACGAGTGGGCCTGGGTGCCGGAGGGTGCGCCGCACGTGCGCACCGACGAGTACCTCGTCGTCGCCTACCCCGACTACTTCATCACCCCGACGTCGGCGCGCGTCTTCGGCTCGGACCGGCACGCCACCGAGCTCGTCGACGAGATCTGTGGCGTCGCCCGGGGGTGGCAGCGTGAGCGCCTGTGGTGGCGCCTGTCGGAGTTCACCCGACCGGAGAGCCTCCAGCCCGAGCTCCTGGGGCGCGGCGCGACCGTTGTGGAGCGCATGGACGTGCTCGCCCTCCCGCTCGCCGGCGGGGTTCCCGACCTCGGCGTCCCCCGTGACGTGCAGGTGCGCCGCGTCCTCGACGAGGCGACGCTGCGCGACGTCCACGTCGTCAGCAACGACGCCTTCGGCGGCGAGGAGCCCACGCGAGAGCAGCTCGACGAGGGCCTGGCCGAGGTTGAGCGCGGGCGGCACGACGACTCCGGCGGGCGCTTCGTCGCGTACGTCGACGGGCGCCCTGCCGGCACCGGTGGCTGGACGCTCGTCGGCGACGTGTGCCGCCTGTGGGGCGGTGGCACGCACAGTGCGCTGCGCGGGCGAGGGGCGTACCGCGCCGTGCTCGGCGCCCGGCTCCGGGTCGCGGCCGCCGCCGGCGCGACCCTCGGCCTGACCCACGGGATCGTCGAGACGTCCTCCCCGATCCTGCGGCGCATCGGCTTCACCCGGTACGGCGAGGAGCGCACGCTCGTGCTCGACCTGCCTGCCGCATCGTGAGCACGGATCACGTCTCGCTGCAGTGGGACGAGCGCGGCGGCGTCACGGTGCACATGGACGGCTCGCCGCAGTCTCACGTGCAGCCCGACGATCCCACGGTCCTCGTCTTCGAGTACGTGCAGCACCTGGCCCTCGCCATCGACACGCTGCCGGCCGGAGCGCTCCGCGTGACGCACGTGGGCGGGGCCGGGCTCACGCTGCCGCGCTACGTCGAGGCCACCCGACCGGGCTCTCCGCAGATCGTCCTGGAGCCGGACGAGGCGCTGACCGCCTTGGTGCGCAAGGAGATCCCGCTCCCACGCCGGCACCACATCCGCGTGCGCCCGGTCGGCGGCATGGAAGGGGTGCGAGCGCTGGGCGAGGCCTCCGCCGATGTCGTCGTCACCGATGCGTATGCCGGTGGGCGCGTCCCTGCGGAACTGGTCTCGGCGGCATACGTGGGTCAGGTGGCCCGGGTGCTGGGACCCACCGGAACGGCCCTGTGGAACCTGGCCGATGAGCCCGGTATGCGTTGGGTGGCAAGGGTGGTCGCCACCGTGCAGGACCGGCTGCCCAATGTCGCGATGATCGCGACCCACGAGGTGCTCAAGGGCAAGCGCTTCGGCAACTCCGTCGTCGTCGCCAGTGCAGCTCCACTGCGGTTGGAGCAGCTTCGTCGCGAGGTGGCCAGGGCGTCGCTGCCCACCGGTCTGCGTGAAGGGGCGCCGCTCACCCGGATGGTCGCCGGCGCGAGGCCGTTCGATGACATCGGGGCGCCGAGCCCGGCGCCGCCGGAGTCGGGCACCTGGCGCGCCCGCTGAGCGAACGGCAGGGGCGCCGGGGGCGGCGGACCGCTGGGAGGGGCAGGAAGGGATCGGCGCCGCACGGCGTTGCAGCGGCTGTGAAGAACATCGGCTTCCTCTCGTTCGGGCACTGGAACCCCTCCCCGCACTCGCAGACCCGCACTGCCGCGGACGCGCTGCTCCAGTCCATCGACCTGGCCGTGGCTGTGGAGGAGCTCGGTGCCGACGGCGCCTACTTCCGGGTGCACCACTTCGCCCGCCAGCTCGCGTCCCCCTTCCCCCTGCTCGCGGCCGTCGGTGCCCGCACGTCGCGGATCGAGATCGGCACCGGCGTCATCGACATGCGCTACGAGAACCCGCTCTACATGGCCGAGGACGCCGCCGCGGCCGACCTCATCGCGGGCGGGCGACTCCAGCTCGGCATCAGCCGCGGGTCACCGGAGCAGGTCATCGACGGGTTCCGCCACTTCGGCCACGAGCCGGTGGACGGCGACCACGCGGCGATGGCGCGCGACCACACGAAGCGCTTCCTCGAGGTGATCGGCGGCGAGGGCTTCGCAGAGCCGAACCCGCGCCCGATGTTCCCGAACCCGCCGGGGCTCCTGCCGATCGAGCCGCAATCCCCCGGCCTGCGCGACCGCATCTGGTGGGGCGCCGGTTCGCGAGCAACGGCAAGGTGGACAGCCGAGCAGGGGATGAACCTCATGAGCTCGACCCTGCTCACGGAGGACACCGGGGTCCCCTTCCACGAGCTGCAGGCAGAGCAGATCCGGCTCTTCCTTGAGGCGTGGGCCGCCGCCGGCCACGAGCGCTCCCCGCGTGTGTCGGTCAGCCGTAGCATCTTCCCGATCGTCAGCGACCTCGACCGTGCCTACTTCGGCCGCGAGTCGTCCAGCCGTGACCAGGTCGGGCACATCGATGGTGGGGTCGCGCGCTTCGGCAAGACGTATGCCGGCGAGCCCGACCGGCTCATCGCGGATCTCGCCAGCGACTCGGCCGTCGCAGCCGCCGATACGCTACTGCTCACGGTGCCGAACCAGCTCGGTGTCGACTACAACGCGCACATCATCGAGAGCCTCCTCACGCACGTGGCACCGGGACTCGGCTGGCGCTGAAGGCGACTCGCCGCCACAACGGGTCACACGTCGAAGACGGCAGGCATCGTGAAGCGGTGCGCCGAGCACAGCTCGGCCAGCGAGACGGACAGCACGCCGTGGATCACGAGGTCGCGACCGCCGGTGGCCCCGATGCGGCGATGCGGCACGTCGGCGAGCAGCGCCTCGAAGGCGGTCGCGCTGCCGGCCGGCACGGCGACGAGAGCCCGCGCCGTCGACTCGCTGAAGAGGGCCGTGAAGGTGTCGAGCGGGTTGCCCTCGTCGTCGACGCCGACCTGGTCGAGGCCGTCGATCGTCGCCCCGACCTCGTGCCGCATGCACGCCTCGGCGAGGGCGATCGCGAGGCCACCCTCGGACAGGTCGTGCGCCGCCTCGACGAGCCCGGCCTCGGCCGCAGCGACGAGGGCCGCACCGAGAGCCTGCTCGGCCGCGAGGTCGACCTTGGGCGGGAGCCCGCCGAGGTGCTTGTGCACGACGTGCGCCCACTCGGAGCCGTCGAGCTCGTCGCGCGTCGTGCCGAGCAGGTAGATGTGGGCGCCGTCGGTGCGGAAGCCGGAGCCGGAGCGCTTGGACACGTCTTGCATGACGCCCAGCACGCCGATGACCGGCGTCGGATGGATGGCGGCCTCACCGGTCTGGTTGTAGAAGCTGACGTTGCCCCCGGTGACGGGGATGCCGAGGAACTTGCAGCCCTCGGCGATCCCACGGATCGACTCACGGAACTGCCACATGACGCCCGGGTCCTCCGGCGAGCCGAAGTTCAGGCAGTCGGTGACCGCGAGGGGGGCGGCACCCGCCGTGGCGACGTTGCGGTAGGCCTCGGCGAGTGCGAGCTGCGCGCCGGCATACGGGTCCAGCTTGGTGAAGCGGCTGTTGCAGTCGGTGGCAACGGCCACCCCGCGCCCGGTCTCCTCGTCGACGCGGACCACGCCCCCGTCGTCGGGCTGCGCGAGCGCCGTGTTGCCGAGGACGTAACGGTCGTACTGGTCGGTGACCCACGCCTTGTCGCAGAGGTTCGGTGACCCGAGCAGCCGCAGCAGCAGGGCCCTGATGTCGTCCCCTGACGCGGGCCGCTCCAGTGACGCGGTGCCGTCGGCGTTGAGCGCGTCGAGGTATGCCGGCCGGCTGAGGGGGCGCTCGTAGGTCGGCCCGTCGTGGGCGACCGAGCGCGGCGGCACGTCGACGATGACCTCGCCGTGCCAGGTGATGACGAGGTGCCCGCCGTCCGTGACCTCACCGATCACCGTCGCCTCGACGTCCCACTTGCCGGTGATGGCGAGAAAGTCCTCGAGCTTGCCGGGCTCGACGACGGCCATCATCCGTTCCTGGGACTCCGACATGAGGATCTCGTGAGGCTGCAGGGTGGCGTCGCGCAACGGCACGAGGTCGAGCTCCACGCGCATGCCGCCGTCACCGTTGGACGCGAGTTCGCTGGTGGCACAGGAGAGCCCGGCACCGCCGAGGTCCTGGATGCCGTCGACGACATGGGCGGCATACAGCTCGAGGCAGCACTCGATGAGCACCTTCTCGGCGAACGGGTCGCCCACCTGGACGGCCGGTCGCTTGGCCGGACCTCCGGCCTCGAACGTCTCGGAAGCGAGCACCGAGACGCCGCCGATGCCGTCGCCGCCGGTCTTGGCGCCGAAGAGGATCACCTTGTTGCCGACCCCCGACGCCCTGGCGAGGTGGATGTCCTCGACGCGCATCGCACCGACGCAGAGCGCGTTGACGAGCGGGTTGCCCTGGTAGCAGTCGTCGAAGACCAGCTCGCCGCCGATGTTGGGCAGGCCCAGGCAGTTGCCGTAGCCGCCGATGCCGGCGACGACGCCGGGCAGGACGCGCTGGGTGTCGGGGTGGTACAGGTTGCCGAAGCGGAGCGGGTCCATCACCGCGATCGGCCGGGCTCCCATCGACATGATGTCGCGCACGATGCCCCCGACGCCGGTCGCGGCGCCCTGATACGGCTCGACGTAGCTGGGGTGGTTGTGCGACTCGACCTTGAAGGTCACCGCCCAGCCGTCGCCGATGTCCACGACGCCGGCGTTCTCGCCGATGCCGACGAGGAGCTTCTCACGCATCTCGTCGGTGGTGTTCTCGCCCCACAGCGTGAAGTGGACCTTGCTCGACTTGTAGGAGCAGTGCTCGCTCCACATGACGGAGTACATGGCCAGCTCGGCAATGGTCGGTCGGCGGCCGAGGATCTCGCGGATCGTGGCGTACTCGTCGCCCTTGAGGCCCAGCTCGGACCACGGCTGGTCGATGTCGGGGGTCCGCGCGGCGTGCTCGACCGTGTCGAGCAGCGTGGCCGGCGCGGAGGAGGACTGGGTCGTGGCGGTCATCGGCGTCAGGCCTTCGCTGCGGTCTCGAGGGTGTGCGTGAGGACCGAGGTGAAGAAGCTTCGACCGTCGAGGCTGGGGCCGTAGCCCTCCTCCACCGCGTGCTCCGGGTGGGGCATGAGCCCGACGACGTTGCCGCGCTCGTTGGTGATCCCGGCGATGTGGCGGGAGGAGCCGTTGGGGTTGCGACCCTGCGCGTCGGGCACGTAGCGGAAGACGACGCGCCCCTCGCCCTCGAGCCGATCGAGCGTCGCTTCGTCGGCGACGAAGCCACCCTCGCCGTTCTTCAGGACGATCGTGATCTGCTGGCCGGGCTCGAAGTCGGCTGTCCAGGCCGTCGAGGCGTTCTCGACGACGAGCCGCTGGTCGACGCAGTTGAACTTGCGGTGGTCGTTGCGGATCAGCGCCCCCGGCAGCAGGTGGCTCTCGGTGAGGACCTGGAAGCCGTTGCAGATGCCGAGCACCGGAAGCCCACCCTTCGCAGCGGGCACGAGGGCATCCATCACGGGCGCGAAGCGGGCGATGGCGCCGCAGCGCAGGTAGTCACCGTAGGAGAACCCACCGGGCAGCACCACGGCGTCGACGCCCTTGAGGTCGGCGTCGCCGTGCCACAGGGAGACGGCCTCCCCGCCGCAGGCGCGCACGGCGCGGGCCGCGTCGCGGTCGTCGAGGGACCCGGGAAAGGTGACGACCCCGATCCTCACGTCGACTCGTCCTCGCCTTCGGCGGTTGCTCGGGATCCGCGGAGTCCTCGTCCTCGGCCCCCTCCGGTTCGGAGTCCTCGGCTCCGGCGTCCTCAACCTCGGCAACCGCGCTCGCGTCGAGCACGTGCACCGAGACGACGTCCTCGATGACGGGGTTGGACAGCAGCGTCTCGGCAGCCTCGCGGGCGGCGGTGAGGTGCTCGTCGGTGACGTCACCGTCGACGGTGAGCACGAAGCGCTTGCCCTGCCGCACGTCGGTGAAACCGTCGAAGCCGAGCCGCCTGAGCGCCCCGCCGACGGCCTGCCCCTGCGGGTCGAGGATCTCTGGCTTGAGCATGACGTCGACGACGATGCTTCCCATCGAGTGGTTCTCCCTGTGATGGATGGGCCGACCGGGCGCCCCGACCGAGACGACGGAAGTCTATCGGCCCGCTCACGTCCGCCCGCCCACCGTTCGTTCCGCGGGAGACCGGTGCCGCACTGGTGCTCGCCGAGGCCGTATGCCGCGCCGCTGGGTCGGCTGGCACGCTGGGTCCGTGCTCCAACCGTCCGTCGAGCGGGCAGTGACGACCTTGCGCTCCTCCCGGCATCGAAGAGGTCGGACGCCCTGCTCGCCGAGCACGGCATCGGCCGCTGCCCGCGGTGGCCACGACACCCGCCCAGCTCGGCAGGGCGGCACACGTCCTCGTGGCAGGTGACCCGGCCGCCGGCTTCGCGCGGCTCGAGGTGGTGGACGGCCAGGCGCACCTCGAGCAGCTGGCGGTGCACCCGGATCAGGCGCGTCGGGGATTGGCGGGCCCGCTCGAAGCCGCCGCGGAGTGGGCCGCGCGCAACGGCCACGAGGCGCGACGCTCTGCACCTTTGCAGAGGTGCCGTGGAACGCCGCCTACGGCGGCACGGCTTCGACGTGCTGACCGAGCTCGGACCGGGCCTGCGCGGTTGCGCGACACGGAGCGCCGTCTCGGCCTCGACGACGTGGGCGAGCGGGTCGTGATGCGGGGGCGTGGGGCCACGGCGTGCTCGCAGACCTGACGACCGGCCTCCAGCCGCGCTCGGCCGGACCTCATCGGTCTCTATGCGCACGGCTCGCTCGTCTCCGGTGACTTGCACCGCGCGCAGCGACATCGACGTTCTCGCGGTCGTCGTGCGACCTCCGGACGAGGCGATGCTGGCCGCGGTCGCACCCGTCCACGCCGGTTGGACGAGCGCCATCCGGGTTGGCGCGGACGAGTCGAGGTCGAGACGGTCGCGCGCTCGACGGTCGAAGCGGTCGCCGCCGGACGGAGTCGCCGACGCGATCATGCGGATCAGTCCCGGCGAGGCTCTGCACCTGCTGCCGGCCACCGTGCACCGGGTCCTCACGTGGGCCTCGGTGCGGGACAAAGGTCGCAGGCTGGCCGGCCGCCCGGCAGCCGAGTCGCTTCCACCCATCGGCGCCGACCTCGTGCGCGCTGCGGTCCTGGCCCACGTCCGTGACTGGCCCACGTGGGTCGAGGACATGACGCCCGTCGGGGCGCAGTCGTACTCGGTGCTGGCACTGTGCCGGGCCTGGTGCATGGTCCGTCAGGGGCGAGCAGCTGTCCAAGCGTGCCGCCGCCGACCGCGCAGCGGCGGACCTCGCGGACGACTCCGGCCTCATCCGGTGGGCGCGGGACTGGTGGTACGAGGGCGGCAGCGACGCGGAGCCGGGGCGTCACGACGACGTGCGTGACTTCGTCGTGCGGACGAGCGCCAGCATCCTGCGGCGAGGCCGACGACGCGCCCTGAAATCCGTTGCGATCTCAAGGTGATTGCTTGTGGACTGCTACGTTGCGACCGGGCGCGTAACATGCACTAGAATCGAACACATGTTCGACAGCGCTCATGCCGCCCGAGGTGCCCAGTCAGCGTGCGCCTTGGCCGATGGCGCGCCGGCCCTCCTCGCTTCCACTGGCACTCTGCGACGGTCCCCGCCTCGACGACGCAGCGATCATCGCCCGGATCGACGCGCTCGAGCGAGCCAAGGCGGCGTGCGCGGCAGAGCAGGTGCGGCTGACCGCGCGCTTCGTCGAGTCGCAGGCGGCCTCGGCCGAGCGGCTGCGGGCGGTGGGGCAGGCATGCGCCGACGCCGGCGACTTCGACGGGTGGGTCGCTGCGCGTGACTCGGTCCGCGCGCTCGAGCTGGAGCCGGCACGACGCGAGGAGCCGGGCCGCGCGAGCCGGAGGTCCCGGTGCGCAGGGCGGAAGGCCCTGTCACGCACGGGGGTCTCGGCGCAGGTCGGTCTGGCCCGCCGCGAGTCGCCCTGCACGCGGCGCCCGGCTCGCCAACGCATCGGTGTCGCTCGTCCGCGACCTCCCGCACACTCTTGCCGCGCTGACCGCCGGTGCCCTCAACGAGAGGCGCGCCGAGCTCATCGTGCGCCTCACCAGCCACCTCGACCCGGCGCTGCGCGGCGTCGTGGACGTCGAGGTCGTCGGCGCGAGCTTCGACCCCGACGATCCGACCGCGGCCGGCGGGATCGCGTCGTGGGGCGACCGTGAGGTCGAGCGACGGATCAGGGCCTGCGCCGATCGTCTCGATGCCGCCGCTGCGGTCGAGCGGGCGCGCGTCGCCGAGAGCGCGCGTCACGTCACGATCCGCCCGGTGCCTGACGCCATGGCGGTGGTGGCGGCCGTGTTGCCGGTGGCGCAGGCGGTCGCCGTCCACGCGGCGCTCACCCGAGCGGCCTCGTCCGGCAAGGCAGCCGGCGACGAGCGCGGCAAGGGACAGCTCATGGCCGACACGCTTGTCGAGCTCGTGACCGGTCAGGCGGCAGCGTCGGACGTGCCGGTCGAGGTCCAGGTCGTCATCACTGACCGCGCCCTCCTGTCCGGCGACGACACCCCTGCGCACGTCCCCGGCTACGGTCCGGTGCCCGCCGGCTGGGCGCGCGACCTGCTGGCGCGAGCCACCGCGATCGACGACACTGGTCCGCCGGGCGAGTCTCGAGCCAAGGCGTGGGTCCGCCGGCTCTACACGCATCCGGCCACCGGCACCCTCGTCGCGATGGACAGTCGTCGTCGCCTCTTCCCTCCAAGCCTGCGTCGCTACGTCGTCGCCCGCGACGGGACATGCCGCACCCCGTGGTGCGATGCGCCGATCGCCCACGCCGACCACGTCCTGCCCCACGCCGACGGCGGTCCGACGAGCGCCGCCAACGGCCAAGGCCTCTGCGTGCGCTGCAACCTCGTCAAGGAGGAGCCCGGCTGGACAACGGCCGTCGTGGAGCGTGGCCCTGGCAGCGGTGAGCTGCGCGCGAGCGGCGAGGAGCCAGGCAACGACGACGGTGCACGCCACACGGTGCGGCTCACGACACCGACGGGACACAGCTACGTCTCAGTCGCGCCACCGGTCCTGCCGGAGGTTCGCCACTCGGCCGCATCGGCGCGGCGCCCCTCCCGGCACGGTGGTCCTCATGGAGCTCCACCGACGGCTCGACCTCGACGTCGAGCTCACGGCATGAGCGTCAGAAGGTAGCTCATGGCATGAGCGTCAGAAGGTCTCGCCAGTGAGGCGTTCGTAGGCCTCGACGTACTTCGCGCGCGTCTGCTCGACGACGTGCGCCGGAAGCTCAGGCGGCGCCTCGCCACTGGACCTCGACCACCCGGACTCGGGTGAGGTCAGCCAGTCGCGCACGAACTGCTTGTCGAAGGAGGGCTGCGAGTGCCCCGGCTCCCACAGCTCGGCCGGCCAGAAGCGCGAGGAGTCCGGCGTCAGCACCTCGTCGGCCAGCACGAGACCGCCCGCGCCATCGGGGGCGACCCCGAACTCCACCTTCGTGTCGGCGATGAGGATGCCCCGGGCTGCCGCGATCTCGTTGCCGCGCGCGAGGATGGCTCGGGTCAGCCGCGACACCTCGGCCGCGACGTCGCCGCCGAGCTCCGCCTCGACCTCGTCGGGCGCCATCGGCAGGTCGTGCTCACCCACCGGCGCCTTGGTGGTCGGTGTGAAGACGGGCTCGGGCAGCTTCGACCCGTCGACCAGCCCCTCGGGCAGCGCGACGCCCGACACCGAGCCCTTCTGGCGGTACTCCTCGAGTCCCCCACCGGTGAGGTAGGCCCGAGCGATCGCCTCGACCTTGAGCATCTCGAGCCGGCGCACGAGCACGGCTCGTCCGGCGACGGGCTCCGGCACGTCTGTGCTCACCACGTGGTTCGGCACGAGGTCCGCCAGCTGGTCGAACCACCAGAGCGAGAGCCGGGTCAGCACCGCCCCCTTGTCGGGGATCTCGGGCGACATCATCCAGTCGTAGGCCGAGAGGCGGTTCGAGGCGACGAGCAGCAGCCGGTCGGGCACCACCTGACCGTCCTCGCCCGTCGGCGCGTAGAGGTCACGCACCTTGCCGGAGTAGACGTGCTCGTAGCCGGGCAGGTCAAGCGCGGTCACCGGGCACCACCGACCGTGAGCTCGCCGCGTGCGGCGAGCAGGGCGATGTCGCTGCGGTGGTGCGACCCGTCGAGCTCGATGAGCCTCACCGCGTCGTAGGCCGCCTGCCTGGCCTTCACCAGAGACGACGCGACGGCGACGACGTCGAGCACGCGGCCGCCGGCGGAGACGAGGGTGCCGGCACCGTCGAGTGCGGTGCCGGCGTGGAGCACGACGACGCCGGGCACCTCCGCTGCTGCGTCGAGCCCCGTGATCGGGTGACCTGTCCGCGGCGACGCGGGTAGCCCGAGGCCGCGACGACCACGACGACCGCGTGGTCGCTCGACCACCGCAGCCGCCCGAAGCCGGCGAGACCGCCCGTCGCGGCTGCGAGAAGCAGCTGCGCGAAAGGGGTCTCGAGGCGGGCGAGCGACGCCTGGCCGTCGGGGTCACCGAAGCGGGCGTTGAACTCGATGACCTTGGGGCCGCGCGACGGTCAGCGCCAGGCCGACGTAGAGGACGCCGACGAACGGCGTGCCACGTCGCCGCATCTCGTCGATGGTCGGCTGCGCCACCCGGCGCACGATGTCGTCGGCGAGACCGTCCGGCACCCAGTCGAGTGGTGAGTAGGCGCCCATGCCGCCGGTGTTGGGCCCGCGTCGTCGTCGCCGACGCGCTTGAAGTCCTGCGCCGGCGCCAGCGCGACGACCGTCTCACCGTCGCTGATGCAGAAGACCGACACCTCGGGACCGTCGAGGAACTCCTCGACGACGAGCCGCCCCTGGGGCTTGGCGAGACAGGCGCGCGCGTGGGCGACGGCGACCTCGCGAGAGTCGGTCACCACGACACCCTTGCCCGCCGCGAGCCCGTCGTCCTTGACGACGTGCGGTGCGCCGAAGGCGTCCAGCGCCTCCTGCACCTCGTCCATCGTCGTGCACACGTGCGCGAGGGCCGTGGGCACGTCGGCTGCAGCCATGACCTCCTTGGCGAACGACTTGCTGCCCTCGAGGCGAGCGGCCTGCGCCGACGGGCCGAAGACCGCGAGCCCGGCCGACCGGCATACGTCGGCGACGCCCGCGACGAGCGGCGCCTCCGGACCGACGACGACGAGGTCCACCTCGTGCTCCTTCGCGAGCGCAGCGACCGCGTCGCCGTCGAGGATGTCGACCGGGACGCACAGGGCCGTGGCGTCGATGCCCGGGTTCCCGGGGGCGGCGATGACCGCGTCGACCTCGGGATCGGCCGCGACGGCCTTGACGAGTGCGTGTTCACGGGCGCCTGAGCCGAGCACGAGGACCTTCACGGCGCCCAGCCTAGGGGGAGCCCAGGCGTGCCAGCAGTGCCGTCCGGACGGCCGGCCACTCGTCGACGAGGATCGAGTGCACGGCCGAGTCGCGCCAGGTGCCGTCGGGACGGCGCACGTCGCGACGGGTCACCCCCTCCGGCACCGCGCCGAGCTTGAGGATCGCCGCCCGCGACCGCGCGTTGACGACGTCGGTCTGGATCTTCACTCGTCCGAAGCCGCACGTGTCGAACGCGTGCTCCAGAAGCAGCAGCTTGCACTCCGGGTTGACCTGCGTCGCCCACCAGCGCGAGCCGTACATCGTCCAGCCGAGGTGCACGTGCTCCCTCACCGTGTCGACGTCCCCGAGCGAGCTCGTACCGACCACGGTGCCCGCAGCGCCCAGCCCGCCGTCGGCGACAAGACGCACGGTGTATGCCGTCCGGCCGGCGTCGCGCGCAGCGATGGAGGCGGCGACGAGTGCCTCCGTCTCGGCCACCGAGCGGTGCCGCGTCATCATCGCGAAGCCCTGCTCGTAGCAGCGCGGGTCCGAGTAGATCGCGAAGAGGCCCGCGGCGTCGTCCGGGGCCATCGGGTCCAGTCGGACCCACCGACCGACGAGGGGCGCGCCGCTGGGCGGGACGCAGGCGGGAACGCGCATGCGATGACAGTAGACTCGATGGTTCCCTCGCCGCCGCGCGGCACCCGCCGATCACCTGGGATGTCAGTGAGCACCTCGAACGCAGCATCACACCGACCCGCCACGGCCGGTGACGCCCGTGACGTGGCCGCGTCGACGGCAACCAACAGCGGTCCGCCGCAGGATCCCTCGAACGGCGCTCTGAACGGCACCGGCGCTGGGAGCGGAAGGTCCGGCGGGCCGGTCAGCCGCAGCGGCGCGCGCCTGCCCGAGGACGTAGCCCGGGAGATCGCAGTCGAGCAGGCGCACGTCGACCGGGTGCACGCGGAGCTCGAGAAGGCCGGCCTACGGGCCGACTCCGTGCAGGCCGAGGGGCTGGCGCGCAGCCAGTTCGGCCGGCTCGTCGAGGTCGGCGACGCCGAGGGCGCCGCGCTCTTCGAGCGCGACGCCCTGATGTTCCACGCGGCCAAGAGGCGCACGGCACTCGACACGCAGTACGAGGGTCTCGTCTTCGGTCGCCTCGACCTCGACCACCGCTTGCTGCGCGACGCCGGCGAGCCGGACGACCGCGAGGCCAGTGGGCAGACCAGCACGGACGGCAATGCGGAAGACAGCGCGGAGGCCAGTGCGCAGGCCCGCGACGGCGGGCAGGAGGCTCGTCCGGACGACCGAGAGACCCGCTACATCGGCCGCCTCGGCGTGCGCGACGACGACTACGAGCCGCTCGTCATCGACTGGCGCGCGCCGGCCGCCTCTGCGTTCTACCGCGCCACACCGACCCAGCCGATGGGCGTGCTGCGCCGCCGCGTCCTGCGCAGCCGGGGCGCGACCGTCATCGGGGTCGAGGACGACCTCATGGTCCCGGAGGCGCCCGACGACCTCGTCGTCGTCGGCGACGGCGCGCTCATGGCGGCACTGACCCGCAGCCGTGGTGCGCGGATGCGCGACATCGTCGCGACGATCCAGGCGCACCAGGACAAGGCGATCCGGGCCAGCGCCCGGGGTGTCACCGAGATCACCGGCGGCCCGGGCACGGGCAAGACCGTCGTGGCGCTGCACCGCGCCGCCTACCTGCTCTACTCGGAGCGACGCCGTTTCGAGTCCGGAGGCATCCTCGTCGTCGGCCCCTCGGGTGCCTACACGGCATACATCGAGCGGGTGCTGCCGTCGCTCGGCGAGGACAGCGTCACCCTGCGGGCCCTCGGAGACGTCATCGACGCGGTGCACGCCGAGCGTCTCGACTCGCCGGCCGTGGCTCGGCTCAAGGGCTCGGCCCGGATCCGCGGCCTCCTCTCGGCCGCCTCGCGCGGAAGGGTGCCTGACGCGCCCACCGAGTTCCGCGCCATGGTGGCGGGACGTGCCGTGCGCCTGGAGGCCCGGGTGCTCGACCGCGTCCGCGCGCACGTGCTGCGCCAGCACCAGCGCAACGCCGCCACCTCGGCAGCGCAGGCCGCCCTCGGCGAGGCCGCGTGGTCGGGGCTCGGAGTGAGCGGGGAGCGCGACGCGAAGTCCGAGTTCCTCGACAAGTGGGAGGATCACCTCGACGTCGAGTCCTTCATGCAGGCGTGGTGGCCACAGGTCGACCCACGTGAGGTGCTGCTCTGGCTCGCTGACCCGGCGCTCGTGCGGCGCCACGCGCGCGGTTCGCTGTCCGAGGCGGACGCCGAGCTGCTGGCCTCGTCCTTCGCGACGGCTCTCGTGTCCGGGACGTGGTCGGTCGCCGATGTCGCGCTCGTCGACGACCTCGCGGCCCGGGTGGGCCCGGTGCAGGAGAAGGAGCCCGAGGAGCGCGGCTTCTACGAGATCGAGGAGCTCGACGACCTCAGCCAGTACGGCGTGACGGAGGTGCAGCCCGTGGTCGGGGTCAGCCAGGGCACGTCGACCCGGCTGCTCGGGGCCGAGCCGCGCGACCGGCTGCTGGCCGGGCGGATCGGCAGGCCGGAGGACTACGCCCACGTCCTCGTCGACGAGGCGCAGGACCTCTCCCCCATGCAGTGGCGGATGATCGGACGCCGTGGACGCACCGCCTCGTGGACCGTCGTCGGCGACGCAGCGCAGGCCTCCTGGCCCGACGTCACCGAGGCGAACGCGGCCCGCGAGGAGGCGTTCGGCACGCAGGCGCGCCGTCTCTTCCACATGGACACCAACTACCGCAACGCGCGCGAGATCTTCGACTACGCCGCCGACGTGGTGCGCCGCGAGGTGCCCGACGCCGACATCCCGCAGGCCGTCCGCGAGACGGGCATCCACCCGGTCGAGCGTGCCCTTGGCGAGGACCCGGTCGCGTCCGTGCGAGCCGCCGTCGTGGATCTGCTGGGGCAGGTCGAGGGCTCGATCGCCGTCATCACCCCGGCGGCGCACGCCGACCGGCTGACCGGGGCGGCCACCCTCGCCCCCGGTGATGGTGGGCTCGCCGACGGTCGGGTGCAGGTCGTCGCTCCCATGTCGACCAAGGGGCTGGAGTACGACGCGACCGTCGTGGTCGATCCACAGGAGATCATCCGCGAGTCGCCCGGAGGCGTGCGCGTGCTCTACGTGGCTTTGACTCGTGCGGCCCACCGGATGACCGTGCTGACCACCTCGTGAGCCGAGCGACACGACTTCTCAGAGCCCGACGGCGTGCCGGTGACGGGTGCGGTTGCGGCAAGGTAAAGACTTGTTCAAGGTTTGGTTCAACCCGCGCGGTCGCCGCACCGCACGGGTGATGATGGTCAAGACATCGACGGCAGCGGAAGTTACCCTCCCCGCCGGTCTACCCCCCGAGACCCTGTCGACGTCCGGCGCCGTCCCGCCCCCCAACGAGGACGCGCACCGGGCGAGGGACGAGACGAAAACCCCCAGCGTCTCGCCCCTCGCCCGGACCCTCGCCCGGCCCCTCCATGAGCACCTCGGTGGGCCTGCTTGTGCGACTGCCCACTCGACCGTTCGTGAGTCGAGTGGGCACTCGCACGCCCCAACCCAAGCGCCCAATCGAAAGAGCACTTCGTCCGGACGAAGTGCTCTTTCGATTGGGGGGGAATGGCACGGCGGGCCGGGCCGGCGAGCCGGGCCGGAACCGGGAGCTGCACCGCCTCCACGATCGCTCAGGAGGCGCCGATGAGGTGGCGCACCCGCTCCGAACCGACGGCGAGGAGCAGCGTCGGGAGGCGAGGCCCTGTGTCACGGCTGACGAGCAGCCGGTAGACGAGCACGAAGAAGGCGCGCTGAGCGGCGGAGAGCTCAGGGTCCTTGACCTTGGTGTCCGGGTCGATGCCGAGCTGGACCTTCGGCACGGCGTAGACGAGGTGGGTCAGGCCGTCGAGCGACCAGTGCTCGGCGAGGCCGTCGGCGAGCAGCCCCAGCGACTCGCGCTGCCGCTCGTCGAGCGAGGCCAGCAGCTCGGCGTCGGGCTCGGTGCGCACGACGGTGCGGTCCTGCGCCGGGACGTAGCCGAGCATCCAGCGCTCGGCGCAGTCGAGGCGCGGACGCAGGTCGTCGGTGGAGCCCAGCGGGTCGTCGGGTTCGAGGTCGCGCAGGATGCGGACCGCCTGCTCCTCGTCGCCCTGGGTGACGTCGATGACCGACGCGATCGTGCGGAAGGGCATGGGCCGCGGCGTGGTGGGCAGCGGCCCGGCCGCCGTCGACGTCGCACGCAGGTGTGCGGCGCGGTCGGCGGGCTGTGCGGTGCCCTCGGCAACCTTGCGGTTCAACGCATCCCACTCGTCGTAGAGGCGCAACAGCTCTGGTCCGAAAGCCACGTCGAAGCTCTGGTTCGGCCGGCGGCGCGCGTAGAGCCACCGCAGCAGTGGCGCCTCCATGACCTCGAGCGCGTCGGTCGGGATGGGGACCCCGCCCTTGCTCGAGCTCATCTTGGCCATGCCGGCGATGCCGACGAAGGCGTACATCGGCCCGATCGGGCGCTCCCAGCCGAAGATCGGTGCCAGGTCCTTGCCGACGACGAAGCTGCTGCCCGGGCTCTGGTGGTCGACCCCGGATGGCTCGAACAGCACGTGCTCGTACGCCCAGCGCATCGGCCAGTCGACCTTCCACACGAGCTTGCCGTTGGTGAACGTGTCGAGGTCGACGGTTTCGCTGTGCCCGCACCGCGTGCAGTCGTAGGTGAGCGCGTGCGTGTCGTCGTCATAGGCCGTGACCGTCGTGAAGTCCGTGCCACACGCGCTGCAGAACGGCTTGAACGGGTAGTAGCCCGCCTTGCCCTCGCTGCCGTCGTCCTCGGACGCCGCCCCGGAGCCGCGCTCGGCCTCGGTCGCCGCCGCGGCCTGCTCAGCGGTGAGCTTCGACTGCTTGCCGTCGCCGGCGTTCTGCCCCGCTTTGCCCCTGCCCGAGGCCTTCTGGCGCGCGTCGGCGGCCGCCTCGAGCGTGCGGTACTGGTCCAGCACCTTGTCGATGGCGAGGCGCTCCCGCATCGCGAGCAGCACCTGATCGCGGTACACGCCGGCGCGGTACTGCTCGGTCTGGCTGACCTGGCGCACTTCGATGCCGGTGGCCTCCATCGCCTCGAGCAGCGGCGCCTTGAAGTGGTCGGCCCAGCTGGCGTGCCCGGAACCCCCTGGCGCCGGAACCGACGTGAGCGGCATGCCGATGTACTGCTCCCAGGACTCGTCCACTCCCGCAAGGTTCTTCGGCACGCGCCGGAAACGGTCGAAGTCGTCCCAGCTGAGCAGGTGCTCGCAGTCGATGCCGCGTCGCTTGATCTCGTCAGCCACGAGATGGGGCGTGATGAGCTCGCGGAAGTTGCCGAGGTGGATCGGTCCGGAGGGGCTGATGCCCGACGCGCAGACGATCGTCTCGCCGGGACGGCGCTCCTGCGCCTCCGCGACGACCTGGTCGGCGAGCCGCGTGACCCAGTCGAGGGCGGCCTCGTTGCGTGTCATGAGTTTCCTTCTGCTTCAAACGCTTTCGTATGCCGTCCGAGTCATCGGTGCGTCGGGCTCACGCCCGTACGGTGGGCTTGAGCGGGTGCCGCTCGATGATCTCGTCACGGCCGGGTCCGACGCCGATGGCCGAGACCCGGGCACCGATGAGCTCCTCGACGCGCAGGACGTACGCCTGGGCGTTGGCCGGCAGCTCCTCGAAGGAGCGGCACTGCGTGATGTCCTCCCACCAGCCGGGCAGCTCCTCGTAGACGGGGGTCGCATGGTGGAAGTCGGTCTGGTTGACGGGCATCTCGTCGTGCCGAACCCCACCGACGTCGTAGGCGACGCAGACGGGCACCGTGTCGAGCCCGGTGAGCACGTCGAGCTTGGTGATGACGAAGTCGGTGACGCCGTTGATGCGCGTGGCGTAGCGGCCCACGACGGTGTCCATCCAGCCGCAGCGACGGGGACGCCCGGTTGTCGTGCCGAACTCGGCACCGGTCTTGCGCAGGAACTCACCGGCGTCGTCGTGCAGCTCGGTCGGGAACGGCCCCTCGCCCACGCGGGTGGTGTAGGCCTTGAGGATCGCGATGACCGAGTCGATGCGGGTCGGCGGGACTCCCGAGCCCGTGCAGGCGCCGGCCGACACGGCGTTGCTCGAGGTGACGTAGGGGTACGTGCCGTGGTCGACGTCGAGCAGCGTGGCCTGCCCCGCCTCGAAGAGGACCGTCTCGCCGCGGTCGAGCGCCTGGCCCAGCACGAGGCTCGTGTCAGCGACCATGGGAGCAAGGCGGGCGGCATACGACAGGAGCTCCTCGACGACCTCGTCCACGGCGCAGGCGCCGCGTGTTGTAGATCTTGGCCAGGACCTGGTTCTTGAACTCGAGGGCCGCCTCGACCTTCTGGCGCAGGATCGGCTCGTCGTAGAGGTCCTGGATGCGGAGGCCGATGCGGTTCATCTTGTCGGCGTAGGTGGGGCCGATGCCGCGGCCCGTCGTGCCGAGGCGCCGCTTGCCCAGGAAGCGCTCGGTCACCTTGTCGATGGTGCGGTTGTAGCTCGGGATGATGTGGGCGTTGGCGCTGACGAGCAGCTTGCTGGTGTCGACGCCACGCGCGTCGAGGCCGTCGAGCTCCTCGAAGAGCACCGCGAGGTCGATCACGACGCCGTTGCCGATGACCGGCACGCAGTTCGGGCTGAGGATGCCGGAGGGCAGCAGGTGCAGCGCATACTTCTCGCGCGCGCCGTCCTTCTCGATGACGACCGTGTGGCCGGCGTTGTTGCCGCCGTTGAACTTCACGACGTAGTCGACGCTGCTGCCGAGCAGGTCGGTCGCCTTGCCCTTGCCCTCGTCACCCCACTGCGCTCCGACGAGCACGATTGCCGGCACTGGTCTGCCTTCCGGTTGGTGTCCACGCCAAGGGCAACGTTATCGGGTGCAGACGTGCGTCCGACCCGACGCCCGCCTCAGCCCGTCGACGTCACTCGCTGCTGGGAGAACCGGAGTCTCGTGGTGGTCGAGCAGGGCGTCGATGACGCGGGCCGGGGAGGTCGCCCCGCCGCCGCCGGAGCCGGAAGGAGGCGCCGGCCGGTCGCGCGTCGCATCCACCTGGTCCGCCAGGACCTGGCAACGCGGTGGCCGCGTCAGAGACCGAGCTCGCGAGCGCCCTCGGGCGAGCTGTCACGGAGGAACTGCGAGCAGCGCGCCTCCTCGTCGGTCTCGCCGATGGCGCGTGCGGCCCGGGCGAGCGCCGCCAGCGAGCGGAGGAAGCCGCGGTTGGGCTCGTGTGACCACGGCACCGGTCCCTGGCCACGCCACCCCGACTTGCGCAGCGAGTCGAGCGCGCGGTGGTAGCCGGTCCGTGCGTAGGCGTAGGCCTCGACCTCGCGGTCGCCGTCGGACAGGGCGTCCTCCGCGAGCACTGCCCAGGCGAGCGAGCTCGCGGGGTGCGCACGCGCGACCTGCACGGGATCGACACCCGACTCGAGCTGCTCGGCAGCCGGATCGACCGCCAGCCGGGTCTCGGGGATGCCCAGGAGGTTGTCGCTCACTGGTGCCTGCCCGCCGAGCGGAGGGCATCGCAGGCCTCGACGACGCGGGTGGCCATCGCCTCCTCGGCCGCCTTGCCCCAGGCTCGGGGGTCGTACTGCTTCTTGTTGCCGACCTCGCCGTCGACCTTGATGACGCCCGCGTAGTTCGTGATCATCCAGTCGGCGACCTTGCGGGTGAAGGCGTACTGCGTGTCGGTGTCGACGTTCATCTTGACGACGCCGAAGTCGACGGCCGCCGAGATCTCCTCTGGCAGCGAGCCGGAGCCGCCGTGGAAGACGAGGTCGAAGGGGCGCGCGTCGTCGGAGAGCCCGAGCTCCTGTGCACCGGCCTGCTGTGCCTCGCGGAGGACCTCGGGGCGCAGCTTGACGTTGCCCGGCTTGTACACGCCGTGGACATTGCCGAAGGTCAGGGCGGTGAGGTAGCGACCATTCTCGCCGGACCCGAGCGCCTGGATCGTCGCGACGGCGTCGCTGGGGGTGGAGTAGAGCTTGTCGTTGATCTCGTGGGCGACGCCGTCCTCCTCGCCACCCACGACGCCGACCTCGATCTCGAGCACGACGTCTGCGGCCTTCGCGAGCGCGAGCAGCTCACGCGCCGTCTCGAGGTTCTCCTCGAGCGGCACCGCCGAGCCGTCGAACATGTGCGACTGGAACCACGGCGTGCCGCCGTCCCGGACGCGCTCGGTGCTCGCCGCCAGGAGCGGTCGGACGAAGTCGTCGAGCTTGTCCTTGGGGCAGTGGTCGGTGTGAAGGGCGATGTGGACGGGGTACTTCTTGGCCACCTCGTGCGCGAAGGCCGCGAATGCGAGCGAGCCGCTCACCATGTGCTTGACGCTCGGGCCGGAGAGGTACTCGGCGCCACCGGTCGACACCTGGATGATGCCGTCGGAGCCGGCGTCGGCGAAACCCTTGAGGGCAGCGTTGAGGGTCTGCGAGCTCGAGACGTTGATGGCGGGATACGCGAAGGAGCCGGCCTTCGCACGGTCCAGCATGTCGGCATACACCTCGGGGGTGGCGATGGGCATTGCTTCTCCTGCTGTCGGTGAGCGGGTTCACGATCCGCCATCGATCCTGCCACGTGTGCCGTCCGGTGGGCGCCCGTGCCCACCCATCGGCGACGGTCCCGCCCGCCGCTCAGGGGGTGAAGACGTAGGGGGTGGTGGTGGCGACGCGGTGCAGGCCCAGGCGACGCAGGATGGGTTCGGAGTCCGGCGAGGCATCGACGCGCACGAAGTCGTTGCCGCGGCGCAGGCCCAGACGCGCCCGGTGCAGCAGCGTGGCCCGGTAGAGGCCGCGCCCCCGCCACTGCGGCAGGGTCGAGCCGCCCCAGAGGCCCGTGAAGCCGCTGTCGTCGTACTCGCTCCGCGCGGCGCAGAGGACCGGCCCGTCGCGCGACTCCTCGACCACGACGACGTCCATGGAGCCGCGGCCGCGCTGCCAGGTCGGCAGCAGCGAGTCGGTCACCCAGGCCTGCTCCTTTCCCCACACGGCCTCGAGCAGCTCCTGCATCCGCGCGAAGTCGTCGTCGGAGTCGGCGGCGCGCACCGTCACGCCGTCCGGCAGGTCGATCTCCTGGGCCGCGAGGGGAGCGGCCTCCCCGAGGATGAGCGCCTCGTCGTCCTCCTTGACGAAGCCTGCGCGCACCAGGCGCTCGCCGAGGTCCGCGGGCTCGTCGTAGTCATAGGTCTTCCACTCCACCTGCTGGCCCCGTGCGGCGAAGAAGTCGCGCTGGCGCGCGATGACCGCGTCGAACTCGGCGGGGTCGTCGCCGAGCCCGTCCGGGGACTCGATCATGTTCCAGTGGCCTCCGTCGACGTCGTACTCACGACGGATGAGCCCGTCGACCTCGATGGGGCGGGCCGCGGTGCCCAGCCGGATCGGGGCGCGGGTCTCGTCGTGGAAGACACGGAGCAGCTCGTCGGGGGTCACGGTGCGAGCCAACCAGTGCGCCACGGCGGTCGCAACGGGTTTCGTCATGGTGCGCTTCTTTCGTCATGGTGCGGCCCACGGTTCCGCTCCGCCGCGCCGACATGGTCGAATCAACACCTCATGAGCAACCGACCAGCCCTCAGTCCGCGCGCCGCCCGAGCCCTCGTCGACGCCGCACCGACGCCCTTCTGGACCGACCGGCCGGAGCGACCCGAACCGCGACCGCGCTTGACCGGTCTTGCGTCACGCACCGATCTGCTCGTCGTCGGAGGCGGCTTCACCGGGCTCTGGGCCGCGATCCAGGCCAAGGAGGACGATCCCGGCCGAGAGGTCGTCCTCATCGAGGCCGGCCGCCTGGCCGACGGCGCCTCCGGTCGCAACGGCGGCTTCGTCGCGCCGAGCCTGACGCACGGGCTGGCCCAGGGACTCGCGCGCTGGCCGGCGGAGATCGACGTCCTCGAGCGCCTCGCCGCCGAGAACTTCGCCGCGATCCGCGCGACCGTCGACGCCCTCGGCATCGACGCCGACTTCCACCTGCCGGGCGAGCTGACGCTGGCACTGACGGAGCACCAGGTGCCGAGAGTGCGGGACGCGTTCGAGCAGCACCGCGAGCACGGCTTCGACGTCGAGCTGCTCGACGCAGCCGGCGCTCGCGCACGGGTGGACTCTCCGCGCTATCTCGCCGGCATGTTCGACCCCGACGTTGGCCTCGTCGACCCGGCACGCCTGGTCTGGGGCCTCGCCCGCGCGGCGGAGTCGCTCGGTGTGACGATCCACGAGCACACGCGCGCGACGGCATTCGATGCCGAGGGTGGTGGAGTTCGAGCGTCCGTCGAGGGGGGCAGCATCCACGCCCGGCGCGTCGTCATCGGCACCAACGCGTCCCGGGGAGTGCTCAAGCGCTTCAGCACCTGGGTGCTGCCCGTCTACGACCACGTCCTCATGACCGAGCCGCTGACCGCCGCTCAGCTCGACGCCATCGGCTGGAAGGGACGAGAGGGCCTCACCGACGCGGGGAACCAGTTCCACTACTACCGAAGAACGCTCGACGACCGTGTGCTCTTCGGGGGCTACGACGCCAACTACCACTTCCCGGGCCGGATGGACTCCGCCCTCGAGCAGTCGGACGCGTCGCACGGACTGCTCGCCGATCACTTCGTCGACATCTTCCCGCAGCTCGACGGCATCCGCTTCACGCACCGTTGGGCCGGCGTCATCGACACCACGTCCCGGTTCACTCCCGTCTTCGGCACCGCGCTCGGTGGTCGAATGGCGTATGCCGTCGGCTACACGGGGCTGGGCCTCGCCTCAACGCGCTTCGGTGCCCGGGTCACGCTCGACCTCCTCGACGGCCGTGACACCGAGGTCACGCGTCTGCAGATGGTGCGTCGCAAGCCGATCCCCTTCCCGCCCGAGCCGATCCGGTATGCCGCCGTGCGGGCCACGCGCACGGCCCTCGCCGCCGAGGACCGCACCGGCCGACGTGGCCTGTGGCTCAAGGCGCTCGACTCGATCGGCGTCGGTTTCGACTCCTGAGCTCTCCCCGAAGTGCGGTCACCCGCGCCGGGCGATGCGTGCCGGGCCGGCCCCCTGCTTCCATGGGCACATGTGCCGCTGGATGGTGTATTCGGGTGACCCGATCCTCGCTGAGGACCTCCTCTTCAAGCCGGAGCACTCGCTCATCGAGCAGAGCCTCCACTCGACGATGGGGGCGACGACGACGAACGGTGACGGCTTCGGGATCGGGTGGTACGGCAGGGGCCCCACGCCTGCCGTGTTCAAGAGCGTCGACCCGGCATGGAACGACAAGAACCTGCGGGAGCTGGCCGCCCAGGTGAGCACGCCCCTGTTGTTCGCGCACGTGCGGGCTTCGACGGGCACGCCGGTGCAGCGGAGCAACTGCCATCCCTTCCGGCACGGCGCACGACTGTGGATGCACAACGGATCCGTCAAGGGGTTCCACGAGCTCAAGCGTGATCTCGTGCTCACGGTGGACCCCTCGCTCTTTCCGGACATCGAAGGGTCGACCGACTCCGAGGTGCTCTTCTTCCTCGCCCTGACGTTCGGGCTCGAGGACGACCCCATGGGCGGCGTCGCCCGAGCCATCGGCTTCGTCGAGGACCTGGCGGAGCGCAACGGCGTGCCGAACCCGGTCCAGGCGACCATCGCCACGAGTGACGGCGAATCGGTCTGGGCCCTGCGCTACTCGTCGCAGCACGAGAGCCGGTCCCTCTTCCACTCGACCGCCGTGAACGAGCTGCGCAGGCTGCATCCCGAGGTGGAGGTGCTCCACACCATCGGGGACGACGCCCGCCTCGTGGTGTCCGAGCCGTTGCGTGACCTGCCGGGAGCCTGGCGTGAGGTGCCCGAGTCGTCGTGGGGCGTCATCCAGCAGGGCGACGACGAGCTCCGGCCCTTCGAGCCGGAGCCCCCGACGCACGTCCGGTGATCGCTGCGGGCCGGACCCCCGCCCCTCCACCTCCAGGGGGAGCCGCCGTACGCCGGGCCGTGCCTAGGCTGGATGCATGGATGGGGCATGGCGCGGGCTGCCGGCCCGGCTGCAAGCGTGGTTCGGCGTCGACACGGAGTGGGAGCGGGTGCCTGCGGACCCGGCCCGCGCGTTCCGGAACGACGCCCTGCTCGCCCTCGGCTTCCTCATCACGGGATCACTCGGCGTCGAGCTCCTGCGCAGCATCGACGCGCTCGGCGACGCCGAGGACTCGTTGCTCTGGCCGCACGTCGCGGTCGTCGCGGGCACCGTCCCGCTCGCCTGGCGGAGGCGCCAGCCGCTGCTCGTGGCCGCGCTGCTCTCCCTGCACCTCTTCGTCTGCGGCCTGCTCATGCCGTCGGTCGCGATGTCGGCGCCGTTGCAGGTCGTCTACTTCGTCGCGCTCTTCACCGGGGTCGCCTGGGCCCGCGACCGCCGCGTCATGATCGGCGTCATCGTCTGCGTACTGCTGCTGATGTTCGGCTGGCTCACCTGGCAGTTCGCTGTCGGCAGCGGCATCGAGCAGGCGCTGGAGAGGGACGGCCGACCGCTGCAGCGCCAGGGCCTCTTCTCTCCCTCGAGCGCCTACGTCATCTACACCCTGCTCATCAACGTCGTCTATTTCGGCGGGGCCGTCATCGGGGGGCAGGCCGCCTGGCGCTCGGCCCTGCAGCGCGAGCGCCTGGCACAGCAGGCCCGCACCATCGACGAGCAGGCCACCTCGCTGCAGCGTCAGGCCGTCGTCGAGGAACGACTGCGCATCGCCCGCGAGCTGCATCGACGTCGTCGCACACCACGTGTCGGTCATCGGCATCCAGGCCGCCGCGGCGCGACGGGTGCTGCGACGCGACCCGGAGACGGCCGAGCACTCGCTGCGCAACATCGAGACGTCGTCGCGCGAGGCGGTGGCACAGATGCGGGGCCTGCTCGGCACCCTCCGGAGCGCCGACACCTCGGGCGGGGAGCCCCGAGCGCCCGAGCCCCGGCTCGCCGACGTCCCCGCACTCGCCCGCTCGAGCACCAGCGCCGGCCTGCCCACCACGTGCCGCCTCGTCGAGGACGGCCCCGGGGCGGTGGCCGAGGTGCCCGGACCGGTCGGCCTGTCGCTCTACCGCACGGTGCAGGAGGCCCTCTCCAACGTGCGCCGTCACTCGACGGCAACCTCCGCCAGTGTCGTCGTGCGCGTCGACCGCCGGCCCGAGCGCGGCTTCGAGCACGGGTACGCCGAGGTCGAGGTGCTCGACGATGGCCGGGCCAGATCGGGCACGTCCGGATCCGGCCTGGGGCTGCTCGGCGTCCGTGAGCGCCTGTCGACGCACGGGGGGATCAGCGAGATCGGGCCGCGAGTGACCGGCGGCTACCGTGTGCGGGTGCGGATGCCGTTGCCCGGGGGGAGCTCGTGACGACCGTCCTGCTCGTCGACGACCAGCAGCTGGTCCGGTCCGGCTTCTCGCTCATCCTCTCCGTGGAGGACGACATCCAGGTGGTCGGCGAGGCCGCCGACGGAGCCGAGGCGGTGCGGCTCGCGCACGACCTGCGGCCGGACGTCGTGCTCATGGACGTGCAGATGCCGGTCATGGACGGCATCGCGGCGACGAGCCACATCGTCGAGGACGGCCTCTCCAAGGTCGTCATCCTCACCACGTTCGACCGGGACGACTACGTCTTCGCCGGGCTGGCGGCGGGAGCAAGCGGCTTCCTCCTCAAGAACGCCGACGCCGACCACCTCATCGAGGCCGTGCGCGCCGTCGCGGGCGGTCATGCGCTGCTCGCCCCCGAGGTGACCCGCCGGGTCATCGAGCAGATGACGGCCGACGCGAGACCGCATCCCCGCGTCGGTCTGCCGCGTGGCGGGCACCCGGGTGCGCGTGCCGGACGGCGACGACACGGGACGGCATACGGCGTCGGACGAGCGACTGGCGGAGCTCACGCCTCGTGAGCGTGACGTCCTCGCCCTCGTCGGTCGAGGACTGTCGAACGCGGAGATCGCGTCCGACCTCTTCGTCGGCGAGGCGACCGTCAAGACGCACCTGTCGAGCCTGCTGCGCAAGCTCGGTCTGCGCGACCGCGTGCAGGCGGTGGTGCTGGCCTACGAGGCCGGCCTCATCCTGCCGGGGGAGCCGGGGCCTCCACCGTCAGGCTGATCCGCAGCAGTCGTCGTCGCCCTAGGTTTGAGTCATGGCTTCGCATGGGGACATCGACGACAGTCGACAGCGACGGCATCGCCGACGGCAGCCCAGGTCGCGGATCGGACTGGTGCGACCTCGAGGTGCGCGATCTGCGACGGGACTTCGGCGACGTGCGGGCGGTCGACGGCGTGAGCTTCACGGTGGCGGCCGGCTCGCTGACGGGGTTCGTGGGCGGCAACGGCGCAGGCAAGACCACGACGATGCGCATGGTGATGGGGGTCCTCGCCATCACGTCCGGCGAGGTGCTGTGGGGTGGACGGCCGATCACCCAGGCCGACCGCCGCCAGCTCGGTTACATGCCCGAGGAGCGCGGGCTCTACCCGAAGCAGCCGATCGTCGACCAGCTCGTCTACCTCGGGCGGCTGCGCGGCATGCAGACCTCCGCGGCCCGGGCATCGGTGATGACCCACCTCGAGCGACTCGGGCTCGCCGACCGAGCCCGCGACCACGTCGAGAAGCTCTCGCTCGGCAACCAGCAGCGTGTGCAGATCATCGCGGCCCTCATGGGCCGGCCCAAGGGACTCGTGCTGGACGAGCCGTTCAGCGGGCTGGACCCGCAGGCGGTCGACAGCATGGCCGACCTCTTGCGCGAGCACACCTCTCGTGGCGTGCCGGTGCTCTTCTCCTCCCACCAGCTCGACCTCGTCGAACGGCTCTGCGAGCACCTCGTCGTGCTCGCACGCGGCGCCGTCGTCTCGTCCGGTTCGCCGGAGCAGCTTCGGTCGACATCGGTGGCGCGGCACCGCCTCGTCCTGTCTGGCGATGCCGGCTGGGTGCGGGGCGTGGCGGGAGTGCACGCCGTCGACGTCGACGGCACCAGCGCCCTCGTGGAGCTCACCGAGGCCGGCGCCGAGCGCGCCCTGCTCAGCGAGGCGCTGCGGCGTGGTGACGTGCACGAGTTCTCCCTGCAACGGCCGAGCCTGGCCCAGATCTACCGTGAGGTGACGGCATGACGACCACCCAGGACACGTCACAGGGCCTCGAGCCCCAGGCGCCCGCCGCGCGCGGGACCGAGCCGGGCTCGGCGTCCGACTCGCGGGCGTGGCTCATCGTCGCGGCCCGCGAGATCGTCGTGCGCGTCACGAACCGCGCGTTCATCGTCTCGACGGTGCTGACCCTCGTGCTCATCGCCGGCTTCGGCGCCTTCTCGGTGTGGCAGGGCAACCGCACCTCGACCTACACCGTCGCGGTGACGAGCGCCGAGGCCGGCAGCCTCGTCGCCGAGGCCGGCGCGGGAGCGCGTCAGGGCGAGGGCAGGATCGCGATCGCGTCGCGCACCGCCCCCGGTGAGCCGGCCGCGACCGCGCTCGTCGAGGCCGGGGACGCCGACGCGTGGCTCCACGAGGGCGCCGACGGATGGGTGCTGACCTCGGCCGACGAGGTGCCGTTCGCCCTGCGGACCGCGGTGGAGACCGCCGTGCGGGCCGACGCCTTGGAGGCCAACGCGGCTGCGGCCGGCACGAGCATCGAGGCGCTCGAGCGCGGGACCACCGTGACCGTCGTCCGCCTCGACGGGGCCGAGGTCGACGCCGGCTTCGTGCGGGCCGCCACCGTCGCCTTCGCCCTGCTCTTCTTCATGGCCGCCCTGATGTTCGGCCAGCAGATCGCCGCCAGTGTCGTCGAGGAGAAGCAGTCGCGCCTCGTGGAGATCATCGCGACGGCCATCTCGCTGCGGCAGCTGCTCGCCGGCAAGGTGGCCGGCAACTCCGTCATCGCCCTCGGGCAGGTGGTGCTCTTCGCCGCGGTCGGGCTCGTGGCCGTGTCGTTCACGGAGTGGTCGAGCATGGTGCCCGCGCTCTCCACGGCAGTCATCTGGTTCGTGCTCTTCTTCATCGTCGGCTTCTTCGCCATCGCGTGCATCTTTGCGGTGGCGGGCGCCCTCGCGTCCCGCACGGAGGACCTCCAGAGCACGACCTCGCCGATCACGACCGTGCTGATGCTCGTCTACTTCGTGAGCTTCGGGCTCAGCGGCACCGGTGCCGTCATCGCCTCGTACGTGCCGATCGCCTCCGTCATCGCGATGCCCGCCCGCATCCTCGCGGGAGAGACCGCCTGGTGGGAGCCCCTCGTGTCGCTGCTCGTCATGAGCGCGTTCGCAGCCGTCACCGTCGTCATCGGCGAGAAGGTCTATCGTCGCTCGCTCCTGCAGACGCGCGGTCGACTCTCGTGGCGGCAGGCGCTGCGCACCCCGGAGTGACCCACCGTCGATTCCCGGGCGTCCTCGGCCGACAGCGTCTCAGCGCGTGTCCGCGGGCGGGCGGGCCGGCACCTGCTGGGGCGGCGGTGGTCCGACGTAGCGGGCGGAGGGCCGGATGATCTTGGTGTCCCGCGCCTGCTCGAGGACGTTGGCCCCCCAGCCGACGACGCGCGCCACGCAGAAGGTCGGCGTGAACATGCTGGGGTGCAGGCCGGCGAGCTTCATGACGACGCCGGCGTAGAACTCGACGTTGGCGTGCAGCTCGCGCCCCGGCTTGAGCTCGGAAAGGGTGCGCTCGACCGTCTCCTCGACCCCGACCGCGAGGTCGACGAGGGGGTCGTCCCAGTGGCGGGCGATGGCCCTGAGCATCTCGGAGCGAGGGTCGCGGGTGCGGTAGACGGCGTGGCCGAAGCCCATGATCCGCTCGCCGGACTCGACCCGGTGACGCACCCACGCGTCGGCCCGGTCGAGGCTGCCGATCTCGTCGAGCGCCTCGAGGGCCCGGCTCGGCGCACCCCCGTGGCGCGGCCCCGAGAAGGAGCCGATCGCACCGACGAGGCAGGCAGCGAGGTCGGCGCCGGTGCTCGCGATGACCCGTGCGGTGAAGGTCGAGGCGTTGAACCCGTGGTCCATCGTGGACACGAGGTAGGTCTCGACGGCCCGTGCGTCGTGCTCGTTCGGACGCTCCCCCGTCACCATCCGGAGGTAGTCCTCGGCGTGTCCCCGACTCGGGTCCGCCTCGACCAGGCTCGAGTCC
The DNA here is from genome assembly GCA_963816385.1 of uncultured Actinomycetota bacterium. Taxonomy (GTDB): domain Bacteria; phylum Actinomycetota; class Actinomycetes; order Actinomycetales; family Dermatophilaceae; genus CAWFKL01. Next base: position 111,058 of record CAWFKL010000001.1, read on the forward strand.
GCGCTGCAGGCGATGGGCCGCGGCAAGGATCGACGGCGTCACGGCGACGGCGGTGAGCACGGCCTCGTGCCGCTCGGCCTCCGAGGAGTCGTAGAGCGGGCGCAGGTCGGCGATGCCGCCCCAGGCCGACAGGGCGGTGCGCAGGACCTGGAGGGAGTCGCTCGTCGTGCGGCAGATGTCGGGCAGCAACGCGGCGAGGCGCGACGGCAGTCGCCGACGCCGGCCGAGCTCGCTCCGAAGGGCGTCGAGCTCGTCGTCGGACGGAAGGTGGCCGACGAGGAGCAGGTGCGCCGCCTCCTCGAAGGAGACCTGCTCCGCGAGGTCGACGGCGGAGTACTGGCGGTAGTGGTAGAAGCCCTCGTCGCCACGCACGTCTCCGAGCTCGGTGTCGGTGACGACGACCTTCGCGAGTCCGCGCGGCACGGTGATGAAGCCCTCTGGGAGCGGGATGGCCCCGGAGGGTGCTCCCGAAGTGGTGGTGGACATGGCGTGCTCCTTTCGGTTCACTCGTCACTGTCCGCGATATTGATCAACATCGTCAATGTTGATCGCCTCAACGTTGACCCGATCAACACGGAGGGACCATGACGGCGCCGCCAGACGGTTGGATCACGACGACCGAGGCTGCGCAGCGCCTCGGCGTCAAACGCGCCACGCTGTACGCCTACGTGAGCCGCGGACTGCTCCAGAGCCGGCGTCGGCCGGGTCAGCAGGAGAGCCTTTTCGACCGCGCCCAGATCGACGCCATGGCATCGATCTCGCGCCCCTCCGGCTCGCCACAACCGGTGCTGCGCTTCCGCAGCATCGCGACCGCGGTGAGCAGCCAGGCCGACGGAGACCTGCTCTATCGAGGTGTGCCACTCGCCGACGTGCTCGCCCTGGAGTCAGCCGAAGAGGCAGCTGCGATGGTCGTCGGATCGGTTGGGGCGCAGCCGATGTGGGGCGCGGGCGCGGGGACGCTGCCTCGGATCCTGCCTCGCGAGCTGCGGCCCATGGTCGCTGGCGTGGCACGGCTCCCGCTCGGGCGCCGGCTCCCCGTAGCCGTGCAGCTGCTTGCCGTCGCGGACCCTCTCGCCGCAGACATCGACCCCGACCGGGTGCGGGCCACGGCGCTGGCGCTCGTGCCGGCCGCGCTGGCGCTTGCCGGGGGCACCGCCTCGACCGGACGGCATACGGGCGAGCACGACCTCGCCGGCGCGGTGCTGAGCCTGGTGGGCGGGCGCCCTTCCTCCCCGGCCGAGCTCGCCCTGCTGAGGACGTTGCTCGTCGCACTGCTCGACCACGGGCTGACGGCCTCCACCGTCGCCGCCCGCGTCGCCGCCTCCACGCGTGCGGGACTGCACGACTGCCTCGCGGCCGCGTATGCCGCGATGGCGGGCCCGCTGCACGGCGCGGCCCCCATCGCCGCCCACGCCCTGCTCGCACCGACCACCGACCTGCATTCGGCGGTCGGCCGGATGGTGCGGGAGCACCGTGGGGTGGCGGGCTTCGGGCACTTCCTCTATCCCGGCGGTGACCCGCGGGCCGACGTCGTGCTCGATGCCGTGTGGCGTCTGCCGGGCACCCGGCCACTGCGACGCCGGGTCGAGGCGCTCGCCCGCGTCGTCGCCGACCGGATCGGCGCACTGCCCAACATCGACCTCGCGAGCGCTGCCGCGCTGCATGCCCTGGACCTTCCGGCCGAGACGGGCGAGGTGGTCTTCCAGACGGCGCGGTCATTCGGCGTTGCGGCGCACGTCGTCGAGGAGTACGGCGAGGAGCCACTGCGTTGGCGCGGCCGTGAGCCGGTCACCTGAAGCCTCGAGGCGAGCGTGCCGCGAAGGGGGATGCTGAGCCCCCTGACCCCACGGCGAGCGCGACCTGGGCCGGACACTGATCCGGATGCTGATGCGAGCCGGACTCAGGGGTGCTGGTCGAAGACGTGGCGGCGCACCCACGCGTGCATGGCGACCGCGGCCGCGGCGCCGGCGTTGATCGAGCGGGTCGAGCCGAACTGTTCGATGTGCAGCACCACCTCGCACTGGGCGCGCATCGGCGCCGACAGCCCGGGGCCCTCCTGGCCGAACACGAGCACGCACGCACGGGGCAGGTCGAAGGTCTCCAGTGGCAGGGAACCCGGCAGGTTGTCGATGCCGACGAGGGTGAGCCCCTGCGCCCCCGCCCACTGGGCGAGCGCCCCGGCGTCGGGGTGGTGGTGCTCGTGCTGGTAGCGGTCGGTGACCATGGCGCCGCGCCGGTTCCAGCGGCGCCTGCCGACGATGTGGAAGGCCCCGGCGCCCATCGCGTTCGCCGTGCGGATGACCGAGCCGATGTTGAAGTCGTGACCCCAGTTCTCGACCGCCACGTGGAACTCGTGCCGCCGCGCATCGAGGTCGGCGACGATCGCTTCGTGCCGCCAGTAGCGGTACGCGTCGACGACGTTGCGCCGATCCCCGTCGCGCAGCAGCTCGGGGTCCCACTGGTCCCCGTTGGGCCGTGGACCCTGCCAGGGCCCGACCCCGACGCCCCCATCGAGGGGGGCGGCGCGATCCTGCGTGGCCGAGTACGACCGGCCACCGCCACCCGCGGAGTCGATCTGGTCGCTCATCGGGCCGATTCTACGAGAGCGGGCGACCCGGGCCGCCGCGGTAGGGCGGGTCGGCCTGTCGAGCAGGAGGAGGGGCGGCCCGGGTCGCCTTCTGACCCGCCGGAGCGGGCTCGACCCAGAGTGAGCCGGCGTCGCGCCCTCCTCCTGTGCTCCCGACCTCATCGTCTTCCCGTGCCGGTGGCCGACGGAAGGAGATCCGGCGCATCGATATGGCTTCGAGACCCGCTCCGGGCGGACCTGCCCGGCGGCCTGCGACCCACCGGCCGCCGACGGCGATGATTCAGGAGGTGGCGGGCGCACGGCATACCCTGTGACGCATGCACGCACTCGCCGCCGCCCTGCCGGCTGCCGCTCCGGCCCTCGGACCGGACTGGATGGACCCGGCCTACCTGCTCGAGCAGTACGGCGACGCCTTCTTCTGGATCTCGCTGGCCATCGTCTTCATCGAGTGCGGCCTGCTCTTCCCGATCCTGCCGGGCGACTCGCTGCTCTTCGCGGTCGGCCTCTTCATCGCGACCGGTCAGGTGCACGTCAACCTCGCAGTGGCGATCGTCGCGCTCTGCGCGGCGGCCTTCCTGGGCAACGTCGTGGGCTACGAGATCGGGCGGGCTGTCGGCACCCCGCTCTACCAACGAGACGGCCGGCTCCTCAAGAAGAAGTACTTCGACCAGACGACGGCGTTCTTCGACAAGCACGGCAACAAGGCCCTCGTCATCGGTCGATTCGTGCCGATCGTGCGCACCTTCATCACCGTCGTGGCCGGCGTGAGCCGGATGGAACGTCGCCGCTTCTTCACGTGGAGCGCCGTTGGGGCGGTGCTGTGGGTCACGAGCCTCACCCTGCTCGGCTACTTCCTCGGCAAGTCGGTGCCGGCTCTCGCCGACAAGCTCGAGATCGCGGTCGTGCTCATCGTCGCCGTGTCGGTGTTGCCGATGGCCTTCGAGTACGTCAAGCACCGCAGGCAGGCAGCGGCTGTCGTCGAGGAGGTCGGCGAGGCCGCCGAGGACCTCCTCGACCCCCAGGACGACGTGGGCGACCCATCCCAGAGCGTCGACCCATCCCAGAGCGTCGACCCGGCCCGCGAGCGCCGGTGACCGGCTGCCCATCGCGCGCCGGTGGCAACCCTGCGCGGTGCCGGAGTCTGACGTGGGGTCGGGCGTCGCGCCTCCGGGGGACTGCGCCTGTGGCAGCGCACCGGGAGCGGCACCGGGCCGGGTCGAGGCGCCACCCACCGCACCGGGCTGCGTGGAGGGCGCGATGGTCGCAGCGCCGCCGCCGGCTGCGGTGTCGCCGAAGGAGATGCTCGGGGCGACCGCCTCGGTCGCCGGCGTCTCGAAGTACTCGGCGCGCTGGATCTTGGCGATGCCGGCGACGATGTTGGACGGCACACTCTCGACCTTGGTGTTCAGCTCGCGCACGAGCGCGTTGTAGTAGCGGCGGGAGCTGGCGATGCGATCCTCGGTGCTCGACAGCTCCTGCTGCAGGGCGAGGAAGTTCTGGTTCGCCTTGAGGTCCGGATAGGCCTCGGCGACCGCCATGAGGCGACCGAGGGCCTGGCTCAGCTGGCCTTCGGTCTGCGCCGCGACCGCCGGATTCGGCGCCCCGTTCATGGCTGCGGAGCGGGCCTGCATGACCTCCTCGAGGGTGCCGCGCTCGTGGGAGGCATAGCCCTTGACCGTCTCGACGAGGTTGGGGATGAGGTCGTGGCGGCGCTTGAGCTCCACGTCGATCTGCCGCCAGCCCTCCTCGACCCTGTTGCGCAGGCCGATGAGGCCGTTGTACATGACGACCCCGACGATCGCCGCAAGCACGATCAGGCCGAGCACGATCCAGACGACGAGCATGGTTCTCCCCCTGAAAGGTGGTGGACGCTGCCGATCCTAGTGCGAGGTCCGCCACGCCCGGCAGCGCCGTGGGCGGTGGGTCGTAGCCTCGCGTCATGACCACGTGTCGCTTCACGGCCGACCTCTGGCGCTGGGAGGCCCAGGAGGGATGGTTCTTCGTCACCGTGCCCGTGGAGGAGTCCGCACGCATCCGTGAGCGCCCCCGGCCACCACGCGGTTTCGGGTCGGTGCGCGTGCGGGTGACGATCGGCCGCTCCACGTGGTCGACGTCAGTGTTCCCGGACGCCACGCGAGGCGCCTACGTCCTGCCGGTCAAGAAGTCGGTCCGTCGCGCCGAGGACCTCGGGGAGGGTGACCCCGCCGAGGTCCTCCTCGAGGTGCTCGAGTGACATCGCGCCACCGGCGGGCTGCAGCCGCGCCGTAGGGCCGGGCCTGCAGCGCCGCGCGCCGGCCGGCCGCGCCGGCCTGCCGCGCCTCGACGAGTTCAGGCGAGCCCGAGCTCCTCGAGGGAGTAGGCGAAGCGGTACTCGACGCCGGCCTCCGCGCTGATCCGCTCCCCCGCACCGGTGGCGCGGTCGGCGATCGTCGCGACGGCGACGACCTCGGCCCCGTCCTCACGCGCGGCCTCGACCGCGGCCAGCGGCGAGGCACCCGTCGTCGTGGTGTCCTCGACGACGAGCACACGCCGCCCCGCGACTGACGGGCCCTCGATGCGCTGCTGGAGGCCATGGGCCTTGCCGGCCTTGCGGACCACGAAGGCGTCGAGGCGCTCGCCGCTCGCGGCGGCCGCGTGCAGCATGGAGGTCGCCACGGGGTCGGCCCCGAGCGTCAGGCCGCCGACCGCGGCATACGTGAGATCGCTCGTCAGCTCGCGCATGACGACCCCCACGAGGGGGGCGGCCTCCCCATCGAGGGAGATGCGCCGCAGGTCGACGTAGTAGTCGGCCTCCTTGCCCGAGGAGAGGGTGACGCGGCCGTGGACGATGGCCTTCTCCCTGATGATCTCGAGGAGGCGGGCGCGGGCGGCATCGGTCGGGGCGGTCGCAGTCACGGCCCGATGCTACTGGGGCTGGTCCTTCGGACGCCTCCGGCCCCGGGGGCGTAGCCCGCGGCGCAGCAACGGGCGGGGAATGACATGCAGCAGCACTCTTATCGCCTTGTACTGCGGACCCGGCACCGAGACCACGCGCCCGCGTGCGACGTCGTCGAGGCAGTCGCGCACGAGCCTGCTCGCGTCGAGCCAGAGGAAACCGGGACCGGGCGAGTCGATCCCGGCGCGCTGCTGGAACTCGGTCACGGTGAAGCCGGGGCAGAGCGCGGTCGCCGTGACACCGGTGCCGTGTAGCTCGAGCGCCAGCCCCTCGGTGAAGACGGTCACCCATGACTTGGCCGCCGAGTAGGTGCCGCGGGCGAGCCATCCGGCGACGGACGAGACGTTGACGACGGCGCCGTGGCCGCGCTCGACCATGGCTCGGGCGCCTGCGTGCGAGAGCACGAGCACCGCGCGTGTCAGCACGTCGAACATCTGCTCCTCGTCCGCGATGTCGTGACGCAGGAATCTGCCCCGCAACCCGTAGCCGGCGTTGTTGACGAGCAGGTCGACGGGACGCTCCGCGTCGGACAGCCGGTCGGCCACGCGCTCCAGCGCCGCCCGGTTGGAGAGGTCGGCGGTCAGCACCTCGACCTCGACGCCGTGGTCACGGTGCAGCTGCGTCGCCAGGCCCTCCAGGCGGGCGGTGTCCCGTGCGACGAGGACGAGGTCGTGGCCTCGCGCTGCGAGCTGGATCGCGAACTCGCGACCGATGCCGGCGCTGGCCCCCGTGACGAGTGCCGTGGGGCGGCGGGTTCGGCTGGCTGGGGTCGGCATGGGCACAGCCTAGGCAGCGGGGGGCGAGCGTCCGCTCTGCCGTCTAGGGTGACCGTCGTGCGCATCGCCACGTGGAACGTCAACTCGATCCGCTCCCGCATCGACCGGGTCGCGGCCTGGCTCGATCGCAACGACGTCGACGCGATCGCCCTTCAGGAGACCAAGGCCCGCGAGGACCAGTTCCCGACCGACCGCTTCGCGTCCCTCGGCTACGAGGTGGCCCACCACGGCATGTCCCAGTGGAACGGCGTCGCGATCGCGTCGCGGCTCGGGCTCGAGGACGTGCAGGTGGGCTTCGCCGGCATGCCGGGCTGGGGCGAGCCAGTGGCGGCGGAGGCCAGGGCCATCGGTGCCGTGTGCGGCGGGTTGCGGCTCTGGTCGCTCTACATCCCCAACGGGCGATCGCTCGACGACCCGCACCTGACCTACAAGCTCGACTGGCTCGGCGCGCTCGCCCGGACCGCCGGCGGCTGGCTCGCCGACGACCCGGCCGCACAGATCGCCCTGCTCGGTGACTGGAACATCGCCCCGACCGACGCCGACGTGTGGAGCGTCGCCTACTACGAGAACAGGACGCACACCTCCCCCGGCGAGCGTGCCGCCTTCGCCGGCGTCGTCGACGCCGGGTTCACCGACGTCGTCCGACCGCATACGAGCGAGCCGGGCACCTTCACGTACTGGGACTACACCCAGCTGCGCTTCCAGAAGCGCCAGGGCATGCGGATCGACTTCGCGCTCTGCTCTCCCGCGCTGTCGGCGCGCGTCGTCGGGGCAGCCATCGACCGCGAGGAGCGCAAGGGCAAGGGCGCCTCCGACCACGCGCCCGTGGTCTTCGAGGTCGCCTGATCAGCCCGCTTGCGCAGCGACGCCGTTCCGGCGCAGTCCGAGCGTCACGGCCACTGCGGCTCCCAGGAGGGCGGCCAGGGCGCCGCCGAGAAAGACCGTCTGCACCTGCACGACGCCGGCTCCGATGAGCGCATCGGTCGCGAGGGGGTCAGCCAGCCGCCTCACCTCGTCGTAGTAGCGGTGCAGGCCCACCGTCGTCAGCAGGGCCAACCCGGCCACCATGCCGACCATGCGGGCAACGACGACGAGCGAGCTCGCGACGCCGTGCGCGTCGGCTGGCGAGTCGGCGAGCGCGGCGTTGTTGACCGGCGCGAGCGCAAGGCCCACTCCCAGCCCCACGGCGGCCAGCACGACGGTCGTCGGCACCAGGTCGTCCACCGCGTCCAGGGTCCACCGCGACATTCCCAGCATCCCGATGCCGGCGAGGGCGAGGCCTGCGCCGGCGACCGCGCCGTCACCGAGCTGGCGCAGCGCCCAGCCGCCGAGCAGGGCGCCGACCGGGACGGCGATGAGGAAACGCACCAGCACGAGGGCCGCGCCGGTGGCGTCGTAGTCCTGGGTGAGGCGCGCGAGCAGGGGGACGTCGACGACGACCGCCACGAGCGCAGCACCGACGAGCAGGCTGACGACAAGGGCTCGCCCGCCGCGGGCGTGCAGGACCCCGCGCGGGATCAGGGGCGTCACCGCCCTGCGGTGCCACCACCAGGCCACCACGAGCGCCACCGCGGCGAGGGGAAGCAGGGAGTAGCCCGAGTGGGCCGACGACCTCACGCTCCGGGTCCGAGGAGGCGAAGGTGAGCACGATCGCGCCGAGCACGACGGCCACGAGCGCCGCACCGAACGGGTCGGAGCGTCGTAGCTGGCTCCACCACCGCGGTGCCGTGACGGCGACGAGCAGCAGGAGGAGCCCCAGCGCGACCAGCCCGATCGGCGTCATCAGGCGCGAGCTGCCCGCAACCGGCACGAAGGGCGCCCCCAGGGTGACGTTGCTGGTGAGGGCCTCGGGTGCGGCGAGGGCCAGACCGGCCGCCGCAACAGCCAGCGCGGCGAGCACCCATGCCACGACGGTCACCCCGCGACCTTTCACGCGCGCAGCGCGTCCGGCGGGGTCCACCGCCGGGGGTATGCCTTCCGCACCGGCCCGAGAGCGCGTGACCCGAGGACGTGGATGACGGCATACAGAAACAGGCCAGCCACGACGTTGACCCAGAAGATCGCCCGCCAGCCCGACCACACGAGGATGACGGCGCCGAGGACCGGTCCCAGCACGGAGCCGAGCTCCTGCACCGCGCCCACGACCCCGAGGGGCGTGCCACGTCGGTCGGCGGGCCACAGGTCGGCGACGAGGGCGAGGGTGGCGGGCACGAGGCCGCCACCGCCGATGCCCTGCAGCACGCGGCCCGTGACGAGCACCGTCAGCTCGACGGCCAGCGCGGTGATGGCAGAGCCGACGACGAAGACGACCAGGCAGCCGAGCAGGATCCGGCGGCGGTCGAGCAGGTCGGACAGCCGGCCGATGAGCGGCAGCACGGCGATGTAGCCGAGCAGGAAGCCCGAGATGATGGGGGTCGCCCGCTGCAGCGACTCGATGCCGATGCCGACGCCGGCCATCATGTCGGTGAGCGCGAGCACGACGACGTAGGTGTCGGCAGCAGCCAGGGCGACCGCAGCGGCCGCAGCGGCCAGCAGAGGGAGGCGGCGGCCCGAAGCCGTCGCGGCGCCGGAGTCGCTCTCGACGCGCGGACGGCTGCTCACGGGGCGGTGATGGTGACGGGCGTGCCGTACTGGTCGAGGGTCAGTACGTACGTCGAGGTCGTGCCGGCGCCGAAGAAGGGACCCGTGAGCGTCACCTGGCGCAGCTCGTTCGCCTCGGTGAGGCCGTAGGTCACGGCGAACGTGCCGTTGCGGTCGCCGATCTTGAAGAGGTCGACGACCGCGTCCCCCGGGATCGTGCCGGTGATCGTCGTCAGCACCTCGGAGCCGACCCGCACCTGCCCGGAGACGGTCGGGTTCGTCGTCTTCGTCATGAGGCTGGTGAGGCCGGCGTCCGGGGAGAAGAGCGTGGCCGGATCGGGCAGGCCGAGGCTGGCGGGGTCGACCTGTCGCGTCCCCGGGATGAAGGGCAGCTTCGCGTAGACGACGCCGTCGACCGACGTGATCTCGGCGTCCCCCTCGATGCCACCGAGCCGCACCTTGAAGGTGCCCTTGAAGGCCGGCGGGTGCTTGCCCCAGCCGTCGGCGGAGATGATGCCGTTGCTTCCGTCGGGCAGGTCCTTGCTCGTCAGGCCGAGGTGGACCGACGGGGCTGCGTCAACCTGCGCCTTCGCGGCGGCGAGCCGCTGGGCAGCCGACGCCGTCGACTGGGTCGGACTCGGCGTGTCGCTGCTCTCGGAGCAGGCGGCAGTCGTGACCAGGCAGAGTGCGGCGAGAGCTGCGGCCGCCAGCCTTCGCAAGGTGCGCATGGGGGTCAGGCTAACGGCCTCGCGACCACCCGCCAGACCCAGATCGGCTGACAAGGACGCCATTGCGGGTATGGCTTCTGCGACAGATACCGCGCAGGCAGATCGCGCCGCCCTCATCCGTGGAGCAGTGATCCACGCAATCCCAAGGAGTCACCATGGCCATCCTCGGAGTGATCCTCCTCCTCATCGGCGCCGGAGCAGCGGTGGCGACGTATGTGGGGGCGCAGGCGGCAGGCGGCAGCATCGCCCTGTCGGCCTTCGGCTTCAGCCGCACCGTGAGTCCCCTCGAGCTCGCCCTGTTTGCGGCGGTCGCGGTGCTGCTCGTCGCGCTCGGCCTGGCGCTGATCGGCGCCGCCGCGCGGCGCCGTGCCCGGGTGCGCCGCGAGAACAAGGAGTCGGCTCGCCTCACGGAGGTCAAGGAGCAGGCCGAGGCGGACCGCCTCGAGCAGCAGCGCCGCTTCGACGAGGCCGGCCTGCGGGACGAGGAGCTGCGCCGCCGCGAGTCCGAGCTGACCGCGCGCCACGAGGGTCTCGACAGCCGCGAGGCCGAGCTCAAGCGTCGCGAAGCGGAGTGGCGTGACCGCGAAGGGCCGTCGGTCGCCGACGTCGTCACCGGGCGCGCCGAGGGCAGCGTCCACGACGGCACGGCGTCGTGGACCGACGAGGGGACCGGCAACCGCAGCGAGCGCACCGACGTCACGGACCGCACCGACGTCACGGACAGCACGGGCAGCACGGGCAGCACGGACGTCACGGACGGCACCAGTGGCACCAGTGGCACGAACCGAACCGACGGAACCGACGGAACCGACGGAACCGACGGAACCGACGGCCGGGATGTGACGACCGAACGGCGCACGAACGCGTGACGGAGCACGCTGCGTACGTCTTCGACCTCGATGGGGTCGTGCGTGACTTCACGGCCGGTGACACGACGCCTGCCATCGAGCGCGCGCTGGGGCTGCCGGTCGGCCAGGTCTCGGCCACGGCGTTCCGCAGTGATCTGCTGCTGCCGGCGATCACGGGTCGCGACAGCTTCGACGAGTGGTACGACGCCATCTGCACCGAGCTGGCCGAGGCGTCGGGCCACGAGGTGCGCCAGCACATGCAGGCGTGGCGCGAGCACCGGGGCGTGGCGGTCGTGGAGACCGTCGAGCTGCTCGAGTCGCTGCGCGCCGCCGGCCACCGCACCTACGTCTTCACGAACGGCACGGATCTCGTGCCAGCCGAGCTCGAGATGCTGGGGCTCATGCGGCTCTTCGACGGGGTGATCAACAGCGCCGTGCTCGGCTTCGCCAAGCCTGACCTGCAGGCGTATGCCGCCGCACACCGTGCCCTCGAGGCCGACATCGGGCGCGTGGTGGAGCCGCCGGCCGTATGGTTCACCGACGACCGTGCCGACAACGTCGCCGCGGCCCGCGAGTTCGGTTGGGACGCAGAGCTCTTCACCCGCTGAGCACTGTGACGACGAGGCCACTCGACGAAAGTTTCCCGTCGAGTGGCCTCGCTTTCACACTCGAGTGGCCTCGCTTTCACACTCGAGTGGCCTCGCTTTCACACTCGAGTGGCCTCGCTTTCACACCCGTCTGAGCCGGTCAGGCGAGGACGAGCTCGTTCCCGGCATCATCGACGGTAACGGTGACCGTGCCGCCGTCGCGGACGTCGCCCGCGAGCAGGGCCCGAGCGAGCCGGTCGCCGATCTCGCGCTGGACGAGCCGCCGCAGCGGGCGGGCGCCGTAGGCCGGGTCGTAGCCACGGCTCGCGAGCCACCGGCGGGCGTCGTCGCTGACCTCGAGGGTGATCCGACGGTCCGAGAGCCGCTCCGCGAAGGCCCGCACCTGCAGGTCGACGATGTGCGCGAGGTCGTCACGGCTCAGCGCGTCGAAGACGACCACCTCGTCGAGGCGGTTGAGGAACTCGGGCTTGAACGTCGACCGCACGACTCCCATCACCGACTCGCGCTGCGCCTCGGGGCTCAGGGTGGGGTCGGTGAGGAACTGCGAGCCAAGGTTGGAGGTCAGCACGAGGATGACGTTGCGGAAGTCGACCGTGCGGCCCTGGCCGTCGGTGAGCCGGCCGTCGTCGAGCACCTGTAGCAGGATGTCGAAGGTCTCGGGATGGGCCTTCTCGACCTCGTCGAGCAGGATCACCGAGTAGGGGCGTCGCCGCACCGCCTCGGTCAGCTGACCGCCCTCCTCGTACCCGACGTAACCGGGTGGCGCGCCGATGAGCCGCGCGACCGCGTGCCGCTCGGAGTACTCCGACATGTCGATGCGCACCATCGCCCGCTCGTCGTCGAAGAGGAAGTCGGCGAGGCTCTTGGCCAGCTCGGTCTTGCCGACACCGGTCGGGCCGAGGAAGAGGAAGCTGCCCGTCGGCCGGTCGGGGTCCGAGACCCCAGCCCGAGTGCGCCGCACGGCGTCGGAGACGGCTCGCACCGCCTCGGCCTGCCCGACGAGGCGGGCGGCGAGGTGCTGCTCCATGTGCAGCAGCTTCTCCGTCTCGCCCTCCAGCAGCCGACCCGCGGGTATGCCGGTCCAGGCGGAGATGACGTCGGCGATGTCGTCGGCGCCGACCTCCTCCTTGACCATCGGCTCCTCACCGACGGCGGTGGCCTCGGCCTCGCGCTGCTGAGCGTCCGCCAGGTGCTTCTCGAGGGCCGGGATGTCGCCGTAGAGGATCTTCGAGGCCGCACCGAGGTCGCCCTCCCGCTGCAGCCGGTCGGCCTGCGTGCGCAGGTCATCGACGCGAGCCTTGAGGTCGCCCACGGCGTTGAGGCCGGACTTCTCCGCCTCCCAGCGCGCGTTGAGGGCCGCGAGCTCCTCGGAGCGGTCGGCGAGGTCCTTCCGGAGCCGCTCCAGCCGGTCGCGGGAGGCAGCATCGGTCTCCTGCTCGAGCGCGAACTCCTCCATCTTGAGCCGGTCGACGGTGCGCCGGAGCTCGTCGATCTCCACGGGGCTCGAGTCGATCTCCATCCGCAGGCGCGAGGCCGCCTCGTCGATGAGGTCGATCGCCTTGTCGGGCAGCTGCCGACCGGAGATGTAGCGGTCGCTGAGGGAGGCTGCCGCGACGAGCGAGGCGTCGGCGATCGTCACCTTGTGGTGCGCCTCGTAGCGCTCCTTGAGGCCACGAAGGATGGCGATGGTGTCCTCCACCGAAGGCTCACCGACGAAGACCTGCTGGAAGCGCCGCTCGAGGGCCGCGTCCTTCTCGATGTGCTTGCGGTACTCGTCCAGCGTGGTCGCGCCGACGAGGCGCAGCTCGCCACGGGCGAGCATGGGCTTGAGCATGTTCCCGGCGTCCATCGCGCCCTCGCCGCCCGCTCCGGCGCCGACGACCGTGTGGATCTCGTCGATGAAGGTGACGATCTGGCCGTCACTGGCCCTGATCTCCTCGAGCACCGCCTTGAGGCGCTCCTCGAACTCGCCGCGGTACTTCGCGCCGGCCAGCATGGCCGCGAGGTCGAGGCTGTAGAGCGTCTTGTCACGCAGGCTCTCGGGCACGTCGCCCTCGACGATGCGCTGGGCCAGGCCCTCGACGACGGCGGTCTTGCCGACGCCGGGCTCGCCGATGAGGACCGGGTTGTTCTTGGTGCGGCGTGAGAGCACCTGCACCACCCGCCGGATCTCGGCGTCGCGGCCGATGACCGGGTCGAGCTTGCCCTCGCGCGCCCGCGCGGTGAGGTCGGTGCCGTACTTGGCGAGTGCCTCGAACGTCCCTTCCGGGTTCTCCGACGTGACGGGGCGACCGCCGCGCAGCTCGGGGATGGCCCGCTCGACGGCGTCGGCGTCGATGCCGAACTGGCCGGTGCGGGCCAGGGCCAGCAACAGGTGGTCGGTGGAGACGTAGGAGTCGCCCATCGCCGTCATGTACTGCTGCGCCTGCTGCACGACGCGCAGGGCCGTCGGTGACAGCTGGGGCTGCTGGGCGACGCCGCTGACCTGCGGCAGCGACGCCATCGCGCGCTCGGCCGCCGTCGTCGCCGCGTCGACGCTGGAGCCTCCCGCAGTGAGCAGAGCGGGAGTCGTCGTCCCGCTCTGAGCGGCGAGGGCGAGCAGCAGGTGCGCGGGCTCGATCGCGGGGTGGTGCTTGCCGGCAGCGGTGGTCGCGGCCTGGGCAAAGGCCTCCTGGGCCTTGGTGGTCAGGGACAGGTCCATGCGTTCTCCTGGTGCGGGGATCGAATCACTGGAGACAACTCACCAGGACTTGAGCGTATTCCACTCAACTCTGCGGGTGACCGCGACCCGGTCGCCGAAGGCGCGACCGGTCACCTCGCGCCCGGCTGACCTGCTCAATCGTGGGGGTGGGGGTCGTACCAGCCGTCGTGGTCGGCCGCGAGCCGCCTGAAGCGGGTGGCGTAGGCCGGCTCGTCGGGAGTGCTCACCCAGACGGCCCACTCGTGCGCCTCAGAGTCGTCCTCACCCGAGAGGGCCTCTCGCACGACACGGACCTCGTCGAAGCCTGCGCGGCGGAGCTCGTCGGCGATGTCCTCGGCGACGTCCCGGTCCGGGAAGAGGAGCAGATGCTCAGCGACCACGGCCGAAGTCTAGGAGACGAGCGACCCTGGTCAGGCGTTCGCGGGCTCCTCGCCCGACTCGATCATCCTGGTGGCGATCTCGCGCAGCTTGATGTTCCGGTTCAGGGACGCCTGCCTCAACATCTCGAAGGCCTCGGTCGAGGTCGTGCGGTGGCGTTCGATGAGGATGCCGACCGCCTGACCGATGAGCCGATGGCTCTCCATGGCCTGCTCGAGCTGCTGCTGCCTCCTGCGACTGTCGCGGTGGTCGACGACGCGGTCCACGGCCTGCCCGAGAGTCTGGGCGAGCAGGTCGCCGACGATGAGCTCGTCGGAGGGCGCCATCCGGGGAACGTCGAACTGCACCCAGGCACGGCAGTCGGAGCGCATGGAGGTGGGCTTGAGGAGCAGGCCTTCACGCTTCTCGTGGTGGCGATGGTCGCCCGTCGAGGCCACGAAGAGGCCGTGCCGCACGGACTGCGGCAGCTGCTCGATCGGCATCCGTCCCCGCGGGCTGAGCACGACGGTGTCACCGACCTCAGGTGCCACTCGAAGGGTCACCGCCCCGTCGAACAGCACCGTGAAGCCCGTCACGGCGACTGCGAGCACGGACTCGAGGTCCTCCGCGCTGGCGAGGTCGACGGCGATCCGGGCGGCCAGCTCCCGTCGCATCTGCGACTCGCGCTCACGCGTCTCGTCACGAGCCACGGCGATGATGAAGCCGGCGTGGTCTGCGGACTCGGGCACCGTGGCGGCTCGCAGGTGGATCCACGCCTCGCCGCCCCCCTTGCGCGCGATGCGGAACCGGTCCTCCATGACCCGCTGCCCCGCACGTAGCAGGCCGAGGCGGTGCTCGGCACGCGCACGCTCGTCGGCGTCGTGCTCGCCCGCCACCCACCACGGGTAGGGCGGCGTCAGGGGCCCGTCGGCCATCGACCAGCCGTACGCACGGGTGAAGGCCTCGTTGATCTCGACCACGCGGCCGTCGCGGTCGGCCACGATGAGCGGCTCCTGGATGGAGGCGAGGATGGCGCGGAGCCAGGCGGCATCGCGCGACCGTGACCGGGCGCGGACGAGGTTGGACGCCAGCCGTGCCCGGAGCTCCTCGCTGTGGAACGGTTTGGTCACGTAGTCGTCTGCGCCCTCGAGGAGGCCGGTGGTGCTGGCCTCCACACCGGCTCGCGCCGACAGCAGCACGACCGGCACGTCGCGCAGTCGCTCGTCGTCGCGGATCCGGCGCACGAGCTCCAGGCCGTCGAGCCGAGGCATCATGACGTCCGCGAGCACGATGTCGACGGGAGGGTCGATCCGCATCCGCTCCAAGGCGTCCTGACCGTCTGACACGGGCACGATGTCGTAGTCCGCCGCGAGGTGGCGCGCGGTGTAGTCGCGCATGTCGGCGTTGTCCTCGACGAGCAGCAGTCGCGGGCGCTCCACCTCCGCGCTCAGCGTGTCCGACGGGGCGGCGGTCGACGGAGCGTCGGGCGCGAAGGGCTGCTCGACGACCTGGCGAGCCGGCGGCTCCATGTCGTCGACCGAGCTGCCAGCGGCCGACGTGCGGTCGACGGAGCGCAGCGCCCAGCTGCTCGCCTCGGAGATGAACGACTCGACGGACCTCGGGTTGATCGACGGCCTCGTGGCCGAGTCCGCGGCAGGGGCACCCCATGGCAGCCACACGGTGAACGTGCTGCCGCTGCCCTCGGTGGACTCGACCGAGACGCGTCCCCCAAGCAGGCCGACCAGCTGGTGCACGAGGGACAGGCCGATGCCTGCGCCCTCCCTCGACCGGCGCTCGTCGGTGCCTCTCAGCTGGCGGAAGCGATCGAAGACGAGCGGGAGGTCGGCCGCGGAGATGCCGATGCCCGTGTCGGTCACCGAGATCTCGTAGCCGGCGTCACGTGCTCACGAGGCGCAAGCGCGATCGTTCCGCGCGGCGTGAACTTCAGCGCGTTCGCCAGCAGGTTGAGCACGATGCGCTCGAGCATGTCGACGTCGACATAGGTGTCTCGTTGGAGCTCGTCCAGCTCGACGGTGAAGGCGAGACCGAGGCGCTCGATGGCGGGTCGGAAGTTGGCCGCGAGGCCACGCAGGAGGTCCCCGATGTCGGCGCGCACCCAGTGGGCCTCCACGGCGCCCGCCTCGACGCGGGTGAGGTCGAGGATGCGGTCGACGAGCCCGACGAGCCGGTCGGTGTTGCGGCGGATCAGCTCGAAGCGCTCCCGCGTCTCGCCGTCGAGGCTCGGGTCCTTGAGTGCGTCCTGGACAGGGCCTGCGATGAGCGTGAGCGGGGTGCGCAGCTCGTGGCTGACGTTGGCGAAGAAGTCCGACTTGGCGCTGTCGAGGGCGGACAGGACCTCACCCCGCTGTCGCTCGTCCTGGAGGCCGCGAAGCCCGCTGAGAGCCATGGCGACGTGCGACGCACACAGCTCGGCGTATGCCTGCAGCGCCGGGTCCCAGGGGCGCCTGGCGTTCGCCGTGAAGTGCAGGTGTGCGGTGGGCCCCCGGCGCCCCGGCTCGATGACCGGCAGCACATGCGTGGCGCCGTCACCCACGGAGCCCGCCGAGCGCCGACCCACCGGGCGCGTGGAGGCTCGCTGAGCCCGTCGGGCCCGGGATGGCACCCTCCACCCAGACGAGGTCGACCCCGACGTGGTCCTCGGTGTGCGAGGCGAGCACGCGCAGGGTCTGACGGCGCACGTCCCCGATGGTGTCGGCGTCGGCCAGCGCCGCGACGAGCTGCGCCGACACCTGCGCGCGACGCTCGGCGAGCACCCTGTCGGTCACCTCGGTGGCCACGGTGAGGATGCCGACGACGCGGTCACCCGGGTCGTCGTGGATGGCGCCGAACGACCAGGTGAAGTAGGCCTCCTCGATGAAGCCGTACCGGTCGATGGTGAGCATCTCGTCCTCGACCCAGGTCGCCGGGCCGCCGTCGAGGACGCCGGCGAACATCGGTCCGATGACGTCCCAGACCTCCGGCCAGGCCTCGCGCGCCGGAGCAGCCCAGGCGCTGGGGTGCTTGCTCTCCCCGAGCATCGTCCGGTAGCCGTCGTTGTAGATCATCAGCAGGTCCGGTCCCCAGCAGACGAGCATGGGGAAACGCGACGAGAGGCAGGTGTCGACGATGTGACGCAACCTGGAGGGCCAGTTCTGCACGGGTCCGAGCGGCGTGGCAGCCCAGTCGGTGCGCGCGAAGAGCCCCTGCATCTCGCTGGGCCGCTGCCCGGCCTCGGTGAGAGAGGCGGCAAGGACGTCGACCGCAGGGTTGGCGTCCGTGTGATGAGGGGTCACTCGTCCTCCGGATTGTCGATCACGTGCAGCCTCCGGCGGCATCCATCCACTGCGCTTCAGGCGCCCCATGGCTCGAGGCGGGCCAAGTCTTGCACACGCGGCGGCGATCGACGCCGCTATCGATCAGGTCGCCAGACGACGAGAGCCTGCGACGACGGGTGCCTCGGCGGTCGCCGCCCGGGAGGCAGCGGAACGACGTCTCCGAGCGGACCGACCGTGAAGACCCGGCTGCCCGACGCCAGCGCGGCGCGCGCCTCGTCGAGGGCCGCTGACAGCTCGCTCACCCTCGACTGGAGGGCGTCGACATGGGTCTCCAGCTCGAGGATGCGCTGGATGCCGGCGAGCGAGACGCCGTCCTGCGACAGGCGCTGCACCTCGCGCAGCAGCGCGACGTCGCGGATGCTGTAGCGCCGGCCGCCACCTCTGGTGCGCGACGGGGTGACGAGGCCCAGCCGGTCGTACTGTCGCAGGGTCTGCGCGTGCATGCCGGCGAGGTCGGCGGCGACGGAGATGACGAAGACCGGGGCGTCGTCGTCGTGACCGCCCGGGCGGGAGCTCCTCGTTGCCATCGTCGTCACCGTCCTGACTTCAGCTCGCACATGGGGATGTCGTCTGCCGTATGCCGTCACGCGCGGGCGCGCTGGAACAGCTCGGCCCGCGGGTCGTGGCCGTCCTCGGCCGCAGCCATGGTCTCGATGGCCGAGCGCGCCTCGTCGGTCAGGCGCTGCGGCACGACGACCTGGACGCGGGCGAGGAGGTCACCCGTGTGGTCACCGCGGGTGACGCCGCGACCCTTGAGTCGCAGCACGCGGCCGCTGGGGGTGCCGGGAGCGACCTTCACCTTGACTGATCCGCCGTCCAGCGTCGGCACCGCGACGGTCGCCCCGAGTGCCGCCTCGGCGAAGGTGACCGGCAGGTCGAGCGTCAGGTTGTCGCCGTCACGACCGAAGACCGGGTGCTTGTCGACCGAGACGGTGAGGATGAGGTCGCCTGCGGGGGCGCCCGGGTCCCCCTGAGCGCCCTTGCCGCGCAAGCGGATCCGCTGGCCGTCCTTGACGCCCGCAGGGATGCGCGCGGTGATGCGACCCAGGTCCGGCGAGCTCAGGGTCACCGTGGAGCCCTCGACGGCGTCGCGGAACGGGATCGTGGTGGTCGCCTGCACCTCGGCGCCGGGTCGCGGCCCGGCCGTGGAGCCGAAGCCGCCGTAGCCCGGAGCACCGCCGTAGGCGCCGCCGCCACCGAACATCTGACCGAGGAGGTCCTCGATGTTGGGCTGGCCACCGGCACCGGTGTCGAAGCGGACGCGCTGCCCACCTGGGCCGCCCGCGCCGCCGAACGCCGAGAAGATGTCCTCGAAGCCGGCGCCTCCGCCGCCGGGGCCGCCCGCGGTGAAGCGGGCGCCGCCGTGCGACATCGCGCGGATCGCGTCGTACTCCCGGCGCTGCTCGGGGTCGGCCAGGACGGCATACGCCTCGCCGATCTCCTTGAAGCGCTCCTCCGCCCGGGCATCGCCGACGTTGTGGTCGGGGTGCAGGTCGCGCGCGAGCTTGCGGTAGGTCTTCTTGATCGTCGCCGCGTCGGCGTCCTGCGGCACGCCGAGGGTCGCGTAGAAGTCCTTCTCGAACCAGTCCTGGCTAGCCACGGCACACCTCCTGCTCGTGTGGCTGGGTCCTCACATCATGCTGTATGCCGCCCGGCGCGGGCGCGATGCGTCCCGCGCCGGGCGCCGGCGTCAGCCCGCGTCGGCAACCGACACCCTCGCGGCGCGCACGAGACGCTCACCGATGCGGTATCCCGGTTGGAGCACCTGCACGACGTACGTGCCGCTCGCTCCCTCGGGAAGCTCGGCCTCCACGTGCATGAGGGCCTCGTGCACGTTGGGGTCGAACTCGTCACCGGCCCCGCCGACCCGCTCGACGCCGTAGCGCCCGAGGGTCGACTCGAGCTTGTCGGCGATCGCCGCGAGCGGTCCCGCCGCGAGATCGCCGGCCTGCCGGGCCATGTGGATGTCGTCGAGCACGGGCAGCAACGACTCCACCACGCTGCCGACGGCTGTGGCTCGGATGACGTCGCGGTCGCGGTCGACGCGCTTCTTGTAGTTGACGTACTCCGCCTGCAGTCGCTGCAGGTCCGCGAGGTAGGAGGCCGCGAGGGCGTCCTCGTGGGCGAGAGCCTCGCCCTCCGACTCCGCTGCGCCGTGGTCGAACTCGTCCTCACCGCCGGGCTCGGACGACGCACCCGGGCCGCCTTCGTAGTAGCGGTGGTGGCCCTCCCCGGCCGGGGTGCCGGCAGCGTCGCTGCCGGCACCCTCCGTCGGGGTCGTCGGGGTCGTCGGGTCCGTCGGGTCCGTCGGGTCCGTCCGGCGTCAGGCCGTTGCCTCGGCGGCCGGCTCGGGCAGGGCGACGTCGGGCTGGTCGCCCTCGGGCGTCGGCGTTCCGGTCGTGTCGGTCAACTGGCGTCCTTGACCTCGTCGTCGTCGACGACCTCGGCGTCGACGACGTCGTCATCCGATCCACTGTCGCCCGCGCTGGCGGACGGCCCGGAGTCAGTCGGGGAGTCCTGTGCTCCAGTGGCACCCGCGGTGCTCGCCGAAGCCTGCTCGGCGGCATAGAGCGCCTGGCCCATCGCCTGCGACTTGGTGTTGAGGTCCTCGACCTTGGCCTTGATGTCGTCGGCGCTGGCCTCGGACCCTTCGGCGATCGCGGCCTTGAGGTCGGCGAGCGACTCCTCGACCGGGGTCTTGACGTCGGCCGGGACCTTCTCGCCGGACTCCTTGAGGAAGGACTCGGTCGAGAAGATGAGCTGCTCGGCCTGGTTCTTGACCTCGGCGGCCTCACGACGGACGCGGTCCTCGTCGGCGTGCGCCTCGGCGTCCTTGACCATGCGGTCGATCTCCTCCTTGGAGAGGGCCGAGCCGCCCGTGATGGTCATCTTCTGCTCCTTGCCGGTGCCCTGGTCCTTGGCACTGACGTTGACGATGCCGTTGGCGTCGATGTCGAAGGTGACCTCGATCTTCGGCACGCCGCGCGGGGCCGGCGCGATGCCGGTCAGCTCGAAGGTGCCGAGGGACTTGTTGTGCTGGGCGATCTCGCGCTCACCCTGGAAGACCTGGATGAGGACCGACGGCTGGTTGTCGTCAGCGGTGCTGAAGATCTCGGAGCGCTTCGTCGGGATGGCGGTGTTGCGCTCGATGAGCTTGGTGAAGAGCCCACCCTTGGTCTCGATGCCGAGCGAGAGCGGCGTGACGTCGATGAGCAGGACGTCCTTGCGCTCGCCCTTGAGGACCCCGGCCTGCAGGCTCGCGCCCATGGCGACGACCTCGTCCGGGTTGACGCCCTTGTTGGGCTCCTTGCCGCCGGCCAGCTCCTTGACGAGGTTGCTGACGGCCGGCATGCGGGTGGACCCGCCGACGAGCACGACGTGGTCGATGTCGCTGACCTTGATGCCCGCGTCCTCGATGACCTTGTGGAACGGGGCCTTCGTGCGGTCGAGGAGCGACTTCGTCATCTGCTCGAACTGCGCACGCGTCAGGCTCTCGTCGAGGTGGATGGGCCCCTCGGGGGTCATCGAGATGTACTGCGCGGAGATGTTGGTGCTCGTCGCGGTGGAGAGCTCCTTCTTGGCGCGCTCGGCCTCGTCGCGGAGGCGCTGCATCGCGATCTTGTCCTTGGAGAGGTCCTGGCCCGTCTTGTTCTTCACCTGCGTGATGAGGTGCGAGACGATGACGTCGTCCCAGTCGTCGCCGCCGAGGTGGTTGTCACCGTTCGTGGCGCGGACCTGGATCGTGGCGAAGCCGTCCTCCGCGTCCTTGCCGACCTCGAGGAGGGACACGTCGAAGGTGCCGCCGCCGAGGTCGAAGACGAGGATGAGCTCGTCCTCCCGGCCCTTGTCGAGGCCGTAGGCGAGCGCGGCGGCGGTGGGCTCGTTGACGATGCGCAGGACGTTGAGGCCCGCGATCTCGCCGGCCTCCTTCGTGGACTGGCGCTCGGCGTCGTCGAAGTACGCGGGCACGGTGATGACGGCGTCGGTGACGGTCTCACCGAGGTAGGACTCCGCGTCGCGCTTCAGCTTCTGCAGGATGCGGGCGCTGATCTCCTGCGCCGTGTAGGTCTTGCCGTCGATCTCGGGCGAGCGCCAGTCGGTGCCCATGTGGCGCTTGACCGAGCGGATCGTCCGGTCGACGTTCGTGACGGCCTGGCGCTTGGCGACCTCGCCCACGAGCACCTCGCCGTTCTTGGCGAACGCGACGACGGACGGCGTCGTACGCCCTCCCTCGGCGTTCGCGATGATGCTCGGCTCGCCGCCCTCCAGGACGGAGACTGCCGAGTTGGTGGTACCGAGGTCGATTCCGACCGCACGTGCCATGGGTGACTCCTTGTGATCTAGGTGGAGATCGTGGTGTTGCTGTTGGTCTGGGAAGAGCTTCACGCTCAATCTGCTCCGCGGAGAGGGTGCTTGTCAAAACCGCGCTCGCAAATCTTGCGCTCACCCCACTCAACTCTGGCGCTGCGTCGATTGTTCCCGACTCCGGTGGCGACCGCGCACGGGCGGCAAGCCGTGCTCCGGGCGACTCACAAGGTGGACCCGTAGCGTCACCCACGGACCGTCTGACCTCCGGAGGTGCTCGATGAGCAGACGAACGTGCACGACAGCCGCAGGCCTGCTCGCACTCGGCCTGCTCGCCTGCGCGGGGTGCTCCACGTCCGAGGCCCCGGTCGCACCTGCCCTCAGCACCGCGACGGGGTCGAGCACGACGTCGGCCGCGCCGCCGACCCGCACGGCTGCGCCCGAGACAGCTACCACGAGCCCCACCCAGACCAGGTCTTCCTCGGAGTCGCCCTCGTCGTCGCCCTCGGCTCGTTGCCCTCGGAGTCGCCCTCGACGGCCGCGCGCGCCGAGGGCTCCGCCCGCGTCGTCGCCACGCTGGCGACGGGCATCGACGTGCCGTGGGGACTCGCCGCGCTCCCGAACGGCAGCGTGCTCGTGACCGCCCGCGACAGCTACCAGATCAGCCGGCTCGACGTGGGCGCCGGCCGCCTCACCCGGCTCGGCACCGTGCCAGGGGTCGTCTCCAACGTCGACGAGCAGGGTGAGGCGGGCCTGCTCGGCGTCGCGGTGTCGCCGAGGTTCACGACCGACAAGCTCATCTACGTCTACTACTCGACCGCCTCCGACAACCGCATCGCGTCGCTGAGCTACGACACCACCCGCCCGGCTGGAGCGCAGCTCGGCGCCCCCAGGGTCCTCGTCAAGGGCATCCCTCACAACGTGCACCACAACGGCGGACGGCTCGCCTTCGGGCCCGACGGCTACCTCTACGCCACGACGGGTGAGGCGGAGCAGCCCGCCCTCGCGCAGGACAAGAGCTCGCTCGGCGGCAAGATCCTGCGGATGACCGCGACGGGCAGGCCGGCGCCGGGCAACCCCTTCGGCACGCTGGTCTGGAGCTACGGCCACCGCAACGTGCAGGGCATCGCCTGGGACGCTGCCGGCCGCATGTGGGCGTCCGAGTTCGGCGACCACAGCCGGGACGAGCTCAACCTGATCCGGCGTGGCCGCAACTACGGCTGGCCCCAGACTGAAGGCACGACATCGCGCGCCGGCGTGACCGGACCCGTGGCGCAATGGGGGCCGAGCGAGGACTCACCCAGCGGCATCGCCGTGGCCGCCGGCTCCGTGTGGATGGCCGCCCTACGGGGTGAACGGCTGTGGCGCATCCCGCTCGACGGAGCGGAGCTCGCCGCGGACCCGCAGGACTTCCTCGTCGGTCGCTACGGGCGGCTGCGCAGCGTCCTCGCCCTCGACGACAAGACCCTGCTGCTGACGACGAGCAACCGCGACGGACGCCAGTCGCCCTCCTCGGGCGACGACCGCCTCATGCTCGTGACGGTCAGCTGACCGGGCGCCGCCGTGGAGGTCTACCGCTCGTCCGTGACGCGGCGCAGGTCGTATGCCGTCCGCAGCGGATCGAGGGTGGCCGCCGGCACGTGTCGCGCCGCGAGGGCGAAGGTGTCGTGGACGAGGGAGGCCATGGTGGCGGCCGCCTCGGCGGGCGGCGCGACGAGCAGCGACCGGATCCGCGCCACGAGGGCCTGCGGCCGGTACGCAAGCAGCGTCGCCTCCCAGTCGAGCCACTTGTGGAAGGGGTGGGGCGCGTAGACCCGGTTGAGGCCGAAGAGCGCGTCGAGCACACCCTGCACCCCGTCGACGAGGTCGCGGTGCAGCAGGACGACGTCGTCACGGGCGGCGAGCATCTCCAGCCGCTCCTGCGACCGCAGGTCGAGGCCCTCCTCGACCATGGCGACCGCGAGCGCCTCCGGGTAGGGCCGGCAGCGCTCCCGCCAGGCACCGATGACGGGCTCGCCGTGCAGCACCACACCGTCCTGAAGAGCGGTGACACGCACCTGCAGCTCGGCCTCGGTGTCTCCGCCACGGACGCGGTCGAGGTAGTCGTCGATGGTCGTCGTGACGAAGCCGCTGACGTCGATCTTCACGCCGTCGACCGAGACACCGTCTGCCCACTCGTGCTCGTCCTCCTCGGCGTAGACGCGTTCGAAGCCGGCGCCCTCGACAGCCGCCTCCCGGTCGGCCGTCGTCGGCGGTGAGGACCAGTAGACGTCGAGCTCCACGTCGGAGGCGTCGTCGGCCAAGCCGCGGGCCACCGATCCGGCGACGAGGACGGCGGCGACACGAGGGTTGGATCGGTAGGCGGCGGATGCGCGACGGGCGATGGCGAGCCGCCGCGCGACGGGGTCGGGGGCGACGTCGCTGCCGTGGAGAGCTCACGAGCCGATCATCGCGTGACGGTGTGCCGTTCGTCAGCCGGATTCTCGCCGACGTCCCCGCTGCCACCGCGAGAGTCCCCGCCCGGGACGCGGGACGCCGCGATCGTCGTCAGGACCGGTTCGCGGTCGTTGTCGTCGCGCACCTCGCCGCCACGCCAGACGATGGCGAGGTCCGGTCCCTGGACCGTGGCCTGCGCGAGGCAGTTGTCGAACCACGGGCCGTCGGTGACGAGCCAGGGGTAGGCCGGGTCGGGAACACGCCTCGAGTGCTGCGCGAGGAAGCGCATCGGGCGCACGAGGCTTCGGGCGAAGGCCGACATCATGACGCGCACACCCATCGGCATGGGATTGCGAATGGGTGAGCACACCGCCTGGACGATGCGCGACCTGGCTCCGTGGCGTGCGGCCGCGTCGGTGACTTCGGCGAGGTAGGAGTTGTGCACGTCACCCGAGAGGAAGACGATGGTCGACGGCGCCCGCCCCCGTTGCCCGCGCGCGACGTCCAGGACCATGTCGAAGACCTCGGCGAAGCCCTCGTGGAAGGCGGCCCAGTGCTCGAGGTCGATCTGCTGGCGGGCCCACTCGGCGGCCTTCGAGACGAGGCGGCCGTGCGAGCCCTCCGCGAGCACCTCGTCGATGGCCTCGAAGTCGTGCAGGCCCGGAGGCAGCAGGAACGGCAGGGACGTGCCGATGAAGAGGTGGTCGACGTCACCGGTGAGCTGCTCGTCGAGCCAGGCCAGCTCGTCGGCGTCGAGCATCGAGCGGTGGTCGGGCTCGAGCACCCGAGCCGCCCTCGAGTCGACGACGACGAGCCGGCAGTCGCCGAGGTCACGTCGGTAGCTCCAGCGGTAGACCTCCGGGTGGCGGTCGACCCGCTCCGCGAGCCCCACGCACGTCCGCCGTCAGGTCGAGCTCGGCCGTGTCGGAGGTCGCGGCCTCGAGGACCTTCGCATAGATCTCGTCGCGGGCGAGCTCGTCGGGCGTGAGGTTCCCGAGGTGCTGGTAGACCCAGTAGGCAGACAGCCCGCCGACGAGCCGCTCGTGCCACCAAGGGGTCTGGTTGATCTGCTGCTTCCACGTCCACGAGGTGTTCC
Organism: uncultured Actinomycetota bacterium; assembly: GCA_963816385.1. GTDB lineage: Bacteria > Actinomycetota > Actinomycetes > Actinomycetales > Dermatophilaceae > CAWFKL01. Next base: position 136,350 of record CAWFKL010000001.1, read on the forward strand.
AGTCGTCGCGGATGTCGTGGTCGTCGAAGATCATGCAGCTCGGCAGCGACGCGAGCAGCCAGCGGATCGCGTCGTCGCTCCAGGCGAGCGTGTAGAGGTGGGTGTACTCCTCGTAGTCCTTGATCTCGAGGCCGGGCGGCTCGTCCGGATCGCGCCGCGAGGTGATGAAGTCGCGCATCGCGTCCGACGTCTCGTCCGCGTAGACCTGGTCGCCGAGGAAGGCCACGACGTCGGGCCACTCGACGCTCCCGTCGGCGAGGGCGAGGGCGAGCGCTCGCAGCGCGTCGACGCCGTTGCTCGCGTTGCCCTCCCGGTCGTGCGGCACGCTCGTGCGGCACGAGCCGAAGAGCAGGCGGGTGGGCCGTGAACGGTCGATGGGGCGGATCCTCGGCGCCGGGAACCGGCTGTCCGGGGGCGGCCACACAGCGCGCCCGTCGATGCGGACGGCATACGGCAGCTCGTCGCCGGGAGCCAGCCCGTTGACGACGACGAGGGCGTAGTGGTGCCCCTTCACGGCGAACGTCCTTGCCTGCCAGGAGCGGCCGTCCACCTCCACCGTGACGACCGCCGCGTCGGAGGTCTCCACCCAGACGGTGGCATCTGTCTCGCCGATGTGGCGCAGCATCGGACCGAGCACGAGTCCGTCTCCACGCGCCGACCATCAGAGGTGCCTTCCGAAGAAGTCGAGCGTGCGCTGCCAGGAGTCGGCTGCCGCGTCGGCGTTGTAGCGGGACGGCGAGGTGTCGTTGAAGAAGGCGTGCCCGACGCCGTGGTAGATCCGCGCGGTGAAGTCGACGCCGGCAGCGGACATCCGCTGCTCGAGGTCAGGGACGGCGTCGGTGATGCCGTGGTCGTCCTCGCCGTAGAAGGCGAGCACGGGGCAGGCGATCGTCGCGGGGTCGCCGGTGTCGGGAAAGGCGCCGTAGTACGCGACGGCGGCTCGCAGTCGTGGCTCGGCGAGGGCGAGGGAGAAGCTGTAGGACCCGCCGAAGCAGTAGCCGACGACGCCGACCGAGCCGTCGACCTCCTGCTGGTCGAGGAGCAGGTCGACGACCGACCGAAGCGCCGGCACGGCCCACGCGGCGAAGTCGGGCGTGCGCGCCGGACCCAGCGCCTCGCGCATCCTCGGCTGGGCGGCCGATCGCGTCGCCTCGTCGGCCGACATGAGCTGCTGGAGCTCGGCCCCGACCTCGGGGGTCAGGCCCGACGTGTCCGAGCAGGTCGGGAGCGACGGCGATGTAGCCCTGCTCGGCGAAGCGGTCGGCGACGTCCTTGATGTGGTCCGCGAGCCCCCAGATCTCCTGGACCACGACGATGGCCCCCCGCACCTCTCCGGGCGGGTCGGCACGATAGGCAGTCAGCTCATGCTGCGGCAGCTCGATCATCGTTCCCATGCTCCTGTCTTACCAGCGTGGGCTGTTCCGGGGACCGCAGGAGCTGTGCGGTTCTCGTGGCGGGGCTCCGCCAGCGAGGCCGTGCTCGGCCTCGGCGCCGCGACCGGGTGCGACCCCGTCGTCCACATCTCCTCGAGGTGGCCGCCAGTGGCCGGCCGCCCGCTACCAGAGAGGCGACGTGCGCGATGTCGCGTTGCGACCCTGAGACCCGGCCTACGCGTGTCAGACCAACGGGGTCTGCGGTGGAGCGCGTGCTGACGTGGCCGCGGGATCCGTCATCGCCCACGTCGGGGAGCGCGGTCGTCAGCTGCACCACCGCCGAGGCCACTCGACGGGGGTCTGCGCTCGAGTGGCCGCGCAACCTCACCCGCCCCACCCGAGACCCGGCCGCACCCGTGTGACAACGAGGCCACTCGACGGGGGTCTGCGCTCGAGTGGCCGCGCAACCTCACCCGCCCCACCCGAGACCCGGCCGCACGTGTGACAACGAGGCCACTCGACGGGGGGTCTGCGCTCGAGTGGCCGCGCAACCCGCCCCACCCGAGAACCGGCCGCACGTGTGACAACGAGGCCACTCGACGGCAGTCTGCACTCGAGTGGCCGCGCAACCTCACCCGCCCCACCCGAGAACCGGCCCGCACGTGTGACAACGAGGCCACTCGACGGGACCGCCGGAGGTCAGGCGGCGCGGGTCACCGTCTTCTGGATGCCGGCGATGATGGCGGAGTAGTCGTCCGTCGGGGAACCGCCGAGCACTGATCCCCACTCCGGCACGAGCTCGGCGCCGTAGCGGTGCCCGTAGCCGTCGGGGGGGTCGTGCCCGACGGCCATGTCGGTGGTCAGCTGCCAGAAGGTGACGAAGGGGATCCACGTGACGTCGGGATTGACGTCACGACCGCGCGGCTCGCGCAGCCAGTCCGGCTCGGCGCCGAGCAGGGCAGGGTTCCACCAGACCACGGGGTCGGAGGGGTGCTGGGCGTAGACGAACCGGGGGAAGTCCCAGGCGCCGTAGTCGCGCCCGTAGTAGTCCTTGGTCAGCTGGTCGCTCGATGCGGCGAACCGGATGTGCCTTCCGGCATCGACGACGGGCACGATCTGCGGTGAGCCCCCGTTGCGCGCTGCTGTCAGCGACGCCGTGATGTCGGTGAAGCTCGGCGTGCCGACCCAGACGCCGCCCTGCGCCCGCGCCAGCATGTCGGCGGCGTCGGTGAAGGCCGCATGACCCCCGTAGGACCCGAGGGACTCCCCTCCGACGACGAGCTGCGGGCGGTCGTCGACCGGCAGGGTGCGCCACACGGCATACACCCTGTCGAAGAGCGCCTTGCCGGCCTCACGCGGCGTCTCGCGGTCGGTCATCATCGCCATCGCGCTCGGCAGGAAGGAGTACTGCATCGCGGCGATGGCGCTGTCGCCGTTGCTGAGGTACTCGATCGCCTGTGAGGACCAGTCGTCCACCCAGCCGGTGCCCGTCGTGGTGATGACCGCGAGCACCCGGCGACCGAAGGCGTTGGTGCGCTTGAGCTCGGCGACGACCGCGTCCGCGACCTGGTCGACCGACTCCTCGGGCGCCCGGCCGGAGTAGACCCGGATCGGCTCGATGGCGTCGCGCTTCGTGGCCGCGGAGATCTGCGCCGGCGTCGGGAGCGCTCGTGACGAACATCTGGCCCTGGTAGCCGAGGCTCCCGTAGCTCTCGAGCGACCCCGGACCTCCGGACTTCAACCTCGACTCGGGCGCGGCCCGACCGGCCGGCGGGCTGGAGTTGCCTTGGGCCGCAATGCCGGCGAAGGCCTGCATGCCGCGGTGGAAGAGCACGCTGTCGGTCACCCAGGCGCTCCCGAGGATGACGACGAGGACGGCGATCAGCGACGCGATCGTCTTGGGCAGGACGTGACCTGCTGCGTCCGCGAGTCGGTGGGTCATGCCGCGCAGGGCGCGCGCCAGGGCGATGAGAGCGACCGCGACCGCGACCGCGAGCAGGAGCGCGAGGGCCCAGTCGAGCGGACTCAGCGGAGTCAGCAGCACGCCGGCAGCGGTGCGCGCCTGCGAGCGCACGTTGGACACGGTGATCGCCACGACAGCGCAGCGCGCCGAGGACCGGCGCCGCGACGAGCAGCCAGTGCCGCGCCTCGCCGCTGACGGTGACCCGCAGGTCGATGACCCGCGACACCGTCCGCACCAGCCAGGCCAGCACGACGCCGAGTGCGTAGCCGCCGGCGGCGCACAGCCCGGTGATGAGGCCCTGGTAGTACCACGTGCGCGGCAGCAGGCTCGGCGAGGTGGAGATGAGCACGCACGCGGCGCCGAGGAAGAGGCCGGCGCCCGACAGGTGCCACCACCGCCGACCGGTGCGCATGCGGCTCGCGATGTCGGACATGCCTCCACGGTAAGGCGCACCACTGGGTGCCCACCTCAGGTTTCTCCCGGACCGCGACCCCGAGATCCGCCGAGGGTGCGGACATGATGGACCCGTGAACTCCGACATCTCCGCCCGCCTCGACGGCTTCACCCGTGACGGCCTGCACTTCACCGTGGACGACGACGGGCCGCGTGACGGCGACGTCGTCGTGCTGCTCCACGGCTTCCCGACCGACCGCACGAGCTGGCGTCACGTGGCACCGCTGCTGCACGCCGCTGGCCTGCGAACGCTGGCTCCCGACCAGCGCGGCTACGCGGAGGGGGCACGCCCGCCCGGCCGCACGGCATACCGCCTCGAAGAGCTCGTGGCCGACGTGCTCGCCCTGCTCGACGCGGCGGGCGTCGAGCGGGCCCACGTCGTGGGCCACGACTGGGGTGGCGCCCTCGCGTGGCTGCTCGCCGGCAACCACCCCGACCGCGTCGCCTCGCTGACCGTGCTCTCGACGCCGCACCCCGCCGCCCTCTCTCGCGCCCTGAAGTCCGACGGCGAGCAGCGCCGCAAGTCGTGGTACATCCTTGCCTTCCAGGTGCCGTGGCTGCCCGAGCGCCTGCTCGCGCGACTCTTCACGACGGTCGTCCAGCGCACGGGCATGCCCGAGCAGAGGACGCCCGCCGGTATGCCGGCCGGCTCGCTCGACCCGACGCGCTCCGCGGACCGGTCAGCTGGTACCGCGCCCTCCGGGGCTCGCACCTGCGGGCCCGTCGGGTGACCGTCCCGACGAGCCTCGTCTGGGGCGCGCAGGACTCCTTCCTCGGCCGCCGGGCGGCCGAGCTGACCCGCGAGCACGTGGCCGGCGAACTACGACTTCGTCGTGCTCGACGACAACCACTGGCTGCCCGAGCGACGGCCGCAGGAGTGCGCGGCGGCCGTCGTGGCTCGGGTGCGCTGGGGCCACGACCACGGCCCTGATGCGGCCTGAGTGACGCAGCCGACGCCGCTACCGGGAAGACAGGACGGCGCGGATGGGTTCACACAGCGTGAAGATCGACATCTGGTCCGACATCGTGTGCCCCTTCTGCTACCTCGGCAAGCGGCGCCTCGAGGCGGCCCTCGCACAGTTCGAGCACGCGCGCCGAGGTCGAGGTGACGTGGCACAGCTTCGAGCTCGACCGGAGCGCGCCGGCGGTGTCCGACCTGCCCCTCGTGGACCTCGTCGCTGCGAAGTACGGCACGAGCCGCGAGCAGGCCGTCGCCCAGCACCGCTCGATGGCCGCGGCAGCCGCCGAGCTCGGCCTCGAGTTCAACTGGGAGCAGGCCCGCTACGGCAACACCTTTGACGCGCACCGGGTCGTGCACCTCGCCGACGAGCACGGCCTCGCCGACGTCGCTCAGGAGCGGCTCATGCGGGCGTACTTCACCGACGGGCTTGCCGTCGGCGTCCGGGAGACCCTCGTCGGGCTCGCGCACCGAGATCGGGCTGGGCGAGTCCGAGGTGCGGGCGATGCTGGAGTCGGACGACTTCGGCAACCACGTGCGCAGCGACGAGGCCACCGCCAGGATGCTCGGCATCGAGTCGGTGCCCTTCTACGTCCTCGACCGCAAGTACGGCGTATCCGGCGCCCAGCCGGTCGAGGTCTTCCGCCAGGCGCTCGAGACCGCGTGGGCGACCCGCCACGAGCAGCCCGAGCCGGTGGCCGTCGGCGGTGGGTGCGGCGGCGCATGCGGAGCGGACGGGTGCGGCGGCGGGGCCTGCGCCCGCTGATCTTCGACCGGCACCTCCGGCAGCCCGGGCCTACCCGGCCCCCGCCTACCCGGCCCCCGCCTCACGCCCGGCCGCCTCACGCCCGGCCACGCCTCCGCCGCCACGCGGCCGCACGACCACCACTGGCCCACCTCCCGCCACGCGGCCCCATCGACGCCCTACCGTGGTCGGCATGGCCCACCCGGTGATGTTCGACGACGCCGACCCCTACCTGCGGCGCCTCCGCTCGGTCTGCCTCGCTCTGCCCGAGGCGAAGGAGAAGGTCTCGCACGGCCGGCCCAACTTCTTCACGACGAAGGTCTTCGCGATCTACGGCGGCACCGTCAAGGGCGACCACGACCCCGAGCCCTACCGGCAGTCGCTGCTCTTCCTGCCCGAGGCCGCCGACCGGCCCGCCCTGCTCGACGACGACCGCGTCTTCGAGCCTGCCTACCTCGGGCCCTATGGCTGGCTCGGCCTCGACTTCCGTCCCGCAGGCTCCGTCTCCCGCGTCGACTGGGACTGAGGTGGCGGAGCTCGTCGACGCCTCCTACCGCCTCACCGCTCCCGCGCGCCTGGTGACACGACTCGCGCAGCTCGACGACGGCGCGCCCCGTGGCGAGTGACCTCCCGGCCTGGCACAGCCAGGACCACCACGTCGTACGCCTCGAGTGGGGGCTCAGCGGGGCGCAGGCGCTCATGAGGTATGCCGTCGCGTCGGGCGCCGAGGTCGTCGCTGTCGTCGTCGACGTGCTGCAGCTTCACCACGTGCGTGACGGTCGCGGCCGACTCCGGCATCGCCGTGCATCCCTACCCCTGGGGAGACGAGTCTGCCGCACGCTTCGCGCGTGGCCTGGGTGCGACTCTCGCCGTGCCGCGATCCGTGGCTGGGCTCGCCGCGGCGCAGTCGCGCGCCGCAGGACTCGGCATGGGACACCTCGCCATCAGCTTGTCGCCCGGCTCGATCCGCGCCGGCACCGGGATCCGCGAGCTCGTCCTGCCCTCCCCGAACGGCTCGTCGATCAGCCACCACCTCGCCGACGGCGGAGCCAGCGTCGTGGCCGGCTCGCTGCGCAACGCCGACGCCGTGGCAGGGTGGCTCGTCGACCGCATGGTGGCGTCGCGGAGTCGCCGGCCGGCCGTTCTCGTGGTGCCCGCCGGCGAGCGCTGGCCGGACGGCTCGCTGCGCCCCGCCGTCGAGGACCTCTGGGGCGCCGGCGCCGTCATCGCCGCCCTCGTCACCCGGCTCGAGCATCAGGCCGGGCCCCTTCTGCTCAGCCCCGAGGCGACCGCCGCCCTGGCCGCCCGAGTCGCGCTTCCGCGCGGATCTCGACGGCGCGCTGCGTGCCACGGCCAGCGGGCGCGAGCTCGTCGAGCAGGGGTGGGCCGACGACGTGGCGATCGCCGCCGAGGTGGACGCGTCGAGCAGCGTCCCGGTGCATGCACGACGGGTGCCTACCGATCCGCCTGACCCGATCGGACGGCATACCCGAGCCGCGGGCAGCACCCGGCGGGCCGACGAGAGAGGGGCTCGGCCCGGTGGAGGATCGGGCCGAGCCCCGTCGGCGGCCTACTGGCCCATTGCCGTCCAGAACGCCGAGGCCGCCCGAGAGCGGCGGCCGGTGCGGCGCTCGGACCGGTCCGCCGAACCCATCAGCGCGGTGACGGCGTTGACCCCGAGCCAGCGCAGCGGCTCGGGCTCCCACGACCGCGAGGTGCGTCCGGCCCACGGCAGCGACGCGAGGTCGTCGGGGTCCTCACCGCTGATCATCGCGGCGAGGGTGCGGCCGGCGAGGGCCGAGGTCGCGACTCCGTCACCGACGTAGCCGCCGGCGAAGGCGAGGCCGGTGTGCTTGTCGTGCCTCACGGAGGGGAACCAGTCACGAGGGACGCCGAGGCTGCCGCCCCAGGCGTGCGTGAAGGCGACGTCGCGCAACACGGGGAAGAGCTCGACGAGGATGCGCCGCAGCATGGCGTGCACCCGGTCGTCACGCTCGAAGGAGGACGACACCTTGGACGCGTAGTGATAGGGAGCGCCCCTGCCACCGAAGGCGATCCGGCCGTCCCGGGTGCGTTGCCCGTAGACGACGAGGTGGCGGTTGTCCGCGAAGGTCGCGCGGTCGTCCAGGCCGATCTGCGCCCAGAGCTCGTCGCTGAGCGGCTCCGTCGCGGTCATCAGCGAGTAGACCGGGGCGATGGCACGCCGGCGCCCCGCGACCGTCGGGGTGTAGCCCTCGGTCGCCAGCACGACGTGCTCGGCGCGCACGCGTGCCGTGCGGGGTGACGACCCGGCGGCTGCCGACGTCGACGGCCGCCGTGCGCTCGTGGATCGTGACCCCGCGGCGTTCGACGGCGGCGGCGAGCCCGCGCACGAGGCGGGCGGGGTGGATTGCGGCGCAGTGCGGCGTCCACGAGCCGCCGAGCGCGTCGGAGACCCGGGCGAACTCGCGCGACCCCTTGGGCGTCGAGCAGGCGGTGGTCCTCGGGCCCGAAGCCCCAGGCGTGGAAGTCGGCCACCTCGGCGCGTACGCGTTCGAGCTGGGCCGGGTTGCGGGCGACGGAGAGGTAGCCGCCCTGCTCGAAGTGGCAGTCGATGCCCTCCTGCGCCGCGATCTTGCCGACGTCGGCCACGGTGTCGTGCAGCTGGTGCTGCATCCGCACCGCGGCGTCGCGGCCGTCGCTCGCTCGCCATCCGCTGGAGCGAGGCGGGAAAGAGTGCCGAGCACCAACCCCCATTGCGCCCTGACGCTCCGAAGCCGGCGATCTCGCGCTCGATGACCGCGATGCGGATCGTCGGGGTCAGCGATCGCGAGGTGGTAGGCGGTCCAGAGCCCGGTGTAGCCGGCCCCGACGATCGCGACGTCGACCTCGACGTCACGGTCGAGCGCGCGGACGAGGGGTGAAGTCGTCGTCCATCGTGTCGTGCCACAGACTCAGGCTCCGGTATCCGCTCGCAGGCATGGGCGGCAAGTATGCATGCCGCACCTGTCATCGTGAACCGGACCGGAACAATTGCTTTCGCTGGCATGAACGTTCCATTGCCTACGGATTCCGAAGGTATCCGGGGATCCGCGCTCGCCCTTCCGTCGGTCACGCCGACGGGGCGGGATGCCGCTCATGGCCCCCCTCGATCGTGCTCGCCTGGCCCGTCTCCACGAGCGCGAGCTCCGTGCCTTCGCCTCGGCGCGCCCTCGCTCGCGCGGGCAGCCGCCCGACGGGCGCGTGCGCACCTGCCGGGTGGCGTGCCGATGAGCTGGATGGTCAAGTGGCCGGGCGACTTCCCGGTCTTCGTCGAGCGCGCCGCCGGCGCCCACTTCACCTGCGTCGACGAGGTCGACCACATCGACCTCTGCCTGGGCGACACCGGGGCCATGATGGGCCATTCCCCTGCCGCCACGGTCGAGGCCGTCACGCGCCAGCTGTCCCGAGGGATCACGACGATGCTGCCCACCGAGGACGCCATCGCCGTGTCGACGGGGCTCGCCCAGCGGTTCGGGCTGCCCTACTGGCAGTTCACGCTCACGGCGACGGACGCGAACCGCCACGCCATCCGTTACGCCCGGATGCTCACCGGCCGCAGCAAGGTCGTCGTCCACAACTGGTGCTACCACGGCTCGGTCGACGAAGCGTTCGCGACTCTGGGCGCCGGGGCTCACCACTGTCGACCCGTCCCGGCAACATCGGAGCACCGGTCGACACCGCCCAGACGACGCGCGTCGTGGAGTTCAACGACCTGGAGGCGCTGGAGCGAGCTCTCGCGCACGGCGACGTCGCGGCCGTCCTCGTCGAGCCGGCGTTGACCAACATCGGCATCGTCCTGCCCGAGGACGGCTACAACGAGGGCGTCCGGGAGCTCGCGACCCGCTACGGAGCGCTGCTCATCAACGACGAGACGCACACCATCTGCGCCGGGCCGGGCGGTACACCCGCGCCCACGACCTGCAGCCCGACGTGCTCGTCATCGGCAAGTCGATCGGTGGCGGCATCCCGTGCGGCACGTTCGGCTTCACGGCGGACCTCGCCGAGCGGATCACGAGGTCGGTCGAGCTGGAGGACGTCGACGTGGGCGGCATCGGTGGCACCCTCGCCGGCAACGGCCTCTCGATGGCGGCGATGAGGGCCACCCTCGAGCAGGTGATGACTGCCTCTGCCTTCGAGCACATGGTGCCACTGGCCGCCGCGTGGGCCGACGGGGTGCAGGCGGGCATCGACGCTGTCGGCGCGCAGTGGCACGTGACCCGCCTCGGGCGCTCGTGCTGAGTACGCCTTCTCGGCCACACCGTCGCACAACGGCACGAGGCGCATGACTGTGACGACTTCGAGCTGCAGCAGTTCCTGCACCTCTACGCGCTCAACCGGGGAATCCTGCTGACCCCCTTCCACAACATGGCGCTCATGTGTCCGGACACGACCGTCTCCGACGTCGACGCGCACACCGCGATGTTCGACGAGTGCGTGCGCGAGCTCTTCGGTTGAACGGCCCAAGGCCGCCGCAGCAGGTGGATAGGTTTGCGACGACGCCACGAGAGCGGGAGACCCGATGACCGAGACCCAGCCATCCCTGCCCCACGGCTCCGACGGGCCTCCTCGACGGCGCACCAAGCTCGGCATCGTCGGCGCGGGCGCGGTCGGGGCCACGCTGGCCTACGCCTCGCTCATGCGCGGGGCCGCGCAGACGGTGGCGCTCTTCGACGTCAACGAGCCCAAGGTGCGGGCCGAGGCGCTGGACCTCGCCCACGGCATCCAGTTCATGCCGATGGCACGAGTCGAGGGATCCGACGACATCGCGGTGCTCGCCGACAGCGACGTCGTCGTCTTCACCGCCGGCGCCAAACAGAAGCCGGGTCAGTCGCGGCTCGACCTCGCCGAGACGACGATCGGCATCGTCCGGTCGATCCTGCCGCGCCTGGTCGAGGCCGCCCCGCACGCCGTGCACGTCATGGTCACCAACCCCGTGGACGTCGTCACGTATGCCGCGCTGCAGGTCTCGGGCCTTCCGCCGAGCCGGCTCTTCGGCTCCGGCACGGTCCTCGACTCCTCACGCCTGCGCTTCCTGCTCGCCGAGCACACCGGCGTGGCGGCGCAGAGCATCCACGCCTACGTCGTCGGGGAGCACGGTGACTCCGAGATCCCGTTGTGGTCGTCGGCCTCCATCGGCTCGGTGCCGTTGCTGCGGTGGCAGGGGCCCGACGGAAGGCCCATCTTCGACGATGAGACCCGCGAGCGGATCGCCACCGACGTGGTCCAGTCGGCCTACCGCGTGATCGAGGGCAAGGGTGCGACGAACTACGCCATCGGCCTGGCCGGCACCCGCATCCTCGAGGCGGTCGTCAACGACGAGGGTCGCATCCTGCCCGTGTCATCGCTGCTCATCGACTACTACGGAGTCGGCGATGTCTGTCTCTCGGTGCCGGCCATCGTGCACGCCGGCGGCATCGGCAACCGGGTGGAGGTGCCGATGACCGACGGGGAGCTCGCCGGTCTCCGCGCGTCCGCCGAGGCGGTGCGTGCCACGGCACGCCGCTTCGGCTTCTGAACGGCAAGCGGCGGCCGGGCACCGGGCCCCGAGGAGCATGATGTGGAGGTGACCTCCACTGCCGCCGCGACCCCGGAACCGCAGGAGCAGTCCGTCACGCCCCGCTCGACCTACCACCACGGCGACCTGCGGCGGGCCCTGCTCGAAGCGGGGACGGACCTCGCCCGCGAGGGAGGGCCCGACAAGGTCATGCTGCGCGAGGCCACCCGAAGGGCCGGCGTCTCCGCCAACGCGGCCTACCGGCACTTCGCCGACCGTGACGCGCTGCTCGGCCACGTCGTCTCCATCGCGCAGGCACGCGCTGCCGACGTCATCTCGGCGACCATCGCGGGCGTGCCCGACGGTATGCCGCCCGGTGACCGGGCGCGGGCGAGGTTCCGGGCCGTCGGGGTCGGCTACCTGCGCTTCGCGATGGACGAGCCGGGGCTCTTTCGCACCGCCTTCGCCGTGCCGGTCGACCTCAGCCGCGCCGCGTCCGCCGACGCCGCAGGCAGCGCGGGACGCACCCCCTTCCAGCTGTTGAGCGACACCCTCGACGAGATGGCCGAGGCAGGTGTGCTCCCGGAGTCCGAGCGGCCCGGGGCCGAGCTGCTCGCGTGGTCGGCGGTGCACGGGCTGGCCATGCTCGCCCTCGAGGGGCCGCTGCGCGACCTGCCACCCGGGGCCGTCAGCGAGCTCGCCCCTCGGCTCGTGCGGATGGTCGACCTCGGTCTCGGTGTCCTGGGGACCGCGCAGGGTGCGGCTCAGCCCGCGGAGGGGCGCACCTAGAGTTCTCGGCGTGACCACCGACGCCAGTGACGGAGCGGAGGACGGCGGGCTCGACGCCGAGACGCCCGCCTTCTACCGCCGTCTCGGGGACGGCGTCTTCCTGCCGACGCTGCAGACCCAGGGTGCCTGGCGCGTCGACGAGCAGCACCTGGCGCCCGTCAGCGGCCTGCTCACCCACGCCATCGACGCACACGAACCTCGCCGTGGCATGCAGCTCGCACGGATCTGCTTCGACGTGCTCGGCGTGATCCCGGCTCGCGAGAGCCGGGTGCAGGTGCGCACGACGCGACCCGGTCGCACGATCGAGCTCGTCGAGGCCACCCTCAGCGTCGACGACCGGGTCGCGGTGCGCGCGCAGGCGTGGCGGCTCTCCACGCAGGACTCCGCACCGGTGGCCGGTGTGGAGCTGGACGGCATACCGGGCCCCGACGAGCTGCTGCCCTGGGAGGGCACGCACACGTGGCGCGGCGGCTACATCCGCGGACTGGAGTTCCGCATGGACCCGGACCGGAGACCGGGCCGGACGCGTGGCTGGATCCGCTCGCCCAACGCCGTCGTCGACGGCGAGACCTCTTCCGCCACAGCGGATTTCGTGCGACTCGTCGACACGGCGAACGGCATCGCCGTCCGCGTCTCCCCGCTCGAGTGGATGTTCCCCAACGTCGACCTGTCCATCCACCTCTTCCGCGAGCCGGTGCGCGGCTGGGTCGGCTTCGACACCCGTGTCTCGATGGGGACCACCGGGCTCGGACTGACGTCGACGACGCTCCACGACGAGCTCGGCCCCGTCGGGCGGGCCGAGCAGGCCCTCACCGTGCGACGCCTCAGGGACTGACGACACGGCATCCGAGACTGGCGGCTCCTACTCGATCCGGGCCGTGACGTCGGCGCCCAGCGCGACGGTGCGGCTCACGGTGCAGAACTCCTCGTGGCTGCGGCGCACGAGGCTGGGCAGGATCGCGCGCGCGGCGTCACCGGCCTCACCGTCGGGGAAGCGCACCCGGAAGGTCACCTCGATGTCCGTGAGGCGGTTGCCGTCCTGGTCCTTGATCTTGTCGGCGGTGACCTCGATCTCGAAGGCGTCCGGCTCGGTGCGTCGCGTCGTCACGGTGTCGACGTCGACGGCGGTGCAGGCGGCGATCCCGGCCAGCAGGAGCTCCACGGGCGACAGCTCGTCGGTGCCGGAGCTCGTCGTGATCGAGCCGCCGCGGTCGTTGCGGACCGTGTAGCGACCGACGCTGTCGCGGGCCAGGGTGACGCGCCGAAGGTCCCGGCTCTCGTTCTCACTCATGTGGGGCAGCCTCTCAGACGCGGTCGTGGCGACGTGACGGGGTGGTGGGCCCGCCGGCCGGGCGGCTCAGCTCCAGGCGTCGGCGAGCAGCTCGAAGGAGCGCAGCCGGTCCTCGTGCGCGTGCGCACCGCAGGTGACGATGACCTCGTCGACCCCCGTGGCCTCGACGAAGCCAGCCAGCCCGTCGCGCACCTCGTCGGGCGTGCCGACGAGCGAGACCCGGGTCATCTCCGAGACGGTCTGGCGTTCGGCCGGCGACCACTGCGCCATCAGCGAGTCGATGTCGCCTGAGGGCTCGCTGAGGCCGGCGCGTCGCCCGGTGACGATGCCGTGGAAGCGCTGCAGGACGCTCGTGAAGAGCCGCTCCGCCTCGGCCGTCGTGTCGGCGACCATGACGTTGACCCCGGCCATGGTGCGCGGGGCGTCGAGACCGCCCGGCTCGCTCGAGGGCGCGAAGCGGCCACGGTAGACCTCGAGCGCGCTCATCAGCGCGGCCGGCGCGAAGTGGGAGGCGAACGAGTAGGGCAGCCCGAGCGCCGCCGCGACCTGGGCGCCGCCATGGCTCGAGCCGAGGATCCAGAGCGGCACGTGCGTGCCCTCGCCGGGGATGGCGCGCACCTTGGCGTCGGGGTCCGGGTCGCCGAGGTAGCCCCGGAGCTCCTCGACCTCGCCGGCGAAGTTCATCGCAGCCGCCTCGTTCCTGCGCAGCGCGCGCGTCGTGAACGGATCGGTGCCAGGGGCCCGGCCGAGCCCGAGGTCGATCCGCCCCGGATGAATCGTCGCGAGCGTGCCGAACTGCTCGGCCACGACGTAGGGCGCATGGTTCGGCAGCATGATCCCGCCGGCGCCGACGCGGATCGACTCGGTCTGGTCGGCGACGTGCCCGATGAGCACCGCGGTCGAGCTCGAGGCCACGCCGCGCATGTTGTGGTGCTCGGCCATCCAGTAGCGGCCGTAGCCCCACTTCTCCGCGTGCCGGGCGACGTCGACGGTCGCGGCGATGGCCTCGCCAGCCGTTCCGCCGTCGACGACGGGCACGAGGTCGAGAATGTTCAGCTGGGCTCGCGGTGCACTCACCTCGGTGCCAACCCCGGTCGTGCGCGTCGTGTTCCCGCGGACCTGCGTCAGGGGAGGTCGAGCTGGGAGACCTGGTCGTCGTACCGGGGGCAGAAGACCTGCACCGCGGCGGCCATGAGCTGCTTCGTCCTCAGTGCCTCACCCGTGTTGGGCAACGGCTTGTCGTCGTCGCCGACGGCGATCTGAGCGAGGTCGACGCCACCGTTCTGCAGGGCCCAGCACGTCGTCGTTGCGGTCTCGATGTCGTCGTCGACCGTCGTGCCCGTTACCGCCGCGCCAAGCTCCTGGGCCGCGAGCACGAAGGACGCCTCCTCGGCCGAGATCGTCGGCCGGGCGCTGGCGACGTCGGACGGCAGGTCGGAAAGGGTGGGCTCGCTGCCACCGCAGGCACCGACGCCCAGGACCGTGATGAGGGCGACCGCGGCGCCCAGCGCGCGGCGTCGGGTCGGCCAGGCGGCATACACGCGCTTCTCCATCGTTAGCCTGAACGTGTGACCGACCACGATCATCCCCTGCCCGAGGCGCGCGAGCTCGAGTCGGGCTCGATCCGGGTCGCCGGCGAGGCGCCGCTGGCACGGGGCGCCCTCGTGGCGGCGTTGGCCTCCGTCGTCTTCGGCTTCACCTTCGTGCCACAGCTGCTCGGCCTGGCGCTGGCCCTGATCAGCCTGTCGCGACGTGAGCCGGGCGGGCGACGCAACGCCTGGATCGCCGTCTGCGTGAGCATCGCGATGACCGTCGTGTGGGCCGTCGTGCTGGGCCTGCTGCTCAAGTGGTGGGCGTCGACCGTCGGCGCGTGAGCCGAGCCGACGCCGATCGCGCCGCGGCTCGTGGGGCGCTCGGGACGCTGACGCGACAACGACCCCGCTTCGGCTGGAGGGCGGCTGGATGTGAGGGTGCCGTCGCTACTGGGAGTACGTCGCGAGAAACTTCTCGAGGCGACCGAGGGCATCCTCGATGTCCTCCACGCGCGGCAGGAACACGAGACGGAAGTGGTCGGGCGTGCTCCAGTTGAAGCCGGTGCCGTGCACGATGAGCAGCTTCTGCTCACGCAGCAGGTCGAAGGCGAACTTCTCGTCGTCGGAGATCGCGTGCACCTTCGGGTCGAGCCGCGGGAAGAGGTAGAGGGCGCCTTCGGGCTTCGTCGCGGAGACGCCGGGGATGGCGTTGAGCTGTTCCCAGGCCGCGTTGCGCTGCTCGAGCAGGCGCCCGCCGGGCAGGATGAGCTCGTTGATCGACTGGTAGCCACCGAGGGCGACCTGGATCGCGTGCTGCGCGGGGACGTTGGCGCACAGGCGCATGTTGGCGAGGATGTCGAGGCCCTCGATGTAGTTGCGCGCGTGCTCCTTGGGGCCGGTGATGGCGAGCCAGCCGGACCGGAAGCCGGCGACGCGGTACGCCTTCGAGAGCCCGTTGAAGGTCAGGCACAGCAGGTCGGGGGCGAGGGCTGCGACCGACGTGTGGGTGGCGCCGTCGTAGAGGATCTTGTCGTAGATCTCGTCCGCCATGAGGATCAGCTCGTGCTCGCGCGCCACGTGGGCGATCGCCTCGAGCACCTGCCGCGGGTAGACGGCCCCGGTCGGGTTGTTGGGATTGATGACGACGATCGCGCGCGTCCGGTCCGTCACCTTGCTGCGGATGTCGTCGAGGTCGGGCGCCCATCCGGCCTGCTCGTCGCAGACGTAGTGGACCGGGTTCCCGCCGGCGAGGCTCGCGGCGGCGGTCCACAGCGGGTAGTCGGGTGCGGGGATGAGCACCTCGTCACCGTCGTCGAGCAGGCCCTGCATCGCCATGACGATGAGCTCGCTGACGCCGTTGCCGAGGTAGATGTCCTCGACGCCGACCGGCGGAAAGTCACGCACCTCGTAGTGCTGCTTGACGGCACGCCGCGCCGACAGGATGCCCTTGCTGTCGCTGTAGCCCTGAGCCGTCGGCAGCTCCTGGATGACGTCGACGAGGATGTCCTCGGGCGCCTCGAAGCCGAACGGGGCCGGGTTGCCGATGTTGAGCTTGAGGATGCGGTGCCCCTCGTCCTCGAGCCGCTTGGCCTCGGCGAGCACGGGTCCACGGATCTCGTAGCAGACCGAGCGGAGCTTCCGGGACTGGGTGACCACGCGCATGTTCACCAGCGTGGCACCCCGGTCTGCCGGGGGCGGGGCGATTCCCACCATGTGGCCCGTGCCGCCGGCGTTGTGCCGACGGCGCCGGAGGGGTCAGCGCCCGAGGCAGCCGATCGCCCCGGCCGGGCTCCGCCCGACGACGGTGCCGGCGAGCCTCGTCAGTCCGGTGCCGCTCACCTCTATCGTGAGCTGCTTGCCGGCCTCGACCTTGGTCAGCCGCGCGAGCACGTGCTCACCCTCGGCCTCTCCGTCGGCCGCCGGCTGCTCGGACCAGCCGCTCTGGGTGAGGAAGCCGATGACCTCGGCAGCCTGCGGCCCCGTCGACGGCGGGTAGCTGCGGGACACGATGCCGTCGTCGCCGTCACGGCAGGGCGGCATCTCGCTGTGCCCGAGGGGGACGAGGCTGCGGTCCATGATCTCGAAGGTCGTCGCCAACGAGCTCCACGCGGCGAGGTCGTCGCTGTGGCTGCGTGTCAGCCAGGCCCACCCGCCGAAGAGGACGAGGGCGATGACTCCCACGGTGAACGTCACACCGGTCGCCGTCGGCCGCCGCGGCCCCCGTTCGAAGGGCGGTCGCGCGCGCTCGATCGCTTCGTCGCTGAAGCCGAACTCCGTCACGCTCGACAGTGTCGACCACAATGGGCGTCGAGAGGGCGGTCTGGTGGATCAACTGTCGCCAATCCGTGACCGCCTTGGCGTCAGTGCGTGATCGGCTCGTCCCCCCAGGCGAGCAGGCGCCAGCCGGCGTCCGGGTCGCCCTCCATCGTCACCACGTGGGTGTTGTCGACGCGACGGGTGTCGAGGAAGCCGGCCGGCAGGCCGAGCGCTGCTGAGCACCACACCCGCATGGCCGCTCCGTGGCTGACGGCCACCGCCGACTCGTGCCCGTCGGAGGCGATCTGCCGGATCGCGCCCTCGTAGCGGGTCATGAACACTGACCCGCTGTCGCCGCCCGGGATGGCGTGGTCGGGGTCCTCCCCCCACCGGGTGACGGCGTCGACGTAGGGCTGCCAGTCCGTGGACATCTCGTAGTCGCCGGCCTGGATCTCGCGCAGGCCCGGCAGCACCACCATCTCGAGCCCCAGCAGCTGCGCCAGCGGGGCCGCCGTCTGCTGGGTCCGCACGAGGTCCGACGTGTAGATCGCCCCGAGGTCCTCGGCCCGGAGCCGGTCGGCCAGCGCGCGGGCCTGCTCCCTTCCGGTCTCGGTGAGGTCGAGACCGGGCACGGCAGTGTCGAGCTGGCGCGCGACGTTGGCCGGGGTCTGGCCGTGCCGCACGAGGAAGAGGCGCACCTCACTGCTCCTTGACCGTCACGCCGGTGAGGCACTGCACGCCGGCCTCGGGCCCCCGCCAGAATCCCTTCGCCGCGACGTCCGCCTTGCCGCCAGGCGCCACGAGCACGTCGATCTCCTTGCCCGCGACGTCGGCGGCGTCGGACGTGCGCACGATGAAGACCGCGACGGTGAACGTGTGCTCGACCGTGTCGGTGTTCTCGACTGTGCCCGCAAAGTCCCATGAGCTGCCCGTGGGCCGGCAGCTCGAGGCCACGAGGCTGGAGGCGGCGTCGAAGAGGCCACCGGTCACCGGCGCCGTCGTGGCCGGCGCCTCGACGGTCTCGGTCTCCGGGGCGATCGTCGGCTGCACCTTGACGCTGACCGTCGCGCCGACCCCGTCATCCGAGGGCGTCGGCTGTCCGCAGGCGCCGAGCACCCCGACCGCGGCGAGGATGAGGGCTGCCCGCACCGCGCCCCTGCCCCACCGCTGCAGGCACCTGGGGGTGTGTGCACCAGCTCACGGTCGGTTCCTCTCGTCGCCCGGTGTCCCGGGCCATTGTGCCCCGGGCACGCTCAGCCGGTGAGGGACCGCGCCGCCACTGCCATGCCGATGACGGAGAAACCCGCGAGGAGGGCGAGGGTGTCGGGCAGCCGCCACGGCGCGGGGCCGGCCCACGTGCGGCCGTGGGCGTCGGCGAAGCCGCGCGCGTCCATCGCGAGCGCCAGCCCGGCGGCCTGGCCGAGCGCGCCGACGAGGAGGCCGCCCGTCACGGCAACGGCTTCGGCCCCCCGACGCACGAGCCCCCGGTCGGCCCGTATGCCGCGCACCCGCCTCGTCGTCATGAGCTCGGTCCACAGGTCGTCGAAGGACTGGAGGCGCTGCAGCGCCGCCGAGGCCGCGACAACCGGCCGGGCGGGCAGCCGGACGCGCTGCGCGAGGTGGTCACCGAGCCGCTCGGGGTCGATGAAACCCACGACGAACGCCGAAGGCACGAGGAGGCAGAGGACGCGGAGCGCGGCGCCAGCAGCCACCTCGATGTCGCGCCCGCCGAGCAGCCAGGTCGACCAGGCGACCCCGGCGACGGCCAGCAGCGCCGGCGTGAGTCGGGCCAGCACCCCGCGCAGCCGGCCTGTCTGGCGACGTCCCGGGCCGGGAGCGATGAGCCCCACGGCACCGAGCACGAGCTCGGTGCCGAGCACGACGAGGCCTTGCCGCCAGGACTCGAGCAGCGCCGGGAGCGGCAGCACGCAGAGGGCGGCGGCGAGGAGGGCGAGGGGCCCGACGCGCGTCGAGCAGCGGCCGACGCTCGGGCCCGGCGGGGACGTCAGGCGCGGCCGGCCGGGTCAGCGCGACCTCGGCATCGGCGCGGGCGAGGACGCCCTCGTCGTGCGTCGTCACGAGGACGGCCGCACCCTCCCCACGGGCCGCCTCGAGGGTGCCCACGACGGCGGCCCAGGTCAGCCGGTCCTGGCCGACCGTCGGCTCGTCGGCGAGCACGAGTGCCGGACCGTGCGCGACGGCCGACGCGACGGCGAGGCGACGCTGCTCACCACCGGAGAGATGCCGCGGGTCGGTGCGGGAGAGGCGTTCCAGCCCGAGCGCCCGAAGCAGCGCCTCGGCCCGAGCCTGCGCCTGGACGCCGTCGTGGCCAAGTGCCCTGACCGTCGTCAGGAGGTCGTCGCGCACAGTGCGGCCGACGATCGCCGTCGCGGCTCGCTGTGGCACCCAGCCCACCACGCGGGCGAGGTCGACGGAAGCCCACTCCTGGGGAGGCCGCGCTCGCAGGTGGGCGCGCGGGCGCGCGCCTGGTGCGCTGAGGCTCTCTCCCTCGCCGGGCGTCAGCGGGGACGCGACCTCGACCCGCCCGGTGGTCGGCTCGACCAGGCCTCCGACGGCAGCCATGAGCGTCGTCTTGCCCGCCCCGCTGGGCCCGGTCAGAGCCGTGAAGCCCCCCGCCGCGACCTCGAGGCTGACGTCGGCGACGGCCCTCGTCGTGCGCGAGGTCGAGCCGAGGCGCCGGCTACGGCGCTCGACCCCGATCCCGGTGGCGGTCACCACGGCCCTACCGCGCGTGACGACCGCCGATGCGTGACCCGGCGCCGCCGGGAGCTCGATCGCAAGCGGAGCCGGCTCGGGTGCACCTGGGACCCAGATGCCCTGGGCTGTGAGGAAGTCCGCGTGCTCGGAGAGCACCTCGGTGGGTTGCCCGTCGGCGATGACGCGACCCTCGCCGTCGAGGACGACGAGCCGGTCGACGAGGTCGAGCCAGCCCGTCAGGCGGTGCTCGACGACGACGAGGGTCAGCCCACGCCGGCCCACGACACCGGCGACGAGGGCTCGCACCCCGGCCGCCGTCGCAGCGTCGAGCATGGCCGTGGGCTCGTCGAGCAGGAGCAGCCGCGGCTCCATGACGAGGGCACCGGCGAGCGCCAGCCGCTGGGCCTCCCCACCGCTGAGGGTCAGCGGCGAGGCGTCGGTGGGCAGGTCGAGACCGACCTCGGCCAGCGCCGCCGCCACCCGCGTCGGCATGGCAGGCCGTGGCACTGCGACGTTCTCGAGCCCGAACGCGACGTCGCGGCCGATCGACGAGGCGACGACGCCGGCACCCGGGTCCTGCAGCACGAGCCCCACCGACCCGACGCGGTGCTCGGTCCGGCCGTCGAGACGCACCTCCCCCGCGAGCTCACCCGAGTCAGCGGTGAGCAGCAGTCCGGCGAGGGCGCGCAGCAGCGTGGACTTGCCCGACCCGCTCGGGCCCGCGAGCAGCACCCGCTCCCCCGCTGCGATGCGCAGGTCGAGCCCGTCGAGCACGGGGCGCGACCGCCCGTACGGGCGCCACGAGAGCGCGGAGACCTCGACCCGCGCCCCGTGGGGAACGCCCGTCCTCGCCACGCCGGTGTCAGACAGCCGCCCGCTCCCGTGCCTCCTGGCCGGACGGGAACGCCGACAGGGCGCCTGCGTTCGCGAGCAGCTTCGTCAGGCCGACCGCGAGGAGCGAGCCGAAGATCGCCACCGACCCGCCGAGCAGGAAGAGGTAGGCCATCTTGTAGCCGAAGCCCCAGTCGGTCCAGTAGGAGTACCACTCGTACACGGCCTCGAAGGCGCCGCCGAGGAAGCCCCCGACGAGCAGCGGGGCCCAGCTGTAGACGACATACCCGAAGAGGGCGAAGCCGAGCTCGACACCGAGGCCTTGGACGAGGCCGGAGACGAGGGTCGTCAGTCCCCACTGGGTGCCGACCAAGGCCGACACCACGGCCGCGAGCAGCTCGGTGAAGAGCGCCGCGCCCGGGCGGCGGATAATGAGCATTCCGACCATGCCGGCCACGAGCCAGGGCCAGGCGAAGAGGGCGCTGAGCGGCGGGAAGCCGGCCGACACCGCGGCCGACGGGGCCGCGTAGGCAAGTCCCCACGCCCAGTAGGCGACGCCGAACGCGACGCCGAGGAACGCGCAGGTGAGCAGGTCGATGGTGCGCCAGCGGGTGAGTGGACCGCTGGCGGTGATGGTGCTGGACATGACGTTCTCCCGGGTCCCGATGGATACCTCGGGGAGATCACCGGACGCACCCGTCGACGATCGTCGTCGGCGGCCGCGTGGTGACCTGAGAAAAATCCCGACTTCCTTCGCCGGTGCTAACCGGAGCAGGTTCGAGGGTCTGCGGGCTGTCGTCGGGCTGCGCCGACGGCCGCACTCTCAGCGCTAGAGGGCGCTCCCCTGTCGTGATGGATGGGTGGTGCTCTTCAGTTGTGGAGGTGACTTTACCCTCCCCGCGTGGCACAGTCACAGCATGGCTGCGAAGGACGCGAAGAACGCGATCGACGGGCGCAAGAAGGCCGTCGAGAAGAAGGTGACCCCGCGGACCGTGGCGGGCGGGCCGGTGTGGAAGGTCCTGAACATCGGCTCCACGCTGATCGCCACAAAGCTGGCCACCGACGCGGCCCAGAGGACCTGGAAGATCGCGACCGGTCGCAGCGTGCCGATCAAGGGCGACTACGAGCACGAGCGCACCCGCGACGTGATCATCTTCACCGCGCTCAGCTCGGTGCTCGTCTCGACGGCCCGGATCGCCGTCGAGCGAAGCGTGGCGACCTACTACCGCAACTCGGCAGGGCATCTGCCCAAGGAGCTCGAGGACGAGCAGGCCTCGGCCACCGACATCAAGATCCACCGCAAGATCACCCGTGTGAAGGCGCGCAACGAGTACCGCGTGCAGAAGGTGATGAACCTCTCCGCACCGCGCAAGTAGCCGGCGGTGACCCGAGCGGACAGGTGGGGGACCCGGCCTGATTCCGTGGGGCCCCTTCCCGCGGACCGCCCCGAGGTGGTGTGCTTGGAGCGACGAGCCCGTTCCGAAGGAGGTGGGTCATGCAGGCCCAGGTGGGTGACCGAATCACGATGGCCGGCGAGCACGTGGGGCAACGCACGCGAGAGGGCACGATCCTCGAGGTCAGGGGTGACGCCGGAGGGCCGCCCTACGTCGTGGAGTGGTCGGACGGCCACACCGGACTGATACACCCCGGGCCGGGCTCCGTGCTGCGGTGCGAGCACTCGGACGCCGGTCACAACGCGCCCGCCCCGGTCGCGGAGGGCTAGAGCTCGATCGCGTGCGCGATGGGCACCCCGGCGCGGTAGGCCAGGTGCAGGTGGCTCGGTGCCTCGAGGACCGCCAGCTGCGCGGGCTGTCCTGGCGCGATCCGGCGGTCAAGTCCGAGCGAACGGGCTGACACCGCGGTGGCCGCGTGCAGGGCCTCGGCCGGCGTCAGGCCCATCTCGCGCACCGCCAGCGCGATGGCGAAGGGCATCGACGACGAGTAGCACGTGCCGGGGTTGCAGTCGCTGGCGAGCGCCACGTCGACGCCGGCGTCGATGAGTGCACGCCCGTCGGGGTAGGGCGAGCGCGTCGAGAACTCCACACCCGGCAGCAGGGTCGCGACGGTCGTGCCCCGGGAGCCGACGAGCGCCTCGACGTCGGCGTGGTCGAGGAACGTGCAGTGGTCGACGCTGCGGGCACCGAGCTCGCAGGCGAGCCGCACACCCGGGCCGTGGCCGAGCTGGTTGCCGTGCACCCGCAGGGCCAGCCCGGCCGCCCGCCCCGCCTCGAGCACGCTGCGCGCCTCGTCCCCGTCGAAGGCGTGCGCGGAGTGCGGCTCGCAGAAGACGTCGATGCTCTCGGCGAGGCTCGTCCCGCCGTCCGCCGTGACCGCGTCGAGCATGGCACCGGTGACGAGATCGAGGTATGCCGCCCGGTCGCCGGCGTGCTCGCGTGGCACGACGTGCGCCCCGAGGAAGGTCGTGTGCGCCGTGAACTCGCCGGCGATGCGCAACGAACGCACCTCGTCGTCGACGGTGAGGCCGTAGCCGCTCTTGATCTCCACCGTCGTCGTGCCCTGGGCCCGCATCTCCGCGACGCGCGCAGCGACGAGCCTGCGCAGGTCGTCGTCGGAGGCGGCCCGCGTCGCGGCGACCGAGACCGCGATGCCGCCGCCGTCGTAGGGCGTGCCCGTCATCCGGGCGGCGAACTCGGCCGAGCGGTCGCCTGCGAAGACGAGGTGGGTGTGCGAGTCGACGAAGCCCGGGATGACGGCCCGTCCGTCGAGGTCACGTCGCTCGTCGGCGTCCGGGGCGTCGGACGCGTGCCCGACCCACTCGATGACCGGGTCGCGGGTGTCGCCTCCCCCCGACACGACGATGGCGGCGTCGCGGATGAGGCCGAGCAGCCGGTCGCCCGGGTCGGCGCCCGGGGCGAGGTCGGCGGCCCGCTGGGGGTCGTTCGTCGTCAGCTCGCCGATGCCCGTGAGGAGCAGGCTCACGTCGTCAGTCCTCCCGCGACCCGGTCGATGGCGTTCCCGAGCAACCGGCCCACGTCGCCGATCCGGTGACGCCCTTCACTGACGATCACCTCACCGCCGACGACGACGGTCGAGACGTCCGCGGCCATGCAGGAGTAGATGATCTGGTCGGCGGCCGAGCCGGCGGTGTTGACCGTGTCGGCGCGGACCGTGACGAAGTCGGCGAGCGCGCCCTTGGAGAGGTGGCCGCCGTCGGACCAGCCGAGGGCACGGTATCCGTTGAACGACGCGACGAGCAGCAGGTCGTTGGCCGAGAAGCGGTCGCGCTCGTTGCTGACGAGCCGCTCGTGCATCTCGATGCCCCGCAGCTCGACGAACGGGTCGATGATGACGTTCTGGTCGGATCCGAGCGAGATCGGGCTGCCGGCGTCGTGCAGCGACCGACTGGGCCCGATGCCGTCGGCGAGGTCACGCTCGGTCGTCGGGCAGATGCAGGCGCCGGTGCCGGTGCCGCCGAGCAGCTCGATGTCGCGGTCGGTCAGGTGGGTGGCGTGGATGCTCGTGAGATTGTTGCCGAGTGCCCCCGCCTCGTCGAGCAGCTCCGTCGGGGTGTGACCGTAGAACATCTGGCAGGCAAGGTTCTCGCCGTGCTGCTCCGAGAGGTGGACGTGCAGCGGCAGCGACCCGGCCGCCTCCACGACCTTTGGCAGGTCCTCGCGCCTGACCGCCCGCACCGAGTGGATCGCCGCACCGAGCCGCACCCGGTCTGTCTCGGACGGGCGCGCAGCCATGCGCTCGGCCCAGGCTTCGACGGTGCCGTCGCTGAACCGGCGCTGACCGGAGTGCAGCTCGACGTGGCCGCCGCCGTTGAGGCCACCCTCGAGGTAGCAGGTGTCGAGCAGGGTCAGTCGGATGCCGGCCTCGTCGGCGGCCTGGCGCACGGCGAGTCCCATGGCGTTCGGGTCGCGATACGGATGCCCCCCGGGCCGGTGGTGCACGTAGTGGAACTCCCCGACGACCGTGAAGCCGGCCTGCACCATCTCGGCGAACACCGCTCGCGCCAGGGCGAAGTACGTGTCCGGGTTGAGCTGCTCGGCCGCGGCGTACATCTGCTCGCGCCAGCTCCAGAAGTTGCCGCCGCCGCCGTTGACGCGACCACGCAGGGCTCGGTGGAACGCGTGACTGTGCGTGTTGGCCATGCCGGGGAGCGTGACTCCCGACAGGACGACGTCACCGGGCTCGATGTCGGCACCGACGAGGACGTCCTTGATCAGACCGTGCTGCGTGACGAGTCGCACCCTGCGGGCGAAGCCGCCCGTGAGCCAAGCGCTGTCGCACCAGAAGACCGTCACGTGGCACTCCTCATCTGGCGTCTTCCTTCCGCGAGCACAGATCGGCGACGACCGCTGCCAGGGCCGCCACCCCATGGTGGCAGTCGTCGGGGCTCGCCGACTCGGCGGGTGAGTGTGAGACGCCTGTGGGATTCCGGACGAAGAGCATGCCGGCCGAAATGCCTTTCGTGGCAAGCACGCCCGCGTCATGGCCGGCTCCTGTCCCGAGAAGGGGCGCGTCGGGGAGGATGCCGTGAAGGCGTTGGACGAGCCAGCCGTCGAAGTCGGTCGTCGGGGTCCAGGACTCCTCGGTCACGCTGCCGCCGAGCCGCTGCGCGTCAGCGGTGACCGCGTCCACCGCCGCCCTCACGGAGGATTCGCTGCGACCGCGTGCGTCGAGCCAGGCCGTGACGTGGCTGGCGATGGCATTGACGCCACCCGGCTGCACCTGCACCTTGCCGACGGTGGTCACGCAGCCGAGGCCGACGGCATACGACCTGGCGGCGTGCACGACGTCGGCC
The DNA here is from genome assembly GCA_963816385.1 of uncultured Actinomycetota bacterium. Lineage (GTDB taxonomy): Bacteria > Actinomycetota > Actinomycetes > Actinomycetales > Dermatophilaceae > CAWFKL01. The sequence continues at coordinate 161,545 of CAWFKL010000001.1, forward strand.
AGCGACAGCATGGCGTCGCGGCGGTCCTCGATGCGTGTCGTACCGGCATGGTTGGCCTCGCCGGGCAGGTCGACCCGCCAGCGCCCGTGGGGCCAGATGTCGGTGCCGATCGCCACCGCCCGGGCCGGGTCGCCGAGGTCGTCGCTGCCGTCGGGCGCGAGCGCCAGCGCCTTGCCCTGCTCGACGTGCAGCTCGACGAAGTGCCCGATGCGCGCCAGCGCCTCGGGATCAGGCCCAAGCGTCTCGGGATCACGACCGGCCTCCAGCCAGGCCTGTGCCATCGTGACGCCGTCGACGTCGGTCAGGGAGCGGGCGCGGTCGCTGTCGAGGGTGCCGGCGATGATGCGCGAGCCGGCACAGGCCACCCCGAAGCGGGCACCTTCCTCGTCGACGAAGTTGACGACGCCGAGCGGCACGCGGGCTCGAGCCCGCGCGTGCGCAGGTCGTCGACCACGGCGAAGGCACTGACGACACCCAGCGGCCCGTCGAAGGCGCCGCCGTCCGGCACCGAGTCGAGGTGCGACCCGATGACCACCCCCGGCGTCACGTCGGGATCACCCCACCACGCCCACTGGTTGCCGGCACGGTCCTCGACGAGCTCGAGCCCACGGGCCTCGCACTCGCCCGCGAACCACTCGCGCAGGTCGTGGTCGGTGCGCGTCCATGCGAACCGTCGGTAGCCGCCGGTGTCGGGCGCTCGCCCGATGGGCTCGAGGTCCGACCACATCCGGTCGAAGCTGGTGGTCACCACGACCTCCGCTCCCCGCGCCGACGCGGTGCACCGACGCCGTAACTAGGCTTCGTCCCATGGACCCTGACCGTGACGACATGCGCAGAGCGTAGTGACTCCGAGGCGGTCCGCACTCCGGCAGTCGAGGCCGCGCGCCAGGCCGGGATCCAGCACACCGTGACGCGACACGGCCGGGTGGGCAGCCTCGAGGAGGCCGCGGCTGCGCGCGGCATCGAGCCGCGCGACCTCATCAAGACCCTCGTCGTGCGCCGCGCCGAGGACGACCACGTCTTCGTCCTGGTCCCGGGGGACCGGACGTTCTCCTGGCCGAAGGTGCGGGCACTGCTCGGCACCAACCGCATCTCGATGCCCGACGCCGACGAGGCCAGGGCCGTGACCGGTTACGAGCGCGGCACCATCACGCCCTTCGGCTCGGCAAGCCGGCTGCCCGTCATCGCCGACACCCATCTCGTGGGACGCCGCATCTCGATCGGCGGCGGTGCTCACGGCGTAGGCCTGACCGTGCGGGGCGACGACGTCATCGAGATCTTCGACGCCACGGTGGCCGACATCTCCGACGAGGAGACCCGCCCCAGCCGCTGAGCGTCCGGCGTGGCTCGGTTCGATGTAGTGCGCGGTCACCGGTGACCGCGCAATACATCGAACGAGCGGGACGGCATACGGCTCTCAGCCCTCCTGCATCGGGACGCGGACGCCGCGCTCGTGCGCGACACGGTCGGCGATGTCGTAGCCGGCGTCGACGTGCCGGATGACGCCCATGCCCGGGTCGTTCGTCAGCACTCGCGCCAGCTTCTGCGCGGCGAGGTCGGTGCCGTCCGCGAGCGAGACCTGGCCCGCGTGCAGGCTGCGACCGATCCCGACCCCACCGCCGTGGTGGATCGACACCCAGCTGGCGCCGGAGCTCGTGTTCACCAGGGCGTTGAGCAGGGGCCAGTCGGCGATGGCGTCCGAGCCGTCGGCCATCGCCTCGGTCTCGCGGTAGGGGCTCGCGACGGAGCCGCTGTCGAGGTGGTCGCGACCGATCACGACCGGCGCCGAGAGCTCCCCGGCCCGCACCATCTCGTTGAAGCGCAGCCCGGCCTTGTCGCGCTCGCCGTAGCCGAGCCAGCAGATGCGAGCCGGCAGGCCCTGGAAGGCGATACGGTCCTGTGCACCACGGATCCACTTGTGCAGGCGGTCGTTGTCGGGGAAGAGCTCGAGGACGGCCTTGTCGGTGGCGGCGATGTCGCGCGCGTCGCCCGAGAGGGCAGCCCAGCGGAACGGGCCCTTGCCCTCGCAGAAGAGCGGACGGATGTAGGCGGGCACGAAGCCGGGGAACTCGAACGCCCGGGTGTAGCCACCCTGGCGCGCTTCGTCGCGGATCGAGTTGCCGTAGTCGAAGACCTCGGCGCCGGCGTCCTGGAACTCGACCATGGCTTTGACGTGGTTGGCCATCGACGCCCGGGCGCGGTCGGTGAAGTCCTCGGGCTTCTTCTCGGCCAGCTCGGCCCAGTCCTCGAGCGTCACGCCCTCCGGCAGGTAGGAGAGCGGGTCGTGGGCGGACGTCTGGTCGGTGACGATGTCGATCTCGACGCCCCGGCGCAGCAGCTCCGGGAAGACCTCGGCGGCGTTCCCGACGACGCCCACCGACCAGCCGCGGCGCTCGCGCTTGGCGGCGAGCGCCTTGGCGACGGCGTCGTCGAGGTCGGTGGCCACCTCGTCGAGGTAGCGGTGCTCGACGCGCCGGTGCAGCCGGGCGGGGTCGACGTCGACGATGAGGCAGGCGCCCTCGTTCATCGTGACCGCCAGCGGCTGTGCACCACCCATGCCGCCGCAGCCACCGGTGAGTGTGAGGGTGCCGGCCAGCGTCCCGCCGAAGCGCTTCTCGGCGACCGCGGCGAAGGTCTCATAGGTGCCCTGGACGATGCCCTGGGTGCCGATGTAGATCCATGAGCCGGCCGTCATCTGGCCGTACATCGTCAGGCCGAGATGCTCGAGACGACGGAACTCGGGCCAGGTGGCCCAGTCCCCGACGAGGTTGCTGTTCGCGATGAGCACTCGCGGGGCCCACTCGTGCGTCTGCATGACACCGACCGGCCGCCCGGACTGGACGAGCATCGTCTCGTCCGGCCCCAGCGTCGTCAGGGTGCGCACCATGGCGTCGAACGACTTCCAGTCTCGGGCTGCCCGGCCGGTGCCACCGTAGACGACGAGGTCGTCGGGCCGCTCGGCGTTCTCCGGGTCGAGGTTGTTCATGAGCATCCGGAGCGGGGCCTCCGTCGCCCAGGAGCGCGCAGTCAGCGCAGTGCCGCGAGCGGCGCGGACGGGACGTGCACCTTCCATGTCAGTTCCCTTCTCTTCCAGTCATTCCACGATGTATGCCGGGTGGCGGGGTCGTCGGTGGCGCTCAGTCCAGCGGGCCGGTGACGGACTCGGCCGCCGCCAGCACGGAACGGTCGTGCACGGCCTGCCACACGCCCTCGATGTCGGGGGCGAGGAACCGGTCCGGGCCCGGGCTGACGTCGGTCCGGGCGCCCAGGGCGGCGATGACGGCGGCCGTCGCTGCCGCCGGCTCGAGCGGAGCCCGCAGCTGGATGCCGCGTGCTGCCGTCAGAAGCTCGATGGCGAGGACGCGGCCCAGGGCGTCGACGGACCGGCGCAGCTTGCGCGCTCCGGACCAGCCCATCGAGACGTGGTCCTCCTGCATCGCCGAGCTCGGGATCGAGTCGACCGAGGCAGGGACGGCCAGGCGCTTGAGCTCGGACACCATGGCGGCCTGGGTGTACTGCGCGATCATCAGGCCGGAGTCGACCCCGGGGTCGTCGGCGAGGAAGGGCGGCAGCCCGTGGTTGCGGGCCTTGTCGAGGAAGCGGTCGGTGCGACGCTCGGCCATCGACGCCACGTCGGCGGCGACGATGGCCAGGAAGTCGAGCACGTAGGCGACCGGGGCTCCGTGGAAGTTGCCGTTGGACTCGACTCTGCCGTCAGCTGTCACGACCGGGTTGTCCACGGCGGAGGCGAGCTCGGCTGCCGCCACCCGCGCGGCGTGCTCGACGGTGTCGCGGGCCGCGCCGTGGACCTGTGGCGCGCACCGGAGCGAGTAGGCGTCCTGCACGCGGGTGTCCTCGTCGTTGTCGTGCGAGGCGCGGATCGGTGACCCGGCCAGCACCGCACGGATGTTCGCCGCCGACGCCGCCTGGCCCGGCTGCGGTCGCAGGGCCTGCAGGTCGGCGGCGAAGACGTCGTCGGTGCCCATGAGTCCCTCGACGCTCATCGCGGCCGAGATGTCGGCGACGCGGAGGAGGTGGCGCAGGTCGTCGATCGCCAGCACGAGCATGCCGAGCATGCCGTCGGTCCCGTTGATGAGGGCCAGGCCCTCCTTCTCGGCGAGCTGCACCGGCCGGATCCCGTTGTCGCGCAGAGCCGTTGCCGCGTCGGTGAGAGTGCCGTCGGCGAGCCGCACGGGGCCCTCGCCCATGACGGCGAGCGCGCAGTGTGCCAGCGGCGCGAGGTCGCCCGAGCAGCCGAGCGAGCCGTACTCGTGCACGACCGGGGTGACACCGGCACTGAGGAGGGCGGCATACGCGCGGGCGGTCTCGAGACGGACGCCGGTGCGCCCGGTCGCGAGCGTCGACAGCCGCAGGAGCATGAGGGCGCGCACCACCTCACGCTCGACCTCGGGACCCGTGCCGGCGGCGTGCGACCGCACGAGCGAGCGCTGCAGCTGGGCGCGCAGGGCGGTGGGGATGTGCCGGGTCGCGAGCGCGCCGAAGCCGGTCGACACCCCGTAGTGCGGCACCGCGTCGTGGGCCAGGGCCTCGACGACCTCGCGACTGCGGGCGATCTCGGCCTCGGCGTCCTCCGAGAGGATGACAGGAGCGGCGTGGCGGGCGACCGCGATGACCTCGTCCGACGACAGCGGCCCCACGCCGACGGTGACGGTGGTGCGCTGCTGCGTCAGTGGGAGCGATGCGTTCATGGGTCCATCGAACCGCGTCCCGGCTGGCGCACGAGGACCGGAGGGAGCACAATCGTCTCAGATGCGAGACGTTTCCCAGGACCATCGGAGGTGGTCGAGAATGTCCAACGCGCCTGCTGCAGCCCACGCGCTCGACGTGCTCGAGCACCTGTCGCGCCATGCCGAGCCCGTGCCCGCGGCGTCGATCGCGCGTGACCTGGGGCTGCCGCGCAGCTCTGTCTACCACCTGCTCAAGGTGCTGCACGCCCGCGGCTACGTCACGCACTACGTCGAGGAGCGACGCTTCGGCCTGGGGCAGACGGCGTACGAGCTGGGGTCGGCCTACCAGCGGCAGGCGCCGCTCGCCCGGGTGGCGCGGGCCACGATGCGACGACTCGTCGACCAGGTCGGGCGCAACGCCCACTTCGCGACGCTCGACGGACGTGACGTCATCTACCTGCTCGAGGAGCGCGCGGCCGGCCAGCCGATGCTCGTCACCGACGTCGGCGTCCGCCTGCCTGCCCACCTCACCGCCAGCGGGCTGGCGATGCTCTCGGCGCTCCCGGCGACCCAGGTGCGCGCGCTGTACCCCGATCGCGCGAGCTTCGTGCAGCGCCACGGCACGGGACCGCGGTCGCTCGCCGAGCTGCGCAGCATCCTCGCCCGCGTGCGTGCCGGCGGTCACGCGTACGAGGAGGGAACCGTCACGCCTGACCTGTCGTCGGTGGCCGTCCCCGTCCTCGACCGAGCCGGCAGGCCGCTCGCGGCGATCGCAGTGACCCTGCGCACCCAGGAGGCGAGCCGCGACCACCTGGACGAGCTGGTGGCCCGGGTGCGGGCCACGGCCACCGAGATCTCACGCAGGCTCAGCCCGAGCACACCGCGGGCCTCTCCGGACTCCTAGGGTGCACGTCATGAACGTCTTCCTCATCGGCGGCGGCTGGTCCGGCGACCTCGCTCCCGAGATCTACGGTGGCTTCGTCGCGGCTGCCGCGTCCGTCAGTCCCCGGCCCCGTCCTCGCGTGCTGCTCATCGTCATGGGAACCGACGAGGAGTCGCTCGAGTACCACGAGAAGTACCTCCGCACGCTCAGCATCGTCGGAGGTCACGACCTCGACGTGGTGCGCCTCACCGAGGGCGAGCCCGTGTCGCCGGAGGTCGTCGAGCGCCTCGGTGACGTCGACGGCCTCTTCGTCGGCGGCGGCCCCACGCCGGAGTACCACGCGTCGCTGAGCCCTGCCTACGGCCGCATCAAGGCACGCGTCGCCGAGGGCATGGCCTACGCCGGGTTCTCTGCGGGAGCCGCCATCGCGGCCACGAGCGCTGTGATCGGCGGCTGGCGCATCGGCGGTGTGCCGGTGTGCCCCGAGGACAGCAACGAGGAGCTCGACGACGTGACGGTCGTCGAGGGCATCGGGCTCGTGCGCGGCGCCGTCGACGTGCACGCAGCCCAGTGGGGCAACCTCTCGCGCCTCGTCGCCGTCGTCGACGCGGGCCTGGCCGACGAGGGCGTCGCGATCGACGAGGACACGTCGCTGTCCGCCGACGGTCGCATCGCCGGGGGCGGACGCGTCTGGCGCGTGACGCGCGAGCCGTCCGGTGGCGCACGGGTCACGAGCGCGGGGCGAGGGACCGCCATGTCGACGACGAGCTAGACGACGAAGTAGACGGCGCCCGCGACGACGGACTCGACGGCGACCGACGACTCCGACCCCACCCCGATCGACCGTTCGCCGGCACCCTAGTCTCGGATCATGCGCGCCATCACGATCCCCGACCCGGGTGGTCCCGACGCCCTCGTGCTCGACGAGGTGCCCGCCCCCGAGCCCGGCGCGGACGAGGTGCTCATCGCCGTCGCGGCGGCCGGCGTCAACCGTGCCGACGTCATGCAGCGCCTCGGCCACTACCCGCCGCCTCCCGGCGCCTCCGACTACCCGGGGCTGGAGGTGAGCGGCCGCGTCCTGGAGGTCGGCGACGAGGTGCAGCACTGGCAGCCGGGTGACGAGGTGTGCGCGCTGCTCGTCGGTGGCGGCTACGCCGAGCGGGTCGCCGTGCCCGCCGCCCAGGTGCTGCCGGTGCCGTCCGGGGTCTCCCTGGTCGACGCCGCGGGGCTGCCCGAAGTGACGGCGACCGTGTGGTCCAACGTCTTCCTCGTGGCCAACATCCAGCCCGGGCAGGTGCTGCTCGTGCACGGCGGCAGCTCGGGCATCGGCACCATGGCGATCCAGCTCGCCAAGGCCGTCGGCGCACGGGTCGCCGTGACCGCCGGCAGCCGCGAGAAGCTCGACCACTGCGCCTCGCTCGGCGCCGACTTCCTCGTGGACTACACGCGGGAGGACTTCGTCGAGCAGGTGCGCGAGCAGACGGGCGGCCACGGGGCCGACGTCATCCTCGACAACATGGGTGCGGCGTACCTCGCCCGCAACGTCGACCTGCTCGCGCCCGGCGGTCGTCTCGTCACGATCGGGCTGATGGGCGGGCGCAAGGCCGAGCTCGACCTCGGCATGCTGCTCGCCAAGCGCGGCGCCGTCATCGCCACCTCCCTGCGGTCGCGACCGGCGACCGAGAAGGCCGCGATCGTCGCGGCCGTCCGCGAGCACGTCTGGCCGCTCATCGAGGCCGGTCAGGTGCGTCCCGTCATCCACTCGCGCCACCCGCTCGAGCACGCCGCCGAGGCGCACCGCGAGATGGAGGCCTCCGGCCACATCGGCAAGATCCTGCTCACGACCTGACCCTTGCCGTATGCCGTCCGGCGGGCAGGCGCCTGCGTGACGCGTCGATCGCGGCCGTGTCGCATTCGTCCGGTGACGCGGTGCCTGGACCGGCGTACCGTCGATCGGTGGACCACTTCGGTCGAAGCGGCCATGACGAGAGCGGGAGGTTCACCGTGTTCATCCAGGTCATCCAAGGTCGGTGCAACGACGCCGACGCAATCCACCGGCAGATGGACCGGTGGCGCGACGAGCTCGAGCCGGGCGCGACGGGCTGGCTCGGCGGCGACGTACGGCATCACGGACGACAACGAGTTCGTGGGCGTCGTCCGATTCGACTCCCGGGCCTCCGCGGAGGCCAACTCGGCTCGGCCGGAGCAGGGCATGTGGTGGGAGCAGACGGCCCGCTGCTTCGACGGCGAGGTCAGCTTCCACGACTGTGACGACGTCACGATGATGCTCGATGGTGGCCGCGACGACGCGGGCTTCGTGCAGGTCATCCAGGGCCGTCTCAGCGACCCGGAGCAGTTCCGTCACATGATGGAGGGCCCGATGGACATGCTCCAGGAAGGCCGGCCGGACATCATCGGCGGCACCATCGCCATCGACCGCGACGGCTTCTTCACGCAGACGATGTCCTTCCGCAGCGAGGCCGAGGCCCGCGAGGGCGAGCAGAAGGCCCCGCCGCCCGAGGCCCAGAGGGAGATGGACCAGATGAGCTCCATGATGAGCGACGTGAGCTTCCACGACCTGCACCACCCCTGGTTCGCATCGGCCGGTAGTCGCTGACCAGCGCGAGACCGTCGTGTGCCCCTCCGAGGACGGGCACACGACGGGTGCGCCGACAGAGCGGGGTCCGACGAGCTCCGGCCAGCGGCCGTGGGGCAGGATGGCGCCATGACCTCCGACGAGCAGCAGACATCCGGCGGGACCGATGCGCAGGCTCCCGACGACTCACGTGTCGTCGTCGTCATGCCCGACGGCATGGGCGTCGCCTCACCCGACGGCGCGCAGCGCGACCCAGGCGATCGGGGCGACCGCACGGGCAGCCGCGACGCCGAGCACGAGCGCACCAACCCGGCCGACCTCGTGGAGGAGCCTGCCAAGGTCATGCGCATCGGCTCGATGATCAAGCAGCTGCTCGAGGAGGTGCGCAATGCGCCGCTCGACGACGCCGGCCGACGGCGGCTGGCCGACGTCCACCACCGCTCCCTCGAGGAGCTGAAGGACGGGCTCGCGCCCGAGCTCGTCGCCGAGCTCGACCGGATCGCCTTGCCCTTCGGTGACGACTCGCCGACCGACGCCGAGCTGCGCATCGCCCAGGCGCAGCTCGTCGGCTGGCTGGAAGGGCTCTTCCACGGCATCCAGACGGCGCTCGTCGCGCAACAGATGGCGGCCCAGCAGCAGCTCCAGCAGATGCGCGCCCTACCGCCCGGGCCGGCCAGCTCCTACGGAACGGCACCCGGTGCTCGCCCTGACGGGGAGGGACCGGGCTCAGGCCCGACCGGCCAGTACCTCTGACGCGCAGCGGTCGACCTCGTCGCGAACCGGAGCCCGGTCGGCGGAGGGTGATGCGGCCGGCCGGTGCCTCGGCCTCACCCGCGCAGCTCCGGGAACTGGTCGTCGCGCCACTCGAGTGCGGGCTGGCGGCCGCCGGCGGCCTCGAGGTCGTTCTCGCGACCACGCAGCTCGACCCGGCGGATCTTGCCCGAGATCGTCTTGGGCAGCTCGTAGAACTCGATCCGGCGCACCCTCTGCCAGGCCGGCAGATTCTCGCGGGCGTGGGCGAGGATCGAACGGGCGACGTCCTCCCCCGGCTCGACGCCGGGGGCGAGCGCGATGTAGGCCTTGGGCACGGCGAGGCGCACCGGGTCGGGCGCGGGCACCACGGCCGCCTCGGCCACGGCGGGGTGCTCGATGAGCACCGACTCGAGCTCGAACGGGCTGATCTTGTAGTCGCTCGCCTTGAAGACGTCGTCGGTGCGCCCGATGTAGGTGATGTAGCCCTCGGCGTCCATGGAGGCGACGTCACCGGTGTGGTACCAGCCGCCCTCCATCGCTGCGGCGTTCCGCTCCGGGTCGCCCTGGTAGCCCGCCATCAGCGGAACAAGGTGCTGCGAGAGGTCGAGGCAGATCTCGCCCTCCCGTCTGCGGGACGACTCGTCCTCCGGGGCAAGGGCGTTCGTGATCGGGTCGACGAGAACGACGGGACACCCGGGGAGCGGGCGGCCCATCGAACCGGGCTTGACCGTCGACCCCGGGGTGTTGCCGACGGCCGCGGTCATCTCGGTCTGACCGTAGCCGTCGCGGATCGTGAGTCCCCATGCCCTCTCGACCTGCGCGATGACCTCCGGGTTGAGCGGTTCGCCGGCGCCGATGACCTCTCGGAGGGAGCCTGGCCCGCCGGAGAGGTCGCTCTTGATGAGCATGCGCCACACCGTCGGCGGTGCACACATCGAGGTCACCTCGTGCGCGCGCAGCACCCGCAGCAGGGCGGCCGGGTCGAAGCGCGCGTAGTCGTGGACCAGGATCGTCGCCTCTGCTGCCCAGGGCGCGAAGAACGAGGACCACGCGTGCTTGGCCCAGCCTGGGCTGCTGATGTTGAGGTGCACGTCACCCGGACGCAGGCCGAGCCAGTACATCGTCGAGAGGTGGCCTGCGGGGTATGAGGCCTGCGTGTGCTCGACGAGCTTGGGGCGGCTCGTGGTCCCGGAGGTGAAGTAGAGCAGCAAGCGGTCCTCGGGACCCGTGCCCGGATGCTCCGTCGGCCCGGCCGACGCGAGCTTCGCTTTTCGCGTAGTCGGCCCACCCGGCCAGGTCCTCGCCGGCGGCGCGTGCCGCAGGCCCGCTCACGGCGACGCGCGCATAGTCGCCCGGCACGCCGTGGAACTTGTGCACCTCGCTGGCGTTCGTGATGACCGCACGCGCACCGCCACGCTCCATCCGGTCGACGAGGTCGCCCGGACCGACCGCGGTCGTCGTGGGCATGACGACCGCGCCGAGCTTGATGACGGCGAGCATCGACTCCCACAGCTCGACCTGGTTGCCGAGCATCAGCACGACGGCGTCGCCGCGGCGCACCCCGAGCGAGGCCAGCAGCGCCGCGACCTGGTCGGACCGGCGGGCCATCTCGTCGAACGAGACGGACGACGACGACTCGTCCTCCTGCACGATGGTCAGACAGGCCCCGTCATTGCCGCGGGCGACGGCGTCGAACCAGTCGATCCCCCAGTTCCACCGGTCGCCGAGGTCGGGGAACCGGAACTCCCGCACGGCCCGCTCGTGCTCGCCGCGCAGCTGGAGCAGCTGGTCACGGGAGGCTCGGTAGGCGTCGGTCGCGCTCGTCGTCGAGCTCGTCGCAGTCATGCTCCGACTGTGCCACGAGGCAAGGCCCGCGCGGCAGGTCTGACCTGTCGGTGTGGGCCCGCGCTGGCTGCGTACGAGGCGCGCTCAGTCGGCGGCGCTCCCGAGGTCGCGCGACTCCCGCGATTCTCGCGACTCGCGTCGACGTTCCTCTGCGAGCTCGGGCCGGGCGGGCCGCTCGGCCTGCGGCACAGCGGTCGTGGCCTCGGGTAGGTCCCGCTCGTCGTCGGAGCCGCCATCGCCACCGGCCTCGGACGCGTAACCACGGGCGTGCGCTCGGCGACGCAGGTCGTCCTCGTCGATGAGCCGGTTGATGAGCTGCTGCACGACGTTGCTGTTGGGGATGTTCGTGAGGTTCTCGTCCGGGCTGTCGCCGGCCGACTCGATGTGCAGCGATCCAGCCCGGATGAGGCGGTCGAGGACGGTCTGCTGGAAGCTCACGTCGGTGATCTTCGAGAGGGTGATGTCCTTGCCCTGCTTGGTGAGGATGCCCCGTCGCACCATGACGCGGTGCGTCGTCACGACGTAGTGCGTCGTGCGCCAGCGCAGGTAGGGCACGACCACGGCCGGAATGGCGATGAGCACGAGCACGGCGACGGCGATCCACTGGATCCGGTTGCCGGTCTCGTCGTCAGGGGTCTGGATGGCGATGGTGATGCAGGCGGCGGCGAGCAGAAGGCCGAGGATCGTCGGCACGACGACCGTGAGCCAGTGCGGGTGGATGTCGCGCTCGACCTTCTCGCCCTTCGCCAGCACGTTCTCGGGGAACCCCACGACGTCCTCCTTCGCCAGCGGGCCGCTCGCGTGCCCGTATGCCGTCAGCCTAGGTCCACCGGCCCCGGCATCGGCCGGTCGCCAGGCGTGTCAACTCGGTCGAGCGCCTCCCGGTAGGCCCGGCGCAGCGTCTCGCCCCGCCACTCCGTACCCATCAGCACGTTCTGCTCGCCGAGCGCCGCGACGAGTCCCTCGCGGCGGAGCAGGGCGAGCACGCCTTCGTTGCCGAGGGTGAGCATGAGAGAGCAGTCGTGCGCGGAAAGCGTCGCGGCATACTCACGCAACACCTCGATGAGGGAGAGCCCGACCTCGTCGACCCCGCGCATCCGCAGGATGACGACGGAGCCGCTGCTGTCGTCGTCGATGACCGGCAGCCTGTGACGCAGGGTGGGCGCGCTGGCGAAGAACAGGCTGCCGTACGGCTGGAGCACGACCACCTCGTGCGCCGGCACGCTCGGCGGTGGGTCGACCTCACGGGTGCGGCCGTCCTCGTGGAGCAGCAGCCGGGTGACGCGCACCCGGTTGGACTGGTCGACGACGTGCAGCACGATCGCGAGCGCGACACCGAGCAGGACGGCATACTGCACCGGCAGCAGCAGCGTGAGCACGAAGGTCACCGCCAGCACGACCGTCTGCACGGGCCCGGTCTTGATGACCGACCGCACCCTTTGCGGTCGGATGGCCCCGGCGCCCACGACGATGAGCAGTGCGGCCAGTGCGGGCATCGCGACGAGCCCGACCACGTCGGCGAGCACCAGGATCACGACCGCCATGACGCCGCCGGCGAAGACGAGCGCCATGCGGGTGCGGGCGCCGCTCGCCTTGACGAGGGCCGACGCCGACATCGACCCGCCGACCGGCATCCCTCGAAAGGCGCCGGCCACGATGTTTCCGACGCCCTGGCCGATGAAGTCACGCGAGGGGTCCGACACCCGGCCGTCGGGGTTGGGCATCCCCGCCGAGACCGCGGCGCCCTGGACGAGGCCGATGAAGGCGAGGGAGAGCGCGGGGATGAGGAGGTAGCCCACGTCCGAGAGCGACGGCAGGACCGGCAGGGGCAGCGAGTGCGGCACCGACGCGATGTCCGAGACGACGGCGACCTCGCGGTCGAACGCCGCGTTGAACCAGCCGGCGAGGGCCGAGCCCACGACGATGGCCACGACCAGTCCCATGGCCTTGAGGCGGGTGCGCTGGAGCAGCACGACGCCCGCCATCGTGACGAGGCCGACCGCGAGCGAGGCGAGGTCGATGCGGCCAGGGTGCAGCAGCAGGTCGATCGTCTTGACGACCCGGTTCGCACCGGACACCTCCGCGCCGGTGAGCGAGCTGAGCTGACCGAGCACGATGTTGACGCCGACGGCGGTGACGAAACCGACCATGACCGCCGATGGCACGAAGCGCAGCAGTGTGCCGCCGCGGAGCAGGCCGGCGAGGACCATGACGACCCCGGTCAGGACCGCCAGCGTGTAGAGAGCCTGCTGCGGGTCGGGACGGGAGGCCAGGCCTGCGTCGGAGACGACGAGCGACATCGCGCCGGTGGCCTGCACCGCCATGAAGGTGCTGCTCGTGACGAAGGCGGCCCCGACCATGCCGAAGAGGTAGCCGTAGAGCCCGGCGAGCGGATTGACCCCGGCCAGCAGCCCACTGGCGAGGCCATCCGGGACGCTCTCGACGCCGAGGACGAGGCCGGCCGTGGCGTCGCTACGCAGGGTGCCCCGGTCGGGCCACCGGCGCGACGAGGTGCGCGCCGGCCCCGGCTCGCGCTGATTCTCCGGCGCCTGCTCGTCGTCCCGATCCTGCTCCCGCTCCGCGGCCTGCTTCCCATCCCGACCCTGCTCCCGCTTGCGCTGGCGCCGGGCGCGACGGCTCTGCGGTGCGACGTCCTCGCTCATGGCTCGGTCGGCGGCGATGCGAAGACCACCCCGATGACCCCTGAGGCCACGACGATCTTCCAGTTGAGCTCGAGCCGGTTCACGCTCGCCCCTCCCGAGGCCGGTCCGGTCCGTCGCACCGGGCCGCGTGCGGGCCTCGTGCCCGCTGTGGCCCGAATCTAGGGCCGCACGGTGTGCCGCATCTTCACCCGCCGCGGGTGAGCGTGCCGACCGACGGGCCCTGAGTCGGACCGGCGGGGCTCTGGTTCCGCTGGCGGCAGGCCGGTCCCGGTCCTACTGTCCAGTAGAGCTGCTACCGCAGCAGCCGACCGATCCACAAGGGAGTGTGTCGTGAAGCGCTTGTCCCCCGCTCGACTTCCCGTTGCCGGACTCACGGCGCTCACCGCGGCCGCTGTCACGTTCGCCCTCGGAGCACCTGCCTCCGCGGCCGGCACGAGTTACGTCGCGCTCGGTGACTCCTACTCGTCGGGCACCGGAACCCGCAGCTACATCAGCGACGGCACCTCGTGCCAGCGCTCCGTCTATGCCTACCCGTCCCTCGACGCCGCCTCGCTCGGCCTCTCCCTCGTCTTCCGCGCGTGCTCCGGGGCGACCGTCGCCGACGTGACGAACGCCCAGCTGCCCGCCCTGACGACGTCGACGGCATACGTGTCGATCTCGGTCGGCGGCAACGACGCCGGGTTCGCGAACGTGCTGACGACGTGCGCGCAGCCCAGCTGGCTCAGCAACTGCTACGGCGCCATCGACAAGGCCAACGCCATCATCACCGGGACGCTGCCGAGCCGTCTCGCGACGCTGTACTCCTCGATCAGGGCCAAGGCCCCCAACGCGCGGGTCATCGTCGTGGGCTACCCACACATCTTCAACGGGGAGGACTGCAACGCCCTCACGTGGTTCTCCCCCACCGAGGAGTCGCGCCTCAACGCCACGGCGGACCTGCTCAACGCCCGGACCCAGACCGCGGCGAGCGCCGCAGGCTTCACCTTCGCGAGCCCCACGAGCCGCTTCGTCGGTCACGCGGTGTGCGACAGTCCCGAATGGCTCAACGGCCTGTCCAGTCCCACCACCGAGAGCTACCACCCCAACGTCGCCGGGCACCGTGACGGCTACGCCGTCGTGACGAAGCCGGCCTTCGGCCTGACGTCCGTGCTCGGCGCTTCCGGGACCACCGCGCGGGCCGAGAAGTCGGCGGGCGCGCTCGCGCGTGACGCCAAGCGGTATGCCGCTGTCGACGCCGCGATCACGCCGGAGCGTGTGTCCGCTCCCGACCTCACCTCCGCCGCCGCCAGGGCCGCAGCCCGCCGCGCCGGGGTGGACCTGTCGAGCCGCGCCAGCATCGACGCCACCGACCGCGCCGTCGACGCGCGCCAGCTGGCCGCGCGGCGCTGACCCGCGATCGGTCGCGGGCTCTGTCGACCCCGGGCGAGGAGGGCCATCCGATCGCCGCGTGGGCCTCGACCCGTCGCCTAGGGTGACCCCCGTGCCCTACGACGACATCATCATCGGAGCCGGCCACAACGGCCTGACCGCCGCCGCCTACCTGGCCCGGGCCGGGCGGTCCGTGCTCGTGCTCGAGCGCAGCGACCACGTCGGTGGTGCAGCCGTGTCGGCGCGTGCGTTCACCGGCGTCGACGCGCGGCTGTCGCGATACTCCTACCTCGTCTCCCTGCTCCCGAGGCGGGTGATCGAGGACCTCGACCTCGACCTGCGCCTCGTCCGGCGTCGCTTCTCCTCCTACACGCCGGTGCCCGCCGACCCCCGACGAGGGCTGCTCGTCGACAACGCTGACGAGGGTGCGACGCGGGCTGCGTTCCGCTCGCTCACCGGCACCGACGAGGCGTATGCCGGGTGGGCCGGCTTCTACGGCCGGATGGCGAGCGCCGCTGAGCGCATCTTCCCCACCGTCCTTCAGCCACTGCGCTCACGGAGCGAGATGCGTGACCTCGTCGCAGACGACGTCCTCTTCGACGCGCTCACCACCCGTCCGCTGGGCCCGCTCATCGAGTCGGTGACGACCGACGACACGATCCGCGGCATCATCGCCACGGACGCCCTGATCGGCACCTTCGCGTCGCTGGGCTCCACCGACCTGCGGCAGAACGTCTGCTTCCTCTACCACCTCATCGGCGGCGGCACCGGCCACTGGGACGTGCCGGTCGGGGGCATGGGCGCGCTGACCGACTCACTTGCCCGAGCCGCGATCTCGGCAGGCGCGACGATCGTCACCGGGGCGGACGTGGCGTCGGTCGACCCCTCGTCGGGCGAGGTGCGCTGGGGCGGGGGCGGCGCGGGCTCAGGCGCGGCGGTCGGTCGCTCCCTGGTCGCCGGGTGTGCGCCGGGCGTGCTCGGCCATCTGCTCCAGGCGGCCGGTGCCGAGCCGATCGACACCGAGACCGCTGTCGAGGGCGCCCAGCTCAAGGTCAACATGCTGCTCACCCGCCTGCCGAAGCTACGTGACACATCGGTCGACCCCGTCGCCGCGTTCGCCGGCACGTTCCACATCAACGAGGGCTACACCCAGCTCGAGGACGCGTATGCCGCGGCCGTGGCCGGGCGCGTGCCGGACCTGCCGCCGTGCGAGGTCTACTGCCACACGCTGAGCGACCGGTCCATCCTCGGAGGAGAGCTTGCCGCCAGCGACGCACAGACGCTGACGCTCTTCGGGCTGCACCTGCCGACAAGGCTCTTCCGCGACGACAACCGGACGGCGACCAAGAGAGCCCTCGACGCCACGCTGCGTTCCCTGGACTCCGTGCTCGCAGAGCCGATCTCGGACGTGATAGCGCGGGACGCGGACGGCCATGCCTGCATCGAGGTCAAGAGCCCGGTCGACCTGGAAGAGTCCGTCGGGCTACCGGGAGGCAACATCTTCCATCGGTCCCTGCAGTGGCCGTGGGCGGAGCGGGACTCCGAGGTGGGCAGGTGGGGCGTCGAGACGGCATACGGCAACGTGGTGCTCGCGGGAGCCGGGGCGCGCCGCGGCGGCGGGGTCAGCGGCATCCCGGGCCACAACGCCGCCAGGGCGCTGCTCGGCTGACTCAGTCGGGCCACACTCCCGAGGAGCCACGGCGATGGCTGCTCAGCAGGTGCGTGTCGACCATGCCGACGGCCTCCATGAGGGCATACATCGTCGTCGGGCCGACGAAGGCGAACCCCTTCCTGCGCAGCGCCTTTGACAGAGCGATCGACTCGTCGGAGACGGTGGGCACCTCGGAGTGGTCGTGCGGTCGAGGCGTGTCGGTCGGCTGGAAGCCCCAGACGAAGTCGACCAGGCCGCCCTCGTCCCGCAGCGCGACGGTGGCTCGAGCGTTGGCTATGGTCGCCTGGATCTTGCCGCGGTGGCGGATGATGCCGGCGTCGCCGAGCAGTCGCTCGACGTCGATCTCGGTGTAGGTCGAGACGACATCGGGATCGAAGTCGGCGAAGGCCGCTCTGAAGTTGGCGCGCTTGCGCAGGATCGTGACCCACGAGAGGCCCGACTGGAAGCCTTCGAGGCAGATGCGTTCGTAGAGGCCGCGCTCGTCACGGATCGGCATGCCCCACTCCGTGTCGTAGTACTCCATGAGCAGGGGATCGACCGCCGCCCACTGCGGCCGAGCAAGCCCGTCGACACCGACCACCGTCATGCCCGCACCCTAGGTCAGGGCCCGACGCATGACGACCCGGGGGAAGCCGCCCGAGACAGCGTCGGTGTCGGACACCTTCGTGAATCCGGCCCGCTCGAACATTGCGCGCGTTCCGACATAGGCCATGGTGAGGTCGACCTTCTGGCCCTGGTTGTCCACGGGGTAGCCCTCGATGGCCGGCGCGCCCTGGGACCTGGCGTAGTCGACGACGCCCTCGAGCAGCGCCGCCACGATGCCCTTGCCGCGGTGGCCGGGGCGCACCTTGAGGCACCACGCCGACCAGACAGGGAGGTCATCGACGTGGGGGATCTTGGTCGAGCGCTCGAACGGCAGCTCCGACCTCGGTGCGACGGCGGCCCAGCCGACGACCGTGTCGCCGTCGTAGGCAAGCACGCCGGGCGCCACCGCGCGACGGGTCAGAGCCGCGCACGAACTCGCCGCGCTGGGGACCGACGAGCGCCTGGTTGGTCCGCGAGTCGACGCGGTGGCTCAGGCACCAGCACACCGACGACGTCGGGTTCTTCGGCCCGAGGATCACGGCGAGGTCGTCGAACCGGGCAGCCGTCGCGGGCTTGACCTCGATGCTCATCACCCGACGCTAGCCGAGCGCAACCACCCGGGGGGTCAGGATGGGCATGCCCCGACCCACGCGTCCCCAGACGCCGGACGACACGATCGGGCCCGACACCGTCGCTACTCCTTGACCGCTCCCTCGAGCGAGCCGGAGATGATGCGCTTCTGGAAGATGAAGAACATCACGGCGACCGGGATCGTCATGAGGGCCCCGGCCGCGAGCTTGAGCGGATAGCGGTTCCCGGACCCGAGCGATCCGGTGAGCAGCCCCGCGACACCGGTCGTCAGCGTGTTGGTCTCCGGCGACTGGCGTGACACGAGGAAGTGGCCGAGCTCGTTCCACGAGCTCTGGAACGCGATGATCGTGATGGTGATGAGGGCGGGTCTCGCGATCGGCAGCACGACCGACCAGAAGGTGCGGAACACGCCCGCCCCGTCGAGCTTGGCGGCTTCCTCGAGACTCACCGGCACACTCTCGAAGAAGTTCTTCATGATGAAGATTCCGGCCGCGTCGGCCAGTAGCGGCACGATCATTCCGGTGTAGGTGTCGTAGATGCCGAACTGCTTGATGATGAGGAACTTCGGGATGAGCAGCACGACGCCGGGCACGGCCATCGTCGCCACGATGGCCAGGGTGACCACCCCCCGGCCGCGGAACCGCAGCCGGGCCAGCGCGTAGCCCGCGAGGGAGTCGAAGAAGACGCGACCGGCCGTCACGAACACCGCGACGATGACCGAGTTGCCGAACCACAGCGGGAAGTCCTGCTGGAAGAGCGACTGGTACGCCGCTGTCGTGAAGGTCTCGGGGATCGGGTTGAGCGGGTTGCCCGTCGCGTCGGCGTCGGTCTTGAAGCTCGTGCCGACCTGGATGACGAACGGGAAGAGGTAGAGCAGCGCGAAGACGGTGAGGACGCTGTAGCCGAGGGCCTTGAGGATCGCGGTGCGCGTCGCGTGCGGGCGTGCGAGCGCCGCAGGGCTGCCAGTGGCCGAGGTGGCCCTGCTCATGGCGTGCCTCCCGCCCTGGGGTTGCGTTGGTTCCCGACTCGCAGGGCGCGGCCGAGCGCGCCACGACGCTCCTTGCGCGTGCTGTCCCGGTCGCGCAGCACGAACGTCTGGATCGCGGTGAGGACGATGATGATCCCGAAGAGGATGAACGACATCGCCGTGCCGGTGCCCCACTCGCCGTTGTTGATCGACTGGTCGTAGGAGAGGTAGGCCGGCGTGAAGGTCGTCTTGCCCGGAGCGCCCTGGGTCATGATGTAGACCTGATCGAAGACCTGCCACGTGCCGATCAACCCGAGCGTCAGCACCGTGAAGAGGGTCGGCCGCAGCAGCGGCACCGTGATCGAGCGCATCGTGCGCCACTTCGTCGCACCGTCGATGGCCGACGCCTCGTAGACGTCGTCGGGGATGTTCTGCAGCCCGGCCAGGAAGAGCAGCATGTAGCCGCCTGCCGACACCCAGATGACGAGGAAGATGATCGTCATCATCGCGACGGAGGGCCCGGCGAGCCAGTCCCACCAGGTCAGGCCCATGAAGTCACGCGACGTCAGCGCCTCGGGGCCTGGCTCGCCGGGTCCGTTGCCGATGCCGACCGCGCCGAGCGCCATGTGCAGCACACCGCGCGGGTCGGCGAACCATTGCGGGCCGTCGATGCCGAAGAACTCGAGCAGGGCGTTGACGCTACCGGCGCCGGCGAAGAGGAAGGTGAACACCGTCGCCACGGCGACCGAGCTCGTCACCGACGGGAAGTAGTACGACGTGCGGAAGAAGGACAGGCCCTTGAGCCGGCGCTGGTTGAGCAGCACCGCGAGGCCGAGTGCGAGCAGCGTCTGGATCGGCACGACGAGCAGCACGTAGTAGAAGTTGTTGCGCAGCGAGGTGGCGAAATCACTTCTCGTCAGGGAGTCCTCGGTCAACAGCTCCTTGTAGTTGTCGGCGCCGACGAAGTTGACACCGGAGCTGAGTGGCGAGCCGCGTCCGGTCCAGTCGCTGACGCTGACCCACGCCGCGAGGAAGATCGGTAGGACGAGGAAGAGCCCGAGGATGACGACGACCGGGGTGGTGAAGAGCCAGCCGGACCTGGTCTCGGCGGCTCGCGTGGAGCTGCCTCGGGTGCGTGACGGCATGAGCGATCCTCCTGAGGGGGCCGTTGGGGCGGCCGTATGCCGGAAGGTGGGCTCCCGGCATACGGCGCGGATGGCGGTGGCGTCCTTTACTTGAGGACGGCCTCGCCGTTCTTCTGGAGTCGCTCGAGCATCGCCTTGGGGTCACCGCCGGGGAGGCTCTGGAGCTGGGTGTCGAAGTCCTTGAGCACGGGATCCATGCCGGCGACGGTCACCGGGCCCTGGGCGTACTCCGCGCCGGCGATGAACGCCGCGTCGTTGGGGAAGGCGCCCTTGTAGGCCGCCGCAGCGGACCGGAGCGACGGCATGACGCCGAGCCCCTTGGCGAGTTCCATGGCGGGCTCGTCGGTGGACAGGTACTTGACGAGGTCGATGGCGGCGGCCTGGTTCTTGCTCGCGGACGCGACGCCGTAGCACTGGGTGAAGGACAGGGTGCCCTTGGCTGCCGGGCCCGCGGGCAGCTCGACCGCCTGCCACTTGACGTTCGGGTAGTCGTTCTGCAGGGCCCCCTTGATCCAGTTGCCCTCGATCGTCATGGCCGCCTTGCCCTGCCCGAAGGCTTCGCCGCCCCAGCCCGCGTCGACGGTCTTGGGATAGGCCGCAGCACCGCTCGCGAGCAGCTTCTGCACCTCCTTGAGGCCGGCGAGGTTGGTCGGCGTGTCAGCCGTCATCTTCGTCTGGTCCGGGCTGACGATCCAGCCGCCGGCCTGCTTCATGAAGGCGCCGACCCGGTCCCGAGTGTCGCCGATGACGAGCCCCTTGGTCTTGCCTGACGTCAGCTTCTTCGCGACGGCCTCGAGGTCGGCCCAGTTCTCGGGCACGTCGCCGGTGCCGAGCCCCGCCTTCTGCCACAGGTCCGTGTTGATGACGAGCGCGAGGGTGGAGAAGTCCTTGGGCGCGCAGTAGAACTTGCCGTCATAGGTGAAGGTCTTGACGAGCCCGTCGTAGAAGTCGCTCTTCATCGGGAGCTGGTCGCCGTAGGCCACCATGTTTCCCGCCTTGGCATACGTCGGGAAGACGTTGGCATCCGTGAAGAACAGGTCTGGCGGTGAGCCTGCCGCGAAGCCCTGGCTCAGCTGCTGGTTCATGTTGGAGGCCGCGACGACCTCGACCTTGTTGCCGGTCTTGGTCTCCCACGCCTTGACGGTGTCCTTCTGGAGCTTGACGTCCGCTGGTCCGTTGGACGTGATCATGAACTTGATGGTGACGGGGCCGGCGGCCGCGGACTGGGTCGAGCCGGTGCCCGACCCCTCGTCGAAGCCGCCGCCGCCGCCGCACGCGGCGAGGGCGAGCACTCCGGTGAGGCAGGCGGCGAGGGCCGCAGTGGTGCGCCTGGTCATGCGTGACATCAATGTCTCCTGTGTTGGTGTTCCAGCGGTCGCCGGCGTATGCCCTCGGGCGAGCTGTCGGGACCTGAACCTTTCATACCAAAGGGAGCGTGCTCTGCTCGGGCGGCTCGGTCAAGGAACGTGTCCCGACCGTGACCGTCGCTCCTCTCGAACGAAGGACACCGCCGCCATACGCCGGGCTCCGCCGACGTGGGGGACATCCCTCTCCTAGGATCGATCAGGTGAGACCCGCGATCGTCCTCGTGTCCGAGACCCGCTGTGAAGAGCTGCTCGACGAGTTCGGTCGCTATGCCCGCGACTACGAGCTGCCCACGGCGACCTCGGCACACGAGGCCAAGCAGGCCGCCAGACGCGTCGTGGCCGACGGCGGCCAGGTGGCGATGTTCGTCACGGAGTCGCGACTGCCGGACGCGGAGGTGCTCGAGGCGTTCCACTGGTGGCGCGCGACCGTGCCCACGGCTCGCCGCGTCATCGCCGCCCACGTGACGACCTTCCGGGACGATGCGGAACGCCTCCGTGGCGGCATGGCGAAGGGCAAGTACGACGCGTACCTGCTCATGCCACGCGGGGCCCGCGACGAGGAGTTCCACACGGCGATCTGCGAGCTGCTCTCCGACTGGGGGTCGACCGTCGCCGAGCCGGAGGTCGTCGCCGTCGCCATCGTCTCTCCCGTGGAGGACGCGCTGACGCTCAGCATCCGTGACTACCTCGACCGGATGGGGATGCCCAACCGGGTCTACGCGCCGGAGAGCGAGAAGGGCCAGTTCGTCCTGCAGCAGGTGGCGGCCGACGGCGGCGAGCCTGACTTCCCACTTCTCATGGATCTCAACAAGCGGGTCAGCGCCGCGCACAGCGTGAGTGACGTCGCCGCGCGGATCTACGGCCGGCCGGCCGACGTCGACGTCGACCGGGTCGTCGACGTGGCCATCGTGGGCGCCGGGCCGGCCGGCCTCGCCGCCGCCGTCTACGCCTCGTCCGAGGGACTGAGCACCGTCGTGCTGGAGGCAGAGGCGATCGGCGGCCAGGCCGGCACGTCATCGATGATCCGCAACTACCTCGGCTTTCCCCGGGGCATCTCCGGGATGCGGCTCTCGCAGCGCGCGCGCAACCAGGCGATCCGCTTCGGCACCGAGTTCTTCACCGGTTGGCCCGTGACGTCGTTCGCCCCCGGCGAGCCCGATGAGGACGGAGTGGCCGGGCCGCACGTGCTACGGACAGACGGTGGCGACGTGCGTGCCCGTGCGGTCGTCGTGTCGACGGGCGTGAAGTACCGCCGCCTCGACGCGCCCGGCATCGAGCGCCTCGTCGGCCTGGGCGTGCACTACGGCAGCGCCATGACGGCCGCACGAGAGATGGAGGGCAGCGACGTCATCGTCGTCGGGGGCGGCAACTCGGCGGGGCAGGCTGCCATCCACCTGTCCCGCTTCGCGCAGTCGGTGAGGATCCTCGTGCGACGCGAGAGCCTGGTCGCGACGATGTCGAGCTATCTCATCGGCGAAATCGAGTACAACCCGCGCATCAGCGTGCAGGGCTGCTCGGAGGTCGTCGAGGGCGGCCCGCATGACGACGGCAGGCTCGGCTGGGTCACGGTGCGCGACACCGCCGATGGCACCGAGACGCGTCACGAGTGTCGCGGCCTCTTCCTGCTCCTCGGGGCGGAGCCGCACTGCGACTGGCTCCCGGACGACGTCGCCCGCGACGAGCGTGGCTTCGTCCTCACCGGCCGTGACGTCCCGCAGGACCGCTGGCGCGACGGCCTCCCGCCCGAGAGCCTCGAGACGACGGTGCCCGGCGTGTACGCCGCCGGCGACATCCGCGCCGGCTCGATGAAGCGCGTGGCCGCGGCCAGTGGGGAGGGTGCGTCGGTCGTGCCCCTCGTGCACTCCTGGCTCACCGAGGCGTGATCGGCGAGCCGAGTCGTCAGAGCTGGATGAGCTGGCCGTCGCGGAACGAGTAGCGATAGGCCGTCGTCGTCGCGGCCGGCAGGTTGGCCGGGTGGTTGGCGAAGCGGTGCGGCGGGTGGGGCGCGCGGGGGACCGGCGCGGCGGCATACGACAGCCCGGTCGAGATGCCGGCGGCGTGGGCCTGCGAGACGCCGAGCCCCGCCGTGCCGACGAAGGCGGCGACGAGCGCGGCACCGGCCGCACCGAGGCCGCGGCGCAGGGCGGAGCGCGTGGTGGAAGGAGCAGTAGCGGGGCGAGGTGTGATGTCCATGCACCGAGCCTCGGCCGGGAGTCTGTGGGGCCTCTGTGTCGACCTCATGCGTCGACGATGGGTGGCGGCGCCGATGTGGTCAGCGGTCGGTCGGCGCCCCTTCTGGCGCTGCATCAGCGTCTGGCACCTCCGGAGGGTGGAGGTGCCAGACGCCTTGCGACGGTCGGGGGGCCGCCGCATCGGGGGTGGAGCGGCTCAGCTGTGCCGGTGCGGTGCCCTTCGAGCCTGGGCCGACCACGGACGCGGCTGACCCGCGTGCGGCGCAGCAGCGACTGCCGGGTGGAGGCCCGAGCTGCGGCCGCCGACAGCGGTGCTCTGCCCGTCGGTCCCGGACCCGGAGCGGTCGAGGCGGTCGGCGATCGTCCTCAGCAGCAGCGCTGCTCGGCTGGGCTGGCGACGGCGCGCTGACGTGGTGGCGGCGGGCAACCCGCTCGACGATGAGCTCGCGGCGCCAGGGACTCCTGCGGTGTGAGGTGCAGGCCTCGGTCGATGGTGCTCATGCCAGGCTCCCTTGCGCGCGACGGATCTTGATGTCACCGCTGCCCGAGTGCACGGACAGGCTCGCGCGGGCCTCTGAGTCGCCCGGGCCGTCGGTCTCGGTCAGGTCGATCTTGACGTCGCCGGTGACGGTGTTGAGGTCGAGCAGCGCGGCGACACCCGAGGCGACCCCGATGATGACGTCGCCCGTGCCGGTCTTGGCGCGGACGGTGCCGCCGTGGACAGCACCGAGCTGGACGTCACCGGTTCCGGTCATGATCTGCAGGTCAGCCACCGACGCGCCGATCGACACGTCACCCGAGCCGGTCTTGGCCAGCACGTCGGCCTCGGCGCGGCGCACGGTCACGTCACCGCTGCCCGACACGAGGTCCGCGGAGCCGTGGGTGGCCTCGATCTGGATGTCGCCGGAGCCGGTCTTGGCACGCGCGCTGCCGTGCACCGCCCGGGCGGTCAGGTCACCCGATCCGGACTTGACGTCTGCGGACGCCGAGGTCCTCGAAGGTGATGTCGCCCGAGCCGGTGCCGGCCCTGGTGTCACCGAAGCGGCCCTTGCCGTCGACGTCTCCCGAGCCGGTCTTGAGCTCCAGGGTGCTTCCCGCGGGCAGCTCGACCTCGACGTCGACCGAGTCGCGCTTGAAGGAGAACATCGAGCGCTCCTTGGGGGCGAGCACGACGACGGAGTCGCCGCGGGACTCGACGGTGAAGCTCTCGGCGAGCTCGAGGCCGTTCTTGCCGTGGGGGATGAGCCGGACGACGGTGCCGGTGCCTTCGGTCGCGCGCAGGCTGATGTCGCCCTGGTGCACCTCGACCCTCAGGCTGACCGGACCGGCGGTCTCGAAGCTGGTCTCGATGGGGGTGGTGGTCATGGTGGTTCCCTTCAGTGGTTGCCTGGTCGGTTGCCCGGTCGTTGCTGCTGTCTGGTGGTCTGGTGATCTGGTGGTCTGGTGGTGGGCGGCCTGGTGAGCCGGCGTCGGTGTCATCGGACCCAGCCCTGCACGCGCTTGTTGGAGGAGCGGTTGCGGCCCGGAGCGCCGGGTCCCTGCGGTCCGACGTTGATCGTCACGCCGGGGGTGGTCGCAGCTCGCACCGCGCCGACGATCCAGGTGTTGAGCGACTGGCCGCGCTGGCCGGCGAGCTCCTCGGCTCGGGCCTTGAGGGACTCGGAGAGGCGCAGCGTGATGCGGGCCGTGTCGCCAGCGTCCTCGGATGACATCACGGTGGTGTCATCGGTGTGGATCGCCTGCGTGTCACTGGCGGCGACCGCGTCCGGGCCTCCCCCGACGACGACGAAGACCGGCTCGCGGCCCTGGAGGCGAACCTCGACGGAGATGCCCTCCAGCTCGTTGGTGATCTCGGCCGCCGCATGCGACAAGCGCGTCCATGAGCGCCAGTCGTGCGGCGGAGTCGAGCGCGAATCCGATGCGCTCAGCGGCCTGCTCGGTCTCCGGACCCATCGCCCTGGCCGCCTGGGCGAGATCCCGACGCAGTGCGTCGACGTACTCTGTGATGTCCATGCGCACCACTATGACGTCACAGTCGTGTCATGTCAACACCATGACGACATCATTTCTCGTCGAGTGGCCTCGTCGTCACACGCGCGCACCGCAGCGAGCTGTGGTTGCGAGGCCACTCGACCTGGAGAGGAGCCGTCCCTCTCCACCTCGCGGGAACCGAGCGGACTCGCCCTTCGCTGACGAGAATGGGGCGGTCAGCAGCGCCGCCCACCCGACAGACCCCCTGGAGGACTCGTGCAGCTCCCCATCCTTCGCCGCATGGGCGCCACCACCGACGCTATGCGGCGCCGTGCCGCCGACTCGCCGAACTACCGGGACGGCGAGTTCCGCGCGCACGAGCCGGCCCAGGCCGTGGCGACGGCGGAGGCGGAGGGCCTCGTCAGCCTCCCGATGACGATGGTGCGGGAGTTCGGCCATGGCCGTCCTCGCGGCACGGTGCCCCTCGTCGCTCCGCGGCACCCCCTCGGGCCGGCCGACCTCGCCGTCACGTGGTACGGACACGCGACGAGCGTCGTCGAGCTCGACGGCCGGCGCTTCCTGCTCGACCCCGTCTTCGGCAGCCGTGTGTCACCCTCGGCCTTCGTCGGCCCGAAGCGACTGCACCCGGTGCCCGGCAGGATCGCCGAGATTCCGAGACTCGACGCCGTGGTCATCAGCCACGACCACTATGACCACCTCGACGAGCCCTCGATCCGCCAGCTCGAGCGCACGCACCGGCCGCACTACGTCGTGCCCATCGGCGTCGACCTGCACCTCGAGTCCTGGGGCGTCCCCGCCGAGCGCATCACCGCGCTCGACTGGCGCGAGGAGACGCAGGTCGCCGGCATCACGCTGACGTGCACCGAGGCGCGCCACTTCTCCGGCCGCGGCCTCGTGCGCAACCAGACCCTGTGGGCGGCCTGGTCGCTGCGCGGGCCGCGGCACGCCGTCTTCTTCGGCGGCGACTCCGGTCCCACGCACCGCTACGCGGACATCGGGGCGGACCTCGGCCCCTTCGACCTCACGATCATCCCGATCGGCGCGTACAGCCCGCACTGGCCCGACATCCACCTGAACCCCGAGGAGGCGATCGAGGCACACCTCGACGTGAGCCCGGGTCTGACGGAGTCGGTCATGCTGCCCATCCACTGGGCGACCTTCAACCTCGCGACACACTGGTGGAGCGAGCCGATCCGTCGGGCGCGCCGTGCCGCGGCGGAGCGCGGCGTGCGCCTGCTGGCGCCGATGATCGGCGTCCGGATCCAGCTCAGCGACACCGACCTCGACGAGGTCGTGGCCTCCCATCAGGACCCGTGGTGGGAGGCCTGCGCCGCCCCCGAGGACCACGACTGACAGACCGACCCAACGCTCAGTCGCGCGGACCACCGCCGCGCAGCACCCCGTCGCCGTATGCCGCCTCGTGGCGGTCGCTCGCCGCGCGCGCCTCGCTGCGCGGGGTGGACGAAGATCCAGCGTTGCATCACGACGAAGCGGGCCGCCGTCGACAGGACGTTCGCGACGAGGACCACGGCCGTCTGGACCGCCGTGCTCGCGGCGGGGGCGACGGCACCGAGCAGCGCCAGCGCGACGGTCGTGGCGGCATACGTGATCGCGAAGATCGCCAGCGCCTGGGCGTGGTGGAGGGCAAGGCGGCGACGTCCGGAGATGCCGAAGGTCCACGCCCGGTTGATCCCCGTGTTCACCAGGGTGGCGATGACCAGGGCGATGCCGTTGGCCAGCTGCGAGGCGGCGCCGCCCCGCACCAGGGCGGCGAAGAGGCCGAGGTGCAGGGCGGTCGTCACGAGACCGACGACTGCGAAGCGGATCACCTGCTGCGAGAGTTGGATCCGTGGAACCGTCATGGTCGTCATCGCTCGCCCGGTCACGAACACGGTGGACGAGGGGGAGGAGACCGGCTGCGTGAGGTCGTAGAACGTCGACCCGTCGATCGTCACGGCGGTGAAGTTCTCCTGCACCCACGACGAGATCTCCGACGAGGCGCTGCTGCCACCGTTCTGGCTGCCGAAGCCCCTGCCGCCACCGGCGAAGTAGTGGATCCGGCCGTTCGCGACGTAGTCCTGGAACTGCGCGAGCGTCGGGCTCGGGTCGGAACCGTTGAAGCCGCCGATCGCCATGACGGGCAGCTGTGTGCCGAGCTGGAGCCCGGCCGCCGTCTGGGAGCCGACCGCGGCCGCGACCCAGGTGAAGCGGTCGGCGTCCTGTGAGAGCGCCGCGACCACGACGGTGCTCGGCATCGAGGCGTCGAGCAGACCACCCGTCCCGCCGTCGGCGCGCCGCACCGGGGCGCGCGCGCCTGGCCTGGGCGTCGTGCCGGCCTGGCCCTGCTGGGGAGGCGGGCCGCCGCCGCGCATGCCGCCGCCGGGTCCGCCGCCGGAGCCGGCCGGTCCGGCGGTGACGATGGAGCCGGTGTGGGCCTGGGCCGTCGTGGAGGCGGTGTAGGCGGCGGGCCCCGCCAGGCCGGCGACCAGGGCCGCGGCCAGCACGAAGGGCACGGCGCTCGCGTGCATCCAGCGCACGGCGAGCACGAGGAGTGCAGCCGCCATGCCCACGGCCAGCACCGAGACGCGCAGCCAGTCGCCGTAGGCCGTGGTGCGGGACAGGAGGATGAAGCTCCACGTGGCGGCCGCGGCGATGGAGGCGGCGAGCGCGACGCCGGCCACGGCGCTGTCGCGCCGCTCCCACAGCTCGACCGCACCCATGCCCACCAGGGCGGCGATGGACGGCGCGAGGGCGACGGTGTAGTACTCGTGGAAGATGCCGGCCATGAGCGAGAAGACGAGCATCGTCACGACGAGCCAGCCGCCCCAGACGAGGTAGGCGGCACGGCGCAGGTCCGTGCGCGGACGGCGGCCGCGCAGCCACAGGCCGCTGACGAGCAGGATCAGGGCGCTCGGGATGAGCCACGAGACCTGGCCGCCGACGCTCGAGGAGAACATGCGCAGCAGCCCGGTCTCGCCCCAGCTGCCGCCGCCCCCGGCGCCGCCCACCGAACCGGTCTCGTCGCCGCTGAGGCGACCGAGACCGTTGTAGCCGAAGGTCAGCTCGAGGAAGGAGTTGGTCTGGCTGCCGCCGATGTAGGGGCGGGCGGACGCCGGGAGGAGCTCGACGATCGCGACCCACCAGCCCAGCGGAGAGCACCATCGCAGCGACGGCGAGGAGGGAGTGGGCGATCCGCCTGCGCAGGGTCGTCGGCGCGGCGATCAGGTAGGCGAGACCGAAGAACGGGACGACGAGGAGAACCTGCAGCGTCTTCGTCAGGAAGCCGAGGCCGACGAAGACGCCGACGACCATCATCCACCGGGGTGAGGCCTGCTCGATGGCCTTCATCGTGGCCCAGGCGCCGAGGGCCATGAGCAGGGTGAGCAGGGCGTCGGGGTTGTTGAAGGTGAACATCAGCGCCGCGACAGGGGTCAGGGCGAGGGCGACGCCGGCGATGAGACCGGCCACGGCGCCGAACTGGCGTCGAACCGTCGTGTAGACGACGCCGACTGTCGCGACACCCATCAGGGCCTGGGGGAGGAGGATCGCGAAGGAGCTGAGCCCCAGGAGTCGCACGGACAGTGCCATCACCCACAGGGAGGCCGGTGGCTTGTCGACGGTGATCGAGCTGGCCGCGTCGGAGCTGCCGAAGAAGAAGGCCTTCCAGCTCTCGCTGCCGGCCTGGACGGCGGCGGAGTAGAAGGAGTTCGCGTAGCCGCTCGACGTGAGGTTCCACGTGTAGAGGAGCAGGGTCGCCAGCAGGAGGCCGAAGAGGGCCGGCCGCGCCCACGCCGGGTCGGTGTCGCCTCCTCGCCAGAGACGACGCGCCGGGCCCGTGCGGGCCGGGCGCGGTGTGACGGAGGGCGCAGCGGCTCCGGACGCCGTCGGCGCCGTGACGGGAGCGGTCTGGTCGCCCGGCGAGGTCAGGGTCGTCGTGTCCATGGCCCAACGCTCGGGTCCGCCACTGTGCGCTGCCTTTGCCCGCACTTTGGCACGGGAATGAGTGCGGGCGTGCTTCCGCGACGACGACCACCGTGCCGTGGCGCGCTGCCAGGGGCCGGGCACCGCCTGGCGGCGCCGGCAAGAGCGCGGAAGAGCGCAGCGGCGCACCCGCCGCCGCGTCTCGCTCAGGTGGCGGGCAGCAGCACCGAGAACGTCGTGTCGCCGGGTCTGCTCGACAGCTCGACGGTGCCGCCGAGAGCCTTGGCCACGGCGGAGACGATGGACAGTCCGAGGCCAGTGCTGCCGCCGACCCGGTTGCGCGCGTCGTCGCCACGGGCGAAGCGCTCGAAGACGTTGGGCTGCAGCGCTTCGGGCACGCCTGGACCGTTGTCGTGCACGGCGAGTCGCACCCAGTCGCCGTCGCGCCGGATCGACGTCGTGACCGTGGTGCCCGGGGGGGTGTGCGTGCGAGCGTTGGCGAGCAGGTTGGCGGTGACCTGGTGCAGGCGGGCGTGTGTCGCCGGACACCTCGATGGGCTCGGGCGGCAGGTCGAGGTCCCAGTCGTGGTCGGGTGACGCGGCGTGCGCGTCGCTGACGGCGTTGATGACGATCATCGACAGGTCGACGTCCTCGCGCTCGAGCGGCCGCCCGGCGTCGAGCCGGGCGAGCAGGAGCAGGTCCTCGACGAGCGAGCTCATCCGGTTCGCCTCGGACTCGATGCGGCCCATCGCGTGGGTCACCGACGACGGCACCTCGTCGGGCTCGCGACGGGACAGCTCGGCATACCCCTTGATGGAGGCGAGCGGCGTGCGCAGCTCGTGTGAGGCGTCCGCGACGAACTGGCGCACCCGCTGCTCGCTCTGGTGGCGGGCGTTGAGCGCGTCGTCGACGTGGTCGAGCATCTCGTTGAGGGCGGCGCCCACCTGCCCGACCTCGGTGCGGGTGTCGGTGTCGGCGGTGTCGACGCGCTCCGCGAGGGCGACCTTTCCGGTGGACAGCGGCATCCGCGAGACCCGCGTCGCGGTGTCGGCGACGCGCTGGAGCGGCTCGAGGTTGCGCCGCACGATCCACGTCCCGAGCACGGCGACGAGGACGATGCCGAGGCCGACACCGGAGATGGCGATGATGACGAGCCGCCCGATCGTCGCGTCGGTCGGCGCTGTCGAGAGCCCGACCACGAGGGTGCCTGGCGTCTGGGTGCCCGTCGCGCGGTCGAGGAACGTGACGCTCTTGGACATCATCCGGTAGCGGCCGAGGGTGCCACCGAGGTCGATGGTCGTGCCCTCGTTGGGGCCGATGCCGGCGCTCTTGATGGCGGCGATCTGGGCGGTCGTGAGCAGGACGGGCTCGTCGCTCGACTCGACCCAGCCGGCGGAACGGGCCGGAGTCATCTGCACGACGATGCGGGCGGTGCCGGGGCCGCGCGGTCCGTCGCCGTCACTCACGCCCGGTCCGCCAGTGCGGTCGAGGCGCAGGGAGGCCTGGAGCTGGCCGTCGACCTGGTCGGTGAGGTGCGAGCTCAGTGCGGTGATCGTGAAGACCGCCGTCATCAGGCTGACGACGGTGAAGAGCGCAAGCATCGACGTGACGAGCTTGGAACGCAGTGTCCACGCCGACCACGGGCGCACGCTGTCGCGGGCTCGGGCGATGCGCTGGCGCAGTCCGGAGCGGGCTCGCGGGGAGCCGGAGGACGCGGCGGCCTCGGCTCCCTCACCCAGCACCGCCGGCGTGCGAGCACCGACGCCGTCGGGCAGGTCCTCCGGCGTCGGGTCGTCGGCCGGCGTCGGGTCGCGGAAGCTGACCTCAGACGGCGGGCTTGAGGACATACCCGGCCCCTCGCATGGTGTGGATCATCGGCTCACGCCCCGCGTCGATCTTCTTGCGCAGGTAGGAGATGTAGAGCTCGACGACGTTGGCCTGGCCGCCGAAGTCGTAGTTCCAGACGCGGTCGAGGATCTGGGCCTTCGACAGGACCCGCCGCGGGTTGCGCATGAGGTAGCGGAGCAGCTCGAACTCCGTCGCGGTGAGGTGGATCTCCTCGCCCCCGCGCATCACCTCGTGGCTGTCCTCGTCGAGCGTGAGATCTCCGACGACGAGCACGGAGTCGCTCGAGCTGACGGCGACGGTGGTGCGGCGCATGAGCGCCCGCACCCGAGCGACGACCTCTTCGAGGGAGAAGGGCTTCGTCACGTAGTCGTCGCCGCCGGCGGTGAGGCCGGAGACGCGGTCCTCGACGGCATCCTTCGCCGTGAGGAAGAGCACGGGCACGTTGTCGTTGTCGGCGCGCATGCGGCGCAGCACCTCGAGGCCGTCGAAGTCGGGCAGCATCATGTCGAGCACGACGGCATCCGGGTCGAACTCGCGCGCGGCGCGCACCGCCTCCATCCCGGTGCCGGCGGAGCGGACCTGCCACCCCTCGTAGCGCAACGCCATGCCGAGCAGCTCGGTGAGGTTGGGCTCGTCGTCGACGACGAGTACGCGAACCGGCGAGCCGTCGAGGCGCTGGAGTCGGGCGGCGGAGGTCTTGGTCTTCTCGCTCATGCCCCCTAGTGAACCTGTGCGCACTGTGCGACCGCCAGCACCTTGCTGTGCGAGTTCTGTGGACGCGCTGTCCCTCGGGGCGCACTGGGCAGGTCCCAGCAGCGCCGACGGCTGTGCCACAGCGCGGCCACAGGTTGGCGGCCCGACGGTGGCGGCATGAGCAACGACTCCACCCCCGTGCAGCCGCAGCGCCCGCAGCCGACCCTGCCGCGGTTCGACCCGGCTGACGACGAGCAGGCAGGTGCTGCCCTCCGCCCCGACCGCACCCACGCCCATCGTGCCTCCGAGCAGCCCCTACACGTATGCCGCCGCGCAGCCGGCTCTCGCTGTGCGGCCGGCACCCACCGGGCAGCCGGCACCCACCGGCGCTGGCCCGAGCCGGCCGAGGTCCACGTCGTGCCAGCGGGGCGAGCGCCGCGCTGGTCCGCGAAGAAGACGGCGATCACCGCCGGCCTCGCGCTCGTGCTGACGTCCGCCGGCGCCATCGGCGCTGCCGCGGCGATGCCCTCGGGCAGCACGGCCGACAC
Source organism: uncultured Actinomycetota bacterium (assembly GCA_963816385.1). Taxonomy (GTDB): domain Bacteria; phylum Actinomycetota; class Actinomycetes; order Actinomycetales; family Dermatophilaceae; genus CAWFKL01. Next base: position 193,863 of record CAWFKL010000001.1, read on the forward strand.
CGGCCGCTTCGGTGGCGGCCAGGGTCGCACCCTTCCGGGGCCCTCGGTGGCCAGCAGGGCCAGCAGAATCAGCAGGTGCTGCCGGACCAGGGCGGCAGCGGCAGGACGGACACGTCCGTTCGCACCACCTGACGAGCCGGGGTCGACCGACGCGACGTCAGCGGACGGCATACGCCCGGGGTGAGGCGAGGCAAGGCTCGCCTGTCATGACACCCCACCGTGACGGTGCCACGATCGGATGCATGCAGGCAGACGAGACGGCCACCCCGGTGCGCGGGGGACATCCTGAGGAGCCCCACGACGCAGAGCCTCGGCTCGCGGCTCAACTGGCTCCGGGCGGGCGTGCTCGGCGCCAACGACGGCATCGTGTCGACCGCCGGTGTCGTCGTCGGCTTCGCCGGGGCGACCAACGACCGGGGCAGCGATCATCCTCTCGGGGGTGGCCGCCCTCACGGCCGGCGCGATGTCGATGGCGGCCGGCGAGTACGTCTCCGTCAGCACGCAGCGTGACTCCGAGCGGGCCCTCATCCGGCTCGAGAAGCGCGAGCTGCACGAGGACCCGGCGGGCGAGCTCGAGGAGCTGACCCAGATCTACGAGGGCAAGGGGATGAGCCGTCAGGTCGCGGAGCAGGTGGCCCGAGAGCTCACCGCCCATGACGCCCTGACCGCCCACGCCGAGGCAGAGCTGGGCATCGACCCGACCGAGCTGACCAACCCGTGGCACGCGGCCGGCGCCTCGATGCTCTCCTTCGTCGTCGGGGCCCTGCTGCCGCTGTTGACGATCACCTTCTCGCCCGGAGCCGTCCGGGTGTGGGTGACGGTGGTCAGCGTCGCTGCGGCGCTGGTGCTGACCGGCTGGGTCAGCGCCCGCCTCGGCCGCAGCCCGGCGCCCCGCGCCGTCGCTGCGCAACGTCGCCGGTGGCCTGCTCGCGATGGGGGTCACCTACCTCATCGGCGCTGATCGTCGGGGTCCACCTCGGCTGAGGCGCGGCACGACCTGCATGGCCCGACCGGCATCGGCATGCGACCGAGTGAGCCCGCACCCGCATCGGCATGTAGCAGTCGAGACGTCCCGGTGCAGGCAGCCTCACCCTTGGTGAGCGCACCACCGGGCCCGCAGGTCGAGACCTCGGCCTCCATACGCGAGCGGGACACGGCACGCCCAGGGTTGACCTGCGTGCCACGGACTCGGTGCCGACCGTCCACGCCCGACCACCGCCGGTGCGCCGGGAGCGGCCCTCGACGTCCTCCGCGTCATCAGGAGGAACATGCCAGCGCGAGTGCGCCGTCGCCCCACCGACGGCGGGTCCGAAGCGAGACAGCGGCGAACCGGGCCGCGGAAGGCACCGTGCGGGACGACCCGGCCCCGCTCATCCCGGTGCTCGCGCGCCGGGTGCGCGAGGTCGAGGCCCGCGTCTCAGCTCGAAGGGCAAGGCGACCCCGACCAACCGGACGAAGTTCCAGGTCGTCGCGCTGCTCATGCGCGCCGAGCGCGCCCGCGTCAGGGACGACGCGTCGCTGACCGGCGCCACCCGCGCCGACCTGCTCAAGCGGCTCGACGGGATCGCGACGATCCTCGCGCAGATCGCGGCCCGCGACACGAGCCTGCTGACACTGCTCGACGTCGACGCCACGCCCGGTCCCGCCGCACAGCAGATGCGCCGGGACTGGCTCCTCGAGTCGGGCGCCGAGCTCGCCGAGGAGGACCTCGTCATCCAGGCGCCCGAGCCGCCGCGAGCCCGTCGTCCCGCCGCAGATCGCGGCCCGGCAGGTCATGCCGCAGTCGGTGCCCGTCGCGCGCGCTCGCCAACCCGTTCCTCGTGCCCGACCTCGACGCCTCGCCCAGCCAACGACTACCTGCCGAGCCGGCTCGCCGGGTGGGACCTGCTCAGCCCGCTCTACCGCGCCTTCGAGCAGGGCGCCGGCGGCGAGGCGGCCTCGATGGACCTGCCGCCGAAGCCGCAGATCGACCGCTTCTCGCCGCCCGGCTCAGCAGCTGATGGTCCACCAGTCGCGCTTCCTCCAGAGCGTCCAGGAGGGCCACCGCACCTTCCTGCTCGCCGACGAGCCGGGCCTCGGCAAGACGGCCCAGTCGGTCATGGCCGCCTCGATCGCGAACGCCTACCCGATGCTCGCCGTCGTGCCGAACGTCGTGAAGATCAACTGGGCCCGCGAGGTCGAGCGGTGGACGCCGCAGCGCAGGGTCACCGTCATCCACGGCGACGGCAACGACGTCGACGCCTTCGCCGACGTCTTCGTCGTCAACTACGAGATCCTCGACCGGCACTTCGCGTGGCTCTCGAGCTTCGGCTTCCGCTCGATGGTCGTCGACGAGGCGCACTTCATCAAGAACCTCACGTCGCAGCGCTCGCAGCAGGTGCTCGCCCTCGGCGACCGGCTGCGCGCCACGACGCCCGGTGGCAACCCGCTCCTCATCGCCCTCACCGGCACGCCGCTCATCAACGACGTCAAGGACTTCGACGCGATCTGGCGCTTCCTCGGCTGGATCAAGGACGGCAAGCCGACGGCCGAGATCGTGCGGCGTCTCGACGACACCGGGCTACACCCCCGCCGACCGCGCCTTCTACCCCGAGGCCCGTCGCGCGGTCATCGACATGGGCATCGTGCGCCGCCGCAAGGTCGACGTCGCCAAGCGACCTGCCCGGACAAGCGGATCGCCGACATCACCGTCGAGCTCGACGACGACCTCGGCCGCTCGATCCGCGAGGCCGAGCGCGCCCTCGGGCGCCGCCTCGCCCAGCGCTACCGCCCTGCTGGCGAGGGCGAGGGGCCGTCTCGAGGAGGACGGCGAGCCCGACGACCGCGCTCATGCGCCGGGTCGCCGCCGCCGAGCTGCGGGCCGCCATCGGCCGAGAAGGGCACCGACAACGTCTTCTCGCTCGTGCGCCGGATCGGCCAGGCCAAGTCGACCCTCGCGGCCGACTACGCCGCACAGCTGTCGCACTCGGTGGGCAAGGTCGTCTTCTTCGCCAAGCACATCGACGTCATGGACGCCGCCGAGCGGGTGCTGGCCTCGGCCGGCCTGCGCACCGTGTCGGTGCGCGGCGAGCAGACCTCGAAGCAGCGCCAGGAGGCCATCGACGCCTTCCAGAAGGACCCCGAGGTCGCCGTCGCGGTCTGCTCGCTGACCGCGGCCGGCGTCGGCCTCAACCTGCACGCCGCCTCCAACGTCGTGCTCGCCGAGCTGTCGTGGACCGCGGCCGAGCAGCAGCAGGCCATCGACCGCGTCCACCGCATCGGCCAGGACGAGCCGGTCACCGCGTGGCGCATCCTCGCTGCGGCACCATCGACTCGAAGATCGCCGAGCTCATCGACGCCAAGCAGGGGCTCGCCGCCCGCGCCCTCGACGGCAGCGACGAGGACATCACCTCCGGCGACACGCTCCAGCTCGAGGCCCTCGTCCAGCTGCTGCGCCAGTCGCTCGAGGCCGCCGCCGCCTGAGGGCGCCTCGGCCGTCCTGCTCCTCAGAGGTCGAGGTGCATGATCCGGAGGCCCACGCGCTCGCCGGTCGGCATCTCGTGGGCCCGCGGGACGGTGCCGATGACGGTGAAGCCGAGGCTCTCGTAGAGGCCTATCGCCCCCCTGTTGGTGGCGACGACGGCGTTGAACTGCATTGCGGCATAGCCGGACTCGCGGGCCCAGTCGAGCGAGTCGACGACGAGCGCGCGACCGACGCCGAGACCACGCGCCTCGGCCGCCACCATGTAGCTCGCTGTCGCGACGTGCGACCCGGGCCCGGGCCGGTTGCGCCCCATCTTCGCCGTGCCGAGGACGGCGGTCGCCGTCGACGCCGACGGTCGCCCGGCCGCCGGGGCCGTTCTCGAGCCAGATGCCGCGCGCCTCGGCCTCGGTGAGGTCGGTCGGGAAGGGGAAGGTGTCGCCGGCACGCACGACCTCCTCGATGACGGGCCACACCAGCGGCCAGTCCGCGTCGTCGTAGTCGCGGACCGTGATCCTGCGATGCCATCTCGGATCGCCTTACTTAGCTCGGGGACGTTCGCGTCGAGCTCGCTCAGCCACGCTCACCGACGTCGCGTCGGACGGCATACGCCAGTCGCCGCGCGGCGACAGCGAGCCGCCGGCGACGACCTTGGGCCCGTTGGGCAGCGCGGAGCGCTTGAACTGGTTGGCGAAGTAGCGCCGGACGAAGACCTCGAGCCAGTGCCGGATCGTCGCGAGGTCGTATGCCGTCCGCTCGGCCTCGGGGTAGCCCGCGGGCCACTCCCCCGCCTCGCTGTCGCGCCAGGCGTTCCACGCGAGGTAGGCGATCTTCGACGGTCGGTAGCCGCGGCGCGAGCACGTGGAAGAGCGTGAAGTCCTGCAGCGCGTACGGGCCGATCATGGCCTGCGTGCTCTGCGGCTTCTCGCCCTGCCTTGGCCGGGACGAGCTCGGGCGTGATCTCGGTGTCGAGGATCGAGGTGAGCGTCTCGCCGACGTGCTCGTCGAACTGGCCCGACGAGACGACCCAGCGGATGAGGTGCTGCATCAGGGTCTTGGGCACGCCGGTGTTGACGCCGTAGTGGCTCATCTGGTCACCGACGCCGTAGGTGCACCAGCCGAGGGCGAGCTCGGACAGGTCGCCGGTGCCGAGCACGATGCCGCCGCGCTGGTTGGCGATGCGGAAGAGGTAGTCGGTGCGCAGGCCGGCCTGGACGTTCTCGAAGGTGACGTCGTAGACCTCCTCGCCCCGGCCGAAGGGTGGCCCATCGCCTCGAGCATCTGCGTCGCGGCCGGGCGGATGTCGAGCTCCTCCCACGTGACGTCGAGCGACTCCATGAGCGCGATCGCGTTGCTCTTCGTGTGGTCGCTCGTGGCGAAGCCGGGCATCGTGAAGGCGAGGATGTCGCTGCGCGGCCGGTCGAGCCGGTCCATCGCCTTGGCCGCGACGATGAGGGCGTGGGTCGAGTCGAGGCCACCGCAGACGCCGATGACGATCTTGGGCCGCCGATGGCGCGCAGCCGCTGCTCGAGCCCGGAGACCTGGATGTTGTACGCCTCGTAGCAGTCGAGCGCGAGGCGCGTCCTCGTCGTCGGGCACGAAGGGAAAGCGGTCGACCTTGCGCAGCAGGCCGATGTCGCCGGTCGGCGGCGTCGAGCTCGAGCTCGATGGTGCGGAAGCAGCCGGTGCGGCGGCGAGGGTGCGGCGGTTGTCGTCGAACGTGCCCTGCCGCTGGCGCTCCTGGCGCAGCAGGTCGAGGTCGATGTCGGCGACCGACGCCCGCGCCCCCTCGGGGAAGCGCTCGCTCTCGGCGAGCAGGGCTCCGTTCTCGTAGACCATCGTCATGCCGTCCCACGACAGGTCGGTCGAGCTCTCGCCCTCGCCCGCCGCGGCGTAGAGGTAGGCGGCGAGGCAGCGGGCCGACGCGCTGCGGGCGAGGAGGTGGCGGTCCTCGGCGCGGGAGACGGTGATCGGCGAGCCGGAGATGTTCGCCAGGACCGTCGCGCCGGCGAGGGCCGCCTCGTGGCTCGGGGGGACCGGCACCCACATGTCCTCGCAGACCTCGACGTGCAGCACGAAGCCCGGCACGTCGGTGGCGCGGAAGAGCAGGTCGGGGCCGAACGGCACGCGGTCGCCGGCGACGTCGATCGTCTGGCCGCGCTGGTCGTCGCCGGGGGCGAAGTGGCGGCGCTCGTAGAACTCGCGGTAGGTGGGCAGGTAGGACTTCGGGGCGACGCCGAGGACGGTGCCGTCGTGGATGACGACGCGCGCAGTTGTAGACGCCGGTAGCCGCGTCTCGAGCGGGGCACCGACGACGACGACGGGCCGCAGGCCGCTGGTGGCCTCGGCGACTCGGGCGAGCGCGTCGTCGACGGCGTCGAGGAGCGGGTCCTGCAGGAGCAGGTCGTCGATGGCGTAGCCGGACAGGCACAGCTCGGGGAAGACGCGCGAGCGCCACGCCCTCGTCGTGCGAGCTCTCGCACCTGGGCGACGACGGCGTCGGCGTTGCGCTCGGGGTCGGCGACGATCGATCGGCAGTGTGCACGCGGCGACGCGAGCGAAGCCCTGCGCATAGGAGCTGTAGAAGTCCATGGGCCCAGTCAATCGCACCGCGAGGTGTGACGCGAGACTCGCCACGAGCCGGACGCCGCAGCCACGACTCGGTACTACGATCAGTAGTAGATGGCGAGGTCCATCACCACCCGCTCACTCCGGGCGGGCGTCGCGAAAGGTGGCGACCATGTCAGAGCACATCGACCAGCAGGGCGGTCCCGGCGCGCACGACGAACGTCGCTCGCACGACGACCGAGATCCGATGCGCGAGCTGCACCCCGATGAGTGCTGGGAGTTCCTGGCCGCCAGAGAGTTCGGACGGCTCGCCTACCACCTCATCGACGAGGTGCACATCGTGCCGATCAACTACGCCGTCGACGACCGCCGGCTCGTCTTCCTCACGGCCGAGGGCAGCAAGCTGCTCGGCCTGACGATGAACTCCGACGTCGCCTTCGAGGTCGACGAGATCGAGGGCGAGCAGGCCGTGAGCGTCATCGTGCCGCGGACGCGCCCGCCAGCTCGTCGGCTCCGTCGGCCTGGGTCGCCGACCGCCTGCCTCTGCGGCCCTGGGTCGACACGCCGAAGTACGTCGTCGTCGAGATCATCGCCGACGAGGTGACCGGTCGTCGCTTCGAGCTGCGCCGCCCGTGGCTGAAGGCGAAGTCGGACCTCTAGCCGTACCGACCGGATCGCGGGAAGCACCTCTGCCGGCATCACTCACATCTTGCTCCGCTTTCCGGAGCAAGATGTGAGCGCGCCGGGGAGGGCGAGCCAACACTCGCATCTTGCTCCGCATTCCGGAGCAAGATGCGAGCGCGCCGGGAGGCCCGGCCCGATCCTCGGAGCCTGCTCCTCAGCGCAGCACGAGCACGGCCACCCGAACTCAGCCCACCGCATCGCGCGCTGCGACGAAGGCGTCGACGCACGCGCGCACGTCGTCCTGCGAGTGGGCGGCCGAGAGCTGCACGCGGATGCGCGCCTTGCCGCGCGGCACGACGGGAAAGCTGAAGGCGATGACGTAGACGCCGTTGCCGAGCATGTGGTCGGCGATCTGAGCCGCGCGGCGTGCGCCGTCCTCGCCGGGGAACATCACCGGGCGGATCGGATGCGTGCCGGGCAGCAGCTCGAAGCCAGCGTCGTCCATCAGCGTGTGGAACAGCTCGGTGTTGGCCTTGAGCCTCTCGCGCTTCTCGGCCGAGCTCTCGACGAGCGCGAGTGCGGCCATCGATCCGGCCGTGACGGCCGGGGCCACCGAGTTGCTGAAGAGGTAGGGCCGTGACCGCTGCCTCAGCAGATCGACGATCTCCTGGTGACTCGACACGTAGCCCCCGGAGGCGCCGCCCAGCGCCTTGCCGAGCGTCCCGGTGATGATGTCGACGCGGTCCATGACCCCGAAGAGCTCTGGTGTCCCGCGCCCGCCGTCGCCGACGAAGCCCACGGCGTGCGAGTCGTCCACGAAGACGAGGGCACCGAACTCCTCGGCGAGGTCACAGATCTCGTCGAGCGGGGCATACGAGCCGTCCATCGAGAAGACGCCGTCCGTGACGACCACCGTGCGCCTCGCGCCGGCCACCTTCGCGGCTTCGAGCTGTGACCGGAGGTCGCTCATGTCGGCGTTCTTGTAGCGATAGCGCATCGCCTTGGACAGGCGCACGCCGTCGATGATCGACGCATGGTTCAGCTCGTCGCTGACGATCGCGTCCTCGGCGCCGAAGAGGACCTCGAAGACGCCGCCGTTGGCGTCGAAGCAGGAGGAGTAGAGGATCGTCGCCTCGGTGCCGAGGAAGTCGCTGATCCTGCCCTCGAGCTCGGTGTGCAGCGTCTGCGTGCCACAGATGAAGCGCACCGACGCCATGCCGAAGCCCCACTCGTCGAGGGCTTGCTTCGACGCCGCGACGACGCCGGGATCGTTGGCCAGGCCCAGGTAGTTGTTGGCGCAGAAGTTGAGCGCCTCGGCCTTGCGCGTCGTGACGTGCGAGGACTGCGGCGAGGTCAGCTCCCGCTCGTTCTTGTAGAGGCCGGCCTCCTCGATCTCCTGCAGGGTCGCGGCGATCTCGTCCTTGACTGAGCCGTACATGGGTGTCCTTGGCGGGTCGGCGGGTGGGCGGTAGGGCAAGGGTATGCCGCAGGCCGACGGGGTGGTCCGCCTGCACGTTGCGTCGCCCGCGCGAAAGGGAGACAGAGCTCGGTCAGCAGGAGCACTCTTGAAGCTGACCCTCGGGGGACACACGAGAGGAGCAACTCATGCCCAGTCGCCAGGGTGATCTCGCCCTCCTTCAGGAGCCCGTCGCGCAGCAGCTGCTGCAGTCGACGTCTCCAGCCCATCTCGCGTACGTGTGGACCGACGGGACGCCCCGCGTCGTGCCGATCGCCTTCCACTGGAACGGTTCCGATCTGTTCTTCGGCACACAGCCCGACGCGCCGAAGACGAAGGCGCTGACCGACGGTGCCTGGGCTACCGCCTCGATCGACACACTCCGATGTGGGTCGCGCTTCTCGACTACGAGACCCGGTTCCCGAGTGCGGTCGAACGCGCCATGGAGCGGGCAGCCCGCTGACGGGACTCACCTCGCCAAAGCGGCCGCGGGCTCGGCCGTGCGGGCGTACCGTGAGCCCATCCATTGCTCGGGGGATCGAGATTCAGCGAGGCGAACGATGCCAGAGTTCATGGACGTGCACACCAACATGCCGGGAGTCACCTCGGAAGCACTGATGGAGGCGCATCAGGCGGACCTGGACATCCAGGACGAGGAGGGCGTGGTCTTCAAGCACGCCTGGGCCGATCCCAAGACCGGCCACGTCTTCTGCCTGTCCGAGGGCCCGAACGCCGAGGCGGTGCAGAAGATCCACGAGCGCACCGGGCACCCGGCGGACGAGATCCACGAGATCACCGTCACCGCCTGAGGGCCCGTCGCACGCCCGCCGCTAGGGACGCCCCTCGGGACGCCGCGTCATAGGCTGGCAAGGGTGGACCAGGAGGCGACGCAACGGTTCGCCGCGGCGCGCGTGGCGAGGCTCGCAACGGCCGACGCCGATGGTCGGCCGCACCTCGTGCCAATCGTCTTCGCGCTCCTCGGCGACGTCGCGTGGAGCGCCGTCGACGACAAGCCGAAGTCGACGCGGGCGTTGCGGCGCCTGGCCAACATCCGGTCCAACCCCAGGGTCAGCCTGCTGGTCGACCACTACAGCGACGACTGGTCGCAGCTGTGGTGGGTCCGGCTTGACGGCTTGGCCCGCGTCGTCGACCTCGACGTGCCGCAGGAGCGCGAGTCCGACGAGGCGCTGCAGGGGATGACGGCGCTGACCGAGAAGTACGAGCAGTACCGGCCCGATCCACCCAGCGGCCCGCTCGTGCGCATCACGGCGACGCGCTGGGCGTCCTGGAGCCACCGCTCCGCGCCCTGACGTTCGCGCTTTGTAGTCTGCGCCGTCCGCCAGTGGCGCCTCGTCTCACGCCTCGTGCTCGGGCTCCTCGAGGAAGGTGGTCGCGAGGTCGGCGAGCTCGCGCGGCGCGTCGAGGTTGAGGACCGAGCCGGCGGAATCGATGACGGCCACCCGGCTGTCGGGCAGGAGTCCGGCGAGCTGCTGGGCGGCAGCGGAGCCTGCCTTGTCCCGTCCACCGCACAGGAGCAGCGTCGGTGCGCTCACCTGCCGCAGTGACTCGGTGCCGTCGAAGCCCTTGAGCGCGTCGAGCACGGCCAGCATCCGCGGGCGGGAGACACCGGCGTCGACGAGCTTGCTCTCGGGCACGAGTCGCATCGCCAGCCTCTGCATCCGCAGCGCGCTCTTCGAGGGGCGCACGAGCGGACTGCCCAGCACGAGCCGGCCCACGAGAGAAGGGCGTTCGACGGCGAGCCGCAGAGCCACGCTGGCGCCGACGGACACGCCGAGGAAGTCAGCCTGCCGTATGCCCTGCAGCTCGAGCTCGTCGGCCACGCCGGCTGCCGCGGCACCGAGGTCGAAGCCGACGGGGTCCTTGGGCTTGAGCCCCCGCATCCACGGGGCCGTCATCGGGCGCCCCGCCCCGATCGCGGACACGACGTCCTGCCAGGCGATGGGCGACTGCCCGAGGCCATGCAGGAGCACGAGCGGGCGTGGCTGCGGGCGGATGTCGGACGGCATACGTCAGCTCCAGTCGAGGATGACCTTGCCGCACTGACCCGAGTGCGCGGTCGCGAAGGCCTCCTCCCACTGCTCGGCCGGGAAGCGGTGGGTGATGACCTGCGTCACGGCGGACCGGAAGCGCTCGGACGTCGCGATCATCTGCGACATGGCGTACCACGTGTCATACATCTCGCGGCCATAGATGCCCTTGAGGGTGATCATGTGGGTGATGACCTTGCCCCAGTCGAGGTCGTAGGACTGGTGCGGCAGGCCGAGGAGCGCGATCCGGCCGCCGTGGTTCATGTTCGTGATGAGGTCGGTGACGGCCGGGGCGGCGCCCGACATCTCGAGAGCGATGTCGAAGCCCTCCTTCATGCCGAGGTGGGACTGTGCGTCGGCGAGGCTCTCGCGGGTCACGTTGATGGTGAGGTCGGCGCCGGCGTGCTCGGCGAGCGCCAGGCGGTAGTCGCTCGCGTCGGTCACGACGACGTAGCGCGCGCCCGCGTGACGCGCAATGGCAGCGGCCATGATGCCGATCGGTCCCGCACCGGTGATGACGACGTCCTCGCCGACCATCGGCCACTGCAGCGCCGTGTGGGTCGCGTTGCCGAGCGGGTCGAAGACGGCACCGAGGTCGGGGTCGAGGTCGGCGGGCTGCACCCAGGCGTTGCTCGCGGGGATGACGACGTGGTCGGCGAACGCACCGTCGCGGTTGACGCCGATGCCCTGGATGCGGATGCAGAGGTGCCGACGGCCGGCGCGGCAGTTGCGGCAGCGGCCGCAGACGATGTGGCCCTCACCCGACGCCCGGTCACCGACGGAGAGGCCGGTGACGTCGTCGCCGACCTCGACGACCTCCCCGTAGAACTCGTGGCCGATGACCAGCGGTGGCCGCACCGTCGCCTGCGCCCAGTCGTCCCAGCCCGCGAGGTGCAGGTCGGTGCCGCAGATCCCGGCGCGCAGCACGCGGATCTTGACGTCCACCGGTCCGCACTGCGGCTCTGGGCGGTCAGTGAGCTCGAGCCCCGGGCCCGCTGACAACTTCGTGAGTGCGCGCACGGGGAGAGTCTGCCACCCGAGATACTGGACCCGTGCCAGGGACAGGTCCGAGCACGGAGCCGGGCGACAGCCGTCGGATGGCCGCGGCCGTCGACCGCCTGCGCTCGGCCGGTGAGCGGGTCACCCCCGCGCGGTATGCCGTGCTGCGCGTGCTCGAGGCGGCCGACCTCGCCGACGAGCACCTCACCGCCGAGCAGATCGGCTCGCGGGTCACCGACCTCGTCCCGGCGGTGCATCGCGCGACGGTCTATCGATCGCTCACCTCGCTCGTCGACGTCGGCGTGCTCACGCACGTGCACCTCGGCGGCTCGGCCACGGTCTACCATCTCGCCGAGCCCGAGCCGCCCAGCCCGCGGACCGTTCGGGGCTCCCCCGTGAGCACGACCACCACAGCGACCAAGCCGATACCCCGGTCCACGCCCATACCCACGCCCACGTCCAGTGCCACGTGTGCGGACGGGTGCTCGACGTGCCACCCGAGGCGTTCCAGGAAGTCGCCGGCCGGTTGCGCGCCGACCTCGGCTTCGTGCTCGACACGAGCCACGCCGCGCTCCTCGGCACGTGCCGCGCCTGCGTCGGCCGCAGCCCCGAACCGGACGTCATGTGACCAGGGTGAGAAGCGAGGTCACGCGGCCACTCGACTGGGTCCTTCATCCCCGTCGAGTGGCCCCGGAGTCGCAGGCGCCTCACTGGGCCGTGAGCTCCAGGAGGTAGCCCTGGGCCGGGCCGATCACCGGCACAGGCAGTCCGACGCCCGTCAGCACGGAGCCCGGCACGACGAAGCCCTCCTCCGTGAGCGCCCGATCCCACCACGGGGGCGGGGCCAGCTGCACGACGGCGGGAAGGCCGGCTTCGGGACGGACCCGGACGGCATACGCCCGCGAGGGGTCGAGCCCGGGCAGCGGGACGGCGCCGGTCAGGGCGTCGCGACCGGTGACGAGCCGCGCCACCGTGAACACCGCCCGCCGCCGGTCGCGCGCGACGGTGCCCGGTCACCAGGACGGTGCCGTCGGCGGTCTCGGCCCGCACGAGGTCTCCCGAGTGCAGCAGCGGCCGCAGCTCGCGGGCGAGCGCCGTCCAGGCCGTCAACGTCTCGAGCTCCGCGGCCGAGCACGTCGTGATGTCCCACTCGAGGCCGGCATGACCCTGCAGGGCCATGAGCAGCCGGAAGCCGAGGTCGACGGCGCGGCGGGTCGTGTGCGCCGCCGGGGGGCCGACGTGGGTGCCCATGAGCTCGGCCGGCACGAGCAGCGAGGTCCAGCGCTGGATGCTCGCACGCTCCAGCGGCGTCGTTGCAGTCGCTCGTCCAGATCCGGTCGGTGCGATCGAGCACGCCGAGGTCGACGCGCGCGCCTCCGCTGCTGCACGACTCGATCTCGAGCCCCACATGACGGGCACGGAGGTCGTCGAGCAGACGGTAGAACGCGAGCGTGTGGGCGTGGACCGCAGGAGCGTCCACGACTGGGCGACCGTCGATGACGGCGGTGTGCACCGCCTCGTGGAGATCGCGGTTGTGGTCCCACTTGATGTAGTCGATGCCGTACTGCCCGACGAGCCCGCTGATCCGCTCGAGCAGCTCCGCGCGCGCGTCGTCGTTCGTCAGGTCGATCAGCTGCTGGGAGCGCCACTCGCGCGGTGACCCGTCGCGCGGGCGCAGCACCCAGTCGGGGTGCGCGCGCACGAGGTCGCTGTCCTCGTTGACCATCTCCGGCTCGAACCACAGGCCGAACTCGAGACCGAGACCCTTGACGTGGTCGACGAGCGGTGCCAGCCCGTCGGGCCAGACGTCCGGCGAGACGACCCAGTCGCCGAGGCCGACGGTGTCGTTGCGGCGGCCACCGAACCACCCGTCGTCGAGGACGAAGCGCTCCACGCCGACGCGCGCCGCCACGTCGGCCAAGGACAGCAGGTGGTCGAGGTCGGTCTCGAAGTAGACGGCCTCCCACGTGTTGAGCACCACGGGCCGCGGGCGCGTGGGGTGAGTCGGCCGGGCGCGGAGGCTGCGGTGCAGGCGGCGGGAGAGCCCGTCGAGGCCATCCGTGGCGTGCACGAAGACCACCGTCGGGGCGGCATACGTCTCACCGGGAGCGAGTCGCACCTCGCCGGGCGCGAGCAGCTCACCGCCACCGATGACCGCGCGGTGGCGCCCGGCGCCCTCGGGCAGCGCCTCGACGAGATGCTCGTGGTTGCCGCTCCAGGCGGTGTGCACGGCCCAGACCTCACCCGTGCGCCAGCCGAAGCCCGCCGTACCGGCCACCATGAGCAGCGTCGCGTCGTGTCCGGTGCGGCCCCGGCGGCTCGCGCGCAGGTGGGTGCCGTGATCGAGCCGGCTGCGCTGCGGGGAGCGCTCACGACACCAGCGCCCGGTCAGGTCGAGCACCTCGTCGGCCCGAGCGGGCAGCGGCAGCACCGAGCGCAGCGCAGCGACGTCGAGCGGCGCAGCGGCCTGGCCGTCGTTGGTCACCGAGGCCCGCACCCGCAGCACACCGTCCGCGTCGAGCTCGTGCCGCAGCTCGAGACGTATGCCGTCCGCCGAGGTCGCGCGGGTTGCGATCGTCGTGCCTTCGAGCACGCACGAGACGTCGTGCCACCTGACCGCACCGGCGGAACCGCCGCGGTGGCCGGCCCAGCCGGGGGTGCCGGACCAGCCGTCCGCCTCCCCTGGAAGAATGGTGAGCGGCCAGGGCACGTCGAGCGCGCTGTGCGACACCGGCGCCGTCGTGGCGAACGCCAGTGCGTCGTAGGCGGTCTGCCCACCCTCGAGCGGCGCGCCCCAGTGCAGGACCTCGGGCAGACCGCACGTCGTCGGCCCGAGGCGCGACGACGAGCACGGAGCCTGCGGACTCGAGGTGCACCGTGCCGGTGCCAGCAGTGGTGGTCGGACGTGTGGTCGGTCGTGCGGTCGGCAGCGGAGTCGGTCACGTCATCCCTTGGTCGCGCCGAGCGTCAGACCGGCGACGAAGTGTCGTTGGAGCACGAAGAAGATCACCAGCGTAGGAACGGCGATGATGACCGACCCCGCCGCCACGAGGTTGTTGTCGGTGAAGAACTGGCCTCTCAGGTTGTTGATCGAGCTCGTCACCGGGTACTTGTCGCCCTGCTGGAGCAGCACCGTGGCCCAGAAGAACTCGTTGTAGATCCACGTCGTCTGCAGCACCGCGAGCGCGGCCAGTGCGGGGCGGCAGAGCGGCAGAGTGATCTGGAAGAACTGCCGCGTGACGCTCGCCCCGTCGATGACCGCCGACTCGTAGAGCTCCTTGGGCAGGGCCTTCATGTAGTTGCTGAGCACGAAGGCGCAGAACCCGGTCTGGAAGGCGACGTTGATGAGGATGAGGCCCTGGAAGCTGTTGAGCAGGGTGCCGGACTCGCTGAACCAGAACGGCACCTGGATCGCCCGGAACATCCGGTAGACCGGGATCAGCAGGGCCTGCGGCGGCAGCAGGTTCGCTGCCATGAAGAAGCCGAGCAGGGCGAGGTTGAACCTCCACGAGAAGCGAGCGACGACGAACGCGACGCACGCGGACAGGAAGAGCGTCAGCACCACCGCGGGCACGGTGATGAGCAACGAGTTCCAGAAGTGCAGGCCGAAGTCGCCCTGGCTCCACGCGTTCTTGTAGTTGTCGAGGGTGAAGCCGCCCCACGACATGTAGCCGTTCTGTGCCGTGTAGGCGTAGTCGCGGAAGGAGTTGACCAGGGCAAGCAGGAGCGGGAAGAGCCAGATGAGCGAGATGACGGTGAGGACCACCGGCATGACCCAGCGCCGCCCGGAGCGCACCCCGCCCTCACGCGGCTTCATCAGGGCCTGCTCGCGCGCCTGCGACCGGGTTTGAGATCAGCGTCTGGTCGGACATGGTCAGTCCTCCTTCATGGCGATGCGCAGGTAGATGACGACGAGGACGCTCGAGATGAGCAGCATGATCGTCGCGAGCGCCGACCCGAAGCCGATGCGGCTTGCCTCACCCACGACGTTCTGGGTGACGAGGGTCGAGATGAGCTCGAGCCCGTTGCGGCCCTTGTTGATCACCCACACGAGGTCGAAGGCACGCAGCGACTCGATGAACGTGACGACAAGGACGATGATGTTGATCGGGCGCATGACGGGGAAGACCACCCGGAAGAACGTCGTCGTCTCGCTCGCGCCGTCGATCTTGGCCGCCTCACGCAGCGACGGGTCGACGCCCTTCAGGCCGGCCAGGTAGAGCAGCATGATGTAGCCCGCATGTCGCCACGTCGCCTCGACCAGGGTCGCCCACAGGTTGACGCTGGGGTCGCCGTACCAGTCGGTCGTGCCACCCGTGATCGCGTTGAGCAGGCCCTGGTCGCGGGAGTAGATCAGCTGCCAGATGAAGCCGATGAGGGCCAGGGAGAGCACGACCGGCAGGTAGATGCTCGTCTGGTAGAACTTCGTCCCGGCCACACCCCGGTCGACGAGGACGGCGAACAGCATGCCCAGGGGGGTTGCGATGAAGAAGAGGACACCCAACCAGATGAGGTTGTGCTGGATCGCCGGCCAGAAGGGCGGGTAGATCGTGACGATGTCCTTGTAGTTCTGCAGCCCGACAGACTTGATGCCGGAGAGCGGCCCGATCCCGTCCCAGTTGGTGAACGAGAGCAGGACCGAGCTGATCGCCGGAAGCCAGACGAGCCACAGGACCATGAGGGTCGGCACGATGACCATGAGGGAGACCACGATCTTGTCGCGGCCCGTGAGGTGGTCGATGCCTTTGAACGTGCGCTTGCTCGCCATGGCGGGGACTGCCTCTCCTGGTCAGGAACCGAAGATGCTCTTCTTCTGGGACTCGATCTTGCTGCAGAGTCCGTCGATGTCCGACGGGTTCTTGATGAAGTCCTGGATGGCCGGGATCATCACGGTCGACGCGAAGTCGGGGCGGGTGTCGCGGTCCATGAACTGGGTGATCGACTTGGCCGACTTGACGAGCTCGAGCGACTTCTTCTGCAGCGCCGTGTAGCCGCTCGTGTCCGCCGTGCTGTTCGTCGCGATGACGCTCGGGTCGGCCTTGAGCGCCAGCAGCTGCGCCTCCGGCTGGGAGATGTACTGGAGCAGCTTCTTGGCGGCCGCCTCGTTCTTGGGCCTGGCGCTCATCATGTAGCCGTCGATGGGAGCCTCGACGGCGTCGGTGCCGATGGTGCTGTCGATCTCCGGGAAGGCGAAGAAGTCGAGGTCGTCCTGCTCTGCACCCTTCTCGAACTGCTGCGCGAGGAAGGAGCCGAGGACATACATGCCGGACTTCTTCTGCTGCAGCGACTGCGCGGCCTCCTGCCACGTGCGCCCGAGCGAGTCGGCCTGGTGCAGCGGGAGGATACCTGCCCACGTGTCGAAGACCTTCTTGACCTTCGGATCCGTCCAGGCCTCCTTGCCGGCCATGAGGCTGACGTGGAAGTCATAGCCGTTGACCCGCAGGTTGATCTGGTCGAACGTCCCCATCGCCGGCCAGCCGTCCTTGTCGCCGAAGGCGATGGGGGCCAGCCCGTCCTTCTTCATCTGAGCGCCGAGGGCGTTGAGGTCGTCGAGCGTCTTGGGCACCTCGTAGCCCTTGTCCTTGAAGACGCTCTTGCGGTAGAAGACGGCCCACGGGTAGTTCGTGATCGGCACGAAGTACTGCTTGCCGTCGGCACCGGTCGACGCCTTCTTGAGCGCGTCGCTCATGCCGGTGACGTTGGTCCAGACGTCGGAGATGTCGCCGACGAGGCCCTTCTCGGCGAAGAACTGCATCCGGTAGCCGGCGAACCACGTGAAGACGTCGTCGGGGGAGCCCTGCAGGTAGTTGTTGATGTTCTCCTGGAAGGTGTTGTGGTCGACGGTGTTGATCTTGACCGTCGTGCCCGGCGTTCGCCTTCGCGAAGGCGTCCATGTAGGACTGGACGGCGGCCTTCGGCACGGCGTCGGACTGGTTCGAGCCGACGGTCACGGTGCCGGTGACGGCTCCCGTGGGCACACCCTGCGCTCGCTCGTGCTGCTGCTGCCGCATGCGGCGAGCCGCCGGCGCCGATGCAGGGCACCGACGCCGAGCGCGCCGCGGAGCAGGGTCCGGCGGTCGACGCCGCGGACGGAGGTGGGAACCATGCGGGCCAGGTACTCGGCCTCGCTCGAGGGGCGGGTCATTGCGGTCTCCTTTGACGCTGTGCCGGGGTGTTGTCAGAGGCAACGGATCGCAACACCTGTCACCAAAAACCTTCAACAACAAACAGAGGATGTCGAGCGCCGCACCTCTGTCAAGCGATTCGTCCAGACCCGCCGACGTCCGCGACCGAACCGAGACCTCCACAGGACGCCGACTCCGGGTTTGTCCCCCACGCAAAGGGACCGTGCGGCAGCCAGGATTCGGCCCGAGTCCAGCGGGAAGGGCGTCGCGCGAGGCGTCCCACACTCCGCCCGTCGCGGTGACGTGGGACCACACCGAGGTCTTCAGGACGATCTGTTCGAAACTGTTGACATCGCGCCGGACAGGCGACACCCTGTGTCCCATGCGCTCATGGCCGACGAAGACCCTGGCACTCGGTTGCGACTACAACCCGGAGCAGTGGCCACGCCACGTCTGGGACGAGGACGTCGAGCTCATGCAGCGTGCCGAACATCTCCTTCGTCAGCCTCGGCATCTTCTCGTGGAGCTGGCTGGAGCCGGCCAAGGGCGAGTACGAGTTCGAGTGGCTCGACTCGATCATGGACAAGCTGCACGCGGGCGGCATCGCCGTCGACCTCGCCACGGCCACGGCCACGCCGCCACCGTGGCTGTCGGCCGCGCATCCCGAGATACTGCCTGTCGACGTCGACGGGCACACGTTGTGGCCGGGCAGCCGGCAGACCTGGTGTCCCACGTCGTCCGTCTACCGTGACTACGCCCTTGCCCTGACCCGACAGCTCGCGACCCGCTACCACGAGCACCCGGCCCTCGCGATGTGGCACGTCTCCAACGAGTACGCGTGCCACAACCTGCCGTGCTACTGCGACGAGTGCGCCACGCACTTCCGCGCCTGGTTGCGGCGCCGGTACGCCGACCTGGAGGCCCTCAACGAGGCATGGGGCACGGCGTTCTGGAGCCAGCGCTACACCGACTGGCAGCAGATCCTGCCCCCTCGTCGGTCGACCACCTTCAACAACCCGACGCACGTCCTGGACTACACGCGCTTCGGCTCAGATGCCCTGCTCGACTTCATGCGGGCCGAGCGCGCCGTCCTCGACGAGCTCTCGCCCGGCGTGCCCGTGACGACGAACTTCATGACACTCCAGCACTTCCGGCGCCTGGACTACACCCAGTGGACGCCCACCGTCGACGTCGTCAGCACCGACCACTACATCGTCGACGCCCTCGCTCACCCGCGCTCCGAGCTGGCGTTCAGCGGCGACCTCACCCGTGGACTCGGCCGGCGGGGCGCCTTGGATGCTGATGGAGCACTCGACGAGCGCGGTCAACTGGCAGCCGACGAACCACGCGAAGGCCCCGGGCCAGACGATCCGCGACGCGCTCGCGCACGCGGCCCGCGGCGCCGACACCATCGGGTGGTTCCAGTGGCGCCAGTCACGAGCCGGCTCCGAGAAGTTCCACAGCGCCGTGGTGCCGCACGCCGGCGGAGACAGCGCCCGCTTCCGCGAGGTCGAGCAGCTCGGCCGGATCGCCGACCGCCTCGGCGAGCTCGTGGGCAGCCGGGTCGAGGCAAGAGTCGCGATTCTCCATGACTACCAAGCGATCTGGGGGGCCGAGGGCCCGTGCATGCCGAGCTCGCAGCTCGACGCGCAGGAGGCCGCGCACGCGGTCCACCGAGTCCTGCACGACCGCGCGGTCACCTGTGACGTCGTGCATCCGTCCGCCGACCTCACGGCATACGACGTCATCGTCGTGCCGCAGCTCTACCTCGTCACCGACGAGCATGCGGCAGCGATCGGCGCGGCTGCGGCGGCGGGTGCCCAGGTCGTCGTCACGTACTTCTCGGGGATCAGTGACGAGCACGACCACGTGCGGCTCGGTGGGTATCCCGGCGCGTTCCGCGACCTGCTCGGTGTGCGCGTCGAGGAGTTCTTCCCGCTGGGCCCGGACGAGACGGTCGCGCTCGTCGCCGGCACGGGCACGTGGTGGAGCGAGGACGTCACGGCCCTACCGGGCACCGAGGTCGTCACGACGTATGCCGCCGGGCCCCTCGCAGGGCGCCCCGCGGTGACGCGTCGCGACGTCTCAGGCGGAGCGGCGTGGTATCTCAGCACCCTGCCCACGGACGACACCCTGGGGGCGCTTCTCGAGGAGGTGCTCGCTGCCGCCGGGGTCGGAGCGACGGTGCCCGACCTTCCCCGCGGCCTGGAGGCGACGCGACGCACCGATGGCGACCGGTCGTGGCTCTTCCTGCTCAACCACACGGACAGGGCGCTCACGGCGGCCGTCGCGGGGTATGACCTCGTCACAGACCGCGCCGTGGCTCAAGCGCACGTCGCTCCGGGCGGCGCTGCCGTCATCAGGGAGGAATGACATGCTCGCCAGCCAGCGGCGATCGGTGATCCTCGACCTCGTCGAGGATCACGGCGCCGTCAAGGTCTCGGACCTCGTGGAGCGCCTCGGCGTCTCCGACATGACGATCCGGCGCGACATCGAGCGGCTCTCCCTGGACGGCCTCGTCGAGCGCGTCCACGGTGGAGCGCTCGCGCTCGGCGGCGCGCACAGCAGCGAGGAGCCGGGATTCTCGGCGAAGTCGCTGCTGCAGCTCAGCCAGAAGCAGGCGATCGCGCGGGCGGCAGCCACCCGGGTCATGCCCGGCAGCGCGATCGGCATCTCGGCTGGCACCACGACGTTCGAGCTGGCGCGAGCGGTCAAGGACGTCCCGCAGCTCACCGTGGTCACCAACTCGGTCCCGGTGGCCCAAGTGCTGCATGAGTCCGGCACCCCGGGGCAGACGGTCGTGCTGACCGGCGGCGTGCGCACCCCGTCCGACGCCCTCGTCGGGCCCGTGGCCGTTGCCGCCCTGCGCTCGCTGCACGTCGACGTGCTCTTCCTCGGTGCGCACGGCGTCGACGCCACGACGGGACTGACCACCCCCAACCTCGTCGAGTCGGAGACGAACCGCGCACTCGTGGCGTCGGCCCGCTACGTCTGCGTGCTGGCCGACTCCTCCAAGTGGGGGACGATCGGGCTCAGCACCTTTGCCGCTCTGAGCGAGCTGGACCTCTT
The DNA here is from genome assembly GCA_963816385.1 of uncultured Actinomycetota bacterium. Classification (GTDB taxonomy): domain Bacteria; phylum Actinomycetota; class Actinomycetes; order Actinomycetales; family Dermatophilaceae; genus CAWFKL01. Next base: position 214,212 of record CAWFKL010000001.1, read on the forward strand.
CGTCAGCGACAGCGGCCTGCCGGAGCGCGCCAGGTCCGCGATCTCGGAGGCCGTCGGCTCACTCCAGGTCGTGGAGGCCTCATGAGCGACCCCTCTGCGACCGGACCCGCGGGCGTGACCCGCCTGACGAGGCGGCCCAGCCGGATCACCCGCAACCAGCTCGCCGACGGCCGCGAGATCATCTACGTGGACGAGCCCGGCGCCCCGGAGCGCACCGCGGTGGACCCGCGCCCGGTCGAGGAGCGGGTGCACTCCGGCGAGATCCGTTGGGACGCGCTCGTGGCCGACTGGGTCGCCGTCGCCTCGCACCGACAGAACCGCACCTTCATGCCGCCCAGGGACGAGTGCCCGCTGTGCCCTGCCGGCCTGGGGTCGGTCCCGTCCGAGATCCCCGAGCGCGACTACCAGGTCGTCGTCTTCGAGAACCGCTTCCCCTCCTACTCCGTCGGCGCCGTCGGCGCGGACGCGCCAGACCCCGCTGGCGTCTTCGGCACCCGCCCGGCGTCGGGCCGCTGCGAGGTGGTCTGCTTCACGAGTGACCACGAGGCCTCCTTCAAGGACCTGCCCGTTGAGCGCGTGCGCACCGTCATCGACACGTGGGCCGACCGCACCCGCGAGCTGGGCGCCCGCCCAGAGGTCGAGCAGGTCTTCTGCTTCGAGAACCGCGGCAAGGAGATCGGGGTCACCCTTCCGCACCCGCACGGCCAGATCTACGCCTACCCCTACCTGCCCGCCCGCTCGGCCCAGCTGCTCGACGTGGCGCGTCGCCACCATGAGCGCACCGGCCGCCTGCTCGGTGCCGACATCCTCGCGGCGGAGCGTGCCGACGGCTCAAGGGTCGTCAGCTCCGGCACGCACTGGACCGCATACGTCCCGTTCGCCGCCCGATGGCCGCTCGAGGTGCACCTGGCCCCGCACCGTGACGTGCCTGACCTCGACGCGCTCGACGACGAGGAGCGCGACGAGCTTGCCGCCGTCTACCGTGACCTGCTCGGCCGCCTGGACCGCTACTACGTCGAGGAGGACGGCGAGCCGGTGCCGCTGCCCTACATCTCCGCGTGGCAGCAGGCGCCGGCAAAGACCGGTCGGGACGTCTCGCGACTGCACCTGCAGCTCATGTCGGTGCTGCGCGGCCCGGGCAAGCTCAAGTACCTCGCCGGCTCCGAGTCCGGGGTCGGCGGCTGGGTCAACGACGTCGCACCGGAGCTGGCGGCCGCTCGGCTGCGCGCGGTGGCGCCGTGAACGGCGGGTCCAGCCACCGCGGCCCCGACGAGGTGGTGTCGGACGTGTCGGGCGCCTTCGAGACCGCCTTCGGCCGCGCCCCGGAGGGCGTGTGGTCGGCACCTGGCCGGGTGAACCTCATCGGTGAGCACACGGACTACAACGGTGGCCTGTGCCTTCCGATCGCCTTGCCCCGCAGGACGTATGCCGCCGTCGCACGTCGAGACGACGACAACCTTCGGATGGTGTCGGCGCAGCAGGACGGCGTCAGCGAGGTGGTCATCGACGACGTGACGCCGGAGCGGCCCGGCGGCTGGGGGGCGTACGTCGCCGGCGTGCTGTGGGCTCTGCGCCGCGACGGCTTCGACGTCGGCGGGCTCGACGTCGTCGTCGACTCGACGGTGCCCTTCGGCGCGGGACTGTCGAGCTCTGCCGCGCTCGAGTGCGCCGTGGCTGCGGCGGCCAGTGACGTGTTCGGCCTCGGCCTGCTCGACTCCGCCGAGGGTCGCGCTCGCCTGGCCGCTCGCTGTGTCGAGGCGGAGAACGTCATCGCCGGGGCCCCGACCGGGGGGATGGACCAGTCAGCCGCGCTGCTCTGCGAGGAGGCCGCCGCACTGCTGCTGGACTGCCGCTCCGGTGCCACGGAGCAGGTGCCGTTCGACCTCGCTGAGAGTGGGCACGTCCTGCTCGTCACCGACACCAAGGCGGAGCACTCGCTCGTCGACGGCCAGTATGCCGCCCGCCGCGAGGCGTGCGAGCACGCGGGAGCGGCCTTGGGGGTCGAGACGCTGCGCGAGATCGCCCCTGCAGACCTGGCGGCCTCGCTCGACCGGCTCGACTCCGACGAGGAGCGGCGGCGAGTGCGTCACGTCGTCACCGAGATCGAGCGGGTCTCGCTCGCCGTCGACGCGCTGGGGTCCGGTGAACTGGCAGAGGTCGGCCGGCTCTTCGACGCCTCGCACGCCTCCCTGCGTGACGACTACGAGGTGTCGTGCGACGAGCTGGACGTCGCAACCGCCACGGCACGCGCTCACGGGGCGTTGGGCGCCCGGATGACCGGCGGCGGCTTCGGTGGCTCGTGCATCGCCATCCTGCCCGCGGACCGGGTGCAGGAGGTGACCGGAGCGGTCGCCGCGGCTTTCGAGGAGCACGGCTACACGCCGCCGGTCTCCTTCGCCGTGGTCGCGAGCGCCGCCGCGCACCGCGACGTCTGACCCGCGGGCTCGACATCTCACATGAGGTGCGGCCCAGCGCAGATGTGTCGTCAGGGCTCCGTTCCGGCGTGCGGTCGGTCAGGTGCTGGCTAGGGTTCGACGCATGACCTCGGCGACGTCGCCTGCCACGACCCCCGCCCTGCCCGCGGCCGTGCGCCGCGGCTACGGCCTCGGGTCGGTCGCGACGGGTGCGTTCGGCACGGTCCCCGGACTCCTCCTGCTGCCGTATCTGACCGACCGGATCGGCATCACGGCGGCCCTGGCCGGGGTCATCGTCTTCGCGCCCAAGGCCTGGGACGTCGTCCTCAACCCCGTCGTGGGTCGCATCAGTGACCGCTCCGTCCACCCCGACGGCAAACGGCGTCCCTTCCTCATCCGGGCCGGGCTTGCACTCGCCGCGTGCTTCGCGCTGCTCTTCCTCGGACCCATGTCGCCGCAGTGGGCCGGAGCCGCGTGGGTGTGCGTCGCCTACCTCGCCTGCGCGACGGCATACAGCTTCTTCCAGGTGCCCTACGTCGCGATGCCCGCCGAGATCACGGACGACTACGACGAGCGCACCCGGCTCATGACGTGGCGGGTCGCCATCCTCGCCTTCGCCATCCTCGTCAGCGGCGGCCTGTCCCCTGTCATCCGCGACGCCTTCGGGCCCGTGTGGGGCTACCGCGCCGTGGGATTCTTCGTCGCCGCTCTCATCGCGCTCGGTGCGTGGGGAGCGTGGCACGGCACGAAGCGGGCTCGGGTCGTCGCGAGCGCCGTCACCACGACCTCCTTCGGGGACCAGCTCCGGCTCATCCGCTCGGACCGGCCGTTCCGCCTGCTCCTCACGACGTTCGTCCTCCAGGCGCTGGCGACCGGTGCGATGCTCGCCGGCGTCGACTACGTCGCGCGGTACGTCCTGCAGTCCCCGAGCGCGGCGAGCCTGCTCTTCGTCTGCTTCGTCGCGCCGGCCCTCGTCGTCACGCCGCTCTGGCAGCGCTACGGCACGGCTCGCGACAAGAAGCGGGGCTACCTCGGTGCGTCGCTCCTGCTCGGCGGGGGCGCGCTCGTGCTCGTCCTGTCGCAGTCGATGCCGCCGGGTGTCGTCTACCTCAGCGTCGCCGTCGTCGGAGTGGGCTACGCCGGCGCGCAGATGTTCCCCATGGCCATGCTGCCGGACGTGGCGAGCCGCACGGGTGATGCGCAGTCGCGCGTAGGCCTCTACACCGGCGTGTGGACAGCCGGAGAGACGCTCGGGCTCGCTCTCGGACCCGCCGTGTATGCCGCCGTGCTGGCTGCGGGCGGCTACGTCTCCTCCACGGGGTCGACGGTCGTCCAGCCGGAGTCGGCCGTCAACGCGATCGCCCTCGGCTTCTCCCTCGTGCCCGCCGTCCTCGTTGCCGTCTCCCTCCTGGCCCTGCGCGGCTACCGTCTCGAGAGGACCCCGTGACCCCCACGCCGAGCCTTGCTCCCGACGAGATCCGCTCTCATCTCGAGGCGCTGCGGTCACGGGACCTGCCCACCCACGGCGGGCGCACCCTCGCGTATGTCTACGACTCTGGCCTCGCGACTGCCGACGCCATCGGCCGTGAGGTGCTCGCATCGTTCTCCTCGACCAACGGGCTGGACCCGACCGCGTTCCCCTCACTGCTCGCGATGGAGAACGACCTCGTGGGCATCGCAGGCCGACTCGTCGAGGCCCCAAGCGGATTCGCCGGCGCCGTCACGTCCGGGGGGACCGAGTCGATCCTGCTGGCGGTGCTCGCCGCCCGTGACGGGCGAGCCGATGTCACCGCGCCGCGGATGGTCCTGCCGACCACGGCGCACGCCGCCTTCCACAAGGCTGCCCACTGGTTGGGGCTCGAGACGGTCTTCGTCGACGTCGACCCGGTCACGAAGCGCGCCGTGCCCGAGGCGATGGCAGCGGCCATCGACGACCGCACTGTCCTCGTCGTCGCCTCCGCGCCGTCCTACGCCCACGGCGTGATCGACCCGGTGGAGCCGATCGCAGCGGCGGCTGCCGCTGCAGGGGTGCGGTGCCATGTCGATGCCTGCATCGGTGGATGGGTCCTCCCCCACCTGCGGGCCACCGAGCCCGACCAGCTGTCGTGGACCTTCGCGGTCGACGGCGTCACGAGCCTCTCGCTCGACCTGCACAAGTACGCCTACACCCCCAAGGGCGTCTCCATCCTGCTCCATGCGTCGGCCGCCCTGCGACGACCGCATCTCTTCGCCTCGTCCCGGTGGCCGGGCTACACGATGCTCAACACGACGGCGCAGTCCACCAAGTCCGGTGGCCCGCTGGCTGCGGCCTGGGCCGTCGTTCACCACATCGGCGGCGATGGCTACTCCCACCTCGCCCGGACGGCGCGTGAGGCCACGCTCGCCCTCGCGACGGTGGCGGACGGCATACCCGGGTTGTCCCTTGCGGCACAGCCGGACTCGACGCTGCTCGCGCTGAGTACCGACGAGACGTGCGACGTCTTCACCATCGCCGACGAGATGCTCGCCCGCGGGTGGTACGTCCAGCCGCAGATGCGCTTCCGCGAGCTGCCTTCGACGTTGCACCTGAGCCTCAGCGCCGCCACAGGGGCAGCCTCCGGGCAGATCGCCAGTGACCTCGCGGCCGCAACGGCCGCCGCGCGTGAGGCCGGGCCGGCCCAGGTGCCCGCCGACCTCGTCGCCATGGCCTCGAGCATCGACCCCGGCAGCCTCGACGAGGCGACCCTGACAAGCCTGCTCGCGGTCGCGGGCCTCGCGGACGACGGTGGAGGCCTCGTGCTGCCCGAGCGGATGGCGTCGCTCAACGCGATGCTCGACGCCCTGTCACCGCAGCTGCGCGAGGTGCTCCTCCTCGGCGTGGTGGACCGCCTGGTCCGTCCCACGTCCGGGTGAGCCGTGGGTCCGGCATGACGCACGCCGCCCATGAGCAAAGGGCGGGCATCGCGAGATGCCCGCCCTCCACGTGTCGGCAACCTCAGCCCGAGATGATGAGCCCAGTGGTGCCCTTGGCGCGCTCGAGGCGTGCGGCGACGTCCTGCCAGTTGACGAGGTTCCACCAGGCCTTGACGTAGTCGGCCTTGACGTTCTCGTACTGGAGGTAGAACGCGTGCTCCCACATGTCGAGCTGGAGCAGCGGGATCTGGCCCACCGGGATGTTGCCCTGCTGGTCGAAGAGCTGCATGATGTGCGGCCGCTGGGCGATGGTGTCCCACGCGAGGATCGACCAGCCAGAGCCCTGGATCGCGTTCGCGTTCGCGTTGAAGTGGGCCTGGAACTTCTCGAAGCCGCCGAAGTACTCGGTGATCGCCGCGGCGACCTCGCCCTCGGGCTGCCCACCGCCGTCCGGGCTCATGTTCTTCCAGAACACGCTGTGGTTCGTGTGGCCACCGAGGTGGAAGGCGAGATTCTTCTCCACGCCGTTCACGGCCGCGTAGTCACCCGACTCGCGCAGCTCCTCCAGCTTCGCGACGGCGGCGTTGGCGCCGTCGACGTAGGCCTTGTGGTGCTTGCTGTGGTGCAGCTCCATGATGCGGGCACTGATGTGAGGCTCGAGGGCTGCGTAGTCGTAGTCGAGATCGGGAAGCGTGTAAGCCACTTGTCGTTCCTTTCCTGGAGACCATCCGGCTGCGACCACTCTATGCCGGGGCGCAGAGGGCTCCACAGTGGTGTCGAGAGCACGGGCGTGGATGACGTACCCACTCCTGCATTCCGGGCCGGCAGCCCAACTGGGGTAGAGCGCGGGCGCGTCAGTCCTGCCCGAGGTAGGCCTCGAGCGTCTCGACCACCAGCCGGTGATCGTCTCGCTGCGGCAGACCTGAGACCGCGATGGTGCCCACGCACCCGACGTCGCGCACCATCACCGGGAACGCGCCTCCATGAGCTGCGAAAGAGCTCGGGTCGAGCCGAGCGCTCTCCTCGAAGCTCTTCCCCGAGAGACGGAACTCCTCGCCGACACGCAGGGAGGAGCGGGCGTAGCGGTCCACGACGGCGCTCTTGCGCTCGAGCCACGCGTCGTTGTCTGCCGTCGCACCGGGGAGGGCAGCATGGAAGAGCCGTTGCCCGTTGCGCCGGATCGAGATCGCGACGGGCAGGCCCGCTCGGCGGGCGGCGTCGCGCAGCGCGACACCAACCTCCCACGCCGTGTCGTCGTCGAACCGGTCGAAGACGAGCCGAGCCTCCTGGGCCGTGAGCTGGTCGAGCGTCGGGTGGTCGGTCACGGACCGATTCTGCACCCGGCCCGCCGCCACGTCACTGCAGTCTCACGGCAGTGCCAGCAGGTCGCGCACCTCGTCGGCGGTGATCGCGCCCGAGAGCGAGCCTCCGTCGTCGACGACGCGTTGGAAGAGGTCACGTTTGCGCTCCTGGAGGGCCACGACCTTCTCCTCGATGGTGCCCGACGAGACCAGCCGGTAGACGGTGACCGGCCGGCTCTGCCCGATGCGGTGAGCACGGTCGATCGCCTGCGCCTCGGCGGCGGGGTTCCACCAGGGGTCGAGCACGAAGACGTAGTCGGCCTCGGTCAGGGTCAGGCCGAAGCCTCCGGCCTTGAGGCTGATCAGGAAGGCGACCGCGTCACCCGAGCGGAAGCCGTCGACGACGGCCTGGCGGTCGCGGGTCGAGCCGTCGAGGTAGGCCGTGGGCACCGCGGCGCGGTCGAGCGCGGCCTGAACGACGCGGAGGAAGCCGGTGAACTGGCTGAAGACGAGGGCTCGGTGCCCTTCCGCGGCCAGCTCGCGGAGCTGGTCGACGAGGAAGTCGACCTTGGCCGGGACGGCCTTGTCGGCGTGAGCCGGGTCGACGAGGCCGGGATCCAGCGCCAGCTGCCGCAGCCTGGTCAGGGCGGCGAGGATGGCGACGCGGTTGGCCTCGGGGTCCTCCAGCAGGCCGAGCACGCGCTGCCGCTCCCGCTGCAGGTGCCGGTCGTAGATGTGGCGGTGGACGGGGTGGGGCTCGAGAGGCAGCACCTGCACCTGCTTCGGCGGCAGATCGAGCGCGACCTGCTCCTTCGTGCGCCGCAGCATGAGCGGACGGATGCGCCGCCGGAGCAGGTCGAGCAGCTCCGGCCGCTCGCCCGACTCGATCGGCTTGCGGTAGTTCTTCGTGAAGACGTCGGGTCGCGGATAGAGACCCGGCGCGGTGATCGAGAGCAGCGACCAGAGGTCCATCAGGGAGTTCTCGAGGGGTGTGCCGGTGACCGCCACGGTGAACGGCGCGCCGAGCCTTCGCACGGCCACGTGGGTCTTGGCCTGCCGGTTCTTGACGAACTGCGCCTCGTCGACCACGACCCCCGACCACCGCATGGCATGGAACGCCTCGTCGTCGAGGCGGAGCACCGCATACGAGGTGATCACCACCTCGGCGCCCGCGATGACCGCGTCGAGGGGCGTGCCCCGCTTGCGCCCGGTGGCCGTCACGGCCGCCACCTGCAGGTGCGGGGCGAAGGTCGCCAGCTCGCCCAGCCACGTGCCGACGACGCTCGTCGGGGCGACGACGAGCACCGGACCGGCGTCGCCGCCGATCTCGGCCCGGTCGTGGGCCCGCGCCAAGGTGGCGATGACCTGCATCGTCTTGCCGAGACCCATGTCGTCGGCGAGGATGCCGCCGATGCGCGCGTCCCAGAGCCTTGCGCAGCCACCGGAAGCCGTCGAGCTGATAGGGCCGCAGGGTCGCCCTCAGGCCAAGCGGCACCTCGGCGACCGGACCGTGCTCGAGTGACCCGAGGGCCTCGACGCTGGCGACCCAGCGGGCGCTCTGCTCGTCGACCACGCCGAGCTGCACGAGCTCGTCCCAGAGGTCGGAGTGATGGGCGGAGAGGCGCAGCGCACCCGACTCGGGGTCGGCCAGCTCGCGTGCCTCGTCGATGAGCGAGCGGAGGCGCTTCAGCTCGGGACGGTCGAGGCGGAACCAGGTGCCCGACTCGAGGAACATGACGTCCTCGCCCCGGGCCAGCGCGCCGAAGAGCGGCTCGAACGGGACCTGCTCACCCTCGAGCTCGACGGTCACGCGCAGGTCGAACCAGTCACCGGGCTCAGCGTCGCCCGCACGGGACTCGGCGTCAGTCGCGCCGAGGCGCACGACCGGGGCCGACGTGACCTCCTCGTAGTCGGGCAGGTCGTCGTCCAGCTCGACCGTCACGTGCGGGTCGTCCTCGAGGACGGGCAGCACATCGGGAAGGAAGGTCGCGGCGTCGAGGCCCCGCAGCACGACGCTGGGGGCCAGCGCGTAGGGGCCGTCGCGATCACCGCGCGTCGCACCGGGCACCTGAGCTGAGGGAGCCTGCCGCCCTGAGCGCGCCAGCTCGGCGTCGCGGTCGCGTCCGCCGAGGGCGCCCCCGAAGCGCTGGGTCGCGAAGGGGCGCAGCTGGCCGTCGTACGCGTAGCCGAGGTCGAGGCGCACCTCGCCGGCGACGTCGCTCGACACGCGGACGTGCACCGTCACGCGTTGGGCCTGCGGCACGGCGTCCGGCTCGGCGCCGATGTCGGGGGCCGGAAGCGGGACCTGCGACCGGACTCGCACGCGCTGGCGCAGGCCGGGGACGGCGCGCTCGAGGAAGCGAGCGCGCTCGTGCGCCGGCACCCGCATCCCGAGCATCGCCTGCTCGAGCGCCTGGGGGCCGAGCTCGAGGTCCTGCTCGAGGGGCACGAGCGCGAGCCCACCGTCGTCGGCCGCCAGGGCGATGCCGTGCACCGGGTCTCCGAGGTGCACCACCTCGGCGTCGGACCACGTCAACCCGTCGACGGCGACGCGCAGGAGCAGATCGCCGGATCCGTCGTCGGCACGCAACACGTTGAGTGTCAGCGTGGCCGTCTCCGTCGCGAGGTGCACCGGCCCGACGATGCCTTCGCCCGGCATGAGCTCGATGCCGCACTCGACGGCCTCGCGCAGCAACGGCCAGATGTCGGGGCTCGCGTCGAGCGAGATCGGCGGCACGGGCGTGAAGTACGTCGTGCCGCCCGAAGCGTGCCGTGCGGTGTCGTGGATGCGCGACAGGATGCGCTCGTGCTCGGGGAGCAGCCGGATGCCGGCGCGCCACTGCGGCAGGGCGTCGTGCCAGGAGAGGGTGCGGTGCCACGCCCCGGCGCGGGTCCACCGCGTCGGGCGCAGTCCGTAACCCGGCTCAGGGAGGCCTCCGCGCCGCGCCAGCGTGTGCGCACCGGTCGGTGTGCGCGAGCCACGCGGCTCGCGATAGATCGAGTCGACGAAGAGCCCTGCCGGCATGAGGTCGCCGCGCGGCTCCGGTCGCACCGGCTTGTCGGGGACCTCGACGGAGCGGTGCCTCACGTGCCCGAGCAGCTCGGCCCAGTGCACCTCGGCGGGAGCAGCGGCCGGAGCCGGCGCGTCGGCAACCGGGCGGACCTCGGCCTCCGGTGACGGACGCTGCGGCTCGATGCCGTTGGCCACGTCCCGGGCCACGACGAGCAGGGCGACGGTGTGCTTGCAGTCGGTGCCGACCGGGCAGCTGCACCGACCGCTCCAGAGGTGCGAGCGACCCTTGGGGTGCGGCCGCGCCTCGATGATCGTCTGGTAGGTCTCGGAGCCACTCCCCTCGATGGTGCCGAGCAGCATGAGCCCGTCAGGACGGGTCGCGATCGAGCGCACCCGAGCCTCCGCGGCATACGCCACTCCCCGGTCGAAGGTGCGGGTGCCGACCTGCTGGGCGATCTCCGGGTCGCTCAGGGCAGCGACCCACGTCGCTCGCCCCACGCTCCACGCCATCCCCCGACTCTAGGTGGCGAAGGTGACACTTCAGGGCGCCATCCACAGCAGTGGCGGTGCGGCACGATGGGGACATGTCCGACGTCGCGACGAGCGCTGCAGACAACCGGCACGACCCCACCACGCTCACCCTGTCCGACTTCCCGGTGCACCGTCCGGTGACGACCCGCTGGTCCGACAACGACATGTACGGCCACCTCAACAACGCCGTCTACTACGAGCTCTTCGACTCGGCCATCAACGGGTGGCAGGCCGAGCACGTCACCATCGACCCGATGACCGACGCGACGCAGGGTGTCGTGGCGGAGTCGGGGTGCGTGTTCTTCGCCGAGGTCGGCTTCCCGTCGAGCCTGGTCGTGGGCCTGCGCGTCACGCGGCTCGGCCGCAGCAGCGTGACCTACCAGCTGGGCCTCTTCGTCGACCCCGAGCGCGCGGCCGGGGCAGGGCCGGCGATCAAGGCGCTCGGCCACTGGGTGCACGTCGAGATCGACGCGCAGACGCGGCGGCCCACCCCCATCCCGGACCACCTGCGTGACCTCATGCGGGCCGCCGTGGTGGAGCACCCGTGAGCCCGGACCCTGCGCAGGAGAGCTGGGAGGCGTGGACGACACGCATCGGCGCGGAGCTCGCGGCCCTCACCGAGGAGGACTGGCTGACCTTCACCGTTCTCGTGCGGTCGAGCGCATCACGTGAGCAGGCCGCCGGCGGCCGCAGCGGCCGCAGCGGGGGCAGCGGGGGCACGAAGGCGTGGCGACAGGGCGTCGAGCGGCCGGATCGACGACCACCGGTGCCGGACGTCTTCCTGCAGGCGCGGCGGGTTGGGGGCGTGCTCGCGCTCGAGTGCATCGGTGACACGGAGTTCGAGGGGATCACCGACCTCGAGCCGGAGCAGCAGGATGCCCTGACGCAGCTCGGCTGGGTGCGCGACGGGGACGACCCGCAGTTCAGCGCCGCCTTCGAGCGGGCGGATGACCGCGACGGCGAGGCCGCGATGACTGCTGCCCGCCTGCTGCGTGCGAGCTTGGTCGAGGTGCTCGGCGCCGGGCTCACCGTTGGAGGTCGACCTGAGACGGGGCGGTCACCGGAGCCGGTAGCGCCGCACGGCTCGTCCGCTCACTCGTACGGCCCAGACGGTGCTCCCGCGGTGCGGCGGGCGGCGCGCTTCATGACAGCCGTGTAGGCGGGGCGCGCGAAACGCTTGGCCCGCCAGGCCACGCGACCGTCACGGTCGGTGAGGATCACCTCGCGCCTCGCGTCGATGCCGCGGACGACGATGGCGGCGACCGTCGTCCGCCGTGCGCTTCGAGCCGCTCACCATCCTCCTGCCCTCCTCCTCCAGCTCTGTGTCGGCGCCCCGGAACGAAGACCCGAGGTTGGTCCGGAAGAACGACGGACAGACGACCGACACGTGCACACCGTGCGGGGCCAGCTCGTGCAGAAGGGTCTCGCTCAACGCGACCACGCCGGCCTTGACGGTGTTGTAGGCCGCCATCCCCGGGGCGTGCACGAGCCCGGCGAGCGAGGCCGTGTTGACGATGTGCCCGCTGCCCTGCTCCTTGAAGAGGGGCACGAAGGTGCGGCAGCCGCGGACGACGCCGAGCAGGTTGATGTCGACGATCCAGTGCCACTCCTCCATCGTCGCGACGTCGATGCGACCCCCCGCCGCCACCCCGGCGTTGTTGACGAGCAGGTCGAGCCCGCCCCACGTCTCGCGCACGTGGGCCAGCGCGGCTGCCCACGCCTCGTCGCTGCGCACGTCGAGCGGGAGGTATGCCGCCGCGTCGGGCAACCCGTCGGGGCGGTCGGTCTGCACGTCGGTGGCCAGCACGTGGTCGCCGCGGGCGCTGAACGCCCGCACGAGAGCGCAGTCCCAGGCCGGACGCGCCTCCCGTGACGAGGGCACGGCGGGGGGAGGTGGGCGCGTGCGGCCAGCGGGACGGCATACGGCCAATCTAGGACGACCGGACGGTCAGCGTGACCTTGCCCCGGGCCCTCCGCTCGTCGATCTCGGCGAGCGCGGCCGGCACGTCTGCGAGGGCGTGCCGGGAGCCGATCGGAGGGTCGAGCAGGCCGCGCTCGAGGAGCGGCAGCAGCGCCTCCCACTGGCCGTGCAGGTAGTCCGGGCGGCGCTGCCAGAAGGCCCCCCAGCCGACACCGACGACGCTGATGTTGCCCAGCAGCAGGCGGTTGACCTTCACCTCGGGGATCGTTCCGGCCGTGAAGCCGATAACGAGCAGCCGTCCCTCGGGTGCGAGGCTGCGCAGGCTGTCGGTGAAGCGGTCACCGCCGACCGGGTCGACCACGACGTCGACGCCGCGACCGTCGGTGAGCTCCCTCGCGGCCGCGAGGAACCCGTCAGCCATGACGACGTGGTGGGCGCCTGCGCGCCGTGCGGTCTCGACCTTGTCCTCCGTGGAGACGACCGCGATGACGCGCGCGTCCATGGCCCGGGCCATCTGGACCGCCGCCGTGCCGATCCCGCCGGCGGCGCCGTGGACGAGGACGACCTCGCCGCGCTCGAGCCGAGCCCGCACTGCGAGAGCGAAGTGCACGGTGAGGTAGTTCATCGGCAGTGCGGCGCCTGCCACGAAGGACACCGAGTACGGCAGGGCGAAGACCATCGGCTCGGGCACCACGACCGTCTCTGCGAAGGCGCCCAGCACCGGGAAGGCGGCCACCCGGTCGCCGGGCTCGAAGGCGCTGCCCGCGGCGGCGGCCCGCACGACGCCGGCGCACTCCGAGCCCGGCACGAAGGGAAGCTCCGGGCGCACCTGGTAGAGCCCCCTGGTCATGAGCACGTCGGGGAAGCTGACCCCTGCCTCGTGCACGTCCACGAGCACGTGCCCAGCCTCGAGCACCGGCTCCGGGACCTCCTCGATGCTCGACCGCGGATGGGCCGTCGAGGGTCGTGACACGCGCTGCTCTCATGCCTGTGACACTAGTCAGGCGCTGGCCTGCGACGTGATGGTGAAGCTGGCACGGAGCAGATCGGTGTCGCGCGAGCTGGGGCCGACGCCCAGCTCGAACTCCCCCGGCTCCACGACCCGGCGACCGGCGGCGTCGACGATCGAGCAGGCGCTGGCGGGGACCTCGATGCGCGTCGTGACCGACTCACCGGCCGGCACCGTCACGCGACGGAAGGCCTTGAGCTCCTTGGCGGCCCACGTGACGCTCGTGACGACGTCGGTGACGTAGGCCTGCACCACCTCGTATGCCGTCCGCGGGCCCGTGTTGGTCAGCGTGACCTCCGCGACGAGGACGTCGCCGGGGGCGAGCTCGGTGGCCTCGAGGGCGAGGCCGGACCACTCGACCGTCGTGTAGGTCAGGCCGTCACCGAAGACGAACTGCGGCTCCTGTGTGAGGTCGGCGTAGCGGTGGCCGTGCTGGCCGCGCACCTGGTTGTAGTAGGTGGGCTGCTGACCGACGTGCCGGGCGCACCGAGACGGGCAGACGGCCGGCGGGCTCGATGTGGCCGAGGACGAGCTCGGCGACGGCGCGGCCACCCCGCATGCCGGGGCTGAAGGCCTCGATGACCGCTGCGGCGCGCAGGGCGCTCGGCGGCAGGACGTTGGGCTTGGAGTGGAGCAGGACGAGGACGAGCGGGATGTCGGTGCCGTCGAGGGCATCGACGAGTGCGTCGAGGAGGGCCACCTGCCCGCCCTGCAGGTCGAGGGTCGCGGTCGAGCAGCCCTCTCCCGTCAGCGCGATCGTGTCGCCGAGGACGACGACGGCGAGGTCGGCGGCGCGAGCGGCCGCGATCGCTGCGGCGAGCTGGTCGGGGTCGACGGGGGCCGGTGCCGAGACCGGCGGACGGGGCTGGCCGTCGGGGAGGCGCGGCCCGTCCGGGTCCGGCACGAGGGTCTCGATCTCGGCACCGCGGGCGTGGGTGACCGTCCAGGTCGGCGGGACCACCGCGCGGAAGCCGTCGAGGACGGTCTCGACCGTCTCGCGCGGGTGCCCGTCGGGCATCCAGTCCACCTGACCGGACGCGCCGGCCCAGTCGCCGAGGTTGGCCTGCGGCTCGTCGGCGTTGGGGCCGACGACCGCCACAGTGCGCGGGACATCCTGCTCACCGACGGCGGCATACGGCAGCGAGCCGTCGTTGGTCAGCAGGACGAGCGATCGGCGGGCGACGTCGAGGTTGAGGGCGGCGTGCTCGGCGCAGCCGATGACGAGGCGTTGGCGCTCGGCGTCCGGCGGGCGCGCGTGCTCGAAGAGGCCGAGCTCGAGCTTGACCCGCAACACCCGTCGCGCGGCCTCGTCGATGTCGCGCTCGTCGAGCAGCCCTCTGGTGACAGCCTGCTGGGCCGCCTCGAAGAACGCCGGGGTCGTCATGACGAGGTCGTTGCCGGCGCGGACGGCGACGGTCGCGGCCTCGACGTCGTCGGCGCAGACCTTCTGCTCCCAGACCATCCGCCCGACGTTGTCCCAGTCGGTGACGAGCGTTCCGGTGAAGCCCCACTGACGCTTGAGCACCTCGTCGAGAAGCCAGCGGTTGGCCGTGACGGGAACGCCGTCGATCGACTGGTAGCCGAGCATGAAGGTGCGGCAACCCTCCCGCACGGCCCGCTCGAAGGGGGGCAGGAACCAGGCGGTCAGCTTCCTCCGGCTGAGGTCGGCCTCACTGGCGTCGCGACCTCCCTGCGTCTCGGAGTAGCCGGCGAAGTGCTTGGCGCAGGCGAGGATGGCTGTGGGGTCGTCGAGTCCGGCGCCCTGGTAGCCGCGCACCATCGCCGCCCCCAGCTCGCCGATCAGGTGCGGGTCCTCCCCGAACGTCTCTCCCACCCGGCCCCAGCGCAGGTCGCGGGCGATGCAGAGCACGGGGGAGAAGGTCCAGTGGATGCCGGTCGCCGAGACCTCTACGGCGGTCACCCGGGCGGCCTGCTCGACGAGCTCGGGGTCCCACGTGCAGGCCAGGGCGAGCTGGGTCGGGAAGATCGTCGCGCCCGGCCAGAAGGAGTGACCGTGGATGCAGTCGTCCGCCGTCAGCAGGGGGATGCGCAACCGCGTCCGCTCCGCGAGGGCGTAGGCACGGACCATGGTCTCGGGCGATGCGTGCAGGATGGATCCGGCCAGCTTCGCCCCCACGATGTCGTCCAGGTCGCCACGTGCGTCGAGCTGCAGCATCTGGCCGACCTTCTCCGGCAATGTCATCCGGGCGATCAGGTCGTCGAGCCGCTCCTCCACGGGGAGGGCCGGGTCTAGGTAGGGCGCGCCTGTCGTGTCGTCGTCGGCCACGACCCGACGCTAGCCCACCTACGCTGAGTCGGTGAGCGAGCCCACTGGCGAACCGGCCGTCCGCCTCCCCGACGACCGCGAGATGCGCTCGGCCCCGCCCCTCCTCCGGATGCCCGACGGCACGATCAAGCAGGTGAACCCGATCACCGGCACGAGGGTGTGGACCCTGCCGGACCGGGCCGCGCGCCCGCTCGGCATCGCCCGGCCGCAGCCGAAGCCGCTCGACCCGACGGAGCAGGACCGGCACTGCTCCTTCTGCGTCGGCCGCCTCCTCGAGACCACACCCGAGGTCGCTCGCCTCGTGCGCGAGGTCGACGCCTGGCGCGAGCTGCGCGGGATCAGCGCAGAGCAGCTCGACGACAGCGTCCCCGAGTTCCGCCTCTTCCCCAACCTCTTCGAGATCCTCTCCTACGACTACTGGCACCTGGCACACGGCTTCGAGCCGACCCCGGCGTCACGAGCACGCCGGACGGCATACGTCGGCACGCCGGCCGGACGAGCGCACGTCACGGCGCTGGCGCGCATCCGGATGCGGGCGAGGAGTGCGGTCGACGCGGACGCGCAGCCCCTGGCGGAGGACGACCTCCAGCGCGAGTCCGTGGGACTCTTCGCCGGGAACCACCTCGTCATCGCTGCGCGGCGGCACTTCGTCGACGGGGCGACGGACGACTCGCAGAATGCCGGGTCCGGCAGCCTCTCGCCCGAGGAGCATTGGCACTACACGCGGTTCACAATTGCTGCCGTGCGCGACCTCTACGAGGACAACCCGCACGCCCGCTACGTCGCGGCCTTCCAGAACTGGCTGGGACCGGCTGGCGCCTCGTTCGACCACCTCCACAAGCAGGTCGTGGCGATCGACGAGCTCGGCGTCCAGCTCGACCGCGAGTCGGCGCGCGTCCGCGTCGAGCCCGACGTCTACACGCGGTGGGGCGTCGAGTATGCCGCCGCGCAGGGGCTGGTCATCGCGCGAGCTCACGGCGCCGTGGCCTTTGCCGGCGTCGGTCACCGCTACCCCGCGATCGAGGTGCACTCGACGCGGACCAGCGCGCTTCCGTGGCTCCTGCCGGACGACGACGTGCGGGCGTTCTCGGACCTCCTGCACGCGTGTCACGCCGCGACCGGTGCTGACGTTCCGACGAACGAGGAGTGGCACTACCGCCCACCGTCCGTCGACCTGCCCATGCCGCTGCGCGCAGTCCTCAAGTGGCGGGTGTCGACGCCCGCCGGGTTCGAGGGTGGAACCACGATCTACCTCAACACGATCGACCCGTGGTCCGTGCGCGACCGCACCGTCGCGCGGTTGCGGGATCTGGCCGCACGGCGGCTCATCTCATCCGCCCTCGACATCGGTTGAGCCGCCGCGCCGAGGAGCGATTCCGCCATGCCGTCGCGACGCTCGTGCCAGTCTGGAGGCACTGAGGAGGCCAGCCGGTGAGCGCAGGGACGTATCTCGACTTCGACGTCGCCCTCACGCGCCGCGGCGACGAGCTCGACGTGCGCGTGCTGGGCTCCCCTGCGGGCGAGACCGGTTCGGTGGCGTCGCGCTGGCCCGCGATCGCGAGTGACTGGTCGCCGGGCCACTCGACTTCGCAGGACCGTCGCCTGACGCCCGTCGCCGTAGCACCGGCCGACGCAGTCCGTGACGCGCAGGGCGGGGCGGAGGTCGACGCGGCACTCGACGACCCCGCGGTCGGTGCCGCGCTGTTCGCGGCCCTGATGCCGGACGCGGTGCTCGTGCGCTTCCGAGCCAGCGTCACGCAAGCGACGGCGTCCGGCGCCGGCCTCCGACTCATGCTGCGGTTCGAGGGAGGCGCCGACGCCCTGCCCTGGGAGCTGCTCCACGACCCCGAGACGCACCGGTTCCTGGCCCTCGATGCTCGCACCCCGGTCGTGCGGGCCACCGAGACGGCGGTGCACGAACCGGCCGGCGGCACCGACGAGCGCGTTCGTGTGCTGGTCGCCATCTCCTCGCCGGTCGGCACGGCCGCCCTCGACGTGCAGCGTGAGCGGGCGTCGATCGCAGCGCGCCTCGCACCCCTCACCCCCGGCGCCGCGGTGACCGTCGAGGTCCTCGAGGATGCCTCGCTCGACGGCATCCGCGCCGCTCTGGCGGCCGCCGAGACGCACGTGTTCCACTACATCGGCCACGGCACACTCGCGCCTGACGGCAGGACGGCTCTCGCCCTGAGCGACGCGCAGGGCGGCCTCGCCCTTCACACGCTCGACGACCTGGCGCAGGTGCTCGCGACTGCGCCCACGCTGCGCCTCGTCGTGCTCAACTCGTGCCACGGATCGCCCGCCGACCCCACGGACCCGTTCGCCGGCGCTGGAACGACGCTGGTGCGGGCCGGTATCCCGGCTGTCGTGGCGATGCGCACGTCGATCACCGATGATGCCGCGATCTCGTTCGCGGGTGGGCTCTACGAAGCCTTGGCCGCAGCCGCGCCCGTCGAGGACGCGGTGACCACAGCACGCTCCACGATGGCCTCAGCCGACTCCGCTGTCGCGGCAGAGTGGCCCGTCGTCGCACTGCACCTGTCGTCGTCGGTGGCCCCCGGTCTGCGGGTGGGCCCGCTGCCCCGTCTCGACGAGGACGTCGAGTTCACGGTCGCCCGGCCCCCGCGTCTGCGGGCCGAGCGGTGGGAGACGATGCTCGTCCTGGCCCACCACGGCGCGCAGTTCGTCGCGGCGGACGGCCGAACGGTCGACCAGTCCGCCGACGTGCGCCAGCGGGTCGCAGGCTTCTTCGGCGCCGAACCGGTGACGACCACGTCCGACGCCTCCACCCTGGCGCTGCCCCGGGGTGCCGAGCTGGCCGTCGTCCCCGACCTGCCCGCCCACCTCGACTGCGACCCACCCTCCGCGCCGCTGCGCTGGTCCGGCGAGGTGGCCGAGGTGCGCTTCCTCCTGCGCGCCCGGTCGGCCGCCGTCGGAACGAGCGTCGAAGGTTGGCTGCGAGTGTTCTGCGGACCCGTCGTCATCGCGGAGACGACGCTCGTCCTCGACGTCGTCGGCGACACCACCCCTGTGGCAGCAAGCGCACCGCCGGCAGCACCGGCAGCGGCGCTCGCGCCCTCCGGTGCGCCGCCCGACACGTCGGCAACACCCCTCCCACCGGCCCAGACTCAGTCGCTGTCGCGCTACCGGCGGATCTTCCCGTGCTTCTCCTCGCAGGACGCGGCCGTCGTCGAGGGCGTGGCTGCGGTCGCGGAGGCGCTCGGCGACGACTACCTCGACCAGGTCCTGGCCGCGGGGCGGGACGATGCCCCGAGCGACTGGCTGGTGCCGCTCATCGCAGAGGCCGACGTCTTCCAGCTCTTCTGGTCGAGCCACTCGATGCTGTCCTCGTCCTGCCGGCAACAGTGGGAGCAAGCCCTGGCGACCGGGCGAGAGCGGTTCGTGCTCCCGTTGTACTGGGAGCAGCCCTTCCCGCGCACCGAGGGCCTGCCTCCACCGGCGCTGGAGTCCCTGCGCTTCGTCCGACTGCCCGGCGCGCTGGCGCCCCCGCCGCCCACGCCGCCCCCACCAGTCGCGGTGCCGCCCCCATCGGTCGCGGCACCCCCAGCACCCGTCGCCAGTGAGCCGCCGCCGGAGAGCCGGCGGGAGGCATCGTCGGGCCGGTTGGGCGCTGCTGGCCTCGCCAGCGCACTCCTCGCGGTCGGCTTCATCGCTGTGGGCTGGAGCCCCGGAACCGTTCCGGGCTCGCAGGGCTCGGTCCTCGACCTCATCGGTCTGGCTCTCATCGGCGTGGCGCTCGTCCTTGGTGGACTCGCCGTCGCGGCCTGGTTCAAAGAGCGCTGACCGCCGTTCCGATCGGCGACCGGCGACCGACAAGGGCGCCGGCCCGACCGATATCGCGTTGCCTGCTCGATCAGCGGGCACCTAGCGTTGCTGCCCTCGGCCGGTCCGCCTTCACCCGCCGCGGCCGCGAGCCAATGGAACGGAGATGCGCGACAACATGACCGCTGACCTCTACGCCCTGGGCTGGTCCGCCAACGACCCCGACCGCCTGGCCGAGTTCTGGTCGGGCGTCCTGCACTGGGGGCCGCCACGCCTCACCGACCACAGCCCCGAGATCCTGCCCGTCGACGACACCGGCTTCCGCATCCGCTTCCAGACGACCGACGCGGCCAAGGTCGCACCGAACCAGATGCATTTCGACCTCACCAGCTCGTCGCTGGAGGCGCAGCAGGAGACTGTGGCCCGCGCGCTCGAGCTCGGCGGCCGCCACATTGACGTCGGTCAGCTGCCGGAGGAGGGCCATGTCGTGCTCGCCGATCCCGAGGGCAACGAGTTCTGTGTCATCGAGCCGGGCAACATCTTCCTCGCGGACTGCGGGTTCATCGGCGCCGTGTCGTCGGACGGCTCTCGGGAGGTCGGGTACTTCTGGAGTCAGGCACTCGGCTGGCCGCTGGTCTGGGACCAGGACGAGGAGACGGCGATCCGTTCGCCGCGCGGCGGCCCGAAGGTCACGTGGGGCGGTTCCCCGATCCGCCCGAAGGCCGGCCCGAACCGGCTGCATCTGGAGCTGGCCCCGTCGAGGGGCAGCCACCAGCAGGACGAGGTCGCGCGGCTCGTCTCCCTCGGCGCCACCCGGCTGGGCATCGAGCACACCGCCACGTGCTCCGTCGTCCTGGCCGACCCGGACGGCAACGAGTTCTGCGTGCTGCCCTCCTGAACCGCGCGAGAGGCCTTCGCTCAGCGAGCGAAGCGCATCCCTTCGGTGACGTCGCCGTGGAGCATCTCACGCCGGTCGAGCAGGTAGTTCTGCCGCATCAGCCACGGCGCGGCGTCGCCCTGTTGCGGCAGCTGCTCGGTGGCACGCTTCACGTAGCCGGACGTGATCGGCAGCAGCGGGCTGGCGCCCATGCCGGTCGGCGCGTCCGGCACGGCGACTCGCCGCGCGTGCTCCTCCATGTGGTTCAGCAGCCGGCACACGTATCGGCTCGCGAGGTCCGCCCGCAGCGTCCAGGACGCGTTGACGTAGCCGATGCAGGCCGCCAGGTTGGGCACGCCGTCGAACATGAGGCCGCGGTAGACGGTGAGGTCCTTGGTCGCTCGGCGCTCCCCGTCGACGACCATCTCCATGCCGCCCGCGAACTTGAGCCGCAGCCCGGTCGCGGTGACCACCACGTCCGCCATGAGCTCGGGGCCCGATGCCAGCCGTATGCCGTGCGGCGTGAACGTCTCGATCGTGTCGGTCACGACCTGGGCCCGGCCCGAGCGCAGCGCTGCGAAGAGGTCTCCGTCGGGCACGAGGCACAGCCGTTGGTCCCACGGGTCGTAGGGCGGCGTGAAGTGGTCGGCGACCATCGTGGCCGAGCCGAGACTCCGGGTCGCTCCCTTCGACAGCAGCGCGCGGGCGGCTGCCGGGCGCCTCCGGGTCAGCTCGTAGAACGCCATCATCGTCAGCACGTTCTTGTAGCGCACGACGGTGCCGCCCGCCCGCCGGGGCAGCACCCGCTCGGCGAGGTCCCTCACTCGGTCGCGACGCGGCAGAGAAGCCACCCACGTCGGGGTGCGTTGGAGCATCGTCACCTCCGACCCCCGCTCCACGAGGGCGGGGACGAGCGTCACTGCGGTCGCGCCGGACCCGAGGACAACGACCCGCTTCCCCGCGACGTCGAGGTCGTCCGGCCACAACTGCGGATGCACGACCGGCCCCTGGAACACCTCCCGGCCCGGCAGCTGCGGATCGTGCGGCTGCTCGTAGTCGTAGTAGCCAGTGCACAGGTAGAGGAAGCCACACGTGAGCTCGTCACGACGGCTCTCGCGCTCAACGGTGACGGTCCATCGCGCGTCGGCTGTAGACCACGATGCCTCGACCACCTTGTGCTCGAAGCGGATCCGCTCGTCGACGCCATACTTGCGAGCCGTCCGACGGAGGTAGTCGAGGATCTTGCCACCCTCTGCGATGGCGTCGCGGTCGGTCCACGGCTCGAACGGGAAGCCGAGGGTCATCATGTCCGAGTCCGACCGCACGCCGGGGTAGCGGAAGAGGTCCCACGTGCCACCCAGCGAGTCGCGCGCCTCGAGGATCGCGTAGCTTCGCGACGGTGCCATCGTCTGTAGCCGGTAGCCCGCCCCGATGCCAGAGAGGCCGGCGCCGACCACGAGGACGTCGAGGTGTTCGCTCACCGGCTCATTCTCGCCGACCTCGACCTCGGCCGGACCGGGGGCTATCGATCGGTGAGCGCGACGAGCGGCTGCAAGCCGATGCCGACGAGCACGGCACTCAGCCTTCGGCCAGCAGCTCCTGGACGCGAGGAGCGACCTCCTCGGCGTAGAGCCGGATGCACTCCATGCGGCGGTCGTGCGGGAGAGTGCCCATGGAGTACTTGAGCTGGAAGCGCGAGGCACCGAGCACTCGTACGGTCTCGACGATCTTGGTGGCCACGGTCTCTGGCGAGCCGCAGTAGACGGCACCCCCGGGGCCGAGCTGGGCCAGTGCCTGCTCCGTCGTCATGGGTGCCCACCGCCGCTCGCGGCCGATCTTGTTCATGTAGGGCACGAAGTGCGGCATGAACTCCTGGCGCGCCTGCTCGTCCGTCTCCGCGACGTAACCGGGAGAATGCACGCCGACCGGCAGCTGCGGCTTGTCCAGCTCAGCCAGCGCGCGCCGGTAGAGGTCGGCGAGCGGGGCGAACTGTCGCGAGGCGCCGCCGATGATGGCGATGACGACCGGGAAGCCGTAGTGCGCTGCACGCACGACCGACTGCGGCGTGCCGCCGACGCCGACCCAGACGGGCAGGTGGCCGGACTCGGTCGCCGGCATCACCTGCTCGACGTGCACGGGCGGACGGACCGACCCCTGCCAGTGCACCGGTCGCTCCGCCACGACGGCCGCGAGCAGGTCCAGCTTCTCCTCGAAGAGCGTCTCGTAGTCCGCGAGGTCGAGCCCGAAGAGGGGGAACGACTCGACGAAGGAGCCCCGACCGACGGTGATCTCGGCGCGGCCGTGGCTCAGGGCGTCGACCGTCGAGAAGCGCTGGAAGACGCGGATCGGGTCGTCGCTGCTGAGCACGGTCACGGACGTGCCGAGGCGGATGCGCTCGGTCCGCGTGGCGAGGCCGGCGAGCAGCACGTCAGGAGCGCTGATGGCGTAGTCGTCGCGGTGGTGCTCCCCCACCCCGAAGAAGTGCAGGCCGAGCCGGTCGGCGAGCTCGCCCTCGAGCAGTACCTCCCGCAGGACCGTGGCGGCATGGAGGGGGGAGCCGTCGGGCCCTGCCGCGATGTCGCCGAAGGTGTCGAGGCCGAGTTCGAGGCTCATGCGCCCCATCGTAGGTTTGCGGCCCATCCGCCATGCCACGCAGCACCGTGGCCTCAGGCCTCGCGTCTGTCGAGCTTGGCGAGGATGGTTGCGAGCGCGGCCCGCTCGCGGTCACTGAGGCTGCCAAAGAAGTCGACCGCGCCCTCCCGCCGTGCGGCGTCGACCTCCGCGAGAGTCGCCTTGCCGCGCGGCGTCAGGGTCACGTTCATGGCGCGGCGGTCGTGTGGATCCGGTGTCCGGGCCACGAGACCACGCGACTGGAGCCGGTCGACGACGTCGGTCGCGGAGCGCGGGGCGATCCGCAGGTGCTCCGCCACGACGCCGAGACGGGTCGGCCCGTGGTGGCCGATGACGCGAAGGGCGCGGGCGTCGTGCGGAGACAGGTCGGGCCCGAGGGTGCCGGCCCAGCGCCTCCGCAGCGCGCGAGCCGCACCCAGCAGCAGCTCGTCGAGGGCCGGGTCGTCTCGGGACGGGTCGTCGGCTGGGCGCATGGGTGCAGCATACGGCCCATTTGGTCCTGACCTCAAAGTGAGGTAACCTCAGCATCATGTACTGGAGAACTGAAATGGAGTGATCGCTTGAACGACACCACCACGCCGCGCCAGCGCGGCGGACGCGGACCTGAGAAGATCGACCCCGCCGACCGCCAGCAGCTCGCCGAGTCACCCGTCCCCATGCGCCGCGTGCTCGCCCTCTTCGGTCCGCACCGGCGCCAGGTCGCGATCGTGACCGTGATCATCGTGGCCATCTCGATCATCTCGATGGCCTCACCCTTCCTGCTGCGGGCCGTCATCGACGATGCCCTGCCCCACCGGGACGTCACCCTGCTGCTCTGGGCGGTCAGCGGCATGCTGGCCGTCACCGTCGTGACGCAGCTCCTCGGCGTCGTGCAGACGTGGCTCACCACCGCCGTCGGGGAGCGGGTCATGCACGGGCTGCGCACCGACGTCTTCGGCCACCTGCAGCGCCAGTCGATCGCCTTCTTCACGCGCACCCGAAGCGGCGAGGTCCAGTCGCGGCTCACCCACGACATCAGCGGCATGCAGGCCGTCGTCACCTCGACTGCCACCTCGATCGCCAGCAACGTGACGACAGCCGTCGCCACCGCCGTCGCCATGGTGGCCCTGAGCCCGCGCCTCTCGATGCTCTCGCTGCTCGTGATCCCGCCGGCTGTGTGGATGACCCGGCGCGTCGCCCTGCTGCGCCGCGACATCACCGCCCGACGCCAGCGTCGCCTCGCCGACCTGCACACCCAGGTCGAGGAGACGCTCACCGTCAGCGGCATGACCCTCGTCAAGACTCTGGGCGCGGCCGACGCCACGGCCAGCCGCTTCACCGCCACGTCGATCGACCTCGTCGACCTCGAGATGCGCTCGCAGCTCGCCGGTCGCTGGCGGATGGCCACGATGCAGATCGTCTTCGCCGCCATCCCGGCCCTCATCTACCTCGCCGCCGGCTTCCCGGCGACCTCGGGGGGCATGACCATCGGCACGCTCATCGCCTTCACGACGCTGCAGGCCGGCATCTTCCGCCCGCTGATGGGCCTGCTCAACGTGGGCGCGCTGTGGATCAGCTCGATGGCCCTCTTCAGCCGCATCTTCGGCTACCTCGACCTGCCCGTCGAGATCGTCCCACCGGCTCACCCCGTGCCGGTGCAGCCGGACCGCGTGCGCGGCGAGGTGCGCCTCGAGGACGTCTCCTTCAGCCACGAGCCCGGCGCCGAGGTGACGAACGCCGTGGACGGCGTCACGCTGCACGTGCCCGCTGGCACGACCCTGGCGCTCGTCGGCGAGACCGGATCCGGCAAGTCCACCCTCGCCGGCCTCGTCGCACGGCTGCACGACCCGGCGTCGGGTCGCGTCACCATCGACGGGGTCGACGTGCGTCACCTCGACCCGGCCGCCCTCGCGAGGATCGTCGGCGTCGTCAGCCAGGACACGCACCTCGTGCACGCCTCGATCCGAGACAACCTCCTGCTCGCCGTTCCGGACGCCGACGACGCCGCCCTGTGGCAAGCCCTCGAGGCCGCCCAGGTGTCGGCACTGGTCGCGACCCTGCCCGACCAGCTCGACACGATCGTCGGTGCGCGGGGCCACCGCTTCTCCGGAGGAGAGCGCCAGCGGCTCGCCATCGCCCGCACGCTGCTGCGCAACCCCAGGGTCCTCGTGCTCGACGAGGCGACCAGCGCCCTCGACAACGAGACGGAGCGCGAGCTGCAGGCGGCCCTCGACCGGCTCATGGAAGGTCGCACGACGATCACCATCGCGCACCGGCTCACCACAGTGCGCGACGCTGAGCAGATAGCGGTGCTCGACCGGGGCCGCATCGTCGAACTGGGCGACCACGACGCCCTCCTCGCCCAGGGCGGCCGTTACGCCCGCTTGGCGTCGGCCCGGACGGAGCCGGAGCGGCAGCCCAGCCTGGCTGCCTGACCACGCAGCCTCACGGCCGCCTCGCGGTGCCCCAGTGCCGGGCGCTCGAGGGCTGTGGCACGGTGGTGCCGTGGACGACCAGGCCGATCTCGACGGGCAGGACGCGCTCGAACCCGCCGCCCGCACTCCCCGGCAGCCGCAGCCCGGCCCTGGCGGCCCCGACCAGCCCGTCCAGCCGCCCGCCGAGCCGGCCGCCGAGCCGGCATCGGAGCTGCCCGCCGTGCGGCCGATGCGGGAGCCCTCGCAGCGCGTCTCGCCGCGAGCCCGCGGGATGTGGACCGTCGAGGCGCTGGTGCTCGTCGCCATCCTGCTCGCTGCGCAGATCGTGTGGTGGTTCGTTTCCCCGGGCCCGAGTCGCACCGCCCAGGTGGTCGTCGCGGCGGCCTGGTTCGTCGTCTCGAGCGCCTACGTCGTCATCATGCCGCGCTGGCGCTATCGCGTGCACCGCTGGGAGGCGACGCCGCACGCGATCTACACACAGGCCGGATGGGTGCGCCAGGAGCGCCGGATCGCCCCGCTCAGCCGAGTGCAGACCATCGATCTCGAACGCGGGCCGGTCGCGCAGCTCTTCACGCTGGCCACGGTGACCGTGACGACAGCGTCGGCAGCCGGGCCGCTGCGCATCCACGGGCTCGACCTGCCGGTGGCGCGTGAGCTCGTCGACTCGCTCACCTCGGCCGCCGTGCGGGAGCGAAGTGACGCGACGTGACGGAGCCGATCCGGCCGGCCGAAGGGGCGGACGCGAGCGCAGCGACGGGGACGACCCGGTGGGCCGGGACGAATGATCCTCTTGCAGCGCCTGACTGGCGCCGCCTCAACGCCCGGATGCTGCTCGTCCACCCGATCGAGACGCTCGTGCGCTTCCTGCCGGCCCTGCTGGTCATCCTCATCGCCCGGGCCGGCTCCGACGAGGGTCAGCGCTGGGAGCTCATCGCCGTGCCCGTCATCCTCGCGTTCGGCGTCATGCGCTGGCTCACCACGCGCTACCGCGTCGTGGACGACCAGATCGAGCTGCAGCGTGGCCTGCTCAACAAGCAGACGACGACGGCGCGCCTCGACAAGGTGCGGACCGTCGACCTCACCTCAAAGCTCTACCACCGGGTCCTCGGCCTGGCGAAGGTCGAGATCTCGACCGGTGGCGGTCAGCGCGACCGGCTGGTGCTCGACTCCCTGCTCGTCGACGAGGGCCGTCGACTGCGGGCTGAGCTGCTCCACCGTGTCGATCCCGCGATCACCGGCATGCCTCCACCGACGGGTGCCCCCGTGGCCGGCTCCGATGCGGCGATGCGGCAGGACGTCGGCGAGGAGGTCCTGCTGCGCCTCGACCCGTCATGGATCCGCTACGCGCCCCTGACGACGACCGGGCTCGCCACGGCGGCGGCGGCGCTCGGCTTCCTGACGCAGGGCTTCACGCGCTTCGGCGAGGAGAGCGAGGCGATCGTGGAGCGGGCCCGCTGGGTGCGCGGACTCGCTTGGTGGGTCGACGCCGTGCTCGTCCTCCTCCTCGTGTCCGGCCTCGCGGTCGCTGCCTACGTGCTCACCTTCTGGGGCTTCCGACTGACCCGCAACCGGCTCGGCAGCCTGCACACCCGACGCGGCCTCCTGACGACCCGCGAGACGAGCATCGACCCGGCCCGGGTGCGCGGCTCCCAGATCGACGAGCCGCTCGGCCTGCGTCTCGCCGGCGGCCGCCGCCTGAAGGTCGTCACGAGCGGGTTGCTCAAGGAATCGGGCGGCTCCGACTGGCTCTGCCCGCCCGCGCCCGCGTCGACCGTGACCGCGCTCGCCACGGTGATCACTCCGGACCCGCTCGCGGTCTCCGGGGCTCTCGTCGCCCACGGCCCCGCCGCGCGTCGCCGACGGCTCACCCGCGCCGCCGTGCCCGCGCTCCTGCTCGTTGCCCTGCTCGTCCTCGGCCGGGCGGTGGGTGGCTGGCCCGCCCCGCTCCTCGTCGGCGTGCCGGCACTCCTCGTCGGCTCCGTGGCCCTCGGGCTCGATCGCTACCGCGCCCTGGGCCACCTCGTCACGGCGCGTCACCTCGTCACGCGTCACGGCTCGCTCGACCGGCGCCGGGTCATGCTCCACCGCGACGGGATCATCGGGTGGAAGGTGGAGCAGACCTTCTTCCAACGCCGGGCCGGAGTCGCGACGCTTGTCGCCACGACGGCCGCCGGCGCCCAGCACTACGACCTCGTCGACGTGCCACTGGCCCAGGCGTATGCCGTGCTGGGTGAGGTCAGCCCGGACCTGGTCGCCCAGTTCCCGTGAGCCTCAGGCTCGGTCGAGGATGTCTGCCATGGCGACGAACCCCTTGGCGCGTGCGTGCTCCAGGGCCGTGACCCCGTCCTTGTCGGCCAGGCCGGCGTCGGCCCCTGCGGCGAGCAGGATGCGGACGATCTCCTGCTGGTCGCGCCCACCGTCGCCGAGGATGACGGCCTCGAGCAGGGCGGTCCACCCCAGGTCGTTGACGTGGTTGACGTCGACCCCGGTGCGCACGACGCGTCGCACGTAGTCGACGTGGCCGCGCTCGCTGGCCGGGATGACCGAGACACCGCCGTAGCGGTTGCGAACCGTGAGGTCCGGCCGTGCCGGAAGCAAGGCCTCGAGCATCGCGACGCTGCCGGTGACCCCGGTGACGAGCCAGGGGGTGTCGTGGCGGTCGTCGAGCGCGTCCGGGTCGGCCCCCGTCGCCACGAGCACACGGGCGGCGTCGAGGTGGTTGCCCGTGGCGGCGAGGAGCAGCGCGGTGCGCTGCCTCGCGTCGCGCGCCTCGAGGCGGGCGCCGGCCCGCAGGGCGAGCGCCACCGAGTCGGCGTCTCCGCGGGCGGCGGCTGAGAGCAGGGCTGCGTCCGGGTCGGCGGGGGGCTTGGCGGCGGTTGCCTTGACGAGCACTCCTTCGAGCCGGCTGAAGCCGCGTTCGCGCGCCATCTGCAGCGGGGTGAGTCCCTCGTCGCGGGAGCGCCGGGTGAGCTCGACGCCTCCGGCGACGAGCGCACGCACTGTGTCGACGTAGGCGGTCGTGTCGCGCCCCAGCCAGACAGCCTCGTGCAGCGCCTGATAGCCGATCCGGTTGACGTGGTTGCGGTCGATGCCGGCCCGGAGCAGCTCACCGACGACGAGCGAGTGCCCGCGCTCGGCTGCGCGGATGAGTCCGGTGCCGTTCCAGCTGTCCTTGTCGTCGACCTTCGCGCCGTTGGCCAGGGCCATCCGCAGCAGCTCGAGATGCCCTTCGCTCGTCGCGACGAGGTAGGCCGACTGCACGGTCTCGTCCTTGGCGTTGACGTCGGCGCCCTGCCGCACGAGGGCGGTCGCGCCGCGGACGTCGTTCGCCCACGCCGCGTCACGCAGCCGCCCGTCGAGCCGGGCCTGCTCCGCGGCCGAGCGCGCCCCCTTCCCCCGCTCGAGTGGCCTCGTCGTCACACCGGCACCGCCCTCTCCTGTGGCTGAAGTGGTCGCGGGGCCACTCGAGGTGGCCCCTCCCCGCTCGAGTGGCCCCGTCGTCACACCGGCACCGCCGCCTGCTGTGGCTGCTGGGGCTGGTGCGGCTGCGGGGCCACTCGAGCAGGCGGAGACGGCCACGACGCTCGCCAGCGCCGCCGCTGCCGCCGCGGCGAGCGCGGCGAGCGGGGTGACCGGCGCACGGCGTGGCCCCATGGCTCTCATGGTGCCAGGGGAGCGGTGACGACCTCGTACGGCCCCGCCGCCACCGGCTCGTCGAACTTGCTGTCGACGAAGAGGATCCGGCCACGCAGCACCTTCGCCGTCGTGAGGACCCGGCTGGGATCGGTCGCCTCCTGCGTCAGCAGGGTGGCGCTGCGCCCGTCCGCCGTGAGCCGCAGGGTGGTGAGCATACGTGCGAAGTTGCGCACGACGGTCAGGCGCGAGCCCTGCCGCACCAGGCCGTCCGCGTCGGTGAGTACGGCGCCGCTCGTCGCGACGGGAGTCACCGACGTCGTGTGCAGGTCGAAGCGCCACAGGGCGCCGGCGTTGCCCTGGGCGACGACGAGCGCCGAGCGGTCGGCGCTGACGACGATGCCGCCGAGGTTGAAGCCGGGGCGCTGCTCGATCGTGCCGGTCGCGTCGGCCCAGAGACTCGCTGACCACTGCGCCCCGTCCAGGGCCACGCGGACGATCTGGGGGGCGTTGGAGTTCGTGAAGTAGGCGGCACCGTCGGGACCGATGGCGACGTCATTGAGGAAGACGTTGTCGCCCGGGGCTCGCAGGGCGGCGAGCAGCGTGCCGTCCGCGGAGTAGACCCACAGGTCCGGACGGCCGGTGCCGATCCCGTTGGGTCCGCCGGCGACATAGACCCGTCCGTCAGCATCGGTCGTGATCCCGCGGGCCGTGAAGCGCCCGTCGGTGCCGTCACCGCCGACCCACTCGCGCGCCCGAGGGTCCAGGACCGCGCCGCGGTGGATCTCCCCACCGGTCGTCTCGCTGACGTAGAAGGTGCCGAGGCGCTCGTCGGTGCCGATGCCCTCGAACTTCGAGCCGCCGGCGTCACCGTCGAGCAGGTAGCTGTCGGGGCGCCCTTCGACGGCGGCGGCGTGCGCCTGCGCGGGTGCGGCAAGCGACAACAGGGGGGCGGCCGAGACGGCGACCGCGACGGCGGCGATGGTGCGCTTCATGATGGTGCTCCTGCTTCGTTGAGTGGCCTGACGGGCTTCGTCCACCACTGTCGCCGCTCGGAGGGCGCCCCCGCGTCGGTCAGCCGTCCACGGCGCGATAGCCGATCGGATGATGCCGGTGACGACGGTCCGTGCCTAGGCTGCGGGTCATGGAGGAGGGCATCCTCGCCCCGGCGACGCGGCAGGGCCGATGGCTCGACGCCGTGCTCGTCGTCCTTCTCGCGACCTGCTCGGTGCGCTACCTGCTGCGCCACGGCCTCGACGCGACAGCGGTGCTCGTGCTCGCCGGAGCGGTCCTGCTCGGCGCCGCCTACCTGACCCGACGCCTCGTGGCGGACCGCCAGCCGTGGCCCATCGTGTGGGTCGCGGTCGTCGTCGTGCTGTGGGTGACGCTGACGCTCGTCGCACCGTCCTTTGCATGGACCGCTGTGCCCGTCGCCTTCGCCGTCCTGCAGGTGCTCCCCTTCGCGTATGCCGTGGGCGTCGTCGTCGTCATGACCGCGGTCGTCAGCGTGGCGTGGAGCAGGATCACCGACGAGCTTGACCCGACCGTCTTCGTCGGCCCGGTTGGCATCGCCCTCGTCACGGTGCTCTCCTACCGTGCCCTCGAGCGGGAGTCGCGCGCACGCCAGGTGCTCCTGGACGACCTCACCGAGGCTCAGGCGGATCTCCTTGTCGCACAGCGGCGGTCGGGCGCTCTTTCGGAGCGCACACGGCTGTCGCGGGAGATCCACGACTCCGTGGGCCAGGGCCTGTCCAGCATCAACCTCCTGCTGCGCGCCGCCGAGCAGGACTGGGACCGCCGTCCCGACGCCGCTCGGGCTCACGTCGCCGCAGCGGGCGTCACCGCGCGCGAGGGGCTGGAGGAGGTGCGGCGGGTCGTGCGTGACCTCGCGCCAGTAGGCCTCGACGGCGGCGACTCGGGCGAGACCTCGTCCGAAGCCCTTCCCGACGCCCTGCGGCGCGTCGTCCTCGGGTCGGCGCACGGCGTCGACGTGCAGGTGCGCGTGCACGGCGAGCCCGTCGCAGTGCCTACGGCGGTAGCGAGCGCCCTGGTGCGGTCGACCCGCGGCGCTCTCGCCAACGTCGTGGAGCACGCCGGTGCCCGCCGAGCCGTCGTCAGCCTCACCTACCACCCCGATGAGGTGCTCCTCGACGTGCGCGACGACGGCCGGGGCTTCGACCCGGCCGGGACGGCCGGGCGCGCTGACCGCGGCCGGGGGCTGGACGGCATACGTCACCGAGCCAGTGACCTCGGTGGCAGCGCCGACGTCGAGAGTGCGTCGGGCGAGGGCACCACGGTGTCGGTGCGCTTCCCGCTCAAGGCGTCTGGGGCCGAACGTGGTTGAGTCGCAGCCCATCACCGTCGTGCTCGTCGACGACCACCCCGTCGTGCGGGCCGGGCTGCGCGCTCTGCTGACCGGCCAGGACGACCTCGAGGTGGTGGGAGAGGCGGGCGACCTCGACTCCGCCGAGCGGGTCGTGTCGGCCCAGCGACCCGACGTCGTGCTCATGGACCTCAGCCTCGGCGACGGTCCTGGAGGCGCGGAGACGACGGCGCGACTGCGGGCGCTGCCTCACCCGCCGAACGTCCTCGTCCTCACGACCTACGACACCGAGGCTGACATCCTCCGGGCTCTGGAGGCCGGCGCGGTCGGCTACCTGCTCAAGGACGCCCCGCCGGACCAGCTCTTCGCCGGGATCCGCGCGACAGCACGCGGCGAGACGGTGCTGGCGGCCTCGGTGGCCGCCCGGCTGGTGCGGCGGGCCGCCTCACCCGGGCCCGTCGTGACCGAGCGCGAGGTCGAGGTGCTCGAGCTGCTCGCGCGGGGGCTCGGCAACCGCGAGATGGCTCGCGAGCTGCTCGTCTCGGAGGCGACCGTCAAGTCTCACCTCTCGCACGTCTACACCAAGCTCGGTGTCGACACCCGGGCCGGGGCGGTTGCCGCCGCCATCGAACGCCGGATCATCCGGTCGGGGGGCTGAGGGTCGAGTCTCGCAGCACGAGCTCCGTGGCGAGCTCGACGTGGTGCGAGTCGATCGACTCCCCGTCCACGAGACGCAGGGCGGTGCGCACCGCGACGCCGCCCATCTCGGCCAGGGGTTGGCGCACGGTGGTCAGCGGCGGTGACGACATGCGCGCGAGCTGCGTGTCGTCGAAGCCGACGATGCTGAGGTCCTCGGGGATGCGCAGCCCGCGGGCGCGGGCCGCCTCCATCACCCCGACCGCGATCTCGTCGGACGCGGCGAAGACGGCCGTCGGGCGGATCGGCAGGTCGAGCAGCGCCGCCCCGCCCGTGACGCCGTCGGCGTACATGAAGTGCGACGATCGCACGTAGTGTGCGGGCACGGGCACGTCGGCCCTCTCCAGCGCGGCCCGGAAGCCGTGCATCCGGGCCTGGTTGCAGGCCGCCCTCGGGTGGCCGCCGAGGAAGGCGATCCGGCGGTGGCCCAGGTCGAGCAGGTGCTGCGCCGCGGCCAGCCCGCCCGCGAAGTTCGTCGACCCGATGCTCGTCACGTCGACGTTGGGCAGCTCGAGCGGGTCGATGACGACGAGGTGCACGCCCGCCTGCGCAAGGGCGGCGAGCTGCTCCGAGGACATGATGCTCGTGACGGCGATCAGTGCCCGCACACCGGAGTCGGCGAGATCGCGCGCCCACTCGTCGGGGGGTCCGTCGACGGGCGGCGCTCCGGTGGGTCGCCGGCTGAGGACGACGTGGGTGCCCGTCGGTGCCGCAGCGTCGACCACGCCCTGGATGATCTCGGCCGAGTAGGCGTGCAGGTCTCCCTCGAAGGCCAGCTCGATGGCCGGCCGAACGTGGGCGTCCCGACGGCCACCCCGCGGACGGTAGCCGTTCTGGTCGAGCAGCTCCTGGACGCGCGTGCGCGTCGCGGCCGACACGTCGCTGCGGCCGTTGAGCACCTTCGAGACGGTCGCGACGGACACGCCAGCCGTGGTCGCGACCTCGGCCAGCGTCGTGCGTGCCGACGTGTCGGTCATCGCGCTATCCCTCGCGGCGCTCGGGTGGTCCCAGCCGCACAGGTGTGTCGAGCACCCGGTCCGAGCCGACGACGCGGGTCTCGCCCGTCAGTCGCAGCACCGCGCGGCACGGCAGGTCAGCGGCGGACGTCCCCACGAGGACCACGACGTCGCCCGCGTCGACGATCCGCCGCAGGTCGCGGCCGGTGTATGCCGTCCGGTCGGCGTGCACGTCGAAGCTGACCCGGCGCGACTCGCCGGGTTCGAGAGGCACCCGGACGAACCCCGTGAGCTGCAGGACCGGTCGGGTCACCTCCGCGACGAGGTCGCGCAGGTAGAGCTGCACGACCTCCTCTCCGGATCGGTCGCCGGTGTTGGCGACGGTCACCGTCACGGTCACCTGGCCGTCGGTCGGGATCTCGGTGTCGCTGAGCTCGAGACCGTCGAGCTCGAACTGCGTGTAGGACGAGCCGAACCCGAAGGGGTAGAGGGGCGTGGCGTCCAGCGTGGTGATGCCGTCGTTGCCGACACCGAGCCGGGGCTGGAGGTAGGTCCCCGGCTGGGCGCCGGGGTGCCGCGGGACCTGAACCGGCAGGTGACCGGACGGCTGGACCCGGCCCGAGAGCACGCCGGCGATGGCCGCGCCGCCCTCCTCACCCGGCATGAAGGCCTGCACGAGGCCGGCGGCCCGACCCGCTATCTCGCCCAACGCATACGGGCGCCCGGAGACGACGACGACGACGACGGGAGTGCCGGTGGCGAGCAGCTCAGCCACGAGCTCACCCTGAACGCCCGGCAGCGCGAGGTCCGCAGCGTCGCAGCCCTCGCCCGACGTTCCGTGGCCGAAGAGTCCGGCGAGGTCACCCACCGAGACGACGCAGACGTCCGCCTGACGGGCCGCCTCGACCGCCTCGGCGAAGCCGGAGCGGTCGTCGCCGCTCGTCGCACAGCCACGCGCCCGCACGAGGCGCGCGTCGGGCAGCTCGGCTGCGAGTGCGTCGGCGAGCGTCGGCACCTCGATGCCGAGGCCGCGGGAGGGGTAGCGGGGCAGCACGTGGTTGGGGAAGGCGTAGCAGCCCATGAAGGTGCGCGGATCGTCCGCGGTGGGACCGACGACGGCGATCGTGCCCGGTGCCGGGCGGCCCTCCCCGGTGAGCGGCAGGGCCGAGCCCGCGTCGAGGAGCACGATGCTGCGCTCGGCCATCTCGCGGGCCAGCGCCCGGTTGGCGTCGGAGTCGAGGTCGACCTGTTCGGCGCGGCTGACGGACGCCTCGGGGGACCAGTCGGGGTCGAGCAACCCGAGCTCCACCTTCTGCAGGAGCACCCGCCGGGCAGCGCGGTCGACGACCGCCTCGTCGAGCTCGCCGCTTCGCACCCGCTCCACGAGACTGTGGCCGAATCCGAGGGTGTCCGGCAGCTCGACGTCCATGCCGGCCCGCAGCGCCAGGATGCCGGCACCGTCCATGTCGGCGGCCACGCCGTGCATGAGCGCGAGGAACGGAACGGCCCAGTAGTCCGAGACCACCGTGCCCTCGAAGCCCCAGGTATCGCGCAGCACCTCCGTCAGCAGCCATGGGTCGGCGCCGGCCGGCAGCCCGTCGATGTCCGAGTAGGAGTTCATGACCGAGCCCGCGCGGCCGACGCGGACCGCCATCTCGAACGGCGGCAGGATGACGTCGACGAGCTCGCGCCGGCCCATCGGGACCGGGCCGTGGTTGCGGGCACCGCGTGCGGCGGAGTAGCCGGCGAAGTGCTTCAGCGTGGCGATGACGCCCGTGCTCTGCAAGCCGCGGACGTAGGCGGTGCCGAGCATCGAGACGAGGTAGGGGTCCTCGCCCATGGTCTCCTCGACGCGACCCCAGCGGTAGTCGCGCACGACGTCGACCACGGGCGACAGGCCCTGATGGATCCCCAGGGCCGCCATGTCGCTGCCGATCGACGTGGCCATCCGCTCGACGAGGTCCGGGTCGAAGGTGGCCGCCCACGCGATCGCCGCGGGGTAGACGGTCGCACCGAAGGCCGTGAAGCCGGTGAGGCACTCCTCGTGGACGATCGCCGGGATGCCGAGCCGTGAGCTCTCGATGACGACCCGCTGCTGCTTCATCACCTCGGCGGCGCCGCTGGCCGCAGTGATCGGCACGCTGCCGTAGACGCGGGTGAGGTGGCCGAGGCCGTGCGCGGCGGCGTCCTGCAGGGAGATCGTGCCGGAGGCGGCGAAGACGTCCTGCATCGGGGCGACGTTGAGCACCTCCTCGGGGTCGAGCTCGTCGGTCTCGTCGACGTGCGAGGCAGGGCTCGCGGTGGTGCTCGCGGCCGGGCCATCGGCCGGGCTGGGACCGGACACAGGAGGGTCGCTCTCCTCCGCACCGACGCCCTCAGCACCCGCGGTCATGTCGTTGAGGGTCCACCGGCTGCCGAGCTGCCCGACCTTCTCGGCGAGGGTCAGCCGACCGAGCAGGTCGTCCGCGCGCTCGGGGGCCGTGCGCGACGGATCACGCCAGACCGCCGGCTCCTGATCCGCGTCCACTGGGCGGTCCGGACGCTGTGGGTCAGGGCGCTGTGCGGTCTGGGTCATGAACGGCTCCTTTGCCACGGCTCGGTTTGCGAAAAATTTCGAAACCCTGTGAATCGCCTGTGAGAGCGCGACCACTCCCTGCTGCACGCATGGACAGTCGTCAGAAATCCGTTGGACACGGTCGGGACACATCCCTTGACACGAATTTCCGGCGAAAAGTATCGTCGCACACGCCAAGTGGTTGCGAAAGCCTGATGTTCTCGGTGTAACGAGAGGTCGGGACGTGGCGACACAGGACCGGCCGCCCGCGGCCACGACACATGTGGAGATCAACGTGGATCCCAGAACAACCTCTCGTCGTACCTTCCTCGGGCTCGCCATGGGTGTCCCCCTGGCCGGTGCCCTCGCCGCATGCGGCAGCTCCGGTCCCAGCACCGGCACCGCGTCAGGCAGCGCCGCGGCCGGCGGCTCCGGCGCCACGTACTGGTACCTCACCGGCCAGCCCGGTGAGGGCATCCGCAAGGGTGCCGTCGACCGCTTCAACGCGGCCAACCCGAGCGACCAGATCGCTCAGTTCGCCTACCAGAACGACGCCTACAAGACGAAGATCAAGACGGCCATCGGAGCCGGCCAGGGACCGACGATCATCTGGGGCTGGGGCGGCGGCGGTCTCAAGTCCTACGTGGACGAGAGCCAGGTCGAGGACCTCACCTCGTGGTTCGACGAGAACAAGGACGTCAAGGACAAGCTCTTCCCGTCCTCCTTCGGCGCGGCCACCGTCGACGGCAAGATCTATGCGATGCCGTGCGAGACGGTGCAGCCCATCGTGCTCTACTACAACAAGTCCGTGTTCGAGAAGGCCGGTGCGCAGCCCCCCACCTCGTGGGACGACATCATGGCGCTGGTCCCGAAGTTCAACTCCCAGGGCATCGCCCCGTTCTCGCTCGGCGGCCAGTCCCGGTGGACCAACATGATGTGGCTGGAGTTCCTCTTCGACCGCATCGGCGGCCCCGAGGTCTTCCAGGCCGCGTTCGACGGGGAGAAGGACGCCTGGTCCAACCCTGATGCGATCACCGCCCTGACCAAGATGCAGGACCTCATCAAGGCCAACGGCTTCATCAAGGGCTTCTCGTCGATCACGGCCGACTCCAACGCCGATCAGGCTCTGCTCTACACCGGCAAGGCGGCCATGATGCTGCACGGTGCCTGGACGTACGGCAGCATGAAGAACGACGGCGGCGACTTCGTCAAGGGTGGACACCTGGGCTGGATGAACTTCCCACCGGTGGACGGTGGCAAGGGCGACCCGTCCGACACCGTCGGCAACCCGGGCCAGTACCTCTCCATCTCGTCCAAGGCCACGGACGCCGCGAAGGAGACGGCCAAGAAGTTCTTCAAGACCGGCGTGCTCGACCAGTCCGAGGTCAAGGCGTGGATCGACACGGGCTCCATCCCGATCATGAAGGGCGGCGACGCCAACATCAGTGGCTCCGCCGACGCCGAATGGCTCAAGTTCGTCTACGACGTGTCGAGCAAGGCCAAGGTGTTCGCGCAGTCGTGGGACCAGGCCCTGCTTCCGAGCGCAGCCGAGACGCTCCTGGACAACATCGCCAAGCTGTTCCAGCTGAGCATCACCCCGCAGCAGTTCGCCACCAACCTCAACGCGGTCACGAACTCGTGACCGTCGCCAGCGTCGGGACCGCCAAGCCGGCATCCGCCCGATCGGCCCAGAGCGCGCACGCTCGCTCGCTCGGGTGGCTGGCGGTCCCGGCGCTGGTGTTCTTCACCGCCTTCGGAGTCATCCCCCTCATCGGGGTGCTCTTCCTCAGCTTCACCACCTGGAACGGGATCGGTGAGGTCGTGCCGTCCGGCCTGACGAGCTGGAAGGCCGTCCTCAGCGATCCCGGGCTCCCGCACGCGATGTGGGTCACCTTCCAGGTGGCGGTGCTCTCCTGGCTGTTCCAGACGCCGATGAGCATCCTGCTCGGCGTCTTCCTCGCTGGGGCGCAGAAGTACCGGGCGTTCCTCGCGGTGCTCTACTTCATCCCGCTGCTGCTCAGCTCGGCGGCGATCGCCATCACCTTCAAGGCGCTGCTCGACCCCAACTTCGGGCTCGGCACCGGGCTGAACCTGCCGTTCCTCACGCAGGACTGGCTCGGTGAGCCGAAGCTGGCTCTCGGCGTGGTCGTCTTCGTCGTGTCCTGGCAGTTCATCCCCTTCCACTCCCTGATCTACCAGGGCGCAGTTCGCCAGATCCCGACCTCGATGTACGAGGCCGCCCAGATCGACGGAGCCGGACGCATCCGGCAGTTCTTCTCGATCACGCTGCCGCAGCTGAAGAACACGATCATCACGTCGTCGACACTCATGATCGTCGGCTCGCTGACCTTCTTCGACCTCATCTACGTCCTCACGGCCGGCGGTCCGGGCGATGCCACGCGCGTGCTCGCGCTCCAGATGTACATCACCGGCTTCCAGGGCAACCTGATGGGCCCTGCCAGCGCCATCGGCGTCATTCTCGTCCTCGTCGGACTGCTGCTCGCCCTGCTGTTCCGGCGGATCGGCGGAGGCGACGAGACCGCCAGCCAGCTCGAGGGGGCCTGAGCCATGCCCGACACGTCGCAGAAGACCACCCGGATCCGCAGCATCAACTGGATCGGCGGGACCCTCAGCTGGGTCTGGCTCTTCATCGTCATCCTGCCGATCTACTGGATCGTCATCACGAGCATCAAGACCCAGTCCGAGTACTTCGTCACCAACCCCTTCGCGCCCCCCGAGCAGCCGACGCTCGACGCCTACCGGCTCGTCATCGAGTCGGGCTTCATCCGCTACTTCATCAACAGCGTCATCGTCACCCTCGGCGCGGTGATCCCCGCCGTGGTCGTGTCCTTCATGGCCGCCTTCGCGATCATCCGGAGCCGGCCGAACCGGTTCATCCGCACGTCCAACTCCGTCTTCCTCATGGGTCTGGCGATCCCCCTGCAGGCGACGATCATCCCCGTCTACCTCATCATCATCCGGCTGCACCTCTACGACACCTTGCTGGCGCTGATCCTTCCCTCGATCGCCTTCGCGATCCCGCTCTCGGTCCTGGTGCTGTCCAACTTCATCCGGGACGTGCCGAACGAGCTCTTCGAGTCGATGCGCCTCGACGGGTGCAGCGAGTGGCAGACGCTCTGGCGGCTCGCCCTGCCCCTCACCCGTCCGGCGCTCGTGACCGTGACGATCTACAACGGCCTGCTGATCTGGAACGGCTTCCTGCTCCCCCTCATCCTGACCCAGAGCCCGAACCTGCGGGTGCTGCCACTGGCCCTGTGGACCTTCCAGGGCCAGTACGGCATCAACGTCCCGGCCATCCTCGCCGCCGTGCTTTTGACGACGCTGCCGATCCTCCTGCTCTACATCCTCGGACGCCGTCAGCTGCTGAGCGGCCTGACGGCCGGCTTCAGCAAGTGACGGTGCCCGTCAGCCAGGGCTGACGAGGCCTCAGCCCCTCGGCCGCGATCGTCCGAGCCGGGCCAGGATGCGTTCCTGCCGGTCGGCGCCCACCCGCGGCCGGAGGGCAGGCCGGCAGACCCCCTCGTCGTAGAGGTGCTCGCCGAAGCCCTCCGCCGACGTCTCGACCAGGTCGAGCTCGTCGTCGCCGAAGCGTTCGTCCAGGCCGGCGGCCGCAGCGATGTCCCACCGGTGGACGACGAGGTCGAATCCGTAGAAGGTGACGATCGAGTCGCCGACGCTGGTCGTGCCGAAGACGCCGTCGTAGGTGATGCCCGCGACGTCGGGGTCGGCGAGCAGCTCGCGCATCCGCTCGTCGTGGGCGAGCCAGGCCGCGACGGGGTCAGCCGAGACCGCCGGCGAGGTCGTGGCATCGACGCCGTGGCTGGCGAGGAACTGGCACTGGGTCGTGACGACGTGGTCGAGCACGTCACGCGCGGTCCAGCCCTCGCACGGACTGGGCCGGGCCCAGTCGGTGTCGGAAAGGCGGTCGACCACGGCGCCGAAGGGGCCGGCCAGGTGGGCGTAGGTGCCGAGGATGTCTCTCGTGGTGGAAGTCATGCCGTCACGCTAGGCAGCGCGTCGTCGGGTGGTCTTGATACTTTCCGACACGTGACCACGTCACCTCTGAGCGCACGCGCGCCAGCCCGCGACGACATCGAGCGCGCCCACCTGCTGGACCCGACGGACCACACCTGGTCGATCGAGAGAGCCTCGCCCTCCCCCCGCCTCGCCGACCTCGCACGACGCTTCTGGATCCCCGTGTGGGACGTGCCCGACGGCCACCTCTCGCCACAGCGCGTCCTGCAGTACCCGGTCTGCCTCATCGTCATCTCGAACACCTACGCGCGGTTCTACGGCGTCGTGTCGGGCCAGTCGCAGACGGTGCTGTCGGGGCGGGGCTGGGCCGTGGGCCTGATGCTGCAACCAGCCGCCGGGCACCTGCTCACGCAGGCACCGGTGCGCCGGATGACCGACCGCTTCGTCGACCTGTCGACGCTGTCCACCCTCGACGGCGCGGCCCTGGCAGCCGGGGTGCGGGGGCTCATGGGCCCTGATCCGAGCTCGCCCGGTGCCCAGGCGGCCGCCCGTGAGCTCATCGAGGACGCTCTGGGAGCGCTGCTGCCGGTCGACGACGAGGGCCTGCTGGTGAACTCCGTCGTCGAGGACGTCGAGACCTCCCCGGAGCTGCTGCGCGTCGACGACCTCTGCGAGCGGTTAGGCGTGGGCGAGCGCACCCTGCAGCGCCTTCTGGACAAGCGCATCGGCCTGGGCCCGAAGTGGCTGATCCGGCGCCGGCGGCTCCAGGAGGCCGCCGACCGGCTGCGCGACTCCGACGTCGAGCTCGCCGTGGTCGCGGCCGAGCTGGGGTATGCCGACCAGGCCCACTTCACCCGGGACTTCCGCAGGGCGAGCGGCCTGACGCCCGGCGAGTTCGCGGCTCGGTTCCGCTGACATCCGAGATGGTCGGGAGCCGGATGGGAGCCGGTCGGGAGCCGGTCGGGAGCCGGTCGGGAGTCAGTCGGCGAGCCAGGCGCGGATGGCGAGGCCGTCCTCGTCGAGGGTGGGAGGGGCGGCGTGCGAGGTGGCCGTGACCTCGTCACCACTCGCGTCGAAGAAGCGCAGCGGCGGGCCCGGCAGCGTGAGCCGGCCCAGGGTCGTGTGGTCGACCTCGAGCAGGAGGCGCTGGCTCGCAACCTGGTCCCACGCATACACCTCGTCGAGGGTGCGCACCCGGCCCGCCGGCA
Organism: uncultured Actinomycetota bacterium; assembly: GCA_963816385.1. Taxonomy (GTDB): domain Bacteria; phylum Actinomycetota; class Actinomycetes; order Actinomycetales; family Dermatophilaceae; genus CAWFKL01. Next base: position 254,648 of record CAWFKL010000001.1, read on the forward strand.
CGCCGACGTCCGCGAGGCGCTCGAGGAGCGGCTCCGCGTCCCAGTCGGCGAAGGCGACCTCGAGCGCCGCGACGACCTGGTCCCGGTGAGCCACGCGCTCGGCGTTCGTGGCGAGGCCAGCGGCCGTCGGATCGAGGCCGAAGGCTGCACAGAAGCGGCGCCAGAGTGCCTCGCTGCCGAGCGCGATCTGCACCGATCCGTCGCGGCATCGGAAGAGCCCGTAGGGCGCGATCGAGGGGTGGTGGTTGCCGGCCGAGCGACCCACCTCGCCCGCCACGGTCCACCGCGTGCCCTGGAACGCGTGCACGCCCACGACGGCGGCGAGCAGGGAGGTGCGAACGAGGGTGCCCCTGCCCGTTCGCTGACGTTCGTGCAGCGCGGCCACGACACCGTACGCGCCGTACATCCCGGAGAGCAGGTCGGCGATCGGCACCCCGACCCGCTGCGGGTCGTCCGGCGTCGAACCGGTCAGCGACATCACTCCGGCCTCCCCCTGTGCGATCTGGTCGTAGCCCGCACGCCCGCCCTCCGGGCCGTCATGGCCGAAGCCGCTGATCGACAGCACGACCAGCCGTGGGTTGCGCTGCATGAGCGACTCGATGCCCAGGCCGAGGCGCTCCAGCACCCCGGTGCGGAAGTTCTCGACGAGCACGTCCGCCCGGTCGACGAGCGCGAGCAGCACCTCACGGTCGGACTCGTCCTTGAGGTCGAGCGCGATGGACTCCTTGTTGCGGTTCGCCGACAGGAAGTACGTCGACTCCTCGTGCCCCGGCTCACCCACGAAGGGCGGGCCCCACCCACGCGTGTCGTCGCCGCGCTCGGGAACCTCGACCTTGATGACCCGGGCGCCCAGGTCACCCAGCATCATCGTGGCGTGCGGGCCGGCCAGCGCGCGAGACAGGTCGACGACGACGCAGGTCGGACAGCGGCCCCTCCACGGAGCTCCTCTCGGGTCAGTGCGCGCCGACGAGTCGCCGGCGCTCCTGCGAGCCTAGGACGGTGACGGCGCCGACGAGGTGGTACGCGGAGCACGGAACGACCCGGCGCGGAGGCCGCCCCGACTCAACGCGGGGCGGTGCGTGCGACGTCCGCCCGCAGCGCGCGGGCCGCCCGGATGACCCCCACGGCCATGGCCGCACCGACTCCCTCGCCGGCTCGGATGCGCAGGTCGAGGACCGGCTCCAGTCCGAGCTCGCGCAGCACCAGCGCGTGTGCGGGCTCACGCGACCGCTGCCCGGCCACGAGGTGGGCAGCCACAGCCGGCTCGATGCGACAGGCGACGAGGGCACTGACTGACGTGGCGAGCCCGTCGAGCAGGACGACACCGCCGGCCTGCACCGCACCGAGCACGACCCCGGTCAGCACGGCCAGCTCGCCGCCGCCGAGCCGCCGCAGGGCCTCCTCCGGGCCGACCGGGCCCACCCGCACGAGGGCGCGTCGCACGACGTCGCGTTTCCGCTCGACCATCGGCGCGTCGGCGAAGGAACCACGCCCCACGACGTCCTCGGCCGTCCGACCCAGCAGCGCGGCGGCCAGCGCCGCGGCGGGCGTCGTGTTGCCGACACCCACCTCGCCCAGCGCCACGACGCCCGAGGCGGCGGCAGCGCGACCGCGCTCGCGACCGAGAGCCAGCAGGGCGGCATACGTCGGCGCGTCAAGAGCATCCTCCGTGACCAGATCGCCTCTGCTGCTACCCACTCCGGCGTCGATCACATCGAGCGCAAGACCCGCCTCACGGGCTGCCACGGCGCCCATCGACATCCCCTCACGACTGGCGCGTACGACGTCGGCCGTCACGCTGGGATCGAAGGCGCTGATGCCGTATGCCGTCACGGCGTGGTCCGCGGCCGCGAGCACGAGGGTGCCCCCACCCTCAGGGAGCCTCAGGGCCTCGATGCGGTCGAGCACCGTGTCGAGCACCCCGAGTGAGCCCGGCGTGCGTCAGCAGGTCGTCGGCGCGGTCCCGCGCCGCGACGACGTCGGACTGGTCGGGAGCGCGCAGGTGCGAGACCGGTGCGGCTCGCTCGGTCCAGCGCTCACGCATGACCACCTCGTCGAGCGGCAGGCGGCGCGACCAGCCGGCCCGCTCGAGACCGGGCTCGGGCGGACGTTCGTCGGGCCAGCCGAGGCAGAGCCAGCCGAGCGTCTCGACGCCGTCGGGCAGCCCCAGGAGATCGGCGAGCTCGGTCGGCTCGAAGAGCGTCGACCCAGCCGAGTCCGAGTCCGTGGGCCCGCGCGGTGAGCCAGATGTTCTCGATGGCGGCGGCGCACGACCAGAGGTCGGCGTCCGGGAAGGTGGCCCGGCCGAGCACGCCCGCGGCGGGCGCCCGGCGGTCACACGCCACGACGATGCCGAGGGGTGCCTCGCGGATCCCCTCCAGCCGCAGGTCGAGCAGGCCCCGAGCCGACTCGTCGGCCATGGCGGCGGCTTGCCGCAGGCGACTCCGGTCGGCCAGGTGCGCGGCGGCGTCGCGGGTGGCGGCTTCGGTGACGACGACGAAGCGCCAGGGCTGGGAGTGACCCACCGACGGCCCCCGGTGGCCGGCTGTGAGCACGGCGATCAGCACGTCATCGGGCACGCGGTCGGGGCGGAAGCGTCGGATGTCGCGACGCGCGCCGACGACCCGCTCGAGGGCGTCGACGTCGTCGCGCATCGCCCACGCGTCGGGTGCCTGCGCCCGCTCGGCGGCAGAGGTGGCGTCGCCGATCGTGGGCACTGGACGGCGGAAGGTCACGGCGAGACTCTAGTTCGCCGGCGTGGCGCGCGCTTCAGGCATCGATGTCGTCGAGCCCGGTGATGACGATCTCGAGGAGTCGCGGCCAGCTCGTTGCGCTCGTCGCGGCTCAGGCCGCGCAGGGTGTCGCTCTCGACGACGTTCGACTCCGCGCACGGCTGCGCTGAAGAGAGCCCACCCCTCCGTCGTCAGCGAGACGAGTATGCGGGTCCGGTTGCTCTCGTCGGGACGGCGCTGGAGCAGCCCACGACCGGCCATCTTGTCGAGGCGGTGCGTCATCGACGAGGGCGCCACGTTGGACAGGTCGGCGAGCTGGCTCGGGGTCAGGCAGGTGTCGCCGGCGCGGGCGAGCGAGGCCAGCACCGACCACTCGCCCTGAGTGAGGTCGAGGTCGGCGAACTGGCGCACGTACCACTGGTCGAGCTTCTTGGTGACGCCGTAGAGGGCGGTGATGACACGTTGCACCGACTCCTCGCCACCGGCGGCGACATAGGTCGCGACATCGGCCGCGTGCTCCTGCTGGGCGCTCCGCCGTCGCTTGCGTGCCATGAACCGCATTGTCGCACCCGAGGGGGCGGGTGCTACAATTTCGATGTCGAAGTTCGCTTTCGAAATATTCGAGATCGAAGCTGTGTTGATCGCTTCGGCCTCCTCACGTCGTCAGAAAGGGTGTGATCCCCCGTGCGCACCAAGCTGCTCATCCTCGCCTCCTCCATCGGAATGCTCGGTTGGGGGACGGTGCTGCCGTACCAGTACGCATACGCAGCCAACACCCGCGGCTGGGGCGCCCTTGCAGCGGCCCTCGCCAGCACGCTCTTCTCGGTCGGCGCGCTCGTCGCCGCCCCCTTCGCGGGGCGGCTCTCCGACCGCTTCGACCCGGTCACCGTCGCGGTGGCGGCCAAGCTGCTCGCAGCCATCGGCGTCGGCAGCCTCGTCTGGGCCACGACCGCGCCGGCGTTCCTCTCCGGGATGTTCGTCTTCGGTCTCGGCCTGACGGCCGCCGGCCCGGCCGCCTCTGTGCTCGTGCTGCGCTGGACGCCCAGCGACGACCGACGCAAGGTCTTCGCGTACAAGTTCACCGGCGAGGCGATCGGCATGGCGGTCGGTGCGTTCGTCGCGGGCCAGTTCGTCGACCTGGACCGGGCTGACGGCATGGTCCTGGCCTTCGTCGCGGCCGGGCTCGGCTTCGCCGTCTCCGCCGCGCTCGTCCACGTCGCGGGCCTCGGCGCGCCCGCCGACCTCGCTCCCGAGCTGGCCGCCGGTCGAGGCCGAGACGCGGCTGCGCACGCTCGAGGCGCTGCGGCGCATCTTCGCCGTGCCGGCACTGCGCTGGACCGCGGTGGTTGCCGTCGCGCTGGCGCTCGGCTTCTACGCGCAGTTCGAGTCCGGCCTGCCCGCCTACGCCCTCACCGTGCTCGACGTCGACGAGGCCTCGATCGGCCTCGCCGCCGCCGTCAACTGCGTCGTCATCGTCGCCCTGCAGGTCGCCGTCGTGCGGCTGACGGCCAAGCGTGGCGCGGGCACCCTGCTCATGGCCGTCGGGGGCATCTGGACCCTGTCGTGGGTCGTGCTCTCGGTGGCCCAGTTCACGCCCGAGGTCGCCGCCGCCCTCTTCGTCACGACGTTCGGCATCTTCGCCGTCGGCGAGACGATGTACGCCCCGGTGCTCAACCCGCTGACGGCCAGCCTCGCACCGAAGGGCCTCGTCGGCACGACGCTCGGGCACCTTCACGGCGATCCAGACGACGTTCTCGGCACTCGGCCCGCTCGTGGCGGGCGCCCTGCTCGGGCTCGGTCTCTCGGAGGGCTTCCTCGGCCTGCACCTGCTCATCAGCCTCACCGCCGTGTATGCCGCGTGGCGCCTGCGCGCCGCCCTGCGGTCGCGCGACGGGCGGCAGGTCGAGCCGGCCAGCGAGCTCGGCGAGCGGGCGCGGCTGGCGAGCCGGTGGCGAGTCGGCACCCGACCGGGCGACCGGTCGGGTGCACGACCTGCTCGTCGAGCCGGCTCGCGCGGCTGCCGCAGCCTGACACCGCCGCAGGCCACGGACCAGTCGACGGGCCAGGTGCGTCGTCGCGGCCCCGCGCGAGCAGCCAACTCCGACCAGAGGCACTCAGGGGGCGAGGTCGGTGACCGGTGTGAGCAGCTGCGAGCCGACCATGCCGACGGTGCTCGAGAGGGTGCCGAGGAAGTCGGAGCGCAGCGGCTCGACGTCGCGGATCCGCCACAGCACCCGGGCGTTGGTCCAGGCGGCGTCGCGCGCCCGCCCGATGCTCCACGAGCCGACGAGGTTCGCGAGCGGCGCGGCATACCGGCGGTCCGCCTCGAGCTCGATGCCGTCGAAGAACGACTGGCGCACCTGCTCCTGCACCGAGGCGAGCAGCCCGGTGATCCGCTGGTAGTCGGCCTCGACGCCGGGACTGTCGAGCGTCAGGCCGAGCTGGCGGCAGGCGCGCACGACCGCGATCGGCAGGTCGTGGTTGATGTGGGCGTTCATCCCGGCGAGCGCGAACTGGATCGAGAGGACCCCGGGCGCGTGCCGCTGCTCGAAGAGTGGCCGCCACGCGCTCGCCGGCCGGGCCGCACCGAAGGCCTCGAGGTAGAGACCCCCGAAGACGATGTCGAGGCGCGCCATGAAGGCGTTCTCGGCGAAGGCGCCCCCGGAGACCTGGTCGCGCACGAGCTCGGTGACGCGGAGGTACATCCCGTTGAACGCCCGCACGCCATCACCCTCGGGCAGGCCGGACTGGATCTGCTGCATCCTCTCGACGAGGGCCTCGATCGTCGCGAACTGTCCCGGCGGCACGGGTTCCGGCCGGCCAACTCCCAGGCGGCCGCCGACGACGCTGACCACGCTGCCCACGCTCGACCACCACCCCATGGTCGGACGGTAGCGGCTCAGCGGCCGTTGAAGGACTCGATCCGCTCGATGGCCTGGGCCACGGCCGTGTTGCCGGCGGCGAAGCTGAGGCGGACGGACCGGCCCCCCGCACGGTCGTCGAAGTCGCCACCGGGCGTGATCGCGACGCCCGCCTGCTCGAGCAGGGCCCGCGCGTAGTGACCGGACGTGCCCCACCGCTCCAGCTGCGGGCCGAGGTCAGCCCAGTAGTAGAAGGCGCCGTCGGGAGGGGCGGACTCGCCCCACCCGAGACGACCTCCATTGTCGAGCAGCAGCTTGCGGGTGCGAGCGAACTCGGCGACCGCCTCGTCGCACTCCAGGTAGGACTCCTGCGCGAAGGCGGAGACGGCCGCGTACTGGGCCGGTGCCGGTGGGCAGAGAGCCACGTTGCCGGCGAGTGCGTCGACGGGCCCGACGAGGTCCTCGGGCAGGAGCATCCAGCCGAGCCGCCAGCCGGTCATGCCCCAGTACTTGCTGAAGGAGGAGATGACGACCGCCGAGTCGTCCAGCTCCCACGCGCAGACACCTCGCGGGTCGGGGGCAAGCGCTGCCGACGGGTCCGGATAGGTGATGCCGTGGTAGATCTCGTCACTGACGAGGCGCACCTGGTTGGCCCGGCACCAGTCGGCGATCGCGGTGAGCTCACCCCGGTCAACCATGGTGCCCGTGGGATTCGCGGGTGAGGCAAGGATGAGCCCCGCCAGCGGACCGTCAGCGGCGGCCGCGGTGAGCAGCTCCGGCGTCGGCTGGAAGCGGGTGGCGGCGCCGCAGTCGATCTCGACGACGTCGCACCCGAGCGCCGTGAGGATGTTCCGGTATGCCGGGTAGCCGGGTCGGGCGAGCGCCACGCGGTCGCCGGGGTCGAACGCCGCGAGGAAGGCGAGGACGAAGCCGCCCGAGGACCCGGTGGTGACGGCCACGCGCGCAGGGTCGACGTCCACGGCATACCAGCGGCCGTAGTGCGCGGCGATCTCGGCGCGCAGCTCGTGGATGCCGAGGGCGGAGGTGTAGGTGAGCGCCCGGCCGGAGGCGTGCAGGCGCGCCGCGGCCTCGGACACGAGGGTCGGTGCACCGCCCGAGGGCTCCCCCGCACACAGCGACACGACGTCGCGCCCACCTGCCCGCATCACCGCGACACGGTCGAGCACGTCCATCACCTCGAAGGGCGGGACCTGCGAGCGTCGGGACGGTGAGCAGGGGTGAGGCGTCGCGGTCACCGGGCCAGTCTCCACCACCCCCAGGCCCTACCATCGGTGGCGTGAGCACCTCCGCGGGCCCGACCGTCGTGCGCTCGACCGTCGTGGCGCCGTCCGATGCGGGCCGCGTGGCCCTGGCCGGCGTGCTGGCGCCGCTCGCCTCTCGGGGTGGCCCCCGTCCCGGGCACCGCTGACGTGGATCCCGCGAGGGTGACCACTGCCGTGCTCGACCAGCCGACCATCGATCGGATGGCGCGCGACGTCGCGCTGACGTCGATCACCCGCGGCACGACCCTCGCTTTGCTGGGGCTGCTGTGCGCCCTGTCGGTCGCGGTGCAGCTCACCGACGACCCGGGCCTTCGCCTGGTGGTCCCCGCGGTCACGGTGCTGCTCGTGGTGGGCACGCTGACGAGCGGCTACCTGCGTGTGCGCACGCTGCTGGGCCGGGCCTCGTCCGGCGAGCTCACCCTCACCTTCGGGGCCGACGGCTTCGTCTCGACGTCGGCTGCGGGCACCGGTCAGACGAGGTATGCCGACGTCGCGCAGGTCACCGAGCGCGGCGAGACGGTCCTGCTCAAGGGGCGGGGTGGCCTCGTCTCGATCTATCCCCGCTCGCTCTTCCCGCCGGCCCTGCTCGACGAGGTGCGGGCCGGCGTCCGGGGAGGCACGTCGTCCACCGGCTCCGGCTAGGGTCGGAACATGACGATCGCCTACCACGCGGACTCCTCAACGCTCGTCGACAGGGAGGTGCTCACCTGGGAGAGCTTCGGAACGGCCTGCCGTGAGCTCGCGACCCTCGTGGCCGCCTCCAGCTTCCGTCCCGACATCCTCGTCGCCGTCGCACGAGGTGGCCTGGTCCCCGGTGGGGGACTCTCCTACGCCCTCGGCATCAAGCTGACCGATGCCATCAACGTCGAGTTCTACACCGACGTGGAGGAGACGCTGCCCGCCCCCGTGCTGCTCGCCCCGCATCTCGACATCGACAGCATCGCGGGTCGCCAGATCCTCGTCGTCGACGACGTCGCGGACTCGGGCCGCACGCTCTCCCTCGTGCTCGACCTGCTCCAGCACCACGGCGCCGAGGCCCGCAGCGCGGTCCTCTACGCGAAGCCGCGCTCGGAGGTCGTTCCCGACTACGTGTGGCGCCAGACCGAGAAGTGGATCGTCTTCCCCTGGTCGGCCGAGCCGCCCGTCACGCTGGGTGCCGCCACCGGCGACGCGGCGCGGCCCGATGGTGAGACCGCACTGGGCGGGGACCCGGCCCGACGGCATACCTGAGCGCCCGCTGAGAGCGCGCGGCACGTGCGCGACGTAGTGTGCGAGACATGGACCTCGGACTGCACATTGCCAACTTCACGTGGAGCGGCGGCTCCTCGACCTTCGTGGACGACCTCGTGCGCACCGCACGAACCGCGGAGGAGGTCGGCTTCACCAAGATCTCCGTCATGGACCACGTGTGGCAGATCGGCGTGCTCGGGCCCAAGGAGCACGAGATGCTCGAGGCGTACACGGCGCTCGGCTTCCTCGCCGCCGTCACCGAGCGCGTGCAGCTGCTCGCCTGGGTGACCGCGGCTGTCTACCGGGCGCCGGGGCTGCTCGCCAAGGAGGTCACGACCCTCGACGTGCTCTCCAAGGGCCGCGCCATGCTCGGCATCGGGGCCGCGTGGAACGAGGAGGAGTCCAGAGGGCTCGGGCTGTTCTTCCCGACCACCGCGGAGCGCTTCGAGCGGCTCGAGGAGACGCTGCAGATCTGCCTACAGATGTGGGGGGAGAGCGACGAGCCGTATGCCGGCCGGCACTACCAGCTGGAGTCGACGCTCAACTCGCCGCAGTCGGTGCAGCGCCCGCACCCGCCCATCCTCATCGGGGGCGGTGGCGAGAGGAAGACCCTGAGGCTGGTCGCGCAGTATGCCCAGGCCTGCAACCTCTTCGACAGCCCCTGACCTCGCGCACAAGCTCGAGGTGCTGCGGGGGCACTGCGAGGCGCTGGGCCGCGACTACGACGAGATCGAGAAGACCGTCATGGGTCCGGTCGACCCGGGTGTCGACGGCGAGAACGTCGACGCGACCCTCGAGCACCTGCGGGAGCTGGCGGCGCTCGGCGTGACGCACGTGCAGACGGGTGTCACGGACGGGTCGCGGACCGACCGGCTCGAGCTCATCGGCGAGCGGATCATCCCCGAGGCCGCGAAGCTCTGAGCCGACTCGTCGAAGGGTGGAGCGTCGGTGCTGACTGGACGACGTGAACCCTGCGCGGAAGGTCGTCAGCTGAGGATGTCCGATCGGCGGAAGCGACGGTAGGCGAGCATCGTGAACGCGACGGCCCAGACCAGGGCCCACAGGGCGCCGTGGAGCATGTCGGTGTAGTCGGGGCTCACCGCGAGTGCGTCCTGCCACGCCCTCGAGTAGTGCCCCGGGAAGGCGTTGCGGTAGGGCTCCAGGGCGTCGAGCTGGTCGAGGATGTTGAGCAGGATGCTGGCGAGCACCGCACCGCCGACCGCTGCGAGCGGCGCATCCGACCGGGTGCCGAGCCAGAACGCGATGGCCGCGATGGGCAGCAGCGTGACGAAGATGTAGCCCATCGCCAGGGCCAGCCTCGGCAGGAACTGCGCCCACGTGAGGTTCTCGCCGATGGGGTTCGTCAGCGGGTCCCAGCCGTAGGCGACGCCGCCGACGAGCAGGCCCCACGCGGGCAGCAGGACCGTGGCGAACAGCGTCGAAGCCACGCCGATGACGAGCTTGCTCGTGAGCAGCCTCGCCCGACGGACCGGCGCCACGAGCAGGTAGCGCAGCGACGCCCAGGAGGCCTCCGACGGCACCGCGTCGCCGCAGAAGAGCGCGGCGAGCAGCACGAGCAGCAGCTCGGAGGCGAGGAAGACGAGGACGAGACTGAAGTTGGCGGCGCCGCTCTGGGCGAGGTCGAAGATCCGCGTCGCCGTGCTGGCGCGGCTGCTGTTGCCCCGCTCGCCGAAGAGGAAGGCGCCGACGAGCACGAGCGGCAGGGCGAGGAGCAGCCCAAAGGCCCACAGGGTGCGCCGGCGTCCCCATTGTCGTCGCAGCTCCGCACGCCACGACAGCGGACTGCGCACGCGCGTGATCTGGGCGCTCGCGGCCGGGGCGGTGGGCTCCAGGATGTCCGTGAGCGCGTCCCCGGGGAGGTGCTCCCTCGCCGGTTCGGCCGCTCGCGATCCGGTCGTTCACGGGCTGGCCCTTCGTCGGCCGGTCGTTCGTCGGCCGGTCGTTCGTCGGCTGGCTCATCGCGCCCTCACCTGCCTCAGTCGCTCGACGAGGGAGGCCCCGTCGTCACCGGGCTCGGGGCCGTCACCGGCCGCTCCGGGCACGGTCGCCGAGGCGGACGAGATGACGCCGAGGAAGACCTCCTCCAGGTGCCGCCGGCTGCTGACGCCGACGACCGGAAGCCCGGCCGAGACCGCAGCGGCCACGACGTCCGCTCGCCCACGGTCCGCCACGACGACGAGTCGGGTCGGGGTGTCGACGCGCACCTCTGTGACGCCGTCGGACCCTTCGAGCGCGTGCACCCCGGAGCGGACCACATCGTGGTCGACGTGCTCCGGCAGGTCGAGGATCGTCGTGTCGTCGCTGTCGACGAGGTCGGCGACGAGCCCCGACGTGACGACCCGGCCGGCATGCATGACGACGACGTGGGTGCACGTCATCTCGACCTCGGCGAGCATGTGGCTCGAGACGACGACGGTGCGGCCCGTCTCGGCGTAGCGCCGCAGGATCGGGCGCATCGCCGCGATCTGGGGCGGGTCGAGGCCGTTGGTCGGCTCGTCGAGGATGAGCAGCTCGGGCAGTCCCGAGCATGGCCTGCGCGATGCCGAGCCGCTGGCGCATCCCGTGGCTGTAGGACTTCACCGGCCGGTCGACCGCGCCGCCGAGCGCCGCGACGTCGAGCGCCTCCTCGAAGTGGGCCTCCTCGTCGGCGCGACCCGTCGCCGACCAGTAGGCCTGCAGGTTCTGCCGACCCGTGAGGTGTGGCAGGAAGCCGGGGCCCTCGATGAGCGCGCCGACCCGGGCGAGCACGGAGGAACCCGCGGAGACCGGCTCGCCGAGCACGTGCACCGAGCCGGCATCGTGCCTGATGAGGCCCATGACCATGCGCATCGTCGTGGTCTTGCCGGCGCCGTTGGGTCCCAGCAGACCCACCACCTGGCCCTTCTCGGCCCGCCAGGAGACGTCGTCGACGGCACGGTGGCCGTCGGAGTAGGTCTTGACGAGTCCCTCGACCACGAGCGGCACGTCGGCGAGGTCAGGTCGCGGTGGCTCCAGCCGACGGCGCCGACGGCGCACGACCCACCCGACGAGCGCCAGCACGAGCAAGGCGGCCAGCAGTGACGCCGCGATCGTCGTCTCGGTGTCGAGTCCGCCGACGGCCGTCGCGCCCCCCACGGCGGCGCCGGTCGCAACCGGCAGGGTCAGGGCCGAGGCGTCGCTGACCAGGATCCGGCTCGGCGTGCGCGAGTTGGAGAACGTCGACTCGGTGCTGGTCAGCAGCACCCGCCAGCGCGACCCGGCCGCCATGTCATAGGTCGCACCGGGCAGCGAGATCGTCACTGGCGTGGGGCGACCAGGCGTCACCGCGAGCGAGATCGGAGCCACGAGCGGGTTCGCCAGCGTCACCGAGCCGCCGGTCACCTTCCACACGGATGCGAAGAGCGTCACGTCGTCGCTGTCGGAGGTCACCGTGAGGCGCATCGTGGGCGAGCCCACGACGGTCGTCGCCTCGGCGACGGGCTGCGAGTCGATCGCCGTCGACTGCCCCGGCAGGGCGGCGATCTGGTAGGTCGAGAGGCTGATGCCGAGCCCCGCCAGCCCCGGCACGGCGATGAGCGAGGCCGGCTGACCGCCCGGTGGGTGCACGAGGACCCCGCTCGTCGGGGTCACGGGCAACGTGGCCGTCGTGAGCGGCGCTCCCGAGAGCCCGGGGTATGCCGTCTGGGTCTCCAGCGTCGTGGCCTGGCCTGGCCGCTGGGCGGGCATCGGATACGTGAACTTGGCTGTCGGCAGGTCCGAGTCCCGCGGGCCCTTGTCGCGCACGTAGTGGTCGAGCCACACGTAGGACGCCTCGGTCTCCGCGGCCTCGTGCGTGCTGGGCGCGTCGTGGCCACCGTCGCTCCACCGGACGGCATACGGGGTGCCGGTGGCGGCGAGCGCGGCGGCGGTGGCGTCCGCCTGGTCGAGTCCGAAGAGCGAGTCGGCGATCCCCTGCACGAGGAAGGTCGGCGCCCTGACCGAGGCCATCGTGGGCTTCGGGCTGTGGGCGCGCAGCAGGGTCGTCAGCTCTGGGGAGGGCGCGCCCGTCTCGGACGTCTCCACGAAGAGGCGGCAGATCGTCGGGTCGAAGCGTCCGCACGAGGTGGCCGCTCCGGAGCGGCGGCGCGTCGCCGCCCTCACCCGCGGTCTGGGAGCGCCCGCTCGCGGAGAGGAAGAAGTTCGTCGCCCAGACCTGCTTGAACGGTCCGGGCTCCGCCACGGGTGTGCGACCCGCAGGTGTCGTCGGGGGCGCGGCCAGGGCGGCCTGCGGGAAGAACGCGTCGGCGAGGTCGTTCCACGTGATCGCGGCGACCACGCCGTCGACGCGCCGGTCGGCGCCGGCCAGCATCAGGGCGAGGGCACCGCCGTAGGACGCACCCATGACCCCGGCCCGGGGGTCGCCCCGCGCGTCGAGCTCGACATCGGTGCGGGCGGCCGCCAGGTCGAGCAGCGCCTTGGCGTCGGCGATCTCGTACGCCGGGTCGTTGAGGTGGATCCTGCCGCCGGAGCGCCCATGGCCCCGGGCGCTCCACGCCACGACCACGTACCCACGGTCGTGCAGCGCGGCGGCCTGCGTGACCACGGAGTCCTTGGAGCCGCCGAACCCGTGGGCCAGCAGGACGACCGGGTGCCGCCCCGTGTCCTGCGGCCACACGGACACGTCGAGCGACACCGCCGTGCCGTCCGGCTCGGCCGCAACGGGGACGCTGGAGGCCTGCGGCGAGACCGGCTCTGCCGCGAGGGCACCTGGAGCGGGCAGGGCCGTGAGGGCCGCCCCGACCACGAGCGCGGCGACGAGGCAGGCCCGGACCGACATGCCCACATCACATCACGCGCCCCGCGGGGACCGCCGTCGAGCGTCGAGGGTTGACCGGTCAGGACCGACGCTCGAGCCGCTTCTCCAGTGCCCAGGCCACGACGATGCAGGCGACCAGCACGATCACCGGCGGGAGGAAGCGAGCCGCCCCCTCGAGACCGAGCCAGTCGTAGGGGGCCGTCGTGAAGCCGAAGATGCCGAGGTCGAGCAGGTAGCGGACGATGGGCAGCACGCCGAAGAGCAGGCCCACCACCCCGACCATGTTGATGACGAAGCGTGCGCCCGCTCCGGTGGGCACGCCCGGCTGCTGGCTCATGACTCCAACGTAGGTCAGCGCGAGGGGCGGACCCCGCGCGGTCAGCCCGAGGGGCGGACCCCGCGCGCCGTGCGATGCGCCGGCTGCTAGAACGGATGCATGGCCATCACGCGACTCGGCGACGCCGAGACCCACACCATCGGAGAGCTGCCGGCTGTCGGCGACACCGCTCCGGAGTTCCGGCTCACCGGAGCCGATCTCCACGAGGTGACGCTGCCGCAGGGTCGGCGCGTCGTGCTCAACATCTTCCCCAGCGTCGACACGAACGTGTGCGCCGCCAGCGTCCGGCGCTTCAACCAGATCGCGGCCGGGCTGGACGACACCACCGTCATCTGCGTCTCGGCCGACCTGCCCTTCGCGCTGCGCCGCTTCTGCGGTGCGGAGGGCATCGAGAACGTCCTCGTCACCTCGACCTTCCGATCGCACTTCGGCGAGGACTACGGTGTGCAGCTCGCCGACGGCGCCTTCCGGGGCCTGCTGGCCCGCGCCGTCGTCGTCATCGACGCCGAGGGCGTCGTCTCGCACACGGAGGTGGTCCCGACCATCGGCCAGGAACCGGACTACGACGCAGCCGTCGCGGCGCTCGGCTGATCCCGTGCCTACGGCGTGTCGTCATCGACCCAGTCGAGCGTGCGCTGAACGGCCTTCTTCCACTGCCGGTAGAGCCGCTCGCGCTCGGCGACGTCCATGCGTGGCGACCACCGGTGGTCCTCGCCCCAGTTGGCGGTGATGTCGGCGGTGCTCTGCCAGTAGCCGACCGCCAGCCCGGCGGCGTAGGCGGCGCCGAGTGCCGTCGTCTCGGCGACCAGGGGACGGACCACGTCCACGCCGAGCAGGTCCGCCTGGAACTGCATCAGTGTCTCGTTGGCGACCATGCCGCCGTCGACCCTGAGCTCGCGAAGTGGCACGCCAGAGTCCGCGTTCATGGCCTCCAGGACCTCGCGGGTCTGGAACGCCGTGGCCTCCAGCGCTGCCCGGGCGATGTGGCCCTTGTTGACGAAGCGCGTCAGGCCCACGAGCGCTCCGCGGGCGTCGGAGCGCCAGTGCGGGGCGAACAACCCGGAGAAGGCGGGCACGAAGTATGCGCCCCCGTTGTCGACGACGGTCCCGGCGAGGTGCTCCACCTCCTTGGCGTCCTGAATGAGGCCGAGGTTGTCCCGGAGCCACTGCACGAGTGACCCGGTGACGGCGACCGACCCCTCGAGGGCGTAGACGGGCGGCTCGTCGCCGAGCCGGTAGCAGACGGTCGTCAGCAGGCCGTTCTGCGAGGTGACGATCTCCGGACCGGTGTTGAGCAGCATGAAGTTGCCCGTGCCGTAGGTGTTCTTGGCCGCGCCGACCTCGAGGCACGCCTGCCCGAAGGTCGCAGCCTGCTGGTCGCCCAGGATGCCCGCCACCGGCACGTCAGGGAGGATGCCGGGCTTGCACGTGCCGTAGACCTCCGACGACGAACGGATCTGCGGAAGCATCGACACGGGCACGCGCATCTCGGCGGCGATGCCCTCGTCCCACGTGAGGGTGCGCAGGTCCATCAGCATCGTGCGGGAGGCGTTGGTGACGTCGGTGACGTGCACGCCGCCGTCGTCAGCGCCACCCGTGAGATTCCACAGCAGCCAGGTGTCGATGGTGCCGCACATCAGCTCGCCGGCGTCGGCGCGCTCTCGCGCACCGTCGACGTGGTCGAGGATCCAGCGGAACTTGGGACCGGCGAAGTAGGTGGCGAGCGGCAGTCCCGTCACGGCCTTGAAGCGGTCCAGACCCTCCTCGCCGGCGAGCTCGTCGCAGATGGCCTGCGTGCGGGTGTCCTGCCAGACGATGGCGTTGTGGACGGGCTGACCCGTCGCCCGCTCCCAGACGACGGCGGTCTCGCGCTGGTTCGTGATGCCCACCGCGGCGACGTGGGTCGCGTTGAGGTTGGCCTTGCCGAGGGCACCCCCGACGACCGCCCGGGTGTTGTGCCAGATCTCGAGGGCGTCGTGCTCGACCCAGCCGGCCCGGGGGAAGATCTGTCGGTGTTCGAGCTGGTCGGCGGCGACCACTCTGCCGCCGCGGTCGAACACCATCGCCCGGGTGCTCGTCGTGCCTTGGTCGATGGAGACGACGTGGCTGCGCTGCTCGGTCGGCATGACCCGACGCTACCGGTCGATAGGCTGGAGACCTCATCACCACGGCTGAGGGGAACCGATGACCAGTCCGGTCCGGTTGGACGCGGACTACCGCGCCAAGGCTTGGAAGCGCTTGTCCACCAAGCACTTCGACGTGCTCGTCATCGGCGGAGGCATCACTGGGGCGGGTACGGCGCTCGACGCGGCGACGCGGGGCCTCTCGACGGCCCTCGTCGAGCAGCGCGACTTCGCGTCGGGCACCTCGTCCCGGTCCTCCAAGCTCTTCCACGGTGGTCTGCGCTACCTGGAGCAGATGAACTTCGACCTCGTGCGGGAGGCGCTCAGGGAGCGCGACCTCATGCTCTCCCGGCTTGCCCCGCACCTTGTGCGCCGGGTCTCGTTTCTCTATCCGCTGACGGGTCGAGGGTGGGAGCGACCTTACGTCACAGCGGGACTCACGCTCTACGACTCGATGGGTGGTGCCCGCTCGACACCGCGACACAAGCAGCTCACGCGCACCGGCGCGCTGAAGCTGGCTCCCGCGCTGAAGCGCGAAGCCCTCACGGGTGCGCTGCTCTACTACGACGCCCAGGCCGACGACGCACGGCACACGATGACCACGGTTCGCACTGCAGCGGCCTACGGCGCGACGGTGAGCGCGTCGGCACGGGTCGTCGACCTGCTCCGTGCCGGGGAGCGGATCGTGGGCGCCGTGGTCGAGGACGTCGAGACCCGTGAGCGCCTCGACGTGTCGGCGTCGGTCGTCATCAACTGCACCGGAGTCTGGACCGACGACATCCAGACGATGGCCGGCGGTCGTGGACGCTTCCACGTACGCGCCTCCAAGGGCGTGCACATCGTCGTCGCCCGCGACCGGATCAACGCCGAGACCGGACTCATCCTGCGCACCCAGAAGTCGGTCCTCTTCGTCATCCCGTGGGGCACGCACTGGATCATCGGCACGACCGACACCGAGTGGGAGCTCGACCGGGCCCACCCGGCCGCGACGCGTGCCGACATCGACTACATCCTCGAGCACCTCAACGCGGTGCTCAACGTGCCCCTCACCCACGACGACATCCAAGGCGTCTATGCCGGCCTGCGTCCGCTCCTCTCCGGCGAGAGCGAGGACACCAGCCAGCTCTCGCGCGAGCACGCAGTCGCCCGCCCGCAGCCGGGGCTCATCTCGATCGCGGGCGGCAAGTACACGACGTACCGCGTCATGGCAGCTGACGCCGTCGATGCCGCCCGAGAGGACATCGGCGGTGACGTCTCCGACAGCGTCACGGAGTTCATCCCGCTCTCCGGCGCCGAGGGCTACCCCGCCCTCGTCAACCAGGTCGACCGGCTCGCCCGGCACCAGGACCTGCCGGTGTGGCGCATCAACCACCTGCTCCAGCGCTACGGCTCGCTCGTGCACGAGCTCTTCGCGCTCGCGGAGGGCGACCGCACCCTCTACGAGCCGCTTCCCGGCGCAGAGGAGTACCTCAAGGTGGAGGCGGTGTATGCCGTCACGCACGAGGGAGCGCTGCACCTCGACGACATCCTGGCGCGCCGCACCCGCATCTCGATCGAGACGCCCGACCGGGGCATCGAGTGCACGCAGGCCGTCGCGGCGCTGGTCGCGCCGCTCCTGGGCTGGGGTGAGGACCGGGTGGCAGCAGAGGTCGGCGCCTACCGGGCCCGCGTGGAGGCCGAACGCGAGTCGCAGAAGGAGCTGGCCGACTCCGAGGCCAACGCCGAGCGGCTCAGCGCGCCGGACGTGCGCAGGATCCCCGTCAGTCGCGCTCCCGAGGGGCCGTGAGCATTCCTGGACTGAGTTTCTAGACTGAGTTCCTAGACTGAGGGAGTGACCCGGCCCCGCAGCCTCGTGCGGCTCGCCGCCCTCGCGGCGGCCGCAACGCTCGCTGCCGGCTGCGGCAGCCCGAACCCAGCCGCCCAGGCCCGGCTCGACGGTCATGCCGTCGGCGCCCACCAGACCGGTGGGGCGGTGGCCGGTGCGGCGACCTCGGGCCACGGCTCCGCCTCGACGCCGAGAGCCGCTCCGGCCGCACTGAGGTCCGGGGAGTCCATCCGATCGGTCGCCGTGCCGGCGCCCTACACCCCGAAGGCTCCGAGCGGGGGCACCGACGACTACCGCTGCTTCGTGCTCGACCCGTCGGTCGCCACCGACTCCTTCGTCACCGGCTTCGACATCGCGCCGGGCCAGCCGGCCGAGGTGCACCACGTCATCCTCTACCGCGTGCCCAAGGCCCACGCCGCCGCCGCCCGGCAGCGCGACTCCCAGACCCCGGGCGACGGCTGGACCTGCTTCGGCGGCACGGGCCTCGAGTCAGCCGGCTCGCTGCTCGACGACGCACCCTGGGTGGGAGCCTGGGCCCCCGGGGGGAGCGAACAGCTGCTCCCGCGTGACGTCGGCATCCCGCTCGAGAAGGGCTCGCTGCTCATCCTGCAGGTGCACTACAACCTGCTCCACGGGGCGAGCCCGGACCGGACCTCCGTCGACCTGCGCCTGTCGACGAAGCACGTGACCCCGCTGGACACCGTGCTCCTGCCGGCACCGGTCGAGCTGCCGTGCCGCCCGGACCGGTCCGGTCCACTGTGCGACCGCAAAGCCGCCGTGCTGGATGTGCAGGCCCGCTTCGGGGCGGGAGCCGGTCGCATGGCCACCGGCCTGCTGCTGCTCTGCAACGGCAGCTTCCTGCCCAGGCCGGGCCCAACGCAGACGTGCACGCGCACGCTCCACGAGGCCGCGACGGTGCGCACCGTCGCAGGCCACATGCACCGCCTCGGGTCGAGCATCCGCATCGAGGTGAACCCCGGCACGGCCCGGTCGCGCACGCTGCTCGACACGAGGGTGTGGGACTTCGACAACCAGGGGGCGGTGTCGATCAGGCCGGCGACCCTTCACCCGGGTGACCGCCTCCTGGTGAGCTGCACGCACGACCAGGCTTGGCGCGACAAGCTGCCCGACCTGCGCGGCATACCCGAGCGCTACGTCGTGTGGGGTGAGGGCACGACGGACGAGATGTGCCTGGGCATCCTCGGCGTCACGCGCCCGTGAGCGAGCGTGGCAGCGACGTCCTGGTCGTGGGCGGGTCCGGCGTCGACATCATCGTGCGCGTCGAGTCGCTGCCGGTGCCGCTGGCCGACTCGCACGTCGTGCCGCCGATCCACACCGTGGTGGGGCACACCGGAACCGGCGTCGCGCTGGGCTGCCGCCACCTCGGCCTGACGACCCGCTTCGTCGACGTGATCGGCGACGACCTCGAGGGCCGGATGGTGCGCGACCGTCTGACCGCCGAGGGGGTGCCCTTCGACCACGTCATGCACCCGTCAGGCACTCGGCGTGCCGTCAACCTCGTCGATCCGCAGGGTCGTCGGATGTCGTTCTACGACCCGCGCCACCCGTATGACCTCGTCCCGGACCCTGCGCTGTGGCGCGACGCGGTCACCGCGACGCGGCACGTGCACGCGTCCATCATGCCGTGGACGGTCGCCACCCTGGAAGCGGCGACGGCCACCGGCCTCACGACCTCGACCGACCTGCACGACTGGGACGGCAGCAACCCGCACCACCGCCCCTTCGCGTATGCCGCCGACGTCGTCTTCGTGTCGGGCTCGCGCCTCGCGGGAGTCGAGGACGCCGTGGTCGCCGACGTGCTCGACCGGGGCAGGGCACGGGTCGTGGTCGTCATGGACGGGGCGCGAGGGAGCCGGGTGACGGTGCGCGAGGCCGCCACGATAGGGGTGCCTGCCATCGAGGTCCCGGGGCGCCCAGTCGTCGACTCGAACGGCGCGGGCGACGCCTACGTCGCGGCGTTCCTGTCCGCCTGGCTGGGCGGCGCCAGCGCGCGCCCGGCCGGACTGGCCGGTGCGGTCGCCGGGGCGTGGGCGTGCGGAACCGCGGGGACCCATTCGAGCTTCATCGACGCCGCCGAGCTCGCCGACCAGCTGGAGCGGCTCGGCCGTGTCTGACGATGTCTGACGATGTCTGACGATCAGGACTGGGTCGACTCCTCGCTCTCGCCGGAGTGGTCGCCGGCGATGTTGACCATCCAGGCGATGCCGAACCGGTCGGTGAGCTGGCCGAACTCATCGCCCCACATCTGCTTCTCGAGCGGCATGGACACCGAGCCCCCGTCGGCGAGCTTCTCCCAGTAGCCGCGCAGCTCGTCGCTGTCGTCGCCGCTGAGGCTCACGGTGATGGTCGAGCCCGACTCGTGGGGCATGCCTTCCGGGATGTCGGACGCCATCAGCGTGAAGCCGCTCGGGGTCTCGAGCTGCGCGTGCATGATGTTGTCAGCATCGGGACCGGTGCCGCCGTACTCACCGAAGGTGTTCATGGTGAGCTCGCCGCCGAAGACGCTCTGGTAGAACTCCATCGCCTCGCGTGCGGTGTCCTTGAAGCCGATGTACGGGTTGAGCCGTGATGCCATGACGCACTCCTCTGTGGCCGTGGGGGCGGGGGTTCTCCAGCGTAGGACCGTGGACCGACAGCGCGGCAGGTTCAGCGTGCCGGCCGCTCTCCACGAGCACCTGCCCCCTCTGCGCCGAGGGGCCGCTGGCAGCCGCCCGTCGTCGGTGGGACCGAGGCCGCCCTGGCAACCGGGGCAGTAGAACATCGTGCGCTCCGACGGCGGCAGGCCGATCGGCGCGACCCGCACCGTGGCGCCGCAACGCCGGCATGGTCGGCCGCTGCGTGCATGGACGTAGTGCGCGTCGTCGAGACGGTAGGAGCCGGTGCTCGACTGCACGGCGTGGCGCCGGCCGTTGTCGATGAGGCGGCGGGCGCGTGCGACGAGGCGCTCGACCACCTCACGCCCCACGCCGTCGGCGGGCGACCACGGGTTCACCTTCTCGAGGAAGAGGGTCTCGGCGCACCACATGGTCCCCACCCCGGCGAGGTTCCGCTGGTCGAGCAGCGCCTGGCCCACCGGCGCAGGCGTCACGACGATGTTGTCGACCGCGCGCCCCGCGTCCCAGTCGGGCCCGAGCACGTCCGGGCCGAGGTGGCCGACGAGGTCGCCCTCACGCGCGGTGGGCACGAGGTCGAGCATGCCGAGCCGGAGCCCGAGCGCCGTCCAGTCCGGCGCGGCGAGCAGGGCGCGCAGCTGCGGGTTGCGGCGCCAACGCGCCGCCAGCGTCGGGGTCGCCTCGACCCGCCACTGACCCTCCATCCGCAGGTGGGAGTGCAGGGTGAGGCCGCCCTCGATCCGGTGCAACAGGTGCTTGCCACGGCTGACCACCTCGATCGTGCCGCGGCCGGCGAGGTCGGCGGTCGAGATCTTCGGCCAGCGCAGGTCGGCCTCGACGATGACCTTCCCGGCGAGCGCGGCGTGGAGACGTTGCGCGGTGCGCCAGACGGTGTCGCCCTCAGGCACGGCAGTCACCTCCTCGCGTCCACGTCCTTGTCCTGCGGCGTCCTCCGCACTGTAGGCCGTGCCGCGGTGCCGCATGGCCGCGTGCCGGCTGAGCCGGCGGCGCGGCTCGCAGCGGCCGGGCGCCCGATCCGTGCGCGATAGCGTGAGCCATGCGCTCAGAACTGCTGAACCAGTCCGAACGAGCCGGTGAGCCGGGCCGGTTCACCTTGCAGAACGACCGCATGCTCAAGGTGGACCTCAGGGGCACCGGGGGCTTCTTCTACGCCCGGCAGGGCTCGATGGTCGCCTACCAGGGCGAGGTCGACTTCGCCTACGAGGGCAGCGGCGGCATCGGCAAGATGTTCAAGAAGGCCCTGACGGGCGAGGGCATGGCGCTGATGAAGGTGTCGGGAAGCGGCGACGTGTTCCTGGCTCAGGACGCCGACCAGATCTTCATCCTCGAGCTCGAGGACGAAGCCATCACCGTCAGGGGTGGAGCCGTCCTCGCGTTCGAGTCCGGCCTCACCTGGGACATCAAGCGCGTCGAGGGCGCGGCCATGATGAGCGGGGGCGTCTTCAACACGACATTTCACGGCACGGGGCTCATCGCCGTGCTCACCTACGGCACCCCGGTCGTGCTCCAGGTCGACGTGCCGACGTTCGTCGACATGCAGGCTGCCGTGCTGTGGTCGACGAGCCTGCAGTCGTCCGTACGCAAGACGGCCAAGATGGGCGCGGTCATCGGCCGTGGTTCGGGCGAGGCCTACCAGCTCGCGCTCTCCGGGTCGGGCATTGTCGTGGTGCAGGCTTCCGAGGGGCACCCGCCGCCGGCCAGCTGATCAGCGGCGCAGGCGCAGCCCGCGTGGCGTCATGTGGAAGCCCGCCTGCGACAGGGCCTCGACGAGCGGGTGTCCGGAGCCGAGCAGCGACGCGCCGTCGGCCCTCTCGACGGTGAGCCGGCCGAGGGCACCCTCGCGCACCGCGAGGGCCAGCGCGTCGGCGGCGGCCTGCAGGCGCTCGGGGTCGTCGGACCAGCACAGCATGCTCTTGCCGCCGCGCTCGACGTAGAGGACGAGCTCGCCGTCCACGAGCACCACCAGCGCCCCCGCCTTGCGGCTCGGCTGGTGACCCTTGCGGCGGCCGGACGCCTTGGCTGCGCCATCCGCTGCTGTGGCGGGTGGGTCGTCGGCGGCGGCGTGGTCGTCGGCCGGATCGGTGAGGCCGCGCTCCGGCCAGCCGATGCTGGCACCGAACGGGTTCGCAGGGTCGCTCGCGGCGAGCACGAGTGCCGGTGGCCCACTGGGCTCGCGACGCGCCGCCGCTCCCCACCCCGACCGACCCGGTATGCCGCCGCCTGCCACGGGTGAGGATGCGGCCCACTCGTCGCCCTCGCTGGGGTCGACGCGACCACCGCCCCTCGACGAGCCCTCCGCGCCGGGCAGCCGGGCGAGGGAGCGCAACCGGTCGACGGCGCCGGTCGAGGCGAACTGCGAGGCACCGAGCCCCTCGACGAAGTAGCCCCGCCGCACCTTGCCGGCCTCCTCGGCCGCCGCGAGCACCCGGTAGACGGCGGCAGAAGCCGCCGGGCACGTCCTCGGTCACGACGGACCCACGGGTCAGCACGCCGTAGCGGTCGAGCAGCAGCTCGGCGTTGGTCACGGCGCGCACGGTGGCGTCCGTCTCGGCGAGTGGGAGCGCCGTCCACCGGCCGACACCCGTCGACGGGCCGGAGCCGAGTGCCCGCCCGGCCGCGAGTGCCTTGGTCGCCGCGGCGCCCTCGGCTGCGCTGACCTGCGCAGCGCCCTCGGCCGCGCCGACCTGCGCGGCGCCGACGGCCCCGACGCCACCGCGCAGGGCACCGAAGCGCCCGAGCGAACCGCGCCGGCCGGCATACCGCGTCGAGCGAGGCCCCGTCGGAGCGCGCTTGTGGGCGGTGCGCCCACCGGCGAGCAGCGCCCGCAGCGGGGCGACGGTGTCGTTGGTGATGCGGCCCGACCAGAGCAACGACCACAGGGCGTCGCCCAGCTCGGTGTCGCCGAGCCCGACTCGCGTCGACAGCGCGCGGAAGAAGTACGCGCCGCCGCCCTCGAGGGCGTCGAGGACGGCGCGTTCGTCGTCGGTGAGGTCGACGTCCTCCGGCGGGGTCAGCGTGAGGTGGGCGGTGTCGGCGAGGTGGAGGCTCACCCAGCCGTCGTCACCCGGAAGCGAGCCGTGCCCGCGCCAGGTGACCTCGCCCGCGCTCATCAGCTCGTCGAGCAGTGCCGGTCGGTAGTCGGCGACGCGTGCCGGCAGCACCAGGGTCTCGAGGGCGCTGGCCGGCACGATCGCCCCGGTCAGCTGCTCGACGGCCCGGAGCAGGCCCTCGCGACCACGCAGGCCCCCGCCGACTCCCTGCCACTGCGGCAGGAAGCGGGCCAGGTCTCGCTGGTCGACCGGCTCGACCTCATGACGCAAGGCAGCGAGCGACCGCCGGCGCAGGAGGCGCAGCACCTCCGCGTCACAGAACTCCGGACCGTGGCCGCCGCCGTTCTCGGTGGGCAGCAGCTCACCCTCGACGACCCGTCCTGAGCCCACGAGGCGTCGCAGGGCGTCGTGCACGACCGCGGGACCGACGCCCCACCACGAGGCGACCGTGTGGACCGCGAAGGGACCGTGCGTGCGGGCGAAGCGGGCGACGAGGTCGCCGAGCGGGTCGGGCACCGGCTCGAGGAAGGCCTGCGGCACCCCGACCGGCAACGAGGTGCCGAGGGCGTCGCGCAGGCGCGCGGCATCCTCGATGGCCGCCCACCGGTCGTCGCCGCCGACCCGCACGGCCAGGACCCGACGCGTCGCCTCGAGCTCGGCCAGGGCCGACTCGACGGCCGCCGGCTCGAAGCCCTCGGCCGCGCGGGCGACGATGTCACGCACCGAGAGCGGGCCGAGGACCCGGAGCAGGTCGGCGACGTCCTCGCCGTCGCGGACCCCGCGCTCCGGCGTCAGGCGCTGGAGCTCCGCCTCGGTGCGGGCCACGGCCTCGGGGTCGAGCAGGTCACGCAACGCGAGAGCCTCGCCCTGGCCGAGCAGCTCCGACAGCAGGGACGGGTCGAGCGCGAGTGCGGCGGCACGGCGCTCGGCGAGCGGCGAGTCGCCCTCGTAGAGGTACTGCGCGACATAGCCGAAGACGAGCGACTTCGCGAAAGGGCTCGGCTGGCTCGACTCGACGTCGACGACCTTGACGGCCCGGGAGCGGATGTCGCCCATGAGCTCGACGAGGCCCGGCACGTCGAAGACGTCCTGGACGCACTCGCGCACGGCCTCGAGCACGATGGGGAAGGTCGGGTACTGGCTCGCGACCTGGAGGAGCTGGGCCGCGCGCTGGCGCTGCTGCCACAGCGGCTGGCGGCGGTCGGGCCGACGGCGCGGCAGCAGGAGCGCCCGGGCAGCGCACTCCCGGAACCGCGAAGCGAACAGGGCAGATCCGCCGATCTCCTGCGTGACGAGCTCGCTGACCTCCTCGGGCTCCAGGGTGACCAGCTCGATGAGCTGCTCGCCGACCGCGGCACCTGGTGACGGCTCGTCGAACTCGAGGTCGGGCAGGCGGAAGACGATGCCGTCGTCGCCGTGCATCGCCTGCACGTCGATGCCGAAGCGCTCGCGCATCCGGGCGGCGACGCAGAGCGCCCAGGGCGCGTGGACCTGGCCACCGAAGGGCGAGAGCACCGCGACTCGCCAGTCCCCGATCTCGTCGCGGAACCGCTCGACGACGATGGTGCGGTCGTCGGGGACGTGACGGGTGGCCTCCTTCTGCTCCGTGAGGTAGCCGATGAGGTTGTCTGCGGCCCACGCATCGAGGCCGGCGGCGGTGACCCGCGCGCGGGCGCGCTCCGGGGTGAGCCCGACGATCTCGCGGACGAAACCGCCGAGGGCACCGGCCCAGCTCGGCGGGTCGGCCCTGCTGGTCGCCCTTCCAGAACGGCAGCTTGCCGGCCAGCCCCGGCGCCGGCGTCACGAGCACACGATCGTGCGTGATGTCCTCGATGCGCCACGTCGACGTGCCGAGGGTGAAGACGTCGCCGACGCGCGACTCGTAGACCATCTCCTCGTCGAGCTCGCCCACACGGCGACCCGGCCCCTCGCCCGAGGCGAGGAACACGGCATACAGCCCGCGGTCCGGGATCGTTCCGCCACTCGTCACCGCGAGGCGCTGGGCGCCGCGGCGACCGGTGAGGGTGTCGGTCAGGCGGTCCCAGCACGATGCGCGGCCGCAGCTCGGCGAACTCGTCGGAGGGGTAGCGGCCGGCGAGCATGTCCAGGGTGGCCTCGAGGACCGAGCGCGGCAGGGAGGCGAAGCTCGCGGCCCGGTGGACGAGCGCCTCGACGTCGGCGACGCTCCAGTCGTCCATGGCACACATCGCGACGATCTGCTGCGCGAGCACGTCGACGGGGTTGGCCGGGACGCGCAGCGACTCGATGGCACCGGCGCGCATGCGCTCGACCACGACGGCGGTCTGCACGAGGTCGCCGCGGAACTTGGGGAAGAGCACGCCCTCGCTCACGGCGCCCACCTGGTGGCCGGCGCGGCCGACCCGCTGCAGCCCGCTCGCCACCGACGGAGGACTCTCGACCTGGATGACGAGGTCGACGGCGCCCATGTCGATGCCGAGCTCGAGGCTGCTCGTGGCCACGACGGCGGGCAGGCGACCGGCCTTGAGGTCCTCCTCGATGGCGGCGCGGTGCTCCTTGCTCACCGAGCCGTGGTGCGCGCGGGCGAGGAGCGGCGCGGCACCACGACTCACGCCCGCCTGCGCCATGATCTGCGCGGGAGGTCGCACGACCCCGACGCCCGGTTGCGGCAGCCCTTCGTCCTCGGCGAGGCGCTCCAGCCAGATCTCGTTGAGCCGCGAGGTCAGCCGCTCGGCCAGGCGTCGGGAGTTGGCGAAGACGAGGGTGGAGCGGTGGTCGGCGATGAGGTCGACGATCCGCTCCTCGACGTGTGGCCAGATGCTCGCCTGCGGCGCGTTGCCTGCAGCGGGCCCGGAGAGGTCTGGCACGCCGGGCGAGACCTCTGCGGCGCCGCCCAGATCGGCCATGTCGGGCACCGGCACGACGACGTCGAGCTGCCACCTCTTCGTCGACCTCGGCGCGACGATCTCGACCGGCCGCCCACCGGCGAGGAAGCGGGCGACCTCCTCGACCGGTCGCACCGTCGCCGAGAGGCCGACACGCTGGGCGGGCCGCTCGAGGATGGCGTCCAGGCGCTCGAGGGTGAGGGCCAGGTGCGCACCCCGCTTCGTGCCCGCGACGGCGTGGACCTCGTCGACGATGACGGTGTGGACACCCTTGAGGGCGTCGCGCACCGACGAGGTGAGCATGAGGAAGAGCGACTCGGGAGTCGTGATGAGGATGTCTGTGGGGGTGCGCGCGAAGGCCCGACGCTCGTTGGCGGGGGTGTCACCGGAGCGGACGCTGACGCTGATGTCGGGCGGCGCCAGCTCGAGCCGGGTCGCCGCGTGGCCGATGCCGACGAGGGGGGCGCGCAGGTTGCGCTCGACGTCGACGGCCAGGGCCTTCATCGGCGAGACGTAGAGCACCCGGCAGCGCGCGAGCCTGTCGTCGGGCACGGGCTCGCTCGCCATGCGGTCGAGGGCCCACAGAAAGGCCGAGAGCGTCTTGCCGGAGCCCGTGGGGGCCACGACGACGCAGTGGTGACCCGAGCTGATCGCGTCCCACGCCCCGACCTGCGCGGCGGTGGGCGCGCTGAAGCTGCTCCGGAACCACTCGGCGGTCGCCGGAGAGAATCGGTCGAGCACGTCGGCTCGTTTGCCCTTGGCCATCGCGCCCAGCCTGCCACCCCCCACCGACAACGGCGGCGACCGTCGTCAGAACGCGGGCAGCTCGCCCTCCCCCGGCGTGACTCGCAGCTCGGACTCGTCGATGCGCACGTCGTTGATGCTGGCCTCCCGGCGTCGCATGTAGCCGAGGTCGTCGAACTCCCACTGCTCGTTGCCGTAGGAGCGCCACCACTGGCCGTCGGCGTCGCGCGACTCGTACTGGAAGCGCACGGCGATGCGGTTGCCGCCGAAGGACCAGAGGTTCTTGCGCAGGCGGTAGTCGCCCTCGCGCTGCCACTTGCGGCGCAGGAAGGCGACGACCTGCTCGCGGCCCACGAGGTGCTCGTCGCGGTTGCGCCACTCGGTGTCCACGGTGTAGGCCCCGGCGACCCGCTCGGGGTCGCGGGTGTTCCACGCGTCCTCCGCCGCCTGCACCTTCTGGCGTGCGGTCTCCTCGGTGAACGGCGGGACGGGAGGTCGGGGATCCATGGTCTGACTCCTTCGTGGGTGTCGTGTCGGTTCGTCTACGACCCGGGCCTGCGGACCTCGCGGTGCGAGCCGTCGAGGCGCCGGGTCCAGCCTCGTCCGTCGAGGTGCTCGAGGAGCGGGATGACCGTGCGCCGAGTGGACTGCAGGGCGACCCGCGCCTCGCTCGTCGTGAAGGGCTGCGGCAGCGCGGCCAGGACGCGCATCGCGCGAGCGGCGGTCGTGGGCAGGAGCAGCACGTCGTCCGCCAGCCGGAGGAGGCGGCCGGCCCGCACGGCCGCGGCAACCTCACGTGGACCCAACCCGGCCGCATCGAGCTCGCGCTGCTCCGGTGCCGTGAAGGGCTCCTCGCGCCAGGCGCCGCTCGACGGCGCGCACCGCCTGCTCGACGGAGTCCGGGAGCACCTCCTGCGCACCCGGGCAGCCCGACGCGGCCTTCGCGCACGTCGAGGCCGGCGTATGCCGTGAGGTCGGGCAGCAGGGCCCGATCGGGCACACCGGCTGCCGCCCGCGCCGCCTCCATGGTGAGCACGGGATCGAGCGGGTCCTCGGTCGCGCGGCTTCGCACGGCTGCGCGCAGGCGCTCACACCAGTCGCGCCATGCCGCGTCCGAGACGAGCCAGCGCCCGTGGCGGGCCACCGTCTCCGCCGGACGGTCGCCGTCCGGCACGTCGATGCCCAGAGCCCGCAGAGCCTCGACGGTCATGGCGCCACGGCGACCGACCTCCGCGTCCAGGCGCGGCCGGCCGTCGTGGTGGGCGACCGCCTCGGCGCGTCGGGCGGCGGCGCCCCGCCGATCGAGCCGGGGCGGGTCGGCGTCCACGACGACCGCGCCCTCGATGCGTCGTGAGCCGGGGTCGCGCAGGATGAGCCGGTCGCCGGCCGTGAGCGGCAAACCCGAGGGCAGGGTGAGGCGCAGCGCGGGGCCGCCGAGCGGACGGACGCGTGCCTCGAGGGCACAGGTGCCCACGTGGACCATGATGCGGGCCGGAAATCGCTCGGGCTCGTGCTGCGAGCGCGCCGCGGCGCTGCGGCGGGTCCGCTGCCGCACCGTGGTCGGCGTCGGCTCCGGTGAGCCGGACGTCGAGCTGCGTGGTCGTCGGCCAGGCCGCGGGAGCGAGCAGCACGTCGCCCCGGCCCACCTCGTCCGCTGTGATGCCGCGCAGGTTGACGGCCACCCTGGCCACGGGCGAGACCGCCGGGTGGGCGCGCTCCAGCGACTCGAGGCCCCGGACGGTCACCCGCCGGGCGCCTCCGCTCGTGGCCGTGCACGCACGAGGTCGTCGCCGACCGCGATCACCCCCTCCCCGAGCGTGCCCGTCACCACGGTGCCCGCGCCGCGGATGGTGAAGGACCGGTCGACCCACAGCCTCAGGCGCCCGGCCGTCCGCGGTCTCGGGAGCCCGGCCACGAGCGCGTCGAGCGCCGCCCGCAGGCTGTCGAGGCCAGCACCGGTGCGCGCCGAGAACGCGACTGCAGGGCTGCCGGCGAGTGACGAGCGAGCCAGTCGGGCCAAGGCGTCCGAGGTCGCAGGGGCCGGGTCGGCCAGGTCGCTCCGGGTCACGACGAGGAGCCCGTGCGTCAGGCCGAGGGCGTCCACGGCAGCGAGGTGCTCGGTCGTCTGCGCGCGCCACCCCTCGTCCGCGGCGACGACGAGCATGACCGCCGGAGCGGGTCCCAGCCCCGCCAGCATGTTGCCGATGAACCGCTCGTGGCCGGGTACGTCGACGAAGGCGAGGTCCTCGCCGGACGGCAGCGTCGTCCAGGCGTAGCCGAGGTCGATCGTCAGCCCGCGGCGGTGCTCCTCGGCCCATCGGTCCGGCTCGATGCCGGTGAGCGCGCGGACGAGCGCCGACTTGCCGTGGTCGACGTGGCCTGCCGTCGCGACGACGTGCACCTCACGCTCCTGCCGCCAGGGAGGCCAGCGCGACACGGACCGCGGCCTCCAGCGCGTCGTCGAGCGCGGTCGGCACGCAGCGCAGGTCGACGAGGCAGCGGCCCCGCTCCACCCGGGCGACGACGCCGGGGTCGCCCACGCGGAGCAGGCGCGCACACTGCTCGGGCAGGCTCACGGCCCACCCGGGCAGTGGCACGCCGGGGGCGCCGCCCCCGCCCACGCGTCCGCTCGTCTGCACGACGTCGCCGCCGACGGCGTCCGCAAGGCGCTCGGTGCGCGAGCGCAGCACCTGGCCGTCCGCATGGAGGTATGCCGTCACCGGTGGCACCGGGCCCCGTAGCGTGGCCTCGAGCGCGGCGAGGGTCAGCTTGTCGACCCGCAGCGCTCGGGCCAGAGGATGACGGCGCATCATCTCGACGGTGGCGCGGTCGCCGAGAACGAGTCCGGCCTGCGGTCCGCCGAGCAGCTTGTCACCACTCGCGGTGACGACGGTGGCGCCCGCCTGCAGCGCCGACGTGGCGTCGGGCTCGTCGGGCAGCAAGGGGTCACGGCGCAGCAGGCCGCTGCCGATGTCGACGACGACGGGCGCGACCGTTCCGTCGGGCCGGGTGAGGGCGGCCAGCTCGTGCACGGTCGCCGCACTCGTGAAGCCCTCGATCCGGAAGTTGCTCGGGTGGACCTTGAGGACGCAGCCGGTGTCGGGTCCGAGGGCGGCCGCGTAGTCGGCGACCGTCGTGCGGTTGGTCGTGCCCGACCTCACGCAGCCGGGCGCCGGTGGAGGCGATGAGGTCGGGCAGCCGGAAGCCGTCACCGATCTCGACCATCTCGCCGCGACTCACGACGACCTCGCGGCCCGCCGCGAGAGCAGTCGTGGCCAGGACGAGGGCGGCCGCCCCGTTGTTCACGACGAGTGCGTCGCCCTGCTGCTGGGACCGCCTCGCGCAGCGCGGCGAGCGTGCCCCGCCCGCGCCGGGCCCGCGCTCCGGTCACGGCATCGAACTCGACGTCCACGTAGCCAGCGGCCGCCGCGACGGCCTCGACGGCGGCGTCGGAGAGCGGCGCCCGGCCGATGTTCGTGTGCACGACGACGCCCGTCGCGTTGAGCAGCGGCCGCAGCGTGGTGGCGCGTCGGGGCAGCGCCGCGAGCGCGCTCGTCGACCACGTGCGTCTGGACCGATCTGCCCTGCACGGAGTCGGTCCTGCGCGGTCCTGATGGCGGCCTTGACGGCCGACCGGCCATGGCCCTGCACGGCTGCTGCGAGCGCCGGCTCGGCCAGCAGGGCGTCCGTGCGCGGAACCCGTCGGCGCGGGTCCACGTCTCCTCGCTGCTCGGCCAGGGTCACGGACGCTCCTCCACTGCTCGGGCACCGAAAGCGTGCGGCGGAGGTGGACGGGAATCGAACCCGCCAGACCGAGATGCTCGGTCTCACCGGTTTTGAAGACCGTGGGGACCACCAGGTGCCCAGACACCTCCACGGCACACCGTACCCATGCCGTCCGTACGACAGGCCTGGCGAGCCGAGCGGCATACCTGCGTCGAGCGTGGGGTATGACTGCAGGCGTGGACACGGTGCGACTGACCCAGTTCGCGCACGGCGGCGGCTGCGCGTGCAAGATCCCGCCCGGCGAGCTCGAGGACATGGTGCGCGGGCTGACGGGGATCGTCGAGGCGGACCTGCTCGTCGGCCTCGACGACGGCGACGACGCCGCCGCCGTGCGGATCAGCGACGGCCTGGCGGTGCTGGCGACGGCCGACTTCTTCACGCCCGTGGTCGACGACGCCTACGACTGGGGACGCATCGCCGCGGCGAACGCCCTGTCCGACATCTATGCCATGGGCGGGCGCCCGGTCCTCGCGGTGAACCTGCTCGGGTGGCCGCGCGACGTCCTCCCCCTCGAGCTGGCGGCCGAGGTCCTGCGTGGCGGGCTTGACGTGGCGCGGCTGGCCGGCTGCCCCGTCGCCGGCGGTCACAGCATCGATGACCCGGAGCCGAAGTACGGCATGGCGGTCACCGGTGTGGCCGATCCCGGCCGCCTGCTGCGCAACGACGCCGGACACGCCGGGCTTCCGCTCAGCCTCACCAAGCCGCTCGGCGTCGGCGTGCTCAACAACCGGCACAAGGCGACGGGCGAGGTGTTCCCGCAGGCCGTCGCCTCGATGGTGGCCCTCAACGACGTGGCGAGCCGGGACGCCCTGGTCCGTGGGATCGAGGCAGCGACGGATGTCACGGGTTTCGGGCTGCTCGGCCACCTCTACAAGCTGGCTCGGGCGTCGGGAGTGACCGCCGTCGTCGACGCGGCCGCGGTGCCCTACCTCGACGGAGCGCGCACGTCGTTCGCCCAGGGCTTCGTGCCCGGGGGCAGCCGGCGCAACCTCGACTGGGTGCGTCCGCACCTCGAGGCGACGGTCGACCTCGACGAGCTGCTCCTGCTCGCCGACGCCCAGACCAGCGGTGGCCTGCTCGTCGCCGGCGAGATCCCCGGCGCGCACGGTCATCGGGGAGCTGGTGCAGCGCGGCGACCACGTGCTACGGGTGCGATGAGCGCCGTCGACGACCTCCTCGCCCGCGCACGCGTCGGGGTACGGCGGCTGTCGCCGGAGGAGGCCTGGCGGGAGTGCTGCGACGGAGCCCTGCTCGTCGACACGCGGACGGAGGCGCAACGGGCCCGGCAGGGAGAGCTGCCGGGCGCGCTCGTCATCGACCGCACGGTGCTGGAGTGGCGGCTCGACCCCACCAGCCCGGCCCGGGTCCCGGAGGCTGACGACGCGGACGCGCGGGTCATCGTCATCTGCCGCCAGGGTTACAGCAGCTCACTCGCCGCCGCCTCGCTGCGCGACCTCGGCCTGACCCGGGCGACCGACGTCGTGGGGGGCGTCGAGGCGTGGCTCGCGGCGGGACTGCCGATGTCCCGCGAGCCGGCCGACGTGCGCGAGTGAGCGCGCCTCAGCGCCCCCGGGCGCTGGACCGCGTGCTGGGAGACGGTGCGGAGACGGTCGCGTCGTGCCGCGGCGGCTTGGTGACGAGCGGCAGGACGAGGGCCACGAGCGTGATGACGCCGATGACGGTGAAGCCGAGGGTGTAGGCCTTCTCGCTGCCGATGAGCGAGGCGATGAGCAGGGGGCCGACGACTCCGCCGATGCTCCAGCCGATGAGCATGAGCCCGTAGATCGCGCCGACGTTCCTGACGCCGAAGAACTTCCCCGCGGTGGACGGCATCGTGCCGAAGCCGCCGCCGTAACAGAGGTAGACCAGGGCTGCGAGCACGGCGAAGAGCGCCGCGTTCGCCACGTGGGGGATGAGCAGGAGGCAGACGCCCTGGATGCCGAGGATGCCCATGAAGGCCGGCATCTTGCCGATCTTGTCGGAGATCCAGCCCCAGAAGATGCGGCCCGCGCCGTTGAAGAGGCCGAGCACGCCGACGAGCCCCGCCGCGGCAGCGGTCGAGTAGCCGGCCACGTCGCTCGCCGTGCCGGCCGCGACGGCGATGAGGGAGATGCCCGCTGTGACGCTCATCGTCAGGATGGCGGTGAGGAGGTACCACTGGACCGTGTGCAGGGCCTCGCCCTGCGTGAAGTCGCGCGCCAGAGCCTTGCGGTCGTCGGTGCGGTCGTCGGTGCGGTCGTCGGTGTCCGCGCGGGTGCGGCGGGAGCGCTCGCCACGGGACGTCACCGCCGGGTTGCGGAAGACGGAGGTGCAGAGGAGCAGGATCACGAGGTAGCCGATGCCGAGCCACAGGAACGCCTTCGTCGGCACGCTCGGGGACTGGTTGATGAGGGCCTGCCCGACCGGGGCGGTGACGACGGCTCCGAAGCCGAAGCCCGCGACAGCGAGCCCGGTGATGAGTCCCGGCTTGTCAGGGAACCACTTCTGCAGCATGGCGATCGGGACGATGTAGACCATGCCGAGGCCGAAGCCGCCGATGACGCCGTAGCCGATGACGAGCAGCCAGAACGAGTCCGGCGACTGCGCGAAGGACGCGAGGATGACGCCGACGGCGTAGATGATGCCGCCGCGTCATGGCGACGATCCGCGGCCCGCGTGCGTCCTGCAGTCGACCGCCGACGTAGCTGCCGATGAAGATCATGCCGATGACGACGCTGAAGGGAACGGCGGCCTTGGACTTCGACCACCCGAAGGCCTCGTCGCTCTGCAGCGCCTTGGCGAAGACGCTCCAGGCGTACACCGACCCGATGGCGAGCTGCACGAGGACCGCGCAGACGAGGATGACCCAGCGGTTCGCGCCCCGGCTCCCCGTTCCCGGCTCGACGACTGTTCTGCTCACGGCACTTCTCCTTCCGGTTGGTCGGCGGCGCTCTGTGCGTCGCCCGCGGCGGCTCCGACTAGCGCACCGTCGTGATGGAGTCGTCGACGACTCCGGCGGCGCGGCGGCGTTCGAGGCGCTCGCGCTGTGGTTCGACGGTGTACTTGGGGTCGATGGCAGACACCAGACCCGCCTCGAAGACCCCGAAGCGGGTGCACGCTGAGCCCGCCATCAGCGCAAGCCCGCTGAGCGCGGCCCCGACCCTGGTGCGCCCGACGGCGACCGCCCCGACGGCGCCGGCGATGGTCAGCACCTTGCTCGCCCTGAGCAGGCGGGCCGCCTTGCCGCGTGCGCAGCGGCTCCGACAGCATCGGCCCGAGCCTGTCCTGCATCCGCTCGAAGGCGACGGTCTCGACGAGCGCGCTCACGGCCGCCAGGCGTCGGGCCGGTCCGTTCTGAGCGGCGAGGCACGGTGAGCAGGGCGAGTCCGGAGGCGGCGGCGTTCGCGGAGCTGACGAAGACGAAGGGCAGCTCACGGTAGGACTCGTGCCACGTCGGTGTCGCCGTGTCGGCGAGCAGCACGGCGGTGTAGGCGGCGAGTGGCGGCGCGAAGAAGGCGGAGCCGACCGTCGCCGGGCCGTCGGCGAGGTCGAGCACGCGCGACACGCGCGCCAGCGCCGTGCCCGGAGCCGGGCCTTGCGGCCGCTGGTCGATCAGGGCATGTCCGAGCTCGGCGGCGAGGGCCACGCCCGAGAAGCCGCCGAACGCCGTGAGGATCCACGAGCCGACCGACATCGGCGAGGTGAGCTTGACGGTGCGCATCATGTTGAGCGCGCGGCTCGGCTTGCCCAGGTCCTTCGCGAGTGCCGCCCCGCCCAGGGCAGCGCCCCCCACAGCGCCGATGCGACCCGCACGACGCAGCGCCGGATAGCCGAGGGCGGCCCCGCCCGCGGCGAGCAGCGCCGAACCGGCAGCGACGCCACCGAGGAAGAGGTAGGCCGCGATCTCCTTCTCCCACGGCGCCGGCTTGACGATGTGGCGCCCGTAGTAGCTGTCGAACTTCACGTCAGGCACGAGAAGTGACTCGTCACGGCGCCGGCGTCCGCCGTTCTGGCCGGCCCGGTCGCGGGCGTTGCCGTGACTGGCTGGGTCGCGCCGGCGTTCCGGCTCCGGCGGGCGATCGGCGTCGAGCGGGTTGGTCGTCACCGTCGCCTCCCCACGAACGCCGCAGCTGCCATGCCGAGCATCGCCAGGCCCGCGAGACCTGCCTTGCGGAACATGTCAGGCAGGTCAGCCGTCGTGACGCGCGGGTCCGGTGGCAGACCGTAGACCTCCGGCTCGTCGAGGAGCAGGAAGACCGATCCCGTGCCGCCGACGCCGTCGTTCTCGTCGGTCCCGTAGAGCCGCGCCTCGGTGAAGCCCAGGTCGTGCAGCTCCGCCACGCGGGCCCTCGCCGTGGCGCGCATCTCGGTGAGGTCGCCGAACTTGATGGAGGTCGTCGGGCACGCCTGGGCGCACGCCGGCGTCTGCCCTGCACCGAGCCGGTCGTAGCACAGCGTGCACTTCTGGGCGATGCCGACGTTCTTCACCTCGCCGTTGCTCGCGGCGTGGGACTGCGGGTTGGCATGCCCGGACACTGCTCGCCGCACCCTTGATGCTGATGCCGTGGGACTGGCCACCCTTCTCGTGGCCCTCGTCGCCGCGTCGGCGCTCGATGACCCCGAAGGGGCACGCGGCCACGCAGTAGCCGCACCCGTTGCAGACGTCGTCCTGGACCACGACCGTGCCGAACTCGGTGCGGAAGAGGGAGCCGGTGGGGCACACGTCGAGGCAGGCAGCGTGCGTGCAGTGCTTGCAGACGTCGGAGGCCATGAGCCAGCGCACGTCGGGCAGGGGCGAGTCGGTCGGCCCAGGGCCGGCCGCAGCGCCGGGGCGTACGTCGCCGGCGCCGTCAGGGTCGCCGTGGCCGTGCCCCCGCCCCCGGGGAGAGCCGGTTCGTCACCGATGCGCACCGACGGCATACCGAGCTGGACGAGACGTCGCCCGGAGGCGCGGGCCTGCTCGATGCGCTCGGTGTCCTGCTCGACGAAGGCCACGTGCCGCCACGTGCTGGCCCCGAGGGCGCCCGTGTTGTCGTAGGACTGGTTGAGCAGGTCGAGGCCGTCCTCGGGCATGCCGTTCCACTCCTTGCAGGCCACCTCGCACGCCTTGCAGCCGATGCAGATCGAGGTGTCGGTGAAGAAGCCCTTGCGGGCCTCGTGCCGGTCCCACGCCGCGTCGGACGCGGGGTCGGTCGGTCCTGAGAGCTGGTTGCGCCAGAAGCCCACTGGTCAGTCTCCTCTCCTGCCCGGGGTGGCCTGCTCCGCCCCGGGGACCGCCCCCGGGCCGGAGTCGGGGACCGACTCCGGATGTCCGGTGCGCAGCTCGTTGCTCGTCATGACGGTGCTGCCGGCCCGGGACTGGGTCTCGGCCACGAGCCGCAGCACGTCCTCGCCGGTGGGCCGACGGCCGGGCAGGATGTCGCACGAGCCGGCCTTGCTCTCCTGGATCTGCACGTTGGGGTCGAGCGCCACGCCCAGCAGGTCGTTGGCGGAGTCGCCGCTGACGACGGCGTCACTGCCGACGCCCCAGTGGTAGGGCAGGCCGATCTGGTGGACGGTGCGACCGCCGACGACGAGCGGTCGCATCCGCTCCGTCACCATGACGCGGGCCTCGATCGCCGCGCGCGCCGACACGATCGTGGCCCACCCGCCGTTCTCGAGGCCGCGCTCGGCGGCGAGCTCGGGTGAGACCTCGCAGAAGAACTCGGGCTGCAGCTCCGAGAGGTAGGGCAGCCAGCGGCTCATCCCTCCCGCGGTGTGGTGCTCGGTGAGCCGGTACGTCGTGAAGACGTACGGGTAGACATCGGCGCCCGGCTCGTCAGCCGACGGGCTCCACAGGTTGTCCTTGCGGGGGAAGACCTTGCGGGCCGGGTTCGACTGCTGGGTGTAGAGCGGGTTGCGGACCGGGGACTCCTGCGGCTCGTAGTGCGTCGGCAGGGGTCCGTCGACCATGCCCTTGGGGGTGAAGAGCCAGCCCTTGCCGTCGGCCTGCATGATGAACGGGTCGTCGCCCGCCAGCCCGTCGGGGCCACCCGTGCCGGGCTCGGGCCGGTAGGTCGGCGCCTTGGTCACCGGGAAGTCGGGCACGTCGTGGCCGGTCCAGCGAGCCGACTCCTCGTCCCACCAGACGTAGCGCTTCCGCTCGCTCCAGGGGCGTCCCTCGGGGTCGGCCGACGCGCGGTTGTAGAGGATGCGGCGGTTGGCCGGCCACGCCCAGCCCCAGTCGAGCGCAGTGAGGTCCTGCTCGCGGCCGGGTCGCCGGTTCGCGGAGCGGTTCGTGCCTTCGGCGAACACGCCGGTGTAGATCCAGCAGCCGCCGTCCGTCGAGCCGTCGGCCTTCATCTGCGTGAACGACGACAGCGGCTGGCCCGCCTGGTCGCCGGTGAGGTGTCGGCCGTTGATCTCCATGAGGACGGACTCGGCGTCGATCTCGCCCTCGTCGTCGAGCGCATAGTCCCAGGTGAGGTCGAGCAGGGGACGGTCGCGTGGGTCGTCGGAGTCGGCGAGCAGCTCGCGTAGCCGGCGGCCGAGCTCGTAGAAGAACTGCAGCTCGCTCTGCGCGTCGCCCGGCGGTGAGACGGCCTTGTGGTGCCACTGGAGCATCCGCTGCGTCTGGGTGAAGGTGCCGCTCTTCTCGGTGTGCGCCGCGGCGGGCAGGAAGAACACCTCGGTCTGGATGTCCTCTGTCCTCAGCTCGCCTGTCGCGATCTCCGGGCCGTCCTTCCAGAAGGTCGCCGACTCGATCATCGTGAAGTCCCGCACGACGAGCCACTTGAGGTGCGACATGGCCAGGCGCTGCATCCGGCCGTGCGCGGACCCGACGGCAGGGTTCTGGCCGAGGAGGAAGTAGCCCTCGACCTCGTCCTCGAGCATCGCCATCGTCGTCTGGTACGTGCCGTGCGCGCCGCTCAGCTTCGGCAGGTAGTCGAAGGCCCAGTTGTTCTCGGCGGTCGCGGCCTTGCCCCACCACGACTTGAGCAGGCTCACGGCATACGTGTCGGCGTTGGCCCAGAAGCCCTTCTGCTCCTTGCTGCCGATGGCCGAGATGTACTCGTCCCAGGAGTCGTGCACGCCGACCATCGGCATGGCGAGATAGCCCGGCAGGATGTTGTAGAGCGTCGGGATGTCCGTCGAGCCCTGGATGCTCGCGTGCCCACGCAGCGCCATGATCGCCGCCGCCCGGACGGCCCATGTTGCCCAGGAGCAGCTGGATGATCGCAGCCGTCCGGATGAACTGTGCGCCGAGGGTGTGCTGGGTCCAGCCCACGGCGTAGACGAATGCCGTCGTGCGCTCGCGCCCGCTGTTCTCGGTGACCGCGCGGGCCAGGTAGTGGAAGTCGTCGACGCTGATGCCGCACGTGTCGGCCACCATCTCGGGCGTGTAGCGCGAGTAGTGACGCTTGAGGATCTGCATGACGCAGCGCGGGTCCTGCAGGGTCTCGTCACGCAGGACCTCGGCGTGCTCGAGACCGGGGCCAGCGCCGCCGTGCTGGTCGCCCGCGGCGCGCTCGGACTTCGTCTGGCCGTGCTCGTGACCCGAGTCCGGGCCACCGATGCTTCCCGGTGAGGAGTCTCCCGCGGAGTCGCCCTTGGCATTGCCGTCGGACCCCGCGGCGCTGGCGTAGGCCCACGTGTCCTGCCGGTAGGAGCCCTTCGCCTCGTCGTAGCCGGAGAAGAGGCCGTCGAGGTCCTCGGTGTCCCGGAAGTCCTCGTGCACCAGCGTCGCAGCGTTGGTGTAGGCGGTGACGTACTCCTTGAAGTACAGCTCGTTCGTCAGGATGTGGTTGATGAGCGCGCCGAGCAGCACGACGTCGCTGCCGGCCCGGATCGGGATGTGCTTGTCGGAGGTCGCCGACGTCCGCGTGAAGCGGGGGTCAACGTGGATCACCTTGGCGCCCTTGAGGCGCGCCTCGGTCACCCACTGGTAGGCCACCGGGTGGCACTCGGCCATGTTCGAGCCCTGGATGACGATGCAGTCCGAGTTGGACAGGTCCTGCACGTACTGCGTGGCGCCGCCGCGTCCGAACGAGGACCCCAGACTGGGGACCGTGGAGGAGTGTCAAATACGTGCTTGGTTCTCGATCTGGATCGCGCCCGCTGCGGTGAACAGCTTCTTGATGAGGTAGTTCTCCTCGTTGTCGAGCGTGGCGCCACCGAGAGAGGCGATGCCCATGGTGCGGCGCAACGGGCGGCCACTCTCGTCGGTGTCCTGCCACCCCGCACGGCGGCTGGCGAGAAAGCGCTGCGCGATCATCTCGACGGCCGTCTCGCGCTCCATCGGCTCCCAGTCGGTGGCGCCGGGACGCCGGTAGAGGACCTGCCGCTGGCGCATCGGGTTGTTCACGAGCTGCTCGCTGGCGGAGCCCTTTGGGCAGAGGCGACCGCGCGAGACAGGCGAGTCCGGGTCGCCCTCGATCTGCACCACCTTGTCGTCCTTGACGAAGACCTTCTGGCCACAGCCGACGGCGCAGTAGGGGCAGACACTCTGGACGACCTTGTCGGCGGTCGAGGTCCGGGGCTGGAGCGCACGGGTGCGCTCGGAGGTGACGGCCGGACCGCGCCCGAGGAAGTCGCCGGAGCGCACCTGACGGACGACGGGCCAGGACAGGAACGTCTTCTTGGGATCCACCGCTGCACCTCTCCGTACTGGTGACTCCGTACTCGCGACGGCACCCCGACGATATCTATCGCGGGCCGCCACCTGTCCTGTACCCAGTGTGACGAATCACGAACACACGTCCCGGTCCGCTCAAACGCCCAGGCGCAGCCTGTGGCGCCACCGCCTGACGACGGTTGGGAGCATCAGCCCGCCGGGCGGCATACTCGCGTGGTGAGCAAGAACCTCAACGAGCGCATCCCACGGGATCCCGATCCCGACGCGCTCTACGAG
Organism: uncultured Actinomycetota bacterium; assembly: GCA_963816385.1. GTDB lineage: Bacteria > Actinomycetota > Actinomycetes > Actinomycetales > Dermatophilaceae > CAWFKL01. The sequence goes on from CAWFKL010000001.1 coordinate 293,801, forward strand.
GTCTTCACCGAGTGGGCGAGCGAGCGAGGCCTGACGCTCTACCCGCACCAGGAGGAGGCGTTCCTCGAGATCCTCAGCGGCAGCAACCTCATCCTGTCCACCCCGACCGGCTCCGGGAAGTCGCTCGTCGCGACGGCCGCCCACCTCACCGCCCTCGCCGACGACCGCGTCTCGTTCTACACGGCTCCGATCAAGGCGCTCGTCTCCGAGAAGTTCTTCGCTCTCTGCGAGCAGTTCGGCGCTGACAACGTCGGCATGATCACCGGTGACGCGTCAGTCAACGCCGACGCCCCGATCATCTGCTGCACCGCCGAGATCCTGGCCAACATGGCTCTGCGAGAAGGCAGCGCGGCCGACGTCGGTCTCGTCGTCATGGACGAGTTCCACTTCTACTCCGAGCCCGACCGCGGCTGGGCCTGGCAGGTGCCGATCCTCGAGCTGCCGCAGGCGCAGTTCGTGCTCATGTCTGCCACGCTCGGTGACGTCACGATGTTCCGCGACGACCTGACGCGCCGCACCGGTCGCTCCACCGCCGTGATCAGCGGCACAGAGCGCCCTGTGCCACTCGAGTTCTCGTATGCCGTGACGCCTCTCCACGAGACCATCGAGGAGCTCCTCGAGCGGGACCGCGCGCCCGTCTACGTCGTCCACTTCACGCAGGCGGCAGCACTCGAGCGCGCCCAGAGCCTCATGGGCGCGAAGATCACGACCCGTGAGGAGCGTGATGCGATCGCCACGCGCATCGGCGGCTTCCGCTTCGGGTCGGGCTTCGGGCGCACGCTCTCGAGGCTCGTGCGCCACGGCATCGGCGTGCACCACGCCGGCATGCTGCCGAAGTACCGCCGCCTCGTCGAGCAGCTCGCGCAGGACGGTCTGCTCAAGGTCATCTGCGGCACCGACACGCTCGGGGTCGGCATCAACGTGCCGATCCGCACCGTGCTGCTCACGGGTCTGACGAAGTTCGACGGCACGAAGCAGCGCACGCTCAAGGCGCGTGAGTTCCACCAGATCGTCGGCCGGGCCGGCCGCGCCGGCTTCGACGCCCGCGGTTGGGTGCTCGCCCAGGCGCCCGAGCACGTCATCGACAACCTGCGGGCCGTCGAGAGGGCCGGCGACGACCCGAAGAAGCAGCGGAAGGTGCAGCGCAAGAAGGCGCCCGACGGCTTCGTCAGCTGGTCCGAGGAGACGTTCGACCGTCTCATCGCGGCGGAGCCCGAGCAGCTCCAGCCGCGCCTGCGCGTGTCGCACTCGATGCTCGTCAACCTCCTCGGCAGGGAGGGCAACCCCGTCGCGCACGCCCAGCGCTTGCTCTCCGACAATCACCATGAGGCCAAGGACCAACGCCGGCTGCAGCGGCACGCACTGGTGCTCGCCAAGGAGCTGCTGACCTCCGGTGTCGTCGAGCGGCTCCCCGTCGCCGAGGCCTCCGGCCGCCGGCATGTCCTCACCGTCGACCTCCAGCGCGACTTCGCCCTCAACCAGCCGCTCGCACCGTTTGCGCTCGCCGTGATGGAGACCCTCGACCCCGAGTCCGAGACCTACGCCAAGGACCTCGTCTCGGTCATCGAGGCGATCCTCGAGGACCCGAGACAGGTGCTGTGGGCCCAGGAGTTCAAGGCGCGTGGCGAAGCCGTGGCCGCGATGAAGCTCGACGGTGTCGAGTACGAGGAGCGGATGGAGCGGCTCGAGGAGGTCTCCTGGCCCAAGCCGCTGGCGGACCTGCTTGAGGTCACGCTGACGGCGTACCGGCAGACCCACCCCTGGATCTCGCAGGATGCCCTCTCGCCGAAGTCGGTCGTGCGCGAGATGTACGAGCGCGGCATGACGTTCAACGAGTTCGTCTCGCACTATGGCCTCTCGCGGTCCGAGGGCCTGGTCCTGCGCTACCTCACGGACGCGTACCAAGCACTGCGGCGCACCGTGCCCGAGACGCACCGCACCACCGAGCTCGAGGACATCATCGAGTGGCTGGGCGAGCTCGTGCGCCAGACGGACTCGAGCCTGCTCGACGAATGGGAGGACCTCGTCAACCCGACGGGCACCCACGTCCAGACCGACATCGCCCCGCCCGCTCGGCCGCTGACCGCCAACGAGCGGGCCTTCACGGTCATGATCCGCAACGCCATGTTCCACCGCGTCGAGCTCGCGTCGCGCGACGCCTGGGAGCTGCTCGGTGAGCTGGAGGCACGCGTCGCGGAGCTGACCGACCCGCCGCAGAAGGTCCTCATGACAGCTGAGGCGTGGAACGACGCCCTCGGCGCCTACTACGACGAGCACGACGCGATCGGGACCGACCAGGCGGCACGCTCGCCGGGACTCCTGCAGATCGAGAAGACGCCGACCGAGTGGCGCGTGCGCCAGGTCGTCATGGACCCCGACGGCGACCGGGACTGGGGCATCACCGCCGTCGTCGACCTCGCCGCGAGCGACGACGTCGGCGCCGCGGTCCTGACCGTCACGGCCTTCGAGCGCCTGGGCGGCTGACGCCGCCGCACTCGCGGCGGCCCGTAACATCGGCTCGATGGCAGTGCGCAGCGAAGCCCTCACCCCCGTCGACGGCGTCTGGGTCCGCCCGGACGGTGAGGACACCGGCACCGGGGTGCTCGTCCTGTCCGGGTCGAGCGGCCGCGTCGAGTCGGAGCGGGCCCACGTGCTGGCATCCGCCGGAGCCACAGCGCTCACCTACCGCTGGTTCGGCTCCTTCGGGCAGCCCGACGGCATCTGGGAGTTCCCTCTCGAGAGCTTCGACTGGGCCGTCGACCGCCTTGCCGCGCAGTGTGACCGGGTCGTCCTCTTCGGTGTGTCCAAGTCCGCCGAAGCCTTCTTGCTGTATGCCGTCCATGACCCGCGCATCGACGCGGTGATCGCTGCGTCACCGAGCAACGTCGCCTGGGCCAACGTCTCTGCCGGCCCGGACGGCTCGCTGCGACCGCAGCACTCGTCCTGGTCCCGCGGAGGCGAGCCGGTGCCCTTCGTCCCCTACGACGACGACGTGGCCGTCACCGGCGACCCACCTGCCTTCGAGCCGGTCTACCGCGCCAGCCTGCGGACCTTCGCCGACCGCGTCGCCGCCGCCACCATCCCTGTCGAGCGCTTCTTCGGTGACGTGCTCCTCGTGGCTGGAGGCGACGACCGAGTCTGGCCCTCGCTCGACTTCGCGAGGGCCGTGCAGGCGCGCCGGACGGCATACGACCTCCCGGTGACGATGGTGGCGCACCCCGACGCGGGCCACCGCCTGCTGCTGCCGGGCGAGTCTCCGGCGACGGGCGGCGCCCGCATGGCGCGTGGCGGCACGGAGGCGGCCGATCGCGAGCTGGGCCGACTCGCGTGGCCTGAGATCTGCCGGGTTCTGGGCGCTGGGGCGGGCTGAATGGCCCTCCTCGACGCGCCGGTCCAGGCGGTGAGGAGGGTATGTTCACGGTTGCCCACCGGGACCGCTCTACCGACAGGAACCGTCACATGGATTCAACCGACGTCAAGCAGGCTTCGCGGCGGGCTGGCGACCACCCGGCTCTGGAGATGACGGCCCGCATCGGGTATGCCGTCAACGGCGTGCTGCACATCCTCATCGGCCTCATCGCGCTTGCCCTCGCCTTCGGCTCCAAGGGCGCAAGCGCCGACCAGTCCGGAGCGCTCGGATCACTCGCGGACAACCCCATGGGCCAGGTCGTGCTCTGGATCGCGGTGGTCGCGTGGCTCGGTCTCGGCATCTGGCAGGTCACCGAGGCGATCACGGGCGGCCTCGAGACCAGCGACCGGCTCAAGGCGGCGGCCAAGGCCGTTCTCTACCTCGCGTTGGCCTGGACCGCCTTCCGCTTCGCGACCGGCAGCGGCTCGTCGAGCAAGAAGCAGTCAACGGACTTCACCGCCAGCCTCATGGAGCAGCCGGCCGGGGAGTGGCTCGTGGGCGCCCTGGGCCTCGTCGTCATCGGCGTGGGCGTCTACCACGTCATCAAGGGCTGGAAGGAGAAGTTCCTCAGCGACCTCGAGTCACAGCCGGGCGAGTGGATCGTCAAGGCCGGCCGCGTTGGCTACATCGCCAAGGGCATCGCACTCGCCATCGTCGGCGGCCTCTTCGTGCTCGCCGCAGTGCGGCACAAGCCGAGCGAGGCCAAGGGGCTCGACGGTGCGCTGCGCAACCTGCTCGGCGCTCCCGGTGGCCCGGTCCTGCTGACCCTCGTCGCGCTCGGCCTCATCGCCTTCGGCGTCTACTCGTTCGGCCGCGCCCGGCACGCCGACGTCTGAGTGAAGGGCCACGCCCTTCGTCACGACGTGCACGGGTCGGCGCAAGCCTCAGCGGCTGACGGCCTCGCGAGCCTGGGTGCTCACTGACCGCCCGGACGTGTCGCGGCGCAGGTAGTTCCACGCGAGGAGCATGCAGATGATGCCGTTGCCAGCACCGACGAGGACGTCCGAGAGGTGGTGCATGCCACGGTAGAGGCGGCCGTAGCCGACCAGCAGCGGGATGACGACGCAGACGACCGTGACGAGCCAGCGCAGCCACAGCCTCTGGATGCGCTGCGCCATCAGCGCGAAGGTCAAGTAGAGCGCGGTGGAGGCACCCATGTGACCGCTGGGATAGCTCGAGGTCGGGGGTGCCGGGTCCAGGTGCTCGACCGTGGGCCGGTCACGCCCGGTGATGGTCGTGGTCGCGACGAAGACACTCGCCTGAGCCGCGATCGCGAGCGCCGGCACGACGGCGTACCACCACTCCCTGGTGCGCCACCACACGACCGCCACCACGATCACGCACACGCCGATGACGATCTCCGTGTTGCCGATGTGCGACCACACCGCGGTGATGGAGTTCCACGTGGCGGTCCGGCCGTCCGCCAGCGCCTTGCTGATGGAGTTCTCCGACTTCAGGTCGTCCAGGGGCCCCTCGATGAGGAAGCCGAGACCGAGGATGATGCCGAAGAGGACGACCGCCGGAGCGAGCAGGCGCAGGGCCATGTCGCGCAGGGCTGACCGCACGGGAGGCCGGGACCTGTCGATCTCATAGCGGTGGATGAAGGTGTGGTTCACGAGTCGCCTTTCGTCTCAGGCCCGCTGCGTCCCTCCGGCGGAGGGGCATCGTCAGGGCCGGTGGGGTCCCACCCGAGGTAGCCGAGATAGGACGCCGTGCCGAGGCCCACTCCGAAGAGCACCCCCGCCAACGCGTCCGAGGGGTAGTGCACGCCGAGGAAGACGCGGTCGAGGCAGGTCAGGACGACGACGGCCGACAGCCCGCCGACCACCCAGCGCCGACCGGCGGTCGACAGCACCGGCCAGAGGAGCAGCACGAGCACCGTGGCGATCGCGGCCGCGTTGGCGACGTGCCCCGAGGGGAAGCTGTAGCCGGGCGCGTGCGAGACCGGGTCGCTGACGACGGGCCGGGCGCGCTGGACGACCTCCTTGAGGGCCAGCTGGAGGGCCCATGCCAGCATCATCGTCGCGAAGGCCCACAGGGCTCTGCTGCGCAGACCGTACTTGCGCCAGACGACGACGCACACGACGGTCGCGAGCAGGTAGAGCCCCCGTGGTTGGGTGGCTTCCTGCCACCCGACCAGGGCAGTGCGCAGCCACGGGTTGTCACGGGTGATGTCGGTCGCGGCCACGATGAGGTACTCGTCGAGCTCGATGACTGGCCGGAACTTCTCGCGGGCCACGAACGCCAGCGCCGTGACCGGCACCGCGAAGACGAGGCCCCAGCCGATCGCCTTGAGCAGCCGACGGCCTCGACCGCCCTTCGGGGCTCGCCCACGGGCCTCGAGGTCAGCCAACGCGCACGACCAAGGAGTCGGGCAGCACGCGCACGGACAGGGCGCGGCGCTTGCCGATGGGGTCGCCATCGATCTCCGTCTCGACGGGGTCCTTGGACTGCACGGTGAACTCGCGGCCGCGGAGCCGGTCGAGGCGCTTGTGGCCCGCGCGGTGGCGCGTCGCGACAGCGGCGAGGACCGACAGCCAGCCGAAGAAACCCTTCGGCGCTACGACGACCGAGTCGAGGACGCCGTCGTCCAACCTGGCCTCCGGCATGAGCTCGACGCCGCCTTGGAGCGTGCCGCAGTTGCCGATGACGACCGTGCGGGCATGACGACCGAGGCGGTCACCGGGACGGTCGACCTCCCCTGGCCCACCGCTGGCGGACACGGCGACGGTGAACCCCCGACCGAAGATCTTGCGCAGCGCAGCGAAGAGGTAGGCCACCCAGCCGACGACCGCCTTGACCTTCTCGTTCGTGTCCGCCATGACCTCACCATCGAGGCCCAGCCCGGTCATGACGAGGAAGACGTCCTCGCCGTCGCGGCGCCCCTTCGTGGGGTCGTCCGCCCGGCCACCCGGGCCTGCCGTGGAGTCGGCGCCGAGCTCGGACAGGCTGTCGCCAGTGCGCACGAGCCCGACGTCGATGCGACGATCGGAGCCCGAGATCATCGCCTCGACCGCGTCCTCGAGGGAGTCGACGGGCAGCCCGAGGTTGCGGGCCAGCAGGTTGCCGGTGCCTCCCGGGAGCAGGCCGAGCGCGGCGTCCGTGCCGACGAGGGCGGAAGCCACGGCGCGCACGGTGCCGTCCCCACCGAGCGAGGCCACGACGTCGGCGCCGGACTCGACGGCCTCACGACCCTGCTTCTCGCCGGTCTCCTCCGCCGTGGTCGGGATCCACGTCGGCTCGGGCCAGCCGTGCCGTGTCGCCGCGGACGCCACGACCTGCTTCGCCGCATCGACGTCGTCAACCTTGACGGGGTTGTAGACGACGGTGAGGCTGCGGCGGGCGCTCGGCGCCTGGGGCACGGTGTCAGACACGGAGGGGATCCTAGAGCTCGAGGCGGGAGGTACGCGGCCGTCGACTCGACCAGCCGATGACATACCCACGGCGCCGGGGGGCCCACCACCACCTGGCTCCCAGCCCAGCTGCAGCTCCCCCGGGTAGCCTGCGCCCGTGCCCACCATCCGCCGCCGCCTGCTCGTCGGGGGCGTGCTCGGCGTGCTCGCCGGGTTCTTCGTCCCCCTGGGCATGACCACCCATGCGCTGAGCCACGCACTCGCTGGCTTCGTCGTCGGCGGCCTCATCTTCGCCGTGCCCCTCCTCGTGCACGTGCTCGGCCACAGTGCCGACGACACCCGGGCCAAGGTGGCGGGCCGTGACGGCGACGCCGCGTGGTACGACATCGTCGTCATCATCGTCGGCCTCGCCAGCCTCTGCGGGGTGGCGATCCTGCTCATCGGCGGCCAGTCGCGCGACACGTCCCAGGTCGTCGAGTCCGTCATCGGCGTGGCAGCCGTGGCGGTCGGCTGGCTCTGCGTGCACACGGTCTACGTGCTCCGCTACGCCCGTGTCTACTACGCCAGCCCGACACCGCCGATCGACTTCAACCAGGACGAGGATCCGGCCTTCTCCGACTTCGCCTACTTCTCCTTCAACCTCGGCATGGCCTACCAGGTCTCCGACACCGACCTCAAGACGACCGCGGTGCGCAAGGTGGTGCTCGGGCACGCGATGCTCGCCTACCTCTACGGCACGACCGTCATCGCGGCGACGATCAACCTCGTGGCCGGGCTCGGCGGCGGGGGCGGCGGCTGACCCGCCGACCCAGCCGAGCCGGGGCGAGTACGCCGGGTCAGCCTCCGAGGCGGGACTTCTCGTCGGCCACCCACAGGCCGATGAGGCCGGAGAAGTGCGCGACGAACCGGTCGCGCTCGTGCGCGGGGTAGGTCGCCTGCACGGTCGAGCGCAGCAGGTGGTCGAAGGCGTCCGACTGCACCCAGTCGAGCACGGCCCGGTCCAGGTGGGGCAGGTAGCGTTCGCACCAGGCCCAGTAGGCCTGGGTCTCGAAGTACTCGTCGGCGATCGCCAGGTACGCGTCGAGCTTCTGGGCGTCGTCGAGGTCGTTGCGGTCGGCGACGTCGAAGTAGCGGCGCATCTCGAGGTCCATCGGGCCGCGGCGGCCGTTGACGAGGCAGTAGGCCGACCAGCGCACGAGCGCCTTGATGGCCCAAGGGAAGTAGTAGTGCAGAGAGGTGACGGCGACGTCGGGGCAGGCGTTCGCGTAGTCGATCGGGTAGACGTCGTCACCGGTGACGAGCATCTCGCAGGAGTTGAACTCCCATCCGAACATCGCGTTGACGATGCGGCTGATCGCGGCGGCCTGCTTGCCCGCGGACGGCGTCAGGAAGTCGTACGACACGGCATACCGGTTGTGCATCGGCTGCTCGGGACGGAAGTCCATGACCATCGTCTCGGGGCCGATCGACAGGGCGCGCGCGAAGTGCTCGTAGTCGACGGTCGCCTGCAGGTGCATGAGCATCTCGCCCGACTCGTCGTAGGCCTTGACGAGGCCGGCCTCGTCGTTGATCCGCGAGACGCCGCGCCAGCCACCCCCGTCAAAGGGCTTCATGTACATCGGGTAGCCGAGCCGGTTCGCGATCTCCTTGAGCTCGAACGGCTGGTTGTACTTGGCGGACGTGTAGGCCCAGCGGACGTTGTCAACCGGGTTCTTGTAGGGCACGAGCCAGGTCTCGGGCACCTTGAGTCCGAGGCGCATGAGCGCGACGTAGGCGCTGTGCTTCTCCATCGACTGGAACGTGAAGGGGCTGTTGAGCAGGTAGGTGTCGTTCATCAGCGCGGCCTTCTTGAGCCACTCGCGCGGGTGGTAGTACCAGTAGGCGAGGCGGTCGATGACGAGCTCGGTGCGCACCGGCTGACGCAGGTCGAACGGCTCGATGGTGAGCCGCTCGCTCGTCAACCTGTGGGTGACGCCGTCGTCGGTGGTGATCGGGCCGACGAGGGAGAGCAGCGCCTCGAAGGCCGTCGGCCAGTCCTCCTCCGCACCGAGGAGCAGGCCGACGAGGTGCGTCCGAGTCGACGGAGGCGGTGTGGAGTCGGGTGCGGAGTCGGGTGCGGGGGTCTGCTGCTGAGCGGTCTCGGTCATCGTGGAGCTCCTACCGTCCGGGGTCTCGGTCGACGACAGCGATCCTTGCAGGAAGCGCGCCGTCTGTCGCCGTTCCCGCCGTCGTCACCGCGAGCAGGTCGATGAGATGGGGGTCGAAGGCTCGCTCCCACGAGGGCCAGTCATGGGCTCCCGGGACGGCGCTGAAGTGCACGTCGTGGCCGCGACTGCGCAGCACCTGCGCCATCAGCCGGTTGTTGGCGAGGTTGCCCTCCGCCGTGCCGCAGGTCATGACGATGCGCGCGTCGGTCCGGCGCCGCCGCGCTCGCGAGACACTCGAGACGAAGGAGGTCACGCGCCCCCAGTGCTCGAAGCTCTCCTCGCCGTCCAGTCGCTTGCGGAAGAAGGAGCCCGACTGCAGGAAGAGGCCGCCGAAGGTGCCCGGCCGCAGCCACTCGGCCTGCAGCGCGGCGAGCGCACCGAGGCTGGCTCCCATGATGGTCGGCCTCCCGGCCGTCCGGTATGCCGTGAGCACCCTCGGGAGCACGTGCCCGGTGAGCGCTTCGGCGTAGTCCGGGTTCGCGGCATACCGCTCGTTGCGTGGGCCGGGACGCAGCAGGGCCACCCGCAGCGAGGGGATGCGGCCCTGCTCCCGAGCCCCGGCCAGGGTCCTCAGCAGGTGGCCGCGACGTGCGTAGTCGGGGCCGTCGTGGGTCACGAGCAGCGGCAGCGGGTCCGTGCGCCGGGTGCCGAGCGGCGTGACGACCGTCAGCGCGACCTCGCCCACCGGCGTGCCCGCCACGGTCAGGGACGTGCGTCCGACCCTGTGCTCGAGTGGCCCCGTTCTCACAGGTCGAGGTCGGCCCAGAGGGCCGCGTGGTCGCTGGCGGCGTCCTGCTCGCGCTTCAGCGTGGGATACATCGGCCAGCGGTCGGAGGCGGTCCACACGCCGGCCCGGTGCACACCGCCCGCCGTGACCGTCGCGAAGAGGGCGGGGGAGCACAGGATGTAGTCGAGCTTGTTGCCCTTGTTCGCCGTGCCGTAGGTCCCCGGCCAGCCCTGCGCGTCGAAGTCGCGGAACGCCCAGACGTCGCGCAGGTCGCTCGGGCGTGACGCGACGCCGATGCCGCCCTCGCCGAGGAGCGGGGCGAGCGCGCCGCTCGTCGGAGTGTCGTTCAGGTCGCCGACGATCGCGACGAGGTCGAACCCGTCGGCCCGCCGCTGCTCGTAGATCTCGCGCACGCGCTGGGCCTGCCGCTTGCGTCGCACCGTGGCCGTTCCGCCTCCGGAGCCCTTCGACTTGAAGTGGTTGACCATGACGACAAGGGTGCGGCCGCCCGACACGGCGATCTCGAACTCTGCACAGTCGCGGCTGAAGATCGGCCCCGCGAGGTCCGAGTCGTCGACGTGGCTCGTGATCCGGCCGATGGGGAGGTGGCCACGCGTCAGCAGCCCGACGTCGATGCCTCGCTCGTCGTTGCCGTCGATGAGCATGACGTGACCGAAGATGCGCCCGCCGAGCGGAGCGAGCTGGTCGGCGTTGAAGTGCCGCAGCGCCCAGCGGTCCTCCGCCTCGACCACGCCGAGCACGTCTGCGCCGAGGTCGTGCACGACCTGGGCCGTGTGGCGCACGGCGAGGTCCGTCACGGTCGCTCGCTTCATCTCCAGCCACCCGATCCAGTCACCACGACCACCGGCGACGACCACGACGGTCCCGTTCGAGGAGCGCGAGAGCAGCCGGCCCCGGTTCTGGCGCAGCAGGAAGAGGGGGCTCTCGTCGGACGTCGTCAGTCCGAGCACGCCAAGGAGGCGCAGGATCGACTTCTTGTCCTCTGCTGTGTACTCCTGCCGCTGGAGGAGCTTGGTGAGCTCGGTGTACGCGTCGAGCATGGGCCGCGCCTCACTCCACTCCGCCGTGGCGAGCAGCTTGGCCCGGTCGAAGAGGTTCTCGACGTTGTAGGACGCGATCCTCATGGCGCTACGCTCCCACGGGCGGCAGCGGCGCGTCGGTGACCAGCGCCATGTCGCCGTTCGGGTCAGACACGCCCACAAACGAAGGGCTGCCCGCCGACGTACTGCGACCGACGGTCGTCCGTAGGTGTCCGGCCCACAAGCGAAGCTGCGCCGCGTCTCGACGACGGTCGTCAGGTCGTCCGACGGTCGTCGTCGGTCGTCCGTCGGTCGTCCGTCAGTCGTCTTTCAGCGGGGACCGGGAGGAACGCTCACACAGCCGCCGCGGGTGTCGCCGCCGCGCCGTGCTCGAGCTGCTCGACGACCGCACCGCAGAACTTCGGCAGGTCGTCCGGCTTGCGGCTCGTCGTGAGGTTGCCGTCCGTGACGAGCGGCTCGTCCACCCACTCACCTCCGGCGTTGCGGATGTCGGTCTGCAGGCTCGGCCACGACGTCAGCCGTCGGCCCCTGACCACGTCGGCCTCCACGAGGGTCCACGGCGCGTGGCAGATGGCGGCGACCGGACGACCGGAGGAGATGAAGTCGCGGACGAAGGCGACGGCCTGCTCGTCCGTGCGCAGCCTGTCCGGGTTCGCCACACCGCCGGGCAGCACCAGCGCGTCGTAGTCGTCGACGGTGGTGTCCGCCACGGTGACGTCGACGTCCTTCGTGTCGCCCTTGTCGAGGTGGTTGAACATCTGGACCGAGCCGGACTCGGTGCTGACGAGGACGGCCTCGTGACCGGCGTCGGTCACCGCCTTCCACGGCTCCGTGAGCTCGACCTGCTCGATCCCCTCGGGGGCGACGAGGAATGCAACCTTCTTGGACACGGGGTCCTCCTTGCTCTTGGTGGGTGCCCTTCGCACCTACCCACCTCGCTCGGACGCACACCATGCACCGCCCACGGCCACTCGGCGGGCACCTCGCAGTCGACTCGGCGTTGACGCCGGCGCGAGAGTCGGGTTGCGTGTCCAGATGACTGTCATCGGTTTCCACTGTTCACACGAACAGATCCCGCCGGCCCAGCTGCTGCGCGACGTGCAGCACGCGGAGGGGGCCGGCTTCACCGCCGCCATGTCGTCGGACCACTTGACGCCGTGGAGCGCGCGACAGGGCGAGTCCGGCTACGCGTGGTCGTTCCTCGGGGCCGCCCTCGCCACCACGTCACTTCCCTTCGGGGTCGTCACGGCGCCCGGCCAGCGCTACCACCCCGCCATCACGGCCCAGGCCATCGCCACGCTCGCGCAGATGTTCCCCGGGCGCTTCTGGGCGGCCCTCGGCTCCGGGGAGGCGGCCAACGAGAGGGTCACGGGAGCCGTGTGGCCCCGCAAGGAGATCCGCGACGCACGCCTGCGCGAGTGCGTCGACGTCATCCGACGCCTGCTCGCCGGAGAGGAGGTCAGCCACGACGGGCTCGTGACCGTGAACCGGGCCCGACTGTGGACGCTGCCCGACACCGTCCCACCACTCGTCGGCCCGGCCGTCACCCCCGAGACCGCGGCGCGTCACGCCGAGTGGGCCGACGCGCTCATCACCGTGAACCAACCCCTCGACGCCCTCGAGAGGGTGCTTGCGGCATACCGCGACGCCGGTGGCAGCGGCCCGGCCCGCCTGCAGATCCACCTCAGCTGGGCACCGACCCACGACGAGGCGCTCGCCATCGCGCACGACCAGTGGCGCAGCAACGTCCTCGGCCCACCGGTGGCGTGGGACACCGAGACGGTCGAGGCGTTCGACCTCATGGCGGAGCACGCGACTCCTGCGCACGTCGCGGAGGTCGTGCGCGTCTCGCACGACCTCGGGCAGCACGCGGCGTGGCTGCAGGAGTATGTCGACCAGGGCTGGGACGAGCTCTACCTGCACTTCGTCGGCCAGGAGCAGAGCCGCTTCATCGACGCCTTCGGAGCCCAGGTCCTGCCGCAGCTCGGACCGACCGCCCCCGCTCCGGCGACCACCGGGCACCCCGACCGTCGAGCGGGAGCAGGTCGACGCATGAGGATGTCCCAGACCGGCAGACCTCTGGTGGAAGAGCGCGGTCCTCTACTGCGCAGACGTGCAGACCTTCGCCGACTCCGACGGTGACGGGCAGGGCGACCTCCACGGCATGACCGAGCGCATCGAGTACCTCGCGGACCTCGGCATCACCTGCCTCTGGCTCATGCCGTTCTACCCGACGGCCAATCAGGACGACGGCTACGACATCACCGACTTCTTCGGCGTGGACCAGCGGCTCGGCAGCCACGGCGACTTCGTCGAGCTCGTGCGAACGGCACGAGCCGCCGGCATCCGGGTCATCGTCGACTTCGTCATGAACCACACGAGCGACCAGCATCCGTGGTTCAAGTCCGCCCGTCGCAGCACCGACGACCCCTTCCGCGACTACTACGTCTGGTCGAGCACCAAGCCGAAGTCGAGCAAGAAGGACGTCGTCTTCCCCGACATGGAGGAGAGCATCTGGGAGCTCGACGAGCGCACCGGCGAGTGGTTCCTGCACCACTTCTACAGGACGCAGCCCGACCTCAACGTGGCGAGTCCCGCTGTGCAGGAGGAGATCTCCAAGACACTGGGCTTCTGGCTCCAGCTCGGCGTCTCGGGCTTCCGCGTCGACGCCGTGCCGTTCCTCTTCGCGCGCGACGCCGCCCCGGGACTGGAGGAGCAGCGACGCCTTCAACCCCGACCGCTATCTCGGCGAGGTGCGCTCCTTCGTGACGCGCCGGGTCGGCGACGCGGTGCTGCTCGGTGAGGTCAACCTGCCGTACGCCGACCAGAAGCGCTTCTTCGGGGGCGACGACGGTGACGGGCTCAACATGCAGTTCGACTTCATCGGCATGCAGAGCCTCTACCTATCCCTCGCACGCGGCGACGCCACACCGCTCGCCAATGCACTGCGGGAGCGCCCCGAACTCGACATCACGAGCCAGTGGGCGAACTTCGTGCGCAACCACGACGAGCTCACCCTCGACAAGCTGAGCAAGACCGAGCGCCAGGAGGTCTTCGACGCCTTCGGCCCGGAGCCCGACATGCAGCTCTATGACCGTGGCCTGAGACGCCGGCTGCCCCCGATGCTCGGCGGCGACCAGCGACGGATCCGGCTCGTCTACTCGCTCATGTTCTCTCTGCCCGGAACGCCGGTCCTCTTCTACGGCGAGGAGATCGGCATGGGGGAGAACCTCGAGGTCGAGGGGCGGCTCTCGGTCCGCACGCCGATGCAGTGGTCGGCCACGCCGAACGGCGGCTTCTCGACCGCTCCCACGCGCCGGCTGGCACGACCGCTGCCCGACGGCCTCTTCGGCCCCGAGCACGTCAACGCGCTGGACCAACGTCGTGACCGGGACTCGCTCTGGCACCACATGCGTCGGCTCATCCGCACCTACCGACAGATGCCGCAGATCGGGTGGTCCACCGTAGAGGTGCTGGGCCACGAGACGCCCGCGGTGCTCGCCCACGTCTGCCACTGCGACGGGTGGCGACTGCTCTCGGTCCACAACGTGGGCCCGGACACCACCACGGTCACGTTGACGCTCGACGAGGTGCCGGACGGCGTCGGTGCTCCGCGACGCCCTGGTCGACGGCGGCGCCGTCACGGAGGACGTGGCCGTGACGGCCGGCACTCCCGTTCGAGCTGCGCATCGACGGGTATGCCGGTCGGTGGCTACGGGTGCTCGCGCCCGGGGAGGAGCCCTTCCTCTAGCACGCGGACGCGGTGGGTGGGGCCCTAGCATCGGGCCATGGCCTCCGCTCCCGTCGTCCCCCTCGTGCCGGGCATCTGGCGCATCCCGCTCCTCCGCGACTTCGTCAACGGCTTCATGCTCCGCGACGACGACGGCCAGGTGACGCTCGTCGACATGGGGATCAAGTCATCAGGCGCGAAGGTCATCGCGGCACTCTCCGCCATCGGGTCCGCACCGACCGACGTGACTCGCCTCGTGCTCACCCACGCCCACCCGGACCATGCCGGTGGCGCGGCTCACGTGGCGGCCGAGACGGGGCGCGGCTTCGACATCCACGAGGCCGACGCGGCCTACGCCCGCGAGGGCAAGTCCCCGCCGCGCGACCACAGCCTCCGACTCGGCCGGCTGCTCGACCGGCTGTCACGAGGTCAGGACTTCACACCGGTGCCGGTCGAGCGCGAGCTCACGGACGGCGAGGTCCTGCCGGTCGCCGGCGGTCTGCGTGTCGTGCACACCCCAGGTCACTCCCCAGGGCACGTGTCGCTGCTCCACGAAGACACGCGGCTGCTCATCACCGGCGACGCGATCTTCAACGTCCGGCGGATCAGGTGGCCCATTCGGGCGTTCTGCAGCGACTTCGCGATGACCCAGCAGACGGCGCAGGTGCTCGGCGAGCTCGACTACGAGCTGGCCGCCTTCACGCACGGGCCCGAGCTGCGGGACCGTCCACGTGAGGCGATCCGCGCGTTCCTCGCACGCGAGCGTCGCTGACGCGTCGCCGGCGACGCCGCTGCCGCCATCGGTTCAGGCGGCCTGCTGGGCGGTGCGCCGACGGGTGATGTCTGCGCAGTCGAGGCACACCTGCTCCGGCACCAGCCCGAGGCGCATGAGGCCGGCGAAGAGCCAGCAGCCGACGCAGAGGCCGAAGGCCGCCTCGAGGAGCGGGAAGAGGACCATGATCGCGCCGACCACGAGGACCGCGGGCATGGCGAACGACGATCCGGTGACGACTCCGGTCAGCCACAGGGCGGTCGCGGCGATCGTCATGACGGCACCGATCGCCGCCGCGAACCGCTTGGGCGCGCCGGCCGTCGGCCGCTTCGCGGCGCGCACCGCGGGTCGGACCCACCGCGTGACGAGCCGAGCGATCGGGCTGGCTCGGGGTCCGAGCGCGGCTCGGAGGGTGAAGTCGACGG
This sequence comes from uncultured Actinomycetota bacterium, assembly GCA_963816385.1. GTDB lineage: Bacteria > Actinomycetota > Actinomycetes > Actinomycetales > Dermatophilaceae > CAWFKL01. The sequence continues at coordinate 309,485 of CAWFKL010000001.1, forward strand.
CGAGCACGGCATAGAGCCACCACTGCTGGGCGCCGAGAGCGACGAGCGCAACGACGAGGACGACGGCCGCGACGAGGCGGACGGTGACGTCGTCCACGACGGCCGGGAAGCGCGAGCTCATGCTGCACATTGTCCAATGCATAACGTGCACTTATCCAGCAGCGACCAGCCCGTGGATGTCACGCCCGGCGCAAGGCGATCCACGCGGCTGCAGCCAGACCCACCAGGATCGCCGTGCCGACTCCCGCGACGACGGTGAGGCTCGCCGTGAAGGCCTGCTGCGCCGCGGTCGCCAGCTCGTGTGCGGCCGAGCCCGGCAGTGTCGAGGCGGCCTGCAGCGCACCGGCCAGGGAGTCGAGCGCTGCTGCACCGACCGGCTCGGGCTGTGCCGAGGCATACGGCGTGAGCTCGTCGCGGTAGACGAACGTGGCGAGGGAGCCGAGCCCCGCGACGCCGACGGCGATCCCGAACTCGCCCGAGGTCTCCGACATCGAGGCGACGGAGCCCGCGCGCTCCGAGGGCGCCGACTGCATCATGACCGACATCGTCAGGGTCGAGGGCAGCATGATGCCGAAGGACGTCAGCATCATCCCGCCGATGAGCAGGACCAGACCGGCGCCGGCCTGCACCTGCGTGTAGACGGCGAGTCCGAACGCGCAGACGAGGAGGCCGGCCACCATGGTGCGTGCCGTGCCGAACCGGCGGGCCAGCGCGGCGCTCGAGGCCGACGAGATCAGCAGTGCGACATTCGCCGGGAGCATCGCGAGACCGGCACCCAGGGGATCGAGTCCCGCGACGAGCTGGAGCCACTGGGACGACACGAACGACGTGCCCGCCATGACGACCCCTCCGAGCAGCATCACCGCGAGCGCCGTCGAGAAGGCGCGGCTGCCGAAGAGGGTGAGGTCGATGAGCGGGTTGGCGATGCGGCGCTGGCGACGCAGGAAGCGCCAGCCCATGACCAGCCCGAAGGCACCTGCCAGGGCTGCCACAGTCGCGCTCCCACCACGCGCGATCTCTTTGAAGCAGTGGATGATCGGCAGGATCGTCAGCAGGGAGAGCGCCGAGCTGGCCAGGTCGACGCGCGTGCCCGTGTGCCGCTCCGACTCCGGCAGCAGGCGCGGTCCCATGATGAGCAGCAGCACCATGAAGGGCACGCCGAGCAGGAACGCCGACCCCCACCAGAAGTGCTGCAGGAGGACGCCGCCGACCAGCGGCCCGACCGCCATGCCGCCCATGAAGCAGCTGAACCAGATCCCGATCGCGGTCATCATCGAACGCTCGGTCGTGAAGATGGTGCGCAGCAGGCCCATGGTCGACGGCATCAGAGTCGCGCCCGCGATGCCGAGGACGGCCCGCCAGAAGATGAGCTGCTCAGGGGTGCTCGCGTAGGCCGCACACGCCGAGGCGATGCCGAAGGCGGCCGCACCGACGAGGAGCAGCCGTCGTCGGCCGATGCGGTCGCCGACCGCGCCCATCGTCACGAGGAAGCCGGCGAGCACGAACGAGTAGATGTCGAGCATCCACAGCTGCTGCGTGGTCGAGGCCCCGAGGTCGGCGGAGAGCTCGGGCAGCGCGAGGTAGAGCACGCTGACGTCGAGCGAGAGCAGCAGGGCGGTCAGGGCGAGGACGCCCAGGGCGAGCCACTGACGCGTCGTCGGGCGACGCTCGGTGGCCCCGGTGGCCCCGGTGGCCTCGGTGGCCTCGGTGGTCCCGGTGCCGTTGGCCGCGGTCATGGTCGTCATCTCGGTCCTCCGTGGTCGGTGCGACGTGTGTCCTCACCCCTACGTCGAACCGCGCCGGCCGACCTCGACACCGCAGCGCGCCGGTCCCGGGCCACGGTGGAGCCGGGTTCCGGGCACGGGCGCAGGCGCGACGAGGGCGGGGGACGCGGCGTCCGCGGTGCGGCATACGCTCTGGGGATGGGCCTGCACATCGGAGCGCACGTCGACCAGGAGGACCCGATCGCGGAGGCGAAGGCGCGCGGCGCCACGCTGTCGCAGTTCTTCCTCGGTGACCCGCAGAGCTACAAGGGACCGGTGGTCCGGTATGCCGGTGGGGCCGCTGCCCTCCGCGCCGACGCCGAGGCAGCGGGCATCGACCTCTACGTCCACGCGCCCTACCCGATCAACGTGGCGAGCCTCAACAACCGCATCCGCATCCCCGGGCGCAAGCTGCTGCAGCAGCACCTGAGCGCGGCGGCCGAGATCGGCGCCAAGGGCGTCATCGTGCACGGCGGCCACCTCGGTGTCGACGAGGACGCCACGAAGGGCTTCGACAACTGGCGCAAGTGCATCGACGGCCTCGACCTGGCGGTGCCGCTGCTCATCGAGAACACGGCCGGCGGTGACAACGCGATGGCCCGCCGGCTGGAGGCGATCGGCCGGCTCTGGGAGGCCGTGAGCACTGCGTCGGGCGCCGAGGAGGTCGGCTTCTGCCTGGACACCTGCCACGCCTTCGCCGGAGGTCTCGACCTTCGCACCGTCGTCGACGACATCCGCGCCATCACCGGGCGCATCGACCTCGTCCACGCCAACGACTCGCGCGACGAGGCCGACTCGGGAGCCGACCGGCACACCAACTTCGGCTCCGGCACGCTCGACGGCGAGGCCGTCGCCGCCCTGGTCCGTGCAGCCGGAGCCCCGGTCGTGTGCGAGACCCCCGGCGGCGTCGCGGGTCAGGGCGCCGACATCACCTGGCTGCGCACGCAGGTGGACTGAAGCGGTCTGCAGAGGCGTTGAGCCCTATGCCGTGCGACGAGGGATCGCTAGCGTCCGGTGTCATGCTGAGCACCTCCACCTTCACCACGTCCGACTTCGAGGTCACGGACTACACCCCCGACGTGACGACCGCCTTGCCGACCGGTCACCTACGGCTGCGCAAGACATATACGGGTGACGTCGAGGGTCGCAGCGTCACCCAGTTCACGTCGGCGTTCGACCAGGACTCCGGCGTCGGCACGTACGTGGCGATGGAGTCCTTCGAGGGCACCGTGGCCGGCCGGCGCGGCGCCTTCAACTTCGTGCACGCCGCCTCGACGAGTGGGGCCGACCGCACCGACGAGTACGGACTGATCGTGCCCCGGAGCGGCACGGACGAGCTTGTCGGCATCGAGGGCTCGGTGCGCCTGAGGATCGACGCGGACGGCACGCATCACATGGACTTCGACCACAACCTCGCGTAGCCACGCCGCGCGAGGCGGTGACCGGTGACGGCGTCACCTGACGCCGCGATCCGTGGCTCATGGCGCTGCTGCTGCGAGCCCGGCGATGAGGGCGTCCACCTCAGCGGGGCCGCGCAGCACCGTCAGGCGCGCTCCGGACTCGATGATCGCCTGCCGCACCACGGGCAGGCGGCGCGTACGCCACGTTGCCACGTGGATCAGGAAACGAGGGCTCATCTGGGGCGGCGCTGACGGGGGCACGCCGGCCCGGCTCGGCGCCCCCCGGAGCCACCGGCGGAGCACCCGGGAGGCGCACAACGCCGGCGGTAGGTCCAGCAGCAGCACGTCCTGCGCCCGAGAGAGCCGGGGGCGCAGCGTCGGCACGTCGTTGCCGTCGATCACCCAGCGGTCCGCGCGCAGCAGCGCCTCCGTGCGGCGGCGCCACTCGTCTGGGTTCGCCGCCCGCCAGCTGCTGTCGTAGAGATGACGGTCGAGGTGCACCACCGGCAGCTGGAGGCGACGACCGAGTTCGCTCGCGAGCGTCGTCTTGCCGGCTCCAGGGGAGCCGACCACCATGATCCGGCACCCGAGCTGCATCATGTGATTGTCACGCACCTGCAGCCCGGGGCCACAGTCGGCCACAGTCGGCCTGGGTCGGCCCCGTGGTGGGCCCCGTCGTGGGCCCGGTCGCTGGCGGGCTCGGCGCCGTCCCCTGCGTGCCGCAGGCTTGAGTGCTCAGTCGGTCGTGCGCCGGTTGTACGCGCGGACGGCGAGCGGCGCGATGACGGCCACGATGAGCAGCGACCACGTGATGCTCGTGATGATGGGGTAGCGCAGTGGCAGCGCTGCGTCGGGTGGAGCCGGAGGCACGTTGCCCCACAGCTCGCGCATCGACTGGACCAGGGAGCTGATCGGGTTCCACTCGGCGATCGTGCGCAGCACCGGCGGCATGGCCTCGGTCGGGGCGAAGGTGTTCGCGAGAAAGGTGATCGGGAAGATCGTCGTGAACATCAGGCCGTTGACGGCCTCGACGGAGCGCATCGCCGAGCCGACGAGGATGCCGACCCAGATCATCGCGAAGCCGAAGAGCAGGAGCAGCAGGTAGGCGAGCACCCCGTCGACGAAGCCGTTGCGGATGCGCCACCCGATGAGGAGCCCGGTGATCGACATGACGAAGATGCCGATGCTCGAGTGGATGATGGCGTAGACGCTGCGCCCGATGAGGACTGAGGAGCGCGAGATCGGCAGCGACCGGAACCGGTCGATGATGCCCTTCTCGAGGTCCATGTTGAGACCGTTGGCGACGATGAACGAGGCGAAGGCCATGGTCTGGGCCATGATCCCCGGCAGCAGCCACTCGCGGTAGGAGCTGCTGTCCGTCTCGATCGAGCCGCCGAAGACGAAGGCGAAGAGCAGGACGAACATCACGGGCTGGATCGTGACGTCGGTGAGCATCTCGGGCTGGCGCCTCGTGTGCTTGAGGTTGCGCCACACCATCATCTGCACCTGGCGCGCCAGGCCCGGCGGCTGGTAGTCGGAGGCTGGCGGCGCGACGGCCTCGCGCGTGGCCGTGCTGGTGGACGACGACTGGCTCATCGTGGCTCCCCGCTCTCGGTGGTTGAAACGGTCTCCTGCTCGGCGCGGTGCCCGGTCAGGCTGAGGAAGACATCGTCGAGGCTCGGGCGCTTGAGGCCGAGGTCGTCGAGGACGATCTCGGAGCGGTCGAAGACGGCGGCGACGCGGGTCATGTCGGAGAGGCCATCGGCGGGCGCGGTCAGCTGACGCGCCGGGACGTCGACGTGCACGTCGCTGACATGCGACTCGAGGAGTGCGCGTGCCTCGTCGAGCTGCTCGGCGTGCGAGACCGTGAGGACGATCGCGGCCTGGCCCGACTGGTCCTTGAGCTCGAGCGGGGTGCCCTCGGCGATGACCCGGCCGTGGTCGATGACGACGATGCGGTCGGCCAGCTGGTCTGCCTCCTCGAGGTACTGGGTCGTGAGCAGCAGCGTCGTGCCGTCGCGGACGAGGCCGCGCAGGACGTCCCAGAGCTCGACGCGGCTGCGCGGGTCGAGGCCGGTCGTCGGCTCGTCGAGGAAGAGCACGGGCGGGGCGGCGATGAGGCTGACGGCGAGGTCGAGGCGGCGCCGCATCCCGCCGCTGTACTCCTTGGCGACCTTGTCGCCGGACTCCGAGAGCGAGAACCTCTCGAGCAGGTCGTCGGAGAGCCGGCGGACGTCGGCGCGCGACAAGCCGTAGAGCGAACCGATGAGCCGGAGGTTCTCTCGCCCGGTGAGCATCTCGTCCACCGTGGCGGCCTGGCCGGTGAGGCCCATGCTGCGCCGGACCGCCTCCGGTTCGCGGGCCACGTCGTGCCCGGCGACGCGAGCTCTGCCGCTCGTCGGCACCGTGAGGGTGGTCATCATGCGAACGGTCGTGGTCTTGCCGGCGCCGTTGGGGCCGAGCATCCCCAGCACGGTGCCCTCCGGGACGGCGAAGCTGACGTCGTCGACGGCGGTCATGTCGCCGAAGCGTTTGACGAGGTGCTCGGCCTCGATGGCAGGCCCCGAGGACCTGGCACGACCCGACAGCGCGCTGGAGGTGATGGTCATGGCGTGGATGCTCCCGAAGGTAGGGTTCCGATCTCGGCGATGCTACGGACCTCCACCGACAGTGCATGACGGGTGTGCACGCCGTCAACATCTTTGGTCCTCATCGCGACCGACCACGCGGAGCCCGGCTCTCCTTACGCCCATGGCGTAGCCGGACCCGACGGCACACCGCTCGTGCAACGCTGGAACGGTCCACGAACGGAGACCGCCATGAGCACCAGCGCCCGCACCCCCTCCCCCGCGCCCCCGCGCCCGCTGCTGCGCGAGGTCTACGGACGCCTGCTGCGCGGTCTGCGGACCCGTCAGGGTCGCACCCTCGCCGAGGTGTCGAGCACGGCCGGGGTCTCGCTCGCCTACCTCTCGGAGGTGGAGCGAGGGCTCAAGGAGCCCTCGTCGGAGGTGCTGGAGGCGATCTGCGTCGCGCTCGGCTCGAGCATCACACTGCTCGTCGGTGCCGCGCACCGCGACCTGCGAGGACTCTCGCTCGAGGCCGTCGAGGAGGGGCGGGTGCTCGACCTCACCAGCCGCGTGGCCTCGAGCATCGCGCCGCTCGGCAGCGACGTGCCGAGGGCCGCCGACGTGCGTGCCGACAGCGTCGGACCGCTCCTGCTCGCCGCCTGAGCAGTCGCGGTCCGGCGGGTGTGTCCCCGGCGCGTCAACGCGGCCGACGAGGCAGTGTCGGCGTCCTACCGAGCCACACCCGACGAGAGCTCGGCCTCGACGGCCCGCTCGATGACGTGGTCCACCAGCCCGAAGCCGACGGCCTGGTCGGCGGTCAGCACCTTGTCCCGGTCGGTATCGACGCGCAGCTGCTCGATGGTGCGACCCGTGTGGTGGCTCAGCACCTCCTCGACCTGGGACCGCACGCGAAGCAGCTCGTCGGCCTGCAGTGCGAGGTCGCTGACGGTGCCCTGCCCACCGGCCGAGGGCTGGTGCAGCAGCACCCGGGCGTGCTTGAGCGCGAACCGGCGTCCTGACTCCCCCGCGGCCAGCAGCACCGCCGCGGCGGAGGCGGCCTGCCCGAGGCAGTACGTAGCCACCGGCGTCGGCACGAACTGCATCGTGTCGTAGATGGCCATGAGCGCCGTGAACGAGCCGCCGGGGCTGTTGACGTACAGCGAGACCTCGCGGTCGGGGGCGACGTCCGCGAGGTGGAGCAGCTGAGCCATGACGACGTTGGCCACACCGTCGTCGATCTCGGTGCCCACGAAGATGATCCGCTCCTGGAGCAGCCTGCTGTAGATGTCGAAGCTGCGCTCACCCGCCGGCGTCCTCTCGATGACGTAGGGGATGGTGTAGCTGCTCGCGACCGGCTGCGACGCGAGCCCGCTCATCTCAGCCCCACCCGCCGCTCGACACCGGCCGGTCGCACGTCGGAGAGCGAGGTGACCACGTGGTCGACGATGCCGTATGCCGCCGCCTCCTCCGCACTGAACCACCGGTCGCGCTCGCTGTCCTTGGTGATCTGCTCCACGAGCTGGCCGGTGTGCGCCGCCTGGAGCTCGTTGACGCGCTGCTTGACCGCCTTGAGGTTGGCGGCCTGCACCTCGACATCCGCCGCGGTGCCCTGGATTCCCGCAGACGGCTGGTGCATCATGATCCGCGCGTTGGGCAGTGCGAAGCGCTTGCCCGGCGTTCCCGCGCCGAGGAGGAACTGCCCCATCGAGGCGGCGAATCCCACTGCGAGCGTGGAGACGTCGTTGGGGATGACGCGCATCGTGTCGTAGATGGCGAGCCCCGCCGTCACCGAACCGCCGGGGCTGTTGACGTAGAGGCTGATGTCTGAGCGCGGGTCGCGCGCCGAGAGAAGGAGCAGCTGGGCGGTGATCCGGTTGGCGATCGGGTCGTCGACCTCCGCCCCGAGGACGATGATCCGCTGGTGGAGCAGCTGCATGGACAGCTGGTCGTCGAGCGGTCCGTGCATGAGAGTCTCGGTCATGTCGCAAGCGTCGTCGGCTCGGGCTGCCTCGGGCAATATGTCTCTGCCAGAGGCAGATCCGCAGGCCAGTGGGAGATCGCGGCTGCTGCCCGATCCGGCTTGTCGACACGGCAGGCCGCACGAATGGCATGCTCTGACGCATGGATGCCGACGTCGTCGTCGTGGGAGCCGGTCTCGCCGGTCTCGTCGCCACCGCAGAGCTGGCTGAGGCCGGCAAGCGCGTGGTCCTCGTGGAGCAGGAGGGCGAGCAGTCGCTCGGCGGGCAGGCCTTCTGGAGCTTCGGCGGGCTCTTCCTCGTCGACACCCCCGAGCAGCGCCGGATGGGCATCCGGGACTCGATCGAGCTGGCCACACAGGACTGGATGGGATCGGCGCAGTTCGACCGTGGCGAGGACTACTGGCCACGGAAGTGGGCCGAGGCATACCTGCACTTCGCCGCAGGCGAGAAGCGCGCCTGGCTCCACGAGCAAGGCCACCGGCTCTTTCCCGTCGTCGGCTGGGCCGAGCGTGGCGACGGTCGCGCGGAGGGACATGGCAACTCGGTGCCGCGCTTCCACATCACGTGGGGCACCGGGCCGGGCATCGTCGAGCCGTTCGCGCGGCGGGTGCGTGCCGCGGTCGACGCGGGCCTCGTCTCCCTCGCCTTCCGGCACCGTGTTGACGCGCTCGTCGAGACGGCGGGCACGGTCACCGGCGTCCGTGGGCGCGTGCTGGCGCCGGACGCCGCGGGGCGGGGGCGCCCGACGAACCGCGAGGAGACCGGAGACTTCGAGGTGAGCGCGCAGGCCGTCGTCGTCACGAGCGGTGGGATCGGGGGCAACCACGACCTCGTGCGGCGGGCCTGGCCAGAACGTCTCGGCACGCCGCCTGCCCGTATGGTCGCCGGCGTGCCCGCCCACGTGGACGGGCGGATGATCGGCATCACCCAGGCCGTCGGAGGCAACCTCATCAACCCCGACCGCATGTGGCACTACACCGAGGGGCTGCGCAACTGGGACCCGGTGTGGGACAACCACGGCATCCGCATCCTGCCCGGCCCCTCGTCGCTGTGGCTCGATGCGCGTGGCCGCCGCTTCCCGGCACCGTACTTCCCGGGCTTCGACACGCTCGGCTCGCTGCGGCACATCATGCGCAGCGGGTACGACTACTCCTGGTTCGTGCTGACCCAACGGATCATCGAGAAGGAGTTCGCACTCTCGGGCTCGGAGCAGAATCCTGACCTCACCGGCAAGGACGTCAGGCAGGTGCTCGGCCGCGTCCGGAAGGGCGCCCCCGCCCCGGTCGAGGCGTTCAAGCGCCACGGTGAGGACTTCGTCGTGGCGAGCACCCTCGAGGCGCTCGTGCGCGGCATGAACGACCTGACCGGTGATGCGCTCATCGACGTCGAGGCCCTGAGGCGCACCATCGTCGCGCGCGACAACGAGGTCGACAACGCCTTCACCAAGGACGCCCAGCTCACGGCCGTGCGCGGAGCGCGGAGCTATCGCGGCGACAAGCTCATCCGGGTGGCGAGCCCACATCGCCTGCTCGACCCCAAGGCGGGGCCGCTCATCGCGGTGCGCCTCAACATCCTGACCCGCAAGACCCTCGGTGGGCTCGAGACGGACCTCGCCGGCCGCGTGCTGCGCGCCGGCGGCCAGCCGCTGGCCGGGGTGTATGCCGCGGGCGAGGTGAGCGGCTTCGGAGGGGGCGGGATGCACGGATACAACTCGCTCGAAGGCACCTTTCTCGGGGGCTGCATCTTCAGTGGGCGCACCGCCGGACGGGCCGTCGCTGCGGCGCTCTGAGCGAGCGCATCGCCCGGCGGATCGCCCGGCGGATCGAGGGTGGCGTCGGGACTTGACGTATGGCGTCCACGCGTTCTAAAACTGGAACACAACACGAAGTTGAGCGGTTAACACTCAAGAAAGGTCCGCCGAGGTCGATCACATCGGCCTCCACCGTTCATCCGAGGAGTAGAGAAATGAGCACCAACACCTTCGACCCGTTCCGCACCTTTGACCGCACCTTCGACCGGCTGCTCAACGACGGCCTCCGCGGTTCGTCGTCGGCCGGCGCGGTGATGCCGATGGATCTCTACCGGTCGGGCGAGAGCTTCGTCGCGCACATCGACCTGCCGGGTGTCGACCCGCAGAGCATCGACATCGACGTCGAGGACCGCACGCTGACGGTGCGGGCGGAGCGCGGCACGCCCGAGGTCGAGGACGCGCAGTGGCTGTCGCGAGAGCGGCCCGCCGGCACCTTCGCACGCCAGCTCTCGCTCGGCCGCGGTCTTGCCCTCGACCGGATCGAGGCCGACTACCGCGACGGCGTCCTGTCGCTGAGGATCCCGGTCGCCGAGGAGGCCAAGCCGCGCAAGGTCTCCGTTTCGCACGCCGGAGCCAACCGGGCCATCGGGTCCGAGTCGCACCAGTCGGGCGGTGACCAGAACGGCGCACCAACGGGGCAGGGGCCGAGCGCGAGCACGAGTCCGCAACCGCCTGATCCCGGGCCGTCCCGCATCGGCGGGAAGTGATCCCGGCGGCCACCCGGCCGCCGGGATCCCTGTGTTTCTGCGCCGGGCTCGCACGGCGTCGGCTCCCCGGGTCGGACTGCTCGCCGTGTCGGACCGCTCCGCTGGTTGGAACCGCTACGCCCGCAGCACCTTCTCCATCGGCTTGCCCTTGGCCACCTCGTCGACGAGCTTGTCGAGATAGCGGATCTTCTGCATGAGCGGGTCCTCGATGTCCTCGACGCGGACCCCGCAGATGACGCCTGTGATCATGGACGGCGTGCGGGTTGAGCCGTGCCGCTGCGAAGAAGTCCTCGAAGGTGGTCTCCGCGGCCAGGTGGGCGCTCAGCGCGGCCTCGTCGAAGCCGGTCAGCCACTCGATCACCTCGTCGAGCTCGGCCTTCGTGCGGCCCTTGCGCTCGACCTTCGTCACGTAGTGGGGATACACCGACGCGAAGCTGACAGTGAAGATCCGGCTCATTCTCGCGAGCGTAGCGACCGACCTGCCACCGGCATCAGAGACGTCCTCGGATCGGCGTGCGCTCGACGGGGTCGCCCTCCTCGGGCATGACCATCTCGGCCCGCACACCGAGCAGGCGCACCTCGCGCTCGGGGTCGAGCCGGCGGACGAGTGCGACCGCGGCCTCGACGACCTGCTCGCGCTCCGTCGTCGGCGCAGCCAGCTTCTTCGCCTTGGTCTGCGTGAAGAACGGCGCGTAGCGCACCTTGAGGGTCACCCGGAAGACCGGGCGACCGTCTCGCACGGTGTCGTCGAAGGCCTGCGCCGCGAGCTCACGGACGGCTGCCTCGACCTGCTGAGGCGTCGTGAGGTTGCGTCTGGTAGGTCGTCTCGCGACTGTGCCCGCGCGCGACCCACGGCGTGTCGTCGACGACCGACGAGCCGAGGCCACGGCCGAGCTCGGAGTACCAGCGCCCCATGCGGGGCCCGAACTCGCCGACGAGCACCTCCTGGGGGGCGTCGGCGAGCTGCTGGACCGTCTCGATGCCATGGGTGGCGAGGCGCTTGGAGACCTTCGAGCCAACCCCCCAGAGCTCGATCGTCTGGCGGGCCCCCATCACCTCGAACCAGTTCTCCGAGGTGAGGCGGAAGACGCCGCCGGGCTTGCCGAAGTTCGTCGCGATCTTGGCCCGGACCTTGTTGTCCCCGATGCCGACCGAGCAGTGCAGCCGCGTCGCATCGAGCACCGCCGCCTGTGCCTGCCTCGCAACCGCCTCCGGGTCGTCGGTCTCGACACCGAGGAAGGCCTCGTCCCACCCGAGGACCTCGACCACGGCACCGAGCCCCCGCAGGGTGCCCATCACCTCCTCGGAGGCCGCCGTGTAGGCGGGGGCGTCGACGGGCAGGATGATGGCGTCCGGCGCCTTGCGCGCAGCCAGCCGCAGCGGCATGCCGGATCCGACGCCGAAGGCCCGGGCCTCGTAGCTGGCCGTCGACACGACGGCCCGCTCGGTCGGGTCGCCACGGCCGCCGACGATGATCGGCAGCCCGGCCAGCTCGGGACGGCGCAGCACCTCGACGGCAGCGATGAACTGGTCGAGGTCGACGTGCAGCACCCAGCGGGCGGGGCTCATGGGGGCATTCTGCCCGTCGGCGCCGACGCCCGGGTGCCTCGGGCCCTCAGCGCCGCTTGCCGCGCCGGACCATCACCGGTCCGTCGACATCCGGCTCGTGTCAGCGCCCGGGCGTAGGACCTCGCTCGCGGCGCCGCTGCTCGAGGAGCTCGGCGCGGCGGTCCTGCTCGCCGGCCGCGACGATGATGCCGTGGTAGAGCAGCCCAGCGGCGAGCAGCGTGAGCACGATCGAGCCCACGACGATGGGGGTGCCGGTGTGGCCGCCGCCCAGCTCCGAGCGCAGCACCCAGAGGATGCCGGCAGCCGAGCCCACGACTGCGGCGGCGACGATCCAGACGACGGTCGCCCGCGTCGCTCCGTTGCTCACCGGCACACTGTGGCACAGCCCTCCTCCTCGGCGACGCAGGACAGGTCAGGCAGGTCACGCAGGTCACGGACGACCCGGCCCAGCCAGACGTGCCGGACCAGCTGCCGTCCAGCCCGGCCGAGCCGCTGCCAGAGCGATCGAGAGAGCAATCCGTCCGGACGGATTGCTCTCTCGATCAGCAAGGCAGGGGACGCGCGCCGACCTCACTCGGGCGCCGGCCGTTCGTCGACCACACGGTGCAGCGTGCCGGTGAGCCAGGCGTTCGTCTGGTCCGTGAAGTGGGGGTCGCCGGGCACGCCCGACGAGCCGAACGGCACGACCCACTGGCTCGCGTCGCGGTCCGCGAGGTCCCACACGTAGCGGGCCACGGGTCCGCCGTAGGCCCGGTCCGTGACGCCGGGCGCGCTGGCTGCGGCGAGCACACATCCCTTGTCGCCCGGGACGGGGTGGGCCGGGACGGATGGCACGCCGACGAGCGCGCGCCCGTCCCGTGCGGCGACGAGGTCGAGCGCGTGCAGCGGGTCGAGCCGATGGCGCTCGCCCCAGACCTCGCCCGGGCGCCTCTGCACCGCAACGCGATCGAGCGCTACACGCGCGCCTTCGGCCGGGTCGATGCCGATTCGGTGCCCCCCGCGCACCAGCGAGTGCCAGCCGGCGCCGACCTGACCGTCGACGTCGAGCCAGGCGGCGAAGATCGGCGAGTGGCCGGTGGGCCTCTGCAGCGGAGCCAGCTGCGGCTGCTCCGTGAACCACCGCACGAGGGCCGTGCGCCACATGGAGAAGAGGGCCGCCCCTCGGCTCGCAGGGTCGCTTCGCTCGTCCCACGCCAACAGCTCGTCGCGTGCGGCACGCCCGCCGACACTCAGCTCCTCCGGGAGCACGGCTTCCACGAGCTGGCGCATGAGGGGCGCCTGTCCGTTGCGGGTGTCGACGTGGATGGCAGCACAGTCCCCGACGGTGAGGCCTGTCCGATCACCCACGAGCTCGCGAATTCGATTGGCGCGGAAGGGAGTTGCATACTCCACACCGAGGCCGCCTCCGCTCGCGCGGTCGTTGGCGCTCACCATGACGTCATCGACGTCGCGGGCCGGGCCCGGCCGCAGCCCGTGCCACTCGTGCCGCGCGTCCCACGCCGCCACCGGACGCTCCATGTTGACGGCGTCGCGCTCGGCCACCCGACCGACCACGAGGTGGCGCATCCGCCCGGTCGAGTCCGCGACGAGAACGCTGTTGACCGGCTCCACCCACGCCGCCAGCGCACTCTCGACGTCGTCGACGGTGCGCGACCGCAGGAGCGGCAGAAGGGCGGCGAAGCCCAGGTCGTGACCCACCTGGCTCGGTGTGCGCAGGCTGTAGCTCGCCGGCCCGGACGTGCTGTCCTGACCCGACTCGGCGGCGGCCACGGCCTCCTCCACGCCCGTGATCAGCGGACCGCGCGCGGTGACGACGACCGGGACGTGCACCGGCTCGCCGTCGCGCACGACGATCCTCTCGACCGCGCGGGTCACCGCCGTCCACCCGTCGACGCCACGGGCCTCGAGCGGAGCCAGCCCATCGCCTGCGCCGGCGCCCGTCTCCGCCCCGCCCAGCCCTGACCTGGGCGGGGCACCTGGTGCGAGCCGCAGTGACTCGATGGTCAGGTCCTGGTAGTCCGCCATGGCGTTCGTGATGCCCCACGCCACCGACCCGGTGTGCGCGAAGTGTCCGACGCCCGGGACCCCCGGGAAGGTGAAGCCGACGACGTCGAACTCCGGGCACGCCAACCCGATCTGCTGGTAGCACCCCGGCAGCTCGATGGTGCGATGCGGGTCACCCGCGAGGAGGGGGCGGCCCGAGGCGGTGCGCCCGCCGCCGATCACCCAGGCGTTGCTGCCTGACTGCTCGACACCCTCGCGTCCGTCGAGACCCTCGGCGTTGATGAGAGGAAGCAGGTCCGGGCCCACCGTGTCGGCGACGTGGCCGTTGAAGAGCTTGTAGGGAAAGGTCCCGAAGAGCAGGTGGATCGCCCAGAAGACCCCGAGTGGCGTCCACGGCTGCCAGGGCCGCGGTCCCTCCGCCAGGGAGTCCAGCCCGAGCAGCGCGATCTCGGGCGCCCGGGAGAGGCCCTCCGCCAGACCCTGGTCCACGCCCTCGACGTAGGCCTGCAGCCAGTCCTTGGTCTCGCCGTCGAGGCGGTCGTAGCAGCGACGCACCGTCGACTCCAGCCGCACCTGGCGGGCGAACGTGTCCCACGGCACACCGGACGCACCGACGTGTTCGGCGGTGCGGCCCTCCATCCGCCAGCGCTGGTGCTCGATCTGCCAGCCCCGGTCGATGGCGGTCACCCGGCCCTGCGCCTGTGCGAGCTCGAGGACGTCGTCGGCCCAGAGGTGCGGAATGCCGTGTGCGTCGCGGTGGAGCCGCCAGCTCACCGCACGTCCCGCAGCGCGCCCCAGCCGTGCCAGCGATCCACGTCGATGCGTGCCGTGATGCGCGCCCGGTCGCGCACGGCATACGGCCTGCCTGTGTAGTGGCGGGCGATCCGGTCGATGTCGCTGAGGCTCCGTGTCGTCCACGATCTCCGCGACCCGTCCTTGCAGGCTGACGTGGGTGATCCAGTTGTCGGGATCCATGGCGCTCAGGCTGATCCGCGGATCGGCGCGCAGGTAGTCGAGCCGCTTGCGACCGCCGTCCATGTTGACGACGACCTGACCGTTCTCGAAGAGGTACCACGTCGGCACCGAGACGGGCTGTCCGTCAGGCCGCACGACACTGATCGTCGCGTAGTTGGGACGAGACAGGAAGGCGCTCACGTCGTCGGGCAGGGGTGGCTTGGGCACGTCGAATCTCCTTGCGGGTCAGTCGTCCTCAGTGTGCAGTGCTCGGCTACCTGGGCGTGAACCGACGCTCCAGCTCTCGGAAGAAGGCGTTGGACAGGCGGGTGTACTGCTGCAGCGTCAGCCGCACCGGCTCTCCGGCCCGCAGACCGAGGACGCTGCGCTCGGGGTCGAGGTGCAGCTCCGAGTCCTCGACCACCGTGCCGCCGTTCTCCATGAGCGACCGGGCGAGGAGGCGCACCTCGTTGAGGGCGTTGCCGTCCTTGCCCTCCACATCGAGCAGGCGGTGCACGAAGTAGCCCTCGAGGACGAGGAGCATGTTGTTGAAGTACTCCGACTCCAGCGACTCGAGTGCGCCCTCGAGTCCCGACATATCGGCGTCACCGTGGTCGCGGGCCGCCCGTGCCACCTCGCGGAACATCGCGGTCTGGGTCTCCACGCGCGATCGGCAGGCATCGATGTAGTCGCCGTCGTACTGCCTCATGCCGTGCATGCTCCACAGCCTAGTCAGCCCCTGCCAGGGCGGGATGCCGCCGCCGTGCCGGGGCGAACGGCATACGGCTAGCCTTGCGCCCATGGTGCGCGGTGAACGCAACGTGCTCGGCGGCGCGCTCGAAGTGTGTGGCACCGACCCGCTGACCGGCTTCTACCGCGACGGCTGCTGCACCACCGGCCCGGAGGACCGCGGCAGCCACACCGTCTGCGTCGTCGTCACGGCCGAGTTCCTCGACCACCAGCGCGGCGTCGGCAACGATCTGACCACACCTCGCCCGGAGTGGCGCTTCCCCGGCCTCGTGCCCGGCGACCGCTGGTGCGTGGTCGCGGGCCGCTGGCTCGAGGCCCAGCAGGCCGGCGCCGCGGCCCCCGTGTTCCTCGCGGCCACTCACGAGCGCGCCCTCGACGTCGTCCCGCTGCAGCTGCTCCAGGCGTATGCCGCCGACATCCCGGACGACCCGAGCTCGCTGATTCCCTAACCGCGTCACCCGGGCGAGGATTTGGGGCATTGCGGTTCCGTCGCAGCACCGAAGAGCACACAATCGTCGGACGACCACCTGCCAGCGCTCGGCCGAAGGGAGCCGTCCGTGCACGTCAAGGCCCCCGCCAGTGTCGCCACCGTGGCGCTCCTCGTGGTGGGCCTCTCCGGGTGCTCGGCCGACCGACCGGACGTCGAGCTGAGCCAGGCGGGACCCACCACCTCGCCGCGGACGGCGACGGTGACGGTCACCGAACTCGTGTCGCCGACCGTCACGACGACGGCGACGGCGACCGTCACGACCACAGCGACGGTGACGGTCACGGCTGTGCCGCGCCCCAGCCTCACCGCTACGACGACCTTCAACCAGGCGCTCGCGACCCTGGACTACACCAACCTCGTCGACGACGTCCGCGTGCTCGACGGCATGCCCGGCACCGGCGCACCGACGGCTCTGCAGCTCGAGGTGCTCGCCCGCCACCTGGCCTCGCTCCGTGCCAACGGCGCACCTCCCGGGCTGGACCCGCCGAGCTACTACTCCCGCCTCGGGTCCCTCCAGCTCTTCGCGGAGGCCGCCTCCGACGAGGCCAGCGCCGGGTCGCCGCAGGCCGCCAGCCGCTACGCCGTCATCCGTCAGGAGACCGCCGTGCTGCTGTCGCTCGTCAACGGCGCGCTCAAGACGGCCTACGCCCTGCCGGCCCCCACCCGCGCCACGCCTTCGGTGACGCCCACGACCGCAGCGACTTCAGCGCCTCGCTGAGACCGGCTCGCGCCGTCGCGGGGCGCTCGTCGCGCTCGTCGCGCGTCGTGCGCGACTCGTGCGGCGCCGTGACCGTTTCAGGACCGGTCGCGCCACGGCCTTCCCGGCGCCGGCAGGCCCGGCTCGGCATGGATGCGTCTGCCGAGCTCGGAGTGCGAACGCGGCGCCGGCACCCGTGACCACACGGTTCGCTGCAGGGCGAGCGTCAGCCAGCCTGCGGCGGCCATGCCCGAGATGTTGACGACGAGCTGCAGCGAGCTGCCCCAGACCTCCTCCCAGGCACCGAAGGCGAGTCCGAGCGCGACGTTGGCCGCGGCGGGGATGGTCGTCACGGAGATGAAGACGCCGCTCAGCCCGCCGACCCGCGCCGAGGTGATGGACAGGACACCCGCAGCGGCGGCGAGGACCGCGACGATGAAGGACCAGCGGTCGGGCGTGTAGATGAACTCCGTCGCGGGTCGGGGGCCCGTGATGTCCTCGAGGGTGATCCAGCCGACGCCACGCCCGGCCAGACCGGCGACCGCGGTGACGGCGATCCCGACGACGAAGCCGACGAGCAGCGCCCTGGCCGCCGCCGCCAGCAGGATCCGCCGACGCTGCACGAGGGCGACCCCCAGAGCCGCGATCGCGCCGAACTCGGGACCGAGCACCATCGCGCCGATGACGAGGATCTGCGAGTCGAGCACGATGGCGATGGCTGCGATGAGCATGGCGAGCGTCATGAAGGACAGGTAGGTCCAGTTGAGCTCGCTGTCCTCGTAGGAGCGCTGGGCCACCTCGGCGTGGACCACGGCATCGGCACCGCTGCCCGGCGTCAGCTCGTCGGCCTCGAAGCCGGCGCGCGAGACCCAGGTCGTGACGGGCTCGATCTGCAGCGTCCCCTCCTCGTGCACGCCGATCTCACGCAGTGCGCTGACGACGGCGTTGGCCCCCTCCCGCGCGACATCCGCATGGATCACGTCGCCCTGGGGCCGCACGGCCGCCCCCCGGATGACGGCGAGCGTGCTCGACGGCCGGGGAGTCGGCGAGCGATCTCGACACCTCGTCGGTCAGCGCGCTGGGGATGGTGAGTGTGAGGCGGAGCATGGCGCCCAGTCTGCCGCGCGACACGTCACGGTTGACCTCAAGGCCGTGAGGCGACAGGCTGATATCTGAACAGACGTGCAGGTGTCGGGAGGATCAGATGGCTACCGTGAGTGGTCTCGACGGCTGCGCCGTCCCCTGCGTCCACCCCGACAAGGTCGCCCTCGCGACCCGGCACGCCCCCGACCCGACCGAGCTCTCGCGCGTCACGGCCGTCTTCAAGCTCCTCGGGGACCCGACACGGTCGCGCCTGCTCTATGCCCTGCTCGAGGCCGGCGAGCTCTGCGTCTGCGACCTCGCAGCCGCCACCGGCACCGCGGAGACGACGGTCTCGCAGGCCCTGCGCCTGCTGCGTTCGTCGGCCGTCGTCACCGGCCGGCGCGAGGGTCGCAACATCTACTACCGGCTCTCCGACGCGCACGTGCGCCTGCTGCTCGACGTGACCCGCGAGCACGCGCTGCACGGCGCCGCCGGGCAGCCCAGGTCAGAGCCGAGGTCGCAGCGGAGGTCGGAGCCGAGGCGGGTCGGAGCCAAGGTCGGAGCGCAGGTCGGAGCGCAGCGTCCGTGCGCAGGTCGGAGCCCCCGTCGTCGGCCACGGTCACCTCTCGAGGGCGGCGACCGTGAGCGGCCACAGCCACGTCCCAGCGGGACACGCCGGCAGCCGGCACCGCTGGCGCCTCGCGGTCGCCTTCGCCCTCGTCGCTGGGTTCTTCGTCGTCGAGCTCACCACCGGACTGGTCACCGGTTCGCTGGCCCTGCTGTCCGATGCCGGGCACATGGCCGCCGACGTCGTGACGCTCGGCGCGGCTCTCGTCGCCACGCGCGTCGCCACCCGGGCAGACACGACCGGGCGGCGCACGTTCGGCTCCTATCGGGCCGAGGTCTTCGCCTCCGGGCTCGCCGTGCTCGTCATGCTCGGTGTCTCGCTGTACATCGTCGTCGAGGCGGTGGGCCGTCTCGGGTCGAGCACCGAGCTCTCGTCCGGTCCCATGCTCGTCGTCGGCCTGCTCGGTCTCGCGGTCAACGTCGTGGCGCTTCTCCTCCTGCGTGGTGGCGCGACGGAGAGCCTCAACGTCAAGGGCGCCTACCTCGAGGTGGTGGCCGACGCGCTCGGCTCGGTCGGGGTCATCGTGGCGGCGCTGCTCGTGCGGGCCACCGGCAGTGCCGTCTGGGACACTGGCGTGGCGCTCGCGATCGCCGCGTTCGTCGCTTGGCGCGCTGTGCTGCTGGGGCGCGAGGTGCTCGCGGTGCTCGGCCAGCACGCGCCGGCGGGCATCGAACCGACCGACCTCGTGACCGCCCTCGGCGAGGTGCCCGGTGTCGTGGAGGTGCACGACCTGCACGTATGGACGCTCACCTCCGGCATGGACGTTGCCACCGCGCACCTCGTCACGACGCAGCGGTATGCCGCGGCCGACGTTCTCGACGCGGCCACCGTCATGCTGCGCGAGCGCTTCCACGTCGCGCATGCGACCCTCCAGGTCGAGACGACCGACCGCAGCCGGTGCCAAGGAGCCGACTGGTGAGCGGGTCCTCGCTGCCGGTCTTCTCGCTGCTGCCCCCGTCGCGACGCTCGGCGCTGGTCCGCCGAGCTCGGCTGCTCGCGGCGGCGTCGGTGGCTTACAACGTCGTCGAGGCCATCGTCGCCATCGCCTCTGGCCGGGTGGCCGACTCCACCGCCTTGGTCGGCTTCGGACTCGACTCGACGGTCGAGGTGGCGAGCGGGCTGATCATCCTCTGGCAGTTCGGCCACTCGGTGCCGGAGGAGCGCGAGCATCGCGCACGCCGCCTCATCGCCGTGTCCTTCTTCGCTCTGGCCGCCTACGTCGCCCTCGAGTCGATGCGGGCTCTCATCGAGCGGGCGCAGCCGGACCCGTCCGTCGTCGGCATCGCGCTCGCCGCGCTGTCACTACTCGTCATGCCCCTGCTGTCCGTGGCCCAACGGCGCACCGGGAGCGAGCTCGGCTCTGGCGCGGTCGTCGCGGACGGCACGCAGACCCTGCTCTGCACCTACCTGTCGGCGGTGCTGCTCGTCGGCCTGCTCGCCAACGCCCTGCTGGGCTGGTGGTGGTTCGATGCTCTGGCTGCGCTCGTCATCGCCGCCGTCGCGCTGCGCGAGGGTCGCTCGAACTGGCGCGGGGACGCCTGCTGCTGAGGGTCGCTGACGTGGTGACCAGGCCTTCGCCGTCATCCTGAAGAAGCAGGACGGGCCCTCGTAGTACTTCTCGATGATGCCGAGGTCCTCCATGCCGAGCCTGCGGCACACCGCCTTGGAGGGCTCGTTGTCGGTGTGCGTGAGGGCGTAGATCGCGGGCAGCCCGCCGTCGAAGCCGTGCTGCAGGACGGCTGCGGCGGCCTCGGTGGCGTAGCCCTTCCTCCACGAGTCGGGATGCAGGTGCCAACCGATCTCGACCTCACCGTCGTCCGCGTCGGGCAGCGTCAGCAGCAGGACCGAGCCTGCGACCACACCGCTGTCGCGCACCTCGACCGCCCAGAACCCGAGCGGCGCCTGCTCGCTGCGGACCTGGTAGCGGTCGATGCGCTCGTGCGCCTCGTCGAGGTCCTTCATGAGCACGGGCTCGCCGTCACCCAGCCATGCGACGACCTCCAGGCGGCTCTGGATGTCGAGGAGGCGCTCGGCCTCGGCGTGGGTCCACGGCCGGATGACGAGTCGCTCGGTCTGCACGTGCATGCCCACACCGTCTCAGACCACCACGAGCATCGTCACCCACGTTCCACCTCGCCCCCACCCCCGTCGAGTGGCCCCGCTTTCACACGTGGTGGCGCGGTGGGCGTGTGACGACGAGGCCACTCGAGTGTGCAAGCCGTCGCCCGGTCACCTCGTCGCCCGGACCACCCGGCGACGTCCCGGCACGGCAGGATGGCGGCATGCCCGACGACACCTCCGCCTCCCGCCGAGCGCCAGAGTCCATGTCCGACGCCGTCGCCTCCTACGCGGCCAGCCGGCCGGAGCTCGAGGCCGCCACCGAGCGCTTCGTGCAGCTGGTGCGAGAGCTGCTCGACGACGCCCGCATCAACTACCTCTCCGTTACGGGCCGGACCAAGTCGATCGCGTCGTTCGCCGCCAAGGCTGAGCGCCGCGGCGAGGGGCGACTGCTCCATCCGAGACCGCTTGTCGACATCACCGACCAGATTGGTGTGCGCGTCATCACCTTCGTGCCCGACGACGTCACCGCGGTCGCCAAGCTCCTCGCCGAGGAGCTCGCCGTCATCGACGACCGCGACATGGGTGAGGAGACCGCCCGCGCCGGGCGCTTCGGCTACGCCAGCCGCCACCTGCTCGTCTCGGTCGACGCGAGCCGCACCATCCCGGCCGCGTACACCTCGCTGCGCCGCCGCAGCGCCTCCGTGCAGATCCGGACCATCCTGCAGCACGCGTGGGCCGAGTTCGAGCACGACATCCGCTACAAGGGCACCGTGCCCGAGGAGCACGCGCACGACCTGGACCGCCGCTTCACCTTGGCAGCGGGCCTGCTCGAGCTCGCGGACCGCGAGTTCTCGGCGATCCGCGACCGCCTCCAGCAGGCGCTGCCCGAGAGGCCTGCGGACCCCGACGAGCCCGATGGCCTCGACCCGCGCATCGACGCGCAGGACCTCGCCAAGTTCCTCGCCGGCAAGTACGCCGACGCCGGTTGGTCACGCGGTGACCACTACACGTGGGTCTCCGGCCTCCTCCTCGAGCTCGGCATCACGTCGGTCGAGCAGCTCGCCGACGTCATCGCACCGGTCGACGGTGCCGAGCTCATCCAGCGGATGGGCTACCACTACCCGCCCGGGGCCGTGCGCCGCCTCGACGACGCCCTGCTCGCGACGTTCGGTGACCGCTACGTGAAGCTCACCGGCAACGAGCACCGCCGTGCTTCGCTCGAGACCCGCCTGCAGAAGCTGTCCGACTGATCACCTCGCACGGCGGCCGCTCATGTCGATTCCGCGGCGCCGAGTTCGTCAGGATGATGTGGCGACGGTCGCCGCACGCGCACTGCGCACCCGAACGAGAAGGAGCCGGCCATGGCCGACACGTACCTCTACCTGATCCACGAGGGCGACTGGGACTCCGATTCCTGGTTGAACGGCGATGCGCCCATCGTCAGCGGCCCTGCGGGCAAGGATCCCAACGCCACCATGACCGGGGAGCTCGATGCCACCTTCCCCGAGCACGCGGCCTTCCAGAAGGCGGTGGCCGACCTCGGCGCGCGTGTCGTCGGGGGCCACGCGCTGCAGAACTCCCGTTACGGCGGGCGCGTGACACCCGGCGACGGTGACCGCAAGGTCGAGGACGCCGTCTACACCGACGGTCCGTTCACCGACACGTCCGAGGTCATCACCGGCTTCTACGTCGTCGAGACCGACGACGAGGACACCGCGCGCCGCGTCGCGGCCCTCGTCCCGTCGGGTGGTCACGTCGAGTGGCGCAAGGTCTTCCCGATGGGCGAGTGAGTGACCCTCGGGACGGCTGAGTTCGAGGAGGCGTGGCCGCGCATCGTGCGCGCCCTCGCGTCCTTCACCGGGAGCCTCGACGACGCGGAGGAGTATGCCGCCGAGGCCGTCGCGAGGGCCACCGCCCACGAGCGTGACGGCGGGCGCCCCATCGAGTCGTATGCCGCCTGGTGCACCTCGGTGGGCAAGCGGGCATGGCTCGACGACGCCCGCCGGCGCACCGTCGAGCGCAGGCTCGCTCCCGAGCTCGCCCGTCCCGAGACGGACCCCACGTCCGGACCCCTCACCGACCGCACCACCATGGATGCCGACGACCTGGCCCGAGAGGGCCTTGACGACCGACTCGCTCTCCTCTTCGTCGCCTGCGACGAGGCCATCTCCCCCGCCTCCCGCATGGTGCTCGCACTCCGGGTCGTCTGCGGTCTCACGGTCCCCGAGATCGCGGGGCACCTCGGCCTGCAGGAGACTGCTGCCGCCGCACGACTGACGCGCGCCAAGCGGGCTCTCGCCGAGGCACGTGGCGCGTTCCACGTGCCCGACGCCACCGAGCGAGCGCGCCGGCTGCCTGTCGTGCTCGCCTGTGTCTCAGGCATGTTCACGGTCGCGCACCGCACCGTCCTCGACCCGGGTGACGCACTCTCCGACACCGGTCGGCAGTCGCTGTCGATCGCCGACGCCCTCGTCGCGGCCTATCCCACCGACACCGAGGTGCGGGGACTCCGGGCCGTCATCAGGCTCGGGCTCGCCCGGCGACCGGGCCGCGTCGACGCCGACGGCACCGGACTCGCCCTCGACGAGGTCGACCGGACGCGGTGGGACACCGGCCTGCTCAGGGCGGGGCTCGACGACGCCACGCTCGCCGCGGCCGGTGACGGCCGCTTCGCCATCGAGGCCGCCATCGCCGGGCTGCACTCGAGCCCGTCGTCGTTCGAACGCACCGACTGGCCACGGATCGTGCAGCTCTACGCTGCACTCGAGCAGCGCTGGCCATCGCCCGCCGTCAGGGTCGCCCGGCTCGTCGCGACGGCCCACGCCAGCCTCGCTGCGCCCGGGGATGCCCGCTCCGCAGGCACCCTGAAGGACGTCGAGCGAGAGCTCGCGTCGATCGAGAGCGGCGGGCCGGCATACGCCAGCCGGGACGCGAGCCTGGCCCTGGCGGACCTCGAGTGGCGCACCGGCAGGCGCGAGCAGGCGGCCGACCGCTACCTCGACCTCGCCGAGGTCGTGACGGCCGAGCCGCTGCGCCGCTTCTGCCTCCGCCGCGCGGGCCTCATTCGCCGGTGACGCCGTCGACGGCCTCGCGGAGGAGGTCCGCGTGGCCGTTGTGGCGCGCGTACTCCTCGATCATGTGGAGCAGGATCCAGCGCAGGGTGAACTGCTGGTTCTCCTTGCGCGACAACGTCACCGACCGGAACTCCAGTCCGCCCTGCGCGAGCGCGGCGTCGATGTCGCGCCGCGCCTGCTCGACCGCCTCGTCCATGAGCCGGCGCAGCGCCTCGGGGCTGTCGTCCGCGGCCGACGTCATCTCCCAGTCGCGGTCCGCCTCCCAGTCGGCACTGGCCCAGGGCTCCGGCATCGGGCGGCCGTGCAGCACCTCACCGAACCAGCTCGCCTCGTTGAGCGCGACGTGCTTGAGGAGGGCACCGAGCGTCAGGGTCGACGGCGGGAGCGGCTGGGCCAGCTGCTTCGCGCCGAGCCCGTCGGCCTTCATCCGCAGCGTGTCACGGTGGTAGTCGAGAAAGGCGACGAGCGTGGTGGCCTCGTCGGCGGCCAGCGGCGGGCTGGTGCGGTCGATCGTCATGTCCACGACCGTAGTGTCCGCGGACCGGGAAACTCCTGCGCATTCGAGCGCACCGCACGCACACTGGTCGAATGCCGACCTCGAGCCAGTGGTTCGCGTTCCTCGTCGCCTCGATCCTCTTCATCCAGGTGCCGGGGCCGAGCCTGCTCTTCACCATCGGGCGCGCCCTCACCGTGGGTCGCCGCGAGGCGCTGCTCTCGGTCGTCGGCAACGGCATCGGCGTCACCGTGCAGGCGCTGCTCGTCGCCGTCGGTCTCGGTGCCGTCGTGGCGGCGAGCGCCTCTGCCTACACGGTGATCAAGCTCGTGGGCGCCGCGTACGTCATCTGGCTGGGCCTCAAGGCGATCCGGCACCGCACCGAGGCCCGCCGCGCACTCGACGCCACGGTCATCCCGGCCCCCGGACGCGCCCTGCGCATCGGCCTCGTCGTCGGGCTCACGAACCCGAAGACGATCCTCTTCTTCGTCGCCTTCCTCCCGCAGTTCACGAACACGGCGGCCGGCCACGTCGGCGCCCAGGTGGCCGTGCTGGGGCTGGTCTTCGGGCTGCTCGCCATCTGCTCCGACAGCATCTGGGCCGTGCTCGCCTCCAAGGCCCGGGACTGGTTCGCGCGTCAGCCACGCCGGCTCGACCGCCTGGGCGCCGCCGGTGGCGCGATGATGGTCGGTCTCGGCGTCACCCTGCTCGCGAGGGAGTGACCCGGGCCTCGGAGCCACGACGGTACAGCGCGAGACCGACCACCACGAGGAACGCTCCGAAGGCGAGGAACCCGAGGTCCCACGTGAGCAGCGGGGCGATGAGGACGCAGCACCACGTCACCACATGAAAGAAGCCGTCGGCGAGCGTGTTGACCTCGAGTCCGGCGACCGTCGTCACGGGATAGGCCGAGACGTCGCTCAGCATGTGGTGCCACTGGAGCAGCTGGTGAAGGACGATCCGTCGACGAAGCCGCCGAGCCCGATGCCGAAGAGCAGTCCGGCTGCCGGCGACGGCGGAATCCTCACATCGGCACTGTTCTCGGCGTTGGCAGTTGCGCCGGGGCCTCGGAGACGCCGGACGCTGCGGCGCCCGAGACGCGACCCTGGCTGGGAAGACGCTGGGAATACCGTGGATCGCGGCATTTCACCGTCGCAGCGGGTGGGGCTTGGGTAGGACATAGGGGTGACATCACGGCTCGGTGACCGCAGCGACCAGCGCATCGTGCACGACGGAGCGGGCTCGCGCACACGAGCTTGCAGTCCACGACGTCGCCGCGGGCGTATGCCGCCCTCCCGCCCGACCAGCCGGTCCGGCTGGCCAAGCGCACGTCCAACCTCTTCCGTACCCGCAGCCGGACGTCGGCTCCGGGCCTCGACCTGTCAGCGATGCGGGGCGTCGTCGAGGTCGACGCCGCGGCGCGGACGGCTCGTGTCGGGGGACTGACCACCTACGAGCAGCTCGTCGAGGAGCTGCTGCCGCATGGGTTCGTCCCGCTCGTGGTGCCTCAGCTGCGCACCATCACGATCGGTGGCGCCGTGACGGGTCTCGGGCATCGAGGCGGCTTCCTTCCGGAACGGTTTGCCCCACGAGTCCGTGCTCGAGATGCGCATCCTCACCGGTGCAGGCGAGGTCGTCACCGCCACGGCCGAGGGTGATCACTCCGACCTCTTCCACGCCTTCCCGAACTCCTACGGCTCGCTCGGCTACGCCCTCGACCTGCTCATCGAGCTGGAGCCCGCGCAGCCCTTCGTCTCCCTGCGGCACGTCCGCTTCCCGACCGTCGCACGACTGGTCGAGGCCGTCGACGAGGTGATGACGACCCGCTACCACGGGGGTGAGCGCGTCGACTTCGTCGACGGGGTGGTCTTCAGCGCGACGGAGTCCTATCTGACGTTGGGCCGCTGGACCGACGACCTCGACGGTCGGGTCCGACCGAGCGACTACACCGGCTCGGAGATCTTCTACCGCTCGATCCAGACCCGCCGGCGGGACCTGCTGACCGCGCGCGACTACTTCTGGCGCTGGGACACCGACTGGTTCTGGTGCAGCCGCGCCTTCGGGGCGCAGGTGCCGGTCGTTCGCCGGCTGTGGCCCAAGCACCTCCTCCGCAGCGACGCCTACTGGCGCATCGTCGCCTTCGAGAACCGCCACCAGGTCGTCGCCCGCATCGACCGATGGCGCGGTCGGCCAGACCGCGAGCGCGTCGTGCAGGACGTCGAGATCCCCCTCGACCGCACGGCAGAGTTCGTCGCATGGTTCCTGCGCGAGGTGCCCATCGAGCCGATCTGGCTGTGCCCGATCCAGCTTCGTCCTCGCGGGGTGGGTAGTG
This sequence comes from uncultured Actinomycetota bacterium, assembly GCA_963816385.1. Lineage (GTDB taxonomy): Bacteria > Actinomycetota > Actinomycetes > Actinomycetales > Dermatophilaceae > CAWFKL01. The sequence goes on from CAWFKL010000001.1 coordinate 335,846, forward strand.
GTGCGGCGGCGGACCACGATGTCCAGCCACCCTGGCCGCTCTACCCGTTGCGCCCCGACGAGCGCTACGTCAACGTCGGGTTCTGGTCGACCGTCGCCATCGCGCCCGGCGCCTCAGACGGCGACGTCAACCGCGCCATCGAGGCGGTGGTCACCGCCTGCGGCGGCCACAAGTCGCTGTACTCGGACGCCTACTACGACGAGGCCACCTTCGCCCGGCTCTACGGCGGCACGGCATACCGGCCCGTCAAGCGGCGCTACGACCCTGACGGGCGGTTCCCAACCCTCTACGAGAAGGCGGTGCAGGCGAGATGACGCTCACGGTCGGCGAGGCGTTCGATCGGATCTTCAATGACGAGAGTCCCTTCCATTTCGTGGCGTTCGACGGTTCGACGGGCGGCACTCCGTCCGGTCGGGTGCTGCGGCTCAAGAACAGACGCGGTCTCAACTATCTGCTGACGGCTCCGGGCGAGCTCGGCCTGGCCCGCGCCTACCTCATGGGGGACCTCGAGATCGACGGGATCGACGAGGGCGACCCCTACGAGGTGATGCGGCTGGCGGCCGGAGGGCTCGTGTCGCGCCGGCTCGGCGTGCGCGAGGTCGGCGAGCTGGCGGCGTTCGCAGGACGGTCGGGCCTGCGGGTGCCCGAGCTGCCGGGGGTCGAGACGCCCGGGCGGCTGCGCCGGCTGGCCCACGGCGTGCGCCACGGACGCGAGCGCGACGCAGCCGCGATCCACCACCACTACGACGTCTCGAACACCTTCTACGAGCTCGTCCTCGGTCCGTCGATGACCTACACCTGCGCCTGCTACCCCTCGGACGCGGCGACGCTCGAGGACGCCCAGGCCTACAAGTACGACCTCGTCGCACTCAAGCTCGGACTGGAGCCCGGCATGCGTCTGCTCGACGTCGGCTGCGGCTGGGGCGGCATGGTGCGCCACGCGGTGCGGAACTACGGCGTCACGGCGCTCGGGGTCACGCTCTCGAAGGAGCAGGCGGCGTGGGGGCAGGCGCGCATCGAGGCCGACGGGCTCGGCGACCGGGCCGAGGTGCGGCACATCGACTACCGCGACGTCACCGAGCGGGGCTTCGACGCGGTCAGCTCGATCGGGTTGACCGAGCACGTCGGCGTCCGGAACTACCCGGCCTACTTCCGTTTCCTGCGCGAGCGGTTGCGAGACGAGGGTCGGCTGCTCAACCACTGCATCACCCGACCCGACAACAAGCACCCGGGGTTGCCCTCCCGTGGCTTCATCAACCGTTACGTCTTCCCCGACGGCGAGCTCACCGGGTCGGGTGACGTCATCCGCGCCATGGAGGACGAGGGCTTCGAGGTGCGCCACCACGAGAACCTCCGCGAGCACTACGCGAAGACCCTCGCGGGATGGAGCACGAACCTGTCGAAGAACTGGGACGAGTGCGTCGAGATCGCCGGCGTTGCGACGGCCAGGGTCTGGGGACTCTACCTCGCTGGATCGCGAGTTGCCTTCGAGCGCAACGAGATCCAGCTGCACCAGGTCCTGGCGACGCGCACCGGACCGGAGGGTGCGGCGGGCGTCGAGCTGCGGCCAGACTTCGAGCCGTTCAGGGCGGTGGCGCCGGAGCAGACAACCTAGGGCGCGGTCGTCCCAGCCAGTGCCGTCGGGGAAGCCGGTGGCGGGGTGGCCACCGTGGTCGTCCCGGCTCCGAGGCTGCCGTCCCCCGGGTCCGCATCCCATGCGCTGTTCGTGAGCAGGAACGCCACGACGGCGACCACGAGGACGACGAAGGCCATAGGGGGCGACACCCGCCAGCCGCGGGACGTGAGCATCGTCGGTTCTCCTCGGGCCATGACACCTCGGGCAGGCGTCGCTGCGATCGACGGTATGAGGCGAGTCTTGGAAGCATCTGCGACGCACCTGTGAGGCTCCGCCAGGAGCTTCGGCGATCTTGGGTGCCAGTCAGCCCTGCCAGTCAGCCTTGCCAGTCAGCCGTGCACGTAGCCCTGCGCGTCAGCCGCGCCGGTCAGCCCTGCCCCCCGAGGTCGACGTCGTAGGCGTCGTAGACGAGGTCGCCGCCCTTCTGGCGGTGCCGGACGAGGCGGCCCATGAGGGTGGTCAGCTCCTCGCGGAAGGCGGGCAGGTCGGCGATCGTGCCACCGTGCTCCAGGATGGCGAGGTAGCCGCTGATGGCCTCGCGGTAGTCCCGGTGCTCGCGCAGGAGTCGGTCGACGGCCCCGGAGAGTCGCGGCGCCGTCCGCTTGGCGCGGTCGTAGACGCCTCCCGGGCTCTCGGTGAGCTCGATGTGGTCCTGGAAGTCGTGGGCCAGCTCGGCCAGCGCCGCACGAACGCGCTCACGCCACGCTCCACCGCGAGCGATCGGCGACTCGAGGGCGAGGTCGACGGCCGCGACGGACTCGCGAAGCTCGGACCGGTGGGCTCTCACCTTCTCGAAGTAGGCGGCGAGCTCACCGCTGGTCGCTATCTGCGCCGCCTGTGGCGCAGCCACCGTCGCCGGCCCGGCGGGGAGCTGTTGAGGGGTCATGGCGTCACCTCCGTCACCATGGTCCACCCGCGCTCGGAGTGTCGTCCAGAGCGCATCCGTGCCCCAGTGGCTCAGCCCGCGCGGGGGGCGTACATGATGAGCGCCACGCCGACGAGGCAGACGCCGGCGCCGGCCACGTCCCAGCGATCGGGTCGGAAACCGTCCACGACCATTCCCCAGGCGAGACTGCCCGCGACGAAGACACCGCCGTATGCCGCGAGGATCCTGCCGAAGTGAGCGTCCGGTTGGAGGGTGGCGACGAAGCCGTAGAGCCCGAGCAGGATGACCCCACCACCGATCCACGCCCAGCCACGGTGCTCGCGCACGCCCTGCCACACGAGCCAGGCACCGCCGATCTCGGCGAGCGCCGCCAGGACGAAGAGCAGGACGGAGCGGGCCACGGTCACGCGCCCCATCGTCGCAGAGGCGGCCACCCACTCGAGTGGCCCTGTCGCCCCACCCGCCACAGCCCAGCCCTGTGAAAGCGCGGCCACTCGACCGCCCCACCCACTCGAGTGGCCCTGCCGCCCCACCCGCCACAGCCCAGCCCTGTGAAAGCGCGGCCACTCGACCGCCCACCACTCGAGTGGCCCCGCCGCCCCACCCGCCACAGCCCAGCCCTGTGAAAGCGCGGCCACTCGACCGGCAGCGTCGGTGCCGCGGCGCGTCGCGCCGCCGGGCGCGCTCAGAGGTCGCCGGCGGCCCGGCGCTCGTCGTCGCTGCGCAGGATGCAGAACTCGTTGCCCTCGAGATCACCCATGACGACCCAGCCCCGGCCGTCGTCGGTGCGACAGTCCTGCACGACGGTGGCGCCGAGTGCGATGACCCGCTCCACCTCCTCGTCACGAGCTCGATCCGTGGGGCGCAGGTCGAGGTGCACGCGGTTGCGGATCGTCTTGGGGTCGGGCACGTCGATGAAGAGGATCCGGTGCGACTCGTCCGGCGAGGAGATCATGCACTCCTCGTGGCCCGGCTCGTTGGGGTCCTGCGGGTCCTCGTGGTAACCGAGCAGGTCGGCCCACCACACCGACTGTCGGTAGGCGTCGAGGGCGTTGACGGTCGTGTGCGAGACCTGGAGTGCCATGGCCGCCATCCTGTCGCGGCAGCTGCGAGAGCCGCCAGCGGATTCAGCTCACCTGGCGGCGGCTGAGGCTCCAGCGCCAGATCGCGGTGATGATGACCGCACCGACGATGGAGCCGATGATGCCGCTGGCGCGCAGCTCGAGCCCGTCACCGGCGATGAGGCTGGCGATGAGCCCACCGACGAAGGAGCCGACGAGTCCGGCCACGAAGGCCATGGTCCAGTCGATGCCCTTGCCCCCCCGACCGAGGATCAGCTGGGCGGCAGCGCCGACGAGCATGCCGAAGAGGATGAGGGCGATGATGAGCATGGCCCGAGCATAGGGCCGCATGTCGGCAGGGGCAGCACAACGTTCGCGCGGGCGCGCTCCACGTCCACGGCGGGCCGTCAACCTCGGTTGACAGAGTCCTTTGCGCCGCCTAGGGTGTCAACCGAGGTTGACTACGCTGGAGGTCCCATGGAGGTGGACGAGGTGATGAAGCTCGCGAGGGCGACCGGTGACGACGACCCGCGCACGGCCCTCGCGGCAGCTCGTGAGCTGCGTCGCGCGGCGGACCGCACCGAGGCCGCCGTCGTGCGTCGGGCCCGGGTCGCCGGCATGGCATGGGCCGACATCGCGGGGCAGCTCGGGGTGTCGCGGCAGGCCGTCCACAAGAAGTACGGCCGTCGCTGAGCCACCAGCGACGCGCCGAGCACCCGGCCCACTCCTGCCTGGCTCAGGAGCGCGTGACCAGCACCACGGTGTCGAGCGCCTGGCGCAGACCGTCGTCCGTCTCCACGGGCCGCTCTCGGATCTCGGCGAGCTCGACGTGCATGGCCGGTCCACCGGCGAGCATCGCGATGACCTCGTCGGGGTCGTGAAGCACGGCAGGGTCGCTCGGACCTCCCCAGCCGTGTTCGAGGTTTCGTCCGGCGTGGCCCACGAGCAGCAACCGGCCCACGGGGCGCGCGGCCTCGAGCCCGGCGCGCAGCGCCGCCCGCATCTGGTCGGCCGGCAGCTGCAGGTAGGAGAACAGCACGAGGTCGTATGCCGCCGGCCCACCGGGGGTGGGCGCCGTGGCGTCCGCCACGAGAGCCGTCAACCGCAGGGCCTCGGGTCCGAGCACCGCCTCTGCCCGCTCCACGCATCCGCTCGACCGCCACGGTCGAGTAGTCGGTTGCCGTCACCGTCCAACCCTGTTGCGCCAGCCAGATCGCGTTGCGCCCCTCGCCGGCGGCAATGTCCGCCGCGGCACCGGGCGCTCAGCGGCCCGGCGAGCTCGGCCACGAAGCGGTTGGGCTCCCTCGACCACACGAGGTCGGCGGCGGCATACCTGTCATCCCACGCACGTGAGTCCATCAGCCACCGTCCTCGTCAGCTGGCCCGGCGGTCGTCGGCCTCAGTGTTCCTGAGCGTCCCGAGCCACGGCTCGAGGTGCGCGAGCACCTCTGCCGGCGCCTCCAGCTGGGGCGTGTGCCCCACCCCGTCGAGGTATGCCGCCTGCCACCTCGGGTTCAGGGCGGCCGTACGCCGCGCGGCTGAGACAGGCACGAGCCGGTCGAGCTCGCCGTGGACGAGCAGCGCGGGACGGTCGATCCCTGCGATGAGGGCGTCGTAACGCCTCGGCCGCCGGAGGACGGCCAGCAGCGAACGCGCGGCCCCGAGGAAGTCGGCCTCGGGAGCCGGGAGCGTGCGCCGCCACTCGGCGAGCGTGACGCTGGCGTCGACGAGGTCGTCGTCTGCGCGTGAGGGGTCGGCGAAGCACAGCGCGATCGTGCCGAGCACTCGCTGCCGGTCGGTGTAGCGCGAGGTGTAGCGAGTGAGGAAGGCCTCTCCGACGCGCGGAACGGCATACACCGCAAAGGTGGCGGCGACCTGCGGATCCTGACGCTGGCGCGGGATCGGCAGTGCCGGGTCGATGAGCGCCAGCCCGACGACCTGCTCCGGGCGCCGGTCTGCGAGCAGGAGCGAGATCATCCCGCCCATCGAGTTGCCGACGAGCACGACGGGTTCGCCCAGCACCGAGTGGATGAACCGGCTCAGCAGCGCCGCGTTGTGGTGCACGGACGTCGGGCGGCCGAATGAGGGCGTCAGACCGAAGCCGGCGAGATCGAGCGCCACGACTCGTCGGTCGCGAGCGAGCTGCGACCCGAGGCCCACCCAGTTCAGGTGCGACCCACCGAGCCCGTGCACGAGGACGACCGGCGGTGCACCGGAAACGCCTGCGCTGGACCTGCCTCCGTCGGCCTCGCCCTCAGCGGACTGGCCTCCGACGAGCTCCGGACCCCCGAAGTCGACGAAGTGTACGGGTCCGTCGAGGTCGACGGTGCGACTGATCCCACCCCACGCCGCAGCGAGGTCCAGGGGCGCCGAGGCCTCCTGCCAGTCGAAGGTCAGCGACGACTGCTGACTGCTCATAACCGGCAACCTACCGCCGGAGCCGGCTCTGTTCACGCGCCGTGACGTGCGGCACGCCGCCCGATGAGCGTGGCCTCCGCGGCGTTGTCGGTCAGGGCGACGGCCCGCTCGATCTCGGTCGAGGCCTCCGCCGACCGGCCCACCCGAGCCAGCAGATCGGCACGCACGACGTGGAAGGGCGCGTAGCCGTCGAGGCGGAGCCCGTCGACGAGCCGCAGACCCGTCGCCGCGCCGTCGACCTCGGCGACCGCGACCGCGCGGTTGAGCCGCACGACGTCGGTCGGCTGGACGGCGAGCAGCTGGTCGTAGAGCGCCACGACCTGGTCCCAGTCCGTGGCGTCGGCCGACGTGGCGTGGGTGTGCACGGCATTGATCGCGGCTTGGATCTGGAACGGGCCAGCAGCGTTGCGGCGCAAGCACACGCGGACGAGCTGGTGCCCCTCGGCGATGAGTTCGCCGTCCCACAGCGTGCGGTCCTGGTCGTCGAGCAGCACCGGCTCACCCTGCGCGTCGGTGCGGGCCGGCCGGCGGGCCTCGGTCAGCAGCATGAGCGCGAGCAGCCCCTTCGCCTCGGGCTCGTCCGGCATGAGCTCGACGACAGCACGACCGAGCCGGATAGCCTCGGCAGCGAGGTCCGGCCGGTCCAGCTCAGCGCCGGACGTGGCCGTGTGCCCCTCCGTGAAGACGAGGTAGATGACGGCGAGCACGGAGGTGACCCGGGCCGGCAGATCCGCGTCGCGGGGGACGCGATAGGGGATGCCGGCGTCGCGGATCTTCTTCTTGGCGCGGACGATCCGCTGCGCCATGGTCGACTCCGGCACGAGGAACGCCCGCGCGATCTCAGGTGTCGTGAGCCCGCCGAGGAGGCGGAGGGTGAGCGCGACCTGGGCCTCGCGTGACAGTGCCGGGTGGCAACAGGTGAAGACGAGTCTCAGTCGTTCGTCGCGCACGGGACCCTCCTCGCGGGGTTCGACGGGGGCGAGGAGCCGGCTCGCCTCGGCCTGCCGCTCGTCACGGCTGGCCTCGCGCCGCAACCGGTCGATGGCCCGGCGCCGCGCGGTGGTGATGATCCAGCCGGCTGGACTGGGCGGCATACCGTCTCGCGGCCAGCGCTCGACGGCCACGGTGAAGGCGTCCTGCACGGCGTCCTCTGCGAGGTCGATGTCACCGAGTGCTCGGATGAGGACCGACACCGCCCGGCCGTGCTCCTCACGGAAGACGCGGGCGATGTCGACACTCGACACGGTCACCGGCAGGTCACTCGGACGTGGGCGACTGACCGGGGTCCGACTCGTCGACGAACGGCCGCACCTCGACCGGCAGCCCGGTGACGCCGGCTATCCGCTCGGCCCAGCCGAGCACCATGTCGTAGTCGTCGGACCGCACGATGGAGATGCCGCCGAGGTGCTCCTTGGCCTCGATGAACGGGCCGTCGGTGAGGACCGCGTCGGCGACGCGGTCGCTCTTGCGGATCGTCGTCGCGCTCGCCTGGTCGCCGAGACCACCGGCGAACACCCAGCCGCCGGCTGCACGGATCTCGTCGTTGATGGCCCCGAGGTCGGTCATGATCTGGCCGAGCTCGACGTGCTCGGGCGGCGGTCCGTCCGGCGAGAACAGGCTGATGAGATAGGTCTTCACGGTGGTCTCCTCTGTCGGTGCATGCGGTGGAGGTGCCGGTCGGCCACCTCTCGACCGTTACACGAACGACGTCATCGTGGATCGACAGCCGGCTCAGGAGGACGTCGGCTGGACCCGTGGTCGGTGCTCGACGAGACCCACCAGGTTGCCCTCGGAGTCCACGACGAACGCCATCCACTCGTCGGTGCCCGCCGGTCCGAGCGTGTCGTCGTCGTGGCCGAAGATGACGTGCGGCTCACTGCGCACCTCGACCCCGGCGGAACGCAGCCGCTCGACCGTGGCCTCGAGGTCGTCGACCCCGAGGTAGAGCAGCGCGCTCGGGGCGCCACGCTCGACGAGCAGGCGCACACCTGCGACGTCGAAGAAGACGAGCCCCGGCGGGTCGAACGTCGCGAGCGGATCGGCGCCGAGCAGGTCGGCGTAGAAGGCCGACGCGCGCGCCAGATCCTCGGCGTGCTGGGCGACCTGGACGAGTCCCATCCCCCGACGGTAGACCCGTCGGGGGACGGGCGTCAGTCCTTGGTGCTGCTGAAGGCAGCGTCGAAGGCGGCGTCGGGCTTGTCGAAGTTGAGCGCCCGCACGTAGTCCAGCGCACCGGGGGCGCCGATGAGACGGTCCATGCCCGCGTCTTCCCACTCGATCGAGATCGGACCGTCGTAGCCGATCGCGTTGAGCGTGCGGAAGCAGTCCTCCCACGGCACGTCACCGTGCCCGGTCGAGACGAAGTCCCATCCGCGGCGGGGATCGGCCCATGGCAGGTGCGAACCGAGACGGCCGTTGCGGCCGTTGCCGATCCGCTTGCGGGCGTCCTTGCAGTCGACGTGGTAGATGCGGTCCTTGAAGTCCCAGATGAAGGCGGCCGGGTCGAGGTCCTGCCACACCATGTGGCTGGGATCCCAGTTGAGGCCGAACGCCTCGCGGTGCCCGACCGCCTCGAGGGTGGCGACGGTGCTCCAGTAGTCGTAGGCGATCTCGCTGGGATGCACTTCGTGGGCGAAGCGGACGCCGACCTCGTCGAAGACGTCGAGGATCGGGTTCCAGCGGCGGGCGAAGTCGGCGTAGCCGTCCTGGATCACCTCGTCGGACACCGGGGGAAACATCGCGACGTACTTCCAGATCGCGGAGCCGGTGAAGCCGATGACGGTGTCGACGCCGAGCCTCGCGGCCGCGCGGGCCGTGTCGGCCATCCGCTCTGCCGCTCGCTGGCGCACGCCCTCGGGGTCGCCGTCACCCCACACCGCACCGGGCAGGATGTCCTGGTGCCGCTGGTCGATCGGGTCGTCGCACACGGCCTGCCCGACGAGGTGGTTGGAGATGGCCCACACCTTCAGTCCGTTGCGATCGAGGATCTCGTGGCGCGACTCGACGTAGCCGTCCTCGGTGAGGGCGCGGTCCACCTCGAAGTGGTCACCCCAGCAGGCGATCTCGAGCCCGTCGTAGCCCCACTCCCCCGCAAGGTGGGCCACCTCCTCGAAGGGCAGGTCGGCCCACTGTCCGGTGAAGAGGGTGATCGGTCGTGCCATCGTGGAGCTCCTTGTCATCGTGGTCTTGGCCGGGTGGTGCTGACAGGTCGCGGTGTCCTGCTCGTACATCGGGTCGTGGTAGCCCGTGCGCCAGCCTGAGGACGTCACGGAGACGTGCTTCCACTGCGGTGGAGCGCTGCTCCTATCGGCCCGACCGAAATGCCGGCACGTGCGCGAGCGACCAGGACATGCTCGAGACGACACGCGGTCACCGTCGATCGGGGTCCAGGACCCCTGCCGCTCGGCGCGGCTCTGGACCGCTGAGAGGATCCGCCCCACCTGGAGCCCGTCGGAGAAGGAAGGCCGGGAGTCACTGCCCTCGGCGACCGTGGTGGACGCCGGACGGTCTGCGCACCGATGGGCCGACGTGGGACGCCGACGGGAATCCCCAGCGAACCGCGCGAGACCGGAGCCGCTGAGGCGCAGGGCCGCTCGGTCACGTGAGAAGAGGCGACGCCACCACGGTCTGGCAGCGTCGCGCTCACGCTGCGCGGCGAGCCGGGCCGCGTCGCGGTCGGCGCGCGCCTGCCGCTCGCGCTCGTCCTGCTCGGCCCGCAGCCCGCGCCATTGCTCCACCATGTCGTCGACGTCGAGCGTACGCGCGAGCAGGGGAGGCAGGTTGCCGACGGTGGGACGCAGCCGGTCCGCGAGCACGCGAGCGTTGTAGTCCTCGATGATCTCGCGCACGGTCGCCTCCGTGCGCACGTCCGCGAGGGACGCGGGATAGCCGGCCGCCTCGCGGCGCAGTGCCAGCGGGCCGGGCAGGGCGTCACCGAGGTCGAGGTTCTCCCGGGCAGCGAAGCGCTTGACCCACCAGTCCGGATCCCCCGCGTCACTGAGGTCGAGCGGCTTGCCAGCCCCCGGCAGGTTGTCGAAGTCGCCACGCTCCTGCGCCTCGCGGATCTGCTTCTCGACCGCGCTCTCCCAGTAGGGCTGGCTGGACATGGCATCCACGCTAGACGATGCCGTGTGCCGCGCGACGAGCCGGCGAGGGGTCCGATCCGCCGCCGTGCGGGTACGTGCCTTGGACCGGGGGGGTGCGGGGCCACGTGGACGACGACAGGTCAGGAGCAGGGCAGTGAGTCAGCAGGGGGACCTGATAGGGGGGCGCTACCGTCTGGAGGAGCACCTCGGATCAGGAGGGATGGGCCACGTCTGGCTCGCGTGGGACGAGCGACTCAGCCGTGCCGTGGCCCTCAAGCAGCTGCGTGCCGTGCCGGACCTCCCGCAGGCGGAGGTCGCCGTCGCGCACGAGCGGGCCATGCGAGAAGCACGCCTCACGGCTCGACTGGACCACCCCAACGCTGTGCGTGTCTACGACGTGGTCGACCACCAGGGCGAGCCCTGCCTCGTGATGCAGTACGTCCCGTCCCGGAGCCTGCACGAGCTCCTCTCGTCCGACGGCGCCCTCCCTCCCAGGCGAGTCGCGCGGCTCGGAGTGGAGATGGCCTCCGCCCTTGCCGCAGCGCACGCGGCGCACATCGTCCACCGCGACGTGAAGCCCGGGAACGTCCTCGTCACCGTCGACGGCACGGCGCTCATCACGGACTTCGGCATCTCGCGGGCGTTCGGGGACGCCGCGTTGACCTCGACCGGGCTGCTCACCGGCACGCCGGCCTACCTCGCTCCGGAGATCGCGCGTGGTGAGGGGCCGACGCCGTCCTCCGACGTCTTCTCGCTCGGCTCCACCCTCTACACCGCCGTGGAGGGGATCCCACCCTTCGGCGTCGGTGAGAACCCCATGGCCCTGCTGCACCAGGTCGCCCAAGGGCGCATCACGCCACCGACCCAGGCCGGACCCTTGACGGACACGCTGGTCGCCATGCTCGACCCTGATCCGCGGCCACGGCCGACCATGGAGCAGGTGGCGCTGGCGCTGGCGCAGGTCGAGGCGGCCGCAGCTCGCGAGCTGGCCCCCACCGTGCCTCAGACTCGCCACTCGACGGCCGTGCTCCCCGTCACTCCCCAGCCCTTCGAGGAGGAGGTCGAGCCGGACACCGGCAACCTCGCGCCGACTCCCGCTGCGGTGCCCGTTCGGGCTCCGGCACCCGATCCGGCCCCGCCGCCGGCGCGGGAGGCAGATGTCGTCGATCCCCGGCGGCGACGGCGGCGCCGCGCCCTCGGCCTCGGCGCGGTGGCAGTGCTTCTCGTGCTCCTCACCGCGTGGGCGCTCTCGAACCTCACGGATCCCTCCGGCGGCCCGGCGCCTCCGATCGCGGCGTCGAGCACGACACCGGGTCGACCCGCGCTCGGCGTCCTCCGAGCGGGCCTCCGAGCCGTCCTCCGAGCGGGCCTCCGAGCCGACGTCAGCCCCGACCTCCGAGAGTCCCAGCTCGGCGACGCCCCGGCCGTCACGCACGACGCCCTCCGCGAGCGCGTCGCGCCCACCTGCCACGCCGGCCCCCTCCACCGCTGCGACGTCACGACCGGCGGCGGCATCGTCGGCCGTGACGGCCGGCGACCTGAGCCAAGCCGTGCGCAACTACTACGCCCTGGTGCCCGAGGACACGGATGCCGGCTGGGCGCTGCTCACGGACCGCTACCGCCGCACGACCGCCACGAGTCGGGACTACTACGAGCGGTTCTGGTCCAGCATCGACGAGGTGCAGGTCACCGACGTGTCGAGCACTGCTCCCTCGCTCGGTCGTGGCAACCCTGCGCTACAGCTTTCGGGACGGTCGCACCGTCGTGGAGCGGACCGCCTACGGGCTCGTGCGAGAGGACGGCCGGCTGAAGATCGACCGGTCATCCGTGCTCAGCAGCCGGGCTCTCTGAGGCCCCGGTCTCCAAGGCACGATGGGGCGGGCGGTCACAGCCGGGCGATCACCTCGTCGAGCATCGCCTCGGTGAGCTTGCCGGTGAAGGTGTTCTGTTGGCTCACGTGGTAGCTGGCGACGAGACGCACCTCGCGACCGGTCCCGGTCAGCAGCAGCGCCTCGGCCCCGTGGCCGAAGCGCGGCTTGGGCGCCGGCACGGTCCAGCCGCGCCGCCTCGCGGCGCCCAGCGCTGCGTCCCACGCGATGGAGCCGAGGGCGAGCATCGAGCGCAGCCGCGGCTCCGAGAGCTCGAGGTCGCGGTCGAGCCATGCCGCACATGTCTGCCTCTCCTCGGTGGTGGGCTGGTTCGCGGGCGGAGCGCAGCGCACGGTCGCCACGATCCGCAGTCCGGTCAGCTGGAGCCCGTCGCCGGAGGCCACCGAGGTCGGCTGGCTCGCGTAGCCACCCCGGTGGAGGGCGGCATACAGCCAGTCGCCGGACCGGTCGCCGGTGAACATCCGACCCGTGCGGTTGGTGCCGTTGGCTGCCGGCGCCAGCCCGACGACGAGCACCTCGGCGTCCGGGTCACCGAACGACGGACCCGGGACGGCCCCAGTACGGCTGGTCCGCGAACGAAGCGCGGCGCCCTTGCGTCGCAACCAGCTCCCGCCATTGCACCAGTCGCGGGCACGCTCGGCACACGCTCACGAGGGCGTCCAGCTGAGGTATGCCGTCCGCAGCCGCGGCGAGGCGCCGCACCTGCGCTGGTGTGTCGGCGACCGGTGTCGACGCGGTCGCCGGGTCACCGGGCCAGCCTTGCCCGGGCGGCACCGGCGAGAGGAAGAGCCCACCCGTGACCGGGTGCTGGGCCGGGTTCGGCATCAGGGTGGGGGACATGGCCCCACGTTAGGCCGGGCCGCCCTCCCCCGGGAGCGGACGGCATACCAGCGGGAGCGTCAGTAGCCACCCCCCGACGAGGACCCCATCACCGCGCTTCCCGAGCCGTCGAGCACCCACCAGACGTTCCCGGCCGCCTGACCCTTCGTGTCGCCGGCAGCCGGCATCCTGGGCGAAGTAGTAGAGCGGCCAGCCGCCGAGGGTCAGCTGCCTGCCGCCGCCGGGCGCCGCGATGGCTCCGACGCTTCCCGTGATGCCGCTCAGGCTCGGGGCGGCGGAGCCCACGAGGGCCGGGGGCCACGCCGCAAGGCACGCGCCGGCGCAGGCGCTTCGCGTCGCGTCCTTGCCGTCGGTGCTGAACATGTACAGCGTCCTGCCGTCGCCGTCGGTGACCACCTCGCCGAGCGGCGTCGTCGCCGTCTTCAGGGCGGTGACCTCGCCGGGCGGGGCCACCGACGCGCCGACGGTCGCGGGGGATGACGCCGCGGGTGCGGCCGCAGGCTCGGAGGATCCACAGGCCGCCGTGAGCAGCATCAGCGCCGATGCCGCCGACGCCGCGAGCAGGGTCGAAGGACGCACGATGACCTCCATGGGTCTCCAGGCGCCGATCACCGACGCCCAGTTCCGATGACGACCGGCGGCGTGAGACGGTTCAGGAGCAGGAACCGCTGAACCTGTGCGCCCGGCCGGACGTCTCTGCACACGGGGGCAGACAGCGACGACGGCGGCGGCGACGAGGACGAGGAGGAGGTGGGGCATGCCGCTCGACGACGAGGCGGTCGCGGAGATCTATCGCGAGCACGCGCCGATGCTGCGCCGTGTGGTCTGGCGCGCGACGAGCGACCCGAACCGTGTCGACGACATCGTGCAGGAAGTGATCCTGCGCGTCTGGCGTCAGGCGCCGGAGGCTGACAACCTGCGTGCCTACCTCATCACGACGGCCCGCCACCTCATCGTCGACCAGCACCGCGCGGCGACTCGGCGCCCGCGGCAGACCGAGCTCGTCGACCTGCCCGCCGACGACGCCGCGCTCGACCGCGCGCTCGACCAGGTGCTCGTGGAGGAGGCCCTCGGGCGCCTGCAGGCCAACCACCGTGACATCGTGCAGTGCCTCTACTACGGGCGGCTCAGCGTCGCCGAGACCTCGGCGCGGCTCGGGGTGCCCGAGGGGACCGTGAAGTCGCGCGCTTACTACGCCGTGCGCAACCTGCAGGGTCATCCTCGACGAGATGGGAGTGACGAGATGAGCACCGCACCGGAGGAGCTGCACGTGCTCCTCGGCGCCTACGTGCTCGGGGGCCTGTCCGAGAGCGATCACCACGCCTTCACCGAGCACCTTCGCACGTGTGCTGCCTGCCAGGCCGAGCTCGGCCAGGTCTCCGGCCTGCCCCGCCTACTCGATCTTGCGGGTCCGGCCGGCGGTCCACACCTCTCCGCCGATGGCCCGACTGCACCTGCCCTGGCGACCCTCGCCACTGGCGAGGACGAGCGCCTCGCCACCCTGCTCTCGCAGGTCTCCGCCCAGCGCCGCACCCGCCGCCGCTGGCTCGGCGCCGTCGCGGCCGCTGCTGCGGTGCTGCTCTTCGGGGCCGGCATGTGGCTCGGGCCACGCCTGACCGCCCCGAACCTGCCGACGACGCACGTGGTGGCGGCACCCGCGCCCGGGTCATCCGTCCGGGTCGACGTCGCCCTGGTCACCCGCGGCTGGGGCACCCAGCTCGACCTCGACTGCGAGTACATGCCGACCGACGGCGAGCTGCTGCTGTGGGTGGTGGACCGCAAGGGTGAGGCGTCGACGGCCGCCTCCTGGCGTGCGACGCCCACCGGCTCCTCCCGCCTCACTGGCGCGACTGCGCTGCGGCCCAACGAGATCGAGCGGGTGGAGATCCGCAACGCCAACGGGCGGGTGCTCGCCTCGGCGAGGACCTGACGTCCCCCACGAGCTCCGTGGCCGGGCGCTCGGGCGGGGCGGAGCCCGCTCCCCGACTAGACTCCGACACCCGCCGCCGCCCCTGCTCCGGGTGGTGCGGGGCGACCCCCAGCCCCGCACCTTCCCCTGCCGCTCAGAGCACGCAGGCCGCGTCGTGATACACGCCCCGCCACCTGGTCCCACTCGAGTGGCCGCTTTCCAACGCGTAGGTGTGAAAGCGGGGCCACTCGAGTGAATGAGTCAGAGGCCGGTGGATCGCGATGTTGTCGAACCGAGACCCCCGCCACTCGCTAGCGTTTGGGTGGACGATTCACGGTGGAGGACGAATGGCTGCACGGCTTCGCGACGTCGCCGAGCGCGCAGGCGTGTCGGTCAAGACGGCCTCCAACGTGCTTAATAACTACCCACACATCAAGGCGTCGACACGGGCTCGGGTCGAGCAGGCGATGGCCGAGCTGAAGTACCGGCCCAACCTCTCCGCCCGCAGTCTCAAGCACGGCCGCGCCGGCTTCCTCGCCCTGGCCGTGCCGGCGACCGACTCCCCGTACTTCGCCGAGCTTGCGGCACGCATCACCGCGGAGGCGGCCGCACTGGGCTTCATCGTGCTGCTCGACGTGACGGGCGGGAACGCCGATGCAGAGCGCGTCGTCCTCGAGGGCATGCGCTCGCACGTCATCGACGGCGTGATCTTCTCACCGCTCGCTCTGTCGGCCGACGAGATCAGCAGTCGCGCCGACGACCTGCCCATGGTCCTGCTCGGCGAGCGCCCCGTCCCCACCGGCTTCGACCACATCGCCGTCAACTCGGTCGAGGCGTCCCGTGCGGCCACCGAGCACCTTCTCATGCAGGGACGCCGGCGGATCGCGGCCGTAGGACGCGAGAGGAGCAGGGGCACGGCGTCGGAGCGACTGCGCGGCTACCGACTGGCGTTGCGCGATGCGGGCCTGCCCTACGACAAGGAGCTCGTCATCGGCGTCCCTGCCTTCGAGCGGGTCGACGGCCACGTCGCCATGCGGCAGCTGCTCGACCTGCCCGAGCCGCCCGACGCCGTCTTCTGCTTCAACGACCTCATGGCCATCGGGGCGCTTCGAGCGTGCGTCGAGGACGGGGTCCGCGTGCCAGAGGACATCGCCATCGTCGGCTTCGACGACATCGCCGAGACGCGCTACTCCAACCCCACCATCACGACCATCTCCCCAGACCTGACCGGCCTGGCGCGCGCCGCACTCGAGCTGTTGGCACGTCGGATCGGCGGCGACGACGGCCCTGCCGAGAAGATCCGGGTGGACTGGAGACTCGTGGCCCGTGAGACCACGCTCGGCGTCCCACCTCGCACGTCGCGCCGTCCCACACCCGTTGAGGCCGGGCCTGTCACGGGCGACCCGTCGCTGGAGCCGAGTGGGAGGACCGGTCGCGGGGCGACGTTGTGCCGGTACTGGACGGCACGGTCGGCGCCGGGGACGAGTGCGAATGTGGTCACTGTCAACATACGAGCTCTCGACGTCGTCCTGACGCGCGTGCGAAGGTGACGACATGGCTGACGACGGTTCGATCCAGGCGCACATCTCCTCCCTCATCGACGAGGAGCACCGGCTGCGCAGCGCGCTGCAGGAGGGCTCGATCACTCTCGACGAGGAGCACGAGCGGCTGCGCCGCCTGGAGGTCGAGCTGGACCAGTGCTGGGACCTGCTGCGCCAGCGTCGCGCCAAGCGCGAGTTCGGCGAGAACCCGGACGAGGCCCAGGTCCGCCCCGAGGGCACCGTCGAGGGCTACGTCGGCTGACTCAGAGCTGTCGGCGCTGCAGGGATCGGACGCTGACGGACAGGGGCGCGACCAGGAGCGGCGAGCGCAGCCGGTTAGCGCGGGCCTAGATCGACAGGCCGTGCCCGAAGGGCAGCAGCGGGTCGTCGTAGCCGGGGACGTCCTCGGCGTGGGCCCGCACCTGATCCATCGAGCGCGGCAGGTCGAAGGGCAGCCGTCCCCGTGGCGGGATGCGCCCGGTCAGGGCGTCGAGCAGCGCGTCGTCACAGGTGCCGAAGCTACCGACGAGCGCGGCCGCGGAATCGAGCAGCGGCGCGACCACGGCCGGTCGGTCGAGCACGACGTCGACGACCAGTGGGCAGGTCGTCGACAGGCGAGCCAGCCGGTGCACGAGCCCCGGGGGGAAGTCGAGCGATCCCTGGTGGAACCACGCCTCGAGGAAGAGGTCCGAGCGCGGTTCGAAGGGCGCCATCAGCCGCACGAGAGCGAGGTCGGCGTCCTCCGGGCGCTCCACCCGCGTCATGCCGTGCCGCTCGAGCGCCTCGGTCGTGACGCGCTCCGCGTAGACCCGCAGGCCCGGTCGCAACGGCAGAGTGGCGTCGCGGTTGGCCAGGACGGTGACGGACTCGGCCTGGGCGGCATACCCCTGCTCGCGGAAGTCGGCGCGCCCGACGGTCGCCGCCGCGGCGTCCTCGTCGACGTAGGGGTCGTCGAACAGGCCGAGCCGGAACTTGACGGCGAGCAGCCGTCGGGCGGACTCGTCGATGCGCGACTCGGTGACTCGCCCGCGGGCCACGAGGTCCAGCAGGATCTCGACGCACTCCTCTCCACCGAACTGGTCCACGCCGGCCTCGAGGATGAGCTGCATGCGTCCGGCCGGGTCGAGGTGCTCGACGCCCCAGGCGCGGGCGGGCAGCACCTGGTCGCCGACGTGGTTGTCGTTGACGAGCTCCCAGTCGGTGACGACGACGCCGTCGTAGCCGAGCCGCTCGCGCAGGAGGCCGGTGACGAGCTGCTTGTTGTAGCCGAAGCCGACGGGCTCGATCGGCTCCCCGTCGACGACCAGGCCGACCGGCATGCCGTAGTAGGGCATGATCGCGGCCGTGCCCGCTGCGATGAGCGCGGGAAACGGCTTGAGGTGGTCGGCGAACCGCCCACCGGTGTAGGTCTGCTCGCGGCCGTAGGGGAAGTGGGCGTCCTCGCCGTCCTTCTGCGGACCGCCGCCCGGGAAGTGCTTGCTCGTGCAGGCGACGGTGCCAGGCCCGAGCGAGTCACCTTGGAAGCCATGGAGGTAGGCGACCCCGAGTTCGGTGACGAGGTCGGGGTCCTGACCGAACGTGCCGGCCTGCCGCCCCCACCGCGGCTCCGTCGCGAGGTCGAGGGTCGGGTGCAGGGCAGCGCGGATGCCGACGGCGACGTACTCCTGCCGCGCGATGTCGGCGAAGGTGCGCACGAGGTCGGCGTCGCGCAGGGCGGCGAGGCCGATCGGCTCGGGCCACTGCGAGAAGGCGCCCGCGGAGAAGGAGACCCCGGCGTTCTCCATGAAGGCGTGCCTCGGGTCGCTGGAGACCGTGACCGGTATGCCGTGGGGCGTGGTCTCGGCCATCGCCTGCAGGGCGTTGCTCCACCGGGCCGCGAGACGCGGCTCACCCAGTGCGTGCACGTTGAAGTGACTGAGGTGCTTGTCGAGCACGACCGTGCGCGTCGACGACTTGCTGATCGCGCCCGGCCCTTCCAGGAGCGAGCCGTCCGGCCCGGCCTCGATGACGGTCTGGAACATCAGACCGACCTTCTCCTCGAGGGAGAGCCGCCCGAGCAGGTCGTCGACCCGCACCTCGACGGGAAGCCGGGGGTCCTCGTACGGGTCCATCCGGCCGTTGCCGTTGAGGTCGCGGTAGGCGGTGCCGTCGTCACTGGCGTGCTGCACGGGTCTCACGTGTGCTCCTGTCTGCTGGCTCCTGCTGGCTCCTGAGGGGCTCGTGCCCGTCGGTTCAGGGACACCGACGGGCACGAGGTCATGGATCCGATCTCAGACCGGTGAGGCGCCGAACTCCTCGATGCCGATGATCGGCCGCAGCACCCCTTCGACGGCAGGCGTGCTGAAGGCACGACGGACGACGTTGTTGCCGAGCACGTTGCCGAGGGCGCCCATGATCATCGCCTGGTCCAGCGACAGGTAGCGACGCGCGACTCTTCCCGTGCCCACGTCGATGGCGTCGAAGAAGCCGCCGGTCCCGTACGAGTCGAAGTCCTTCTGGATGTTGACGAGGTTGGTGTACGCCTCGGCGGGCTCGTGCATCATCGCCAGGAAGGAGGCATGCGGGGTGACGACGCCGTCGCCGTACGTCGGATTCGGGTTGGTCGCCGGGCGGCACCCGGGCCAGCCGATGTCGTAGTTCGTCTTCTGTTCGTCGGAGAAGTAGCCCTCCGGGTTGAGCCCGAGGGCGTCAACCCCGAACTCGCGATAGCCATCCAGCACCGCGGGGTCGCTCGACGGTGAGAAGCCCCAGTACCCGTAGCCCGCCTCGATGAGACCGTGCTCACGCTCAGCGCGCACGTGCAGCGGGTGGTTGCGGCCCCATGAGTTCGGCGCCAGCCTGGCCTCGTCGACGAAGACGTCGGGCATGAGCTCCTCGAACATCGAGCCGCCCCAGCCGGGCACGATGCGCATGCCGCGGTAGGTGTAGGCACCCTCGTAGACGTCGACGCCGTAGTACGTGCGTGTCTCACCCACCGGCTTCATCTCCTGCCAGCTCCAGTCGCACTCAGGGCCGTCGGGGAAGGTCCGCCACAGCGCGTAGTACTGCGGCGCCGGGGATCTGGTGGGTGATGAACCCGAGGTAGCTCGTGATCCGGGTCTCGGACACCGTCGTGTCGTAGTGGTGGTTGGTGTACCAGACGTCCGGACCGATCGCCGATGTGGTTGCCCCCGGAAGAGCGGGTCGTCTGGCGGAGGCGGAGGCCGTCCGACGAGTCGTAGAAGCCACCGTGGATCAGACCCGGCTCTCGGTTCGCGTCGGTGTCGTAGAACATGTCCCACCGCATGCGCGAGAAGATCCGCTTCGCCCAGTGCCCCGCGGCGTGGTCGGAGTTCATCACGACGAGGAGCGCAGCGCCGAGCCAGCCGTTGTCGACGCTCGACGCGAACGGGATAGACCGGGTTGCCGGCGGCTCGGGCCACGTGGTGAGCGACATCGCCAGTGGCCGGGTCGTACCAGTTGTAGTACATCCCGCTCGGCTCGTGGTGCTGCATCCGCTCGACTGTCTTGAGGGTCCGGATCAGCCGCCGGGTCGCCTCGCCACGGCCGATGATGCCGAGCTCGCGCGCGACGATGGTGGACCACAGGTAGCCGCCGATGTTGGTCGGTGACGTCGCGTGGTTCCGGTCCCCCGGAGCGAGCGACGCCTGGATGTTGTCAGCCGGCAGGCCCGTCTTCTCCGGGGTCATCGCCACCAGGCTCCGCCAGGTGTCAGTGGCCCACCGGTGCAGGCGAGAGCTGTCGAGGGCGGACGGCGCCCGAAGGAGGGCGGGTGACCCGGGCGGCGGAGGAGGCGTTCGGCGCCAGGGCGAAGGCGGCGACCGAGGCGGCGCCTCCGACGAGCAGCGCTCGACGGGTGGGGGTCCGGCCGCCGAGGGCGGCCGGGATCGAGGTGGTGTCTGACATGGGCAGTGCTCCGTTTCGAGATCGGTTCACGCATGTGTCGAGGGGTGTGCTCGCGGGTGCGAGCGGCTTGGGGTACCGGTCACTTGATGCCGGTCGTTGCGATGCCTTCGATGAAGCGACGCTGGAAGATCAGGAAGACGGCGAGGATCGGGATGATGACGACGGTGGCGCCGGCGAGGAGCAGCCCGTAGTTCGTGCTGTTCTGGCCGGTCGAGTAGAGCGCGAGCGCCACGGGCAGCGTGTACTTCTCCTCCGACTGCGCCACGACGAGCGGCCAGAGGAAGTTGTTCCAGCTGCCCAGGAAGGTGAGGATGCCCAACGTCGCGAGCGCTGGTCCGCAGAGCGGCAGGATGATCTGGCGCGAAGATCCGCAGCTCGCCCGCGCCGTCGACCCGCCCGGCGTCGAGCAGGTCCTTGGGCAGTCCGATGATGAACTGCCGCATGAGGAAGACGCCGAAGGGAGCGACGAGGAAGGGCAGGAAGATGCCCGGCAGGGTGTCGACCAGGCCCGCGTTCGCGACGAGCACGAAGAGCGGAACGAAGGTGACGACGCCGGGGATCATCAGGGTCGTCATGACGGCGACGAAGATGACCCTCTTGCCCTTGAAGTCGAGCATCGCCAGGGCATAGCCGAGCATCGAGCAGAAGAGCAGGTTGCCCGCTGTGACCACGACGGCGACGATCGTGGAGTTGGCGAAGAACTTGCCGAAGGTCAGCTTGTTGAAGAGCTGCGTGTAGTTGTCGAGCGACGCGCTCTGGGGCCACCACGTCGGCGGGATCTGTTGCAGCTCCCCGTCGCTCTTGAAGCTGCCGAGGACCATCCAGACAAAGGGAGCGACCACTGCCACGAGGGCGATCACCAGGATGAGGTAGAGCCACCAGCGGCCGCCGTGGTGCGAGCCGACCATTCCGGATCGGGACGCAGGGGCACCTCGAACGGCGGGTTGGGGCCTGGCGTGGTGCGGTGTCGACCGACATGGTCAGCTCCTCTCTCGGAGCAGTCGGAACTGGATGGCCGTGACGATCGCGATGACGACGAAGATGATGTAGCTCATCGACGCCGCCAGTCCGTAGTTGCCGAAGCCGAACTGGTTGAACGTCGCATACGTCAACGACATGGTGCTGTTGAGCGGGCCGCCCTGGGTCATGACGTAGGGCTCCTCGAAGAACTGGAGGTAGCCGATCGCCGTCGTGACCATGACGAAGAGCAGGGTCGGGCGGAGCAGCGGCATGGTGACGTTGCGGAACCGCTGCCAGACACCAGCGCCGTCGATGGCGGCCGCCTCGTGCAGCTCTGCCGGCACTGACTGCAGGCCAGCGAGGAAGATGATCATCGCGGTGCCGAAGTTGCGCCACGCCGCCATCATGATGAGCGCCGGCATCGACCACTTGGGGTCCCCGAGCCAGTTCGGTCCGTCGATGCCGAACCACCCGAGGGCCGTGTTGATGAGGCCACCGGGGTCCTGGAGGAGGAACCGCCAGACGACCGCCACGGCGACGATCGAGGTGATGACCGGCAGGTAGAAGCCAAGGCGGAAGACGGCCCGGAAGCGGCTGATCCCCTTGTCGAGCGCGACCGCCGCCGCAAGTGCCATGACCAAGGTCAACGGCATGCCGATGAGCACGAAGTAGGCCGTGTTCAACGCAGACCGGCGGAAGACCGGGTCGGAGAGAGCCTTGGCGTAGTTGTCGAAGCCGATGACGTTGACACCGAAGGGATCCTTCAGGTCCTTCGCCTTGGTGTCGGTGAAGCTCATGAAGAACGACTGGATCACCGGCCAGGCCGTGAAGGCGAGGAAGAGGAGGCAGAACGGCAGGGCCAGCACCCACGCCGCTCTGCTCTCTGCCCGTCGGCCGCGGCTGCCTGGCCCGCCGGAGCGGCGCGGCGAGCCTTGCCGAGTGGACCCGTTGCCGGGTCCACTCGGCAGGCCCGACGGGACGGGCGTTACGGGTCCGGCGGGGGACCCGGTCATGCCGGTCTGGGCGGACATGGCCTTACTGACCCGTCCCGACGGAGTCCGCCTGCTGCTGCACCGTCTTGAGGGCGGCCGCCGGGTCAGCGCCCGTCTTCGTCACCTTCTCCAGCTCGGTGTCGAGGTTCGCCACGACCTGCTCCCACGTCGAGAACGACGGCGGGGCCTTGGCCGTCTCGAGCTGCTTGCCGAAGACGGCGAGCTTCTTGTCGGACGTGAGCTTGGGGTCCTGCCAGGCGCTCTTGACCGAGGGCAGGTCCGTCGACATCGTGTACCACTTCGCCTGCACGTCGGGCTGGGCGAGCCACTGCACGAGCTTCCACGCCGCGTCGCGGTTCTGGGTGCTCTTGAAGACGGCGAGGTTGGAGCCACCGACGAACGACGACGACCCGGCGGAGCCGGCCGGGATCGGCGCGACGTTGTACTTGTCCTTGAACCCGGCGCCGCCGACCTTCTCGACCGCTGACATCATCCCACGGACCCGGAGATGAACATCGGCACCTTGCCGCTCTTGAAGTCCGGCTCGGTGGTGGGGGTGGCGGGCGCAGCCTTGTCGGAGATGCCGTCGGTGAAGTACGACTGGTAGTACTTCATCGCCTCGAGCATCTGGGGGCTGTCGAAGTTGTAGGCCTTGCCGCCGTCCTTGGTGAGGTCCGCGCCGTTGGACCAGGCGAACGGCATGAGCGACTGCCAGGAGCCGGTGCCGCCTGCCTGCAGGCCGATGCCCCACTTGGCGCCGGCCTTGGTCTGCATGGCCTTGGCCATGTCCTTGAGCCCGGCCTGGTCCGTCGGGGGCGTCTCGAAGCCGGCCTTCTTGGCGAGGTCGGTGCGGTAGAAGACCACGCGCGTCTCGACGTACCACGGGATGCCGTAGGACGTGCCGTTCACCTCGGTCGTCTTCTGCGCACCTTCGAAGAAGGCGGACTTGTCGATCTGGCTCGGCGTCGGGTCGAGGGCCTCGCTCCCCGCGAGCTCCCCCATCCAGGTCGAGCCGACCATGGCGAGGTCAGGGGTCTTGTTCGCCGTGACGGCCGTCATGAACTTGTCGTGCGCCGCGTTCCACGGGATCGCGGTCACCTTGACGGTGACCCCCGGGTTGGCTGCCTCGAACTCCTTGAGCAGGCTCCGGCAGCTTCTCCCCCTCGGCGCCCATGGCCCACATGGTCAGGTTGCCCTTGGCGGCTCCCGTGCTCACGGCTGCGCCGGTCTGGCCGGCGGCGCCGCCGTTGTCCTCGCTGCGTCCGCATGCGGTCATGGTCAGGGCCGCCGCCGTCATACAGGCGACTGTGATGGTGGTGCGTCTCATCGGGTGTCTCGCTTTCTCAGGGTGCCTCGTGGGGCTCAGGGTCTGTGGAGGAGGAGTCAGGATCGGCCGAGTGGCCGGATCGGCGGGGACGATCCGACCGAACGCTCAGGGCGAGCGGTCGGCGGGTACGGTCGGCGGAGAGGATGTCCCGCGCGGACTCGGGCAACCGCACGAGCCGCGGATGATGACGTGGGTCCGGAGCACTTGCCGTTCGGCACGGGGCTCGCCTCCTTGAACCCGTTGGTGAAGACGGTCGGCCGCGAGCACCCCGAGCTCACGGACCGGTTGGCGCACTGTGGTCATACCCGGTCGGACGTACCTAGACGCCATCACATCGTCCCAACCGACGACGGCGAGGTCGGCGGGGACGTCCACGCCGCCCTCGTGCAGTCGGCTCATGATGGACAGGGCGAGCTCGTCATTGGCGCAGACGAGGGCGTCGGCCGCGATCTCGCGGGACAGGACCCGGTCGGCGACCGCGTCGCCCTCGCCCTCGCGGAACGGGACAGGCACGGCGGCGGCGGGCTCGAGGCCGCGCGCGCGATGTGCGGCGACGAAGCCGGCATGCCGCTGCTCGATGTCAGGTGCGCCGTCGGGGTCGCCGACGAAGACGAGGCGCGTACGACCGTGCGCAAGGACGTGCTCTGTGAGCGCCTCGGCGCTCGCGGCGTTCTCGGCGCCGACCGCCTCGATGCCGTCCTGCGGCTCGCCGGCGATGATGACGACGGGCCGCTGCCCGTGCAGGGCGCGAGCCACGGCGGGGGGCATCGCGGCGGAGCCGAGCACGGCGATCGCATCGACGCGGGTGGCGAGCCGGCGAACGGCTGCAGCCGGGTTGTCGCGGCCGGTGGTCAGCATCAGCGTGACGCTCTGTCCGAGCTCGGCGGCGCGCGACTCGAACCCCATGAGCAGCTCGGAGTAGTAGGGGCCGGTGAGCTCGGGCAGGACGAGACCGTAGGCCTCGTGATGGCGCATCGCGAGGCTCCGGGCCGCTCCGTGAGCCACGTAGTTGAGCTCCTCGGCGGCGTCGAGGACCTTCTGCGCCGTGGTGGAGGAGACGGTTCCCGCTCCCTGGAGGACCCGCGAGACGGTGGCGATGGAGACGCCTGCCCGCTCCGCGACGGAGTAGATCGTGGCGCCGTTCGAGCCGGCCGTGGTCGCAGGGCCAGGCGTGATCGCAGTGGCTGCGGGACTGGCAGGGACCGCGGGGATGGCGCCTGGGTCGTGGGCTGTCACGGCGTGCCACCTCTCGCGTCTCGTCATCGAGCTTTGCGTCGCGGTCGCGCCTCCGACGGGGGGTGCCCGCCGCTGTAAGCGCTTACATCCGCCTCTCCATACTGCACACGTCCAGCCGGGTGCGCAAGGGCAAACGACCGGCATGGCGACAGAAAGGGCCGGACGGAGGTGGGTCACCTCCGTCCGGCCGTTCGTCAGCGGCGTTGCGCTACAACGCTGCTCACGAGTCCTGCATGAGACCGATCATGTTGCCGTCGACGTCGGCGAGAACTGCGACGGTGCGGCCGCCACCGACCTCGGTCGGCTGCGAGGTGACCGTTCCACCTGCCTCGACGAGGGCCGAGAGACTGGCTCCGAGATCGTCGACGGTCCAGTAGGGCGTGGCGCCCGTGAGGCCCTTGCGGTGGCCGCTCGGGTCGAGCGCGATCTCCTGGCCGTCGACGTTGTAGCCCACGTAGTACGGCTCGTCGGTGTGCGGCTGCACGCCGAGAAGGGCGGTGAAGACCTTCTTGGCGGCCTCGAGGTCGCTGACGGGGTAGATGAGCGTGTTCACGGCGGACATCGGTCTCTCCTTGTAGGTGGTGCGGTGTCACATTGGGTGCCACCGGCTCGTCAGTGCTATGACGGATGCCGACGAACGGATGTGACAGCGATGCACGAGCCTGACGACGAAGGCCTCAGCCGCGAGCAGTGGCTCGCGCGCGACTTCGAGATGCACCGACCCCGGTTGCGCGCAGTCGCCCACCGCGTGCTGGGGTCGCAGGCCGACGCCGATGACGCGGTGCAGGAGGCATGGCTGCGGCTCAGTCGCTCCGACGCGAGCGAGGTCGCCAACCTCGGCGGCTGGCTCACGACCGTCGTCGGGCGGATCAGCCTCGACATGCTGCGCTCCCGATCGTCCCGACGCGAGGACGGCTGGGATGCCGGGCTTGCCGAGCTGGTGGCCACGGACGCCCGCACCGGGCCGACGCAACCGACCCAGCCGGCCCGCGACCCGGCCCACGAGGCCGAGCTCGCTGACAGCGTCGGCGTGGCGCTGCTCGTCGTCCTCGACACCCTCGGTCCCGCCGAGCGTCTGGCCTTCGTGCTCCACGACCTTTTCGGTATGCCGTTCGGCGAGATCGCGGACATCATCGACCGCTCGCCTGCAGCCACTCGGCAGCTCGCGAGCCGAGCCCGGCGGCGCGTGCGCTCCGCGGACTCGGCGGCCGAGGCGGAGGCCGCCGGGTCCGGGCGGCCCGGGCAACGCGCGGTCGTCACGGCGTTCCTCCAGGCCGCCCGCGGGGGCGACCTCGCGACGCTGCTCGAGATGCTCGACCCGGATGTCGTGCTCACCTCCGACACGGCGGCCGCCGCCATGGGCTCCCCCGAGGTGCTTCGCGGGCCGGACGCCGTGGCTGCAAGGTTCAACGGTGCGGCGCGGTCGGCTCGCCTGGCGGCCTTCGACGGCCACGTCGGCGCGGTGTGGTCCCTCCACGGCGTGCCGAAGGTGGCGTTCCGCTTCACCCTGGACGCTGGGCGGGTCAGGGTGATCGAGCTGCGCGCCGACGAGGCCTGGCTGGGGGCGCTGGAGATCTACTACCTGCCCGGCTGAGCAGCGGGCCGGAGCCGTATCGTCGAGGGCGTGGCTGACGGCATGCGTGCAGCGGTGGTGCTCGGCTCGGGAGGCGCGCGCGGATACGCGCACGTCGGCGCCCTCGAGGTGCTCGCCGAGCGCGGCTTCGAGGTGGTGTCGGTGGCGGGCAGCTCGATGGGCGCGCTCGTAGGCGGCGTCGCAGCGGCCGGCAAGCTCGACGCGTACACCGACTGGGCCAGGAGCCTGACCCAGCGGGAGGTGTGGCGTCTGCTCGACCTCAGCATCACCTCGCCGAACGGGGCGATCCGGGCGGAACGCATCATCGCCAAGGTCGGCGAGATCCTCGACGGGGCGACGATCGAGCAGCTCCCGGTCCCCTTCACGGCAGTTGCAACCGACATCAACGCCCGACGGGAGGTGTGGTTCCAGCGGGGGCCCGTCGAGCACGCGATCCGGGCCTCGATCGCGATTCCCGGCGTCATCACGCCCGCCGTCATCAACGGGCGGGTCCTCGTCGACGGGGGACTCATCAACCCCATCCCCATCGAGCCGACGGCCGGCGCGTCGGCAGACCTGACCATTGCGGTGTCCCTCTCGGGCATGCGCGTCCCGGGCGTCCCCACGACCCCGGTGAAGGAGTCTGCGGAACCGGTGCCGCGCGCGGAGTGGACGACCCGCCTGCGCCGCACCGCGACCGAAGCGCTCGAGTCGGATCGCATCCGGGCCATCACGAGCCGCTTCGGCGGCCACCCAGGCGGCCATCCCGGCAGCCACATCGGCGGGCACATGGGCGGCTTCTCCGGCGACCCCGCCCCGGGCGACGAGCGCGATCCGGAGCACGACCCGACGATCGGTCCGGGGCCGGCCACGCCGGCGGAGCCCGTGCCGACCCCGGCGGAGGCTCTCGTCGTGAGGTCTGCCGATATCGGGCTCGTCGACCTGCTCAACATGTCGTTCGACACGATGAGTGCCCTCATCTCGCGCTACCGGATGGCGAGCAACCCGCCGGACGTCCTCGTCACGGTCCCGTCGAACGCCGTGCGCACCCTGGACTTCCACCGCGCGGCCGAGATGATCGAGCTCGGTCGCCAGCTGACGACCGAGGCGCTCGACCAGGCCGGCTACTGACCTGCGCGCCCGTGGCCGCGCACCGGGGCGACGACCACGCCGCGTCGGCATCGCGCGGGGCCACTGTCGGCGCCGAGCGTCAGAGTGGGTGGGTGATCCTGCACGCCGACGCCGACGCCTTCTTCGCCTCGGTCGAGCAACGCGACGACCCGCGCCTGCGCGGTCGACCGCTGGTCGTGGCCAATGAGGTGGTGGCGTGCCCGTCCTACGAGGCACGCGCCCTCGGCATCCACGCTGGTATGCCGCTGCGCCAGGTGCGACGCCGCTGGCCGCAGGTCATCGTCACCGGCTACCGCTCGGAGGCCTACGAGGAGGCCTCCAACGAGCTGTTCGAGCTCTTCCGGCGCTACACGCCGCTCGTCGAGCCGGGGTCGATGGAGGAGGC
The DNA here is from genome assembly GCA_963816385.1 of uncultured Actinomycetota bacterium. Classification (GTDB taxonomy): domain Bacteria; phylum Actinomycetota; class Actinomycetes; order Actinomycetales; family Dermatophilaceae; genus CAWFKL01. The sequence goes on from CAWFKL010000001.1 coordinate 363,621, forward strand.
CTTTCTCGACGTCGAGGGCCGCGACCACGGCGACGCCGGCGGCCTGGCGGCGGCACTGCGGGCCACCGCCCGACGTGAGGTCGGGCTGCCGGTCTCGGTCGGTGTCGGCCGCACCAAGCTCATGGCCAAGCTCGCGAGCCGACGCGCCAAGCCGGACGGCCTCGTCGTGGTCGACGCCGCGCTCGAGGCGCGCGTGCGTCCGAGGCTGCGCCTCGACGAGCTGTGGGGCATCGGCCCTCGCACCTACGAGCGGCTCCATGCTGCCGGCCTCGTCGTCGTCGCCGACCTGCACGGTTGGTCCGAGGATGACCTCAAGCGGTTCGTCACCACGGCCATGGCGCGGCGGCTGCGCTCGATTGCCGAGGGCACCGACGACGCGACGATCCGGCTGCCGCGCCCGCGCGGGTCGGTCAGCGCCTCGCGGTCGCTGCCGTCCACCCGCACGCGGTCGAAGGTCGTTGCCGTGCTCGACGAGTGCGTCGGCCGGGCGCTTCATCGGGTCATCGCCCTCGACGAGCCGCATCGGCTGCCCGGACGACTCGAGGTCTTCGTGCGCTACGACGACGGCACCCACGTGCAGCAGCGCGGGCAGCTGCCCCGACCGAGCACGGACCTCGAGGTCGTCGGACCTGCAGCCGAGCACCTGCTCGAGCAGACGGCCTACGAGTGGGACGGCCGCGGAGTGACCATGGTCGGTGTGACGTTGCCGCTGCCGCCGCCGACGACTTGACCTCAGGTCGACTCGAGGTCGCAGCATGGTCCCATGACCACCCCGGCGCACACGCGCACATCGAAAGAGCGATCCGTCCGCCCATCCACCGATGACCTCACCGCGTCGGAGGCGGCCGCCTATCTCGCCCGCATCGGGATCGCCGCGCCCGACTCCCCGACGTTCGGCGCGCTCGCGTCGCTGCACCGCGCCCATCTCCTCACCGTGCCGTTCGAGAACCTCGACATCTCGCTCGGGCGCCCGATCCGGCTCGACCGGGCATCGCTCTTGGCGAAGGTCGTCAGCGCTCGGCGTGGCGGCTACTGCTACGAGCTCAACGGTGTCTTCGCCATGCTGCTGCGCAGCCTCGGGTATGCCGTCGACCTCGTCTCCGCGCGGGTGGCCATGGCGGGTGGCGGACTCACCGACGACTTCGACCACGTCGCCCTGCTCGTCTCGTCGCCGGCACTCGAGGAGGTCGTGCTCGCCGACGTGGGGTTCGGTGCAGGGTTCATCGATCCGCTGCCGCTGCACGACGGGTTCGAGCGGCACGAACGCGGTCAGGACGTCGGCGTCGCGCAGGTCGGCGAGAACTGGCACTACCGCGAGCGCCGCGAGGGCGGTGACTGGCAGACGCAGTTCGTCTTCACGACCGCACCGCACCCGCTCAGCGACTTCGCGGAGCGCAACCTCTGGCAGCAGAGCTCACCGGAGAGCCACTTCACCCGCAAGCGCCTCGTCTCGATGCTGACTCCGACCGGGCGGGTGACTCTCAGCGGCACGCGTCTGGTCACGACCACCCACGGACGGCGTGAGGAGCACGACCTGCCCGACGAGGCCGCCGTGCGAGCGGCTCTCGTCGAGCACTTCGGGGTCGTCCTGCGAGGCGACTGACCTGACGTCAGTCCCAGGCGTCCTTGGTCGGGCGGCACAGGCAGAACGGGTGCCCGGCCGGGTCGGCATACACGCGGAAGCCGCGCTCGGGGGCGGGCTGGGGCGGGTCCGTCGGGTCGAGGGCGGCTCCGCCCAGGGCGAGCACCCGCTCGTGGGCGGCGGCGATGTCGGCGACGACGAAGTCGAGGTGCACCTGCTGCTGGCCACGGGGCCAGTCAGGCGACTCGTGGTCCGGTGCGAGCTGGGTGGCGATGCGGGGGCCGTCCCAGATCACGTCGAACCAGTCCCCCTCGTCGTCGCCCTCGACCCGACCCCCGAGCAGGTCGGCGTAGAACTGCGCCACACCGGCGGCGTCAGCACAGTCGAGGGCCACGCAGTCGTAGCGGATCGTGGCACGAGTCGTGCCGGTGTCGGTGGCGTTGGTGTCGGTGGCGTTGGTGTCGGTGGTGTCAGCCATGGACCCACCCAACCACCGACCGCCCACCACGCGGGAGAGCGCGTCGCGGTCCGCGGCGGCGCGGTCAGCGGGTCGGGCTGGGCCAGACCACGGCCGTCGACGTGATCGGGCGGACCGGGGAGCCGTCGGCGGCGGCGCCGGCCACCGTCACCGAGTGCGTGCCCGGCGGCAGCTCCTTGAAGGTCGCGACCCCGTGCCCCGCGCGCAGCTTGGGCTCGGACTTGGCCAGCACCTTCCCCTTCTCGCTGCGCACCGTGATGGTCACCGCTTCGCGGGGCGGGTCGGCGTCGGGGTCGTCCGACTCGAGGTCGAAGGAGACCTTCAGCCCCTGCCCGTGCGTCACGAGATCCGGCACGACCGCCCGCACCGAGACGGACTTCAGGTCGCGACGACGCACCGGCTGGGCCGTGAGGATCTCCTGCACCTGGTCGAGGACGAACTGGTTGCACTGCAGGTTCGTGTGCTGCTCCGGCACCCGCACGGCAAGGTTGGTGTCGAGTCCCTCGCCGAGGCCGACCGCGCCGGTGAGGCTGACGGTGCCGTCTCCGAAGTCGTTGTCGTCGCCGAACGTCTGGTAGGTGACGGCGCGGCCGCCGTCGAGCGACGCCGTGGTCTGGCTCGGCTGGCGGATGCCGACGACCATGTGCGTCATCCGGCGGCTCTCCGGTCGTGCTGCCTCCGCTGCCTGCAGGTCGGTGTGGAAAGCCATCGCGTCGGAGAGCATCCCCGTCGACAGGTTCGGCACTGCGACCTCTGTCGTCTTGGCCCAGCCGCCACCGTTGCGGATGCACGCGTACTCGGGCAGCAGCTGATAGAGCGAGGGCATGCTCCGCGAGAAGTCCGTCAGGTCGAGGCTGAGCGGGCCGATGCCCTTCTTGACCCCGTTGACGAGCTGCTCGAGGGCGTCGGTCGCGCCGCGCCAGGGCGTCCCGAGCGTGATGAGCTTGCGGGTCACCTCGGCGCCGCCGCACTTCTCGATGTACCAGCGCGCGATGAGGCCGCCCATCGAGTGCACGACGAAGACGACACGGGCGTCCGCCGAGTCCCCACCCTGCGCCCGGAGCCGCTCCAGCGCCGGCTCGACCACCGACTTCAGGCGCTCCCCGTTGAGGCGGTTCGACAGGCGCCAGTCGTAGGCGAAGGCGATGAGGTTGGGCGCCTTCGGCCCGTTGTCGCGCTTGTAGCCGAGCTTCTCGAGCGCGTTCACGAGCACGTCGTAGCCGCGGATCGGCGTCCAGATGCCGGGTAGCACGTGCACGTCCGGCATGAGGGCCACCGGCTCCACACCGTCGTCGGGTGCGTTGTCGCCGATCCCCTCCGGCAGGGCGTGCTTGAGGATCGAGTCGCCGCGCGTCAGCAGCTTCCACACCGCCCCGGCGCTCGGCGCCCAGATGAGGTTCTCGCTCGCCGGGGCGCCATCGGCCCCTCGCACGCCCAGCGTGCTTCCGGTGATGCCCGGAAGCACCACGACCAGGTCGTTGCTCGTCATGACCACGTGCCCTTCGCCCGATGGAACGTCTCGCTCCAAGGTGGCACCGAAATGCGCCGCTGATACGCGAAATGCGCAAGGTCGCCCAGAGTGGGACGGCCCACCGCGGGGTCAGCCTGCGGTGTCACCGACGGCCAGCGCACGGCATACGCGCTCGTAGGCGGCACTCGAGCCTGCCGCGACGAGCCCCGGCGGGGCGATGTCACGCGATCGGTACGCACGGCCGTCCGGCGTCCCCACGGCTCCGCCGGCCTCGGCGAGCAGGAGCGCGCCCGGCACATGGTCCCACGGCGCTGCCGAGTGGTAGAGCACGAAGTCGGCCGCGCCCTCAACGAGCTTGGGGTAGTCGATTCCGCAGGAGACCCAGGTAAGGGCCAGCGGCTGGAGTCCGTCCAGCTGGCGGCCGACCCACGCTCGGCGCGACGTGCGCCCGCGCAGCGCGACGTCGTCCGCAGGAGGCGTCGTCCTGAGCCGGTCGACTCCGGACGGGGAATGGCGCCACGTGCCCCCACCGCTCTCCGCGACGTAGCCGAGGTCATGCTGCGGCTGCCAGATCCACGCCCGTACGGTCGCCCCGGCTCGGGTCTCGCCCACCATGACCGCGTGGTCCTTGGAGCCGTTCACGAAGTTCTTGGTCCCGTCGACGGGGTCCACGGTGAAGGCGTGCTCGGCTGCGACATAGTGGCTCATCAGCTCCGGATCGGCCGCATGTGCCTCCTCTCCGAGCACGACGCAGGTCCGGGTAGGCGGCCACGAGGGCCGCGGTGATGAGCACCTCGGCCTCCCGGTCGGCGTCCGTGACGAGGTCTCCCGGCTTCTTCTCGTGGATCTCGCCGGCCGCGAGGGTGCGGAAGCGGGGGTTGATCACCTCGGCGGCGACCTCCTGCAGGAGCGCGAGCACGGCATCCGTATCCACGCTCCCAACGTAGTGGTGCCCGCCGCCCTGTCCGTCAGGTGTGCTCGCGTTGCGGCCGCAGGTGGGCCGGCAGGTCCAGCCACCACCGGAGGATGCCGCTCGCCAGGTCTGCCTGCTCGCTCACGTCGCCTGTCACGGGCAGCAGGTCGCGGATCTCGCGGATGAGGTCGTAGCGCCCACGCATCCCGAGCACGTAGACGAGCCCGCGGAGACGGTCTCGTTCGCCGTCGATCTGGTCCCGGGGCGGCAGGCCGGCCGTCGCGAGCCCACGGATCCGGCTCGCGAAGAGCGCCTCGCGCTCGTCCCGCCGCCGTGACGGCGGCTCGGGGGTGTTGCCCACGACGTATGCGGCCTCCTGCGCGATGTCGGCCGGGCTCTTCGGCCCTAGGGCGAGGCGCTCGAAGAGGTCGAGGTCGGCGACCTGGCCCATCCACGTCAGTACGGCGAGGCTCTCGTGCGCGGCCACCATGTCGAAGCGGCGCAGTGCCTCGACAAGGGCCGAGACGTGCACCCGGCCCACGACGCGGCTCTGTGGCGACAGCATGAGGATGGCGAGGGCGCTGGAGCGGTCCTCCTCGTTCGTCTCGCCGAGCGCGGTCGACACGAGCTGGCCGAGCACCGGCTCGCGCGCGACGGCGTGCCCCTCGCCGAGGTCGAGTGCAGTCCGGATGCGCTTCTGCGCCTCGCGAATCGCGTGGGTGCTGACGGCGCGACCGTCACGGATGATCGATGCCGCCACCCGGCGGTCCTCGGACGTCAAGACGCTCGCGAGCCGGTGCGTGCCGACCGGCCCGAGCGCGCGGATGAGGTTGGCGGCGCCGCGGTGCACGCGATACGGCTCATCGGGGTCGCGGAGGTGACGCACCGCGAGCCGGGCGGCCTCGAGACGCACATCGCGGTCGAGGGCGGCGCCCTTGACGAGCGTCGTGAGGACGATGAGGCAGGCACGCAGAGAGCTGCTGTTGGTGGGCTCGCGGAGCTGTCCGAACATCACCGAGAGCGCCTGCGGGTGCACGGTGAACTGGAGCAGGCTCAGGGTGTCGTTGTAGAAGGTGGCATCGGGCCGGGCAACGACCTCCTCGGCGAGCGCGGCGACGATGGCCCCGCTGCGGGGGTGCCCCGCGAGCCGTGCGACCGCCTCGGCGCGCTGGGCATACTCGAGGCCGAGGTGCAGGCTCACCTCCTCGATGCCCCGACGCAGCAGCCGCTCCCAGTCACCGGCACGCACCATGGCATGCGGCATGCGGCCGAGGCTGTCCGAGAGGCGATCCCACTCGAGTCCGGTGAGGCGCTCCTCGGCGAGGGCCTTCTCGAGCAGGGCCAGGGTCGCGTCGACATCGGGCTCGCCCGCGGGTGGCAGCGCGGCCGCAGGGCGCACCGGGTTGCGCGAGCGCGCGAAGAAGTCGATCGCGACGAGCAGCTGTCCCTCGGGGAGACCCAGCACCGTCTCGTAGCGACGGACGAGCCGGTGCGTGATGTCGACCCGGCCGGCCTCCCAGCGCCCGACCTGGGCTCGGTGCACCGGGACAGCGTGCCCTCCACCATCGGCAAAGCCGGCCGCGCTGCGCACCGACACGTCCTGTGCGTTCAGGCGGGCATTGCGCAGCACCCACTGCATCTCGGTCAGCAGGTTCATGGCCCTGCCGAGCGTGTTGCGCGATCAGCAACGCCGCGCAACGACACGCGCTGAGGACGGCCCGCACCTGCTCGCCACCAGCCCGCAGCTCGGGGGGCCACCGGCTCGTGACGAAGTCCTTCGCGCCGATCGGTTCGCCGTTCGAACACTTCGCACATCGGCCCCTTTGCGCTGCCCCGGTGCCCCTCTGACGAGGAGCGACGCCCTTGCGCTCGTTGCGCTTCGCCCATCATTGCGCAACCCGTGCCGGGCTGCGGCAAAGTTCGGCTACCGTAGGGCTCGGCTCGCAGCCTGTGGAGGGGATGCGGACCAACCGAGACCGGGAGTCAGCAGGGGATGACTCCCGGTCTTCCACGTCCACAGCCCGTGCGGTCCGGGCGGCGACGGTCCCGGCAGGCTGCGACGACGAGACCACGCAGGTACTCGGTGGCGGGGTCGGATCCCGGATGCGAGGGTGGTGCGGATGAGCACCAACACCGCCCCCGCGCTCACCGACGGCGTCGTGAGCCTGCGCGCGCACACCTCGCACGACGTCGACGCCATCGTCGAGCAGAGTCTCGACCCCGAGAGCCAGCGCTGGACGACCGTGCCACGCGAGTACACCCCCGCCGACGCGCTGGGGTGGATCGAGCGGAACGGAGCCGCGCTGGGCCGAGCCGCACGGCGTGCGGTCCTGGGCCATCGAGTGGGTGGACGGCTCCGGCCGGCGCCGCTTCGCCGGCACCATCGACCTTCGCCCCGGTGCGACGGCCACCGTCGGAGAGCTCGGCTTCGGTCTGCATCCCGATGCCCGCGGGCACGGGCTGATGGCCCGCGCCGTGCGCCTCGTGTGCCGGCACGGCTTCGACGTCGGCGGCTGGGGTGTGCCCCTACGGCGCATCCACTGGCGCGCCATCGTCGGCAACTGGGGATCGCGGCGCACGGCCTGGGCGTGCGGCTTCACGATGCACGGCACGCTCCCCGAGAGCCATCCCGACCCGTTCGGCGGCGCCGTCGCCTTCGACACGTGGACGGGCAGCATCGCGTCCGGCGAGCCGCTGCGGGCCGCCACGCCGTGGTATGCCGCCCCGGTGACCGAGGCGGACGGCATACGACTGCGCCCCTGGCTGGCCACCGACGTGGACGCCGTCGAGCCACGCGACGACGACCCGGGGCACTGGATGCCGGCAACGCTCGGTGCTACGCCGCGAGACCTTCGAGACGTGGCGCCAGACCCGGCTCGAGCGGATGTCGCTCGGCACCGCCGTCGAGTGGTGCGTGGCCGACGCCGCGACCGACCGGGCGCTGGGCGGGGTCGTGCTGTTCAGCCGGCAGGAACCGATCGGCGACACCGCCGAGCTCGGTTACCAGCTCTTCCCGAGCGCCCGCGGTCGTGGAGTGGCCAAGACCGCCGCACGGCTCGCCGTGGCCCACGGCGTCCGGCCGGCCTCCGAGGGTGGACTCGGCCTGCGCCGGCTCGTCGCCGAGACGGCCGCCGACAACGAGGGCAGCAACGGCGTCCTGCGGGCGAACGGCTTCACCGTGTTCGGCCGTGAGCACCGGGTCGACGAGCTCCCCGACGGGTCCTGGGGCGACGGCCTGCACTGGGAGCTGGTCCCCTGACCCCCTCGAGTGGCCCCGTCGTCACACCGCACCCGCCCGAACGTGGGAAAGCAAGGCCACTCGAGCGTCGAGTGGCCCCGTCGTCACACCCGCACCCGCCCGAAGCGTGTGAAAGCAAGGCCACTCGAACGTCGAGTGGCCGCGTCGTCACACCGCCAGCCGACAAGCCACGAACCAGCGCGTCGTCACCCGACCACCCGAGCAAGGCCACTCGAGCGTCGAGTGGCCGCGTCGTCACACCGCACCACCCGAAACGTGTGAAAGCAGGCCACTCGAGCGTGGTCAGGGTCGGGGTCGGGGTCGAATCGGGGTTGACCCGGGTAGCGCAACCGCCCCGGCGGGTACGACTCTGGTGGCAGTGAGCACGACGATCGGTCGTGCCAGGCACGAAGGAGACACCGTGGCTTTCGGTGAGCAGCTCAAGCACAAGGCGGACGAGGTCCACCTGCAGGACAAGGCGAAGGACTTCGGCGACGCCGTGGCCGACGTCATCAAGGAGGCCGTCAGCCTCGTGGCCGGCTACGCCCAGAACAACCGGCCCAAGGTCGACGAGGCACTCGACAAGGCCGAGGCCAAGCTCGCGCAGACCAAGAACGGCAAGCACGCCGAGACCGTGACCAAGGTGCGCGCCTCGGTCGACAAGGGGATCGACAAGCTCGTCGAGCACAACACGACCGAGGCGAAGGCCACTCCCACCCCGCCTCCGACCTCGGTGCCCGATGACCGTCACTCCGCGTTCGACGAGGACTCCCCCGCCGGCTCACCCACCTGAGCCCGGCACCCAGAGGCCGTATGCCGCCCCCCTCCCGCGGCATACGGCTTCTGCGCGCGCGGGGCCGTCCGGCAGGGGCAACAGGCGGCAGGCACCTGCAGACGGCGCTGCTGCAGGGCGTGGCCGGCGGCGAGCACGACCACATGCGGCCGGGGGTATGGCGGCGTGGCAGCGCAGAGCGATGCGTCCGTATGCCGTGCCGGAGGTGCCCCGTGAAGCTGAGCCACAGCCGGGTGCTGCCCGCGCCTGTAGAGCGCGTCGTGCTGTCGACGGCCCGAGACGTCCGTCGATGAGGGTGGCCGTCGTCGGCGCCAGCGGCTACGTCGGCTCCCGTCTCGTGCCCGAGCTGCTCCGGCGTGGCCACGACGTCGTGGCCACCCACCGACCGGAGTCCGTCGACGGCATACCCCTGGTCCGATGCCGTGCAGTGGCGCCGGCTCGACGTGCAGGACGAGGCGGCCGTCCTCGACGCGCTCGAAGGGGTCGAGGCGATCTGCTACCTCGTGCACGGGCTCGACGACCCGGACTTCATGCGACTCGACCGGCAGGCCGCCGACAACGTGGCGTATGCCGCCGGCGTGGCCGGTGCGGCACGGCTCGTCTACTTCTCGGGCATCGTGCCGGACCTGCCGCCGGACGAGCTGAGCGACCACCTGCTCTCGCGACGGGAGGTCGAGCGAGATCCTGGCCACGGCCGACGCCTCCGTGCTGACCCTGCGAGCCTCGATGGTGATCGGCGCCGGGTCGACGAGCTTCGAGGTGATGCGCCAGACCTCGCGACGGCTCGGCGCCGTGCAGACGGTGCCTGCCTGGATGGCGGGCTCGGTGATCCAGCCGGTGGCCGTCGCGGACGCCGTCTTCTACCTCGCCGAGGCGCTCGAACACCCGAGGTCACCGGCGACCTCGATGCCGTCGGTCCCGAACGTGCTCAGCTATCTCGAGCTGCTCCGCACGTATGCCGCCGCAGCCGGGCTGCGGCGGGTGCAGCTGCCGGTGTGGCTGGCGCCCGTCGAAGTCGTCGCGCGGGTGGCCGGTCGCCTCGTCGACGTGCCGACCGCGGTGGTCGAGTCGCTCATCCCCAGTCTCGAGCACGACATGGTGGCCGAGCGCGACGCCGCTGACGTGCTCGGCGAGCCGGAGGGCGGCCGGCTGAGGGTGGCGGAGGCGATCCGGCGCTCGCTCGTGCCGGACCGGCCGAGCCGCCGGACCGGTGCGGCGATCGGCGTGCGGGACGGTGCCGCGGTCGGCGGCGACCCGCAGGCCCCCTCGATCGGCGATCCGGCGTGGTCGCGCGACCGGTCGGTGCTCGACTGGCTCCGATCCGTGCTCGAGCGGCCCTGACCGGGGAGCCGGGCCTCACGGGTTGCGGATCTCGGCGTCTCCGGAGCCCGTCTCGACCGCGACCCGGTTCGCGCTCGTCGGGTCGGTGCGCACGCTGACGTCCTCGTCACCCGAGCCGGTGTGCACCGTCGTGGCGTAGGCCCGGTCGCTGGGCAAGGTCACCGTCACGTCGCCTGAGCCGGTCTTGAGCCTGACGTCCGAGGGTGCCGCGGCGAACGTGACGTCGATGTCTCCCGAGCCGGTCTGGCCGTGCAGGTCGGTGGCCCTCAGGGCGGTGGCGTCGAGATCGCCGGAGCCGATGCCCACATCGACGGACCCGAGGGCGCCCGTCAGGGTGACGTCTCCGGAGCCGTTGTCGACCACGACCTTCGTAGCGTCCGGCACGGTGACGACGTAGTCGATCGAGCACCACGACAGCACGCCGCTGTCGCACGACGCGTCGATGCTCAGCTGGTCACCTGACCAGACCTCCTGCGGGGTGGGTCGCGACCCGCCGGGACCCCAGCTCAGGTGGCGCGCGACCTCGACGGTGCCTGACGGACCGCCCCCGCGCACCTCGACGTCGTTCGGGCCGCCCTTGATCGTCAGTGCCGACACGGCCCGCGAGTAGGACTGCTGCTCGACGGCCGTGCGCGAGATGCCCCCGGTCAGCGAGCTCCACGAGAGGACGCCGGCCACGCTGGAGAGGACGAGGGTGGCACCGAGACCCGCGACGAGCCAGTAGGGGCGTGATGAGGGGCGCTGCGGCGAGGAAGGGACTGGACGCTCCGGAGCCGTGCTCCCCCGTCCTGCGTCGCCGGTGGCCTCCGCCGTGAGGGTCGGCCGGAGCCAGGCGTCGCCGAAGTCGTCGCCGTGGATGCGGTCGTCGGGCACGCGGTGCGCCGGCTCTGCGGTCCGCGGCTCGGCGGTCGCAGCTCGGCGGTCCGCGGCTCTGCGGTGCGCGGCTCTGCGGTGCGCGGCTCTGCGGGACGAGGCAGGGGCTGGGTCGGGTCGGTGCTCATGTCGTTTCCCTATTCGGAGAGGTATGACAGGACGGCGAGGACGCGGCGGTGGTCGCCTGCCGTCGTCGGCATGTCGAGCTTGGTGAAGATGGCGTTGACGTGCTTGGCGATCGCGCTCTCGCTGACGTGCAGCGCACGGGCGATGCCGGTGTTGGAACGGCCTTCGGCCATGAGCGAGAGGGTCTCCCGCTCCCGGTCGGTGAGTCGCAGCAGGGGGCTCTTGTCGCGGCGGAGCAGCAGCTGGGCCACGACCTCCGGGTCGAGGGCGGTGCCGCCGGCCGCCACCCGCCGCAGCGACTCGACGAAGTCGTCGACGTCGGCGACACGGTCCTTGAGGAGGTAGCCGACCGAGGAGGTGGTGCTCGCGAGGAGGTCTGCGGCATACCGCTCCTCGACGTACTGGCTGAGGATGAGCAGCGCCACCGTCGGCCACTGCGCCCGGATGACCAGGGCGGCCCGCAGCCCCTCGTCGGTGTGCGAGGGCGGCATGCGGACGTCGAGGAGGGCCAGGTCGGGCTGGTGCCGCTCGACTGCAGCGAGCGCGGCCTCCGCGTCGCCGACCGCTTCGACGACCTCGATGCCGTGGGCGTCGAGGAGCCGGATCAGCCCGTCGCGCAGCAGGATCGAGTCCTCTGCGATCACGACGCGCATGGCATCTCCGCTCGGAGCACGGTGGGCCCACCGGGTGGGCTGGTCACGAGGAGGGTGCCGTCCACGGACGCGACGCGGTGGCTGAGCCCGGTCAGGCCCGATCCGGTGCCGGGGCTGGCGCCGCCGCGCCCGTCGTCGGCCACCTCGACGACGAGGCGCTGCTCGTCGGCGGTCACCCGCACGGTCGCCGACGTGGCGCCGGAGTGCTTCGCGATGTTCGTCAGGGCCTCGGAGACGACGAAGTAGGCGACCGCCTCGAGGGTGCGGGGAGGCCGGTGGCCGATGATGACGTGCAGGCTCGTCGGCACCGGTGACCGGGCGACGATGCCCGACAGGGCCGCGTCGAGGCCACGCTCGTCGAGCACGGCTGGGTGCAGGCCGCGGACGAAGGCGCGCAGCTCGGACAGCGCCTGCTTCGCCTCGTCGTGCGCCTCCTCGATGGCATGACGGGCCTCCGCCGGCGCGTCCGGCGCCAGCGCCGAGCGGGCCATTCCGAGGTTGAGGGCGAGCGAGGTGAGCCGCTGCTGAGCCCCGTCGTGCAGGTCGCGCTCGATGCGCCGGCGCTCGGCGTCAGCGGCGTCGATGACGCCGGCACGCGTCTGCTCGAGCTCGGTGACACGCGGGCTCAGCTGCTCGCCGCGGGTCGCACCGAGCATCGGCTGCATGATCGCCAGGTCGAGCGCCGTGAGCCAGCGGGCCAGTCGCGGCGCGAGCCGCAGCGCGAGGAAGCCGACCACGGCGGTGAACCAGATGCGGCCGACTCCCTCGAGGCCGCCGATCGTCGAGGCTGTGACGTCCGACGGCGTCACCACCCGCCACAACGGGGACAGGAGCAGGACGGTGCCGCCGCCCCAGCACAACGCGATGAGCACGGCCGAGCCGGCGAGCACCGTCGGGGCGATGAGCGCGTGGTAGGTCAGCTGCCGCCACGTCGACGCCTGCCCGACCCGACGCAGCTGGGCGCGCCAGCCGCGCTCGGCTCCGGCCGCCGGCGCCGGGATGACGACGCCGACCAGCGCAGCCGCGCGGGCCCGGTGCCAACGGGTCAGCACGTCGGAGAGGAGGAAGAGCAGCCCCACGAAGAGGAGCCCGACCCCGACGACGAGCAGACCGACGCCGAGGCCGACCAGCAGCCAGACCAACCCCGAGGCGAGCGCGCCCATGAGCCCGCCGAGCACGACGAAGGCTGTCTGGCGCGGAGCGACGAAGCGCTCCAGGGGCGAGGTGGTGGTCACCCGTTCACGGTAGGGCGCCCGCCCTGCTCGCCACCATGACGTCAGGGACCGGTCCGGGGTGCAGAAAAGTACAGGGGAGGATCGACCCTCGGCGGACATGTCGAGCGGCCGGTGCGGCATGCTGGGAGTGAGACACGACCATCGGCGACCCACGGAGGACCGCATGACCGACCAGCCCGCCCCGCAGGCACCGCGCGAGATCCCCGCAGGGTGGTACCCAGACCCTGAGGGCAAGCCCCAGTCCCGCTACTGGGACGGCGTCACCTGGACCGACCAGGTCGGTCCGCTGGTGCCGCAGCCCGCTCCGACCATCGCCGGGGCCTTCGTGCCCGTGACGCACGACGCCGTCGGCAACCCGGTCAGCGACCGCTCCCGCCTGGCCGCGGCACTGCTCTGCTTCTTCCTCGGCGTCTTCGGCGTGCACCGCTTCTATGTCGGCAAGGTCGGTACGGGCATCCTGCAGGTGGTCGACCCTCGGTGGGCTCGGCATCTGGGCGCTCATCGACCTCGTCTTCATCCTCGTCGGCACCTTCCGCGACAAGCAGGACCGGCTCCTCGTCAACTGGTGACGGCGGGGCCGGGCCCGGCGAGCCCGTTCACCGCGCGGCGGAAGACGAACGGCACGCTGGCTGCGGCGGGCACGAGTAGTCGCCGCCCCCACGCGGGAGGCCAGCGCCGGCACGAGCTTGCGGTCTGCGACCCACACCTCCACCGCGCCGACGAGCAGGGCGGTGTGGAGCGCGACCATGACCGGGTAGTGCGAGCGGCCGCGCTCCACCGCTCCTCGGGCGAAAGCCCACGCCGCATGCCGTCTCGACACGACGAGCTCGACGACCCGCTCCAGGGCGACGAGGGCCACCAGGCCGGTGAAGATCTACTAGGACGGCATGCTCGGTGACGCCAGTCGCTGCGCCGGTCAGCCGGCCACGCGGAGCAGCACGAGCTCGAGGCAGAAGCCAGGCCCCATCGCGAGCAGGACACCCCACGATCCGGGCTCGGGCGGTTGCTCGTCGAGGGTGTCGGCGAGCACGTGCAGCACTGACGCCGAGCTGAGGTTGCCGATCCGGTCCAGCGAGCGCCACGTCACGCCGAGCTCGTTGCCGTGGAGCTCGAGCGCCTCCTCCATGGGCGAGGAGAACCTTCGGGCCACCCGGGTGCGCCACCCACCACCCGACATCGGTGCGGCGAAGGCCTTGGTCGCCGAGGAACCGGTCGACATCGTCGCGCAGGTTGGCGCGCACCAGATCGGGCACCTCGGCGCCGAGGACGATCCGCAGGCCCGTCGCACCGACGTCCCACCCCAACGCGGGCGCAGTGTCGGCGTAGAGCCGGCTGCGGGTCGTGACGACCCGAGGCCGGGTCGGCGCCAGGTCGAGGGCACGATGGCCGCCGAGCATCACGACAGCCGCCGCGCCGTCGCCGAAGAGTCCGCTGGCGACGAGGTTCGCGACGGACGTGTCGTCGCGCTGGACGGTGAGGCTGCACAGCTCGACGGAGAGCAGCACGGCTACGTCGTCCGGGTGCCCGAGGAGGTAGTCGTGGACCCGGGCCACTCCTGCCGCGCCCGCGACGCAGCCGAGCCCCACCACCGGCACGCGCTTGACGTCGGGACGCAGCCCGATCCCTGCCGCGACCCTCGCCTCGATGGACGGGACGGCGAGCCCCGTGATGGTGGTGGACATGATGAGGTCCACGTCGACCGGCGTGAGCCCGGCAGCGGCGAGCGCCTTGGTGACGGCGAGGGTCCCCAGGTCGGTCGCCACCTTGATGAACTCGTCGTTGGCCCCACCGAAGTCGGCGACCGTCGAGTAGCGCTCAAGGGGTAGGGCCAGGTGCCGTCGACTCACCCCGGCGTTGGCGTGAAGGCGTTCGAGCAGACTGCGCTGCGGCCCGGACCGGCCGAGCGCCTCGGCGAAGGCCGACGTGACCTCGCGCTGGTCGTAGGCGTGGTCGGGCAGGACGCCACGGACGGCTGCCAGGTAGCTCACGCGCTCTCCCCCGATCGGGCCCGGAGGCCGTCGACGGAGGCGTGCCTGCGCTGGTCACTCCCGTGCCTTACCCAGACGCCACCCGATCGGTCGTCAGCCGCGCACGACGGGGGCCACCACATTGGCCACCGCGATGCCGATCGCCGCCACGAAGGGCGCCCGGCTGCGAGTCACGACGGCGACGACGGCGAGCGCTGCCCAGACCGTCAGCAGCACCAGCCCGGCTCCGTCGATCCCCGGGCCGTATGCCGCCACCACCGTTCCGAGCAGCCGCACCGAGGGTGCCAGGCACCGCACGACCCGTGCGCCGAGCCGCTGCGGAAGGCCGCGGACGCTGGCGGCGAGATCGTCGTCGGGTCCGGCAGGGCGTTGAGCAGGTGCGCCCCCACCCCGAGCAGCGCGCCCGTGGCCACGACCCAGGCGGGCGGCCACTCCGGGGGCGACCCGGTCAGCGTGACCACCGCGGGAAGCGAACCGAAGGCGACGGCATACGGCAGGGGGAGAAGACGGTGCGCTTCAGCGTGACGTTGCAGGCCCAGCCGGATGACACCCCCAGCAGGAGGTGGACCAGCGCGGAGGGGCGGTGATCCCCGTGACCGCGAGGGTGGGGTCCCGGGTGGCAGGCGAGGGCGAGTGCGCGCACCGTGTGACCGCTCACCACGCTGCGACCCTACGGCTCACCAGCCCTTCGCCGGACCCGCGCCAGATCGAAAGAGCAGTCCGTCCGCTTTGCTGTGCCCTCCTCAGCGTGGCTCGGTGAGTGTGGTGGCCCGTGCGCGACGGCTCGCCGTGGCTACGATCGGCGGATGAGCGCGAAGCCGGCCGTCGTCGAAGCGCCTGGTCCGTCCGGGGTGCGGGAGGTGCGCGTCTCGAGCCCCGACCGCGTGCTGTGGCCGGCGGCAGGGATGGCGGACGGGAGGCCCGTCACCAAGCTGGACCTGGCGCACTACCTTGTCGCGGTGGCCGATCCGTTGCTGCGTGCCCTGGGTGACCGGCCGGTCACGCTGCAGCGGTTCCCCGAGGGCATCGAGGGCGAGGAGTTCTTCTCCAAGAACCCGCCCAAGGGCGTGCCCGACTGGACGCGCACCGTCATGTGCACGTATCCCTCGGGACGCAAGCACCTGCAGCTCGTCGTCGACGAGGTGGCGAGCGCCGTGTGGGCGGCGCAGATGAACACCATCACCTTCCACCCCTGGCCGGTGCGGAGCGCCGACGTCGACCGGCCGGACGAGCTGCGGATCGACCTCGACCCACAGCCCGGACGCGGGTTCGGAGACGCCGTCGAGGCCGCCGTCGCGCTCCGCGAGGTGATGGCCGAGATCGGGCTGACCGCCTGGGCGAAGACGTCCGGCAACCGCGGAGTGCACGTCTACGCCCGCGTGGCCCCCAGTCACGAGTTCCTCGAGGTGCGGCATGGCGTCATCGGGATCGCGCGCGAGCTGGAGCGTCGCCTCCCTGACCTCGTGACGACGGCATGGTGGAAGGAGGAGCGCGGCGAGCGCATCTTCGTCGACTTCAACCAGGCCTGTCGTGACCGCACCATCGCATCGGCGTACTCCCCGCGGCCGTTGCCCGGCGCACCCGTCTCCATGCCGGTGACGTGGGAGGAGCTCGGGTCCGTGGACCCGAAGGGGCTGACGGTCCGCACGGTTCCGGAGCTCGTGGCCTCGCGGGGGGACGCCTGGGGCGGCATCGACGAGGCGGTCGGTGACGTGGCCCGGGCAATAGCGTTGTGGGACGAGGACGTCGCGGAGCGCGGTCTGGGCGAGCTCAACTTCCCGCCCGACTACCCGAAGATGCCGGGGGAGCCGCCGCGCGTGCAGCCGAGCAAGCGCCGCTCCGACAAGACGGATGAGGAGTACATGGCGCCGAAGGCCGATCGCGACGCCGACCTCAGGGAGGTCTGGGGAGCCGTCGTGCCGCCTGTGGCACCGATGCTCGCCAAGCCGGTCAAGGACTTCTCGGCGGTCAAGGTGGAGGTGCTCTACGAGCCCAAGTGGGACGGCTTCCGGTCGATCATCTATCGCGCGGGCGACCTCGTCGAGATCGGGTCGCGCAACGAGAAGCCGATGACGCGCTACTTCCCCGACGTCGTGGAGGCCGTGCTGGCGAACTTCCCGGTCAGGGCGGTCATCGACGGCGAGATCGTCCTCGTCTCGCCGGAGTCCGGTGACCGGCTCGACTTCGACCTCCTGCAGCAGCGCATCCACCCGGCCACCTCGCGCGTCAAGAAGCTCGCCGCCGAGACGCCGGCGTCGTTCGTCGCCTTCGACCTGCTCTCACTCGACGGCCGGTCCTACCTGGAGCGACCGTTCTCGGAGCGGAGGGCGGCGCTCGAGAAGGCGCTGGCCGGGGCATCGGCACCGGTGCACCTGACCGCCGCGACGGCGGACCGTGACGTGGCCAAGGGCTGGTTCACCCGGTTCGAGGGAGCCGGACTCGACGGGGTCATCGCCAAGCCCGTCGACGTGCTCTACGAGCCCGACAAGCGCCTGATGTTCAAGCTGAAGCACGAGCGGACCGCCGACTGCGTGGTGGCCGGCTATCGCGTGCACAAGAGCGGGCCGGACGCCATCGGCTCGCTCCTGCTCGGCCTGCACGATGCCGACGGCCAGCTCGCCTCGGTCGGGGTCATCGGGGCCCTGCCGATGTCGCGCCGCAAGGAGCTCTTCGAAGAGCTCCAGCCGCTCGTCGCCGAGTGGGATGAGCACCCGTGGAACTGGGCCCAGCCCCAGGAGGGAGTGCGCAACCCGCGCTCGTCGGAGTACTCGCGGTGGAACAACCAGAAGGACCTGTCCTTCGTGCCGCTGAGGCCGGAGCGCGTGGTCGAGGTGCGCTACGACCACATGGAGGGGACCCGCTTCCGGCACACGGCGCAGTTCGTCCGGTGGCGGGAGGACCGCACTCCCGAGTCGTGCACCTTCGAGCAGCTGGAGGAACCGGTCAGCTACGACCTCGCCGACGTCCTCTCCGCCGCATCCGACTGACCGACAATTTCCGCGAATGCGGCGTATCGGAACCGCCGCCGTGGTTCTCTGAAATACATGAGCCACGGAGACGCTGATGCCGGACTGGTCACGCCGCAGTCGACGTTCTACGACGAGGGCCGCTTCGGGCGGTTGTTCCCGGCGCTGCCGCCGTTCTCGGCGGACACGCCATCGATGCGGTCTGCGCTGAGGGAGATCGGCAAGTCCGGGGGCATCATGGATGCCGCCGACGCCCTGTCCGATCCGCTGGCCCTCATCACCGACCCCGCTCTGAGCACCGGGAACCCGAACAACCCCACGATGACTGCGGGCTTCACGTTCGTGGGCCAGTTCCTCGACCACGACATGACGTTCGACCCGACGTCGAGCCTCGCCCGCCGGCAGGACCCGGAGTCGATCCGCAACTTCCGCATCCCGGCGCTCGACCTCGACAGCGTCTACGGCGGCGGACCGGGCGTCAGTCCGCACCTCTACGACCAGGGCGTCGACGGCGGCCGCACCACCTTCCTCGTCGAGGAGATCCCTGGCTCGGCAGCCGTCACCTGCGACGGCGTAGCCCGGCACGACGTGCCACGCAACAGCCAGAACGTCGCCCTGATAGCGGACCCCCGCAACGACGAGAACCTCATCGTCTCGCAGCTCCAGCTCGCCTTGCTCAAGCTGCACAACGCCATCCTGGCCGACGTCAAGGACGACCTCGGCGCGGCATACACGCTCGAGGAGATCTTCGCCGAGACGCAACGCATCGTGCGCTGGCACTACCAGTGGATGATCGTCCACCAGTTCCTGCCGGCGACGATCGGGGCCGAGCTGACCGACGACATCCTCTCGAACGGGCGCAGGTTCTATGCGTGGCGCAACTCCCCGTACATTCCGGTCGAGTTCTCCGTCGCCGCCTACCGCTTCGGTCACTCGCAGGTGCGGCCGAGCTATCGCGGCAACTTCGGCACGGACGCCGCCGATGCGACGAAACAGTTCTTCGCGCTGTTCTTCAAGCCGGGCGACCCGAACCCGGCCGACCCGGACGATCTGCGTGGCGGGTGCCGTGCGTCGCGCCGGTTCGTCGACTGGCAGACGTTCTTCGACTTCGGCGACGGCCGGGCGCGACCCAACAAGATCATCGACACGAAGCTCTCGAGCATCCTCTTCCACCTCATGGGACAGGCCACGGGCACTCCGGACTCCCTCGCCACCCGCAACCTCCTGCGATCGCTCACCATGAAGGTGCCCTCCGGGCAGGCGGTCGCCAAGGCCATGCAGCTGCCGCCGCTCGCGGCGTCGGACCTCGCCGACCTGGCACCGCACCATCTCGACGCACGCACCCCGCTGTGGTTCTACGTCCTTCGCGAGGCGGAGGTGCAGGCGGACGGCCGCCACCTCGGGGCCGTGGGGGGCCGCATCGTCGGCGAGGTGATCCTCGGCCTGCTCGAGGGCGACAGCCAGAGCTACCTCAACCAGGACCCGGAGTGGACACCCACCTACGGCACCGGAGGCACGTTCGGGATGACCGACCTGCTGGGCAAGGCGGGCGTCGTCGGCACGCTGTGACGGCTGACGACCCGGAGACCCGGACGGCCCGGACGGCCCGGACGGCCCGGCGCCCCGGGTGGAACCGCGGCTACTGCCCGCCGTGGCCCGGCATGCTCGGGAAGCGGGCGTGCGGCGTCGACTCGTCCGACCAGCGCAACAGCGCGCCGACGCCGTCGGCGGGGTCGGCCTGACCGGGGTCGACGAGCGTGACACCTGCGCGCGAGCAGACGGCGGCCCAGACGAGCGCGGCGTCGGCCGGCACCGGCTGGGCCTCGCTCGCCCCTGTCATCTCCGCCTCCTCCCGCGTCGTGCCCAGCTGAAGCCGGCCGGTCCCCACCCACAGCTGGAGGCCAGGCTCGCGTCCATCGACGAGGAGCAGCTGCTCGACCTGGGCCCGCTGGAGCACCTGCACGACGGGCTCGAGTCCCTCGGAGGCGGCCTCCGCGCGCCCGGTCTGCTCCTCGAACCGTGCGACGAGCGTCGCCTCCGCCTGCGCTCGGGTCGAGGCGAGCACCGCCTCGAGCGTGTCGTGGACGACGTGGTCCGAGGTCCCCTCCGCGCGCCCACCCGTGCCGGCGCGCACCAGCAGCGGGCGCAGGTCGCCACTCGCGTGCTGCTCGACGAAGCTCATCGCGTGCTCGTCTCCCATGAGGACGACGACGACCGGGCGGTGGGTGCGTACGACGAGGTCGAGCCGCTCGGCGACGGTGGCGGCGTTGCGCTCCCAGGAGTCCTCGACGCGCGCCTGGAAGCGCCGCTGCGACATGCCACCGGTGCGGACCTGGTGCAGCTCGTCGTGCTCACCCTGCACCTCCAGGGTGGCCGGACCCTGACCGTCCGCGCCTGCGACCACCTCCACGTCCGCGCCTGCGCGGTCCAGTCTGGCGACCACGTGCGGAACCGTGCCCGCCATGACCTCCACCGCCGGCAGCAGCGAAGGGATCGGTCCCCAGGTCGCATCCTCTCTGGGCCGGCGTGGCAGCTCCAGACGCAACAGCAGGCCGCCGGCGTTCGCGACGAGGAGCCGGCCACGCCCACCGCCCGCACCGCTCGGCTCGAGTGATGCCTCGTGCAGGCTCTCGACGACGTCACCGGGCGCTCCTGCCTCGCGGAGCCGACGCTCGAGCTCCCGCCACCGCGCCTCGACGTTGTCGGATCGCGCCGGATCCGTCTTCGTGACGTCGATGGTCATGCTCGCGAACGGTCCGTCGGCCTCCGCGAGGTCGTGGAACATCTCGAGGTCCATGGTCACCTCCATGGGTTGGGGACACCCTCCTTCCTACCCGCCGGGCTGCCTGCCCGTCGACCGGGAATCGAGGACGCCGTCGGCCTGCGCCCCGACGCCGGGGCAGCCCTCGCGCGGGCGCCAGTCCTCGCCGTACGGCATACCTCGGATCTGGTCGTGCCGACCGCGCAGGGTGTAGGCAGGGCCTATGGACCATCGGGACGAGCTGCGCTCGCTGATCACCGGACTTCGCATCTCCGCCGCCCTCAGCGTCGCGGCGGAGCTCGGCGTCTCGGACGAGCTGTCCCGCGCACCTGCCGACCTGGCGACTCTGGCGACGCGGGTGGGTGCGGACCCCGACTCGCTGCACAGGCTGCTCCGAGTGCTCGTGCACAAGGGCGTCTACACCGAGGACGGGGAGGGGCGCTACGCGAATTCGCCTCTTGGCGAAGGGCTTCGATCCGACGTCGCCGGCTCGATGCGTCCGCTCGCACGCACCTTCCAGGACCCCGCGACGTGGGCTGCGTGGGGCCATCTCGCCCACAGCGTGCGCACCGGTGACACTGCGTTCGAGGCGCTCCACGGCGAGGACGTCTGGTCCTATCGCGCCGCCCATCCCGAAGCGAACGACGTCTTCAACGCGAACATGACCGCCCTGACCTCCAGGATGGCCGACGCGGTGGCGGCGGCCTACGACTTCTCCGGCAGGTCGACCGTCGTCGATGTCGGGGGCGGGCACGGCGTGCTGCTCGAGGCCGTCCTGGCGAGACACGAGCACCTCAGCGGGATCGTCTTCGACCTGCCCCAGGCCACGCCTGCCGCCCCCTCGCCGGCGGCGTCCGGGTCGGTGGCCGCCCGGTGGTCCACGGCGAGCGGGAGCTTCTTCGACGCCGTGCCGGCTGCCGACGCCCACCTGCTGAAGAAGGTGCTGCACGACTGGTCCGACGAGCGCTGCGTCGAGATCCTGACGACCTGCAGGGAGGCGTTGCACCCCGGCGGGGTCGTCCTCGTCGTCGAGTCCCTCCTCGGCCGACCGGGCCACGAGCTCGAGGCCGCGCTCTCGGACCTCAACATGCTCGTGCTCCCCGGCGGTCGCGAACGCACGGAGGACGAGTTCACGGCACTCTTCTCGGCCGCCGGCCTACGCCTCACCCGCGTCATCGACACCCCGACCGAGGTCGTCATCCTCGAAGGGGTGCTCAACGGGACTTCCGCGGCGACGACTCTGGATCGAGAGGCGGGGAGGGTGTAGGCAGGGAGTGAGCGCGGCTCACGCGTTTCCCACCGAGGAGGACCCATGGCCACACTCGACAGCGCCCAGTTGCTCGCCGCCCTCGAGCCCACGGTGGAGGAGAACCTCAACCGGCACCTCGCGGCCGCGCAGGAGTGGATGCCGCACGAGTACGTGCCGTGGTCACAGGGGCGGGACTTCTTCGAGCTGGGCGGGGAGCCGTGGTCGGTCGAGCAGTCGCAGCTCTCGCCCATCGCCCGCACGGCGCTCGAGGTCAACCTGCTGACCGAGGACAACCTGCCGAGCTACCACCGTGAGGTGGAGCGGGCGTTCGGTCGCGACAGCGCATGGGGCACCTGGGTCAACCGGTGGACGGCCGAGGAGGGCCGGCACGCGTTCTGCATCCGCGACTACCTGCTCGTCACGCGGGGCGTCGACCCCGACGAGCTGGAGCGCGCGCGCATGGAGACGATGGAGACGGGCTTCGACTCGGGTGACAAGCCGTTGCTCAACGTCTGCGCCTACGTCTCGTTCCAGGAGCTGGCGACCCGGGTGTCGCACCGCAACACCGGCCGCTACACCGAGGAGCCCATCGCCGAGAAGCTCCTCACGCGGGTCGCCAAGGACGAGAACCTGCACATGATCTTCTACCGCAACATCGTCCAGGCGGCGCTGGAGCTGTCACCCAGCCAGACCATGCGGGCCATCACCGACGAGGTCGTCAGCTTCCAGATGCCCGGCGCGATCATCCCCGGCTTCGGGCGGAAGGCGGTCCAGATGGCGATGGCCGGCATCTACGACCTGCGCATCCACCACGACGACATCGTCGCCCCGCTCCTGCGGCAGTGGGGCGTCTGGGAGCTCGAGGGCCTCGACGCCGAGGGGGAGCAGTCGCGCACCGAGCTCGCCGCCGCCGTGGCCGCCCTCGACGAGGAGGCGTCGCGCTTCGTGGCGCGGCGCGAGGAGATGGCGGCGAAGAAGGCTGCGCGGCAAGGCAGCTGATCTCTGCGGCGCGACGAGGTGCTCTCTCGATCTCGGTCGAGCGCGTGGCCGCCCGGCCAACCCGTGCAATCCCGGTCGATCCGGACAGGTCGACTGAGTACGTCGACTCAAACCGCGGCCGCGAAGGTATCGAGCGCTGGGCTGACCACTCTTTGGGGTCAATGCACCTCACACCCAAGGAGATCAGCACCATGTCACAGCTCACCCTCGACCGGCCCGCTCGTCAGCTCGCCCCGTCGCTGCCCACCGGCATCACGGCAACCTTCGACCGCGCCATCAGCGCGCTGCACGCACTGCTCGACGCCTACAGCATCGCCGCGCTGCGGATCAGCCTCGGACTCGTCTTCCTCGGCTTCGGCATCCTGAAGTTCTTCCCCGGGCTCAGCCCGGCCGAGGAGATCGCCGCCGCCACCATCGACCGGCTGACCTTCGGCCTCATCGGCGGGGAGACCGCCGTCCTCATGACCGCGGTGCTCGAGACCTTCATCGGGCTCACCCTGCTCACAGGCAAGTTCGTGCGTCTGGGCCTCGTCGTGCTCGCCGGCGCCTTCGTCGGCATCATGTCGCCGCTCGTGCTCTTCACCCACGAGCTCTTCCCGCACGGCCCATCGCTCATGGGCCAGTACGTCCTCAAGGACATCGTCCTCGTCGCTGCCGCGCTCGTCGTGGCGGCATGGGCGCTCGGCTCTCGCCTGCGCTCCGACTCGGACTCCTGACCCCGCCGACCGCTCCAGCAAGGACACGATGATGACCAGCAACGCCGGCGCCTACGACGCCCCTTGGGACTACACCCACGGCGGCATCCTCTCGGGCAAGCGTGAGACCCACCGCTTCCCGTCACCCGTCCACCTCCGCATCGACCGCGTCCGCGAGGAGCGCGCCTTCGCCCAGCGGGCGTTGGCTTCCTCGGACCGGCGAGCGGCCCGACGGGTGGGCGCCGGCCTGCTGGCCGTCCTCGTCCTGCTGGCCGGACTCGGCGTGGCCTACCTCACCGGAACGGCCTCCGGCACAGCGTCGTTCGTCCAGCTGTGGGTCCTCGAGGCCGCGATCCTCGTCGCCGTCCTGGGCTTCGTCGTCACGCTGCGTCGCAACGGCTCGGCCCATGAACGCCTGGCGGCCCGGGCCCGCCTCTACGACGCGCGGCTCGTCCAGCTGCACGAGCAGGCGCAGCGGGCCCGGGCGCAACGCGCAGTCGAGGCCGAGCCGGGGCCGAGGCCGATGCCGAGGTCCAGCCAGCCTGAGCGCTGGCTAACGACCCCACCGGACGGCATACGGCACACGTCGTATGCCGTCCGGTGGCGTGCGGCGTCAGTCGGCCCGCTCGGTCAAGATCGTGTGGGCCCGCCGAGCCCCGGGCATGCGCACGAGGGCTGCCCCCAGCCGGTCGAGTCGCGCGCGTTCGGGCCCGTCCAGCCGCAGCAGTCGCCCCGCGGCAGCGGTCAGCTCGGCGGCGGAGGACGTGTTCGGGTCGAGGGCGAGGCCGAAACCGGTCTGCTCGATGGAGGCGGCGCCGGCGAACTGGTCCGTCGACAGTGGCAGGATCAGCAGCGGGACCGAGGCCGTCAGCGCCTCGGTGACGCTGTTGTTGCCGCCGTGCGAGACCGCGATCGCGGAGCGTTGGAGCAGGCGCACCTGCGGCAGCGTCTCACGCACCAGCCAGGACGGCGGCACCTCTCCTAGAGCCTGCCGCGGCGTCGAACCGCTGGCGACGGCGACGCGCACGTCGAGACGGCGCAGCGCGCGGACCACGAGGGCCAGCACGTCGGAGCGCACCGACAGGAAGCTGCCGAGGCTGACGTACGCGATCGGCTCGTCGCTCTCGTCGAGCCACCGCTCGACGGCGTCGTCGCGGCGCTCGCTTCGCACCGCGGAGCCGAGGAAGGCGTGCGAGGGCAGCAGTGCTGTGCGCTCGACGTCGTGCAGCTCGTCGGGGTAGTTGAGCAGCACGACGTCACCGGTCTCGGTGAAGGCATCCGCGCTGGGCGGCGCGCCCGGCGCCAGGATCTCGAGCGCCCGGTTCCATTGCGCGGTGAAGGAGTCTCGAACGGCGAGGCAGAGCCGGCGCAGCTCCTCGAGCGCACGCTGATCCGGCTGGATGGCGCTCGGGAAGGCCGGCGGGTAGCCGTAGACCTCTCCGGCCACCGTCAGCGCCGAGGGGTGGCCGAGCACGACGTCGGCGTGCGGCGCTCCGGCCGCGACGAGGGCCAGGCGGGCGCTGAAGGCGAGGTGGTCGACGATGATGTGGTCGGGCTCGACCCGCGCGACGATGCGCTGCAGGTCGCGGGCCACGTTGACCGGGTCCCAGAGGAGGTCGTCACCGCGGGCACGTGCCTGGAAGGCGAGCGTCTCGACCGCGCCTTTGCGCGTGGCGTCGAAGAAGCCCTGGAGCGAGTCGTCCTCGCCCATCGGCTGGTCCTCGACCCGGATGACGCCGGGATTGGAGCCGCGCCCGAGCCGAAGGTCGATGCGTTCGAAGCCGAAGTCGCGCACGATGTGGTCGGTGGCGGGGCCGGTCGCGACGATGACCCGCTCCCCGCTCTCGTGCCACGCGGTCGCGAGGGTCGCGAGCGGGTAGAGGTGCGAGGCGTAGTCCGGGCTGACGACGAGGAGCGTCACGACGCCCGGCCGCCGGCTGCGGGGCGCTGCCGTGCGTTGGCGACGAGCTCATAGACGCCGGCGAGCGACGCGGCCATGCTGTCGATGCCGAAGCGCTCGCGAATCGTCGAGATCGTCTGTTCGGCGGTCGAATCGGCGCCGGGTGCGGCTGCCAGGTCGAGGGCAGCGAGCACCGCAGCCGCCAGCGAGTCAGGAGAGGTCGTGTCGGTGAGCACACCGGTGACGCCGCTCGTGACATACGTCGCCGGCCCCCCAGAGCTCGGGGCCACGACCGTGAGGCCGGCCGCCATGGCCTCGAGGATGGCGATCCCGAACTCCTCCTTGAGGCTGGCCGAGACGTAGACCCCACCCGGGGCGGCCGCGTCGCCACGGCCTCGGCGGGCCGCCGCGAGCCAGGCGGTCACCGTCGCGTTCGGACGGTGACCGGCGAGGATGAGACCCGTCTCCGCGGCCGACTTCGGCAGGCACGATCGACTGGATCTGGTCGAGCTGTGCACGCTCCTCGTCATTCGGCTCGTCGAGGTCGCCCCCGACGAGGAGCAGGTTGCATCGCGCCGAGAGCTCCCGGCTGGCCGACCAGGACCCGACCAGAGTGGCCATTCCCTTGACGGCGTGCATCCGGCCGACGGAGACCGCCAGAGGCAGCCCCCTGCGCTCCGGGGGCAGGGAGTCGAGCAGCTCGTCCAGCTGTGACAGCGCCCCCCGGTCGGCCTCCCCTGCCTGGGTCGGCGGGGCAGCCCCGTCGGGAGACTGCTCGGGCCGGAGCTGGATTCCCTCCGCCACGACGGAGAGATGGCCCTGCTCGGAGTCGAGGTCGACACCCAGGAGGTCCTGCAGATCCCGCTGCAGGTCGGGCCGTGGGAGGACGACGACGTGGTCGGCGCGGCCGGCGAGCTGCCGGAGCAGGCTGTCGCGGAAGACGAGGTGCTCGACCTCGTCGACCTCGCCCACGTTCGAACGGGTCAGCTCGCCGGTGCGCTCCCGTGACGCCACCAGCGCGTGCGGGTCGGGTGCGAGCGTCAGGACGAGTGGCACTCCCAGCTCGTGCGCCGCGGACGCCGCGGCGAGCGAGCCCACGTCGGCCATCCGCAGGTGCAGCGCATCGACCCTCCCGGCGACGCGCAACACGCGACGGATGCCGCGACGGGCAGCCACCCAGAGCGGCCAGGAGCGAGCCGCATGCAGCGCTTGACCCCACAACGGGACCGACAGGTAGTGGTGCCCGGGCTGGCCGAGGTCGGCCAGCTCGCTGACGGCGTTGGCGGCACCACCGCGCGAGAGGGTCAGCACGCGACACACGGGTGGATCGGCACGCAGCAGGGCGTCCCCGAGGTGCACGAGCAGGGTGGCGATCCCCCCGGTGTCGCCGCGCCCCGCACTGGGTCAGCTCGCCGTCGATGTCGGCGTGAAGGAAGAGCTGTGCCACGGTCCGCCGGTCGTCCTCAGGCTCGGACGTCGCCTGACTGCGCGGCTCGGCGGCCGCTCGCAGGTCGTCGAGCGCGAGCTGCGCCACGGCGGAGAGGGGACCGGTCTGCGAGGCGAGCACGGTGAGCACGGTGATGGTCGTCATCGAGGGACCGCGGGCCTGGCCGCGTTCCCGGCGCGCCGGGGGCGGGTCGCCGAGGGCGGCGATGGCCGTCGCGCGGGTGGTGACGTCTTCGAGCTCGCCCAGGGCGACGGCCCTCAACAGCGACTGGGTCGCGTCGCCCGGGACGAGCCCGAGGGTCTCTACGAGCCGCGACCGAGCCGCCGTCGACGTCGTCGACGCAAGGCGGCGGGCGACCGCGACCCGGACGTCCTCCGGATCGCGCAGGGCCCACGTCTCGAGCGTCCGCTGGGCGAGCATGCCACGGAAGTCTCCCGCCGTGACCTCGGCGAGGAGGGCGGGCAGGGCGGACGGCAGCAGCGGGCAGCCGCCCAGCGCCCAGACGGCGTGGTCACGCAGATAGGACGGACCGTCGCGGAGCACCGTCAGCAGTGCGCTACCGGCCCGCTCGTCCGGCACCGCGCCGAGAGCCAGGACGGCGCCCATGGCGGCGAGCTGGTCGCTCGGGTCGAGCACCGCTGTCAGCAGCACCCGCACCGCCGCTGCGGAGTCCTCCTCGACGGCCGCGACGTCCGAGAGCGACTCGATGGCCCGCATTCCCGCGAGCAGGGACGGAGCACGTCGCACGCCGTCGAGAGCCGCGCGGGTCGCCCCGGCACTCCTCGTCGCGTGATCCATGGTCGGCCCATACCCAGCGCATCCCCATGCCGGTCGACGGTCGTCGACCCGTCGCTGAGCTCGCTTGGTATGCCGCACGCTCCTTCGCCAGTCGCCACGCAGGCGTATGCCGCCGGGCGCGCTCGACCCGGCGGCATACGAGGTGTGCGTGGCCCGTCAGCTGACGGACTGGACGATCACCTGTCCACTCCCGACGAGCACGTCGGCGTCCGTGCGCACCTCGACACCGCCGAGGAGCACGCGGCCGTTGGCCGGAGCAGCATTGGCGGTGACCGTGGCCGGCACCGTCCACGACGAGCCCGCCGGTCGGAGTGCGTTCGCGTCCGTCACCGAGACGCTGCCGAACGCCGGGTTGGCGAAGACGTCGACGTAGTTGAACGTCGTCGTCCCGGCGGGGACGGCGAAACCGTCGACGAGCGCGACCCACACGCCCGCAGCCGGGTTGGCCACCGTGACCGACTCCTCCGAGTCTCCGTCGGCGCTCTGCGCGGTCAGGACGCAGCTTCCCGTGGTGCAGTTGTAGAGGAACAGGTCGAGGTCGGCCTGCGGGTCACTCGTGCCACCGATCGTCGCGCGCAGTGACGTCGATCCCGGGGCCACGTTGACCTGGAACTGCTGCTGTGCGGCGTCGGCGATCGTCGGCGCGGCCAGCTTGGCGCTGCCCAAGGAGGTCCCGACCGCGCGACCCGTGAACGGGCCGAACGCGTTCGTGATCGAGTAGCTCCTGGCCACCGGGACGCCCAGCGTGGCGCTGGCGATGGTGTCCGGGTTGGGCGAAACGGTCGCGCCGAGGACCGAGGCCGTCAGCGAGAACGGTGCGTTCAGGGTGTCCGACGTGCGCCGGGCCTCCACGACGACCTCCCAGACACCCGCCTGCGGGTTCGACACGGTGCGGCTCGTCGGGCTACCGGCATCACAGCCGCCGACCGACGGGTTGTAGCAGTTCGGCGTCGAGTTGCTCTCGACACCGAGGCCGTACGGGTGGAACCGCAAGAAGCGGACCTGCCCGGCACCGCTGGCCGTGCCACCCGCCGTGAGGTCGACCTTGAAGGCCGGAGTCCCGACCGGCACCCGGAAGAAGAAGCTCTTCGAGGTGTTGCGACCGATGGTGCCGCTCACGCTCTGCGAGTAGCTGCCTGCCGCCGTGAACGAATACGCCGCGACGACGGTGTTCATCGTCTGGTACTCGGTGCCCGGAGACAGCGGGTCGTCGAGGCCCAGCACCGCCGAGTGGATGCCGACGCTGCCGACGTTCACCTGGACAGGCACCTGGACGGCCTCGTCCTTCGCGAGCGACACCGTCGCGGGCGCGGAGAAGGTGCCGTCGTTGCCGACCCACGAGAGGTTGTAGAGGATCGGCGCGGCCGGACCGGACGTACGCGTGAACGTGTAGGTCCGGGTGTACGAGTCGCCCGCAGAGACGCCTTCACGGTCGAAGATGCCCACACCGCGACCCGGCGTCTCGAGGAAGCCGGACAGGATCGTGTTGACCGCGACCGACGACGTGATGTCCGACGTGGCCGGCTGGAGCTGCAGCAGCTCCCATGCCTTGACGGCGTCAATGAGGCCGTTGCCCTGCTCGTACGCGCCGTAGCCGGGGACGAAGCGAGCAGTGGAGAGCAGCGCCGTGCGCAGCTGAGCGGGCGTGACGCTCCGTTTCGTCGCCTTCATGGCGCTGACGAGGACCGCAGCGGTGCCGGCCGTCTGGGGCGCGGCCATCGACGTGCCGTTGAGCATCGCGAGGCCCGGGGGCAGCGTGTACGTGCCACCGACGGGCTGGCCGGGCTGCCAGTCAGGCACCGTCGAGACGGCGCTGCCCGGTGCCACGACCTGCGGCTTGAAGCCGCCGTCCTCACGCGGACCACGCGACGAGAACGGGTGCAGGTTGTCGTTGGCCGAGACGACCGAGCCGTAGTTCGAGAGCCAGGTGGCCTTCGAGATGTAGGAGCCGACGGCGACGGCCTTCGTCGCGACCGCCGGGTCGCCGATGGTGTTGAGGCCGGCGCCGCTGTTGCCCGCCGACAGGAAGATCTGCACGCCGAACTCGTCGATGAGGTTGTTGTAGAGGATCGCGCGCGCGTTGTTGCCGTCGTTGAGGGCCGGCAGTCCGCCGATGGACATGTTGATGACGTCGACGTTGGCGTCGTCCGCCGCGTAGATCATGCCCTCCAACAGGGCGTGGTTCGTGCAGCCGGCGGTGAAGAGGCAGGCGCGGACCGACACGAGCTTCGCGCCCGGTGCCGCACCGTCGGCCTGGCCGCCGAAGAGGTTGTTCGCCGCGACGATGCCAGAGACGTGCGAGCCGTGGTTGGCGGAGACGATGCCGATGTTGACGCTGTTGTCGGCCGGGCTCGTCTCGACGACGAAGGGCATCGCCTCACGGATCGGGGTGCCCGCGTTGTCGGTGCCGAAGTACTGGACGTCGTGGTTGACGAGGTACTTCTGCATCGGCGTCTCGTCGGTGAACGACTGGTTCTGGTTCGTGTCGACCCAGACACGGTCCGTGCCCTTGTCCCAGAGCACGCCGAACCTGCGGTCCGCACCGGCGGGGTTGCCGTCGCGGTTGACGTCGTTGCCGACCTCACCACCGAGGCGTGGGTCGGACTCGTCCAAGATGCCGAACCGGAGCGACGATCCGACCTGGGACGTCCACGTGGTCCCGGCAGCGGTGAAGGTGCCGCCGGAGACGGCCGACGTGAGGAGCCACGTCGGGTCGTTGTCGTTGTTGACGCCGTTGGTGAAGCCAGGGTCGGTCCTGGTGACCCAGTCGACGATCTTGCGCTCGCCCGTCGACGTCGTCTGCAGCGCCGGGTTGTGCAGGTCGACGCCGGAGTCGACGATGCCGACGGTCACGCCGCGGCCGTCCCACTTCGTGTGGGACTTGACGAACTTGGCCGTCATCGTGTCCTGGACGGGCATGTACGGGTTGGCGTTCGGCGTGCTCGCGCCCGGCGCCGGCTGAGGCAGCGGGTCGATCTGGCCCGCGGGACCCGGCGTCGGGTCCCCCAAGGGGATGACCGCGTCGAGGTCGACGGCGGTCACGTCATTGAGGCCGGCGACCTTCTCGACGGAGCCCGTCGGCACCTCCACGCGGAGATACTGGATCTTGTCCTTGCGGTACTTCACCTTGCCGCCGACGGCGCGCACGCTCGCGGCGACCTGGTTGCCACGGCCGGGCGCCGACACGAGCAGCAGGGTCACGGTGCGCTCGCCCTTGGCGCGCGCCTTCGCGAGCAGCTCTCGATCCTGCTTGCCCAGACCGCGGCCGTCATGCTTGCTGTGCCCCTGCCCTTGCCCCTGTCCTTGCCCCTGGCCGGGCGACTGCGGCGCAGCCGCCGCTCCCCCCGACATGGCCGGCACCGCGGCCAGAACCCCTGCTCCCACCAGCGCGGCCAGGCCGCGGGTGACTGAAAGGCGACGTCTCATACGGACTCCTGCGTGCGTCGTGCACCTGTCCCCCGAGGACCGGTGGTTCCGGACGGTGCAGTCTCCCGCGGTCCCAGCAGCGCCGTGGCGTTTCCGCCAAACCTTGGTCCAGCCTTTACCCAGGGTCGCGCTGAGTGTTGAAATGTCGCTTCGTGCGACGCTCAGAGCAGGTCGGTGAGCTCCGTGCTGGCGGCCTCGCGGACGGCGGTCAGTGCGTCGACAGCCGTGCGCGAGGCGCGTGCGAGCCCGGCGAGTCGCTCGCACTCGGCCGCCGTGTGCAGCGAGAGCGCGAGCCGGACCACCGGCACCTTGCTCGGTGCCATCGACAGGCTCGTCACCCCGAGCCCGACGAGCACGAGGGCGAGCAGCGGGTCACCTGCCGACTCTCCGCAGACGCCGATCGGGCGGTCGACCGACTTCGCACCGTCGCACGCCACGCCGACGACGTCGAGCACCGCCGGCTGCCACGGGTCGAGCAGGTCCGACAGGGCTCCCTGCATGCGGTCGGCCGCCATGGTGTACTGCGCGAGGTCGTTCGTGCCCAGTGAACCGAAGTCGACCTCGCCGAGCACGTCGCGCGCCCGCAACGCCGCGCCGGGCACCTCGATCATGACGCCGGCCTTCGGCAGCCCGTTCTCGCGGACCCGGCGGGCGAACCAGGCCGCCTCCTCGGCCGTCGCCACCATCGGCGCCATGACGCGCACGTCGGCGCCGGTCTCGCGAGCCGCCACGGCGAGGGCCTCGAGCTGCGCGTCGAGCAGGTCCGGCCGCTCCGCGGAGAGGCGCAGCCCACGCCGTCCGAGGGCAGGGTTCTCCTCCGGCCCGAGGTCGGCGAACTTCAGCGGCTTGTCGGCCCCCGCATCGAGGGTGCGCACGACGACGCGCCGTCCCTCGAACGGCGCGAACACGTCGCGATAGATCTGGGTCTGCTCCTCGACCGTCGGCGCCTTTGTGGCGGAGAGGTAGACGAACTCCGTGCGGAAGAGGCCGACGCCTTCGAGGTCCTGCGCACCGGCGGCCACGGCGTCCTCGACACCGCCGATGTTGGCGAGCAGGGCGACGGCGAGCCCGTCCCTCGTCGAGCCCGCGCCCGACAGGCGGCCCAGGGCCTCGGACCGGCGGCTCGCTCGAGCCCGCTGCTCCTCGACGAGGCGCAGGTCGGGCTCGACGGTCACGACACCGGTGTCACCATCGAGCGCGACGTTGGTGCCGGGCACGAGCGCGGTTGCGTCGGGCAGCTGCACGACCGCGGGGATGCCCATCTGCGCGGCCAGGATCGCGGTGTGGCTGGTGCGGCCGCCCGCCTCGGTGATGATGCCGACGACGAGCGCGCGGTTCAGCGTTGCCGTCTCGGCCGGGGCGAGGTCCTCCGCGACGACGACGCTCGGCACGGTGAAGTCGGGCACGCCCGGAGCAGGCACGCCGAGGACCGCAGCGACCGCGCGCGAGCCGACGTCCCGCAGGTCGGCCACGCGCTCGGCGAAGTAGCCTCCGAGCGCCTCGAACTGGGCGGCATACGACTCGATCGCCATCGAGATCGAGGTGGCCCGCCCGTGCCCGGCAGCGAGCTCCTTGCCGGCGACCTTGACGAGACCCTTGTCGCGGGCGATGAGGGCGGTGGCCTTGAGGATCTGCTGCGCCGTGTCGTCGACGCGCGTGGCCCGCTCCTCGAGCGACACGGCGACGGCCTCGAACGCCGCCTTGACGTCGCGGAGGGCCGCCTCCTGATCGTCGACCGACGCCTCGTTGGCGGGGGGACGGACCGGTGGTGCCACCTGCACCACCGGTCCGTATGCCGTCCCCGGGCTGACGCCGATGCCGTGCCTGGTCTCGGAGTCGGGCATGCGCTCGCCCCTCCTACTCGGCGTCGAGGTCGCGCGACAGGAGCGCGACGAGGGAGTCGAGCGTCTCGTCGGCGCCCTCGCCCTCGGCCGTCAGCACGACCTCCTCACCGTGCTTGGCGCCGAGCGCCATGACGCCCAGGATGCTCGTCGCGTCGACCGGGTCCTCACCGGGCTTGGCGATCTCGACGTCGAGCCCCGAGCTGCTCGCAGCCTCGACGAAGAGTGCGGCCGGACGGGCGTGCAGGCCCACCGACGAGGCGATGGTGACGGTGCGGGTTGCCATGGGACGTGCTCCTTCGTTGGATGCGGGTGGTGCCTCTGATGGGTGCTGCGTCAGATGGGTGCTGCGTCAGGAGACCTGATCAGACCGTAGCGGTGGCGTCCACCTCGGCAAGGTGGGTGTCTCGCGACTTGAGGGCGACGACGATCGCGGTCATCACGACGACGCCCACGACCAGAGCCACGACGAAGAGGAGGAACTTGCCGATGAGCGGCAGGACCCAGATGCCTCCGTGGGGAGCGCGCAGCGTGGTGCCGAAGGCCATCGCCAGCGCTCCGGTGATGGCAGACCCGACGATCGAGCTGGAGATGACACGGACCGGGTCCACCGCCGCGAACGGGATGGCGCCCTCGGAGATGAACGACGCCCCCAGCAACCAGGCCGCCTTGCCGTTCTCACGCTCCGGCTCGGAGAAGAGCTTAGGACGCAGCGTCGTGGCGAGAGCCATCGCGAGCGGAGCGACCATGCCGGCTGCCATGACGGCTGCCATGATCTGCAGCTGGGGCGCGTCGGTCGAGGCACCAGCGGCGGCGAGGCCGGTCGTGGCGAAGGCATAGGCGACCTTGTTGACCGGGCCGCCGAGGTCGAAGCCCATCATTGCGCCGAGGATGACCCCGAGGATGATCGCGCTCGCACCCGACATGCCGGTCAGCCAGGTGTTGAGGGCGTCGGTGAGGGCCTTGATCGGACGGCCGAGCACGGTGATGAAGAGGCCGATCGTGATGAAGGACGACAGGAGCGGGATGACCACGACGGGCATGACGCCCCGCACCCCCTTGGCGACCTTCCAGTTCGACACCCACCGGGCGACCAGGCCGCCCAGGACGCCGGTGACGAGGCCGCCGAGGAAGCCGGCGCCCATCGTCGCTGCGACCGAGCCACCGACGATGCCGGGCACGAGGCCGGGTCGGTCGGCGATGGCGAAGGCGATGAAGCCGGAGAGGATCGGCACGAGGAAGCCGAACGACGCCGCACCGATGACATAGAGCAGTGCGGCCCACGCCGTCAGGCTGGTCACGCTGAAGTTCTGCGCGATGTTGTACTGGTCGGGCGAGGTGAGGTTGTACTTCACGATCTCGATCGGGCCCTCCTCACCGAGCGAGACCTGGGAGAGCATGAAGGACAGGGCGATGAGGATGCCACCCGCTGCGACGAACGGGATCATGTAGGAGACGCCGGTCATCAGCCACTGGCGGACACGCGTGCCGAGTCCGGCACCCTCGTCGACCTTCGAGACGAGGCTGCCACCCGAGGCGGGCCCCCCCGCTGCGGCCGCAGTGGCCTTGCTCGGGTCGGCGCGCCACTCGGCGGCGAGCGCGGCGGCCTGCGCGACGAGCGCGGGGCCGTCGGAGATGCCCTTCTTGACGCCGACGTCGACGGTCGGCTTGCCGGCGAAGCGACCGGCGTCCTTGACGGGCAGGTCGTGCGCGAAGATCACGGCGTCGGCCGCGGCTATCTCGGCCGCGGTCAGCGGCTTCGAGCCGGCGGAGCCCTGTGTCTCGACCTTCATCGTGTGACCAGCCGCCTTCGCGGCGTTCTCGAGGCCCTCGGCTGCCATGTAGGTGTGGGCGATACCGGTCGGGCACGAGGTGACCCCGACGAGGTTGAGCACGCGCGGAGCCCCGGTCGCTGCGTCGTCGGCGACGACCGTGCCTGTGGCAACCGCGCCCGCCGAAGCAGCACCGGTCCCGGCGCCGCCCCCACCGGCAGTGCTCGCAGCAGCGGACGCCGCGGCGGCGGATGGCGCGGCGGCGGATGGCGCGGCGGCGGGCTGGTCGAGCTCGACCTCGGCGCTGACGATGCGCACGACCTCGGCCTCGGTCGTCGCGGCGGCCAGGGCTGCCTTGAAGTCCTTCTTCATCAGCGCGCGGGCGAGCTTGGGCAGCATCTGCATGTGCGCGTCGCCGCCACCCTCGGGGGCGGCGATGAGGAAGATGAGGTTGGCCGGGCCGTCCTTCGCTCCCCAGTCGATGCCGTCGGCCGAACGGCCGAAGACGAGCGAGGGCTCGGTGATCGCGGTGCTGCGGGCGTGCGGGATGCCGATGCCTCCGGGGAGCCCGGTCGCCATCGTCTCCTCGCGCTTGCGCACGTCGGAGATGAAGGTGTCGAGGTCCGTGCACCGGCCGGAGGCGACGAGCCGCTCACCGAGCAGTCGCGTCGCCTCGTGGCGGTCGGCACCGGTGAGGTCGAGGACGACCTGCTCTTCGGTGATGAGGGACATGTGGGTTCCTTTCGGGGGGATCACAGAGCCGGGTCGCTTCGGATCGTGTTGAGGTGAGATGCAGGTGGTGTGCCGGGTGGCGGGCGCAGGGGGTCAGCGGATGGCGCGCGAGAGGTCGGGCTCGAGGGTGAGCTCGGCGCGGATGCCGTCGAGGTCAGCGGGTGAGGGGACGCGGCTGCCGGGCAGGGTGACTGCTGCGGAGCCCCACGTCACACCGGCGACGAGGGCATCGGCCGGCTCGTGGCCGCTCGACAGCCCGTGGAGCAGGCCGGCGAGCATGCAGTCGCCGGCGCCCACGGTGGACAGGGGGGCCGAGATGGGCGCGATGGCGTGCGCACACACGTCGGCCGTGATGACGATGGCGCCGTCACCCCCGAGGCTGACCGCGACCACCTCGATGCCGGCGGAGACGAGCTCGCGGGCCGCGTCGCGCACGTCGCGCAGCGTCGGCAGGTCGTGGCCGACGAGCTCGGCCAGCTCCTCGTGGTTGGGCTTGATGAGGTGCGGGGCGGCGGCGACGGCGGCGGCGAACGAGGCCCCGGAGGAGTCGATCGCCACGCGCCCACCGCGCTCACGCACCCGGCGGACGAGGACGGCATACAGGTCGGCGGGCGCGCCGGGTGGCATGCTGCCGCAGCCGACGACCCAACCAGCGCTCGTCGAGCGCTCGAGGGTCACGTCCAGGAGCGCCGCGACCTCGGCCTCGGAGAGGGTGGGCCCGGGCTCGTTGAGCTTCGTCGTGGTGCCGTCGGGCTCGAGCACGCTGATGTTCATGCGCACGGTGCCGTGGACCGGCACGCTGGCGTGCGCGACACCGGCCGCGCCGAGCAGCTCGTCGAGCAGGTGACCCTCGGGCCCACCGCTCGGCAGGACCGCGACGGTGTCGGCGCCCTGGGCTGCCAGGGCGCGGGAGACGTTGACCCCCTTGCCTCCCGGGTCGATCCGGCTGCTCGTAGCGCGGTGCACCTCGCCGCGCCGCAGCGCCTCGATGAACACCGCGCGGTCGATGCTGGGGTTGGGCGTGAGCGTGACGATCATGCAGTCAGCACCTCCGGTCCGGCCGAGCGGATCTCGGCGGCGACGTCCTCGTCGATGTCGGTGTCGGTGATGACGACGTCGATGTCGGCGAGCTGGGCGAATCGGTGCAGGTGGTCGTCACCGGTCTTGCTCGAGTCGGTCAGCACCACGCACTTGCGGGCGGCGCCGACCATGGCGCGCTTGACGAGCGCCTCCGACTGGTCGGGCGTCGTGAGGCCGCGGGCGACAGACAGGCCGTTCGTGCCGACGAGGGCGACATCGACGACGACACCCTCGAGCGCGCTCGTGGCCCAGTTCCCGACGGCTGCGCCGGTCGTGCCCCGCACTCTCCCGCCGAGCAGATAGAGCCGGATGCCGGGGTGGGAGGCCAGCACGGTCGCCGCAGCCAGGCTGTTGGTGAGGACCGTGAGGTCGATGTCGGGAGGCAACAGCTCGGCGACGGCCTGCGTCGTGCTGCCCGCGTCGAGGATGATGCTGCCGCCGCTCGGCAGCTCGTCCAGGGCGCGGGCGGCGATGCGGCGCTTGACCTCGGTGCGGCGGCTGGTGCGGGTGGCGAGGGTCGGCTCGATCTCGAGGCGCTCGACCGGGATCGCGCCACCGTGCACCCGGCGCAGCGACCCTCGACGTTCGAGGGCGGTGAGGTCGCGGCGTACGGTCTCGGCAGCGACGCCCAGCACGTCGGCGAGCGCGGCGACCTCGACCCGGCCGGCACGACGTGCCTGGGCGATGATCCGCTGCTGCCGCTCCGCTGCATACATGGGACTCCTTCGTCCTCGTGCCGTGTCTAGTCGATCTCGCGCCTCGGCGCCCCCTCTGTGGGCCGTGCCACCATGAAACCACTTATACGGGCAGGAGTAAATAGAAACGGGCACCCGTTCTTGTGGGTTTGTCGGCCCGCGGCTGCCTGCGCCGGCAGTGTCCGACTGGACCAGGGCACCACGCGCTCGACCGCGCGGAGGCGCCGCAGGCGACTACGGTCTTCTCCGAGGCGCACAGGCCTCACCCGGCCTCACCCTCTGCTGCACGGCAACTGCGCTGGGCGTGTCGAGACGTCGCCAGGCCGTTCGACGTGGGGGTGAGGCGGCAAGCGGCCGCTGAGGAACCAGATCGAGACCACAGGAGCATTCCATGTCGCACTACCTGCTCTCCGTCCACCACACGGCTGACGACCCCACGCCGAACGAGGACGAGATCCCGGCCATGTTCGCCGCGGTCGACCGCTTCAACGCCCTCCTGCAGGAGCGCGGGCAATGGGTCTACGCCGGCGGTCTCGTCGACCGCAGCGAGGCCAG
The DNA here is from genome assembly GCA_963816385.1 of uncultured Actinomycetota bacterium. Taxonomy (GTDB): domain Bacteria; phylum Actinomycetota; class Actinomycetes; order Actinomycetales; family Dermatophilaceae; genus CAWFKL01. Next base: position 401,228 of record CAWFKL010000001.1, read on the forward strand.
GGTCGTCGACGCGACGTCCGACTCCCCCTCCGTCACCGACGGCCCGTTCTCCGAGGCCCGGGAGTGGCTCGGCGGCTTCTGGGTCGTCGACGCCGACGACCTCGACTCGGCCGTCGCCATCGCCAAGGAGGGCTCGGCCGCGTGCCGGGGCCCGGTCGAGGTGCGCGCCTTCCAGGCCGAGTGACGCGCCCGGCGCTCAGTCGGTGCGTGCAGACCTGGGCCGCAACGTTTTGGAGCCCGGCTCGCGATGCGAGTCCGGGCTCCCTGGCGGTTCACGTACCACAACGGGCCAGCCGCCGAAGTCTTCCTGCCCATCAGTGTCACGAGGGGCCGCTCCCGATACACGCGCGACACGCCGGGCCTCGTCGGTCCATAGGCTGAGGGCGTGGACGCCCAGCAGAACGACCGGCAGAACGACGCTCGAGATCATCGCCGCCCATCGCTACGTGTCGCTGACGACGTTCCGCCGATCGGGGGCGGCGGTGTCGAGCCCGGTCTGGGTCGCGAGGGACGGTGACGAGCTCGTCGTCGTCACCGTGGACGGCACCGGCAAGACGAAGCGGCTGGCGCACACGAGCCGGGTGGAGCTGCGGTTCTGCGACATGCGCGGGAACGTGCCGGAGGGGACACCGACGCACCGCGGCACGGCCCGGGTCGTGCGAGCCCCAGACGAGGTGGCCGCCGTCAAGCGGACGATCGGCGAGAAGTATGCCCTCGCCCGGCTCGGCGACCTCGTCACCGGCCTCACCTCCCGCTTCGTCACGCGGAAGCCGCGCGCCGGCATCCGCATCGTCCTCGACTGAGCTCACTCCATCGCGTCGAGCGGCGACTGCGCTGCCGCCCGAAACCCTCGACAGCGACGTCGCGAAGCGGACTCGGTCGCCGTAAGTTCTCACCATGACCGTCAGTGCCGCCCCGCGCCTCCTGCAGCGCCAGCTCGGCCGGATGCTGCGTTCCAAGGTCGCGGGTGACGATGCGCCGGCGCGCGCCGAGCGCATCTGGGGCGCCGAGGGCCGGCGCTGGTTCACGCCGGAGGACCCGATCTGGCGGGTTCACGCCGACGCGTCGATGTTCCCGGCCGGTGTCGCCTCGCTGCTGCTCCAGTCGCTGCACCCGCTCGGCGATGGCGGGCGTCGCCGGCCACAGCGGCTACAAGGGTGACCCGTGGGGCCGCCTCCAGCGCACGAGCCACTACCTCGCGATCACGACGTTCGGCACCGTCGAGCACGCGGAGGAGGTGATCGGCCACGTGCGCTCGATCCACGAACGGGTGCGTGGTCGGGACCCGCAGGGCCGTGCGTACCGCGCCAGCGACCCGCATCTGCTGCGGTGGGTGCACGTCGCCGAGGTCGACTCGTTCCTGCGAGCGCACCAGACCTTCGGCGAGACGCCGCTGACCGATGAGCAGGCCGACCGCTACGTGGAGCAGACCGGAGTGCCGGCAGTGCGACTCGGCGTGCCTCGACCCTCCGACGACCGTCTCCGAGCTGGGGGAGGCCTTGGCCGCCTTCCGTCCCGAGCTCGAGGCGACCGACGCCGCTCGTGAGGCAGCACGCTTCCTGCTGCTCGAACCGCCACTGCCCCTCTTCGCCCGCCCGGGCTACGGCACCATCGCCTCGGGTGGCGTCTCACTGCTGCCGGACTGGGCGCGCTCCATGCTGCGCATCCCCCTGCCGGGCGTCGCGTCCTCGCTCGTCGCGAGGCCGCTCGGCCACCTGGGCACGGCGGCGGTCCGGTGGGGCATGGCCGGTCTCGCGGAACGCCGGCCGTCCGACCGCGCGTCCTGAAGCGGTCAGGGCGGGTGCCCTGGCGGCGCCCCCGGCCACACGGCATACAGTGCGGCAGACGGCCCTTCCGAGATCGAGGACGATCATGCAGAGCAGCACCTTCACGCTGAACACCCCCGACGGCATCGAGCTCTTCGTCAACCGGTGGCTGCCCGACGGACAGGCGAGGGCCGTCGTGCAGATCTCGCACGGGATGGCGGAGCACTCCACGCGCTACGAGCGATTCGCGCGCCGCCTGACCGACCACGGCTACGCCGTCTACGCGTCGGACCACCGTGGGCACGGCAGGACGTCCTCGAAGCCGCGCGGGCTACTTCGCCGAGCGCGACGGCTGGCAGACGGTCATCGACGACCTGCACGCCGTCACCGCCCACGCTCGCCAGGAGCAGCAGGGGCTGCCGGTCTTCCTGGTCGGGCACAGCCTCGGCTCGTTCCTCGCACGGGGGTATGCCGCGCAGTACGGGTCGGAGCTCGCCGGGCTGGTCCTGACGGGCACCGCCGGCGGTGCCGGCGCGATCGGCAAGATGGGGGTCCTCGTCGCAGCGACGCAGGCCCGGCTGCGCGGTCACACTCATACGAGCGGACTCATGAACACGCTGACCTTCGGTCAGTACAACGCTGCCTTCAAGCCGACTCGGACCGACTTCGACTGGCTGTCGAGGGATCCCGATGAGGTCGACAAGTACATCAACGACCCGGACTGCGGATTCGTCTTCAGCGCAGGCGGCTTCACCGACCTGTTGCGCGGGCTGGCGAGCGTCAACAACGACCGGATCGTCTCTCGGGTGCCCAAGGAGCTGCCGGTGCACCTCTCCTCGGGCGACAAGGACCCCGTCGGTGCCAACGGCAAGGGCGTGCAGCAGGTCGCCGACCAGCTGAAGCGCCTCGGCGTCCGCGACGTCACCGTGACGATGTGGCCGGATGCGCGCCACGAGGTGCTCAACGAGACCAACCGTGACGAGGTCGAGGCCGAGATCGTCGAGTGGCTCGACGCGCACCTCGAGCCGGCGACCGCCGGGGGTCGCTGATGAGCCGCCAGCTGCGCGTCATCCTCGGCATCATTCTCGTGCTCGTCGGCGCGGTCTGGACCCTGCAGGGTCTCGGCGTCCTCGGCGGGAGCGCGATGTCGGGCGTCACGCTGTGGGCGATCATCGGTCCCCTCGTCATCCTCGCCGGGCTCGCACTCGCGCTCGTGCGCCCCAGGCGTCGGCCCTGATCGGCGTCACCCCCGCACGTCCCCTGCAGTCGCGGCATCGGTCGGCGATGAGATGCTGGGCAGGTGGGTGCTCGCAAGGAGCTGGCTCAGGTGAACGTGTCGGTGGCCCGCGCTTCAGTGGACGACCCGACGATGCGCGGCTTCGTCTTCGCTTTCGCGGGCACGGCGGCCGCCGTCAGGAGTGCAGCCGAGCGAGGCGATTGGCACGGCCACCCCGGCGGGTAGGGGACGGGCACGGTCCGTTGATGGCTCGATCCGCGAGCCGCGACCGTTCTCGAAGGAGCTGCCCATGCCCACCTACAGCCGATCGCTGTCGCTCGCTGTCGACCAGGACACGGCATACGCCTACCTGTCCCAGGCCGAGAACCTCCCGACCTACTTCCCGCGGATCACCGATGTGACGCCCACGGGCGGCAACCAGGTCGACACGACGGCCGTCATCGAGCCTGAGGGGCAACCCGAGCAGCAGGTGCGGGGCACGGCGACCTTCACGGCCGACGACGAGTCGCGCACCGTCGAGTGGAGCTCGCCCGGGCCGAACAACTATCACGGTGAGCTCGACTTCGACTCCGAAGGCGCTTCCGGCTGCACCGTCCGGCTCACGCTGCACACCGACAGCGGCCACCCGGGCATCGAGGAGGCGATCGACGAGACGCTCGAGACGATCAAGCGCAAGCTGGCTCACAGGTGCGGACACGGCGCGACGCCCACGCCAAGGGAGGGTGCGACACCATGGGACCGTGCCTGATGACTTCATCGTCGCGCGGAACCCGGACCCCGACAGCACCTTGCCCTACCTCCTTCGGATTCCCTTGGGAGAGCAGGGCATCGTCCTCAAGAGCAAGGAGACCTGGCCCCGCACCAGCAAGGTCTACTGCCACCGTGCGCAGGAGTGGCCCGCTGACGCCGAGATCGTCGAGCGCGTGCCGACGCGCGTCTGCACGAGCCGAGGTGCCGCCATCGACCTCGTCCTCGACCGACGCCGCGAGAGCCGGTCCCAGTTCGTCCTGTCCCGAGCCAAGGGGCGACCGGTCATCTTCTGGCAGACGCAGCGCACGGCGAAGCAGGCCCGGCCCAACGTCCGGATCCCGACCGCTCGGCCCGTGCTCCAGGTCGGCGACGGCCAGGCGGTGCGCGCCAGTTCCGAGCTCGACATCGTCGTCGACACGCGCGAGCGGTATGCATGGCGGTTCAGCCAGCAGCAGGCGACGACCCGCAAGGGGGCCCTCGACGCGGGCGACTACGCCGTCGAGCTGGACGGTGTCGTCGTGGCGTCCGTGGAGCGCAAGTCGCTCGAGGACCTCTGCTCCAGCCTCCTCGACGGCACCTTGCGCTACGCGCTCAGCGAGCTGGCCGGCATACCGCGGGCGGCGGTCGTCGTGGAGGACCGCTACTCACGGGTGTTCGCGCTGACCCACGCCCGGCCGGCCGCGGTTGCGGACGCGATCGCGGAGTGCCAGGCCCGCTACCCCACGGTGCCGATCATCTTCGCCGAGACCCGCGCGCTCGCGCAGGAGTGGACCTTCCGCTTCCTGGCGGCCGCGGTGCACGAGGCCGAGCTCGCGAGCGGCGCGGCGGGCCAGCTGGACGCTCTGGAGGCTGCAGGGCCGGCTCCGGCGCGGGAGGTGTCGACGGCGCAGGTGCGGGGGTGGGCGCTCGCGCAAGGGCTGCCGGTCAGCGACCGGGGTCGCCTGCGGCCTGAGATCTGGGCGGCTTGGGCCGAGGCTCACGACGCCGGCTGAGCTGGCCTCCACGCGGAGCCGGTTTCCGTGGGCCGGCCGGCACAGCTCTCCGCTCGCGCGACGAAGCGGGTGCGTCGTTAGGATCGCAGCGTGCCCAGACTCGTGCTCACCGTCATCGGCGACGACCGCCCGGGTCTCGTTCGCGCCCTGGCAGAGGTCGTGGCATCGCACGACGGCAACTGGGAGCGGAGCCAGCTGTCGGAGCTGGCCGGCAAGTTCGCCGGCATCGTCGTCGTCGACGTCCCGCACGCGAGAGCCGACGACCTGGCCCGAGCGCTCCGAGACCTCGACGGCATGCTCGACGTCACGGCATACCCCAGCGTTGCAGACGGCTCGGATCTGCCGAAGGACGCGCAGGACGAGGCGCACGGCCAGCGGCGGCTGGTGATCGACCTGCTCGGCAACGACCGGCCGGGCATCGTGCGCGAGGTGTCGGCGGTGCTGGCCGACCACGACCTGTCGATCGAGACGATCACGACCGGCACGCGCGAGGCGCCGATGGCCGGCGGGCTGCTCTTCGACGCACACGTCGTCGTCGACGTGCCTGCGGGCGCGGACACGACCCGACTGCGCGCCGACCTCGAGCGACTTGCCACCGAGCTGCTGGTGGACATCGCCGTCGGGTGACCGCTCGGTGGTGTGCGCGCGCTTGACCGTGTGCGCCCGCCGCTGACCCGGTGTGGCGTCGATGTGGGCGCGGACCGCACACCGTCCTCGAGCGGCGGCTGGATCAGGCGTGCGGCCAGGCTGCGACCTGAGCCTTGACCGATACCGAGAACCGATCAGCCCTGCCGGGTCGACAGTAGAGGTGTGGCACCACTCGTCGCTCCCGACGACCAGTCCCTTATCGCGGCGCTGGCCTCTGGAGACCTGGGCGCTCTGGAGAGGCTCTACGAGCGTCATGCGCCGTGGCTCTCGGTGCGGCTCATGCGGCGATGCAACGATCGTGAGGTCGTGGCCGACGTGCTGCAGGACACCTTCGTGGCCGTCTGGCAGGGGGCGCGACGGTACCAAGGGCGCGGTGAGGTCGGTGCCTGGATGTGGGGGATCGCGATTCGGCGACTCGTCAGTCGGCTTCGCACGCGCCGCGACGTCGTGCTCCTGCGCGACCCGGCGGGGTCGGTTGCCGCATCGCCGACTGCCGAGGACGAGCTGCTCCTCGGCGTCGAGTACGGCGACCTGGGTCGGGCCATGGCCGCGTTGTCGCCAGAGCTGCGTGCCGTCATGCAGGCGACCGTGCTCGACGGTCTCACCACGCGGGAGGCTTCTCGCCTCCTCGGCATCCCACAGAACACCGTCAAGACGCGGGCCCACCGCGCGCGGGCCCGGCTGCGGGCGAGCCTGCTGAAAGGAGCCTCGTCATGAGTGCCCACCACGTCCGGGCCGACGACCTGCGAGCCTGGGTGCGCGGCGATGTGGACGGCGTCGTGGCCATGTCGCTCGAGCAGCACGTCGTGCGCTGCTTCGAGTGCCAGGCGGCCGTTGCCGCCGCCATGCCCAGGCCGGCGTATGCCGTCCCGTCCCTTCCCGAGGGCACCGTCAGTCCCGAGCTGCCTGACCTGGCGGCCGTGTGGACCGCGGTGCGGGACGAGATCGAGGTGCCGCGCGTGTCCCTGCTGGAACGCCTCCTCACCCGCCTCGGCCTTCCTCCCGGCGACGCGATGCTCGTGGCAGCGGCCCCCGCGCTGCGCGGATCCTGGATCTGCGCGGTCGCCCTCGCCATCGCCTTCGCGGTCGGCGGTGCCCTGGCGGCGCGCAGCGGCAGCGTCCTGATCTTCCTCGTCGTGGCGCCACTCGTGCCGGTGCTCGCCGTCGCGGCGGCCTTCGGTCCGGAGGCGGGGCCGGCGCTCGAGCAGGAGAGCTCGGCGCCGTACCCGCTCGCGCGTCTGCTGCTGCTCCGGACCGCCGCCGTGCTGCTCGCCGCCCTCCCCGTGGTCCTCGTCGGCCAGTTCGTCTTTCCCGAGTCGGCGGCGTGGGTGTGGCTCCTGCCGGCGCTCGGTTTCACCGCGGCGGTGCTCGCCCTCTCGACGTGGTTCGGGCCGTGGCGTCCGGCGAGCGCCATCACCGTCGCCTGGGTCATCGCCACGGGCGCGGCTTCCCGCCTCGACACGGTCTGGGCCGTCTTCGCGCCGCAGTACCTCCTCCTCTACGTCCTCATGCTCCTCGCCGGTCCGCCCGTCCTCGTCCTGCGAGCGCGGCGACTCGGCACCATCGGAAGGATCGCGTCATGACCGCAACCAGCTCGACCACGGTCTCCCTGCGCGCTGTCACGAAGCGCTACCACTCTCTCGCAGCCCTCGACGGCGTCGACCTCGACCTCGGGCCCGGCATCACGGGGCTCCTCGGTCCGAACGGCGCCGGCAAGACGACGATGCTGCGCGTCATGGCGACGGTGCTGCGGCCCGACGCCGGCGAGGTGCGCCTCCTCGGCCGCGACCCGACCCGTCCCGATGACCGCACCGACGTCAGGCGGCGGCTCGGCTACCAACCGCAGGAGCTGGGCTTTCCGCGCGGCTTCTCGGCCTTCGCCTTCGTCAACTACATGGCCGTCCTCAAGGAGTGGGCCGACCGCAGCCTGCGCACGACGGAGGTGCGCCGAGTGCTCGACCTCGTCGGGCTCGACGACGTCGCCACGAAGCGGATCAGCCGGCTCTCGGGCGGACAGCGGCGCCGGGTCGCCCTGGCCCAGGCCCTGCTCGGAACGCCGGAGCTCCTCGTCCTCGACGAGCCGACGACCGGGCTCGACCCGGAGCAGCGCGCGTCGTTGCGTGGCGTGCTCGCCGACATCGCCGCGACATCGACGATGGTCATCTCGACCCACCAGACCGAGGACGTCGCCGCGCTGTGCCGACGGGTCGTCGTGCTCGACGCCGGGCGAGTGCACTTCGACGGCACCGTGCCCGAGCTCGTGTCGCTCGCGACTGGGCGCGTGTGGATGGCCGAGACGCCGGATGGTTCGGCGCAGGCGTCGTGGCGCACGGCGTCGGGGCGCTACCGCAACGTCGGTGAGCAGGTGCCGCCGGGTGCCGAGCTCGTGGAGCCCAGCCTGGAGGACGCCTACCTGCTGCTGCGGGGGGCCACCAGCCCCTCGTCGGATGACGCCGCGACCTCGGCGGAGGTGGCGTGATGACCAGCACCCCGCAGGACGCCCTCACCCTCACGACCGCGTTCGCTCCGCGCGGCGGCTACCGGAGCGCCTTCGCCGCGCTCGCACGCATCGAGGCGAAGCGCCTTGCTCGACACCCGATGTTCCTCGTGGGCACGGCGCTCGGCGTCCTCTTCACCGCAATGGCACTGGCCGAGCAGGCGGACCAGGTGACGGGCGACTCGCTGAGCCTGCCGGTCGTGGCCCTGACCGTGGGCGTGGCCTCGTTGATCGCGGCGTACCACCTGACGCGGTCGTTCCACGGTGCCGGCGAGCTCCTCGAGGCGTCACCGACCTCCGTCACCCGGCGGACGGGCGCCCTGTGCCTGGCCGCCGGCGTCCCGGCACTCGTCGCCTCATTGTGGCTCGTCGCCTACTACGGCCTCGCGCCGCCGGCGCTGGATCCCCCGGAGTGGATGTACGGCGAGTTCTCGCACGCAAGCGTCGGGACGGTCCTCGTCGAGAACTCGGTCGCCGCCGCGGTCGGCGCCACGCTGCTGGGCGTCGCGGCGGGCCGGTGGTGGCGCTTCCGCGGCGCGTCCGCTGTGCTCGTCCTGGTCGTCGTCGTCTGGACGATCGGTGTGCTGGGCGCCTTCAGCAGCACCGACGGGGCGCCGCCGGCCTGGTTCCGATGGGTCCGCCTCTTCACCCCGGTCGGCTACTTCACGTCGGCCACGCCAGCCGATGCATCGGTCACCAGCCTCACGGGCTCTCCGTGGTGGTACCTCGTCTGGATCGTCACGCTCTGCGCCCTGGCCGCCATCGCCGCCCTGCTGTGGCGGTCGGAGGGGCAGACGCGCCGCCGGCTCGTGCGGCTCGGTGCCGTTGCCGTCACACTGTCGGTCGTCAGCTACGGCCTCGCCTCCGCCACCGGCCTCAGCGAGCCGGTGCGGACCTACCCCGACGGCCACAGCGTGGTCGTGACGCGATGATCGCCCTCGGTGCGCTCGGGCCGGCCACGGGCATCCCGTGGCGGCCCGTGACGACCCTGACCACAGCGGGCCTGCTCCTCATCGCGGTGGCGGCGACGTGGACCACCAGCGCCGTGGCGGGCACCGCGGTGGTGGTGGGCGTCGCCATGCTCGCGGCGGCAACGGCACACGTCCTCGACGAGGCGGCGGCGGAGGCTGTCGCGGCCACCCCGACGTCGTTGCGGGCCCGCAGCCTGGCACGGCTGAGGGTGGCGGCGGCGGTTCTGGTGCTGGGGTCGCTCGGGGTCTCGGTGCTGGCGCTCGCGAGCGGGCAGTCGTCCCGGCTCGGCGTCATGGTGTGGCTGACCGGCTGCGTGATGATCGCCGCCGCCGCGGCCGCTGCCCTGCGCCGGCACATGGCCGAGCCCGGGGAGGTCGTCGCGGGAGCCGTGCTGTTGGTGGTCATCGCGATGGCCATCGTCAATCCGCTCGCACGCTGGGTCGACGTCTTCCCGAGCGAACCGGGGCAGCGGTGGGTGGGCTCGTTCATGGTCTGGGGCGCCGTGGGCGTCGTCTGCCTCGCCGTGCTGGCTCATGCCACTCGGGATGCGCTCGACTGACGCACCGCGTGGCGCGCCGTCGTGGCCTAAACGCTCGCCCCACCTCACGACTCAACCGCTGCTCGGAGTAAGCGACAGGCTCGCCGAGCTGGTGTCCGACCAGAACGCGCCCCGCGTCCCTGCGCCCCGGGCTCCGCACAGAGCAATAGGACGCAGACCGACGCAGACCGAAGGCGAAGCCTTCGGTGCTCTCACGCAGTGGACGGTCCGCCGCGACCGCCTAGGTCGGATGGCCCTCCAAGCGCTGGGCTGCGCGGTCCTGCGCGTGTGCCCCCTGCTCGAGCCGCCGCCCCTGCGACCCGGACCCGGACCGGCCCACCCTCGCTGCACGCGCACGCGCCGCCACCCGAGACAGCCCGAGCTCATCAGCCGTGGCTTCCGCCTCGGCGAGCAGCGGGGTGACCTGCTCGGACCGGCCGGTGGCGATGAGCACCTCGGCCAGCGATACGGCCGCGTCCGCCCAGGAGGGGCGCAGGCCCTGCGTCTCGCTCACCTCGAGGCACGAGCGGAGGTGCGTCTCGGCGTCACCCCACCGGCCCAGCGCCGCCTCGAGGCGCCCCAGGTGGCGGGTCACGGGACCGAGCGCGGTGATGCCGCCGTAGACGGCCACATGGCCAGCCACCGGCGCCAGCTCGTCGACGAGGCGTTCCGCCGCGTCGACCGCCCCGAGCTCCGCGGCGAGGTGTGCCTGGAAGCACGTCAACGCCTCCCAGTTCCACCATCGCGGAGCCGGGTCCAGGACACCGGCCCCCCGGGCCAGCCGACGCGCCCCGTCCAGGTCTCCGGCTTGGAGGGTCGCCGCAACGGTGAGAAGCATCGTCTCGGGGCGGGCGTGATGAGCCGTGTCGCTGACGGCCGGGAGCAGCTCGCCGGCACGTCCCTGCTCGACGCGAAGCATGAAGAGGGAGGTCATGTCCGTGAGCGCGCTGATGTGCATCTCGACCGTCTCGTGCAGCGCTCGCGCTTGGGCGTAGAGGTCGTCGGCGAGGTCGAGCTCGCCGGCGAGGACCGCGCGCATGCCCTGGAACTGGATGAGCTGCACCCGATACACCGGCAGCCGCAGCTCCTCGGCGAGGTCCCATGCGGCCGCGACGTCCGCATCCGACGCCGCGGTGTCCGCCAGCACGAGGTGCGCCTGCGCACGACGCACCCTCGCATGCAGGGCCAGGCCGGGCACCTCGAGCGGGCCGTGGGCAAGGGCCAGCAGCTCGGTCGCGGCGGCGACCACCGACGTCGCCCGGTCGGCGGACCACGTGCAGTAGAGCCATCCAGCGAGGGCCTCGGCGAGCACGTCTGGCTCACCCGTCGCCCTCGCCACGTCCACTGCCTCGTCGGCCAGTACGGCGGCGGCACGGGTGTCGCCGTAGTGCTCCCCGGCCGCCATGGTGAGCAGGACCCTGGCCCGCGCCGCCCCCTCGTCGTGAGCAAGACGGGCAAGCGTCCGGCGCAGCAGCGCCATGAGGGCGATGGGGTAGGTGCCGTACTCCACCCAGTACCAGGAGCCCTGGCTGCCGCCCAGCGCGGTGGCCGCGTCGACGGCCGTGCTCACGTCGTCCGCGTCGAGAGCAACCTCGAGGCACTCGCGGAGCGTCTGTTGACCTGCCAGGGCCTGACCAGACCGCACCAGCGCAGTGGCGAGACCCAGCAGCGCTCGCTGACGCGGGAGGACGGGGGTGGGCGACGTCGCACCGACATCGAGGGCACGCTGCCACCACTGCGCGGCAGAGGCGTACGTCCTGTTCCGCTCGGCCCGCTCGGCCGCCTCGCGGCACGCCTCCTCGGCGGCTGCGGCATCGGTGAGCGGCCGGCCCTCGACGAGGTGGTGCGCCCGCTCGAAGACATCGACCGGCCGAGCGCTCGCCACCCGCGCGTGCAGTCGGCGGCGCTCCACGACGGACAGCTCTGCGAGCAGGGTCTCGCGCACCACCGCGTGCGAGAACGCGAGCGTAGGGCCGTCCGCGACGAGCAGGTCGGCTGCCATGAGGCCGTCAAGGGCGTCGGCTGCCGCCGTGAGGTCGGGGCCGGCGGCCCGCAGGAGCAGGTGAAGGTCGACGCGTTCACCGAGGACAGCGGCCAGGCGGAGCAGGCCGCACGGCGTCCTCCGGGAGTGGCACCAGGCGGCGACGGATGACATCACGTATGCCGGCGGGCAGTGACGTGGGGTCACCGCCTCCCGTCGTAGAGCCGGGCGAGCTCGATGGCGAACAGCGGGTTGCCCCCCGACCTGGAGCACACGCGTGCGAGCTCGTCCGCCGGCACCCGCCCGCCGGTGGTCGCGACCAGGGCGGTCGTCGCGGCGGTGTCGAGCGGCCCGAGGCCCAGGTGCCGGAAGCCACTGGTCCGGGCGAGGTCGGCCCGGGTGCGCACCTGCTGGTCGGAGAGGTTTCCCGGTCTGGTGGTGACGAGGAAGGCCACCGGTGCCCGGTCCAGCTCGCGGGTCAGGAAGCTCAGCATGCGAAGGGACACAGAGTCGGCCCAATGGGCGTCCTCCAGGACGATGACGACCGGGGCGGCGGCCGCCGCGCGCACGATGGCGTCGCGCACGCGTTCGAAGACGTGCGAGAGATCGTCCCCGGCGGTGGCGTTGCCTGCGCCGAGTGCGGAGCTGACCTGCCGCCAGGGCCACAGTGCCGGGATGCTGGCGTCCTCGTGACACCGTCCCCACGCCGTCAGCAGACCTCGGGTCTCGGCGAGGTCCGTGGCCTCCTGGGCCAGCCTGGTCTTCCCGATGCCGGGCTCGCCCTCGATGACGACGTACCGGGGTCCGCTCGTCCCCAGCTCCGCGATGGTCTCGAGGAGGATCTGCCGTGGAGCGTCGCGCCCGACGAGCGGTCCTGGTCGCGCCGGAGCTGCGGCCGGTCCGGGGCGCGGACCCGTCGGCGATGCCCGGTCCGGCACCGTCACCGGGCCTGGATCCGGCTGGCCGCGCAGGATCGACAGGTGCAGCTCGCGCAGCGCCGGCCCCGGCTCGAGGCCGAGCTCGTCGTCGAGCAGGTCCCGGACTCGTCGGTATCGCTCGAGTGCGTCCGGCGCGCGCCCACATCGGTGCAGCGCTTGGACGAGCAGCAACCAGCCGCGCTCACGAAGCGGGTGCGCGGTCAGTCAGGGCGTCGAGGTCTGCCACGGCGTCCTCCGGTCGGCCGACCGCCATGACGGCCTCGAGGCGGTCCTCCTCACAGCCGACCCGCAGCTCGCGCCATCGCTCACGGGGAATCCGCGCGACCTCGCGGTCCTCGCAGCTCCGGGAGCGGGTCGGCGGCCCGCCACAGCGACAGGGCATCCTCGGCCGCGGCAACGGCGGCGGCAGGGCGTCCGGCTCGAAGCTCGCGCCGAGCACGGGCCGCGCCCGCGACGAAGCGGGTCACATCGACCTCGTCGTCCCGAAGGAGCAGCCGGTAGCCATTGCCCGAACGGACGACGACCGCGCTACCGTCGCCGCGGCGCAGGGTGCGTCGGGCGCGCGCCACATAGGTCTGCAGCGAGCCCAGTGGTGATCCCGGCGGAGAGCCGCCGGACCACAGGTGCTCGACCAGCCAGTCGTCCGAGCGCACCGCGCCGGGCTCGAGCAGGAGCAGGGCCAGCAGCGTCCGCTGCAGCGGACTGCCGAGGTCGAGTGCCTGACCGTCGTCGTCGCGTACCTCGAGCGTGCCGAGCACCCGGACGTCCATGCGCCTCCGTCCTGCCGGTCACACTGCTGATGCGAATGATGTTCAGCCGCCGTCAAGGGCGCGTCAAGCGTCGCAGCCAAGACTGAGTCACGACCACTCCGGACACACCCTGAAAGGCACTCCCGTGACTCGCGTACTCATCACCACCACCCCCGCCACCGGCCACGTGAACCCTGCCCTCCCGCTGGCCCGCCGGCTCGTCGAGGCCGGACACGAGGTGACGTGGTACACCGGCAGCGCGTTCGGCACCGCCGTGACGGCCACCGGAGCCGACCACCGGCCGATCCGAGGCGACCTGGACTTCGACGACGACCACGTGCCGACGCCGCAGGAGCCCATCAAGGGCGGCATCGCTCGACTGCGGTGGGACATCCTCAACATCTTCCTGCGCCCGGTGCCCGGCTGGGTGGCCGAGATCGAGCGGCTCGTCGAGGAGGTGCGGCCCGACGTCGTGGTCGCGGACGGCGCCTTCTTGTCGGGGCCACTCGTCGCCGAGAGGCACGGCCTGGCCAGCGTCGTCTTCTCGGTGTCACCGCTCTCGCTGTCCTCGGTCGACACGGCACCCTTCGGCCTCGGGCTGGCGCCGTCATCCTCGGCACTCGGGCGGATCCGGAACCGTTCACTGCACTGGACGGTGCGCTCGCTCGTCTTCGCCGAGGCGCAACGAGCAGCGGAGGAGATCCGGACCGCGCTCGGCCTGCCGCCGCTGCGGGGCTTCTTCATGGACTGGAGCGTCCAGATCGCGGATCGCGTCATCCATCCCAGCGTCCCCGAGCTCGAGTACCCGCGGAGCGACCTCCCGACCAACGTCGAGTTCATCGGACCGCTGCTTCCTGCGGGTGTCGGTGACTTCATCCCGCCCGCGTGGTGGCCGGATGTCGCAGAGGCTCGCTCACAGGGAAGGCCGGTCGTGCTCGTCACGCAGGGCACGGTCGCCACGGACCCGGAGCGGCTGCTCCTGCCCGGCCATCACGGCCCTGGCGGGCACCGACGCGCTCGTCGTTGCCACGACCGGTGGGCCGGATCCCGACGACGTGCTCCCCGTGAAGGAACGGCCCTCGAACCTGCGCCTGGTGCGGTTCATCCCCTTCACCGCGGTGCTGCCGCACACCGACGTCATGGTGACCAACGGAGGCTTCGGAGGCGTGCAGCTCGCACTGGCCAACGGGGTCCCGCTCGTCACCGCGGGCAAGACCGAGGACAAGATGGAGGTCAACGCCCGCGTCGCCTGGTCCGGGGCCGGCGTGTCGCTGCGCAGCGACAGCCCGACCTCCGGGCAGATCGCGGCGAGCGTGCGGACGGTCCTCGGCGACCACTCCTACCGTGACCGGGCCCGCGAGCTCGCGACGGCATATGCGGGATACGACGGCGTCTCGCGCGCGGTGGACGTGCTGCTCGAGCTCGCATCCCGACCGCTCGCCTCCGCCAAGTGACGCCGCGAGCGCCCGGGGCTCACGGCCCCGGGCGCTCGAGCGCGTCACGGCTACCGTCCGGAATGCTCCACAAGCCAGGTACTCTGCCGACGTTCTGGGTGTGTACGGTGTGAACACATTGCGGCTGATCCCCCGTTTCCGGTTGACCAACCTGTCTCGTTGGGAGCCCTCATGACAATGGAGGCAAGCGATGAAGCTTCTCCTCACCTCTGGCGGCGTCACGAACCCGAGCATCCGCGACGCGTTGGTCGATCTCCTGGGCAAGCCGATTGCCGACTCGAGCGCCCTGTGCATCCCCACCGCGCAGTACGGGCACCCCTGGGTCGGGCCCGGCATCAAGGCGTGGCAGTTCATCAGTGGACACTCCGAGAATCCCATGGTCGATCTGGGCTGGAAGTCCGTCGGCGTGCTGGAGCTCACTGCGCTGCCCAGCATCGATGAGCAGCGTTGGGTGCCACTGGTCCGGGAGACGGACGTCCTGCTGGTGGCGGGCGGCGACGTCCTCTACCTGTCCTACTGGATGCGGCAGTCTGGGCTGGCGGACCTGCTTCCATCGCTGAACGAGACGGTCTGGGTGGGCCTCAGCGCCGGGAGCATGGTGATGACCCCCGAGGTCGGGGAAGACTTCATCCAGTGGAGGCCTCCCACCGGGGATGACAGCACCTTGGGGCTCGTTGACTTCTCGATCTGTCCACACCTGGCTGCCGACGGCATGCCGGGCAACTCCATGGCCGAGGCGGAGCAGTGGGCGGATGGGATCTCGAGTGCGGCCTACGCGATGGACGACCAGACGGCCATCAAGGTGGTCGACGGCACCGCAGAGGTCGTGTCAGAAGGGAACTGGAAGCACTTCCCCCGTCACCGATGACCCGCCGCAGTACTCGTAGGCGGCGGTGGCTGAACCAGTCGACTGACTCGCCGGCCAGGTATCCACGAGCATCACAGCTGCGCCCATGCACTGCTCGAACCAGAGCGCGATGTTGGTGGCGCCCCGATGCGTACTGCGGCGACTCCACCGGCCCAACTCGAGGCCACGTACGACGCTCAAGACAGGGCCCTGCGGGAGCTGGAGCTCGCGAAGAGTAAGTCTCCCGACTTGCCGGCGCGGTTCACGTGTTCAGGCGGAGGGGCACCGGCGTGAAGGTCCACGCCTCCTGGTCGGCCGTCATCATGCCCTCGAACTGGGCCAACTCCCGTCGGGCGGCCTCGCTGCCCAGTGCCTGCTCCAGCAGCCCATCGAGGCTCCAGTCATCAGGACCGCCGCCCTCGAAGAGCATGGCGTACAACACTGAGCCGTCGGCTCCGCCGGTGGACCTCAGCAAACGCCATCGGTCGGACTGCTCCGGCCGGTGGGCCGCGACCGCGGGCACCACCGTCGAGCGCAGCCACTCCTCGAAGTCGTCGACCCTGTCCTCGGCCACGTGGTTGAAGGCGATCATGGTGACGTCGTTGGCTGACATGGTGGACCTCCGCGCTCTGCCGCTGCAAGATTTTGACTGCGTCCCCCGCGTACATCATGCAATGAGGTGGCCCGCACGTCTGGCCGTTGCGAAGACCCGTAGGCAGTCACGCGGTGGGGTCGTGGCGTAGCTTGCCGAGGCGTCAAGAAGCGGAGCCCATAACGGCGGAGGCCTGTTCCGGTCCTTCGCCGGCGCGGTGTTCGAAGGCTGCCGGTTCGGTGGCCAGCGCGGTCAAGGCGTCCAGCTGCGCTGGTTCGAGGGCGACGTCGGCTGCACTGGCGTTGGCATGGAGCTCGTCGAGAGTCTCTGCGCCCACGATGGCGGAGGCGACCGCCGGGCGGGACAGCAGCCAGGCCAGCGAAACCTGGTACGGCGCCAGGCCCCACGCTCGGCTGAGCCGGTCGACCTCCCGGGCCAGGGCGATCTCGGCGTCGGAGAACCCAGAACCCTGGAACCGCTGGTCGCCGGACACCTCCCGGTCGAGCACCCCAAGGTCGGCCAGGAGACCGCCGTGCAGCGGCGCGTAGGGGACGATGGAGACGCCGAACCGGTGACAGGCCGGGCCGAGCTCGCGTTCGGCGGCCCGGTCGATCATGTTGTACTTCACCTGCGCGGCGACGGGTGCGTT
Organism: uncultured Actinomycetota bacterium; assembly: GCA_963816385.1. Classification (GTDB taxonomy): domain Bacteria; phylum Actinomycetota; class Actinomycetes; order Actinomycetales; family Dermatophilaceae; genus CAWFKL01. Next base: position 417,838 of record CAWFKL010000001.1, read on the forward strand.
CAGACGACGGTCGTCAGCGACCCACAGGGCGTGGATGAGCTGCCAGGCGGGATGGTTGGACAAGCCGACGTAGCGGATCTTGCCCTGCCGGACGAGATCGTCATACGCCGCCAAGGTCTGCTCCAACGGGGTGTCCGGGTCCGGGTCGTGGGCGTAGTACAGGTCGATGTAGTCGGTCTCCAGGCGCCGCAGGCTGGTCTCGACCTGGCGGAAGATGTGGCGTCGCGACAGGCCGCGGTCGTTGATGTCGCGGCCCACGATCCCGTTCGACTTGGTAGCGATCACCATCGCGTCGCGGCGGCCGCGGAGGGCCCGGCCGAGGATCTGCTCGGCAGGTTCACGATCTGCGGCGGCTGGGGCGCCCGGCCGGTCGAAGACCGGCATGTTGCCGTACACGTCCGCCGTGTCGATGAAGTTGATGCCGAGATCACTCGCGGCGCCGACAACGCGGTCGGCGTCCTGCGCGGTGGGGGCGACCCCGAACGTGGCGGTGCCCAGACAGATCCGGGACACCTTCACCCCGGTGGTACCAAGAACGGAGTACTGCATGAGCGAACTTCCTGTCCTGAGGCGGCCAGTCCGGTAGCGCCAGTGAAACACAACCAGCGGCTCGGTCCCCACCATCGCTGACCGGGTCGGCATCCCCTGCGAAGGAAACCTCAATCGCGGGGACAGCACGCGTGCTGCATGGACTGAGGGGTGCCCGGGGGCACCCCTCAGCGCGTTGGTGAACCCTACGGAGTGGGGTCGGCGACCGCGGCGCCGTAGGTGTCGGTGTTGCCGAATGAGACGGCGGCGGCGGAGGGGTGGCCGGCTGGACCCCGTCCTCGAACGCGGTGTGGATCGCCCGTGCCGTTTCACGCCCCACTCCGCCCTTGACAAGAATACTTGTCAAGTGGCACGGTGGTGACATGCAGGACGTTGAGGTCATCGAGAGTGCCGGGGCAGCAGCCGCCGCGCTGGACCCGGTCCGGTCTCGGCTGCTCGGCGAGCTGGCCGTCCCGGCCTCGGCCGCCGGGCTCTCCGCCAGAGTCGGCATCGCACGCCAGAAGGTCAACTACCACCTCAAGGCACTCGAGGCGCACGGCCTCGTGGAGCTGTCCGAGGAGCGCCACCACGGCGGCATCACCGAGCGGGTGATGCAGGCGTCGGCGGCGTCGTACGTCGTGTCGCCGGCGGCCCTCAGCGCGTCCGCGGCCGACCCGGACGCCAACGCCGACCACCTGTCGGCGGGCTACCTCGTCGCGCTTGCCGGCCGTCTGGTACGCGAGGTCGGCACCCTGGCACGACGGGCCGGCGCGTCCGGCAAGCGCCTGCCGACCCTGACCATCGACACGCAGATCGGCTTCCAGTCACCCGCCGACCGGGCTGCCTTTGCGGACGACCTGACCGCAGCGGTGCTCGACCTGGCCGCTCGCTACCACCATGACGACGGACGCCCACACCGGCTCCTCGTCGCCGCCCACCCCCTTCCTGAGGAGAACCCATGAGCACCACCCCGAACGTCCCGTACCGCCTGGAGTTCAGCGTCGAGGTCCCGGGCACCCCGGAGCAGGTCTGGCAGGCCATCGCCACCGCCAAGGGCATGAGCGCCTGGTTCACGCCGACCGAGATGGAGGAGCGCGAAGGCGGCTCCCTGCACTTCACGATGGGCGCAGAGATGGGCTCGGACGGCCAGGTCACCGCATGGGAGCCACCGCGCCGCCTCGTCTACGAGGAGGACTGGGCGGCCCTCATGGGCAAGGACCCCGATGCACTCAGCCCGCTGACCTCGGAGTTCCTCGTCGAGGCACAGTCGGGCGGAACCTGCATCGTGCGCGTCACCAGCAGCGGCTTCGGGACCGGCGCCGCCTGGGAGTCGGAGTTCTGGGACACCATGGGCCCCGGCTGGATGCCGTTCTTCGACAACCTGCGTCTCTACCTGTCGCACTTCCCCGGCCAGGAGGCCACACACCTGGAGGCCACCGCCTCCCACCCCGGCGACGCGGAGGCGCTCTGGTCGACCGTGCACGACGTGCTCGGGCTGGGCCCCGAGGGCACGACGGTCGACGTGCGCGGCGCCACCGGCACGGTCGAGCGCGTCGGCGAGCGGCAGACGCTGGTCCGGCTCACCGCGCCGGTGCCCGGCATGCTCAGCGTGTACGCGTGGGACGACGGGGGCGGCAAGGCGACGGCGGGCGTACGGGCCTACCTCTTCTCCGCCGACGCGGCGGACTACGTGCAGCGCGAAGAGCCGGCCTGGCAGGCCTGGCTGCAGGGGATCTCCGTCCCTGCCTGATCGTCGACACGAAGCCGCCGAGCCTCACGCCGTGACGCCAACGGTCGTCGAGGATCCCTCGTCGTCGCTGAAATGCCAAGCTAGACGGTGGGTTCCACGGTGCAGCTCGACCCCGGTGACCTCAGGAGAGTCGATCGCCGGTCCGGTCATACGACGGTGCCGCGGTTCGTCGGTGGGTCGGCGACGAGGGCAGCGTCGACTGCCACTGTCTCGGCGTAGACGAGCCGTCGCGGGCCCGTCGACTTCAGTTCGCCGGTGCGCCCGTCGACGTCGACGAGCAGGTGGTTGGCGGAGTGGTTCTCGTACTCGCAGACGAGCAGCCGGAACCGTCCGGGTTCGGGCGGCGACACGAAGTCGACGGTGCCGGTCCACACCAGCAGGTCGGGTGAGTCGGCCACCGCGGCCGTGCGATCGACCACCGAGGCCACGCCGTCCGCCACGTCGACCCAGCCGAGCGCGCCGCCCACATCCGGCTGGCGCTCCTGCACCGTGATCTCGACCGATGTGGGGCGCTGCGCGGCGGGCAGCCGCTGGCCGTCCGCGTCACGCACGTCGGGGGCGGGTCCGGAGGGGTGGATGCCCGAGATCGTCACTCGCAGCCGGCGCGGGTGGTAGGGGTCCGCCGACACGACGGCGGCGCGCGTCGGGGTGAGCTGGGCGAAGTCGGCGGTGACGACGCGCGAGATCTTCGAGTCGGGCAAGGCGTAGGGCTGATACCGGCAGAGGGCGAGCCGCACGAACGGCACGTAGGTCAGCGAGTCGGTCGTGACGGTGACGTCGGCGAACCAGAGGTTGCGCTGGCTGTCGAACTGCACCGGGTAGGCGGCCACGTCGACGAGAGGGGAGCCGGGGGCGTCGAGCGAGACCATTTCCTCCACCATCGCGGCGCCGGGCAGGTCGGAGCGGCTGGGAGAGGGCTCGAACAGCCGCTGCGACTGCCAGATGGGGTCAGATCCCCACTCGGTGACGTAGGGCTTCCATTGCTCGTAGTCGGTGAGCGCCCCGTTGGTCCAGCTGTACAGCGTGACGCCGAGCATCTCGTCGGCTCCCGACGAGAACCAGCCCCGCTCGAGGAACACCCGCAGCCCGCCACCGAACCGCACGCTGCGCTTGACGTTGGTCTCGCTCTCCCGCTGCCAGCCGAACGTCGGCACGACGTATGCCAGCTGTGGAGCGTGCGGCCGGGCGCTCGCCGGCACGTGCACGTCGACGGGCTCGCTTGTGCGCGTGATGCCGCCGGGCACGTCGGCGGGAAAGTACTCGCGATAGCGGGACGTCGCGACCGCCGAGTAGGAGACCCGGTGGTGCCGGGTGTCGCCGAGGTGGTGGCGGGGTGCCGCATCCGCGTCCATCGGCATCGTGCCGCTGGCGACGTTGCCGAGCGTGTCACCGGCCCTCACCAGGCAGAGCAGGTCGTGGTCGACGTCGAGGTAGGCCACCCGGCGGGGCTCCGGTCCATCGGGACGCAGCCACACGACGCCCTCGGTCAGCTCGCGCACGGGCACTTCGTCGACCGGCGTGCTGTGCGTGACCGTGGTCGGTTTCTCGCCTCGGACCGCTCGTCCTTCATGACGGGCCACGCGCTGGTAGTCGACGGCGGCGAATGCATCGCCTGAACCGCCTCTTCCGCTGACCGGCTGTCGTTTCTGAAAAATCCCGTCCGAGCTTGACCCTTGATCCGGCTTGGTGGCTTCGGCAGTCTAGGGCGAGAAGGGATTGGCCATGCATATTCTCGTTTTGCAGCATGAAGAGATCGAACATCTCGGCGTCTTTAAGACGTTCCTTGAGCAGGATGGCGTAACCTGGCAGGTGGTCGAGCTCGACAAGGGCGAACCGATTCCGGCGCTCGATTCCTTCAATGGCATGATCGTCATGGGCGGCCCACAAGACGTGTGGCAGGAGGATCGATATCCCTGGCTGCGCGACGAGAAAGCTGCGATCCGTCGCTTCGTGGCGGACATGCGGCGCCCGTTTTTCGGCATTTGCCTCGGCCATCAGCTTCTCGCCGATGCGCTCGGGGGAGCGTGCAGCCGGCAATATTTCCTGAATGCGGCGTGCACCGCGTATCAAAGACCGGAGAGGGCGCGCGCGATTCCCGCTACGCGATTTGAGCGATCCCATCACCGTATTCGAATGGCATGGCGCGGAAGTGGTTGCCTTGCCCGCGGGTGCCACCGTGATTGCCAAGAATGAGGCCTGCGCCATTCAGGCCTTTCGCTATGGAGACGCGCGCCTATGGCGTTCAGTTTGGTATCGAGGTGACGAGGATACCGTCGCCGATTGGGCCCAGCACATCGAGTCCGGTGATGAACGAGGTGGAACTCGCGCGCCAAGTCGATGACGCCTATCCGCAACTCTATCATCTCGCGCGCAACACCTACGACAATCTCAAGGCGTTATGGGCGGACGCCCGGGCCTAGGCTGGAGCGGGCACTGTCACGGAAACTCGGATAGCCTCTGCCTTTCGTCGCTGATTAGCATCAGGATGAGACCGATATCGTTTAAGCGCCACCGCTTCCCGCCAGAAATCATCCGCCACGCGATCTGGCTCTATGCCAGGTTTCCACTGTGAATTTGCTGACGAATGCGGGGCTCCATCCACGATACCCGCCCCAAGGGCCAAGATTTCCGTGTATTTTCCCGCAGAACAGGGAAATACGGTGGAGACGGGTTCGCCAAAGACTGCCTCCACCGCCAAGCGTTGATTACCGCACCCACTTAACCAGCGTATGAATCGAGTAAAATCAATGCGGCCCCTTCAGACCGTCCGGCGGTAGTCGTCAATGCGCCTCCTCCTGGTAGCCGACCTGCACTATTCGCTGCCCCAGTTCGACTGGGTCCTCGACGTGGCTTCGGATTTCGACGTGGTGGTAATGGCGGGAGATCATCTCGACCTCGCTTCGATTGTCGATGGGCGCGCGCAGAGCGTCGTGGTGCGGAAATATTTTGACCGCCTGCGGGCCAAGACCAAGCTCGTCATTTGCTCCGGCAATCACGATCTCGATGGCAAGAACGCTGCCGGCGAGAAGGCCGCCAAATGGCTGGCGGTGCCGCAGCAGGAGGACGTTCCGTCAGACGGAACTCTTTCATGCTCGGCGACACGTTGTTCACCGTCTGCCCGTGGTGGGATGGTCCAATCGTCACCGCCGGCATCGCCGCTCGCTGGTCGAGGCCGCGGCCAAGCGCGGCAGGCGCTGGATCTGGATCCACCACGCGCCCCCCGCCAAGTCGCCGACCAGTTGGGGCGGCGATAAGATCTTCGGCGACGTGGAGCTTCTGGAGTGGATCGAGCAATACCGTCCCAACATGGTCCTTTCCGGCCATGTGCACCAATCGCCCTTCGTCAAGAACGGCTCCTGGGTCGATCGCATCGGGCCGACCTGGGTGTTCAACACCGGGCAGCAATTCGGCGCGCCGCCGGCGCATATCATCATCGACACAGACGCCGACGAGGCGCTGTGGTTCTCTTCCGCGGGCAATCAGGTCGTTCGGCTCGGCGCCCCGCTGGAGCGGCCGGTGCCGAAGCTGCAGGCGCTCCCCGACTGGCTCAAAGCCGCGGATCGGCTTCGCGCTCAGGCCCCGGGGTGAACTCCTGGTGCTGCTGGTGAATCAAGCTCTCCAGCACCTCGCCCACCATGCCGAGATGATTGCCGTGCCCTTCGAACTGCCGCTTCAAGTCGACGAGGTGAGGTAGTCGCCGCGTTGAGGCGCTCGGCGAGCAGCCGGCCGAGCAGAAACGCAATTCTCGGGATTCGATTTGAGGAAGCTCTCGGCATCGTCGAACACGAACACGACGACCGGAGACTTGGCCTTGACGGTTGCCGTATGCGGCCGGTTGAGCAGCACCGACATCTCTCCGAACACCGCGCCCGCATCGCCGATGACGGCGACCTGCGTATCGCCGCGCAACACCTCGACGCTGCCTTCGGCGAGAATGTAAAGCCGCCCGAGGTCTCTCCCTCTGACAGAAGGACAGTTCCCGGCGCGAAGTTTTTGCGCGGTGCGCCCGCGCATTTATCGAGGATCGAGGCCATCGGCGGTCCAACCTAACAGCTTGTGGGCGCATTGGAAACGCGACTTCGGCACAGTTGCCGCAAGCTTCAGGAGCGGCACCAATCCTTGCGCGGCGGCCAAGACGTCTTGGTGCAGACATAGGAATTGGTGCAGACATAGGATTTGGCGAGGCCTTCGCCGATCAGGGTCGCCCGACGTCCTGTCCCCGCACGCTGAGCGTGGCGCAAAAGCGACCGTAATTGCACTGTCCCGTGCCCTCGGTGCGGCGCCGAATGGAAGATCTTCCTGGCCGGCGGCACCGTGGCCTCGGTTTGCTCC
>CAWFKL010000002.1:0-387130 GCA_963816385.1 uncultured Actinomycetota bacterium
GGCTGCCGTACCCGACTGGTCAGCCCGTCGACGGCGAGCAGCGGAGTTGCCACCGAGCGACCGGTCACCCGGCCGGCGGCGCCACGAAGCTCGGGAAGGGTTGCACCCCCAGGCAGGTGAAGGTCGTGCCCTGCATCTGCCTACCCAACGACGCGGGTCTATCCGCGCGGCGGGTGGTCGGATCCATCACGACGTGGCCGGAGATGCCCGTGTAGTCGGCGTGCGCCAGCTGGTCCTTCAGCGCGGCGGGGTCTGTGCTCCCGGCAGCGGTCATTCTGCCTGCGCGACGAGGTTCACCTCGTCGTAGCCGATCACCGCAACGTAGGAGGCGGGGTCTTTCCCGTAGCGAGCCTTGTAGTCGTTGTAGAAGGTCTGCACCTTGGGGTCGCCCTCGGCCGTGCAGACCGAGTTGCTGGAACGTGAGTCCGTCGATCGCTTTCTTGCCGGCGTCCAGCAACCAACAACGCCGGGTCGGCGTTCCCGTCGGTCGAGATGACCGGGATGGTCGAACCGGCCTGCCGCAGTTGGCGAAGGAACACGACGCTGTCCGGGATGAACATCGGCGTGAAGATCGTGTTCGGGCGGCGGGTTGACGCTCGTCACCTTCGTGACGACCGCGGAGTAGTCGCCGGCGCCGACTTGTACTCGTCCGTCCCCACGATCGTCCCGCCGCCGTGCTCGAAGGCCGCCGAGAAGTACACGGGGAGGTCCTTCGTGTAGAGGATCTTGTTCGAGCCGAGCAGGTACTCGTTGTAGCCCTGCTTCAGGCGTACTCGGCGTCCACCGCCGCCTGGATGTTGTCGCTCATCACCAACTGGTAGGCGCAGTCGCCCATCCCGCCGACGAGCGTGGGCGCGGTCCCGAGCCCCGTGGAGATCGGCACGCCGGCGGCGCACGCGACCTGGCCCTCGGCCAGGATCACGTTGATGATGGTGCCGATCAGGTAGGCGGCCCCGTCGTCGATCAGCTGCTGCGTGACCTTGGCGCCCTCGGCGACGTCGTCGCGCATATCGACGGTCTTCAGCTCGAGGGGACGGCCCAAGATGCCGCCCGCGTCGTTGATCTGATCGACGGCGAACTGCGCGCCCTGTTCCATCGGCTTGTCGGTAATACGCCCAGTCGGTCGTGAGGTCCGCGGGGAACCCGATCACTATCGGCGTGCCCATGCGGAGCCGCTGGCGCACGCCTTCGCTCTGGCTGCTGCTCGATGTGCTGCAGGCGGCGCCCATCAAGGCGACCGTTACGGCAAGCGCGAACGTTCTGCGGATCATCCCCTCGACCTCCCGATCCGTATCGGCCTGATCCGATCCGCAGCATTCGACCTCCCTTCCCGCGAGCTTGTCAAGTCCGTTACCATCCGTTGCGTTGCGTCGATATGCGTAAGGAACGTGCCGCGCACGGAGGAAGGGGCCTGGTGGCGCACACGAGCGAGACGATCGGCGAGGAGGTCCGGGAACGGCTCGGTCAGATGACGCCGTCCGAGCGCCGGGTGGCGGGCGCTCCTCGCGACCTATCCCTCGGCCGGGCTCGAGAAGCCTGCCCCAGCTGGCCGAGAGCGCCGGCGTGACCGGTCCCACGGTCCTGCGGTTCGTTCGCAAGGTCGGCTTCGAAGGCTATCCCGACTTCCAGCGCTCGCTCCGCGAAGAGGTCCAGGCGCGTTCGGGAAGGGCTGCCGTCCCTCTACGTGACCCGGGCGGGCATCCGCGATGACGACGTCCTGCGGGAGAGCCACGATGCGTTCGCGCGAGCGCTCGAGGCGACGCTCGCGTCGGGCTCGCTCCAGGATGAATCCACGAGGTTGTTCCTCGCTGTTGAGCGACCCGAAGCGAGACCTCTGGTTCATCGGCGGGCAGAAACTTCAGCCAGCTCGCCGCGTCGTACCTGGCGTTGCAGCTGGGATGCTCCGCACCGGCTGCTCCATCGTGAGCGAGGAACCGGCTCGCCGTGTCTCCACACGATGGAGATCTCGCGCCGGGACGTGCTGTGCGCGTTCGACTTCCGCCGCTACCAGGAGGACACGATCGCGGCCGCGAAGGTCGCGGCCTCCCGCGGTGCGGAGGTCATCGTGTTCACGGACCCGTGGCTCTCGCCGGCCGCCGAGCACGCGCGCGCCACGTGTCGATTCTCCACGTGGATTCCGCGTCGCCACTCGACTCCCTGCTCGGCGTCTTCGCGCTCACGGAGATCATCGCGGCGAAGGTCGTGGTCCTGCTGGGTGACGCGGGGCGATCGCGCGTCGCGGAGGTTGACTCGATGTACGAGGTGATGGGTGGGCCGATGCGTCGTGATCGGACGGGCGGACGCGGCGGAGGCGGGCGATGGCGGACGCTGACGCGTCCCGGCCGGCAGACGCCGAGGGCGTGGCGCGATGGCTGCGGGACGCGGGCGTCTCGGTCGTCGCGCTCCCGTTCGTCGACCCCTCGGCGATCGTGCGCGTCAAGACGATCCCGGTCGATCGCTTCCCCCAGGTCGCGGAGCACGGGGTTGGGCTCTCCACGCTCTTCAACGCTGCCATGTCGAACGACCTGTTCGCGCTGCGAGCGGGGTTCATCGACGGTCCGAGCGGGGACCTCCGGCTGCGGCCGGATCCTGCGGCGGTCGTTCCGCTCGCCGCGATGCCCGGGTGGGCGTGGGCGCCCGTGCACCAGTACACGCAGGAGGGCGAGCCTGTACGTTGGTTGCCCGCGAGCCTTCGCGAGACGCATGGCCGCCGGGTTCGGCATGCGCGACCTGTCGGTCCGGGGCGGCGTTCGAGTTCGAGTTCTCGATGGGCCTGCGACGGGACGACGGGTCGTTCGAGCCGGCCCACACCGGCCCGGGCTACAGCGAACATCGCCCTCGTCGCCAACCACGCCTTCACGTTCGACCTGATGACGACGATGGAGGCGCAGGGCTTGGGGGTGCAGCAGTTCCACCCCGAGTACGCGGACGGACAGTTCGAGCTGTCCATCGCGCCTCGCGACCCGGTCGGCGCTGCCGATGCCGCGATGATCGTTCGGCAGACGGTGCGGGCGGTGGCCCAGCGGCACGGATGGGTCACGTCGTTCGCCCCGCGACCTGTGCCGGCAGCAGCTCCAGCTCGCGCAGCGCGGTGTCGGCGGACGCCAAGGCCGTGCGGTGACGCAGGAGCGACTCCGATGCCGCCACCCCGACAACGGACGCTCGCCCCCGGAGCGGGCCGCTCGCCACCAGTCGCTCGTAGGTCATCGGCTCCGACGGCCGGTGCGCCGTGGCCGCGTCGGCGTCCAAGGCACGCTCGACGGCGATGGTTAGCCGGCCGCGGACGACCGCGGGCTTCCCCGACGTGCGTTCAATCGCACGGTCCCTCGCTCGGTTCGGCACAGCAGGCGCGAGGGTGACGGCGCCGAGGACTGTGTCGTCTCCCCGCGAGGTGCTTCCCGAGTCCAAGACGGCGTGCCCGACGGGCACCGCCACCCGGACGCCTGGGTCCGGTCGCGTACGCGCAGTCCCGGACGAGGGTGGCTGCTGCGCAAGGCTGCCCGCGTCGATGATGGCAACGAGGTTCGGCGACGACGCGGCCTTCTCTGCGAGGTCGCCCAGCGTGATGTCCGGAACCGGCGCAGGGCCGTTCGTCGTTCTCGCGTCGACGCTGAGAATCGTCGGTCGTCGGTCGGCGGTCCACGACCCGAGCCCAGCGAAGTGGAAGACCGCGAGGGCCGCCTCGCCGTGCGCGGCGAGGTCCTCGAAGGCGGCGAGGATGCGCTGGCGCGTTGCGTCGCCGTCGAGGAGGAGCACGACGTCTTCCGGTGCGACGATGTCGTTGCGGGTCAACGTGGCGGCGAAGGATTCTGCGTCAGCGCGGGCTCCTCTGGGGCGCAGGAACCCCCGTCGGCTCCGCGCCTGTCGAGGTCTGCGCCCGGCCGGGTAGGCATCGATTCCGACGACCAGAGCGCGAGCCCGACGACCTGCCAGGCTCGTGACTTCGGCCGCCGCGGCGGCGAGGAGGTCGACGGGGGCTGCGGGCAGTCTGACGGCGTCGGCGAGTGCTGAAGCAGCATGCCTGGTCCTGCCGATGGCGACCAGAGCACGCACTCGGTCCCCTTCGAGCAGCGCGATCTCGGCGCCGATCAGGCGTCTCGCCTCGTCGAACGACTGCAGTGCGGCGACAGGCCGGCCCCGTACGAGGTGCGCGCGGCCGAGAGCCCACGCCGCCTGGCCGTAGCCCCCCACGGTCTCGGACAGTCGCTCGATCTCGGCGGCGAATGCGGGAGAGCGTGACCGGTCGCGCGCCAGGTGCCAGAGCCGTGGGCCGGCGACGCGGGGGGCCGCGGCGGGGGCGTTCGGATCGCCATAGAGCGTGAGCTGTCCCAACACGTCGCGGCCGCGCATCCAACGGCGGGCGGAGTCGACCAGGTCGCCACAGGTCACCTGTCGGTCGGCGACGGACCACGTCTCGAGGAGGGCGCGGGTGATGGCGCCATAGACCTGTCCGTCGACGTTGACTTCTTGGGTGAGCTGGTCCGGACCGGGACCGATCATGGCCCAGTCGTGTTGGTCGCTCATGGCCTCGTGGAAGTTGCGCATCCCACTGTCGATGATGAGCAGCCTGCCGTCTCGCCTCGGATTCGCGCGAGGCGCGCGGCAAGGTCGCTCCCCCGGATCCCGCCCTCCCAGGATGTCCCGTCCTTACCCTGTTTCAGGTCGTGGGTGGCGAAGAGGGCCTGGTAGTCCTCCGCCGACACGTAGGTGCTGTGTCCACTGAAGGACACGACGATGACGTCGCCTACTTGAGCGCGTTCGGCGAGACGGTCGAGCTCACGCAGGATGTTCGACCGCGTCGCGTCGTCGTCCACAAGGCGGACGACTTCGTCAGCCAGAAAGTCGAGGCGGTGGATCAGGAGGTCGGCGAGTCCAGCCACGTCGTTGCGAGAGCCGTTCAGTGCGAGGGACTTCGGAAGGGACTTGAAGGTGCCCGCGCCGATGAGCAGGGCGCGCCGGGTGCCCTCCGCCCCCCGCTTGAGGGCCGCGGCGAAGTCCGTCGCCCACGCGCTCTCCGGGTCCTGCGGGCATCGGTCCGAGAATCGGGTCAGGGCTGCAGCGGCGTCGACGGCAGGCCCCGTTGCGGCGAGAGCGACTCCGCGCAGGAGATCGGCGTGGGGCTCCTCCCCCTCGGTGGGAGCGCCCATCTCGGCCACGGCCTCCCCGGGCCGGTCGGTCGCCATGAACGCCTCGGCTCGGATGGCGGCGCTGGCTGGGATGCGCGTCCCGGTGATGGCCGCGAGCTCATCGACAGCCTCTGTCTCCCGCACGGCGCAGGCGAACGCGGCCGGATCATCCGTGAGCCAGCCGAGCGCGACGAGGTGGCGGGCGAGGGCTAGGTGCCGCTGCACGTCGAGGTCTCCGGTGGCCGCCATGGGCAGGTCGCGGTCGAAGGGCGTGGAGCCGATGCTGGGGTGCTGGGCGCCCTGTGTGTCCGCACGGACGCGGTCACGGACGTACTCGAAGAGCTCTCCGACGCCGACGATGCCGTCTCTCTGCTGACCGAACCCGTCGGCCGCGCCGCGCATTCCTTCGAGAAGGTGCCACGTGAACACCCCGTGTCCACCGCCCCAGCGTCGGTGTTCTTGCGACGACTCGGCCGCTTCGCACGATGTCAGCACGGCCACCCCAGCCTTGGAATCGGCGAGCCGGCCGAGGTAGTTGTTCGTGGCCTCGGCAGCATTCGCGGTCGCGCGCGTCCCAGCGCCGCCGAGGTTGCCGCTGTGGCAGGTGTCGGCGATGACCACGACCCGCTCCGACAGCAGCGAAGCGCGCAGAGCACCCTGGATCTCATCCATGGGAACTGCCGTGGCGGCTATATCGTCGAGCTCCGTGTCGTGTGTGAGCAGATAGAGCGGTCCCCGCTCGGTCGTCGCGGGTCGGGGCCGCCGTGACAGGCGAAGTAGATGAGGACGAGGTCTTCCCTGGCGGGCTTCATGAGGAAGCTGCGCAATGCCCGGATCACCTCGAGCGAGGTGGCCTGATGGTCCACGAGAAGAAGGACGTTGCTTTCGGCGAATCCGCCGCCTGTCGGGGTCTGGATGAGCTTCGCGGAGCTCTCGGGCGTCGTCCGCGGCGAAGTTGAGGTTCAGCCTCTTGTCTCGATAGGCCGAGACCCCGACGATGACGGCCCACCGATTGCCAACTCCCACCTTCGCGAGACGCGGAGCCGTCGCATCGCGGACCGACCCGGTGGCGTCGTCAGACACGGCAATCCTCAGAAGGAGCTCTCCGCTTCAGCCGCGCGGTCATTCCTGCCAGCCGGTGTCGATGATCTCGTAGGCGAGGGCGAGGTCCTGCGCGGTGATGGCGCCCGACGAGGGATGCCGGAGCGCGGGCTCGCCGGCGCCGTAGCGTTCGTGCGGCAGCAGGCCGGTCCGGTAGACCCCGATACTGGTGCCCGCGTGGGCGCTCAGCAGCCGGGCGCCGGTGCGGACCAGCGTCGCGACCGCAGCCACCGATCCGGCGATGACCGCCGCGGCCGGCGCGGCGAGCGCCAGCGCGGCCAGGGTCGTGACTGCGGCGGTGACCTCGTGGCTGTTCAGCTCGGTGGCCAGCAGGTCGGCCAGCGCCACCTCCTGCTCATCGGCCTTGGAGACCCAGACCGCGATGTCGACGAAGCGGCCCACCGGCCCATCGAAGATGCGCACGTTGTCCATCGGCAGGCGGTCGCCGTCCTTGACCCGGTCGACGAAGAAGGTGTGCGCCTGGATCGACTGCGCCTCGTCGGCGGCAGCCGTGACGACGAGAGTGTCGACCCGCACCCGTGACCGGAAGATGCTCCGGTTGCCGAGCACCGTCACATCGGCGAGGCGGACCGCGACCTGCGCAGGGATGGGTCCAAGGGACCGAGGGGCGATGAGACGCATCGAGGGGTGCGGTCGCTCGTCGACCTCGAAGGCGGGCTCGGCTTCGCCGGTCGGGCGGGCTTCCGGGTGCAGCAGGAAGTCGAAGCGGTCCACGCGATACCGCGTGGACCGAACACCTCCTGAGGGCGGCGCGCCGTCGCGGGTGCCGACCGCGAGGTCCTCGATGAGCATCTCGAGTGCGCTCGTCGGGCCGCGCTCCACCGACCTCGTCTTCACACCGGTCTGCTCCAACGCCCGCAGGCCAGCGACGGGGGCGTCAGCGATCAGCGTGACGAGCGACTCCGGCCGTGGCCCGGTTACCGGCAGTCCCTCTGGCCAGAAGAGGCCGATTCCCGTCACCTCGTGGGTGGCGCTCTCGCCCACGACGAGTTCCTCGCCGGCAGCCACGGTCGCGCCGTCCGGCTGGGCGCTGGTCATGATCGCGACCCGCCCGGTGAGTCCGACGTCGAGCACGCTCACGTAGCGGGTGGCGTCCGCCCGGTTCCGGGCTCGCACGACTAGGGCATCACCGGCGTAGAGGTGATCCCCGGACTCGATGGGCAGCTCACGACCGGCGTCCCGGTCCAAGCGGGTGTAGGTCAGCTCGACGTCGGCCGGCAGGGCGCTGCCGTCGTGGCCGGACTCCAGCTCGCGCACGTGCGTGGCCCGCGCCAAGGTGACCAGGGCCCCCTTGACCAGGCTGAGCCCCCCCTCGTCGACCCGGCGGCGCTTGGACGACAGCGGCTGTCCGGCCGCGTCGAGCAGCAGGATGCCGTCGTCGTCGAGCTCGCAGTGTGGCCATCACGCCGACGGCCGTCGGCGCCGAGACCCGCACCGACGGGGAACCGCGCAGGGCGTCGACGACAACGGCGCGGTCCGGGTGCTCCGGCGGCGACACGACCACCGGTCGGCGTCCCATGCTGACCCGCACCGGGTGCGCGAGCAGCCCCGGCGGAAGCGGCTCGGGAAGGGGCCCATCCGGAAGAAGTCGCGCCCGACCCGCTGAGACCAGCTCGACGACGGCCCCCGCCAGCGGCTCCTGCGCACCAGGTGCGCGCAGCTGGTAGGTGTCGCCCTCCCCGACCCCGAACAGCGCGGCCCCCTCGATCCACAGCGCCCCGCCCGCGGTCGTCACCGACAGCGCCCCGGTGTCGTCCTTCTCCTCCAGCGAGAACAGGTAGCGGGAGGCGTTCGGGCCCGAGCACGTCCGGACGCTGACCGGCCACCACGTCGAGCACCGCCGGGCGCACGACCTCGATGACCTCACGCCAGGACAGACCCCCGACCTGCGGTGACCGGAGCACCTCCACGAGCGCCGCCGTCAGGGCGCCGTGCGTGCCACCCAGCGTGGCGCTGGGCAGCTCGTACGCACTCTGGTCCGGGGCGCACGCCGCCAGCTGCACGGCATACGGGTTGGAGTCCGCCGGCGCCACCGTGCCGGTCGTCTGTGCTGCGTGCCACCGGGCGGCGACGGCTCCCCACGGCAGCTCACGCTCGACCAGCGCACGCGGCACGAGGTCGGGTCCACGGAACATGCGCGCCGAGTGGCAGCAGTCGAAGATCGTCGTCACGTTGCGCGTGCGCTCCGTCAGCTCGCTGCTGCAGCACGCTCAGCTCCTCCGCGAGGATGCCCGTGAACTCGCCACCGTCGGCCTGCTCGTAGTCGGTGGGGACGATGAACTGCAGCCAGCTCGGCAGCGCCGGGTCCTTCGTCCGCAGACGGTTCGTGAAGCGGCCGCCGTGGCCGGAGTAGTACACCAGCGCCGCGTCGTCTGCACCGCAGTCCTGCCCGAGCTCCGCGTAGGCCGCGAGAATGCCCGCCCTCGATGCGTCGCCCTCGGTCAGGGTGCGCACCTCGAAACCCAGAGCTGCGACGACGTCCGCCATCACCTCGACGTCATCATGCACCCCAGCCAGACCCAGTACCTGACTCCCCACCAACAACGCCCGACGAACCATGATTCACCCACCTCCGACAGTTGGCTTCACCCCTGAGTGTTGCTCCGGAGATGCTCGAGATTCGCCACTTTCGCGAGATTCGCCGGATTCGCGCTTCACGCGTGAGTCGGTCCGGCAACCTGACGAGCTATGGACCGGCCCCGATGAGGCATTCGCAGGCCACCGTCGTGTCATCGTGGCACTCGGGTGCCCCACCCCACCTAGTCTGGCGGTAGGTGGCCCAAGGCCACGCGCCACCGGCGTCCACGCCAGTCGAAGGAGCACCGTGTGATCACTCCCATCGCCAACATGCCCGCCGGAACGATCGGCTTCGAGGCGCGCGGCACCGTCACGAGCGAGGACTACGAGAACGTCCTCGTCCCGGCGGTGACCGCGGCGATCGAGGCGGGACCAGTGCGGCTGCTGTATGTCCTCGGCGACGACTTCGAGTCGTACTCCGCGGGTGCCTTCTGGTCTGACACCCGGCTCTGGTCCGGGCACATGCGGGGTTGGGAGCGGATCGCCGTGGCCACCGATGTCGACTGGGTCGAGCACGCCGTCAAGGCCTTCGGTTGGATGATGCCCGGCGAGGTCAAGCTCTTCGACGACGATGACGACGACGTGGACGAGGCCAAGCGCTGGCTCGTGACCGGCGACGACTGAGCCTGGTTCGGCCTCCGGGAGACCGGTCTCGCCGGGGCTTCTGCCGACCAGCAATGACGGATGCCGCCCCCTCCACAGAGGGGACGGCATCCGTCGTGTTGCCCGTTCTTCGACGCCGGTCTCAGCGGATGGCGTAGGCCGCCTGGACGATCTGGGTCACCGTGGCGCCCTTGTCGTCGGTCACCTGCACGCGCGTGGCGACCGTCTTGCCGCTCGCGCCGGTGTGGTCGACCGTCGCGGCCCACGCACCACCGGTGCTCGACGATCGCAGCCTTCGTCCACGTCGTGCCGCCGTCGTAGGAGTAGTCCAACGTGGCGGACGTGATAGCACCGGGGACGTAACCCGCGTGGCCCGTGACCCGGATCGGGAGCACCTGCCCCGCGGAGGCGGCGAGGGTCTTGCTGCCGGCCTCAGGCAGACCGACCCGGGGGAAGAGAAGCGGGAGACCGACCGAGAACGTGTCGGGGTCGAGCGCGGAGCGGAAGCCCCACGTCGTCTTGACCTGGGTCGAACGGGCCCACTGCCTCGCCGGGCCCCCGAACTTGCCGGTGTTCATCTCCAGCTCGTAGGCCGAGTCCTCGGCCGGCACCTCGAAGACGCCGTTGGGGTAGTAGCTGTAGCCGATCTCCTCGCCGTTGCGTCGCAGCGTGAGGTTCCCCTCGTCGCCGAAGCTGCCCGGGTTCGCGACGTGCCCGAAGTCGTCGCCCCACATCTGGGGGGCGAAGCCCATGAGCCCGCCCTGACGCTCCGCGGTCAGCTGCTCGACGCCCTGGTCGTTCTTGATGGCAGCCGGGGCGACGACGCCGCCGTACCAGCTGCTCGGTGCGGACGCTGCCGGCGGGGTAGGTGCGCCAGGCGTCGGCCATCGCCTCTCCGAAGGGGAAGCTCGAGGTGAGGTAGTGGAACCACTGCGTGCCGCCGTCGGTGTAGAGCTCGGTGCGCTTGGTCGCGACCTGGACGGGCTCGTAGGCGGAGACACCGAAGGCGACACCGTTGTCGCGGCGGGCGTAGACGTAGTCCAGCAGGGGGGTGTCGACGCCGACGCCCTTGTAGTCCGCCTCGGTGCGGCCCAGCTTCTTGTCCTGCACGACGAACGTCTTGTCGTCCGTCAGCGGGGTCGACTGGGTGAAGCCGAGGTTGTAGACGTACGGGCTGCTGGCCGTCGCCTTCCACGACAGGGTCAGCTGACCACCGGTTGCGGCAGCCAAGAGAGCCTGCAGCTGGTCACCCTCGGCCATCGGAAGGGAGTAGGTCGCCACGCTGAGCGGAGCGAACCCGGCCACGGGCAGCCACTTGCCGGCAGCCGGGGCGTAGGCGAGCAGCGCCTTGACGCCAGCCGCGCGGGCCCGGTTGACCATCGACGGGGAGATCCCGTCAACGCTGACCTTGACGAGCACGACCTTGCCGCCCACGCGGGCGGGGTCGAAGAACGAGCCGTTGCCCCCGTCGACGAGGCCGGCGGTGCCGACACCGTCGAGACCAGGCGCCGCGTTCGGCGCCGCGATCGGGTGCAGCACCGGTCCACCGACGACAGACATGGCGTCCACAGCGGGTGCGTAGCGACGCGACCAGTCACCGAACTCCCAGGTGCCCTCCTTGGCGGTGCCCTGCACGTCGGCGTACACGGCCGTGGTCGTCACGCCGCTGCTGAGGGACCCGGAGTGGATCCACGTGTCGTCCCAGGTGCGGGAGAACGAGAGGACGCTCGCCTTCGCCTCGCTCGGCCGGTCGGTCTTGACCGAGAGCAGGTGTGCCTTGGTCGCGTCGAAGTCGACGGTCGTGGCGCCGGTGATCTTGACCTCCGGGCGACCGAAGTAGGCGATGGAGCCGACCGTGCTCGCGGTCAGGTAGGTGGGGTCCGGCGTCCTGACGAAGCTCGACAGGAAGTACGTGCCGGGACGCACCTGGAAGTTCTGCTCGGCGAGACCGTTGTTGAAGGCGCGCTGGCGCCTTGATCGAGTCGATGTTGACCACGTCGACGCTCGAACCCAGGTTGGCCGGGTTGCCGAGGCGGTCCTTCATCCGGACCGTCAGAGTCACGGTCTCGGGGCTGACATAGAGCGAGAAGGGCGTCGACACGTTGGCGCCACCGGTCGCGAGAATGCGGCCCGTGACGTCGCCGTACTGCGCGGCGTCGAGCTTCGCGGTCGGGTCGACCTTCAGCGGGACCGTGACGGTCGCATTCCGCGGGGATCGTCACGGAAGAGGCTCCGAGGACGGCCGGCGCCGACTTGACGGCCGAACCGTCGTCACCGGTGACAGTGGCGACTGACAGCTGGAGCGTGACCGGCTTGTCCGTGACGTTGGTGTAGGGAACGTCGATCGTCGTGACCTGGGCGCTCGTGTGCGGCCAGGCGAAGGTGCCACCTTGCACAGGCATGGTGGTGACCGGCGCCTTCGCGGCGGCGATGACATCAAGGCGACCCGCCCCCTGCGCGCGAACGTCACCTGGGACGTCCGACTTCGCGGACGAGACGAGGGCTGCCTTGAGCTGCTGCCCGGTCCAGGTCGGATGCGCCTGCTTGACGATGGCGGCAGCACCGGCGACGTGCGGCGTGGCCATCGACGTGCCCGACATGGCGGCGTACGCGTTGTCGCCGCGCCCACCCGAGCGTGCGGCGGAGATGCCGACGCCAGGTGCCGACATCTCCGGCTTGAGGTTGTGGTCCACCGCCGTGGGCCCGCGGCTGGAGAACCACGCGCGGCACGTCCTCGCGGTCCACCGCGCCGATGGTCAGCACCGCGGGAGCGCAACCGGGAGCCGAGACGGTGTTGTTCGCCGAGCCGGTGTTGCCGGCGGCGATGACGAAGAGGCTCTTGCTGGTCGAGGCGAGCTCCTGCGCGGCTGACGACATCGGGTCGTTGCACGCGGCTGGCGCCCCGTTGCTGCCGAGGCTCATGGAGATGACATCGGCGCCCTGCGCGACCGCCCACTCCATGCCGCCGATGATCATCGAGTCGGAACCCCCGCCGCTGTCACCGAGCACCTTGCCGATGAGCAGCTGCGTCTCGGGGGCGACGCCCTTCTTGGCGCCACCACTCGC
Organism: uncultured Actinomycetota bacterium; assembly: GCA_963816385.1. Lineage (GTDB taxonomy): Bacteria > Actinomycetota > Actinomycetes > Actinomycetales > Dermatophilaceae > CAWFKL01. Next base: position 12,495 of record CAWFKL010000002.1, read on the forward strand.
GGCGCCGGAGCCGCCGACCGTGGAGGCGGTGTGCGTGCCGTGGCCGTGCACGTCGGACAGCGCTCCACCCGCCGAGCCGGTGAAGTCCTGCGAGGCGACGATCCGACCCTGCAGGTCGGGGTGCTCGGCGTCCGCACCGGTGTCGAGGACGGCGACCTTCGTGCCGGCGCCCTTCAGCCCTTCGGCCCAGGCCTTGTCGGCGTTCACCTGCTTGGTCGACTGGTCCAGCGTGGCGTAGGCCTTGCCGTCGAGCCAGATCTTCTCGATCTTCGCACCGGCCGCAGTGGAGGGGTCCGTCGCGTCGGCGAAGAAGGTGGCCGCTTCGGCCTTGTCGGCCTTGAGCGCGATGCCGTCGATCGAGTGCAGCGTCCGCCCCTTCGCGGCACCCTTCGGCGTGGCGGGCGCGGAGCGGGCCCGGCTGAGGTCGTTGGTGTAGCGCGCGATGACCGGCACGGCGTCGGTGCTGGCGTCGTCGTAACCCATGGCGACGAGCCCCGTCACGTTGAAGAGCTCCTCGTCCACCTTGTCCGAGGAGAGGGCGTCCACGGCATCGGCGGGATAGACGTAGACGTCCTTGCCGACCCGCCGAGTCTCCACGGACGGCACCGTGCCGTCCTCGCGGGGCAGCACGGTCACGATCGGTGACTTCGTGCCCGCCCCGGCGACCAGGACCTTGTCACCCGTGATGAGGGTGACCGTCTTGGGGGCGCCGTTCGCCGCCTGGGCGGCGGACGATCCGACGATGGGACGCGGTGTGGCACCTGAGTCCTGGCCGAAAGCCGAGGTCGGGACGGCCGCGGTGGCGGCAACGACGGCTACGGTCGCCGCCCCCAAGGTATTACGCCAGATCGGGCGCATGCTGATCCTCCGAGAAGTGGTGCGCGAGCCCGCTGTTCGGGTCACGCTGCGTGAGGGAGACGCGGCTTTCGATACCGCGTCCCAGCCAGAGTGCCCGAGCGTCGGTTTGTCGGGAAGAATGCGAGTGCGGCGGATACCTGCCATGGCGCAGGTACGCCAACAACCGGGCTGGAGCGACGTAGCGGGTGAGAGGGGCAGCAGTGGAAGCGCTCGCGACGTTGGGTCTGAGTCCGGAGGAGGCGCTGCTCTACCGGGCGCTCGTCGGGCTGGGAGGGACGGGCGTGGATGACCTGGCGCATCGGTGCCAGCTTTCGAGCGCGGCCGTCGGGGACGCACTCGTCGCGCTGGAGCGGCAGGGACTGGTCGCGCAGTCGGCTGCCGTCCCGGGCCGCTGGGTGGCCGCGCCACCGGGCATCGCGCTGCGGGCGCTCGTGAACGACCGGCGCCACGAGCTCGAGCAGGCCGAGCTCGTGGCGGCGCGGCTCGCCGAGGTGCACCGCACCGACGCCGTGGGCAATGTCCATGACCTCGTCGAGGTCGTCGTCGGGGCCAGCGCCGTCGGCCAGCGCTTCCACCAGCTGCAGCTCGGTGCCATCGAGGAGGTGTGCGTGCTCGTCACGGACCAGCCCACGGCCGTGCCAGCGACGGAGAACCAGGCCGAGGACATCGCGGCCGCCCGCGGCGTCCGCTATCGGATCGTTCTCGAGCGCAACGTGCTCGAGCAGACCTCGCAGGCCGAGCTCGTCGCGGTGATGCGGCGCAACGAGGAGCTGCGTGTGAGCGAGCGAGTCCCCACGAAGCTCGTCATCGCGGACCGTCGCACCGCGATGGTTCCCCTCGAGGCGGACTCCCCGGATCCGGCGGCGCTCGTCATCCACTCGACCGGCCTCGTGCGTTCGCTGCTCTCGCTCTTCGACTTCGTCTGGCGAGAGGCGTGGCCGCTGCAGTTCGCCTCGCCTGACGTCGACGACATCGTCCAGGCACCCCCGGGGCCGGACGAGTTCGACCTGCAGGTGCTCTCGCTGCTCATCGCCGGGGCCTCTGACGCGTTGGTCGCGCGGCAGCTCGATGTCGGCCTGCGAACCATCCAGCGTCGGGTCCGCTCGCTCATGGACGCGACGGGCGCCAGCAGCCGCATCCAGCTGGGTTGGGCGGCCTACGAGAACGGCTGGCTGCGCAGACCCTGAGTCGGTGCCACGGCGCTTCTCAGGCGGGGCGTATGCCGTCCGGCGCGCCGTCGACGGCTGCCGCCTCGACCGTCGTGGCCTCCACCGGCGCCACCTCGACGGGTGTCGCCCTCGACGGCGGCCAACCCGGTGCGGTGGCCGAGCCGCTCGAGCCACCGGACCAGCTGCACGTGCACCCGGTCGGCCCCGCGGATGCGCCCGTCGGCGCCGAGCAGGTCGGCGTCGACCGTCCACTCCCGCGGGTGCAGGAGGAGTGGACGGGTCTGCCAGCCGCCGACGCCGCCGTGGCACCCGACGAGCTCCTCGAAGGCGGCGACCTCGTCGAGCACCGGGTCGTAGAGAGAGTTGACATAGATGTCGGGAGCGTCCGCGAAGCGTGCCGCCCGGTCGAAGTCGAGCCGTGCGTCGTCGTCGAAGTTCGCGAGGGGGTCGATCCCGCGAACGAGCCCCGTGCCGAGGTCGGTGCTCCCCTCCGGCCCGATGGCGACCGGTCCGGTGGCGGCCATGACGACGACGAAGGAGATCCCCTCGTGCGAGGCGAGCGCTGCGAGCAGGCCCGGATGGCGCTCCTCGACGTCGGTGAGCTGCAGGCGCGCCGGCTCGCGCGCGAACCAGATGCCGCCGAGGTTGCCTGACCCCACGACGACGAGGTCCGGGGTCTCCACGGGTGCCGGGTCGGTGGGCGTGGCGGGCTCGCCGCCGGCGACACCGGCCGGGAGGTGCTCGGACGACACCTCCGTCAGGCCGCTCGTCGACGCCGGGGAGGCCTCGGAGGACGGGCCGGTCGCGTTGTCGGCATCGCGCGCGCCGAGGGCGCGACGGGTGAGCCGGCCCGTGACGCTCTGCTGGTCGGAGAGCTGGCCGATGAGCACGTTCACCGGTCCGTAGGCCTCCACCTCAGCCGTGGCAGAGGCGACCGAGGCGCCATCGGACAGGTGCTGGCGCACGAGCTGCTCCAGGGTCAGGCCGTAGCGCTGGCGGAACGTGGCGCCCTGGCTCTGGCCGTGGTCGGACAGCAGCACGAAGTGGTATGGCCGGGGAGTCACACCGGCCGTCGCCACCGTCTCGAGCGAGCGCAGCACCTCGTCGAGGCCGGAGAGCGAAGCGAGCGACTCCGGCCGGGACACGCCCGCATGGTGGGCGATCTCGTCGTAGTCCACGAAGTCGACGTAGATGGAGCGCGAGCCGCCCATCATGGCCTCGACGACGAGAGCGACGTTGAGGTCACGCAGCAGCACGTTGGTCACGGCTCGCAGCGCGACGTAGGAGCCGGCCCGGTCGATGCGCGGCTCGACGTTGCGGCGCTCCTGCCGCCGACGCTGGAAGACCTCCTTGACCATCTCTCCCAACGACATGACCACTGCGCGAGCGAGGCCCGCCGGGTGGGTGAAGAAGGCGGCATACGACGACGAGGGCCCGAGTCCGGTGGAGCGCTGGCGCAGTCCACTCATCGTCAGCAGAGAGGTCGGGGCGTCGCCGGAGAAGAGGTTGGAGATGCTGACGCCGTCGTCGGCGAGCAGGCCCCGGCCGTTCGACAGCCGCCCCTCGATGACAGTGGCGTCCTGCGGCTTGTTGGCGACGAGCAGCCGACCGAGCTCGCGGTCCCACCAGCGGAAGGCCGGGATGCCCTCGTTGGTGCCGTGGAGCAGTCCCGCCTGGCTCACCGGTGTCGTCGACGGCACGCGTGCGCGGTACTCGGTCCACGTGTGGCTTCCGGACCGGATCCAACGGCTGATGGTCGGCAGGTTGCCTGCGCGCACCTCGTTCTCCAGCAGTGGGGCCGGCACCCCGTCGAGCTGGACGAACACCACACCCGGTAGGCCGTCGCCGTCCTTCGCGCCGTTCGCGGCGCCGTCGGAGCTGGCGACCCCTCGACGTCCGGTGCGCCGGCCGCGGCTCATACGGACCGCATGGACGGTGAGGTAGTCCTGGCTGTTGATCGAGAAGAGCCAGGTGAGCAGGGCCATGGCGAAGCCGTAGATCCACGACGCGACGAGCACCGACAGCAGCCCGTCGACGACGACGCCCGGCGTCAGGTAGAAGCCGAGGCCGATGACGGCAGCGTTGGCGAAGAGCGCGAGGAGGATCGCGCCGAACCAGCCGAAGGCGCTCGCCACGCGCACGAAGACCGGGCGCAGCAGCCAGCCGGCCAGCGCGATGGCGATGACGACGAGGATGAGCGAGAGGGAGCTCGTCACCGTGACGCCCGGCGTCAGGCTGATCGTCAAGGCGATCACGGTGAGGCGAGCGAGGAAGTCGAGCACGAGCGTGCCCGCCCCCCGGTGCGGCGCTGTGAAGGGGTTCGCGACGGCACGCTGCATGGCATCGTCGTCGCCGTGGCTGAACCACGCGTTGGCCGAGCGGTTCCAGAGCAGCAGGAGGATGAGCGCAGTGAGCGCGAGACTGACGAGCCCCGTCACGCTGTTCCCGTCGAGCTCCGACACCAGCATCCAGCTGTAGGCCTGTCGAACAGCGACGAGGAGGGTCACCACGAGTCGCGCGCCGTTGCTGCGGCGGAGCAGCAGCAGGGCGAGCACGACCTGCGCGACCGCGGCGACCGCGATGGCCCACCCGACGACCTGGGCGACGATGTCGTCGTCGCCCGCGACGTCGGCGGAGGCCGCGAGCGCGCTCCGGCCGAGCTCGCCCACGCCGTGGGTGACGAGTCCCGCCGCCACCAGGGCGTCGAAGAGTGCCGTGAACACCAGCACACCGGCGACGAGGTTCACCCCGATCGGTCGGCGCGGCGACTCTCCTGTGCCGCTCATGTCAGCGGGCCTCGCTCTCGGCAGGCTCGGGGACGACGAGCGGGCCGATCATCTGCAGGGACGGGACCCTTGGCTCCCAACCCGCGACGAGCAGCTCCTCGTCCAGCCGGGCGAACGCCGCACAGGCGACGATCCGTAAGGGCGAGCAGGCGACCGCTTCCACGCCACCTCCTCCGAAGCCCGCAGCTGCTCAGGCAGCACGGTGCTCCGATGCTAGCGGTGTGGCGCCGGCCCGGTCAGCCGCTGGGACGCGAGGGGAGCGGAATCACCCGCCGAAGGTGAGGTCGGCAGTTCCGGTCCGCTCCCTCCATGTCGGACGAGGTCGACCGGACGGACGCTCAGGCTCCCGCGGTGGCGACGCCGCGCAGCAGTGCGAGGTAGTCCGCGGTCGGGTGCAGCCCGGTGAGGGCGGCGTAGCCGTTGGCCAGCGAGAAGGGAGTCGCCGTGACGCCCATCGCGCGGGCCCTCTGCTCGTCGGCGCGCACCCGGTCGGCGTAGCTGTCGGACGCCAGCACGGCGGCGACGCGTCGCTCGTCCATGCCGCACTCTGCGGAGAGCCGCTGGAGGACCTCGTGCTCGTCGATGGCCAAGCCCTCGCGGAAGTGCGCCGACAGGAAGCGCTCGGCCGCTGCGGACTGCAGACCGGGGCCGCCCATCTCGTGCGCGAGCGCGACGAGGCGGTGGGCGTCGAACGTGTTGGCCCGCACCGCTGCTTCGAGGTCGAAGACGAGGTCGTCGGCCTGCGCCTCCTGACTGGCCCGGGCCGTCATGAGACGACCACCCTCGAGGTCGCCACCGTACTTCTGCCCGAGGTGCTCGGCGACCGGCACGTCGCCGCCGACGGGCGAGTCGGGATCGAGCTGGAAGGCGTGCAGGTGGAGCGTGACGTCGTGGGGCCGCTCGAAGGCGGCGGTGGCGTGCTCGATCCGGTGCTTGGCGATCCACGACCACGGACAGACCAGATCGACCCACAGCTCCAGGTCGATGCGCGTCGTGGAGTCGGCGGCTCGCTGGTCCGTGGTCATCCCCCAGTCAACCACGGTGGTCGGACCACTCGGGTCTGACGGAACCGGGCGCGCAAGAGGCCTCCGGGCAGTCGCTCGGAGGCCTCTCGACGGGTGGCTCGAACGCGGATCTCAGAAGCGGCCGTAGCCCGACGGAGTGGTCCAGATCGAGTGGTAGCCGATGGTGGTCCCGGGACGCTGGGCGTCGATCATCGTGCCGGGGCTCACGTAGATGCCGACGTGGAAGACCGGGTAGCCGAAGAAGACGAGGTCGCCGGGGCGCGGGTTCGAGACCCGTGTCGCAGCCGCCTTCTGCGCGGACGCGGTGCGCGGGATGCTGATGCCGGCCTGACGGTAGACGTAGGAGGTGAAGCCGGAGCAGTCGAAGCCGTTGCGCGTCGTGCCGCCGTAGGAATAGGGCACCCCGAACAGGGACTGGGCGATGCCGACGATGCCGGAGGCGCTGGGTGCAGGGTCCGGCAGGGCGCTGCGGGTCGTGCTGCGCGACGTGTGCGTCGAGGTGGTGCGCTCGGCGGTTGCCCCGCGGGCGGCGGTGCGCTCGGCGGCTGCCCCGCGGGCAGTTCCGCGTCCCTGCGCTGCCTCGCGGGCGGCTGCCCGGGCCGCGGCTGCCTCGCGGGCAGCTGCGCGCGCCTTGGCGGCCTTCGCCTCCTTGCGCGCGGTCTCGACCTTGACGTCCTTGATGACGCGCGGCTTGGCGGGCGTCGTCTTGGTCGCGGGGCGGGCCGTGAAGCCGATCGACGACAGTGCCGTCGCCGCCTTCAGGGAGGCGCCCTGCGGACCGACGACGGCGGGCGCGGCTGAGGTGGCAGCGGCGACCACGACGGCCGAGCCGGAGCCCTCGGCCGCGTTGGCGGTGCCGGCGAAGGACGCGATGAGGCCGCCAGAGGCGGCGACGATGGCGGCGCCCTTGACGGCCGGCTGAGCAGATTCCTTGGCAATGGTCTTCAGCTCGGAGACCGCGCTGAAGCGACCGGGTGCACGATGGCGACCGGGAACGTTGTGAGCCACGTTTGACCTCTCGACGCCTACGAGGTGAGCTGTCGGGTTCGGGCCGTGAGGTTGGCCCGGCCCTCGCTCGGACCTTTCGGTCCACGGAGGGCTTCACCCCGAGAACGTCTTGCGACGCCCGGAAAGAGTGGTTCCCCCGCTCCTGCCATGGCGGTTCGTGCCGAGCCTCGGTTTCGGTGGCAGGACTAGGCGGTCCGAGCCGGGGCACTCACTCGACGGGTAGAGCAAGTGTTGTCAACGTACCCAAAGGCATGGGGGTTGTCACATTCGCGTCCACCGGAGTCGACGCACCTCGACGCACCTCGAGGTCCCTGCACCACCTCCGTCCACCACACCTGTCCACACCTGTCCACCGTGTGAGCACCCACACCTTGACGGGATCAGGCGGTCTGGCAGAAGACGTGGATCGCGATGTCGTGCGGCAACGAGACGGCGCTCGACGGGTCTCCGCCCTCGCGCACGGCGACGACCCGGCCGTTCTCGCCCTCCACCTCCACGCGAGCCCCGGGCACGACCCCTGCACTGGTGAGCAGCGCCAGCGCCTCGGGATCGACCTGGACGGGCTCACCGATGCGGCGGATCGTCACCACGACCGGACCCTCTCCGACTGTCTCGGTCAGCGTGCTGAGACCGGCGAGGAAGTCGCTCGACTCGTGGATGCCGAGCTCGTCGAGGCCCGGGATCGGGTTGCCGTAGGGCGATTCCAGCCCGCCGTCGATGAGGCCGAGGATCTTGCGTTCGACCTTCTCCGACATGACGTGCTCCCACCTGCACGCCTCGTCGTGGGCGTACTCCCACTCGAGGCCGATGACGTCGACGAGGAGGCGCTCGGCAAGGCGGTGCTTGCGCATGACCCGGGTGGCCAGCAGCCGGCCGTGGTCGGACAGCTCGAGGTGGCGGTCGCCAGAGACGGCGACCAGACCGTCACGTTCCATGCGCGCCACCGTCTGCGAGACGGTCGGACCAGAGTGACGCAGACGCTCCGCGATGCGCGCGCGAAGGGGGACGATGCCCTCCTCCTCCAGCTCGTAGATCGTGCGCAGATACATCTCGGTGGTGTCGATGAGGTCCGTCACGGTCTTACCTTCTCAGAATCGGAGCGGTCAGGGGCCACTGCTGCCCGTGCGCCGGGTGGGGTCGTGGCGCGGCACCCAGACGCGCAGCCAACCGGCTCCGACGAGGGCGCCGACGCCCAGCACGACGGACGACGCGCCCAGCGACATGATGGCCGTCAGTCCTGTCAACGTCAGGGGCCCGGCCGCCCTTCCCACGTCGGCGAACAGCCGCCAGCCACCCAGGAACTGGGTGCGCCCGTCGACGGGCGAGGCGTCCGCGCCGAGCGTCATGATGAGGCCGGAGCCGAGGCCGTTGCCGAGCGCGAGCACGGTGGCCACCAAGGTGACGGCGACGAGGGTGGTGGCGAGGGGCAGCGTGATCATCCCGATGCCGAGCACGACCATGCTGGGCACGGCTGCTGCGACCCGGCCGAAGCGGTCCATGAGCCAGCCGGACGGATAGAAGAGCATCATGTCCAGGGCCCCCGCGACGCCGAAGACGAGCGCGGTCTGGCTCGGGGTCAGGCCCACCTGCTCGGCCCACAGCGGCACCAGCGCCTCACGGATCGCCCGCGCCCCGGCGACACAGAGCGCGCCGGTGCCGAGGGTGAGCAGAACGAAGCGGTGCTCGAGCAGCACCGAGGCGACCGACCGGTGTGGGCGCGCCACCCCGAGCTGGTCCGCCGCCCGGGTGATGTCCGGCGCGACGAGCACGAGCACGAAGGCGGCCAGGGCGGCCGCCCCACCCACCCAGTAGGCGGACTCCGTGCCCCACCGCGCGATGACGAAGGCCCCGATGAACGGCCCGATGAAAGCGCCGATCCGGCTCACCCCGCCGAGCGTCGACAACGCTCTCGCACGCATCGCGACGGGCACCGCCTCGGTCAGGTAGGCCTGCCGGGCCAGCCCGAAGAGCGAGCCCGCGAGCCCGACGACGAACACGCCGGCGAACAGCACGACGAGGTCGTTGGCGAGCGCTGCGACGAGCATCCCGACCGCCTCCACCACGGCGGCCGCGAGCAGTGCGCGCCGCTCCCCGATGCGGGCAGCCAGCGCGCCGGAGGGCAGGTCGCCGACGAGCTGTCCGACCCCGATCATCGCGACGAGCATGGCGGCCACGCCGACCGAGGCGCCGAGCTCGCGGGCGGACACCGCCACGATCGGCGCGACCGCGCCGGAGCCGACCGCGCCCAGCAGGGTCGGTCCGTAGGCCGACACGGCGATCGCGCGCAGCCAGGAGCCCGCTTCGGGCTCACCCCCGCGGTCGGGAGGCCGGTCCGTCTCGGTCACGCCACAGGACCCTAACGATTGGGCATCTCGGGTGGCCGGTCGGTCCGTGCGACCTGACGATGAGGACGTGGCCGGGATGCTCTGGACGAGCCGTGTGGAGGCGGGTGAGGTGGCGTCGGTGCCGGCGTCCACCCGGTCCGCCACGCGACCGGCGAAGGCGGTGCCCGGACAGCGCAGGGATGGCCGGCTCCTCCCCTGGCTCGTCCTCGGCGGGGCGGGACTCGCCCTGGCCGTGGCGGTGGTTGCGCCGATGGCGACCATCGTCCTCGGTCTCGTCTTCTTCGGAGTCCTTGCCGCGGTGCTCTCGTCGCGCTACCTGCTCGGCCGCTTCGCCGGCCTGCTGGAACCGACCTTCGCCCGGGTGCTGGTGGCGCTCGCCACCGCAGTGGCCGCGAGCGGCCTGCTGGTCGGCGTCGCCGGCAGGCCGGCCGAGCTGGCTCGCATCTCCCTGGGCTACGCGGTGCTCGCCGTCGCCGTGCACCAGTGGCGCGGCACCACCCGGCGCGTCGTGGCCTGGGCCGTCCTGGGGGGTGCCCTCGCGGCGTCACTCGCCTTCCCGGCATACCACGTGGTCGTGCTGGGGCACCTGCTCGCCCTCGCACCGCTCGGCTTCCTCTGGGAGTGGGCGTCCGAGCTGCCCCAGCGGAAGACCCGCCGCGGCTTCAGGGCCGCCGTCGTGCTGGCGTACGCGGGGATGCCAGTGGCGCTGCTCGCCGGCGCCCTCGACCCGTGGCTGACGACCCAGCCGGGGCGGGTGCGCAGCGTCGTCGGTGACGGCGGCATGATCCTCTCGGCGGCGGCCCTGCCCGGCACCGAAGGCACCCCGCTCGCCGCGCGCCTGCTCGCCGTGTCCGCCTTCCTCGGCACGCTGGGGTATGCCGTGTGGATCGTCTTCTTCCCTCGTGCGGCCCCCGAGGCGACCGAGGCCGTCGAGCGTCGGCTGCCGTGGGCGACCGCGCCCCGCGTGTGGGCCGGAGCGTTCACGGCCGCCGCTGGCCTGGCGGTCGCCTTCTCGCTCGACTTCGGACGGGCTCGTGCCGTGCTCGACGCCGTGACCGCCTACCCGACGCTCCTCGGTGTCGCGGTGCTGGTCGTGCTCGCCGGCTCGGGACGGCCCGAAAAGGTCTTGCCGGAGCCTTCGGGGCCGTCGTACGGTCGACGTACCGAACCCGAAGGGAGGTGGTCCGAGAAGTGATTTCTTCCGGAACGTGTGAGGTGGCCGCGCGCTAGTCGCGTCCCCAACCCACACCCCAGGATGAAGCAGGGCAGCCCGCCGAGCGGGCTGCCCTGTTCCTCTGTCCAGTTCTCTGTCCAGTTCCTCTGCCCAGTTCCTTGCTCGGCCCGTGTCCGGGGCCGACGGCCGATCAGGGCTGACGTCGCGACAGCGTCCAGACGTGGGCATCCGCGAGGTCGCCTGGTCCGACGCGCGTGAAGACGAGGCGGTCGTGCAGCCGGTTGGAGCGGCCCGCCCAGAACTCGACCTCGTCGCACTCGATGCGCCAGCCGCCCCAGAAGTCAGGCACCGGCACGTCGTGCTCGCGGCCGGTGTCCGGGAAGCGCTCGAGCGCTGCAGCCCACTTCGCCTCGATGGCGGCGCGGTCGGCTGCCGGCCGGGACTGGTCGGAGGCCCACGCCGAGAGCCGCGACCCGTAGGGCCGGGAGTCGAAGTAGCCGGCGACCTCGTCGCGCCCGACGAGGTGCGCCGCGCCGCGGAAGCGGATCGCCCGGTAGAGCGAGGGCCACGTCAGAGCGGCGGCGACACGCGGGTTGCCCCTGATCTCGACGCTCTTGGTCGACTCGAGGTTGGTGACGAAGCCTGGGCCGCGCTCGTCGAAGAAGCGCATGAGAACGGTGCGGACGTTCGCGGCACCGCTCGCGTCGACCGTCGCCACCGACAGAGCGGTCGGCTCGGGCACGTCACCGCGCTCGGCAGCAGCTGCGATGGCGTGGTCGAGCCACTCGCGGGTCTGCAGGTAGGGGGAGGGTGCGACCTGCGACTCGTGCAGGCCCTCGCCCGTGTAGTCGACGCGACGCACCGGCGGCAGGCCGACGTGCTGCTCGTCGGGCGGGGCGGGTGCGGCGGGACGCTCGGGCGACGTGTCCATGTGCTCAGACTAGGGTTGGTGGGCAGACGGCCGGTCGACGTCAGGCAGTGGCGCACCGGACAGGCAGGCACAGGCAGGCACGGTGTCGCCACCTCATGGAGGGGCAGGCACGAGAGGAGCTGGCGATGGCGGGCAAGGGCAAAGTGGCGATTACGACGTTCAAGCTGGGGGTGAAGTACGGCCCGCAGATCTGGGTCGCGACGCAGGCCTTGCGTGAGCCGGTCAAGGAGGCCGTCGGCAAGGCGATGTCGTCGGAGCGCGCCCGTCGCACGGCCATGGCGCACGCGACGTCGCTCGCCGACGGCAGCATCCTCAAGGTCTACAAGGGCGACCAGTCGCACTGGGTCGTCTTCGCTGCCGACGAGCCGGTCGCCGTCTATCCGACCACCGACATGCCGCTCGCCATCCTCGTCGAGCGTGCCGATCTGACGAAGCGGATCCGGCCCGACGAGAAGGTGAAGGCGACCGATCGCGCCAAGGACGCCGCCACGGCGGCCCTCCGGCGGGGCAAGCCCAACCAGATCAACTGAGCCGGACAGTCCTCAGTCCCGCACGAGGATCCCGAGCTCCGCGGCGAACGCGTCGGCGAGGTCGATGACCTGGGGGCGGCTGAGGATTCCGCCGCGCAGGCCGGCCAACCCGCGGGGCGAGCGCAGCGTCGCCCCCGAGAGGTCGAGGCCCGCATACGTGCCCCGCCCGAAGGTGGGCTCGACGAGGGTGCAGCCCTCGAAGGTCAGCCCGTCGACGCTGGCCTCGGCCAGGTCGAGCTCGGTGACGACGCAGTCCACGAACGCGACGTCCTTGAGGCGCGCGCCACGCAGGTTGAGCAGGTCGACCTTGCCGCCGCGCACGGTGACGTCGCGCCAAGTGCTGCCCCAGGCCGACACCGCGGCAAGGCGGCAGCCGTCCAGGATCGTGTCGGCCAGGCTCGCCTCCGGCAGCGAGACGCCGACGCCCTGGACGCGCTGCCATTCGCACTCCGACCACCGCGACCCCTCGAGGTGCGCGTCGTCGAGGCGCACCCCTCGGAGCGTGCAGTCGAGGAAGCTGTGGCCCTCGGCATGGGCACCGGAGAAGTCGGTGCCCTCGAACCGCACGGCGTCGTGGGTGTGGTCGACGCCGCCGAAGACCGGCTCGGGGTGCAGGGTCTGCTCGTCGTCGGGAAGCATGCGCCGATCCTCGCACTGAGGTGGCGGTCCTGAGTGCGCTCCTGCGATCAACCGATCGAAAGAGCACTTCGTCCGCCCTCCAGGACGCGCGCACGTGCGCTCGATGCGGACGAAGTGCTCTTTCGATCGCGCTGCCGGGCGGCCCGAGCCCGCATAGGCTCGCCAGCAGCAGTCGCCGAGTGGGGAGTCACGATCGTGCAGCGTCTACGCGTCCGAGAGCTCATCGCCGTGGCAGGGGCGTTCGCTGCCGTTGCCGCCCTCGCGGCAGGCCATCCGCCGGCCGCCGGCGCCGCCCCTGCCGTGGCCGCCCCTGCCGTGCGCCGCCCCTGCCGTGGCCGCCCCTGTCGTCACCGCCCCTGCTGCCGCCGACGCGCCGGCCGTCTCGGTGTCGACGGTGGTGTCGGGCCTCAGCCACCCGTGGGACCTCACGTGGGTGAACGGCCTGCTGCTCTACGACCTGCGCGCCGGCCAGGTGTGGTCCAAGCGGGGCTCCGCGGCGCCCCAGCGCGTCACGATCTCCGGCTTCCCGTCGCTCTATGCCGTCGGCGAGGGTGGACTCCTCGGCATGGTGGCCGACCCGGCCTCCGCCACGAACCAGCGGTTCTACACCTGCCAGGCCGTGAGTTCCGCGTCGGGAGCAGCGTTCGACGTCCGGGTGCTGCCGTGGCGCCTCACCTCGGACACGACGGCAGTGAGCGCGGGCCCACCGGTGGTCACCGGCATACCCCTCGTCAGCGGACGGCACAGCGGGTGCCGGCTGCGCTTCGGCACGGACGGCCGCCTCTACGTCGGGACCGGCGACGCGGCGGTGGGCACGAACCCGCAGAGCCTCGCCTCCCTCGGCGGCAAGGTGCTCCGGGTCAACTCCGATGGAACGATCCCCACCGACAACCCCTTCTACGCCCGACGCGACAACGGGCGTTACGTCTGGGGCTACGGTCACCGCAACGTCCAGGGCCTCGCGCTGCGTCCGGGAACGAGCGAGCTGTGGTCGGCGGAGCACGGCAGCGACCGTGACGACGAGATCAACCTGTCGGTGCGCGGCGCGAACTACGGCTGGGACCCCGTCCCCGGCTACAACGAGGCGACGCCGATGACCGACCTCACGAAGTTCCCCACGGCCCGCCCGGCCATGTGGTCGTCGGGCTTCCCGACGGTCGCGACGAGCGGCGCGACCTTCCTCACCGGCGCAGCCTGGGGGCAGTGGCAGGGCGCGCTGGCGGTCGGGCTGCTCAAGGGTGAGGGCATCTATCTCATGCGGTTCCGGCCAACGGTCACGACGAGTGCCGTCGCGACGACGGTCCGGCTGCCGCAGGCGCAGGGCTACGGCCGCATCCGCGCCGTGCAGCAGGGTCCCGACGGCGCGTTGTGGTTCACGACGTCGACGGGCATCGATGACCGCATCGTGCGGGTCGCGCCCACCGCCACCGTCCCGACGGTCGCTGCCGGCTCGCTGGTCTCACCGGTGGGTGTGACCGCGGCCCGAACCGGCACGGCCATCACCACCTTCGTCCGCAGCACCGGTGACCGGGTGTACTTCCGCCGCAGCACCGACGACGGCAGCACGTGGTCCCCGTGGACGTATGCCGGTGTGTCCAGCACCGACGCCCCGTCGGCCGCGGCGTCCGCCTCCGGTCGGGTCGACCTCTTCACGCGCGACAGCAGCAGGCAGGTCGTGCACACGTGGTTCGTGGGTGGTGTGCGGCAGGGCTCCGCTGTGCTCGGCGGGATCGTCATAGCCCAGCACGGCAGCTCCGTCGGAGACGGCACCCTCGACGTGTGGGCCGTCTCCCCCACCGGACGGGGGTTCCGCAACCACTTCGACCGCGTCCGGTGGTCGGGATGGCGCCAGATCGGCGGCATCTTCACCTCGGGACTGTCGGCCGCCGCCGACCAGAGCACCCGCACGACCGTCGTCACGGGCCGCGGCACCGGCGGCTGGACACACGAGGAGACGCTTCACCCCGACCGGCGGCGGCAACCGGTGGGCGCCGCTCTCCGGCCGTGCGGCCGGCTGGTCCGACCGGGCGCTGGGCGACCGATGGAACGGCAGCCCCCGTATCGCGGTGTCGAGCGGGCCGGACCGCAACGCGGTCGTCGAGCGTGCCGGCCTCGTCATCGGGGTCACAGCGCTCTACGACAGCGCACCCGACGTCGTGACCCGCTCTGACGGCACCTTCGTCATGTTCGGCCGCAGCTCCGACGGCGGGCTCTGGCTCTACGACGCCCGCGCCGGGGCTTTCGCCAACCGCTCGCTCGGCGGCGTCGTCCGCTGACCCATCGAAAGAGCACTTCGTCCGCCCTCCAGGGAGCGCACAGGTGCGCTCGATGCGGACGAAGTGCTCTTTCGATCACGCGCGGGGGGCGGGGGCTGAGTCCACGGAGCGAGCAGCGGCGTCCAAGGCGTGGGCAGGTGGGGTTCAATGGCGGCGGTGACAACGGCGTCATCCGCCCCACACGCCCGCCACGAGCTCCACGACGTGGCCGCATTCCCAAGGTGAATCCGTGACCGAAGCACCCGCCGTGACCTTGCCCATCACCATCCCAGCCGAGCTCCTGCCCGGCGACGGACGGTTCGGCTCCGGGCCCTCCAAGGTGCGGCCCGAGCAGCTGGACTACCTCCGCTCCCTCGGACGCACGGTGCTCGGCACCTCACACCGCCAGTCGCCGGTCAAGAGCCTCGTCGGCGACGTGCGCTCGGGCCTGCGCGACCTCTTCAGCCTCCCAGACGGCTACGAGATCATCCTCGGCAACGGTGGCTCCACGGCGTTCTGGGACATCGCCGCCTTCGGACTCGTGCGCGAACGCTCGCAGCACCTCGCCTTCGGTGAGTTCTCGAGCAAGTTCGGCAACGTCACGAAGGCCGCGCCCTTCCTCGGGGAGCCGACGATCGTGAAGGCCGAGCCGGGCACCCTCGCCGCACCGCACGCCGAGGCCGGCGTCGACGTCTACGCCTGGCCGCACAACGAGACCTCGACGGGCGTCATGGCACCGGTGAAACGCGTCGAGGGCGCCGATGACGACGCCCTCGTGCTCATCGACGCCACTTCGGGCGCCGGGCGGCCTGCCCGTGGACGTGCGCGAGGCCGACGTCTACTACTTCGCGCCGCAGAAGTGCTTCGCCTCCGACGGTGGCCTCTGGCTCGCCGCGTTCTCGCCCGCCGCGCTCGCCCGCGTGGACGAGGTCGCCGGCACCGGCCGCTGGGTGCCCGACTTCTTCAGCCTGCCGGTGGCGATCGACAACTCGCTCAAGAACCAGACCTACAACACCCCCGCCGTCGCGACCCTGGCCATGATGAAGAGCCAGCTCGACTGGATGAACGGCAACGGCGGGCTCGACTTCACGACGGGCCGCACCCAGGACTCCAGCGCGCGCCTCTACACCTGGGCCGAGCAGACGGACTACACGACGCCCTACGTCGCCGACCCGGCCGCGCGCTCGCACGTCGTCGGCACGATCGACCTCGACGACTCCATCGACGCCGCTGCGGTCGCGAGGACGCTGCGCGCCAACGGCATCGTCGACGTCGAGCCCTACCGGAAGCTGGGCCGCAACCAGCTGCGCGTCGCCATGTTCCCGGCCGTCGAGCCAGAGGACGTCAGCACCCTCACGCGCGCCATCGACCACGTCGTCGGCGCCCTGCGCTGAGCCACACGGCATACCGCCTCCCGACGCCCAGCGGGCCGACGTCGTGGTGGTACGAGCCGGCGGGCGTCGTTGACAAGGACGGCGTGCCTGCGGCAGCCGAGGTGAGCGCTCTGTCAGCATGGCTGCGCTGGGCAGGAGGTCTGGTGAGAGCGAACATCGTCGTGGGACCCACGCGTGAGCGATGAGACGGCACTGAGACTCGGCGTGGAGAGGCCTGCTGCCGACGCCTCCCCGGCCGTCGCTGGCCGGCGCAGATGGATCCTCGTGGTGACCGTGATCGCTGCGGCGCTCCTCGTCACCGGGGCCGTCACGCAGGCCGTCACGCCATTCATCCGCCTCGACGACTTCACCTACATGGTGCCTGAGGGCACGACCGGGGTGCCGAACGTTTGGCGGCGCAACCTTCTCGAGGGACGCTGGCTCACCTACGCCTGGTGGTTGGTCATCGGGCAGCACGGCACTGCGTTCAGTGCCTCGATGATGTACGTGACGGCATACGTGGTGCTCGTCGCCGGGCTCTGGAGAGTGCTGCACCTGGGGCTGCCCCGCCTGCACTGGGGGGTCGATGCCCTCCTTGGCCTGTCGGTCTTCGTCTCGCCGGTCTGGGTCAAGCTCTTCTACTGGCCGGCCACGCTCACCGCATCGACGGTCGTCGGAGCGGCCGCGCTCTGGCTCCTCCCGCTTGCTGCCCGGCGCCGGGCGTGGCTCGTCGTGTGGATGGCGACAGCGACGGTGCTCTCCGTGCTGAGCTACCCACCGGTGGGTGTGGTGGTGTTTCTCGCTGCGGTCGTGTTCCTGGCCCGGCGACCCTGGCAGGAGCTGTTCTGGCTGACCGGTGCCTTCCTCGGCGGCTTCGCCCTCGGGGTGGGCATCATGAACACGCTCAACCTGCTGGCCTTCGATCGTTTCGGGCTCGAGATATCGGCGTGGCGCCGCCCCAATCCCCCGCACGACCTGGGTGACCTGCGCGTGAACGCCGGCCGCTTCCGCCGCCACGCGGGCTGCTCTCGTGAAGGAGCTGTGGCTGCCCGCACTGGTGGGCCTCGCAGCCGTGCTCGCGGGCCTGTTGGACCGGGTCGTGCGGCCGCGTCTGGTGCGACTGCTCGGCGGGCTCGCAGTCGTCCTCGGGGTGAGCTTCGCCCAGGTCCTCGTGACCGGCGTCGTGACGGACACGAGGGGCGAGCTCTGGGCCTGGCTCGCGGCCCTCTTCCCCGCTGCCCTCCTGCTCGGCGGCTCTCGGGCTTCGCGCCGCACCGGGCTCGGTTGCCTTCTCGTGCTCACCATCGTGGGAAGCTGGGCGTGGCGAAACGAGCTGGTGGCCCACCAGAAGACGCGTGCGCAGTATGCCGCCATCGTCGCCGAGGCCACCCGGCCCCGTCCTGATGGCTCCACGCCGACGGTGGTGGTCTATCAGGACCCCGGGCTGCGGCGCACGGTTCGAGGGTCGACGATGGCCGGGATCATGCGACAGCTGCTGCGCGCTGAGCTCGGCACGGTTCCGAAGTGGTGTGCCAAGAGCCAGTGCGTGCCGCTCGCCCGGGCTCGCCGGCTCAGGCGCGGCCGAGGTCACGCCGGCAGGCGGCGAACCATCGGAGTCGCCCGAGCAGGCCGACCGGTTCGTCGTCGACCTGGGTGACGTCCGCGGCGTCGTCGTGCCGCCACTGCCCCCATGGTGGAAGTGACCGTCCGATCGGCCGAGATCTCCGCTTCGCTCAGGCACCGGCCCCGGCGACGGCGGGGGCGCTGGAGTCCTTGTCGGTGCTGGAGCGGTTGCGCAGGAACTCCTCGATGTTCTCGACGTCCTGCTGGTTGCGGCGCACCACGTCGAGCAGGTCGCGCATCGAGCTGACCTCCTCGACCTGCTCCTTGATGAACCACTGCATGAACTGGTCGGCTGCGAAGTCGTGGTCCTCGCGGGCCACCGCGGTGAGGGCGTTGATCTGGTCGGAGACGCGCCTCTCCTGCGCGAGCGCGAGCTCGACCGGCGCCACGAGGTCGGCGAAGTCGTTGTCGGGAGCCGCCACGCCGGGAATCGTGACCCGCGAGTCGGTGTCGAGCAGGAACTGCACCATCATCATCGCGTGGTCGCGCTCCTCGACCGCCTGCCGGAAGAACAGTGCCGCCATCTCCGGCATGGTGAGGTCGTCGTAGTAGCACGCGATGGCGACGTACTGCTGGTGAGCTGCGAACTCGTTGCCGACCTGCTCGTTGAGCAGGTCGACGAACCTCTGGGATGCCATGGGGGCTCCTCCGCGCATAGCTGGACGGGGTGTGCTGCTGGGCTCGCCCATCCTAGGACGGGGGTCGCTGTGCTTCAGCGCCCCCCAGTGCGAGAGGTGCGCGCGGCCTCAGCGGTTCAGGAAGGACGCGACGACCGCGATGACGACGAGCAGCACCAGGGCTCCCACCGTGACCCGGTGCCGGAACTTGAAGCTCACCTGACGGCCTCGGCGGTCTCCCGGGCCCCGCGAGCGGGCGCCTGCTGGTCTTCGGGCTGCGCTGCCACCTCGATGTGCAGCCGTGGAGTGCCGTGGGTCTGGAAGGTCACGGCCACATTCTGCCGACGTGCCACCCACACGGCCACGGCCACGAGGCTGAGGCCCACGGCGACGGTGCCGATGCCGATGGTCCAGCGCGGTCCCCAGACGTCACCGATCCAGCCGATCACGGGAGCCCCGATGGGAGTGCCCCCCATGAAGATCGCCATGTAGAGCGCCATGACGCGACCGCGGACGATCGGGTCGACGCTGATCTGCACCATGGCGTTCGCGGTGGTCAGCGCCGTCAGGGCAGACAGACCCGTTGGCACGAGGAAGACGGCGAAGAGCAGGTACGTCGGTGCCGTCGCGAGCAGGGCCGTCGAGACCGTGAAGCCGACGAGCGCCACGAGCAGCACCCGCAGCCGCGGCCGGGCCCGTCTGGCCGAGAGCAGCGCGGCGGCGAGCGATCCGACCGCCATGATCGAGCCCAGCAGGCCGTACTCCCCCGGGCCCTTGTCGAAGACCTTGGTGGCCATCAGGGCCATCGTCAGCTGGAAGTTCATCCCGAACGTGCCGAGCACGAAGACGAGGAACATGATGAGCACGAGGTCGGGGCGCCCCTTGACGTAGCGCAGCCCCTCGCGAATCTGGCCCT
This sequence comes from uncultured Actinomycetota bacterium, assembly GCA_963816385.1. Taxonomy (GTDB): domain Bacteria; phylum Actinomycetota; class Actinomycetes; order Actinomycetales; family Dermatophilaceae; genus CAWFKL01. The sequence goes on from CAWFKL010000002.1 coordinate 31,744, forward strand.
TGCCGCGGGCGCGTGGTGACGGCGTCAGCTCAGACGTGCGCAGCCGGATCAGGGCGACGAGGACGAAGAGGAAGGTCGCGGCGTTGACGTAGAGGGCCGGCGCGATCCCGAAGGCCGCGATGACGAGGCCGGCGATGCCCGGGCCGATGAGACGACCGAGGTTGAACGACGCGCTGTTGAGGGCCACGGCGTTGGGCAGGTGGTCCGTGTCGACGATCTCGGAGACGAACGTCTGCCGAGCGGGGTTGTCGACTGCGGTGGCCACGCCCTGGATGAGCGCGAGGAGGTAGACGTGCCAGAGCTCGACGACCCCGGTGGCCGTGAGGACCGCGAGCAGCAGCGCCGTGACGAGCAGGGCGCTCTGCGTCGCGAAGAGCAGACGGCGCTTGGGCAGCTTGTCGACGAGCATGCCGGCGAACGGAGCGAGCAGCAGGAACGGCAGGAACTGCAGGCCGGTGACGATGCCCAGGGCGGTCGCTGAGTGGTCGGTCAGGACGGTCAGGACGAGCCAGTCCTGCGCCACCCGGCCCATCCACGTGCCGGTGTTGGAGACGATCGCGCCCGAAGCGTAGATGCGGTAGTTGCGGATGCCGAGCGAGTGGAACATGGGGCTCATTCGCTGGCCACCTTGGCCAGCACATCGGCGGCCTGTTGGAGGAGCTGGCGCTCGTCGTCGGTCAGGTGCTCGAAACGCGCGAGCATCCACTCGTCGCGGTGCCGGCGGATGCGGCCCAGGGCCTTCTGGCCCGTTGGCGTCAGCGAAAGGATGACCTGGCGACCGTCGGTCGGGTCGTCGGCACGGGCAACGTAGCCGGCGACGACGAGGGCGGCGGTCGTGCGCTTCATGCTCGGGGCAGAGACACGCTCGATCTCGGCCAGCTCGCTGTTGGTGCGAGCCGTCTCCTCGAGGCGGCACAGCACCGAGAAGTGGTGCGGCGGCATCTCGCGGTCGGACTCGAAGCGCACGCGCCTCGAGATGCGCATGCACGCGAGCCTGATGTCGTTCGAGAGGGCGACGAGCTCGGATCGGCTCAGCCCGGGAGTCGGGGTCTTGGTGCGCAAGAGAGGTCCTCAGAAGTGATGTTCGGTGCTTCCTTAGCCTAACTCATTACCTGCGCTAATCAATTCCCGGGTCGTGCCTGCGACGCGCACGAGGGCGGCCCTCGCCACGTGGGAGGGGCCGCGCGGCATACCGGCGGGCAGACCCCGTCTCAGCCCGCGAGCACCGCCTCCAGCGGCGTCTTGAGGAAGTAGAGGACGAAGAAGCCGCAGACCGTCCACAGCAGCGGGTGGATGGAGCGGGCGTGCCCCTTGGCGATCTTCAGCAGCACCCACGCGATGAAGCCGGCACCGATGCCCACCGTGATGTTGTAGGTGAACGGCATGAGCACGATGGTCAGGAACGCCGGGAGGGCGATCTCCATGTCGCCCCAGTCGATGTTGGTGACCTGGGTCATCATGAGGAAGCCCACGATGACGAGCGCCGGCGCGGCGGCCTCGGACGGCACGACCGCGAAGAGCGGCGCGAGGAACGTCGCGAGCAGGAAGAGCACGCCGGTGACGATCGACGCCAGCCCGGTGCGCGCGCCCTCCTCGACCCCCGAGGCGGACTCGATGTACGACGTGTTGCTGCTGATGCCACCGGCGCCACCGCCGATCGCCGCGAGTGAGTCGACGACGAGGATGCGGTCGGTGTTCGGGGGGTTGCCCTCGTCGTCGAGGAGCTTGGCCTCGGTGCCGATGGCCACGACGGTGCCCATGGTGTCGAAGAAGTCGGCGAGCAGGAGCGAGAAGACGAAGAGCGACGCCGTGATGATGCCGAGCTTCTCGAAGGAGCCGAGCAGGCTGAACTGGCCCAGGATGCCGAGGTCGGGCGTGTTCGTGATGGAGGCGGGCAGCTCCGGGACGGTCAGCTGCCACGTTTCGGGGTTGGTGACGGCGCCCGTCTCGTCGAAGACCTTCGGGCCGAGCTGGAAGATCGCCTCGACGACCATCGCCAGGACCGTCGCACCGATGATCCCGAGCAGGATGGCGCCCTTCACCTTGCGGATGAGCAGGATCGCGATGAGGAAGACGCCGACGACGAAGACGAGCGTCGGCCACCCGGTGAGGCTGCCGCCGATGCCCAGCTCGCTCGGGACGGTGCCCGGGGTCGTCGGGCGGCGCGCGAAGCCTGCGTCGATGAGGCCGATGTAGGCGATGAAGAGGCCGATGCCGACGGAGATGGCGACCTTGAGCGGCGTGGGGATCGCCCGGAAGACCGCCTTGCGGAAGCCGGTCAGCACGAGCAAAAGGATGATGAGGCCCTCGATGACCACCAGGCCCATGAGGTCGGCGTAGGTGACCTTCTGCGACGCGTGGGTGATCACCATTCCGGTGATGAGGCCGTTGATGCCGAGCCCGGCGGCGAGCGCGATCGGGAAGTTCGCCACGAGTCCCATCAGGATCGACATGACGCCCGCGACGACGGCGGTGCCGACGGCGACGAGCAGCTTGCTCTGGGCCAGGTCGGTCGTGCCGCCGATCATCTGCCCGGAGCCGTCGACGGTTCCCGAGAGGATGATCGGGTTGAGCACGATGATGTAGGCCATCGTGAAGAAGGTGACCAGACCACCGCGGACCTCCCGCGTGAGGGTGGACCCGCGCTCGGTGACCTTGAAGAAGCGGTCCAGTCGCGTGGGGGGCTCCGACGTGCTTGTCGGAGTGCGTGTTTCGGTCGCCATGGCGGTCACCCTAGTGGCGCCGTGGTGCGTGCGCGTGTCGAGGCCCGGTCCGTCTCACTAGGCTGACGGCGTGACCGACGACCACCGCCCGCAGGCCCCGGCTCGCGGCATCCCGATCGACCGCATCCGGCCACTGCACGTGCCGATGCTGCGGGTCGTGGAGGTGGGCGTCGCGTGCTGGGTGCTCGCACTCGGCGTCACGCTGCTCGTCCCCGCGCTGCACGAGGGCGACCGCGACTGGTGGCCGTGGGCCTGCGTCGCGGGAGCCGTGCTGGGTGGGGTGGGGTGGGCCTACCTGCGTCGCGGCCGAGGCAACGCCCGCGACGCCGCGTGAGGTGTATGCCGTCCGGCCGGGAGTCCGCGTCCGGGATCTCCGGTCGGGCTGGGGCTGTCCTCGGCTCAGTCGGTGACGGGGTCGTCAGAGCCGTGCTGCTCTTCGACGACCGACTCGAGGACCGGCTCCGTGACGACGGCTCGAGGACCGGCTCTCGGACGGCTGACGACCGGCTCGAGGACCGGTTCGGCGACGGGGCCGACCGCCTCGAGGTCGACGGCGAACTCGTCGACGATCGGCTCGCCGATCGAGGTCGGCTCAGGCTGGTCGAGGTCGGTCTCGGAGTGCGCACCGCAGCCGTGGTCGAGCGAGACGACCCGGCCGTCGGACGGGCTCCACTCGTTGGCGCAGACGCCGAAGGTGCTGCGCAGAGCGCCGGCCATGGGCAGGAAGTAGCCGCACGTGGTGCAGTGGGCCGTCGCCCGGGCGGCGACGTCGGAGGCGGGACCGCCCTCGCCGGAGTACCACCGCGAGGCCGCGGCCTCGCGACCCTCGGCCGACAGCACCCGCGGGCGGCCCAGGCCGAGCTCGAAGAAAGCCATCTGGTCGACGTCCTCGTCGCCGGTCGCCTCGAAGCCCGACTCGAGGTAGGGGTCGGTCTCGCGGAACGGCAGCACGTCGCCGGCGCCGAGGTCGCCGGGAGCCAGCCGGTCGGCATACGGCAGCCACTCGGGGGCGAGCAGCGCGTCGGGACCGGGCAGAAGGTTGGTCTCGCAGACGGTGGCGACCTTGCCGCGCGGCACGCGTGCGACGGTGACGCCCCAGCGCCACCCGCGGTAGCCGGGCGACAGACAGGCGAACCAGTGCATCCCCAGCCGCTCGCCGAGCGGCTCGAGTCCGAGGTGCTCCCCGACCGTGCCCGGCTCGGCGACGGTCTCGAGGATCGCGCGGGCCTGCTCGACGGCGCCGGCGAGCACCGCGTCGGGCGCGGCGGAACGCGAGCGGGTCGCGGAAGGCACGGTCATACCTCCAGCTGGTCGGCCAGGCCGCGGAGTGCGCGGGCGACGGTCGAGCCGAGCTTCTTGTCGGGGTAGTGGCCCCGACGCAGGCCGTTGCCGACCCCGTCGAGCAGCTGCACGACGTCCTCGATGATGACGACCATCTCGTCGGCGGGGCGGCGGTCGCGTTCCCGGCGGCCGGCGGAGACGGACGCGACAGGGTCGACGAGCTTGACCTGCAGCGCCTGGGCTCCCTTGCGCCCCTCGACGATCCCGAACTCGACCCGCGCGCCCTTCTTGAGGGTCGTGATGCCCTCGGGCAGCGCGTTCGCGTGCAGGAAGACGTCCGCGCCGGAGTCCTCGGAGATGAATCCGAAGCCCTTGTCCGCGTCGTAGAACCTGACCTTGCCAGTCGGCACAGTCCACCTCGTTGCTCGTCGCAGGCCGGTCCCTCGTGACACGGCCCGATGGCGCTCCTTGCGCTCAGCACCAGCCTAACGGCTGACGGCAAACCCGATTTCCGCGTCGATGCGGGCGGTCGGGGGCCCGGAGCGCCTCGACCGGGTCGTGGCCGGCCGCGCCTCGCAGGTCACGACGGGCTGATGCCCCACGTACCGGTCCACTCCTCGCCGGGCTCGAGCACCACGAGCGAGTCGGTGGAGTTGAAGGCGTCGGCCGGGCAGGACATCGGCTCCACGGCGACGCCGGGCACGCCCTTCTGGTCGCGCGCGATGGCCGTGAACACCTGGAGCCAGCCGAAGGACTCGTCGGCCCACAGCGACACCACGCGGTCCGCAGATGCGACCGTGACCCGCCAGCAACCATCCTGCTCTCGCTCCACGCCGGTGTAGGCGGTGTCGAGGTCCTGGTCGCCGACCGCACGGCGCTCGCGGAAGTCGTAGGGGCTGCCCGTCACGGCGTGCCGGGCCACCGGCAGCAGCCGGTCGTCGACCTCGACCCACTCGCGGGCGGGGATGCGCAGCTCGATCTCGGGCAGTGGGGTCGACCCGGTCGCGAGGTAGGGATGAGCGCCGTAGCCGAAGGGGGCGCTCGCCGGGCCGACGTTGCGCGCCGCCGTCGTCACCGTCAGGCCCGTGTCGTCGAGGGCGTAGGTGGTGCGCAGGTCGAGGAAGTGGTCCCAGCCGGGCTGCGGGTGGAGTCGGTAGCCCACCGTGACCCAGGAGTCCTCGAGCTCGACGAGCTCCCAGAGGGCCCACCGCACGAGACCGTGGCTCGCGTTGCGCAGCGGCACCTCGGTGAGCGGCAGCTGCGAGGCGGTGCCGCCGAAGGTGTAGCGCCCGTCCCGGATCCGGTTGGGCCAGGGCATGAGCTGTTGGCCGCGGCCGGAGACGCAGCGCTCGTCGTCGGCGTAGCCGGCCACCAGGTCGACGCCGTCGCGGGTCAGGGCCCGTAGTCCCCCGCCGACCTCGACCACGGTGGCCTCGAAGGGCCCGTGCCCGATGCTCCACTGCTGTCCGGTGGGCAGGGCGGCCTCGGGGTCGGCGGTCCCGAGAGGGGCGGGCGTCAGGGCACTCATGGCAGCAACGCTATCGGGCGCCGACGCGATCGTCCGCCGACCGCCACAGGCCGGAGCACCAGGCGCCCGGCGGCTAGGTTGGGGGGATGGCCATCTCGAGCCGCAGCCTGGCCGACGACATCCGCGCGCGCACCGACGAGCAGCTCGTGGATCTCTTGCTGGCACGGCCCGACCTCGCCCGCCCCTCGCCGGCCGACCTGACGAGCCTGGCCGCGCGGTCGAGCACCCGCGCCAGCGTGCAGCGGGCCGTCGAGTCGCTTGATCGAGGTCACCTGCAGGTCCTCGAGGCCCTCGTCGTGGCCGGGGACGGGGCCTCCGTGGCGGACCTCACGGCGCTGCTCGGCGGGGCCGACGAGACGCTCGTCGCCGCCCATCTCGGCGACCTCTGGGCCTCGGCGCTGATCTGGCGCGGCGCCGACGGCCACCACGTCGTGCGCACGGTGCCCGAGGTGCTCGGGTCATCGGTCGCGGGCCTCGGCGCGCCGCTGCACGAACTGCGCCCCCACCGTGCTGCGCACGTGCCCACGCCCGACGAGCTGCGCGCCACGATCTCCGAGGCGCCCGACGACGCACGGACGATGCTCGAACGCATGACCTGGGGACCGGCGTTGGGCGTGCTGCCGACGGCCTCACCTGGCCGCACGACGGCCCGCTGGCTCATCGAGCACCACCTCCTCGTGCCGGTGTCCGTCGACCGGGTCACTCTCCCCCGTGAGGTCGGGCTCGTACTGCGCGGTGGACGACTCCACCGCCGCCCCGAGCTCCAGCCGCCCGAGCTCCTGTCGCGGCCGGTGTCGCTCGTCGACGCCGCAGCCGGAGGCTCCGCGAGCGAGCTGCTGACCCAGATCGACGAGCTGGCGGCGATGTGGGGCGCTGAGCCTCCCCGAGTGCTGAGGGCCGGCGGCCTGTCGGTGCGCGACCTGCGCGCCGCCCAGGCTGGGCTCGACACGACGCCCGAGCGCACCGCGTTCGTCGTCGAGATCGCGTATGCCGCGGGGCTGATCGCCGACGACGGCGAGATCGTGCCGGTGTGGGCGCCGACGTCGGAGATCGACGACTGGCCCTCGACGGAGGCAGGGCACCGCTGGGCGACGCTCGCGCTCGCGTGGGTGTCCTCCACGCGAGCGCCCCACCTCGTGGGCCGCCGGACCACCGGCACCGGACCTGCCAACGCGCTCGGCCCCGACGTGCAGTGGCCGGCCATCAGGGGGGTGCGTCGCGACGTCCTGCGAGAGCTTGCCACGCTCGAGCCCGGTCGCTCGGCCGATGGCACCTCCCTCGGCGAGCGGTTGGCGTGGCGCCGCCCGAGCCGCGCGTCGGGCGTTCTGGGCGACGCCGTCGAGGCGACCCTGCGCGAGGCAGAGTGGCTCGGTGTCACCGGCCGCGGCGCCCTGTCCGACGCCGGCCGCGCCCTCGTCGAGGCCGCGTTCGCCTCGTCGACGCCGCCCGGCCGCGGTGGCCCCGGGCCTGCGGCGAGGCGAGGGCAGGCCTCGAGCGGCGCCGACCCGGTGGCCGCCGCGATGTCGCCCCAGCTGCCCGCCCCCGTCGACCACGTGCTCGTGCAGGCAGACCTCACGGCGGTGGCACCTGGTCCGCTCATCGGCTCGCTCGGCGCCTTCATGCGGCTGGCCGCCGACGTGGAGTCTCGCGGCGGCGCGACCGTCTACCGCTTCACGCCCGAGTCGGTGCGCCGCGCCCTCGACGCCGGCTGGACCGCGGCGGAGGTCGTCGACACGGTGCGGCGGTCGAGCCGGACGCCGGTGCCGCAGCCGCTGGAGTACCTCGTGTCGGACGTCGCGCGGCGGCACGGCCAGACGCGCATCGGCGGCGCGACGGCATACGTGCGCTCCGACGACGCGGCGGTGCTCGACACGATGCTCGCCTCGCGGGAGCTGTCGGCGCTGCAGCTGCGACGGCTCGCCCCGACGGTGCTCGTGTCGTCCGCCGACCCGGGCGTGCTCGTCGACCTGCTGCGAGAGCACGGCTTCACGCCCGTGCACGAGGGGCGCGACGGTGCCGTCGTGCACGCCGAGGCGCCACGTCGTCGAGCCGGCAGCCGGCGCCGCGGACCCGGACCGGTCGTCACCCCCGTCGACCACGACTCGACGCGCGGCCTCGTCGAGTCGCTGCGGGCGGCCGAGGCGACGGCCGACGACCGCCGCGCCGAGCAGGACCAGCGGGTGGGTCCGAGCATCCCGGCCACCGACCCGGTGGTGACCCTGGCCCTGCTGCGAGACGCCGTCGCGGAGCGGCACGGCGTGTGGATCGGCCTCTCCGACCAGGTGGGCATCACGACACGGCACCTCATCCACCCCGACCGGGTCGAGGGCGGCCGCGTCTGGGCCACCGACGACACCGGCCGCGAGCGCACCTTCTCGGTGCACCGCATCACCGGCGCGACCATCGAGGCCTGAGCTCCCTTGGGTGAGAGCCACAGGAATGGGGACGCTCGCCCGGCATTCGTGCTCCACGACCATCGCAGGCCGCGGCCGCACTTCGACCTGCGGTTGGAGGAGGGCGGTGTGCTCCGGTCGTGGGCGGTGCCACGAGGCCTTCCCACCTCCGCACGCGGCAACCGGCTCGCCATCGCGGTCGACGACCACGAGCTCGACCACCTCACCTACACCGACGAGCACAAGTCCATCGCCGACATCGGCTGGTGGCAGGAGGAGTCGCGCGACGATCGGCGCATCGTCTTCGTGCTGCACGGTCGCGAGCACAGCCGCCGCTACGCCCTGATACGGACGGACCCCGGTGGAGTCGACTGGCTCCTGCACCTGACGAAGGAGCAGCCGGGCGCGGACTGATCGCTCTCTCGATCGCCTGTCAGGCGCCGGAGAGGGCCCGCACGACGTTCGAGGGCGCTGGGCGGCCGAGCTGGCCGGCCATCCAGACGGACGTCTCCACGAGCGCTTCGAGGTCCACGCCGGTCCGGACTCCCGCGCCGTGCAGGGCCCAGACGAGGTCCTCGGTGGCGAGGTTGCCGGTGGCGGACTTCGCGTAGGGGCAGCCTCCGAGGCCGCCCGCCGCCGCGTCGACGACGCTGACGCCGTCGCGCAGCGCCGCCATCGTGTTCGCCAGCGCCTGGCCGTAGGTGTCGTGGAAGTGCACGGCGACGCGGTCGGTGCCGATGCCCCGCGTGCCCAGCGCTTCGAGCAGGCGGTGCACGTGTCCCGTCGTGCCGACGCCGATGGTGTCGCCCAGACTGAGCTGGTGGCAGCCGAGGTCCATGAGCCGCTCGGCGGTATCGACGACCTGACCGACCGGCACGGGGCCCTCCCACGGGTCGCCGAAGCACATCGACACGTAGGCGCGCACCCACATCCCGGCCTCGAGCGCGCGCGTGACCACCGGCTCGAACATGGCGTACTGCTCGGTCACCGACCGGTTGAGGTTCTTCTGGGCGAACGTCTCGGTGGCGGAGCCGAAGATGGCGATGGCGGTGACCCCCAGCTCCTCCGCACGGTCGAGACCGCGCTCGTTGGGCACGAGCGCGGGCCGGCGCGGGCCGCGGCCTTCCCGACCGAGGGCGGCGAGCACCTGCTCGGCGTCGCCCATCTGCGGCACCCACCTGGCCGGGACGAAGGAGGTCGTCTCGATCGTGCCCAGCCCCGCGACCGCCAGTCGGCGCACGAACACCGCCTTGGTGTCCGCCGGGAGGATGGACTTCTCGTTCTGCAGCCCGTCGCGCGGGCCGACCTCGTAGATCGTCACCTCGGCGGGCAGCCCCGACGCCGCCTCGACCTGTGGGGATCGCATGGGCCCATACTGTCAGCCGTGCGCGGGAACACCGGTGCAGGCCGAGCGGTTGGACGAGACGATGAATGACGGACCCCTGATCGTCCAGAGCGACAAGACGCTTCTCCTCGAGGTGGACCACCCGAGGGCCGAGGCGGCCCGCCGGGCCATCGCCCCCTTCGCGGAGCTCGAACGCGCCCCCGAGCACGTGCACACGTACCGGATCACGCCCCTCGGGCTGTGGAACGCTCGCGCCGCCGGTCATGACGCCGAGCAGGTCGTCGACGCCCTCATGACGTTCAGCCGGTATGCCGTCCCGACCGCGCTGCTCGTCGACGTGGCGGACACGATGGACCGTTACGGCCGCCTGACGCTCGAGAAGGAGGGTCTGGCGGACTCCCCGGAGGGCACCCGCCTCGTCCTGCGCACGACGGACCGACCGGTGCTCGAGGAGGTCCTACGGCACAAGAAGATCAGGCCGCTGACCGGCGAGCGCATCGACGACCTCGCTGTTCTCGTGCACCCGAGCGAGCGTGGCACCCTCAAGCAGGAGCTGCTCAAGGTCGGCTGGCCCGCCGAGGACCTCGCGGGCTACGTCGACGGCGAGGCCCACCCGATCGAGCTGCTGCAGGACGGCTGGCACCTGCGGCCCTACCAGCAGCACGCCGTCGACGGTTTCTGGCACGGCGGATCCGGCGTCGTCGTGCTTCCCTGCGGCGCAGGCAAGACCCTCGTCGGCGCGGGCGCGATGGCCGCGGCAAAGGCGACGACGCTGATCCTCGTGACGAACACGGTCAGCGCGCGCCAGTGGAAGGACGAGCTGCTGCGCCGCACCACCCTGACGGAGGACGAGATCGGCGAGTACTCCGGTGCCCGCAAGGAGATCCGTCCCGTCACCATTGCGACCTACCAGGTGCTGACGACCCGGCGGAAGGGCGTCTACACCCACCTCGACCTGCTCGACGCGCGTGACTGGGGCCTCGTCGTCTACGACGAGGTGCACCTGTTGCCCGCGCCGATCTTCCGGATGACCGCCGACCTGCAGGCCCGGCGGCGCCTCGGCCTCACCGCCACCCTCGTTCGCGAGGACGGGCGCGAGGCCGACGTCTTCAGCCTCATCGGGCCGAAGCGCTTCGACGCACCGTGGAAGGACATCGAGGCCCAGGGCTACATCGCCCCGGCCGACTGCGTCGAGGTGAGGGTGAGCCTCCCCGAGGGCCAACGCCTCGCGTATGCCGTCAGCGAGCCGGAGGAGCGCTACCGCCTCGCGTCGTGCTCCGATGCCAAGCTGCCGATCATCGAGAAGCTCGCCCAACGGCACCCGGGCGAGCCGACGCTCGTCATCGGGCAGTACCTCGACCAGCTCCACGAGGTCGCCGAGCGGCTCGGCGCCGACGTCATCACGGGTGAGACGACGGTGCGCGAGCGCCAGCGGCTCTACAACGCGTTCCGGGCGGGCGAGGTCAGCACGCTGGTCGTCAGCAAGGTCGCCAACTTCTCCATCGACCTGCCGGAGGCCAGCGTCGCGATCCAGATCAGCGGCACCTTCGGGTCCCGCCAGGAGGAGGCCCAGCGGCTCGGTCGGGTGCTGCGGCCCAAGGGCGACGGCCGCACGGCGCACTTCTACACGATCGTCAGCCGCGACACCGTCGACGCGGAGTTCGCCGCCCACCGGCAGCGTTTCCTCGCCGAGCAGGGCTACGCCTACCGGATCATCGACGCGGACGACCTGATCTGAGGTGTCGCCGTCGGCGGGCTTGCGCACTGCGCTGCTGCGGCCGATGACGGAACCTGCGTCGACTGACCAGTGTCAGCATGGCTGACCCTACTCACCGCGGTCTTCGACGCTCGGCTGCTGGATGGCCATTCGTCGGTGGCGCCCGCTGGGGTGACTTTCTCAGCTGCAGGAGCCAGTGGACGTGGCTTCCGGGGTGCCGCCACTCGCAGCCGGTGTTCGATGCCACGCAGCAGCACGGAGATGCAAATCAGGCTGTTGGGTCGAATTTGGAAGCCCTATAGAAGCCGGATAGAGTCCGCATAGCAATGAAGGTCAGTCAGGCCATCCAGCCCGAGCGCGATTAGGTAGGAGAGGCTCACCTAACTAGCATCGTCGCGTGGGCAAGCTCAAGGCGAAGGACCTCGGCAAGATCAAGCCGAAGTCGAAGTGCTGCAAGAAGGACCCGCGGTGCGAGAAGTGCGCCGTGGTCATCCACCGGCTCTGCAAGCAGGACTGCGCCTCGATGTGCAAGAAGGACTTCAAGAAGGCCGTGCACAAGGCCCGCCGGCGCTGACCGCGGCCTGTGGGCGGGGCGGGCGGTGCTCTCCGCGTCGCCCCCGTTGTGGGCCGCGCATTCGGCCGCTTCCCAGCCAACTCCCAGTCTTCGCGGCGAGACTGAGCCGGTGGAGACCCAGACGCCGGCCCCCGAGGCTCGCCTGCTCGTCGTCGAGGACGAGCCGAACATCCGTGAGCTGCTTGCCACGTCACTGCGCTTCGCGGGCTTCGAGGTAGAGACCGCCCGCGACGGCGCCACTGCGCTGGCGCTGGCGCAGGAGAGCGAGCCCGACCTCGTCGTGCTCGACGTCATGCTGCCCGACCTCGACGGCTTCGAGGTCACCCGACGCCTGCGCGAGCGCGGCCGCCAGCAGCCGATCGTGTTCGTGACGGCCCGCGACGCGACCGGCGACAAGATCGCGGGCCTCACCGTCGGCGGCGACGACTACGTGACGAAGCCCTTCAGCCTCGAGGAGGTCATCGCCCGCATCCGGGCGGTCCTGCGCCGCACCCGAGGCGGTGCGGACGAGGCCTCGACACTGCGCTTCCACGACCTCGAGCTCAACGAGGACTCGCACGAGGTCCGCCGCGGCGGCCGGGTCATCGACCTGTCCCCGACGGAGTTCAAGCTCCTGCGCTACCTGCTGCTCAACCCCAACCGCGTGCTGTCCAAGCTGCAGATCCTCGACCACGTCTGGGACTACGACTTCCGGGGCGAGTCCGGCATCGTCGAGTCCTACATCTCCTACCTGAGGCGCAAGATCGACGCCGACGGGCCGTCCCTCATCCACACCAAGCGTGGGGTGGGTTACGTTCTGCGCGTGCCCCCGGACATCGCCGCCTCCTGACCGGCCGTCGTGACCTCCACCACCGCTGACGACGCCTCTGGGCGCCGGGCGGCCGGCGTCTTCGCGCGGCTGCGTGCCGTTCCGCTGCGGTCGCGACTGCTCGGCGTGGCCCTCGGCCTCACCCTGGTCGCGCTCGCCCTGACGACCTTCGCGGTGAGCGCGCTGTTGCGTGGCTACCTCATCACGCAGGCCGAGCAGGAGCTCGACATCTACCTCACGGCCATCTCGAAGACCGAGCTGACCGAGGGGCCGGGACTGCCGACCGGGTTCACGGCGAAGCTGCTCAACGCCGACGGCACCGCCCTGACCCTCGGCGAGGCGGCGACCGAGTCCGACCGTGCCGCCATCCCGGCCCTCGCCAAGACCGACTCGCGCGTCACGAGTCACAAGGCATTCGTCATCGGCTCCGTCGGTGATGGCGAGCGCAACTGGCTGGCCCGCGCCGAGGCGAACTCGACCGGCTCGGCGATCTACGTCGTGGCGCTGCCCCTGCGGCCGCTCAACGCGACCGTCGACCAGTTCCGGTGGTATGCCGCGGCGATCGGGGGCATCGCCCTGGTGGTCTGCGCTGCGGTCGGATGGCTGCTCATCGGCCGCACGTTCCGGCCGCTGACCCGGATCGAGGACACGGCGGCCGCCATCGCCGCGGGCGACCTCACCCGGCGCGTCGAGGTGCCGGACACGAACGACGAGGTCGCCTCGCTCTCGGGCTCGCTCAACGCGATGCTGGCCCGGATCGAGCGCAGCTTCGCCCTCCGTGAGGCCAGCGAGGCGAAGATGCGCCGCTTCATCGCCGACGCGTCGCACGAGCTGCGCACCCCTCTGGCGGCCGTCGGCGGCTACGCGGAGCTGTACCGCCAGGGCGCCTTGCCGACCCCGGAGGCCGTCACCGGGGCGATGGGCCGCATCGAGAGCGAGACCCGCCGCATGAGCGGCCTCGTCGAGGACCTGCTCACGCTCGCCCGTCTCGATGGTGAGCGTCCGCTCGAGCTCCAGCAGGTCGACCTCGCGGTGCTCGCAGCCGACGCCGCCCAGGACGCGCGCACCATCGATCCCGGCCGGCACTACACGGCGACCGGCGTGCGTGGCCCCATCACGCCGACCGAGCTGCTCGCGGACGAGCGGCAGCTGCGCCAGGTCGTGACCAACCTCGTCACGAACGCGCGCGTCCACACGCCCGACGGCTCGCCCGTCGAGATCCTCGTCGGCCCGGTGGCCGGCAGCTCGCCCGCGCGGGTCGCCCTCCATGTGCGCGACCACGGCCCGGGCATACCGCTCGCCGACCGCGCCAGCGTCTTCGAGCGCTTCTATCGCGCCGACTGGTCGCGCAGCCGCAACAAGGGCGGGGGCAACGGCCTGGGCCTGGCCATCGTGCAGGCCATCGTGGCCGCGCACGGTGGCAGCGTGCGGGTCGAGGACACCGCAGGCGGCGGCGCCACCGTCGTCGTCGAGCTGCCCGTCCGGCCTCCGCCAGCGGTCGACGCCCACTGAGCCGGCGCCGTGCGATGGGCCGCTGGGCTGGCATCCGACGGCGCCAGCCATGCGCAGGTGCACAGGCTCCTCATAGGAATGGCACATCGTCGTCAAATCGTCGGCCGGTCAAATGGGTAGCAAGAGCCTGACCACCCCCACAGGAGGAAGCAGCCATGAGCATGGCGACGGACCACACGCAACAAATCCCGACGGCGGGCGACTACTACCAGCAGGGCGCCCCCACACCTCCCGCTCCTCCGACGCCGCCGACCGGTGGTGACAGCTTCACCAAGCCCCAGCCGCCGCGCCGCGAGCGTCGTGGCTTCGCGGCCACCGCGGGGGTCGCGCTGCTCGCCGCGGTGCTCGCCAGCGGCGGCACGTACGCCCTGACCCAGGCCACCGACAGCCCGACGACGAGCCCGGCCTCGGCCTCGACGACGACCCAGAACCAGGGCACCTCCCCGACGGTCGTGCAGGGCAACGCCACCTCACCCGACTGGGCCGCGGTCGCCAAGGCCGCCTCGCCGAGCGTCGTCAGCATCGACGTGACGACCCAGCAGGGCTCCGGGGCGGGCTCGGGCGTCATCCTCGACGACTCCGGTCACGTGCTGACCAACAACCACGTCGTGGGTGACGCGACCGGCACCGGCGCGATCCAGGTCACGCTCTCGGACGGACGCACCTTCGATGCGACCATCGTGGGCACCGACCCGTCCACCGACCTCGCCGTCATCAAGATCACCTCTGCCCCGAGCGACCTCACCCCGATCACCCTGGGCGACAGCGAGGCCCTCAAGGTCGGCGACCCGGTCATGGCCGTGGGCAACCCGCTCGGCCTCTCGGGCACCGTGACGACCGGCATCGTCTCGGCGCTCAACCGCCCGGTCAGCACCAGCGAGTCGAGCCCCTCTCCCGATGGGCAGAGCTCGGCCGACGCGGTCGTCACCAACGCGATCCAGACCTCGGCGGCGATCAACCCGGGCAACTCCGGTGGTGCGCTCGTCAACGCCACGGGCGAGCTCGTCGGCATCAACAGCGCGATCGCCTCGCTCGGTCAGTCGCAGGGCGGCCAGAGTGGCAACATCGGCATCGGCTTCGCGATCCCGGTCAAGGAGGCCAAGTCGATCGCCGACCAGCTGATCAAGACCGGCAAGGCGCAGCACGCCTTCCTCGGCGTCAGCGCCAAGGACACGGTCGTCAAGGACGGCAGCGCCCAGCGCGCCGGTGCCCAGGTCGCGTCCGTCAGCGACAACACGCCAGCCTCGCAAGCCGGCATCAAGAACGGCGACGTCATCATCGCGGTCGACGGCCAGCCGGTCGACTCCTCGACCGCCCTCGTTGGGCAGATCCGCGAGATGACCGCCGGCGACAAGGCCAAGCTCACCATCATCCGCGACGGCTCCCGTCAGGACGTCCAGGTCACCCTCGCCGTCAAGCCGGCCACGACCAGCTGACCCCAACCCCTGCGACCGGGTGCCAAATCCCCCCTGCTGCATCCCGGGAGCAGACCCTCGCGGCAGCTACCGCCGCGCACACGCCGTCGTCACCCTCGTCCCTGAGCGAGCGCGTGACGGCGGCGTCCGCGCACCTGCCGACGGTTTGGGCGCGGGCGCCCGCGGTCCGTACCCTTGCGCGGTGAGTGCAACCGAGAACGAGCTCGACCCGGCCGCCGTCGTGCGCCTCGACCCGGAGGACGTCGCCACCGCCGTGCGCGTGCTCGCCCTCGCCCCCGCGCTCGACCTCGACGACCCTGACTTCGAGACCCTGAAGCGCTCCGCGTCGCTGATGTACAAGCGGCTCAAGAAGGACCGGCGCAACGCCAAGACGTGGGCCGAACGCAAGGCGGACCGGCAGGTCATCGAGTCGACGGCGACGGGCTCGCCGATGCGCATCGACGACGAGACGCGCGGCATCCCGCTCGTCTCGACGGCGAGAGGTGCGTTCGCGGGTGAGCTGCTCACCGCGCGCGGCTGCTACATCTGCAAGAGCGACTACACGCTCGTCGACGCGTTCTACCACTGGCTCTGCCCGGACTGCGCGACCCGGTCGCACGCCAAGCGCGACCAGCGCACCGACCTCTCCGGCAAGCGCGCCCTGCTCACCGGGGGGCGCGCCAAGATCGGGATGTACATCGCCCTCCGGCTGCTCCGCGACGGCGCCCACACGACGATCACGACCCGCTTCCCCAAGGACGCCATGCGCCGCTTCTCGGCGATGGAGGACAGCGCGGACTGGATCCACCGGCTCAAGGTCGTCGGCGTGGACCTGCGCGACCCGACCCAGGTCGTCGCGCTCGCCGACGAGGTGGCCGGGTCCGGCCCGCTCGACATCCTCATCAACAACGCCGCCCAGACGGTACGCCGCTCCCCCGGTGCCTACCGCCACCTCGTCGAGCTGGAGGCAGCCCCACTGCCCGACGGCGTCGAGCTGCCCGAGATGGTGACCTTCGACCGTGTCAGCGAGGCACACCCGGCCTCGATCGCCGGGGCGCTGGAGCACCACGCCGTGGCGCACCATGAGGGCGAAAGCCTCGAGCACGCCGAGGCCGTGCGCGCCGCCGCCATCATGAGCGCAGGGTCCATGACGGCCCAGGCGCTCGCTGCGGGCAACGCCAGCCTCGAGGCGCACCGTGCCGGCACCGCGGTCGACGCGGGTGGGCTGCTGCCGGACCTGCAGCGCACCAACTCGTGGACCCAGCGCGTGGAGGAGGTCGACCCCCTCGAGCTGCTCGAGGTGCAGCTGTGCAACTCGACGGCCCCTTTCCTCCTCGTCTCGCGCCTGCGACCTGCGATGCGGGCCGCCGTCGCGGCCGGGGCACGACGCGCCTACGTCGTCAACGTCTCCGCCATGGAGGGCCAGTTCTCGCGCCGGTACAAGGGCCCCGGCCACCCCCACACGAACATGGCGAAGGCAGCGCTCAACATGCTGACGCGCACGAGCGCGAGCGAGATGTTCGAGAGCGACCGCATCCTCATGACCGCCGTCGACACCGGCTGGATCACGGACGAGCGGCCGCACGACGAGAAGCTGCGCATCGCGGCCGAGGGCTGGCACGCCCCGCTCGACCTCGTCGACGGCGCCGCCCGGGTCTACGACCCCATCGTGCGCGGCGAGGCGGGCGAGGACCTGCACGGCTGCTTCGTCAAGGACTACGAGCCCAGCCCCTGGTGACGCGGGTTCGGCGCGGGCGCCGCCCACTAACCGGTCCACTTCGAGGTATGCCGTTCGCCGCGCTGAGGGCGTAACGTCCGGGGTCATGATCACCGCCGTCCACAACCTCGTCTACTCCGACGACGCCGCCGCGACGCGTGCGTTCTTCCGCGACGTCCTCCAGTTCCCCTTCGTCACCGACGAGGGCACGAGCGGCGACGCGGTCGGCGCCGAGGCGTGGCTCATCTTCGGCACGGGTCCGAGCGAGGTCGGGGTGCATCCGACACGCGGGCCGGAGGGATCGACGTGGAGCTCACCGCGTCACCATGCCATGTCGCTGATGTGTGACGACCTCGGTGCAACGATGGACGAGCTCACCACTCGAGGAGCGGTCTTCACGACCGAGCCCGCCGACCGCGGCTACGGTCTCGTCGTCATGATGGCGGTGCCCGGCGGCGACGACATCCAGCTCTACGAGCCTCGTCACACCACCGCATACGACCGCTGACCCGGGTCGGCGCGGCCGCCTCCTCAGCCCAGCCGCTTGGCCAGCCACACCTCGGCATAGAACGCATCGGAGAAGGCAGGCACCTCGGTCCAGCCGTTGCGGGCGTAGAGGTCCCTGCCTTCGACGAGGTCGAGGCGGGTGTCGAGCCGCATGGCCTCGACGCCCCAGACCCGAGCCACCTCCTCGGCGCAGAGCAGCAGGCTGGTCGCCAGCCCGGACCCACGGAAGGGGGGCCGGACGTACATCCGTCGCAGCTCGGCCACCCGCCCCCCGGACGCGTCCCTGGTCCGGCGCAGTCCCACGCAGCCGCCGATCCGGTCACTCTCCTGCGCCCGGGCGACGAGGAAGACGCCGGTCGGCGGCGCGAGGTCGTCACTGCGCATCTGCGGGAAACCGGCCTCGATCTCGTCGTCGGTCGAGTCGCGGCCCTCCTCGCGCTGGTACCAGCGGTCGCTCACCTCGACGTAGTACTCGCGCAGCAACGCGCGTGACTCCTCGGAGTCGACGTCGCCGAGCTCGATGACCCAGGTCGGCAACGAGTCCGTCGTCACGTCTGCACCCCGGCGCACTGGGGTCTCAGACGGCCGCGCCGAAGGCCGCCCGCGACGCGAGCGCCTCGCGCAGCTCGGCGTCGGCGTCGACGAGGGAGCGGCGCACCGCCGGCGTGAGGTCGGCCCGCTCGAGGGCCCTGGCGCTCTCGGCCGCCGTCGCGTCGGTGAAGACCTTGGGAAAGGCCACCATCACGACCCGCGACAGCGCGTCCTCGCCGACCCACTCGGCCATGGCCGGCACGTCCGAGAAGTAGCGCGGCACGTAGTCGGCGACGAGGGACTCCTCGGGGGCGTACCAGAAGCCGCGGGCGAGGTGGACCATCTCGTAGTTCGACCTGCCGTTGCGCCCGACGAGCTGCTCCCAGGCCCACTCCTTCGCGGCCGGTTCGGGCAGCGCGGCCCGACACATCAGCGCGTTGAGGCCGCCCTGGAGCGTGTCGTCCTTGGCCCGGTAGGCCTCGATCCCGTCCTCGTCGATCAGTCCGCGCGAGGCGAGGTTGCGCACGACGATCCAACGGAAGTCGCCGTCGTCCTGCAGACCTGCCGGCAGGGAGTCCCCGTCGGCCCAGGCACGCAGCAGGGCCTCGTCGTCACTCGCCCCGGCGACGAGCCGGGCGGCCGCGAGCGACTCCGTGCTGCCCTCCGGCGCGGTGTCGAGCAGCGTGCGCCCGCTCGCCGCGAGCCGGGCCAGCGCGGCGTCCTGACGGGCGTGCGGCACGAAGTAGGGCACCATGCGGTGCTCGGCGTAGGACGAGACCCGGGTGAGGATCGAGGAGTTCGTCTCCTTGGGCCACGCCGCCTCGACGACGTCGAGGAAGGCGTCGGGGGCGACCGTCGCACCGTGCACGCCGTCGACGAGTGCACTCCAGATCACGGCTCGAGCCTGCTGGTCCGGCACGAGCGCGAGCTGCGAGGGCAGCGACGCCAGAGTGCTGTCCGACAGGCGCACTCGGGCCCACGTGAGGTCGCCCGCGTTGGGCACGAGGACCGCCGGCTCCGGAGTGCCCTCGAGTCCCTCGAGGCGCGTCTGCGCGCCCGTCACCGTCACGGTGACCCGGCCGAGCTCGCGCCCGTCGGTCCAGCCCGCCACGTCGAAGGTGTGCGGTCGGTCGGCGGGTCGGTCGGCCGGCGCCTGACGGGTGACGACGGCCGACTCGACGACGCCGCCCTGCTCGTCCAGCTCGACCGAGAGCGTGTCACGGTCGGCCGTCAGCAGCCAGGCCCGCGACCACGCGTCCAGGTCTGCGCCGCTCGCCGTCTCGATGGCGCCGAGGAAGTCGGCGAGGGTGCCGTTGGCATACGACTTGTCGGCAAGGTAGGTGCGCACTCCCGCGATGAACTGGTCGTCGCCGACGTGCGCGATGAGCTGGCGCAGCGCCGCCGCACCCTTCGCGTAGGAGATGCCGTCGAAGTTCTGCAGGGCGCTCTGGGCGTCGAGCGCCTCCACTCCGGCGACGGGGTGGGTGGACGGGGAACGCTCCGCGCCGTAGCCCCAGACCTTCCGGACGATCGAGAAGTCGACCCAGGCTTCGGAGTACTCCGTCGCCTCGACGAGGCAGCGGTGCGACATGTACTCCGCGAACGACTCGTTGAGCCACAGGTCGTCCCACCACTTCATCGTCACGAGGTCGCCGAACCACATGTGCGACATCTCGTGGCTCACCGTGTTGGCCCGGGTGAGCAGCTCGTCGCGCGTGGCGGAGCCGCGGTAGAGGTACTGGTCACGGAAGGTGACGCAGCCCGGGTTCTCCATGGCGCCCGCGTTGAACTCCGGCACGAAGACCTGGTGGTACTCGCCGAAGGGGTAGCG
Organism: uncultured Actinomycetota bacterium; assembly: GCA_963816385.1. GTDB lineage: Bacteria > Actinomycetota > Actinomycetes > Actinomycetales > Dermatophilaceae > CAWFKL01. Next base: position 51,626 of record CAWFKL010000002.1, read on the forward strand.
GATGCCGAAGAGGTCGTGGAAGTAGTCGAACGAACGCCTCGTCACGTCGAAGATCTCGGGCGCGTGCCGCTCGAGGGGCTCGCGCAACGACGCGCGTGCGTGCAGCCCCAGCGGTATGCCGTCGTGCTCGTCGCGGACGGAGACGTAGGGTCCGGCGCACACCGTCACGAAGTACGTGGCGAGCGGCTTGGTCGTCGCGAGCTGCCACGTGCCAGGTCCTGACGAGGAGGCGGCGCCGTTGCCGATCACGGTCCAGTCGAGCGGGGCCCGGACGACGACGTCGTAGGGAGCCTTGAGGTCGGGCTGGTCGAAGCACGCGTAGACGCTCGGCGCCGCGTCGAGGAAGAGGTGGCCGTAGACGTAGTCGTTGTGGTCGGCCGGATCGGTGGCGCGGTGCAGGCCCTGACCGTCGTGGCTGTAGGCCATCGTCGCGGCGACGACGAGGACGTTGTCCGCCGCGAGCCCGGTCAGCGGCAGCCGCCCGTCGGCGACGGCGTCGACGTCGAGGTCGACACCGTTGAGGCTGACGGACTCGACCGAGCGCGCCTTGAGGTCGACCCAGGTGTCGACACCGGGCGCGCTGCACGAGAAGCGGATCGTCGTGCGCGAGCCGAAGACCTCCGAGCCCTGGTCGAGGTCGAGCTCGACGGCATACGACAGGACGGTCAGCAGGGATGCCCGCTCACGGGCTTCGGCCAGGGTGAGACTGCGCATGGTGGCGAGCCTGCCAGATCAAGGCGTCGATCGGCGCGCGGAACGGCCCGCCGTCACGACGGGGCCCCGGCTCAGCGGTGGAGCGGGCCGCCGGCCATGCTCTCGAGCCGCGCGATGCGCTGGTCCATCGGCGGGTGGGTGGACAGGAACCGCGTGACGTCCTGCGCACGGAACGGGCTCGCGATCATCATGTGGCTGGCGTTGACGATCTCCTGCTGCGGCGCGCAGCGGGCGCGCGGGCGACCCCGGCCTCCAGCTTGCGCAGGGCCGAGGCCGAGGGCGAGCGGGTCGCCCGTGAGCTTGGCACCGTCCTCGTCGGCGTCGTACTCGCGCGTGCGGCTGATCGCCATCTGGATCGTCATGGCAGCGAGCGGGGCGAGCAGGCTCATCGCGAGCAGGGCCAGTGGGTTGGGACGGTCGTCGTCGGAGCCGCCGCCGAACATGCTCGTGAACATCAGCATCTGACCGATGGAGGTGATGACACCGGCAACGGCAGCCGCCACCGAGCTGGTGAGGATGTCGCGGTTGTAGACGTGCATGAGCTCGTGGCCGAGCACCCCGCGCAGCTCACGCTCGTCGAGCAGGCCGAGGATGCCCTCGGTGCAGCAGACGGCGGCGTTCTGCGGGTTGCGGCCGGTGGCGAAGGCGTTCGGGGCCTGGGTCGGCGAGATGTAGAGGCGCGGCATCGGCTTGCCGGCGGCCGTCGACAGCTCGCGGACGATCCGATACATCGAGGGTGCCTGCGCCTCGGACACCGGGTAGGCGTGCATGGCGCGGATCGCGAGCTTGTCGCTGTTCCAGTAGCCGTAGACCGTGGTGGCGACACCGATCAGCGCGAAGACCCAGATGAAGCGCCCGCCACCGACGAGCGCGCCGATGCCGAGCAGGAGGGCCCAGATGCCGCCGAAGAGGGCAGCGGTCTTGAGCCCGTTGAAGTGGTTGTGCATGCCGGGAGAACGAGCGGCTGCGGACGGGTGTTCCCACTGGGTCCGCGCTGGGAGCCCGGCTGGGAGTGCGCCGTGGAGGCTCGAACCAGCGCCGAGGCTGACGTGCACTCCGCACTCGAGTGGCCGTCCGGTCCACTGGCCACTCGAGCGGTGTGAAGACGAGGCCACTCGACCAGGCGAGAGGGCCCGGCGCGTCAGCCGAGCAGGCGCAGGAGCAGGTCGGGCTGCACGCTCACGACGACGAGCAGACCCGCGGCGACGACGAGCGCGACGACGGCTGCCCGGCGCTGACCCGTGCGCTCCGCCGGTGGGGTCACCGTCCCGACCGCATCGGGTGCTGTGATGACTCCGCGGAGCCACCGGAGGTAGACGGCCACGCCGAGCACGGCGTTGACCGCCGCGATGACGGCGAGCCAGACCCACCCCTCGGCAATGACCGGGCTCAGCGCGACGACCTTGCCGACGAGGCCGATGATCCCGGGCGGCAGCCCGGCGAGGGACGTGAGGGCGAGCACGAGGGCCCCCGCTCGCCAGGGGCTGCGGTGCCAGAGCCCGTCGTATGCCGTGAGCGCGCGGCCGTCCGGGCGCTCGCGCAGTGTCACGGTGACGACCGCGAAGGCCACGAGGGTCGCGACGACGTACGTGAGCAGGTAGGTGGCGCTGGCTCCGATGCCGAGACGCGGAGATGCTGACGAGCGGCATGACGACCCATCCGGCCTGCGCGACCGTCGACCAGGCGAGCAGGCGCACGACGTCGTCCTGGCGCAGGGCCATGACGTTCCCGAGCGTCATGCTGAGCGCTGCGAGCACCGCGATGGCGACGAGTGCGGGAGTGCCGAGCGCCGCCACGGCGCGGAGCACGACGAGCAGGGCCGCCAGCGCGGCGACCTTCGACACCGTGGCGAGGTAGGCCGCTATGGGGGTGGACGCGCCGGAGTAGGCCGTCGGCGTCCACGCGTGGAAGGGCACGAGCGAGAGCTTGAAGCCGAGCCCGGCGATGATCAGGACGAGACCGAGCGACAGGACGGCTCCTGAGGCGGCTGGCCCCGAGGCGACCGTCGTCCCGATCGGCGCGTGAAGGAGAACCACCCCACCGCCGAGGGGCTGCCGGCCGACAGGGCGGCGTCGGCGGTGAGGAAGGGACTGCCGGTGGCGGTGAACCAGAGGGCGACCCCGAGGACGAGCAGGGCGAAGGAGACGAGCGAGGTGACGAGCAGCTGGGTCGCCCCGGCGACCGCGGAACGCCGACCCGAGAGGGCCACCAGGACGATGACGGGCAGCGTCGCCAGCTCGAGGGCGACGAGCCAGGTGCCGACGTCACGGCTCGCCGCGACGACGACGGTGCCGGCCAGCGCCGCGAGCAGCAGCACGGCCTCGATCGGCTCGCTCGTCGCGTCGGCCGGGCGGCGGCGCGCAGCTCGTGGCCAGGCCAGGGCGATGCAGACGGCCGCGGAGAGGGCTGCCGCCAGCTGGAGGCTCGAGGTGAGGGCATCGGCCTGCCACAGGCACGTCTGCGCGATCCCGTCGACCGTGGGCTCGATCGTCGCGGCGAGGGTGATGCAGAAGGACGACCGGCTGCTGCCACCGCCCTGGGCCAGCCCGGGCACCACGGCGATCGCGGTGGCCACCGCGGTGGTCGCGGCGATGGCGTACGGCAGGCGCCGCCGGCGGGGCACGACGAGGTCGGTGACCAGCACGAGGAGCAGACCGGCCAGCGGCAGCAGGGCCGGCAGGAGCACGGCGTAGTCGACGGTCACGGTCATCACGGCACCCCGAGGCCGGTGATGAGGCGGACCGCGTCGGGGCCGGACGTGGCGAGCAGCAGCTGCGGCAGGATACCGAGCACGACGACGGCGACGGCGAGGGTCAGCACGACAGCCCACCGGGCACCGCGGGCATCGACGACGGCATCGCAACGGCATCGGGGACGGTTTGGACGACGATGCCGGCAGCAGAACCGGCCACCGACGGTGACGCCGGACGCGTCTCGGCCGGTGCGTCCGCCGCAGGCTCGCGTGCCACGGGCTCGCCCGCCGCAGGCCCCCCGGACCAGACGATCCGGACGACACGCAGGGAGTAGGCCGCGGCGAGCGCGAGCCCGACGGCGGCCAGGACGACGCAGACACGCAGCAGCGCGGCGGGCGCGGTCGGGCGCCGGCGACCACGCGGCATACAGGGCGAGGAACTCACCCCAGAAGCTGACGAGCCCCGGCAGGCCGAGGGCGGCGGCGAATCCGATGAGCAGGACGATGCCGAAGCGCGGGGCACGGTCGCGCAGGGCCACGTGGACGGTGCGCAGGTCGGCCGACCCCCACTGCTCCTTGAGGTCGCCGACGAGGAAGAAGAGCAGTGCCGCGACGACGCCGTGCGCGATGTTGCCGAAGAGGGCGGCCTGCAGGCCGGTGTCGCTGCCCGACGCGAGGGCGAGCACGACGAAGCCCATGTGGGCGACGGAGCTGTAGGCGATGAGGCGCTTGAGGTCGCGCTCGACGAGGCAGGCCAGGCCTCCCCACAGGATGCCGACAGCCCCGAGGATCGCGAGCACCGGGCTGAGGGCGGCGACCCCGGCGGGCACGGTGGCGACGACGAGCCGCACGATGCCGTAGGTCCCCATCTTGAGGAGCACGGCCGCGAGCAGCACCGAGCCGGCCGTCGGTGCGACGGTGTGGGCGGGCGGCAGCCACGTGTGCATGGGCCACACCGGCACCTTGATGCCCAGGCCCAGCAGGAGGATGGCCGCGATGGCGATCTGGAGCGAGCGCGAGATGCCGGCACCGTGGAGGCGAGCGAGCTGCTCCAGGTCGGAGGTCCCCTGGTGGTGCACGAGGAAGAGGATGCCGACGAGCATGAGGGTCGAGCCCAGCACGGTGAAGAGCACGAAGCGTCCCGCCGCGTCGGCGCGTCGCTCGTCGGGCACGTGGTCGTCGCCGAAGCTGCGGATGAGCACCCACATGGGCACGAGGACGACCTCGAAGGCGATGAAGAAGAGGACGGCGTCACGCGCCAGGAAGGTCGCGAGCGCACCCGTCTCGACGAGCAGGATGCAGCCGAGGAAGGTCGATGCGGAGCCGCCGGGCGGCGTGCGGCCGGCGAGCGTGTGCACGACGACGGCCACGGTGAGCAGTGCCGTGAGCAGCACGAGCGCCGCGGAGATGCCGTCGACCGCGAAGTGCCAGCGGATGCCCAGCGAGCGGATCCACGGCGCGTCGACCTCGTGGCTGCCCGCGACGACGACGACGGCGAGCAGCGCGGTCACGACCGTTGTCAACAGGGCGATCCCGCGCTCGACACGAGACTCCCCGGGGATCGCGATGAGGGCGATGGCGCCGAGCAGCGGCAGCAGCAGCACGAGCGTCAGCGCCATGCCGTCACTCCCAGCACCGCGATGACGACGACCCCGCTGAGCAGCCCCAGCAGCCCGAGCGATGGCACGCCGCGGTGGCTGCGCTCGCCGGCCCGACCGAGGCCGCGCGGCGACGACCGCCGCCGCCCGCGGGTAGGCGTCGACGACGTCACGGTCGAGGACGACGACGAGCCGGGCGAGTGCCGTGACGGCACGACCCACCCCGACGTATGCCGTGTCGACCCCGAAGCCGCGCACGGCGGCGTCGCGCAGCCGGCCGGGCACCTCGTCGGCGACGTCGCGGCGGCCGCGGTCGCTGACCGTCCAGACCGCAAACCCAGCGCCGGCGACGAGCAGCAGCGAGAGCAGGGCCGAGAGGACACCGATGTGGATCGCTCCCGGAAGGCTGCTCAGCAGCAGGGTGCCGAGCACGGTGAGTGCGGCCAGCGCCGCCACCGCGAGCGCGGCGGACAGCGTGATCGGTCGGTGCCCGTGAGCCCGCACCCGCTCCACCTCGGCGTCGTCGGCGCTGTCGGCCCCTCTGACGACGGCGACGTCCTCCTCGGCGACGACCAGCTCGGGCTCCGTCGGGTCGGCCCGAAGCTGCGGCACGGCGGTCGAGGTGTCGAGCAGCAGCCAGGCACGGGCGCAGTAGGCGGCCGTGAGCACGACGGTGACGAAGAGCGCGAGAACGACGAGCCAGGCCCGCGCACCCCCGCCGCCGGTCGCGCCCTCGATCGCCGCGTCGATGACGGTGTCCTTGGTGAAGAAGCCGATGAGCGGCGGCACGCCCGCCAGGGCCGCGAGCCCCAGGCCGATCGACCAGCGCAGCGCTCCGGTGCCGTGCAGCGATCCGCGCAGCGCTGCCAGGGCGGTGGCGCCTGCGAGCACCGCGAGCCACCCGGCCCCGAGGAAGAGCAGCGCCTTGAAGAAGGCGTGCCCGACCAGGTGCGACATGGCGGGAGCCGCGCCGACCTCGGCCGGGCGCCGCCGCCAGCGCGGCCAGCATGATCGCGATCTGGCTGAGGGTCGAGTAGGCGAGCATCCGCTTGAGGTCGGTCTGCACGATGGCGAGCAGTGCGGCATACACCATCGTCAGCGACGCGAGGACGGCCAGGAGCGTGCGGGCGTCGTCGTGACCCGCGTAGAGCGGAAAGAGGCGCGCGATGACGTAGCTGCCGGCGGCGACCATGGTGGCGGCATGGATCAGGGCCGACGCGGGCGTCGGGCCCTCCATGGCGTCGGGCAGCCAGTCGTGGAAGGGCACGAGCCCCGACTTGCCGGCGACGCCGATGATCACGCCGACGAGGCCGATGGTCAGCGCCAGCTCGTGGCCGGGCGCCGTGAGGACGGCGACGAGGTCCGTGCTCCGCGCTCGCACGGCGAGCGCGACGAGCCCCACGACCATCGCGATGTCGGCTACCCGCGTCACGAGGAACGCCTTGTACGCCGCACGGCGGGCTTCGGGTCGCTCACTGTCGTGCCCGATGAGCAGCCACGAGCACCAGCCCATGACCTCCCAGCCGACGAGCACGAGCACGAGGTCGGAGGCCTGCACCAGCAGGAGCATGCCGCCGGCGAAGAGCGAGACCGTGGCAGTGAACTGGCCGTATCGCGGGTCGTCGCGCAGGTACCACGCGGTGAAGACCTGGATGCAGAGCACGACGACGGCGACGACGAGCGCGACGAGGCCTGCGAGCTGGTCGGAGAGCAGGTGCAGCGGCACGTGCAGCGAGCCGGTCGAGAGCGGGCCGAGGGTCTCGATGTCGGCGGTGGGCGCTGGGGCGACCCACTGGATGAACGCGAGCACGGCGACGCAGCCGGACACCCCGATGGCGATGCCGCCGGCGAGCAGTCGCCGACGCCTCGCGAGCAGGCCGGCCAGGGCGGCGACGGCAGGGAGGACCACCATCATCCGGACGATCCAGGTCACGTGCGCACCCCCTCGGCGGGCCCGGCAGCCCCGGCCGGCTCAGCGCCCTCGGAGGGCTCGAGGGCATCGGTCGACGCGGCGGACCTCGAGGCGTCCGCCTCCACCTCGGCGGCATCGTCGAGCTCATCGTCGTCGTCGGGCTCGGGGTCGTCCGTGAGGTCGGGCACTGCGGTGAGGTCGATCTGGCCGGTGCGACGGAAGAGCACGAGGATGATCGCAAGGGCGACGGTGATCTCGGCGGCGGCGATGGTGATGACGAACAGCGTCAGCACCGGACCGGCCGCGAAGGGGGAGCCGGGGCGCGAGCCGGCCGTGACGAGAAGCAGGTTCGCCGCGTTGAGGATCAGCTCCACCCCGATGAGGACGAGCACCGCGTTGCGCCGTGCGAGCACGCCGTAGACGCCGATGCCCGCGAGCACGGCGACGAGAGCGGCGGGCAGCTCGAGGTGGATCACGGCCGCTCCCCCCTTCGGGGAGCGACCGCGGCGGGCCTTCGGGACGCGCCAGCGGCGGCCCGATCGGCTGCGTCGTCCTCGCGACGGAGCACCACGCGCGACACCGCGAACGCGCCGACGAGAGCGACGAGGAGCAGCACCGACAGCAGCTCGAAGGGCCAGACCCACGTGCCGAAGATCGCCTGGGCGATGGCCGGGGTGCCGCCGCCGGGCGCCCTGGCGTCCAGCTGTACCGTCACGCCGGAGAAGAGCGGCAGCAGGAGCGAGCCGAGCAGCGCCGTCGTGGCGGCGCCGAGGACGGCGCCGACGACCCGCTGCCAGCCGGGGGTGTCGATCTCGGCGTGCGGACCGATGGGTGCGCGGGTCAGCATCAGCGCGAACAGCACGAGCACGACGATGGCGCCGACGTAGACGAGCAGCTGGACCAGGCCGACGAGCTCCTGCCCGAGCACGAGGTAGCAGCCGGCGAGGGTGCCGAGGGAGACGAGCAGCCACAGGGCGGCGTGCACGACGTGCTTGGTCGTCACGGACAACAGCGCCGACAGCGCCGTGATCGCCCCCACCGCAGCGAAGACGATGTCGCGGGTCGTCACTCGCGGCCCTCCTCACGAGGCGGCGTCGTCGGAAGCACCTGGGTCGGGTCGGACGGCCCGGGCCGTCGCGGGCAGGACGCGGGTGTCCTGGGCCGGGTCGCTGTCGGGCGGGTCCGTGGCCGGTGAGGCCGTGCGGGTGGGCGTGGCGGCTGGCGGGGCGGCGGTCGTGGCAGAGGCCGCGTCCGCCGCCTCGGCCGCGTCGGCCACCTCCGGGGCGGCCGTCCTGGGTTCGTCGCGCGCTCGCCGCGCGCGGGCCGGACGGGCCTCGCGCCCCGGCGCCGCAGCAGCCCCCACCGCAGCGCGTCCCGGCCTGGCTGCGGCGGCGACCTCTGCCGGCTCGACGCTGCCGGGGTCGAGAGCGACGGGTGGTGGCACTGTGGCCATCCAGGCGCCGAGGCGGTCCTTCTCGTGCAGCAGGTCGCGGATGTCCAGCTCGGCGTACTCGAACTCCGGACTCCAGTGCAGCGCGTCGAAGGGGCACACCTCGATGCAGATGCCGCAGTACATGCACAGCGAGAAGTCGATGGCGAAGCGATCGAGCACGTTGCGCTGCCGGGCGCGCCCGCCGGGCGTCGTGGCGGGCACCTCCTCCTTGTGGGAGTCGATGTAGATGCACCAGTCCGGGCACTCGCGCGCACAGAGCATGCACGACGTGCAGTTCTCCTCGGTCAGCGCGATGACGCCGCGCGACCGCGACGGCAGCGCCGGGGCGACGTCGGGGTACTCCGCCGTGTGCGCGTGGCGGGTCAGGGAGCGGGCGGTCGTCGCCATGCCCTTGACGAGACCGGGCAGGATGCCCTCAGCCATGGTGCGTCACCGCAGTGCCTCTCATTGGGTCACCACCACGCCCACGGCAGTGAGGGCGAGCTGGAGCAGCGCGATCGGCACGAGCCACACCCACGCGAGTCGCTGCAGCTGGTCCTCACGCATTCGCGGCCACGACACGCGCAGCCAGATCATGACGACGGCGACGGCGAAGCCCTTGAGCACCGTCCACAGCCAGCCCAGCCACGGCTCGAGCGGGCCGGCCCACCCGCCGAGGAAGAGCACGGCGAAGAACAGCGACATGACGACGATGCCGGCGTACTCGGCGAGGAGGAAGAACGCGAAGCGCAGGCCGGTGTACTCCGTGTAGGGCCCGAAGACGATCTCGCTGTCGGCGACCGGCATGTCGAACGGTGGCCGCTGCAGCTCGGCCAGCGCGGCCACGAGGAAGACGAAGGCGCCGGGCGCCTGCCAGAGCAGCCACCACGGCGACCACGCCTCGGCGATGCCGACGAGCGAGAGCGTGCCGGCCGCGAGCGCGACCGACGCCACGGCGAGCACCATGGGCAGCTCGTAGGAGACGAGCTGCGCGGCCGATCGCATGCCCCCGAGGAGGGAGTACTTGTTGGCCGAGGCCCACCCCGCCATGAGCGTGCCGATGATGCCGACGCCGATGGCCGCGAGCACCAGCACCACGCTGGCGTCGACCTGTGCACCGACGACGGTGGGCGAGAGCGGGATGACCGACAGCGCGACGAGGTAGGGGACCAGCGCGACAGCCGGCGCGAGACGGAAGACCCAGCGGTCGGCGCGGGCCGGGACGACGTCCTCCTTCTGGACGAACTTCACGCCGTCGGCGACGAGCTGCGCCCAGCCGTGGAAGCCACCGGCATACATGGGCCCCAGGCGGCCCTGCATGTGGGCCATGACCTTGTGCTCGGTCTGTCCGACGAGGAGCGGCAGGGTGAGGAAGGCCGCGAGCACGGCGGCGGCGCGCACGACGACCTCGAGCCACGGACTCACGACGACACCTCCCTCGGACCCCACTCCGGCCCCGGCACACCGGGCGCCTGCACGCGCCGACGGCCCGGCGCCCGGGCACTGTCGTGGCCCTCGCCCGGCTCCTTGCCGCCGGGCCACGGCTTGGAGGCCCGGGCCGCGAGCACGAACGACTTGCGCAGCGGGGTGCCCTCGAAGCCGTCGGGCAGCAGCAGCGGGCGCAGTCCGAGACCCGAGCCGTCGTCGAAGCCGTCGAAGTCGATGCCGAACATCTCGTGGGTCTCGCGCTCGTGCCAGGCGGCCCCGGCGAAGAGCGGCGTCAGCGACGGAACCGCCACGCCCTCGGGGGCGCGGGTGCGCACGAGCACCGAGCGGAGGGCGCCCGGCTCCGACGGGTCGAGCAGGTGGCACACGACGTCGAAGCCCGGCAGCCCGCCGGACTCCCCTGCCGCGTCGACGGCACCCTCGGCGTCGGTCTGGTCGACGGCGGTGAGGAAGTCGAAGAAGGCGAAACCCTCCTCGCGCAGCGCAAGGACCGCGGACGACCACTGCCCGAAGGGCACGTCGCGCACGTCGGTGACCCTCAACGGTCGCCCCTGTCGCCGTGCTCAGGGACTTGCCCGTCCCGGCCGGGCGCAGCCTGGCGTCCGGCGACGCCCCGGCGAAGGAGTGGGCGGCGCAGGTCACCGGCGCTCGCCACCCGGGAGCCGGCATACCGGCCACGGATCCGCTGGGCCGAGAGCTTCTCGTTCGCGATCTGCTCCTGCAGGCGGATGATGCCGTGGAGCAGCGCCTCAGGGCGCGGCGGGCAGCCGGGCACGTAGACGTCGACCGGGACGATCTGGTCGACGCCCTTGGTCACGGAGTAGGAGTCCCAGTACGGGCCCCCCGAGTTGGAGCAGGCCCCGAAGGAGATGACGTACTTCGGCTCGGGCATCTGGTCGTAGAGGCGGCGGATCGCCGGGGCCATCTTGTCGGTGACGGTGCCCGAGACGACCATGAGGTCCGCCTGCCGCGGACCGGGGGCGAAGGGGATGACGCCCAGGCGGATGAAGTCGTGGCGGCCCATGGAGGCGGCGATGAACTCGATGGCGCAGCACGCCAGCCCGAAGTTGAAGACCCAGAGGGAGTAGCGCCGACCCCAGTTGAGCACGACCTTGATCGGCCTGGGGGCGTGGGCGCCGAGGACACCGACCGTCACGTCGGCGGGCCGGGTGGCGGGCATCGGCAGGTCGACCGCCATCACACCCACCTCAGCAGGCCGCGACGGGCGGCGTGCGCGAGCCCGAGCACGACGACACCGATGAAGATGCCCATCTCGACGAGGCTCGCCCGGCCGAGGTCGACCGAGCGCAGCACGGTCGCCCAGGGGAAGAGATAGATCGCGTCGACGGCGAAGATGACGTAGAGGAAGGAGAAGACGAAGTAGCGCACCTTCGTCTGCGCCCAGCCGGAGCCGACCGGGTCGACGCCGGACTCGTAGGTCGTCAGCTTGGCGGCGAGGGGCGCCCGCGGTGCGAGCAGCCGGCGCACGGTCATCGCAGCGAGGAAGAGGAGCACCCCGGCACCGAGCACCGCTGCGACCGCCACGTAGCCCGACATGGTGGTCAGCCTAGTGTGGACGGATCAGGAATCGGCGGTGGCGACGTCGCTGTCCGCTGCCGTCCGGGTCGGTGCGGACGGTGGACGGACGCGGTCTCCAAGGCCCGCCGCAGGGCCCCGGAGCAGCCACTCGGGCACGCGCCGACGGCCGGCAGGCACGATCGCAGTACCAGTCGAGGCCAATCGGGGGACGCGGGTGTCCACGACGTGGCAGCCTCCCAGAGAGTCGTTCCAGCACGAACTAGCATGGAATCGTCCGGCGCACCAGAGAGTGGGGCCCGGAATCTCCACCAGATCACCGCAGAAGCAGCAACAACCCGAGGACGTCGCAGCGCAATGAGCACCAAACTGGTCCAGAAGCTAGATCGCGTCGTCATCCGCTTCGCCGGTGACTCCGGCGACGGCATGCAGCTGACCGGCGACCGCTTCACGTCCGAGACGGCCCTGCTCGGCAACGACCTGTCCACCCTGCCGAACTTCCCCGCCGAGATCCGGGCGCCCCAGGGCACGCTGCCGGGCGTCTCCAGCTTCCAGCTGCACTTCGCCGACCACGACGTGCTGACGCCGGGTGACGCGCCCGACGTGCTCGTGGCGATGAACCCCGCCGCGCTCAAGGCGAACCTGCGCGACCTCCCGCGCGGCGCGAGCATCATCGTCAACACCGACGAGTTCAGCAGACGCAACCTCGCCAAGGTCGGGTATGCCGTGAGCCCCCTCGAGGACGGCTCGCTGGAGGCCTGGCACGTCCACCCCGTCGCCATCACCTCGATCGCCGTGGAGGCGCTGGCGTCCTTCACCGACCTGACCCGCAAGGAGAAGGAGCGCGCGAAGAACATGTTCGCGCTGGGCCTGCTCTCGTGGCTCTACACCCGCCCGACGCAGGGCACCGAGGCGTTCCTCAAGGCCAAGTTCGCCGACCGACCCGACATCCTCGAGGCCAACCTCGCCGCGCTGCGCGCCGGCTACAACTACGGCGAGACGACCGAGGACTTCGCCGTCTCGTACGAGGTGGCCCCGGCTCCGATGCGCGAGGGCACCTACCGCAACGTCACCGGCAACGTCGCGCTCTCGCTCGGCCTCGTCGCGGCCGCACACCGGGCGCACCTGCCACTCTTCCTCGGCAGCTACCCGATCACCCCGGCGTCCGACATCCTGCACACCCTCGCCGGCCTCAAGCGCTACGGCGTCGCGACGATGCAGGCCGAGGACGAGATCGCCGGCGTCGGCGCGGCCCTCGGTGCGAGCTTCGGCGGCGCCCTCGGCGTCACGACGACGTCGGGCCCCGGACTCGCCCTCAAGGCCGAGACGATCGGGCTCGCCGTGTCGCTCGAGCTGCCCCTCATCGTCTGCGACATCCAGCGCGGTGGGCCGTCGACCGGCCTGCCCACCAAGACCGAGCAGGCCGACCTGCTCCAAGCGCTCTTCGGGCGCAACGGCGAGTCGCCGGTCGCCGTCATCGCGCCGTCCACCCCGGCAGACTGCTTCGACATCGCGGTCGAGGCCGTGCGCATCGCGACGGCCTACCGCACGCCCGTCATCGTGCTCTCGGACGGCTACCTGGCCAACGGCGTCGGAGCCGTGGCGCCTGCCGCGCACCACCCAGCTGCCCGACATCGCGGTGACCTTCGCCACCGAGCCCAACGCCGTCGACGAGTCGGGAGCCCCCACCTTCCACCCCTACCTGCGCGACCCGGCCACCCTGGCGCGGCCGTGGGCGGTGCCCGGCACGCCCGGCCTCGAGCACCGGGTCGGGGGCATCGAGAAGGCGGACGTCACCGGCAACATCTCCTACGACCCCGACAACCACGACCACATGACCCGGCTGCGCCAGGCCAAGATCGACGGCATCGCCGACACGATCCCCGAGCTCGCGGTCGACGACCCCAGCGGCGACGCCGACGTGCTCGTGCTGGGCTGGGGCTCGACGTACGGCCCCATCGCCGCCGCGGTGCGCCGGGCGAGGTCGCGTGGTGGCCGGGTGGCCCAGGCGCACCTGCGCCATCTCAACCCCTTCCCCGCCAACACCGGCGAGGTGCTCCGAGCCTACGAGCACGTCATCGTCCCCGAGATGAACCTGGGGCAGCTCGCCCTGCTGCTCCGGGCGAAGTACCTCGTCGACATCGAGTCGCACACGTCGGTGCGCGGCCTGCCCTTCCAGGCGGGCGAGCTGGCAGACGTCATCGCGACGGCCGTGGCGTCCGCCTCGGCCATGTCCGTCAAGGAGACCGCACAGTGAGCATCGACCTCGGTATGCCGACACACGGGGGCTCCGCCCCTCACGGCACTGCGGGCGTCCCCCGCCTCGGCGACGCCACGGCGCTGACGAAGAAGGACTTCACCTCGGACCAGGAGGTGCGCTGGTGCCCCGGCTGTGGTGACTACGCGATCCTGGCAGCCGTGCAGGGCTTCCTGCCCGAGCTCGGCCTCAAGCGCGAGAACATCGTCTTCGTCTCCGGCATCGGCTGCAGCTCGCGCTTCCCGTACTACCTCGACACCTACGGCATGCACTCGATCCACGGCCGCGCGCCGGCCATCGCGACAGGCCTCGCCGCTACCCGCGAGGACCTGTCGGTGTGGGTCGTGACGGGCGATGGCGACGCCCTGTCGATCGGCGGCAACCACCTGATCCACGCCCTGCGCCGCAACGTCAACCTCAAGATCCTGCTCTTCAACAACGAGATCTACGGCCTGACGAAGGGGCAGTACTCCCCCACCTCCCACGTCGGCCAGGTCACGAAGTCCACGCCGCTCGGCTCGCTCGACACGCCCTTCAACCCGGTCTCGCTGGCACTCGGGGCCGAGGCCAGCTTCGTCGCGAGGACGATGGACTCCGACCGTGCGCACCTGACGTCGGTGCTCCGGGCGGCCGCCGAGCACCGCGGGTCGGCCCTGGTCGAGATCTACCAGAACTGCCCCATCTTCAACGACGGCGTCTTCGACGTGCTCAAGGACCGCAGCGAGGCCGCCGCACGCATCCTGCACCTCGCCGACGGCGAGGAGGTCTCGGCCGGTGACCAGGTCGTCGTGCGCGACGACCAGGGCGTCATGACCGTCGTCCCGCGGGCGCAGGCCGACCCCGCTCGCATCGTCGTGCACGACTCGAGGGCCGAGAACCCCGCGGCGGCCTTCGCTCTGTCGCGGCTCGACTCGCAGGACCTCGCCCACGTGCCGATGGGCATCTTCCGCAACGTCGCGCGCCCCGCGTACGACGACGCCCTGCGCGATCAGGTCGCCTCGGCCAGCACCGGCGTGGTCACCGACGCCGACATCGACGCGCTCCTCGCCGGCCGGGACACCTGGACCGTGGGGGCGTGACGGCTCGCGACACCGCGGCTGCTGACGTCGACACCGGCGTCGATGTCCACTCCACGGGCACGGTCGCCGGCGAGGCCGCACACGTCACCGCGGCGGAGGTCAGGCGCGGCACCCTGCTCGGCTTCGCCGCATACGCGCTCTGGGGTCTCTTCCCGCTGTACTTCGACGCGCTGAAACCTGCCGGTGCGTGGGAGATCCTCGCTCAACGGATCCTCTGGACGCTGCTCTTCTGCGTCGTCGTCCTGCTGATCCGTCGCGACCTGGCCTGGATCGGGACGCTGCTGCGCCGTCCGAGGCTGCTCGCCGGCACGGCCGTGGCAGCGGTCCTCATCGCGGTCAACTGGGTCGTCTACGTCGGGGCCGTCACCTCGGGCAACACCTCGGAGGCGGCGCTCGGCTACTTCCTCAACCCCCTCGTCACCGTGGCGCTGGGCGTGCTCGTGCTGCGCGAGCGGCTGCGCGCCCTCCAGTGGGTGGCCGTCGGGATCGGCGTGGTCGCCGGTGTCTACCTCGCCGTCAGCGGCGGCCGGGTGCCGTGGATCGCGCTGACCCTCGCGGTGTCGTTCGCCCTCTACGGCCTGACCAAGAAGAAGGTCGGGGTCAGCCTCGAGGCCCTGCAGGGTCTGACCGTCGAGACCGTGGTGCTCGCACCCGTCGCGGCGGCCATCCTGCTCGTCGTCGGCGCTCACGGGGGCCTTGCCTTCGGCCACCACGGCGGGTGGCACACCACGCTTCTCGTGCTCTCGGGTGTCGTGACGGCGCTGCCGCTGCTGTGCTTCGCGGCCGCCGCCCGCCGCATCCCGCTCGTCACCGTGGGCCTGATCCAGTTCATCACCCCGGTGATGCAGCTGCTGTGCGCCGTGCTGCTGCTCGGCGAGCACCTGCCACCCGAGCGCTGGGTCGGCTTCGGGATCGTCTGGCTCGCCCTGCTCGTGCTGACTCTCGACTCCCTGCTCAGCCTGCGCGCCCAGCGGGCGAACGCCCGGGCCGCGGTGCCGATCGACGACTGCCCGCGCTGACCCCGAGGGCCTGCCCGGTGACACACTGCTGAGGTGAGCGGCATCGCCCTGGGGTCTCGCACAGGTCGCTTCGTCATCGCGGCGGCCGTGCTGGGCTCGGGGATGGCGATGCTCGACAGCACGGTCGTCAACGTCGCGCTCGTACGCATCGGCGAGGAGCTCGACGCGAGCCTCGCCGACCTGCAGTGGATCTCCAACGGCTACCTGCTCGCCCTCGCGTCGCTCATCCTGCTGGGCGGGTCCCTCGGTGACCGCTTCGGCCGGCGCCGCATCTTCGTCATCGGGGTCACGTGGTTCACCATCGCCTCGGCGGCCTGCGGGCTGGCGCAGTCACCGGAGCAGCTCATCCTCGCCCGGGTCCTGCAGGGGGTTGGCGGGGCGCTGCTGACACCCGGCAGCCTGGCGATGATCCAGGCGTCGTTCCGCCCCGAGGACCGGGGCAGGGCGATCGGCTCATGGTCCGGGCTGGGCGGGGTCGCCTCCGCCATCGGACCGTTCGTCGGTGGGTGGCTCGTGCAGTTCGCCAGCTGGCGGTGGGCGTTCCTCGTGAACGTGCCGCTCGGGGCCATCACCATCTGGATCGCCCAGGCGCACGTGCCCGAGACGCGCGACGAGCAGGCCAACCGCTCGTTCGACGTCGTCGGCGCCGTCGTGGCGAGCCTCGCGCTGGGCCTGCTGACGTTCGCGCTCATCCAGTACGAGTCGCTCGGCGTCGGGCTCTCGCTCGGGGCCGGCGCGCTGGGCGTCGCGCTCGGTGTGGTGTTCGTCGTCGTCGAACGGCGCAGCACGCACCCCATGGTCGAGCCGTCGCTCTTCGCCTCGCGCCAGTTCAGCGCTGCCAACGGCATGACGCTGCTCGTCTATGCCGCTCTCGGCGCCGTCTTCTTCTTCCTCACCGTCCAGCTGCAGACCGTCCTCGGCTACGGCCCCCTCCTCGCGGGGATGGCCTCGCTGCCGGTGCACGATCCTCATGCTGCTCTTCGCGGCGCGAGGGGGCGAGCTCGCGTCCCGCATCGGTCCGCGCCTGCCGATGACGGTCGGTCCGATCCTCTGCGGCATCGGCACGCTCCTGCTGGCGGGTGTCTCAGCCGGGTCGACCTACTGGCTCGGGGTGCTGCCCGGCATCACCGTCTTCGGGGTCGGGCTCACCCTGCTCGTCGCACCGTTGACCGCCACCGTGCTCGCCGCGGCGCCCGACCGGTATGCCGGTGTGGCCAGCGGAGTCAACAACGCCGTCGCCCGCGCGGGCAGCCTGCTTGCCGTGGCCGCGCTGCCCGCGGTGGTGGGGCTGAGCGGGTCCGACTACGCGAAACCCGAGGAGTTCTCGTCGGCCTACCGGGTGGCCATGCTCATCTGCGCGTGCCTGCTCGCAGCCGGAGCGCTGGTGTCGTGGTTGTTCATCCGCAACCCGGAGCCGCAGCGCCCGTCCCTCGCCTCGGGCGCCCCGGCGGGGTGGTCCTGCGCGGGCTCGGACTGCTGCCCCGGCACGCACCACCCCGACGAGCCGGTGAGGACGACGCACGGGACCCGTGACGGTGACGCGTGACGGTGACGCATGATGGTGGCATGAGCGATGTGGGAGCCCACCAGTTCCGGACCGAGCACGACTCGATGGGCGACGTGCAGGTGCCGGTGGACGCCCTCTGGGGCGCACAGACCGCGCGAGCCGTCGAGAACTTCCCGATCAGCGGGCAGCCCGTGCCGCCCGAGGTGGTGCATGCCCTGGCCCTGCTCAAGGCGGCGGCGGCCGAGGTCAACGCCGAGCTCGGCGTGCTCGACGCCGAGCGCGCGGCGGCCATTGCCCGGGCCGCCCGCGAGGTCGTCGACGGCCGCCACGACGAGCAGTTCCCCGTCGACGTCTTCCAGACCGGGTCGGGCACCTCGACGAACATGAACGTCAACGAGGTCGTCGCCCGGCTCACGCGCCTCTCGAGCGGCCTCGACGTGCACCCCAACGACCACGTCAACGCGGGGCAGTCCAGCAACGACACCTTCCCCAGCGCCCTGCGCATCGCGGCCACGCGGTCGGCCCTCGAGGCGCTGGCACCGGCCCTCGACCACCTCGCGGCGTCGCTCGGGCGCAAGGAGGCAGGAGTTCGCCGATGTCGTCAAGGCAGGGCGAACCCATCTCATGGACGCCGTCCCGGTGACGCTCGGCCAGGAGTTCGGTGGCTACCGCCGACAGGTCGAGCTCGGCGCCGCCCGGGTCCGCACCGCCGCGGCAGCCACGTCGGAGCTGCCCCTCGGCGGCACGGCGGCGGGCACCGGTCTCAACGCCGAGCCGGGCTTCGCCGCGGCGGTCATCGCCCGTGTCGCCGAGGCCACCGGGGTGCCGTTCCGGGAGGCGGAGGACCACTTCGAGGCCCAGTCGGCCCAGGACGCCGTCGTCGAGCTGTCGGGGGCGCTCAAGGTCGTGGCGGTCAGCCTCACGAAGATCTGCAACGACCTGCGCTGGATGAGCTCCGGCCCGCGCACCGGCCTCGGCGAGATCCACCTGCCCGACCTGCAACCGGGCTCGAGCATCATGCCCGGCAAGGTGAATCCCGTCGTGCCGGAGGCGACGCTGATGGCCTGCGCGCAGGTCGTCGGCAACGACGTGACCATCACGATGGCGGGTGCCGCCGGCAACTTCGAGCTCAACGTCATGCTGCCCGTCATCGCGAAGAACGTGCTCGAGTCGCTGCGCCTGCTGACGAGCACGAGCCGCCTGCTCGCCGACCGCTGCGTCGACGGCATCACGGCCGAGGTCGAGCACGCGCGCGCCCTCGCGGAGGGCTCGCCGTCGATCGTCACCCCGCTCAACCGCTACATCGGCTACGAGGCGGCAGCGGCCGTGGTCAAGCAGGCCGTGAAGGACAGGCGCACCATCCGCGAGGTCGTCATCGACCAGGGCCACGTCGCCGAGGGCCGCCTCACCGAGCAGCAGCTCGACGAGGCCCTCGACGTGCTGTCCATGACCCGACCCCCGTCATCATCCTGAGGCGCGCCGCCGCGGCATCGGCGCAGCCACTCGAAAGAGATGCGCTCGTCGTGCCGGTCGACCCGGTCGCGCAGCCCGAGAAGCGCGTCGCGCAGCGCGCGGCGCGGCAGGGCCTCCTCCGACTCGGCGTCAGCGAGGTTGGGAGGGCGTGGCCGAACGCGTCGAGCTCGCCTCGAGCACGTGCAGGCGCGTGCCCGGCGCGCTCGGTCGCGTCGCCCGCGTGGCGTCCCAATCGAAAGAGCAATCCGCCCGCCCTCCCCAATCGAAAGAGCAATCCGCCCGCCCTCCCCAATCGAAAGAGCAATCCGCCCGCGTGGGCGCTCGCCGGCACTCACGCAGAGGGGGGCGGATTGCTCTTTCGATTGGTCGGCTCGCGGACGGATTGCTCTTTCGATTGGTCGGCTCGCGGACGGACTGCTCTTTCGATGGGTCAGCCGACGCGGTCGACGACCGAGAGGGCGAGGGCCTGCAGGGCGCTCTTCGCGTCACTCGGCGGGAGCGGGTCGAGCAGGGCACGCGCGGCGTGCGCCACGGCATACGTCTCCGAACGAGCCTGCTCGAGCGCAGGATGCACCCTCAGCAGCGCGAGCGCCTCGGCCACGCCGTCCGCGTCGTCCGACAGGTCGGCGTGCAGCAGCTCGAGCAGACGGGCATCGGCCGGGTCGGTCGACTGCTTGGCGCGCAGGATCGCGAGCGTGTCGACGCCCTCGCGCAGGTCGGTCCCCGGGGTCTTGCCCGTCTCACCGGAGTCGGAGGAGATGTCGATGAGGTCGTCGGCGAGCTGGAAGGCGATGCCGACCTTCTCGCCGTAGTCACGCATGATCAAGGCGGTCGGCTCGTCGCCGCCGGAGAACATCACGCCGTAGCGCGCGGACGTCGCGATGAGCACGCCGGTCTTGTCGGACAGCACGTCGAGGTAGTAGTCGACCGCGTCGACACTCGTCGTTCGGCGGCCGGTCGTCACGGATCTGGCCGGCGCAGAGCCGCACGAAGGTCTGCGCCTGGATGAGCACCGCTTCGGCCCCGAGGGCGGCCACGAGCTCGGACGCCTTGCCGAAGAGCAGGTCGCCGACGAGGATCGCGGTCGAGTTGTCGTAGACGACGTTGGCGGCGGGCACCCCACGACGCCGGGTCGCCTCGTCCATGACGTCGTCGTGGTAGAGCGAGGCGAGATGGGTCAGCTCGACCCCGGCGGCGGCCCGCACGACGTCGTCGTTGATCCCCCCGGCGAGCTCGGCCGAGAGCAGCGTGAGCAACGGCCGGAACCGTTTGCCCCCGGCCGCCAGCAGGTGCCCCGACGCCTTGGCGATGAACGGGTCGTCATGGTCGACGACCTCCCGCAGCAGGTCGTCGACCCGGGCGAGGCCGTCGCCCAGCCGAGCCGCGAGCTCTGGCGTGGCGCCCGGGACCGACAGGACCGGCGGTGTGGCGTGCGTCGTCATCGAACCCCTGGCTGCAGCCGCCTGCTCGCCGCCGTCACCGGACGAACGTCGAGGCACGGTCGGCGAGGTCGAGCAGGGACGAGGGCACGATGCCGAGGGCGAGCGTGGTGAGGGTGCCGATGGCGATCGCGAACGTCGTCGGGGCCGACGGGGTGACGACCTCCACGGGCTCCAGCGGCGGCTCGCTGAAGAACATGAGCACGATGACGCGGGCGTAGACGAAGACCGTGATGGCGCTGCACAGCACACCGACGACGGCGAGCACCGTGCCCGTCGCACCCGACCCGACGGCCGCCGAGAACACGGCGAACTTCCCGACGAAGCCCGACGTCAGCGGGATACCGGCGAAGGCGAGCATGAGGAACGCGAAGGCCGACGACACGACGGGATGACGCTTGCCGAGCCCGGCCCACTGCGACAGGTGCGTCGCCTCGGCGCCGTTCTGGCGCACCAGCGTGATGATCGCGAAGGCGGCGATCGTCGAGAAGCCGTAGGCCACGACGTAGAAGAGCACCGCGCCGACGCCCGTGCGGTCGAAGGCGAGCACGCCGACGAGGATGAAGCCCGCGTGGGCGATCGAGGAGTAGGCGAGCAGACGCTTCATGTCGGTCTGCGTCACGGAGAGCACCGAGCCGATGA
Organism: uncultured Actinomycetota bacterium; assembly: GCA_963816385.1. Taxonomy (GTDB): domain Bacteria; phylum Actinomycetota; class Actinomycetes; order Actinomycetales; family Dermatophilaceae; genus CAWFKL01. Next base: position 72,372 of record CAWFKL010000002.1, read on the forward strand.
CCATGGTCAGCAGCGCGACGATGACGAGGGCGTTGGTCCACTCCCAGCGGCCGGTGTCGAGACCGACGTAGGCCAGGCGCAGGATCGCGCCGAAGGCCGCGGCCTTGGTGCACGCGGCCATGAAGCCGGTGACCGGCGTCGGGGCGCCCTGGTAGACGTCGGGCGTCCACGCGTGGAACGGCACGGCGCCGACCTTGAAGAGCAGCCCGACGAAGACGAGGAAGGCTCCGGGCAGGAGCAGTCCGTTCATCGCGAGTGGCGCCGTGGTGATGGCCTTGGAGAGCTCGCCGAAGTAGACCGATCCGGCGTAGCCGTAGAGCAGCGCGGTGCCGAAGAGGAAGAAGGCCGAGCTGAAGGCACCGAGGAGGAAGTACTTCAGGGACGCCTCCTGCGAGAGCAGGCGGCGACGGCGGGCGAGGCCGGTGAGGATGTAGAGCGGCAGCGAGAGCACCTCGAGGGCCACGAACATGCCGATGAGGTCGTTCGTCGTCGGGAAGAGCATCATCCCGAAGATCGCGAAGACCGTGAGGGGGAAGACCTCGGAGGTCAGCGCGCCCGCTCGAGCGGCCGCCGTCTCGACGGCCGAGCCCGGCGTCGAGGCGCCGCTCGGGGTGAACGCGTCGGGCCCGACGCCGCCGAAGCGCTCGGCCATGGTGAGCACACCGAGGATGCCCATGAGCACGATCGCGCCCTGCATGAACAGGGCCGGCCCGTCGATGGCGAGGGCGAAGAGCGACCGGTTGGTCGCATCGTCCGTGACGCCCATCGTGACGCCCTGGTTGTTGCTCGCGAAGATGATGGACACGGCGGCGGCCGCCAGACCGACGACGGCGAGGACGACCTGGATCGTGTGACGACGGTGTCGCGGGGCGAAGGCCTCGACGAGCACGCCGACGAGGGCCGTGGCGAAGACGATGAGGAGCGGCGCCACGGCGACGTAGTTGACCTCGGACGCCTGGAACGCAGCGGGCAGCGCGAGCGGAGCGGCGGCGGTCACTTCGGGCTCCTCTCGGCCAGGGTGCCGGACGGGTTGAGCTGCGGGTTGGACTCCTGCACGTAGGACAACGTCCTGTCGACCGCCGGGTTGATGACGTTCAGCGCCAGGTTCGGCAGGACGCCGAGCAGGATGAGCGCCGCGATGAGCGGCGCCGAGACGAGCTTCTCGCGTGACGTCAGGTCACGCACGGTCGTGCCACCGGACGACCTGCGCCACGCGTCGTCCACCGTGACGCCGTGGGCGACGAGCTCCTCGGGCTTGGGACCGGTCATGACCCGCTTGAACATCAGCAGGATGTAGAGCGAGGCCAGGATGATGCCGGTCGTCGCGATGACAGCAGCCACCGGCTGCGTCGCGAACGACCCGGCGAGCACGAGGAACTCCGAGACGAAGGTCGACAGGCCCGGCAGCGAGAGCCCGGCCAGGCCCGCGATGAGGAAGACACCTGCGAGGGCGGGCGTGACGCGCTGCCAGCCACCGTAGTCGCCGATCCGCTTGCTCCCGCGTCGGTGCACGAGCATCGCCGCGACGAGGAAGAGGGCCGCCGTGGAGAAGCCGTGGTTGACCATGTAGAGCGTCGAGCCGGCCTGACCGACGGTGGTGAAGACGAAGATGCCCAGCACGATGAAGCCGAAGTGGCTGACCGACGTGTAGGAGATCAGCCGCATCATGTCGGTCTGCGCGATGGCGAGCAGGGCGCCGTAGATGATCGAGATGACGGCCAGCGCGACGACGACGGGTGTGGCCCACTGGCTGGCCTCCGGGAAGAGCTGCAGGCAGAAGCGGATCATCCCGTACGTGCCGACCTTGTCGAGCACGCCGACGAGCAGGGTCGCGGTCGCGGGGGTCGACTCGGTGGCGGCATCGGGCAGCCAGGTGTGGAACGGCACCATGGGCGCCTTGACGGCGAAGGCGAGGAAGAAGCCGATGAAGAGCAGGCGCTCGGTGATCGGGTCGATCGACAGCCCGGTGAGACGCTCGATGAGGAAGCCGTCCGTGCCGCCGGGGCCCTGCAGGTAGAGCGCCGATGACGGCCACCAGCATGACGAGCCCACCGGCGAGCGAGAAGAGCAGGAACTTCATCGCGGCGTACTGCCTGCGCGGCACCGCCGAAGCGGCCGATGAGGAAGTAGACCGGGATGAGCATCGCCTCGAAGAAGACGTAGAAGAGGAAGACGTCGGTGGCCGCGAACACCCCGACCATGAAGGTCTCGAGCACGAGCAGCAGCGCGAAGTAGGTCTTGGCGCGCTGTCCCCCGCGCGGTCCGGCCTCCTCGGGCTCGTCGCGCCAGGCTGCCAGCAGGCAGATCGGCGTGAGGACGAGCGCCATGAGGATGAGCACGAGGGCGATGCCGTCGACTCCGAGTGCGTAGCTGACCCCGAACTGCGGGATCCAGGCGTGCTGCTCGCCGAGCTGGAACTGCGCGCTCGAGTCACGGTCGAACTGGGTCGCCGCCACGATGCCGACGACGAGCGTCACGCAGCGAGAAGCCCAGCGCCATCCGCTTGGCCGTCTCGGCGCTGCCGGGCAGAAAGGCGACGAGCAACGCCCCGACGAGCGGGATGAGGCCGAGGATCGTCAGCCACGGGAGGCCGGTGGACATGGTCGTCATCAGGACATCACCCAAAGAGCGCCGAGGATGGCGACGACGCCAGCGAGCATCGTCAGGGCATAGGAGCGGGCAAAACCGTTCTGCAGCTTGCGCAGCCGCGACGACGTGCCGCCGACCAGCGCTGCGAGGCCGCCGGCCGCGCCGTCGACCCCCTTGCTGTCGAGGAAGACGAGCGACCGGGTCAGGTGGATGCCGGGCCGCATGAGGAGGGCCTCGTTGACCTGGTCCTGGTAGAGGTCGCGGCGCGCGGCCTGCGTGGCGAGCGACCCCGCCGGCGCCCTGACCGGCACGTCGTCGCGCCAGTACCGCAGCCAGGCCAACGCGGCCCCGGCGGCCACGAGGAGGAGCGTCAGGACGATGAGCACCCCCGCGGGGATCACGGGGTGCGCTCCCTCCGGCTCGCCCCCGGTGACCGGCTCCAGCCAGTTCGTGATCGCGCCGGTCGCCCCGAGCGCCAGACCGAGGAAGGCCGAACCCACGGCGAGGACCATCATCGGCACGGTCATCAGCAGACCTGACTCGTGCGGGTGGACGTCGTCGGTCCAGCGCTTCTTGCCGTGGAAGGTCATGAAGAACAGGCGCGACATGTAGAAGGCCGTGATGCCGGCGCCCAGCAGGGCGGTCATGCCGAACACCCAGGGCCGCCAGCCCTCACCGATGAAGGCCGCCTCGATGATCTTGTCCTTGGACCAGTAGCCCGAGAACGGCGGCACACCGAGGATCGCGAGCCAGCCGAGACCGAAGGTCACCCACGTGATCTTCATGGCGCCCGACAGCCGGCCGAAGCGGCGCATGTCGACCTGGTCGTTCATGCCGTGCATGACCGAGCCGGCGCCGAGGAACAGCCCGGCCTTGAAGAAGCCGTGCGTCAGCAGGTGGAAGATCGCGAAGGCGTAGCCGACCGGCCCCAGCCCGGCCGCGAGCATCATGTAGCCGATCTGGCTCATCGTCGAGGCCGCCAGGGCCTTCTTGATGTCGTCCTTGGCGCAACCGACGATCGCCCCGAAGAGGAGGGTGATCCGCGCCGACGATGGCGACGACGAGCTGGGCGGTCGGGGTGGCGTTGAAGATCGGTGCCGAGCGCACGACGAGGTAGACGCCGGCCGTGACCATCGTCGCCGCGTGGATGAGCGCCGAGACCGGTGTCGGGCCGGCCATGGCGTCACCCAGCCAGCTCTGCAGGGGGAACTGCGCGGACTTGCCGCACGCGCCCAGCAGGAGCATGAGGCCGATGGCCGTCATGAAGCCCTGGTTGGCGTTGCCGCCCGCCTCGCCGAGCACGGTCGTGAAGTCCACCGCGCCGAAGTGGAAGAACATCAGGATGATCGCGATGGACAGGCCGAAGTCGCCGACGCGGTTGGCCACGAACGCCTTGTTGGCCGCCGTCGCGTAGGCCGGGTTCCAGTTCCAGAAGCCGATGAGCAGGTACGACGCCAGGCCAACGCCCTCCCAGCCGACGTAGAGCAGCAGGTAGCTGTTGGCCAGCACGAGCAGCAGCATCGCCGCGACGAAGAGGTTGAGGTAGGCGAAGAAGCGCCGCTTGTCGGGGTCGGAGTGCACGTGGCCGTGCTCGTTCTCGTGGTCCATGTAGCCCAGCGAGTAGACGTGGATCAGCGAGCCGACGAAGGTGACGAGCAGCACGAAGACCATGGACAGCTGGTCGACGAGCAGGCCTGCACTCACCTGGAACGAGCCGGCGCTCACCCAGTCGAAGAGGTTGACCTCCTGCGCCCGGTCCTCGGCGCCGCGACCCAGCATGGCGAAGAAGACGAGCGCGCCGACGACGAAGGCGGCCCACGACAGAGCGGTCGCGAGCAGCGGGCCGAACTTGTTGGTGCGGCGGCCGCCCAGCAGCAGCACCACGGCGCCGAGCAGTGGCAGCGCCACGAGCAGCCAGGCGTATGCCGTGATGCCCGTCGCCGCGTGGGCCTCACCTTCGTGCGTGGCGAGCCCGCCGGCATACGTGCTCAGCGAGCTCAGCGAGGTCGGTGAGCTCGCGAGCGTGTGGACGAGAGTTCCCATTCTGGCCGGCGCTCCTTACAGCTTCAGCAGGTTGGCGTCGTCGACCGAGGCCGACCGGCGGGCACGGAAGATCGCCATGATGATGGCGAGGCCCACCACGACCTCGGCGGCGGCGACGACCATGACGAACAGGGCCATGACCTGCCCGTCGAGGGCGCCGTGCATCCGAGAGAAGGTGACGAGGGCGAGGTTCGTCGAGTTGAGCATGAGCTCGACGCCCATGAAGACGATGATCGCGTTGCGCCGGATCAGCACCGTGGCCGTGCCGATGGAGAAGAGCACCACGGACAGGTAGACGTAGTAGATCGGGCTCACGTGGCCCTCCCCTCCTCGATCTCGCGGTCCAGGTGCCGCTCGACGTCACGCAGTCCCTCGGTCGTGGCGACCTGGTCACGCGCGACGAGCACGCGCGAGACGGACTTGGTGCTCGGCGTGCCGTCGGGCAGCAGGGCCGGAGTGTCGACGGCGTTGTGGCGCGCGTAGACACCGGGGGCGGGCAGGCCCGCGACGTCCCGGTTGTCGCGGATGCGCTTGGCCGCCCACTCGGCCTGCGTGATCCTCGGGGTCAGGCGCTCGCGGTGGGCCAGCACCATGGCGCCGAGCGCCGCGGTGATGAGCAGGGCGGAGGTGACCTCGAAGATCCAGACGTACTGGCCGAAGATCAGTTCGGCGACGCCGGTGATGTTGCCCGGGTCCTGGCCCGTGGCCACGACCTTGTCCATGCCGGCCTGCACGGTCGCCTCGTCGACGACGACCGTGCCGAGGGCGAAGAAGAGCACCCCGGCGAGGCCGATGACGAGCAGGAACGAGGCCCAGCGCTGGCCCTTGATCGTCTCGATGATGGAGTCGGAGGAGTCGACACCGACGAGCATGAGCACGAAGAGGAAGAGCATCATCACCGCGCCGGTGTAGACGAACACCTGCACGACGCCGAGGAAGTCGGCGTTCTGCATGATGTAGAAGATGCCGAGGATGACCATGACGAGGGCCACCCCCATCGCCGCGTGCACTGCCTTGCGCGCGAAGAGCAGGCCGAGGGAGGCGATGACCGCGATCGGGGCCAGGACCCAGAAGCCGGCGGCTTCGGCGCTGGAGGTCACGGGTTGGCTCCTTCCCGGGTGTGCGCCGCGGTCGGGTCGGCCGCGTGGACGATGTCGTGGTCACCGGGGACGGCGGCGCCGAGGTTGCCGGGGCCGACGATGTAGTCGTTCGCGCCGTCGTCGCCCCCCGCGCCGTCGTCGCCGCCGGCGTCGTGGGCCTTGACGTATGCGCGCTGCCCGTCGGTGGCCTCACGCACCTTGCCCTGGTAGTAGTCGCGCTCCTCGAGACCCTCGGCCATCGGGAAGGGCGGCGGGAGCATGCCGGACTGCAACGGCGCGAGCAGCTGGTCCTTGGTGAAGATGAGCTTGCCCCGGTCGTTGTCGGCGAGCTCGTAGAAGTTCGTCATCGTCAGGGCACGGGTCGGGCACGCCTCGATGCACAGGCCGCAGAAGATGCAGCGCAGGTAGTTGATCTGGTAGACGCGCCCGTAGCGCTCACCGGGGCTGTAGCGGCCGGTGCCCCCGGGGCTGTCGTCGTTGTCGGCACCCTCGACGAGGATGGCGTCAGCCGGGCAGGCCCACGCGCACAGCTCGCAGCCCACGCACTTCTCGAGACCGTCGGGGTGGCGGTTCAGCTGGTGGCGACCGTGGAAGCGCGGGGCGGTGGGCCGTGGCTTCTCGGGGTACTCCTCGGTCGCGACCTTGCGGAACATCGTCGAGAACGACACCCCGAAGCCGGCCACGGGGGCGAAGAGGTCCGAGAAGAAGCCGCCGTCGCGCTCCTCGTTGCGCTCGGCGCTGGTGTCGTCAGCCATGGGTCTCCTCCTTGACGATGGTCGAGCCACCGCGGCTGCTCGAGGCGGTCGAGAGGACCGGCTCGGACGTCACGTGGGCCTTGGGCTCGACGAGGCGCTGGCCGGGCAGCGGCGGAACGGGGTAGCCGTCCTCGAACGGGTCGATCTCCTCCGGCGGTGCCTCGTCCTCGGCTGCGGCGCGCTGGGCCCGCCGGTCGTCCCAGATCCAGGCGGCTGCGAGCGCGATGACGGCGACGATGCTGACGATGACGACGGTCGCCACGGACAGCTCACGCCCGGCGAACGTCAGCTTGCCGTCACCGAGGAAGCCGAGCTGCGCGCCGCGGATGAAGGCGACGGCCACGACCCAGGCGAGCGTGATCGGGATGAGGAACTTCCACCCGAAGCGCATGAACTGGTCGTAGCGCACGCGTGGGAGCGAGCCGCGCAGCCAGACGAAGAGGAACATGAACATCCACAGCTTGACCGTGAACCAGAGCAGGCCCCACCAGCCGCCGCCGAACATGTTGTCGTTGATGGCCGAGACGAGGGGCGGCGCCTGCCAGCCACCGAGGAAGAGCGTCGTGGCCAGCGCGGACACGGTGAACATGTTGACGTACTCGCCGAGGTAGAACATCGCGAAACGCATCGCCGAGTACTCCGTGTGGAAGCCGCCGGTGAGCTCGCCCTCGCCCTCGGCGAGGTCGAACGGGAGTCGGTTCGTCTCACCGACCATGGTCACGACGTAGACGGCGAAGGAGAAGAACGCCGGCAGGATGTACCAGAGCGAGCTCTGCGCCGTCACGATGGCCGAGGTCGACATCGAACCGCTGTAGAGGAAGATCGCCACCAGCGAGAGGCCCATGGCGATCTCGTAGGAGATCACCTGCGCGGTCGAGCGCAGGCCACCGAGCAGCGGGTAGGTGGAGCCGGAGCTCCAGCCGGCGAGGATGATCCCGTAGACCCCGACCGAGGCCACCGCCAGCACGAGGAGCACGGCGACCGGGACGTCGGTGACCTGCAGCGGCGTCTGGTGACCGAACATCGAGACCGAACCACCGAGCGGGATGATCGCGAAGGCGACGAAGGCCATCGTCGCGGTGATGATCGGCGCGAGGGTGTAGACGAGCTTCTCGGCGGCCGCCGGGGTGATGTCCTCCTTGAGCATCGACTTGATGCCGTCGGCGAGGGTCTGCAGCAGGCCGAAGGGCCCGTTGCGGTTGGGACCGGGGCGCTGCTGCATGCGGCCGATGACGCGGCGCTCGAACCAGATGACGAGCAGGGTCGAGAGCAGCAGGTAGACGAAGACGCCGACGGCCTTGACGAGCGCGAGCCACAGCGGGGTGTCGCTGAAGTCGGCCGTCGGGTTCTCCGCAGGGGCCAACGCGGGCAGAGCTCCCGTCATGCCGTATGCCGTGAGGGAGAGACTCATGCGGCACCACCCTTCGTGACGGCGACGCGGCCGCCGGCATCGGTGCCGAGACCCGCGCGCACGGAACAGTCCCTGGAGTTGGTCGGGAGCCAGACGACCCCGTCGAGCATGCCGTCGGTGACGAGCGCCGGCACGGTCACCGAGCCGGCCGGGCCCGTGACCGTCACGGCGTCGCCGTCGACGAGGTCGAGCGCCGCGGCCGAGGTGGCCGAGAGTCGGGCGACGGCGCGCGGCGCGGTGCCGGCCAGGAACGGCTCGCCGTCCTGCATGCGGCCGGCATCCAACAGCGTGGGCCACGTCGCAAGCGTGAACGGGCCCTCACCGGCGGGGGCTGCGGCAGCGCGGTGCCCGACGGGGACGTTCGTTGCACGGGCACCGCCCCACGGACCGAGGGCCTCGAACTGGTCCTTGATCTCACGTTGCGTGCGGGTCTCGAGGAAGACGCCCATCTCGCTCGCGAGCATGTCGAGGACGCGGTGGTCGCTGATCGAGTTGGTCGTGAAGGCCTGGTCGAACTCACGGACGCGACCCTCCCAGTTGACGTACGAGCCGCCCTTCTCGGCCTGGGCCGCGACGGGAAGCACGACATCGGCTACGGCCGTGACCGCGGACTCGCGCAGCTCGAGGGAGACGACGAAGGCGCGCTCGAGCGCGGCTGCCGTGTGGGCGGCGAGCTCGGCGGGCAGGTCGGCGGGGTCGACGCCACCGACGACGAGCGCGTCGAGGTCGCCGGCCGCCGCCGCGGCCACGATGCCGGCGGTGTCTCGCGGCGTCGCGTCGGGCAGGGAGGCGACCTCCCAGACCGCGGCCACCTCACCGCGCGCGGCCGCGTCGGTGAGCGGGCGGCCGCCGGGCAGGAGCGCACCGAGGGCACCGGACTCGAGGGCGCCGCGCTCCCCGGCCCGACGCGGCACCCACGCGAGGCGGGCACCGTGGTCGGCGGCGAGACGGGCGACGGCAGCCAGCGCGCCGGGCGAGCCGGCGAGCCGCTCGCCGACGAGCACGATGCCGCCGTCGGCAAGGGCTTCGAGCAGGGCGCGACCCGGCTCGCTGGAGCCGAGGTCGCCGAGCACGGCGGCCTCCTGGCCGGGGGCTGCCGGCACCAGCGTGCCCCCCACCTTGGTCAGGCCACGCGTCACGTGCGACGACACGGCATACACCCTGGTCTTGGTGCGGCGGAACGCCTTGCGCAGGCGCAGGAAGACGATCGGGCTCTCGTCCTCGGGCTCGAAACCGACGAGCACCACCGTCTTGGCAGCCTCGAGGTCGGCGTAGGAGACGGCCCCGCCGTCGGGCCCGGTGGCGACGACGTGCTCGCCGAGGAAGGCGACCTCCTCACCCGAGTGCGGGCGGGCGCGGAAGTCGATGTCGTTGGTGCGCAGCGCGAGGCGCGCGAACTTGCCGTACGCGTACGCGTCCTCGGCGGACACGCGGCCTCCGACGAGCACGCCGGCGCGCTTGCCGGACAGGCCGGCGGCCGCGGCGGCGAGCGCCTCGGGCCAGCCGACCACCCTGAGCTCACCGCTCGCGTCGCGGACCATCGGCAGCTGGACGCGGTCGGGGAGGGTCGCGTAGGTGAAGGCCCAGCGACCCTTGTCGCAGTTCCACTCCTCGTTGACGGCGTGGTCCTCGACGGCCATGCGACGCAGTACGACGCCGCGACGGTGGTCGGTGCGCAGCGCGCAGCCGCTCGCGCAGTGCTCACAGACCGACGAGGTCGACACGAGGTCGAACGGACGGCTGCGGAAGCGGTAGGCGGCCCCGGTCAGGGCGCCGACCGGGCAGATCTGCACGGTGTTGCCGGAGAAGTAGCTCTCGAAGGGCTGCTCCTCGTAGATGCCCACCTGCTGCAGGGCCCCCCGCTCGACGAGGGCGATGAACGGGTCACCGGCGATCTGGTCGGAGAAGCGGGTGCAGCGGGCGCAGAGCACGCACCGCTCACGGTCGAGCAGCACCTGGCTGCTGATGTTGACCGGCTTGGGGTAGGTGCGCTTGACGTCCTCGAAGCGCGACACCGCCCGTCCGGAGCTCATCGCCTGGTTCTGCAGCGGGCATTCGCCGCCCTTGTCGCAGACGGGGCAGTCGAGCGGGTGGTTGATGAGCAGCAGCTCCATGACCCCCTGCTGAGCCTTGTCGGCGACCTTCGAGGTGTGCTGCGTGCTGACGACCATGCCCTCGGAGACCGTCATCGTGCAGGACGCCTGCGGCTTGGGCATCGGGCGCACGTTCCCGTCGCGGTCGGGCATCGCGACGTCGACGAGGCACTGGCGGCAGGCGCCGACGGGGTCGAGCAGCGGGTGGTCGCAGAAGCGGGGGATCTCGATCCCGACGGTCTCGGCGGCCCGGATGACGAGGGTTCCCTTGGGCACGCTGACCGGCAGGCCGTCGATCGTCAGTCCGACGTGGTCGGGTGCCGCCGGGACCTGGGCGTTGCCACCCTTGTCGACGGCGTTGCCGCCCGAGGTCGGGGAGGTCGTCACGGTCATGCGGTCACCATCCCGCTGGACTCCTTGGTGGTGGTGGACGTCGTCGGAAGGTCGAAGAGCACCGACCTCTCCGGCGGGAAGAGCACGTGGGCGGGTGTGTGCATACCGGCCTCGAACTCCTCGCGGAAGTACTGGACGGCCGAGGTGATCGGACTGGTCGCGGCGTCGCCGAGCGCGCAGAAGCTGCGCCCGAGGATGTTGTCGCAGATGTCGACGAGCTTGTCGATGTCGTCCTGGGTGCCCTCGCCGGCCTCGATGCGGTTCATGATCTGGCGCAGCCACCACGTGCCTTCGCGGCACGGGGTGCACTTGCCGCACGACTCGTGGGCGTAGAAGTCGGTCCAGCGCGCCACGGCACGCACGACGGAGACGGTCTCGTCGAAGACCTGGAGGGCGCGGGTGCCGAGCATCGAGCCGGCCGCGGCGACCGAGTCGAAGTCGAGCGGCACGTCGAGGTGCTCCTCGGTGAAGATCGGCGTCGAGCTGCCGCCGGGCGTCCAGAACTTCAGCTTGCTGACCCCCTCGCATGCCACCGGCGAGGTCGACGAGCTCGCGCATGGTGATGCCCAGCGGCGCCTCGAACTGGCCGGGGTTGGTGACGTGGCCGGAGAGGCTGAAGATGCCGAAGCCGGTGGACTTCTCGGTGCCCATGCCCTTGAACCAGTCGGAACCCTCGAGGATGATCCCGGGCACCGAGGCGATCGACTCGACGTTGTTGACGGAGGTCGGCCGGGCGTAGAGCCCGGCGGCGCCGGGGAACGGCGGCTTGAGACGCGGCTGGCCACGGCGGCCCTCGAGCGAGTCGAGCAGCGCGGTCTCCTCGCCACAGATGTAGGCGCCGGCGCCGGCGTGCACGGTGATGTCGACGGTGACGCCCTTGCCGCCCACGTCGTGGCCGAGGTAGCCCGCGGCGCGGGCCTCCTCGACGGCGCGCAGGAGACGGCGATAGACGTGGACGACCTCGCCCCGCAGGTAGATGAAGGCGTGCTCGCAACCGATGGCGTACGAGGAGATGGCCACGCCCTCGATGAGCGAGTGCGGGTTCGCCATCATGAGGGGAATGTCCTTGCACGTGCCCGGCTCGGACTCGTCGGCGTTGACGACGAGGTAGCGCGGGCCGCCGTCGGGCGGGCTCATGAACGACCACTTCATGCCGGTCGGGAAGCCGGCGCCACCGCGGCCGCGGATGCTGGAGTCCTTGACGGCGTCGATGATCGCCTGGGGCTCCATGTCGAGGGCCTTCGTGAGGGCCTTGTAGCCGTCGTGGCGCTCGTAGGTGGCGAGGGTCCAGGACTGCGGGTCGTCCCAGAACTTCGTGAGGATCGGGGTCAGCGTGTCGGTCACTTGGAAGCGTCCTTCCCGTCGGGCGTGCTGGACGAGCTCGTCGAGCCGTTGGCGCCGGGGGCCGTCCAGCCGCGCTCGTTGGCGATCTTCAGCCCGAGGAGGGAGGCCGGGCCTGCGCCCACGCCCTCGTCGGCGCGGCCGTCCTCGAAGCCCGCGAGCACCCGCGACACCTCCTTGAAGGTGCAGACCTTGTCGGCGCCGCGCGTGGGCGCGACGTCCTTGCCGGCCCGCAGGTCCTCGACGAGGGCGATGGTGCTCTCGGGCGTCTGGTTGTCGAAGAACTCCCAGTTGGCCATGACCACCGGCGCGTAGTCGCAGGCGGCGTTGCACTCCACGCGCTCGAGGGTGATCTTGCCGTCCTCGGTCGTCTCGTCGTGGCCGAGGCCGAGGTGCTCGGAGACGCGCTCGAAGATGAGGTCGCCGCCCATGATCGCGCACAGCGTGTTGGTGCAGACCCCGACGGTGTACTCCCCGTTGGGGTGGCGCTTGTACTGCGTGTAGAAGGTCGCGACGCCGCTGACCTCGGCCTCCGTGAGGTCGAGGACCTCGGCGCAGAAGCTGATCCCGCGACCGGCGACGTAGCCGTCCACGGACTGCACGAGGTGCAGCAGCGGCAACAGCGCCGATCGCTTCTGCGGGTAGCGGGCGATGACCGCGGCGGCGTCGACGTGCAGTTGCTCGAGGACGTCCGCGGCATACGGCACCTTGGACTCGGCGCTCACCGTGAGGTGACCGGATGCGTCAGCCGTGTGGTTGCCCGACATCAGCGGTCGACACCTCCCATGACGGGGTCGATCGATGCCACGGCGACGATGACGTCGGCGATCTGGCCGCCCTCGCACATCGCGGCCACGGCCTGCAGGTTGTTGAAGCTCGGGTCGCGGAAGTGCGCCCGGTAGGGCCGGGTGCCACCGTCGGAGACGAGGTGGCAGCCGAGCTCGCCCTTGGCGGACTCGACGGCCTGGTAGACCTGTCCGGCCGGCACCCGGAAGCCCTCGGTCACGAGCTTGAAGTGGTGGATGAGCGACTCCATCGAGCTGCCCATGATCTCGCGGATGTGGTCGAGGCTGTTGCCGAGGCCGTCGCCGCCGAGGGCCAGCTGTGCGGGCCAGGCGATCTTCTTGTCCTCGATCATGACCGAGTTGTTGCCGCCCTCGGTGCTCCTGGAGCCGGTCGGTGCACTGCTCGATGATCTTCAGCGACTCGTACATCTCGTCGATGCGGATGCGCAGGCGGCCGTAGGCGTCCTGGCTCGTGCGGGTGATGACGTCGAAGTCGTAGGTCTCGTAGCCGCAGTAGGGGTCCAGCTTGCGCAGGTCGTGCGGCAGCCCGGTCGAGCGCAGCACCGGGCCGGTGATGCCGAGCGCCATGCAGCCGGCGAGGCTCAGGACGCCGACGTCGACGGTGCGGCCCTTGAGGATGGGGTTCTCGTTGAGCAGCGCCTCGAGCTCGCCGAGCCCGCGCCGCAGCTCGGGGACCATCTCGCGCAGGGCGTCGATCGAGCCCGGAGGGAGGTCCTGGGCCACGCCACCGGGGCGGATGTAGGCGTTGTTCATCCGCAGGCCCGTGATCATCTCGATCACCCGCAGCAGCCGCTCGCGCTCCCGGAAGCTGACCGTCATGACGGTCGTCGCGCCCATCTCCATGCCACCGGTGCCCAGGCAGATGAGGTGGCTGCTGATGCGCGTCATCTCCATCATCAGCACGCGGATGACGCTGGCGCGCTCGGGGATCTGGTCGGTGACGCCGAGAAGCCTCTCGATCGCGAGGCAGTAGGCGGCCTCCTGGAACATCGGCATGAGGTAGTCCATGCGCGTGCAGAACGTCACGCCCTGCACCCAGGTGCGGTACTCCATGTTCTTCTCGATGCCGGTGTGCAGGTAGCCGATGCCGGCGCGGGCCTCGGTCACCGTCTCGCCGTCGATCTCGAGGATGAGGCGGAGCACGCCGTGCGTCGACGGGTGCTGCGGCCCCATGTTGACGACGATGCGCTCCTCGCCGAGGGAGGTCGCCTCGTCGACGAGGTCGTTCCAGTCGCCGCCGGCGGCGTTGAAGACGTGCGCGCCGCGGCTCGTCTCCTCGTCGGCGACGGACGTCGCGAAGACGTCGTTGTCGCCCGGCCTCGGGGACCTCGGTCTGGGTGAACTCGGTGTGCGTGAACTCGGTGTGGGTGCTCATCAGGTGTACGACCTCCGCTGGTCCGGCGGGGGGATGGTGGCGCCCTTGTACTCCACCGGGATCCCGCCGAGGGGGTAGTCCTTGCGCTGGGGGTGGCCCGGCCAGTCGTCGGGCATGAGGATGCGGGTCAGGGCCGGGTGGCCGTCGAACTCGATCCCGAACATGTCCCACGTCTCGCGCTCGTGCCAGTCGTTGGCCGGGTAGACCGCGACGATCGAGGGGATGTGCCGGTCGTCGTCGGGGCAGGAGACCTCGAGTCGGACCCGGCGACCACCGTGCGTGATCGAGAGCAGGTGGTAGACGGCGTGCAGCTCCTCGCCCGCGCGCTCCGGGTAGTGCACGCCGGAGACGCCCAGGCACAGGTCGAAGCGCAGGGCAGGGTCGTCGCGCAGGACCTGGGCCACGGCGACGAGGTGCTCGCGCCGGACGTGGAGCGTCAGCTGGCCACGGTCGACGACGACACGGTCGACGGCTTCCGCGTAGGAGGCGGTGCCACCGACGAGGCCGCGCTCGAGGTTGTCGGCCACCTCGTCGAAGTAGCTGCCGTAGGGGCGCTCGGCCGCACCGGCGATGACGATCTCGCGGCGCAGGCCGGAGTAGCCGGTCGTGTCGCTGCCCTGAGCGGCCCCGAACATGCCATGGCGCACGCCGATCACCTCGGGCCCGGCAGGACCGCTCTCGCGCTTCGCCTCGAGCTCGTGCGGCGTCAGGCCGGACTCCTGGTCGTGCGTCGTCTCTGCGGCGGCGTCCGCGTTCACGTCTGCCTTGGCGTCTGCGTCGCTCATGCTGGTCCTCCCCGCATGACTCCTGCCGCGCTCCGGGCCTCGTTCCTCGTTTCCTCACACGGCGTCATCATGCGAGCAGGCCCTTCATCTGGTGCGTGGGAGTCGCCGACAGCGCCGCCTCCTCGGCCGCGCGGGCCGCCCTCTCGCGGTTGACGCCGAGGGGCGAGGACTCGATCTGGTGGTGCAGCTCGATGATGGCGTTGAGCAGCATCTGCGGTCGCGGCGGACAGCCGGGCAGGTAGATGTCGACCGGGATGATGTGGTCCACCCCCTGCACGATCGCGTAGTTGTTGAACATGCCGCCGGAGCTGGCGCAGACGCCCATCGCGATGACCCACTTCGGGTTGGGCATCTGGTCGTAGACCTGCCGCACGACGGGCGCCATCTTCTGGCTCACGCGGCCGGCCACGATCATCAGGTCGGCCTGGCGTGGCGTCGCCGAGAAGCGCTCCATGCCGAAGCGGGCGATGTCGTAGTCGGGCGTGCCGACGGCCATCATCTCGATCGCGCAGCACGCCAGACCGAACGTGGCCGGCCAGATCGAGGCCTTGCGCATGTAGCCCGCGAGGTTCTCCACCGTCGAGAGCAGGAACCCCGACGGGAGCTTCTCTTCCAGACCCATTGCCAACTCCTTACTAGTTGCTCGCCGCTGCGCTCGTGCCGTCCGTGCTGCGCAGGCCGGGCACGCGGTGTGTCGTCAGTCCCACTCGAGACCGCCGCGCCGCCAGACGTAGGCGTACGCGATGAAGACCGTGAGGATGAACAGCACCATCTCGACGAGGGCGAAGAGCCCCAGCTTGTTGAACGCCACCGCGAAGGGATAGAGGAACACCGACTCGATGTCGAAGATGATGAAGAGCATCGCCGTGAGGTAGTACTTGATCGGCACCCGCCCGCCGCCGGCCGCGTGCGGTGTCGGCTGGATGCCGCACTCGTAGGCCTCGAGCTTGGCGCGGTTGTAGCGCTTCGGGCCGACGACGAGCGAGGTGAAGACCGACAGCGCGGCGAACGCGAAGCCGAGTCCCAGCATGAAGAGGATCGGGACGTACGAGTTCATCCTCGGTCACGTGCCTTTCGATCGTGCGGGTCGTGCGTGTCGAGACTGCAGGTGAGCGGCACGCCCATCCTAGGGGCGTGGCCACCGATTGTGCTCGGCGTCACAAACGGCTCGGGCGGCGTGGCGGTCATGCGTCCGGCGCCAGTCGTGACAGGCCGTGGATGATGCGGTCGCTCGCGCCCTTGCCCGCCGGGTCGGCAAGGTTGGCCATGATCTTCAGCAGGAACGGCATGAGCTTCGTGCGGGGCAGGCCGTACCTCGTGGCCAGGCGCATCACCTCGGGGTTGCCGATGGCGTGCGCGAACCACCGGCCCAGGGTGAAGTATCCACCGAGCTCGTCCTTCATCACCTTCGGGTATGCCGTGAGCACCCTCTCGCGGCCGGCGTCGCTCGGGCGCGCCATGGCCTGGGCGACGAGCTCGGCGCCCAGCCGAGCAGCCTCGAGGGCGTAGTCGATGCCCTCGCCGTTGAACGGGTTGACCATGCCGCCCGAGTCGCCGACGAGGAGCAGGCCGTCGGCGTAGAGCGGCGTGCGGTTGAAGCCCATGGGCAGCGCGGCACCCCGGACGGGCCCGGCCGCCTCGTCGTGCTCGAGGTGCCACTCGGCGTCGATGTCCTCGACCCAGCGGCGCATGACGTCCTTGTAGTCCGTCTTCTGGAACGCCGAGGTCGTGTCGAGCGTGCCGAGGCCGACGTTGGTGCGCCCGTCCTCGAGCGGGAACAGCCAGCCGTAGCCCGGCATGAGGATGCGGTTGCCGGCGTCGTCCCGGCTCCACAGCTCGAGGTGGCTCTCGAGGTAGTCGTCGCGCCGGGGCGTCGTGTAGTACGCACGGACGGCGACGCCCATGACTCGGTCCTCGCGCTTCGGTCGGCCCACGGAGGTGGCCAGGCGCGAGGAGACGCCGTCGCTCGCCACGACGACGGGAGCGCGGTAGGTGACCGTCTCGCCGGTGGCCCGGCCGGCGTCGTCGAGGCGCTTGGCCGTGACGCCGGCCACCCGGCCCGAGGAGTCACGGACCGGGGCGGTGACGCTCGTGCGCTCCTGGAGCAGTGCGCCGCGGCTCTCGGCGTGGCGGGCCAGGCTCTCGTCGAGCTGCGCGCGGGTGCGCACCATTCCGTAGCCCGGGAAGGCCGGGGACTCCGGCCAGTCGAGCTGCAGGGTGTGACCGCCACCCTTGATCCGCAGGCCCTTGGTGCGCTGCCAGCCTGTCGTGTCGACTCCGAGTGAGATGAGCTCCTTGGTCGCGCGGGGGGTCAGGCCGTCACCGCAGATCTTGTCGCGTGGGAAGCTCGACCTCTCGAGGAGGACGACGTCGAGCCCGTGGTCGGCCAGGTAGGCCGCCGTCGCGCTGCCGCCGGGACCGGCGCCGACGACGATGACGTCGGCCCGCTCGACGGCGGCATCGCCACCCCGTGCGGGGCTCGGTGCGACGCTCGAACTGGTCATCTCTCCTGCACGCTTCCGGACGCTTGTGAAGATCTTCACGAACTCTTCGGCGAGTCTATTCCCGCCATTTCGCCCTTGTCAGATAAGGCCTGCCTAACTCAGTCGAGTGGCCCCGTCGTCACACGCCTGAGCGCCGGACCGCACCTTCACGTGGGCCTGTGTGACGACGGGGCCACTCGACCGGTGCGCGGTCAGCGCTTGGTGCCGTGGTGGAGCGCGACGATGCCTCCGGTGAGGTTCGACCAGCCGACCTGGCTCCAACCGGCCTGCTCGATGACGCGGGCGAGCTCGCCCTGCGGGGGCCACGCGCGGATCGACTCGGCGAGGTAGACGTAGGAGTCGGGGTTGCTCGAGGTGCGGCGGGCCACCGGTGGCAGGGCGCGCATGACGTAGTTGCTGTAGACCGTGCGGAGCGCCTTGTTGACCGGCTGGCTGAACTCGCAGACGAGCAGGCGGCCACCGGGCCTGGTGACGCGGAGGAACTCGCGCAGCGCGACGTCCGGGTCGGCGACGTTGCGCAGTCCGAAGCTCATCGTGACGACGTCGAAGCTCGCGTCGGCGAAGGGCAGACTCATCGCGTCGGCAGCCGTGAAGGCCATGTCGGGGCGGCGCCGGTTGCCGACCCGCAGCATGCCGAGCGAGAAGTCGGCCGGCACGACCTCGATCTCGCGGTCGGCCCACGGCTCGCTCGACGTGCCGGTGCCCGCCGCGATGTCGAGGATGCGCTCCCCCGGCTGCGCCGCGACGGCCTTGACCACGGCCTTGCGCCACAGCCGGTCCTGGCCGAGGGAGAGCACGTCGTTGGTGACGTCGTACTTCTCGGCGACGGTGTCGAACATCGACGCGACGTCGACGGGCTTCTTGTCGAGCTGGGCGCGGGTCATGCCGCCATCCTTCCACCCACTCGAGTGGCCCCGCCGTCACACCTCACGCACCGTCGAGTGGCCCCGTCGTCACACCTCAGCGACCGTCGAGTGGCCCCGTCGTCACACCTCAGGACCGTCGAGTGGCCCCGTCGTCACACCTCACGAACCTCGAGTGGCCCCGTCGTCACACCGTGCGCCCGTCGGAACGGCTGCACCCTCAGTGCGCGGGCGGCCCTCCCTGCGGCCGTAGCATTGCTGGCGATGTCATCGCTTCCCGTCCCCCAGACGCCGTCCATCGAGGCGGCGCCGACGCTCGTCGTGCGCACCGTGGCCCTGGAGCTGGCCGAGCCCCTGCTCACGCTGCTGCCTGCTGGCACCGACCCGAACGACTTGGTCTCCTGGGTGCGTCGCGGTGACGGACTCGTGGGCTGGGGCCAGGCGCTGACGTTCGAGGCGCGCGGTCCGGAACGCTTCGGTGCCACCGAGGCCTGGTGGCGTGGAGTCGTGCGCCACGCCGTCGTGCGCGACGACGTCGAGCGGCCGGGGACCGGCCTCGTGTGCTTCGGGTCGTTCCCCTTCGCCGACGACTCCGCCGAGTCCGCGCGCATCGTCGTGCCGTCGACGATCGTCGGGAGACGCGATGGACGCACGTGGCTCACCACCGTGTCGCTGGACCCGCAGCTGACGTTGCTGGAAATCCCCTCTCCAGCAACGGATCCCGAGCCTCCCCACGGGGTCACGTTCGCCGACGGCGCGGTGTCACCGGCCGACTACGCTCACTCGGTGGGTCAGGCCGTCGAGCGCATCGCCGCCGGCGAGGTCGACAAGGTCGTGCTCGCCCGCGACCTCGTCGCCAGGGCGACCGCCCCCATCGACGCCCGGTGGCTGCTGCGAAGGCTCGCCGAGCGCTACGAGAACACGTGGGTCTTCTCCGTCGCCGGCCTCCTCGGGGCCACACCCGAGCTGCTCGTCCGACGCGACCAGGGCCTGATCACCTCGCGGGTGCTCGCCGGCACGATCCGCCGCACGGGCGACGACGCCAAGGACCTCGGCCTGGCCGCGTCGCTCGCGCGCTCGTCCAAGGACCTCGAGGAGCACGAGTACGCCGTGCGGTCGGTCGCGGAGGCCCTCGCTCCCCACTCCTCCTCGATGAACGTTCCCGAGTCACCCTTCGTGCTGCACCTGCCCAATGTCATGCACCTCGCGACCGACGTCGCCGCGGTCAGCGCCGACGACGCCTCGTCGCTGACCCTCGCCGCGTCACTGCACCCGTCGGCTGCAGTCGGCGGGACCCCGACGACCCGCGCGGTCGAGCTCATCGGCGAGCTGGAGCACATGGACCGCGGCCGCTACGCGGGACCGGTCGGTTGGATGGACGCGAGCGGTGACGGTGCGTGGGGAATCGCCTTGCGCAGCGGGGCTTTCGCTCCCGGTGACGCCAGCCAGATCAGGCTGTACGCCGGGTGCGGCATCGTCGCAGGGTCCGACCCGGAGGCCGAGGTGGCAGAGTCCACTGCCAAGCTCATCCCCATGCGAGACGCCCTGGCGGGCGACTGAAGAGGCCGACGTGAGCGTGCAGGGTGGTGCCGGCCGGACGGCATACGGCCTCGCCCTGCGGGTGGTGCAGCAGCTGTGGCTGGCCGGGGTGCGCGACGTCGTGCTGGCGCCGGGGTCCCGCTCGGCGCCCGTCGCGCTGGTGCTGCACGCGGCCGACGAGGACGGCGACCTGCGGCTGCACGTGCGCGTGGACGAGCGGTCGGCGGGCTTCCTCGCCCTCGGCCTGACGACGGGATCGCGACGTCCGGTTGCCGTCGTCACGACGTCGGGGACGGCCGTCGGCAACCTACTTCCAGCCGTCATGGAGGCGCACCACTCCGGCCGGCGGCTCGTCGTCGTCAGCGCCGACCGGCCGGAGCGGCTGCGCGGGACCGGCGCGAACCAGACGACCGAGCAGGCCGGCATCTTCGGCGTCTTCGCTGCCTCTCACGACCTGACGGCCGACGCGTCGGACGAGCAGCTGCGAAGCGTGGTCGGCGACGGCGTGCGGACGTGCCGGTGCCACCCAGCTGAACCTGCAGCTCGACGGCGACCTGCTGCCGCCCGACCCAGACCGCGAACACGTGGTGGCACCGTCCGGAGGCCACCGTCCCGGTCGTCGCGGCCACCGAGCGCACGGGCAGCGCCGCTCACGCCGACGTCTCCGTCGGGCGGGCCACGGCCGGTGCGGGGGGTGAGCTGGGCCTCGGGCCGCGGACCGTGGTGGTGGCCGGTGACGGGGCCGGGCCCGGCAGCTCGACTGCTGGCCGAGGCGGCGAACTGGCCACTCGTCGCCGAGCCGACGTCGGGCGCCCGCATCGGACGGCAGGCGCTGCGGACCGGCCGGCTGCTGCTCACGACGGACCTGCGGGGGGACGTCGAGCGGGTCGTTGTCATGGGGCACCCGACGCTGTCACGACCGGTCACCGCGCTGCTGAGCGACCCAGCACTCGAGGTGGTCGCTGTGCGCGGGCCCGACGGCGTCGCCACCGACCCCGGGCGGGTGGCGCGGGTACTCGACGAGGTGCCCACCGTGCAGGGACCCGACGACCCGACGTGGCATGCCGTCTGGCGCGACGCGGACGACCGGCTGGGGGCGCTCATCGACGCCTCGTTGCCCGCCGGGTCGCCGCTGGCGGTCGCGGCGGCAGTGGGTCGTGCCGTCGTCGGCCACGCGAGCCTTGTCGTCGGCTCGTCCAACCCGGTGCGCGACCTCGACGTCATGGCGACGCCATGGCCACCCAACGAGCACCGCTTCGTCATCGGCAACCGGGGCCTTGCCGGTATCGACGGCGTCGTGTCGACCGCTGTGGGCGTGGCGCTGGGTCGTCCGGGCGCGTCGCGGACGATCGCCTTCGTCGGCGACCTCACCTTCCTGCACGACGCCAACGGACTGCTCGCCGGGCCGCGTGAACCGCGGCCCGACCTGACGCTCGTCGTGCTCAACGACGACGGCGGCGCGATCTTCGCCACCCTCGAGCAGGGTGACCCCCGCTACGCCAGTGCCTTCGAACGCGTCTTCGGCACTCCGCACGGCACCGACCTCGAGGCGCTGTGCGCAGCTCACCACACGACGTACGAGCGGATCGAGGACGTGACGAGGCTGGCTGTCGCGCTGGAGGAGCGGGTCTCGGGCATCAGGGTGCTCGAGGTTCCCGTGTCCCGCACCGACCGGCGCGCCGAGGCGGCCTGGCTCCGGGGGCTGGCCCGGCAGGTGGTCCCCCACCGGGACCCGCGCCGCTGACGACGGGGGCCGCCCGCGCTCGACGCGCAGCGTCGCTCCGGCGACAGGTTGTGAGAACGGGGCCACTCGAGGAGGAGGGATCTCTCAGAGCGGGTCGGGGACGGGCCACTGCGACGGGGTGCCGGGCTCGCTGCGCGCGGCCACCTCGACGAGCTGGGCGTTGTCCTCCGCGTAGTCGCCGTCGGGGAGGAAGCGGGTGTCCTCCAGGCCGATGCGTACGTCGTAGCCGGACGCCTGCGCCCAGCGCAGGACCGGCCAGGCCCACTGGCGCTCGCCGTGGACCAGGAGCGGCGCGGGCGTCATGCCCAGGGCGGCGATGATGCGCTCCGCGGCCCACGGCCCGTCCGCGCCCGGGGTGACACCCGGGATCACCTCGACGAGGATCCGCTCGACCTGCCATGGCCAGTTCGTCGAGACGAAGGCGGACGTCGCCCGTGGAGTCCAGATCCCTGCCTCGACGCCTATCCCCTTGTGGCGCAAGGCAGCTGCTATCTCGAGCGTGCCGTCCTCGTGCCAGTTGACGCTCGCGCAGTCGGGGCCGCCGAGATCGGGACTCGGCCACTCGGACACGAGCGCGAGCTTGGCGCGCGCCGTGTCCACGATCCCGTCGCGCGTCGTCACGCCGACCCGGAGGCCGGGCGTGCGCGCCCGGATCGCGGTCACCGCCGCGACGACGTCGTCGCCGCGCAACGACTCACGCCCGTGCTCGTCGCGGGGATGGACGTGCACCATGAACGCACCAGCCGCGACGCAAGCCGCCGCAGCACGCGCCAGCTCGTCGGGAGTGACGGGGATCGGCGGGTGTGACCCGGCCGCACGGGCGCCGTTGAGGCAGGCCTTGATCACCGGGATGCCCCGGACGCGAGCAGGCCGTGGCACCGGGCCAGCCGGTCGATCCACCACGCGCGCCGTTGCGCCGGCGCAGCGAGGGAGGCGAGGGCAGCAGGGTCGGGCGTCAGTGCGCGTCGGCGTCAGGACACCGTCGACAGGGCGCAGCGGCGCCGACGCGATGTCGCGCTCGAAGAGGCCCACGGTGCCCAGGCCGCAGGCGTGGTCGAGCTCGGGGAGCGCAGCCGCGAGGGCGACCCCGGCCGCGATGCCGACGCTCGTGTCGAGGGCCGAGGACACGACGGCAGGCAGTCCACACCGCCTCGACGACCTC
This sequence comes from uncultured Actinomycetota bacterium, assembly GCA_963816385.1. Lineage (GTDB taxonomy): Bacteria > Actinomycetota > Actinomycetes > Actinomycetales > Dermatophilaceae > CAWFKL01. The sequence continues at coordinate 94,875 of CAWFKL010000002.1, forward strand.
CAGCGCCCGGGCGACGCCACCCAGTGGAGCGACCTTGACCACGACGATGTCGGCGGCACCCCTGCGAGCGACGACGAGCTGGGTCCTCCGCCTTGCGGATCGACTCGTCCGCAGCGATGGGGACATCGATGGCGTTGCGCGCCAAGGCCCTGCGCAGCGCCACCAGCTCGTCGACCGTCGCACAGGGCTGCTCGGCGTACTCCAGACCGTGGGACGAGAGCTTGCCGAGGGCCTCCAGGGCCTCGTCGGGGCTCCACCCGCCGTTGGCATCCACGCGGACCCGGCCCGACGGCCCCATCGCGTCGCGGACCGCCGCCACCCGGTCGAGGTCGTCGCTCAGGGTCTGCCCACCTTCGGCGACCTTGACCTTGGCCGTCGTGCAGCCGTCGAAGCGCGCGAGCACCTCGGGCACCCGGTCCGGCCCGACCGCCGGGACGGTCGCGTTGACGGGGACGGCGTCGCGCAGGGGAGCCGGCCACCCGGCATACGCGGCCTCGATGCCGGCGGCCAGCCAGCGCGCGGCCTCCACGTCGCCGTACTCGGTGAACGGCGCGAACTCGCCCCACCCCGACGGGCCCTCGAAGAGGACTGCCTCGCGGACGTCGACGCCCCGGAACCGCACCCGCATCGGCAGCGCCACGACGTGGACCCGCTCGAGCAGGTCGCCGAGATCGGGAAGGTCCGCAGGGTGGCTCATGCCCCCATCATGGCCGACAGGGCCGGGCCTTCCCCTGGGCCCTGACCCTCCCTCACCATCCCTGACCCCTCCCTGACCCCTCCCCTCCCCGATCGAAAGAGCGATCCGTCCCCTTTCGGGTCACGTGCCACGGAGCACCAAGGGCGGACGGATCGCTCTTTCGATCGGCGGGCGGCGAGGGAAGGCCACGTGCCGGTCGCTCGTCGGGTCCGGCGGGGGCGCCGGCGCCGGGGCCGGCGTGGAGACAGCCGGTGATCCGTCGTCGGTCCAATGGTCGTGCTCACGGGCGCCGCGGCGCCGACCGGACCCCCGGCAGCGACCCTCACCCGCGACGTGCGGCAGGACCCAGAGCAGACCGAACGAGCCACCACACGCCGTGCCCCGAGGACGCGAGCGCGATGGCAACGAGCACGACTCCGGCGATGATGAGGTTGCGTGGTGATGTCACGTCGCTCTCCTTCTCTCGGTGGGGCCGGTGGCTCCCGGTTGCCTCGACGGTAGGTGCCGGTCCGGGCGCCCGCACCGTCCCTCTGTCAGGACCTCCCCCTGACAGATGTCACCCCGGCCCGCCCTCTCACGATCGAAAGAGCGATCCGTCCCCTGTCCCGGTCAGCTCAGGGAGCACCGAAGGGGGACGGATCGCTCTTTCGATCGCGGGGAGACGGGGTCAGCGGCCGAGCCGCACGTCGGCCGGGTTGTCCACGGCCGTGGCGATCCGGTCGCGGAAGAGCGGGCTCATCTCGGGCAGGGCATCGAGCGGGAACCAGGCGGCGTCGGTCGACTCGTCGTCACCGGGCCGCGGGTCGCCCGAGACCCACCGGCAGCGGAACGTGTGGTCGAGGTACTGCGCCACGTCACCGTTGCCGTGGGTCACGACCCCGGTCACCGACACCCAGACGAGCCTCTCGACCTCCGCGACGACGCAGGCCTCCTCCGCGACCTCGCGCACCGCAGCCACGTGTGGCTCCTCGCCGGGGTCGACGATGCCGGTGACCGGGGTCCACGCGCCGTTGTCGGAGCGCTTGACGAGCAGCACGTCGTCGCGCGCCGGCCACCCGCCGCAGCACCACGGCGGTGACCCCCGGCATCCAGAGCAGCTCGGTGCCGACCATCGAGCGCAGGTGGACGACGTAGGGAGGGATCGGCATACGAGCGACCCTAACGGCGCCGCTAGGGTCGCTTCGTGAGCAGTGATCCACGCCAGCGCGTCGTGTCCGAGATCTTCGACCCGAGCGAGTGGGCGCCCGTCGCGGACTTCGACCTCACCGACATCACCTACCACCGGCGCCGCGAGGTGGCTGGCCGGCCGCACGCCGAGTCCGGCGTCGTGCGCATCGCGTTCGACCGTCCCGAGGTGCTCAACGCGTTCCGGCCGCACACCGTCGACGAGCTCTACCGCGCGCTCGACCACGCGCGCATGACGCCTGACGTCGGCGTCGTCCTGCTCACCGGCAACGGGCCCAGCCCCAAGGACGGCAAGTGGGCGTTCTGCTCCGGAGGCGACCAGCGCATTCGCGGCCGGTCGGGCTACCAGTATGCCGAGGGCGACACCGCGGACACGGTCGACCAGGCACGCACCCGCGCGCAGGGCGGCCGCCTGCACATCCTCGAGGTGCAGCGCCTCATCCGCACGATGCCCAAGATCGTCGTGGCCGTCGTGAACGGTTGGGCTGCCGGCGGCGGGCACTCTCTCCACGTCGTGTGCGACCTGACGATCGCCAGCCGCGAGCACGCCCGTTTCAAGCAGACCGACGCCGATGTCGGCTCCTTCGACGCCGGCTACGGCAGCGCGTACCTCGCCAAGATGGTCGGCCAGAAGTTCGCGCGGGAGATCTTCTTCCTCGGGCGCACCTACTCCGCCCTCGACATGCACCGGATGGGCGCCGTCAACATCGTGGCCGACCACGCCGATCTCGAGGGCGAGGCCCTGAGGGCGGCCACGGAGATCATGGGCAAGAGCCCGCAGGCGCAGCGGATGCTGAAGTTCGCTCTCAACCTCACCGATGACGGCCTCATGGGCCAGCAGGTCTTCGCGGGCGAGGCCACCCGCCTGGCCTACATGACGGACGAGGCGGTCGAGGGCCGCGACCAGTTCCTCGAGAAGCGCGATCCCGACTGGTCACCGTTCCCCTGGTACTTCTGACCGCTGACTCGGAGCGAACCAGCAGCCCCGTTCGCGACTGCGAGGAGCGCAGGCTCGCGGCCCGTCCGCGGGGCTGCGACCCCCGCGTCAGGGCAGGATGATCAGGTGGACCAGCGCGACGACCGACCGAGCGAGCCGGGCCCCGAGCGCCCCGCCGCGGGGTCGAGCGACGTGCCAGAGGGTGGTCGGCCCGCCGACTTCCGACGCCCACCACGCGCCGCCGCCGCCGACGCGACGAGAACCGTCGGGCGCGGCATCGGCCGGGCCGCCACCGGGGCGGCGCGGATCACGGCACGCTCCGGCCGGTATGCCGCCCGGCGGGCCCACGACTACACGCACGCCGGAGGGGCGGGCGAGTCGGGCCTGGCCCGGGTGACCGAGCTCCAGGCGAGCCACACGGCCGGCGACACGGTGATGACCCTGGCCCTGGCCGGCACGCTGTTCCTCAACCCGCAGACCGCCCAGGCCCGCAGCGACGTCGCCACCTTCCTGCTCCTGACGATGGTGCCCTTCGTCCTCGTCGCGCCGTTCATCGGCCCACTCCTCGACCGCTTCAGCCACGGGCGCCGCTGGGCCATCGGCACCACGGTGGCGCTGCGCGCCTTCCTCTGCTGGGTGCTCGCAGACGCCATCGGCAGCGACAGCGGCTGGCTCTTCCCCGCCGCGCTCGGGGTGCCTCGTCGCCTCCAAGGCCTACAACATCACCCGTGCCGCCGCGGTCCCACGGCTGCTGCCGCGAGGGACGACGCTGGTCGCCGCCAACTCCCGCGTCTCGATGGCGGGTGTCGTCGGTGCGGTCATCGGCGGTGCGGTCGGCGGTCTGGCCCTGCTCGCGGGGCCGGAGTGGGCGCTGCGCGCGGCCTTCGTCATCTTCGTCTTCGGCACGGTGCAGGCGATCCGGCTCCCGGTCGAGGTCGACTCCGCCGAGGGTGAGCTCAACCCCGAGGACACGGTGCCGATCCCCACCCTGCGCCCGGGGCAAGGGGTCCCAGGTGCAGCCCCAGGTGCAAGTGCAGGTGCACGTGCAGGTGCGGGCGCAGGGGCCGGCGTGGCAGCCAGCACCGGGTCGACCGCCCGGCACACCGGCCCGGGACTGACGTCACACGGCGGCGATGCGCTGACCGTCGACTCGCTCGGGATCCTCGGGCGCTTCCGGCGACGCAGGCAGGCCATCCCGTGGCCGGTCACGCACGCGATGTGGTCGACCGGCGGAACGCGCCTGCTCACCGGCTTCCTCATCATGTACCTCGCCTTCCTCATGAAGGAGCAGCCGATCGCCGGCCTGAGCGGCCCCCTCGTGCTGGGGATCGTCGCCGTCTCCATCGGGACGGGCAACGCTCTCGGCAGCGTGCTCGGCACTCGGGTGCAGGTCGCTCGGCCCGAGCGCACGGCGATGCTCTCGGTGCTCGGCGCGACGGTCGCCTGCCTGGCGGCGGGCATCTGGTACGCCCTGTGGACCCTCGTGCTGCTCGGATTCGCCCAAGGCCTCTCGGCGCAGCTGTCCAAGCTCTGCTTCGACGCCCTCGTGCAGCGCGACGTGCCCGAGAACGTGCGCACCTCCGTCTTCGCGTGGTCCGAGACGATGCTGCAGATGCTGTGGGTCGTCGGCGGCGGGCTCGGCATCGTGCTGCCCCTCGAGCCGCACATCGGCTTCTCGGTGTGCGCGGTCGCGCTCGTGGTGACCATCGTCATGGCTGCCCGGCAGCGGCGGCGCGCCGGACTCGAGTCCGGGCGCCCGCCGGTGCGCCCGCGGGAGCGCCGACCGAGGCGCGCCTGACCGTCCGACGGGGCCGAAGGCCGGGCAACCCGGCACAATGCCGTCATGACCAGCGCGGCTCTGCAGCCCCTCGCCGTCCCCGCGGGCCCGGATGTGCTGGCGCTGCTGCCTCGACTCGAAGCCGCGCTCGAGGGACGCGCACCCGTGCTGCCGTATGCCGCGGGCTCGCCGGTCCCCCTCATCGGCCGTCACGATCCGGCCGGCCTGCCCGACGGGTTGGCCCTCGCCGTGGGCACCTCCGGATCGACCGGGCGGCCCAAGCGGGCCCTGCTGACGGCCGAGGCCCTCACGCGGTCGGTCTGGGCCACCCACGAGATCCTGGGTGGCAGCGGTGCCTGGCTGCTCGCGATGCCCGCGCACCACATCGCCGGCCTGCAGGTCCTGCTCCGCTCCATCGCGGCCGGCATCGATCCGGTCGTGCTCGACCTGCGCGAGGGCTTCACCGCTGCGGGCTTCCTTCGAGCCACCTCGCGACTGCGCGCGTCCAGCTCGGCGCAGCGGCGCTACACGGCCCTGGTGCCGACGCAGCTCGGCCGTCTGCTCGACGACGACGCCGGCCTCGATGCGCTGCTCGCGTACGACGGAGTGCTCGTCGGTGGGGCCGCGACGCCGGAGCCGCTCGAGCGTCGAGCCAGGGCCCTCGGGATCTCCCTCGCCCTCACCTACGGCATGAGCGAGACGGCCGGGGGTTGCGTCTACGACGGCTCACCGCTGCCGGTGAGCCGGCTGCACATCGACAACGACCGCCACGTCGTGCTCGGCGGCGACACGGTCGCGCACGGCTATCTCGGCGAGCCCGGGCTGAGCGCCGACGCGTTCTCCGCCGACCCGGACGGTGTCCGGTGGTTCCGCACGGACGACCTCGGGCACTTCGACGAGGAGGGCCTGCTCGTCATCGACGGCCGGGCCGACGACGTCATCACCACCGGTGGGCTGAAGATCAACCCAGGCGTCGTCGAGGACGCGATGACGCGTCACCTCGACGACGTGCGCGACGTCGTGGTGCTCGGGCTGCCCGACCCCGAGTGGGGAGAGAGCGTCTGCGCCGCAGTCACGCTGCTCGACCCGACCGGCCACCTGACCACGCGGCAGGTGCGCGACCGGCTACGCGGCATACTGCCCGACGCCGCCCTGCCCCGCCGCGTGCTCGTCATGACGGCGATACCCCAGCGCGGCCCCGGCAAGCCCGACCGCGTCGCGATCCGGCACGCGCTGCAGGAGCGCACGTGAGCGGTGGCAAGATGGGGTGACCACCCCTCACGTATCGCCCTCGACAACCGCCCAGGAGTAGCCGTGCTGCGCGTCGTGCTCATCGCCATCGTGGTGTTCGCGACGATCTACGCCCTGGTCGACTGCGTGCAGACCGACGGGCGCCGCATCCGCATCATGCCCAAGCCGGTGTGGCTGCTCGCGATCCTCGTGCCCGTGGCGGGGCCGCTGTCCTGGTTCCTGGCCGGCCGCACCGGCACGAGCGGGGGGCCGGCCCGCGGCTCTGGCGGTCGCCCGACGGGTCCCCGCGGGCCGGACGACGACCCCGACTTCCTGCGCCGGCTCTGACGGTGCAGCTCACTCCTGCCTGCTGAGACTCCCCCTGCTGGACACTTCCCCCTGCTGCGACTCTGGACGCCAGCACCGCCCGACGAAGGAACTCGCGAAGACAGATGGCCACCTTGTCCCAGTGGATCCAGGGCGCCCGGCCCCGCACCTTGCCCGCAGCGGTCTCGCCCATCCTCGTCGGCACCGGGGCTGCCTACCAGGCGGGACGCGTGGTGTGGGCCTACGCCGTCCTCGCGCTGGCCGTGTCCCTGCTCCTGCAGGTCGGCGTCAACTACGCGAACGACTACTCCGACGGGATCCGTGGCACCGACGAGGTGCGCGTGGGCCCGGTGCGCCTCGTCGGGCAGCACCTGGCCGCACCCCGGTCGGTGAAGATCGCGGCGTTCACGGCGTTCTTCTTCGCAGCGCTGCTGGGCCTCGCGCTCGTGGGGCTGAGCGAGCTGTGGGTGATGATCCCGATCGGCGCAGCCGCGGTGCTGGCGGCCTGGTACTACACAGGCGGCTCGCGACCCTATGGCTACCTCGGGCTCGGCGAGGTCTTCGTCTTCGTCTTCTTCGGGCTGGTCGCCACGCTCGGCACCATGGCGACGATGACGGCGCTGACCGCAGCCGCCTGGTGGGGCGCGATCGGCGTCGGGTCGCTCGCCTCCGCCATCCTCGTGGCCAACAACCTTCGCGACATCCCGAGCGACCGCGAGCACGGCAAGCGCACGCTCGCCGTCCGGATGGGAGAGCGCGGCACGCGCACCTTCTACGTCGTGCTCGTCGCGGTGGCCTTCGTCATGACGGGCCTCGTGTCCCTCACCTCGCCCTGGGCGCTGCTGGCGCTGCTCGCCGCGCCACTCCTGGTCGCGCCGATGCGTGCCGTCGTCGGTGGTGCCACCGGAGCCGGCCTCATCCCGGCGCTGGCCGGGACCGGGCGCTTCCAGCTCGCCTGGTCGCTCCTGCTCGCCGTGGGCCTCGCCCTCGGCCGCTGACCACCGCCGCTCCCTACGTCGGCAGGCCCTGAGTCCGCAGGCTGCCTTGACCGCTCGGCTCCGGCTGGTCGAGGACGGGTGCCTCGTCGCGCTTCGCCCCGTCGCCGCGGCGGAGGTGTTCGACGTCCCGGGGGCCCTCGCCGTCATCCGCGTCGTCGCCGTCATCCGCGTCGTCGTCGTTCCCGTCGTCCTCGTTCGCCTCGTCGTCGTCCTGCTCGTCCGTGGTGTCCTCCTCCGTCTGCAGGGACGCGAGCTCGGGGACGAGGTCGTGGCGCTGGCGGAAGGTGTTGAAGATCGCGATGAGCACCGCCGCGATGGGGATCCCGATGAGCGCGCCGATGGGCCCGAGCAACGCGGCCCCGGCGATGACCGCGCCGAGCGCGACGGCCGGGTGCACGTCCATCGTGCGCCGGCTCACCTTGGGGGTGAAGACGTAGTTCTCGAGCTGCTGGTAGACCGTCGCGAAGAGCGCGATCCACAGGGCGTTGATGGGCTTGCCCAGCAGTGCGAAGAGGGCCGGCAGCACGACGCCGATGTAGGTGCCGATCGTCGGGATGAACTGCCCGACGATGCCGGCGAAGACACCGAGCGGCAGCCAGAACGGCACGTCGATGAACCAGAAGAACGCCGCGTGGAAGAACGCTGAAAGGCTTGCGAGCAGCAGTTTCGAGATGACGTAGCCGCCCGTCTTCTCGACCGAGATGGTCCAGACGGTGATGAAGACGTGCTGGTAGCGCTGCGGCAGCCACGAGCCGATCGTCTGGCGCAGCCGCGGGCTGTCGGCCGAGAAGTAGTACGCGAAGACGAGGATCGTCAGCAGGTCGAAGACGAACGTCAGCACCGAGCCGAAGACCCCGAGTATGCCTCCTCCGAACCTGCTGGCGAGGTCGCCCACCTTGTCGGGGGTCAGCTCCAGCGCGCTCTGGATCTGCGCGATGTCGAACGTGGTGTTGAACGTGCTGTTGACCCAGTCCAGGGCCGCGGTGACGGCGCTGGGCAGCTGCTGGCCGAGCTGCGAGAGCTGCGAGACGAAGACCTGTCCGAAGAGCTCGGCGAGCGCGGCGGTGATGACGATCATCGCGATCATGGTGATCGCGGTGGCCACACCGCGACGCACGCCGCGCTCGGAGAGCCACAGCACCGTCGGCTCCATGGCGATCGAGAGCAACCACGCGAGCAGCAGCAGCAGCAGGAACGAGCTCGTCGCGGAGAAGGCCCAGACGGCGACCCACAGCGCGACGATCGACCCGAGCACGATGAGGACGGCGCGGCGCAGGTTGTCCGCCGGGATCGCGATCCAGTGTGGCTGGTGCGCCGAGTTGACGGGCAGACGGCGAACGGACTCCCGGCGTGCCACCGCGCCCCGCTCGGGCTGGTCCGCCCGTGCGGCGGTCTCGCCGGCGCGGGGGTCACCGTGCGCGGGCGGACCCTCTGTCCCCGGTGGTTTCACAGTCCTGAGCCTACGGCCAGGCGACGCGTCCACCGTGACACCGACATCCAGCACCTGACGTCGGTGCGCCCCGAGTCCATCACCCCCGAGGCATACCCACCGGCGCGCTTCCCGACGCCGGGGTCAGCGGTCCGTGCGGCTGCCGTCCCCGGCCTCACCGTCCGCGCCGATCTCGGCGTCCTCGACGGCCTCGTCACCCGTCGCCTCGCCCTTGGCCGCGAGTCGCGCCTGGTGGCGCTCGACGAGCTGAGCGGTCATCTCGTCACGCAGGCCGCGAAGCAGCACGTAGGACAACGCTGCCGACGCGATGGCGGACGCAGCGAGGAGCAGGACGGGATTGTCGCGCAGGCCAATGAGCCAGAAGAGCAGCACGAAGCCGAAGAAGATCAGCAGGCGCAGCACGGTGTAGCGGGCCACGACAGGTCCTCAGTTCACACCGGAGTAGTTGTGCATCCCCACGAACGTCGACACGAGGTTGACGAGGGTGAAGTTGATCATGACGCACACATAGCCGGTCAGGGCGATGAGCATCGACTTGCGGTGATCGACCCCGGCCGTGGCGCGCGAGTGCATGTAGGCGGCGTAGACCGTCCAGATGACGAACGTCCACACCTCCTTGGGATCCCACTGCCAGTAGGCACCCCACGCCTGCTTGGCCCAGATGGCTCCCGCGATGAGCGTGAAGGTCCAGAGGATGAAGGCCACCATGTTGAGGCTGTATGCCGTGCGCTCGAGGACTGCGGACGAGGGCAGGGACTCGACGAAGTTCGGCCTGGCCGGCGGCCTCTCCTCGCGACGCAGGCGCACGAGGTAGACGATGCCGACGGCGAAGGCGAGGGTGAAGAACGCGACCGCCAGGAACGCCACGGAGACGTGGATCGCGAGCCAGTAGGACTTGAGGGCAGGCATGAGCTCGCCGGCCTCGGTGTAGAGCACCGACAGGGACAGACCGAGCACGAGCAGGATCGGTGCGACGACGAAGACCCCGAGCCACTGCCAGTGGTTGCGCTTGGCCAGCACGCTGTAGGCCACCCCTACCGCGGCCGCTCCTGCGGTCGCGAACTCGAACATGTTGCCCCACGGGGGCCGTGAGACGGCCAGGCCGCGCATCAGGACAGACGCTACGAGCAGCGCCGTGCCCAGATAGGTGAGCATGAGCGCGATGTTGCCGCGCTGACGGCTCTGGACGCTCTCCTCGACACCGGGACCGGCCGCATCCCGGCGCGCGCGTCGGCTCCGGACACGGAGGTCCCGCGGTCCGCGACACCCTCGACCCCGGCGCCGGTCGAGCCGACGAGGACCGCCTCCCGCGACTGCGTGCTCTCGGCGCCCCGGGAGTCGGCGACCTGCGGTGCGCGCGCAGCCAGGTACCACGCGAACGCCAGCATGGCGAGCGTGTAGACGATCATGGACGCGTAGAGGGCTGCGTTCGCGTTGGCGGCGAGGTTCACGAGCGGTCGTTCCGTTCTGAGAGGCGGTCGTGCACCGCCGCGACGATTGCGGCGAGCCCGGCGTCGGCGTCCTTGGAGAGGCCACCGATGGTGACCACGGTAGCCGGTCGCGCGCTGTCCCCGGAGAGGCCGTCGAGGGCGGAGGGGCCCGGCGCGGCGGGGCGCACGCGCACGAACACCCGGCGCCGCCTGATGGTGAGGCCGAGGATGAGCCCGAGCGTTGCGAGACCTGCGCTCACGAGGCTGATCGGGGCGCCCGGGTCGGTTCGCACCGACAGTCCGGCGAAGCGCTTGACCGAGTCGAAGGTCACCGACCCGCGGCCGCCGGGGATCTCGTACGTCTCCCCGGGACGCAGCCGGATGAGGGCAGGTGTGCCGTCGGCCTTGGCCACCTGCTTCATCTGCTCGGTGTTGAGCGTGTAGACCGACTGCGGAGCATCACCCGGGAAGAGGTTGCCCTCCCAGATGGACAGAGCGAGCTCGGGGGACTTCGCGTCGGGGAAGATCGAGGCAGGCCCGTGGACGAAGGTCGGCTCGGCCGTGGGCAGGAAGAAGCCGGTGAGGCCGAGCTGCTTCGGGCTGGCGGAAGGCACCTTGATGACGCCCACTGACCGGTAGTTGCCGTCCTGCGGGAGGAACGGCGTCGCCTCGCGGTAGAGGATCTCGCCCTGGGCGTCGCGGACCGTGATGACGGGCGTGTAGCCGTTGCCGAGCAGGAAGATGTCGGCGCCGTCGACGGTGATCGGGTGGTTGACGGACACCGACTCCTTCGTCGCCGGGGCCCCCGGCTCGCGCTGCAGGGTGGTGTACGCCGTGAACTCCTTCGGGGTGCCGAAGCTGCGTCCCGGGGTCTCGTTGAACTGGACGTCGAGGCGGTCGAGGCCCAGGACGAAGGGCGGGAGGTGCTCGGTGTCCACCCAGGGGCCGGGCGAGATGGTGTTGTAGGTGCCCGCGGACGACGCGAAGCGGTCTCCCTCGGCGAGGATGACGTCACCTCGCCAACCGAAGACGTGGCCGACGGCCATGCCGACGATGATGCCCGTCAGCGCGAGGTGGAAGAGCAGGTTGCCGCTCTCGCGCAGATAGCCCGACTCAGCCGACAGGCTCGTGGCGTCGTGGGAGTGCAGGCGGAAATGCCTGGCCCGCAACACGTCGCGGGCCACGGCGAGCGCCTCGTCCGGGGACAGGTCGGTCATGACCTCGGCGTGCTCCTCGAGCCGCGAGAGCCGCGCGGGTGCTCGAGGTGGAGCGGCCCGCATGGCGGCGAGGTGCACCCTGGTGCGCGGGACGATGCAGCCGACGAGCGAGATGAAGAGCAGCAGGTAGATGGCCGAGAACCACGGCGAGGAGTAGACGTCGAAGAAGCCGAAGCGGTCGAGCCAGGGCGAGGTCGACGGGTTCTGCGCGATGTAGTCGGCGACCCGACCGGCGTCGATGTTGCGCTGCGGGAAGATCGAGCCCGGCACGGCAGCCACCGACAGCAGCAGCAGGAGAAAGAGCGCGGTGCGCATGCTCGTCAGCTGCCGCCACGCCCAGCGCACCCAGCCGCGTGCGCCCAGTCGCGGCAGCGACGGATCGGCCCGGGCGCGTCTGGCGGTCTGAGGCCGGGGGTTGTCCGGTGTCTTCGAGGGCGTCTCGGTGGTCATCAGACCGCCACCTGGAAGCCACTGACGAGCTGCACCTGGAGCCAGACGATGACCTGCTCCCAGATCCCTGTGACCATGAGGAGGCCGACGGCGACGAGCATGAGCCCACCGACGGTCTGCAGCGCCCGCCGGTGGCCGCGCAGCCACTGGCTGGCGAGCCCCGCGCGCTCCCAGAGGGCCGCCATGAGGATGAAGGGCAGTCCGAGGCCGAGCGAGTAGATCGCTGCGAGCGCGAGTCCTCGCGAGATCGAGCCCGACTCCGCCGAGAGTGGTGCGGCCATGGCCTGGATCGCCCCCAGGGTCGGACCCATGCACGGCGACCAGCCGATGGCGAAGGCAGCCCCGAGCAACGGGGCCCCGGCGAGACCGGCGCGCGGGCGCCAGGTGACCGGAGCGGCATACGACCGACCGAGGCCGAGGAACATCAGGCCCATGACGAGCACGACCGCACCGCCGACCCGCAGGAGCTGGCTCTGGTGCTCCCGGAAGGCGAGACCGACCGTCGACACGGCTGCGGCGGCGACGAGGAAGACCGCGGTGAAGCCGAGGACGAAGAGGACCGCGCCGAGCACGAGCCGCCCGCGCGAGCGGCGTTCGAGGGCGACGTCCGACAGCCCGGTGACATAGCCGAGGAAGCCCGGGACGAGGGGCAGCACGCACGGGGACGCGAAGGACACGAATCCAGCGACGAGCGCGACCACCGCTGCGGCGACGAGGGAGCCCGTGGCGATCTGCCCGTCCATCGGTCGCCCCTCAGCCCAGCTCGCCGATGGCGTCGTCGATCAGGCCGAGCAGTGTCGTCGTCGTGACCGGTCCCGAGACGCGGGCGGCAATGCGTCCATCGGCGTCGAGCACGAGGGTTGTGGGGGTCGCGGACGCCTTGCCCTGCAACGCGAGGATCGGCACGCCGCCGTCATAGGCCAGGGAGGGGTAGGTCACCTTGTTGGCCTTCTGGAAGGCGAGGCCGGTCTCCGGGCCCTCGAGCTTGTCGAGACCGATGAAGTCGACCTTCCTGCCCTCCGACCGGACCCGCTCCCAGGCCTTCTGCAGCGCTGGCGTCTCCTCGATGCACGGCGGGCACCAGGAGCCCCATACGTTGACGACGACGACGGAGCCGGCGCGGTCGGCGAGCGACCACCGCTCCCCCTCGAGCGTCGTGCCGGCCAGCCGCACCGGCTCCCCGCGCTCCGACGCGGCGAGCTGCTCGATCGACCCGTCGCCCGCGACATAGCCCTTGCGGTCACCTGAGCGGGCCTGCTCCTCGACGGAGTCGGGGTCGGCCGAGCATGCCGCCGTGACGGTCACGAGGCCGCCTGCGACTGCGAGGGCGCCCCACCTCAGTGCGGTGCGCCGGCCGGGCTGCAGCATCAGGCGCCCACGCCCTTGCTGGCCTGGGGCAGCAGCGCCAGGGCGGGCTCCGAGTAGGTGATCGACGACAGCTCGTCGCCGACATAGGTCAGCGACGTGAGCGAGGCCAGGGTGCATTCCCGGTGGCGCGGGTCATGCCAGAGCCGGCGACCGGTGAGCTTGTTGCGAGCGGTCCAGATCGGCAGCTGGTGGCTGACCAGCACCGCCTCGTGGCCGTGGGCCGCTCGGCGCGCGTCGTCGATCGCCGCGAGCATCCGCTCGGCGATCTGCTCGTAGGGCTCGCCCCAGGACGGCGTGCGGGGGTTGCGGAAGAGGTGCCAGTTGCGCGGGTGGACGAGATCGACCTTGCCGACCGATCGGCCCTCGAAGTGGTTGGCCGCCTCGATGGTGCGCTCGTCCGTCTCGATGGGCAGCTCGTGCGAGGTCGCGACGGGCTGCGCGGTCTGCTGGGCCCGCTCGAGCGGGGACGCGACGACGTGCGTGATGTCGTTCGCCTCGAGGTGGCTCGCGACGACGTCGGCCATCTGCACGCCGAGGCCGGACAGGCGATAGCCGTCGAGGCGGCCGTAGAGCACACCCTCGGGGTTGTGGACCTCACCGTGGCGCAGCAGGTGCACGACGGTCAGCTCGGGAGCATCACCCGTGCCTTCCGCCGGCAGCCCGGTCGCGCTCGCGCTCATGGCGACAGTCTCTCAAACGTGCAGGCCAGGACCGAATCCGCGCCGGGCGGGCTCAGGCCGTCAGTCGGGCACGGCCGCCGCGCGTGCGGCGGCGGGGAGTGCGGCGAGGACGTGCTCGACCGCCTCGTCGTCGTGTGACGCGGAGACGAACCACGCCTCGAAGGCGCTGGGCGGCAGGTGCACACCCCGCTCCAGCATCGCGTTGAAGAAGCGCCGGAAGGCGGCGGTGTCCTGGTCGCGGGCATCGTCGTACGTCATGACGGCCCGATCCCGGAAGAACACCGAGAACATCGAGCCCGCCCACTGGATCGTGTGCGGCACCGAGGCGGCGGAGAGCGCGGACGTCGCGGCATCGGCGATGGCCCGGCTCACCACGTCGAGCCGCGCGTAGACCTCGGGGGTGCACCCTCGAAGGGTCGCGAGCCCGGCGGCCGAGGCGACCGGGTTCCCGGACAGTGTGCCTGCCTGGTAGACCGGGCCCTGCGGCGCGAGCAGCTCCATGACGTCGGCGCGGCCACCGAAGGCTGCCGTCGGGAAACCGCCGCCCATGACCTTGCCGAACGTGTAGAGGTCGGCCGCACCGGACGGGTGCTGCTCGAGGCCGTGGTAGCCGGACGGCGAGCAGCGGAAGCCCGTCATGACCTCGTCCGAGATCAGCAGCGCGCCATGGGCCGCCGTGACCCGACGCAGGTCTTCGGTGAAGCCCTCCGCCGGCGGCACCACACCCATGTTGCCGGGGGCGGCCTCTGTGATCACAGCGGCGATCTCGTCACCGCGCTCCGCGAACGCCGCCTCGAGGGCAGCGACGTCGTTGTAGGGCAGGACGATCGTCTCAGCGGCACTCGACCGTGGCACACCTGCGGAGTCCGGGAGCGCGAAGGTGGCCACGCCCGAGCCTGCGGAGGCCAGCAGCGCGTCGACGTGGCCGTGGTAGCACCCGGCGAACTTCACGACGACATCTCGTCGGGTGAAGCCGCGGGCGAGCCGAAGCGCCGACATCGTCGCCTCGGTGCCGGAGTTGACGAGGCGGACCTGCTCGACGGGGTCCATGCGCGCCACGATCTCCTCTGCGAGCAACACCTCGTTCTCCGAGGGCGTGCCGAACGAGAAGCCTTGTGCGGCAGCTGCGCTCACCGCCGCGAGCACGTCGGGGTGGGCGTGGCCGAGGATCATGGGGCCCCACGAGCAGATCAGGTCGACGTAGCGGTTGCCATCGGCGTCCGTGAGCCACGGCCCCGAGCCGCTCGCCATGAAGCGAGGGGTGCCGCCGACGGCGCGGAAGGCTCGAACCGGTGAGTTCACCCCCCCGGGGATGACCCGTGTCGCGCGCGAGAGCAGCGCAGCGGAGGCCGCGGTGTGGGTCGTGGGCTGGACGGGCACAGGTGGCGAGCTCATGCCGCCATCCTCCCAGTGCCGCAGCGGTCACCCCACCGCAGGCCCCCCATCACCCCGATCCACCAAGGGGCGGCCAGGGCACGTCAACGGCCGCTGGTGCCCTCCGGGTCGAGGTGGTCGCGGACGATGGCCATCGCGTCACCGATCGCCTGGAACTGCTCCGGGGTCATGATGTCGACGAGGTTGGCACGCACGCTCTCGACGTGCACGGCCGAGATGTCGCGCACCGCCTTCAGCCCGCCCCTGGTCAGCACGAGCTCCACTCCGCGCTTGTCGTCGGCGCACTGCTCGCGGGTCACCCAGCCCCGGTCCTCGAGGCGCTTGGCGGTGTGGGTCAAGCGGCTTCGCGGACTGCACGACCATGGCCGCGAGCTCCGACATGCGCAGCCGGTGGTTCGCGCTCTCGGACAGCATGGAGATGATCTCGTACTCCGACAGCTGCAGCCCCGGCTCGTCGAGCGCGTCGTCGAGCGCGCGCTCGAGCAGCCGCGTGCCGCGCAGGATGGCACGCCACGAGGCCTGTTCGGCATCACTGAGCCACCGCACACCGTTGAGACGGCCGTCCCCTGTTCCGGGCGCCATGTGTCACCTCCACTCGTTGTGCAGATCGTAGTGGCGTCAGCCCAGCCACTCGGCGACGTCGAGCGCGAAATACGTCAGCACGATCTGCGCCCCCGCCCGTCGGATCGAGGTCAGCGACTCCAGGGCCGCGCCGCGCAGGTCGATCCAGCCGCGAGCGGCGGCAGCGTGGATCATGGAGTACTCCCCCGACACCTGGTAGGCCGCAACGGGCACGGAGGCCCGCTCGGCGGCCGCCGCGACGACGTCGAGGTAGGACATCGCCGGCTTGACGAGGATGATGTCGGCGCCCTCGGCGATGTCGAGGTCGATCTCGCGCAGTGACTCCACGATGTTGGCCGGGTCCTGCTGGTAGGTGCGCCGATCGCCCTGCAGGCTCGACTGGACGGCCTCGCGGAACGGGCCGTAGAACGCCGAGGCGTACTTCGCGGCATAGGCGAGGACGACGGTGTCGGTGAAGCCCTCGCGGTCGAGCGCCGTGCGGATCACGGCCACCTGGCCGTCCATCATGCCCGACGGAGCGACCACGTGAGCACCGGCGCGGGCCTGCGCCACGGCCATCGCGGCGTACACCTCGTTGGTGGCGTCGTTGTCGACCCGGCCGCGCTCGTCGAGGACGCCACAGTGGCCGTGGTCGGTGAACTCGTCGAGGCAGGTGTCGGCCATGACGACGAGGTCGTCGTCGACGACGTCACGCACCGTACGCAGCGCGACGTTGAGGATGCCGCGCCGGTCGACCGCGCCGCTGCCGGTGGCGTCCTTGTCACGCTCTCGCGGCACGCCGAAGAGCATGATGCCGCCCAGGCCGGCCTCCACGGACCGCCGGGCGACGTCGACGACGCTGGTGAGGGTGTGGTGCTGCACGCCCGGCATCGAGCCGATGGCTGCCGGCTCCTCGATGCCGTCGGCCACGAAGACCGGCAGCACGAGGTCGCTCGGGTGCAGTCGGGTCTCCGTGACCAGCGAGCGCAGCGCCGCGTTCTGCCGGAGCCGGCGAGGACGCTCGATCATCGGGTGGCCCGGCCGTCAGCGGGCGCGGCGGCGCGAGGCTGGGCGCTTGTCGCTCGGCCGCTGGACCGGCTGGCCCCCCTCCGTCGCCGCGACGGCCAGTCCCACGCCGTGGCCGGCGAGGGCATCGACGAGGCTGAGGGCCGAGGCCTCGGGCGCGAGGACGTCGACCCGCAGACCGTGCTCCTGCGCCGTCTTGGCGGTGGCCGGACCGATGCAGGCCACGACGGTCGCGGGGTGCGGCTTGCCGGCGATGCCGACGAGGTTGCGCACGGTCGAGCTCGAGGTGAACACGACGGCGTCGTAGTCGCCCCCCTTGATCGCGTCGCGGATGTCCGCGGCCGGTGGAGCGGCGCGCACGGTCCGGTAGGCGGTGACGTCGTCGACCTCCCAGCCCATGTCGCGCAGCCCGGCGACGAGGGTCTCCGTGGCGATGTCGGCACGCGGCAGCAGCACGCGGTTGATCGGGTCGAGCACTTCGTCGAACTCGGGCCAGACCTCGAGCAGTCCGGCCGCGGACTGCTCCGTCTGGGGCACGAGGTCGGGGTTGATGCCCCAGTCGCGCAGCGCGTCGGCGGTGACGCCGCCGACGGCAGCCACCTTGAGGCCGGCGAAGGCGCGGGCGTCCAGGCCGAGCTCCTCGAAGCGCTCGCGGACGGCCCGCACGGCGTTGACCGACGTGAAGCCGATCCACTCGTAGCGGCCGGTCACCAGTCCCTTCACCGCCTTCTCCATCTGCTGTGGAGTGCGCGGCGGCTCGACCGAGATCGTCGGCACGACGTCTGCCGTCGCGCCGTAGCCCGCGAGGCGGTCGACCATCGGGCCGGCCTGCGCCTGCGTGCGCGGGACGAGGACCTTCCAGCCGAAGAGCGGCTTCGTCTCGAACCACGCGAACTCCTCGCGCAGGTCGACGTTGGGCGAGACGATCGCGAGGGTGAGGTCGGTGGTGTCCTTGTCGCCCGCGAAGAGGCGGTCGGCCTCACCGAGGGTCGTCGTGGCGGACGCCTGGCGCGTGGTCGTGGCACGCTCGCTGACCGCGACCGGGGACTCGGCCGGCCGTCCGGCCGCCAGCAGCCCGGCGAGGCCCCGACGGATCGACTCCGCCCCCCCGACCAGCACGACCGTGTCGTCGGGCGAGGTGTATGCCGTGTAGTCGACGCCGCCGCGGTCGACGCTGAGCACGTGCAGTGCCCCGGTCGCCCTGGACGTGAGCGGCACGCCGGCATACGTCGGGCCCGCGGTGATCGCGGAGACCCCCGGCACGATGTCGAAGCTGAGGCCGGCCCTCCGGCAGGCGCGCACCTCGTCGACGAGGCCGTTGAAGGTGGCGGGGTCGCCGTCCATGAGGCGCACGACGAGCCCGGACGGGCCGGTGGACTTGGCGGCCCGCAGGAGCAGCTTGGCGCGCACGGCCTGCGTCAGCTCCTGGCCCTGCTCGCCGTGGCCGGCGTCGATGATCTCGACGTCGGGACGGGCGTGGCGGCGCACGTCGGCCTCCGTCGTCACGCGGTCGAGGATGACGACGTCAGCGGCGGCGACGAGGTCGCGACCGCGCAGCGTCAGCAGGCCCGGGTCGCCGGGGCCCGAGCCGACGAAGGCGACACGCGCCGGTGTCGTGGGAGCCGAAGGGGTCGAGGCCGTCGTCTCTGACGGCTGGCGGGTACGAGTCACGAGACATGCTCCGAACGGTGTGGTGCGTGGTCTGGGTGGGGGGCCTGCAGCCCCGGTGAGGTCGGCGGCGCCGTCCTCGAGCAGGATCTGGGCGAGCCGGCTGCCTAGGCCCTCCGGGTCGGTGTAGTCGCCCACGAGGGAGCGGCGCAAGTCGAGGCTGCCGTCCTGCCTGCCGGCGAAGGCCCGGAGCGACAGCTCCAGCCCGTCGTCGCCCTCGACGACCTCCGCCAGCGCGCCGATCGGGGCGGTGCAGCCGGCCTCCAAGGACGACAGCAGCGCCCGCTCAGCCGTGACGCACGCGCGCGACTCCGGGTCGTCGAGGGCGACGACGGCCGCGATGACGTCGGGCCGGTCGGCGCGGCACTCGACGGCGAGGGCGCCCTGACCGGGCGCGGGCAGCACCTGGATCGGGTCGATGACCTCGGTGGCCTCGTCGAGCCGGCCCAGCCGTGCGAGCCCCGCCCGCGCCAGCACGACGGCGTCCAGCTCACCGGAGGCGACGAAGCGGATCCGGGTGTCGACGTTGCCGCGGATCGGCCGGATCTCGAGCCCGAGGCCGAGGGCTGCCAGCTGGGCTGCCCGACGTGGTGACCCGGTGCCGATGACCGAGCCGGCGGGCAGCTCCCCGAGCGTCAGTCCGTCACGGGCGATCAGCACGTCGCGGCTGTCCTCGCGCACCGGGACCGCTGCGACGACGAGCGCGACGTCCGCAACGGTTGGCAGGTCCTTGAGCGAGTGGACCGCAAGGTCGATCCGGCCCGAGTGGAGGGCAGCGCGGATCGCCGTGACGAAGACGCCCGTACCGCCGATGACCGTCAACGGCTCGACGCTGCGGTCGCCCTCGGTCGTGAGTTCGACGAGCTCCACCTCGTGACCCAGAGCCGTCAAGCGGTCAGCCACCCAGCGCGACTGGGCGGTGGCGAGGGCGGAGCGTCGGGTGCCGAGGCGCAGCGCGGTCATGGTCGAGACCGCCGGGGCGGTGACGAGACGTTGGCGACGTCGTTGGGCTCGAGGTCGAAGAGCTCGCGCAGGGCGGCGGCGTAGTCGTCGCCGCTGCCCTCCATGGCGAACTCCTTGACCCTGCGGGTGGGGGTGTGGAGGAGCTTCTCGACGACGCGGTGGACGGCGAGTGCCACCTCGGCGCGGGTCGCCTCGTCGAGGTGCGGCACTCGCGCGTCGAGCCGCTCCATCTCGGCGGCGACCAGCGTGGCCGCTCGGGACCGGAGCGCGGCGACCGTCGGCGTGACGGACTGCTGCATGCGACGGGTCAGGTAGTCGGCGACCTCCGCGGTGACAAGCTGGCGGACGCGGGTCACCTCGGTGCTGTCGGCCCGGCCTTCGAGCAGCCGCCCGAGGCGCTGCAGGTCGACGAGGGTCACGCCGTCGATCGGCTCGGGCCAGCTGTCGACCGGCTCCACGTCGCGAGGCAGGGCCAGGTCGACCACGAGCTGCGGGCGACCCGCACGCAGGCGGGCGCTGCGGGCGAGGAGGCTGCTGGTGATGACGTGCCCGACGGCACCCGTGCAGCTGATGACGAGATCGCTCTCGGCGACGACATCGGGCAGCGCCGCCCACGGGCGCGCCGCGCCCGAGGTGGCCTCAGCGAGCCGCTCGGCGCGTTCGGCCGTCCGCCCGACGATGGTCATCGAGCCGATCCCCACGCGGCTGGTCGTCGCAGCGGCGAGCCCGCTCATCGTTCCGGCACCGACGACCGCCGCGCGGCAGCTGCGGAGGTCACCGAGGAGAGCGGCTGCCTGCTCGAGAGCCATGTGCATGAGCGACACGCTGTGTTGGTCGATCCCGGTCTCGGCGTGCGCTCGCTTGCCGACGCGAAGTGCCTGCTGGAACAGGGCGTTGAGCGACTGACCGACCTGGCCGCGGTGTTGGGCCTCGGCCAGCGCATCACGCATCTGGCCGAGCACCTGCGGCTCGCCGACGGCCATCGAGTCGAGGCCGCAGGCGACGGTGAAGGCGTGGGCGACCGCCATCTCGTCGTGGCGCACGTAGAGGTGGTCAGCCAGCACCTCGGCCCGGTGCGGCAGGTCACCGCGCGGGGTGGGCGTCGCCTCCGACGTGACGCCGGCGGCCAGCGCCAGTGCCTCTCCGATGGCCGCCACGGCCGGATGGAAGGCGGGCACCTCGGCGTAGACCTCGAGCCGGTTGCACGTCGAGAGGACGACGACCTCGGTCGCGGTGGCCGACGAGATCGCCGCAGTGGCGATGGCACCGGCCCGGTCCGGGTGCTCGGCGAGCGCCTCGAGGACCGAGAGCGGGGCGGTGTGGTGCGACAGACCGATGACGAGCAGGCTCACGTGGCGACCGCCGATCGCAGGGCACCGGCGGCCAGTGCCTTGCGCTGCGCGTGAAAGGCGAGGATCTGCAGCTCGGTCGACAGGTCGACGCGGCGCACGTCGACACCCGGCGGCACCGACAGCACCGACGGGGCGAAGTTGAGGATCGAGCAGATTCCCGAGCCGACGAGCGCGTCGCAGACGATCTGGGCGGCCGACGCCGGCGTGGCGATGACGCCGATGGCGATCGGGTCGGCGGCGTGCTGCGCGGGTAGCTCCGCGAGGGGTCGGATCGGCACACCCAGCACGGACTCGCCCGCGACGGCTGGGTCGTCGTCGAAGAGCCCGACGATCCGGAAGCCCTTGGTCACGAAGCCGGAGTAGGACGACAGGGCGCGTCCCAGGTTGCCCATGCCCACGATGGCGACCGGCCAGTCCGTGGTCAGGCCGAGCGCGCGCGAGATCTCCAGGGCCAGCATCTCCACCTCGTACCCCACGCCACGCACGCCGTACGAGCCGAGGTGGCTGAGATCCTTGCGGAGCTGGGAGGAGCGCACTCCGACCGCGGCTGCCAGCTCCTCGGAGGAGACCGACGCGACGCCGTCCTCGGCGAGCCGGGACAGGGTTCGGAGGTACTCAGGCAGCCGCGCGACGGTTGCGTCGGGGATCTCGCGACGCAGTGCTGGGTCGGCGGACACGCGTGCTCACCGGCTCCTCTCGCTGAGGCGTTCTCCCGAACGCGGAGCACCTGGGGACCAGATCAGGCTAGACGTTTGTGAAGGCATGCACAAAGTTGAGGCGGCCCACCGGTCAGGGTGCGGAGCGCGGAACGGGTCCGGGTGTCAGCCGAGCGCCGCCCGCAACCGGCCCTCATCGACGCGCCAGAAGTCGTGGCGCCTGCCGTCGACGAACGTGACGGGGACCTGCTCGGCGTAACGGCGGAGCAGCTCGGGATCGTCGTCGATCGAGTGCTCCTCCCACTGCACGCCGAGGTCGGCCCCGACGCGGGCCACGACCTCACGAGCCTCGTCACAGAGGTGGCAGCCCGGCCGACCGAGCAGCACGACCCGAGCGGGCACCGGAGCGGGCGCCGTCTCCTTCTCACCCATGCGCCCACTGTATGACGTGCGGACCGCGGCGGTCCGCGTGCTGCCCTGCTCGACGAGTGAATGCCGTGGGTCAAGGGTATGAGGCTGGCGATGCGTGCGTTCCCCGGGTCGACCCACCGACGGGTGAGCTCTCCTCCGCGGGCGTGCCCACAGGTGGTGGCGCCGTTCGCGCTCGGTGCCTCGCGCATGGCCACGCCGATCTGGCGCCCGGCCCTCGACCTTCTCTGGGCGGCCGTCGCCGACGATGCTCGCGACACTGTCGCGATCCGTCCTCCCCGAACCCCCTGTCTCCACCCCGACCGGGGGCCCCCCAGCGCCTCCGGCCCATCCCTCCGAGGATGTCGATGCCCAGGTCGTCGCCCTTGTGGACCTGGCCAAGCGTGGCGACCGCGAGGCCTTCGCCCAGCTGTACGACCGGTACGTCGGCCGGGTGTACCGCTACCTGTTCGTGCGGGTCGGGAGACCGGGCCCTGGCGGAGGACCTCACCTCCGAGACCTTCCTGCGCGCACTGCGCCGCATCCACTCCTTCAGCTGGCAGGGCAAGGACATCGCTGCGTGGTTCATCACCATCGCCCGCAACCTCGTCGCCGACCACGTCAAGTCGGCCCGCTTCCGCTTCGAGGTGACCACGGCCGACCTCCGCGACGCCGACCGCAGCATCGACGCCCCGGACAACGAGGTGCTCGACCGAGAGCGCGACGACCGGCTGCTGTGTGCGATCCGGGGCCTGCGTCCGAGCCAGGCGGAGTGCCTCGCCCTGCGCTTCCTGCAGGGCCTGACCCTCGCCGAGACGGCTCGCGTCCTCGGTCGTTCGGAAGGAGCCGTCAAGCAGCTGCAGCTGCGCGCGATCCGAGCCCTGCGCGACGTCCTCGAGGATCTCGACCGATGAGCCGCGTGACGACGAGCCCGGCCATCTCGTTGACCCTGCGGGACCATTAGGAGACCGAGGATGCACCTGCGAGCGAGGTCGGATGGCGCAGCTGCTCCAGCGCGCCCTCGACGGCGGGCAGGTCGACGACCTCGACACCGCCCGCCTCCTCGCCCTCGCGCAACGAGATCGCCGACCTCGGCGGGCTCGAGGTCGCCCCCGGGGCGGACCTCGTGGCGGGGCTGCGTCAGCGTCTGCTCCTCGAGCCCGCCGAGCGTGCATCGCACACGCCTGCCGTCCTGCGGGTGGGCCGGAGGCTCAGGTACGTCGCTGCGGCCACCGGCGTCCTGCTGGTGCTGGCCGCGTCAGTTGGCCTGCTCTCCCGCTCCTCGCTGCCGGGTGACCGCCTCTATCCGGTCAAGCAGCTGCTCGACCGGGTGGTCCTCGACGTGCCGCTGGACGACGTCGACGTCGGCCTGACACACCTGGCCCAGTCGAGCGAGCACCTCGCCGACGCCGGTCGACTCGTCGCCGTCGTGCCTGCGCGAACGGTCGACCTCGTCGCCGCGCTGGACGCCGCCGCACTCTCGGCCGGAGCAGGCCACGACACGCTCATGGACGCCTACCGGACGCAGGGTCGCACCGACGCCGTGGTCGCCCTCGAGTCGTTCTACGAGGACGCCGTTCCCGTCGTGGACGAGTGGTCGACGGGGCCGCTGCCGCTGCCGGCGACAGAGGCCCGCCAGCACCTGCACGACGTCCTCCACAAGGGTCAGGCAGACGCCCTGCGAGCGCTTGCAGGCTGCACGCTCTGCGGGACGCGGGCGGCCATACGCCGTCCGTGCTGCACCCGGCCGTCCCCTGGCCGACGCCATCCAGCGCCCGCACCACCGAGGCCGGTGGCCGATACGGGCACGAACGGCTCATTCGCACCCGGATCGACCGCGACGACCGGCACGCCGACCCGCGCAGACACGGCCAGAACCGCGACGGGCAGTGCTCCGGGCACTGCCGACGGGCACTCGAACGGGCACTGACCGGAGCTCGACGCGGCCGCCTTCGTCGACCCGGGACGGCGGAGCGGTCACCCCGTCAGGAGAGGGCAACGTACGCTCGCCCAGCCTCGGCGTGACGGACACGAGCGCTCCGGCCCGGGATGGCGGAGTCGTCCCGCCGGTCCCCCTGCCGACCCTTCGCCCACCCACCGTGGGCGTCAACACGTCAGGCGTCACCCTCGGCGGGGGCGGGGTCGGTCTGCCGGACGCCGCGGTGTCCTTGCCGGAGGTCACGGTGCCGCTGGCCGTGCCATAGCAGCGCGGGGTGCCCTAGCAGCGCGAGGTCCCCGCTGGGCGCCGCCGGACGGCATACGTCGTCGGCCCGAGAGGGCGCGGGGTTGCGTCAGACGAAGACGGACTTGCGCTGCATGAGCAGGCTGTAGAGGGTCTGCTGGATCGTCTCGCGCACCTGGTCGGTGAGGTCGAAGACGAGCATCGGGTCGTCGGCCGCATCCGAGTCCGAAGCTCGTCGTCTCGATCGGCGGGCCGAACTCGATGAGCCACTTGCTCGGCAGCGGCACGAGGCCGAGCGGTCCGAGCAGGGGCCATGTCGGGGTGATCGGGGCGTAGGGCAGGCCGAGCAGCCGGGCGACCGCAGGCATGTCGCCGAGGATCGGGTAGATCTCCTCCGCGCCGACGATCGACACCGGCACGATCGGCACACCGGCGCGCAGCGCCGCGGAGACGAAGCCGCCACGACCGAAGCGCTGCAGCTTGTAGCGCTCGCTGAAGGGCTTGCCGACCCCCTTGAAGCCCTCGGGCCAGACGCCGACGAGCTCACCGCCGCGAAGGAGCCGCTCTGCGTCGGTGGTCGCAGCCAGCGTCGAGCCGGACCGCCGAGCCATGGTGCCGACGAACGGCATCTGGAAGACGAGGTCGGCGCCCAGCATGCGCAGGTGCCGGTGCTCGGGATGCTCGTCGTAGACGGCCACCTGTGTCATGAGGGAGTCCATGGCGATCGTGCCGGAGTGGTTGCCCACGACGAGCGCCCCACCGACGGTCGGGATGTTCTCGATGCCACGCACCTCGACGCGGAACCACTTCTGGTAGAAGGGCCGCAGCAGCGGTAGGTGCACGTTGACGGTGTAGTCCTCGTCGAAGCCGAACTCGTCGACGACGTAGTCGCCCGAGAGGCGGCGACGCAGGTAGGACAACGCCTCGGCGACCTGCCGCTCGACGTCCTCGGCCGGTATCCCCGCGGTGGTCGCGGCAGCCCTCAGGACGTTCACCGCGAGGTCGACGAGCTCGGCGGCACCGGGCCGGGCCTCGCTGCTGAACTCCGCCGCCTCGAGCACCGCCCCGACAAGTCGCTCGGCGCGCGACTGCAGTCCCGAGGTGAGCGCGTGCTCCCAGCTGCCGCCGTCGGCGACGCTGCCGCTGCCCTCGCCCGCGCCCAGAGCACCGATGTCGTCGGGGGTGACGCCCTGGACGTCGCCGAGCACGCCGTCGTGGCCGGCGCGGACGCTCGGCTCACCCGCGTCGGCGGTATGCCGTCCCGCGCGGTCCGCGCTCGCCGCGTCGTGAGCGTCAGGCACGGACGGCACGGCACGCAACCTCGTCGGTCCACCGGAGGCGGTGCGTCGGGTCCGCATCGAGGCGCGGGTCGGGCGACGTCGGACCGGTGGCTCGACCGGCATCGGCTCCGTCTCGGCGCCCGTCCCGGCCGCGCTCTCGGTGTGTGCTGCTCGGTGTTGCTCGTCGGTGTTGCGCTCGGGTCGGTGCTGTCGGTGTCGCTCGTGGAGCCGCCGGCGACGTCGGGACGAGTGGCGCCGTCGGTCGGGCGCGGTGGCCGGCGGCTGAGCGTGCGCCACGCTCGACTCGACGTCTGCCTCGGCGGCCGGCGGCGCGGTCGCTGGCAGACCGGCGTGCGGCGCTGACCTCCACGGGCTCGCTCGACAGCAGCGGTGTGCCGCTGCGGCGACGGCGTTCGCCGGAGGCTCGGGCCGCTCCGGCGGCGAACGCCCCCCGCTGCACCGGTCGAGCCGCCGCAGTGGCGCTCACGGCCTTGCCAGCCGCCCGGGTCGTGCGGGCGTGCACGGATCGAGTCTGCGCGCGCCTGCTTCGTCGCGGCCCGCTTCGCCGCCGCCTGCTTCGTCGTTGCCTTCTCGGCCCGACGCGGCGTGGCCTGCACGGGCTTCTTCGCGGCGCCCTTCTTGGCGGCGCCCTCGCCTTCGGCGGCGCCCTGCTTGGCGGCGCTCTTGTTGCGCGGCGCTCTTCGACGGAGGGCTCTCCTTGGCGGCGCCCTTCCTCGGGGCGCTCGTGCTGGCACCGGCCTTTTTGGCGGTCGCCGCGCTCGCCGGGGTGCGCTTGCTCGCCTCGGTCACGGCTGGATCCTGTCGAAGACGCGGGCGATGGCCGCGGCGGTGCCCCCGG
The DNA here is from genome assembly GCA_963816385.1 of uncultured Actinomycetota bacterium. Taxonomy (GTDB): domain Bacteria; phylum Actinomycetota; class Actinomycetes; order Actinomycetales; family Dermatophilaceae; genus CAWFKL01. The sequence continues at coordinate 120,971 of CAWFKL010000002.1, forward strand.
CGACGTCGGAGACGGCGTCGCTGACCCCGTCCACTCCGGGGACGGCCGGGCGCAGGTGGTGGGCGAAGTCCTCGAAGGCGGAACGGCTCGTGAACTGGGGCTCGAAACCCAGGACGGTGCGCATCCGAGTCGTGTCGAGCCCCCGACCGAAGGCGAGCAGGGTCAGCTGGTCCGACGAGAAGTCGGCGAGCCCGCTCCTCTTGATGATGGTGCCGAGCAGGCCGCCGGTCGACAGCGGCACCGGCAGGACGGGACGTCGCGCGATCGCCGTGCACTGCGTGACCGTGAGGAAGCCGTCACCGGCGACGTTGACGATGCCGACCGCAGGACCGGTGGTGGCGAGGATCATGGCGGCGATGGCGTCGTCCTCGTGCACGAGCTGGAAGCGCGCGTCGAAGCCGAGCGGGATCGGCACGACCGGCAGGGAGAAGTAGTCGGTGATCGAGGTGTGGATCGTGGGGCCGACGACGTTGGCCAGGCGCAGCATCGTGATCTCGACGTCGGGGCGGCGACGTGAGAAGCCTCGCACGTAGCCCTCGACCTCGACGGAGTCCTTGCCGAACCCGGTGCGCGGCAAGCTCTTCGGGCTCATGTCCTCGCTGAACATGGCCGGGTCCTTCGGAGAGGAGCCGTAGACCGCGGCAGAGCTCTTCACGACGAGCCGGGTCACCGACTCGGACTTCTGGCACGCGGCGAGCAGCTGCATCGTGCCGATCACGTTGATCTCCTTCTGCGTCACCCGCCCGCCCATGTCCTTCGGGGTCGCGATGACGTTCATGTGCACGACGGTGTCGACACCGGCCTGCGACATGATCCGGCCGATCATCGGGTTGCGGATGTCGGCCCGCACGAACTCGGCCCGCCCGATCGAGTGCCGGGGCGGCACGACGTCAACCCCGAGGATGCGCTCGATCGACGTGTCGTGCGACAGGCGACGGGCATAGAGGCCACCGAGGTAGCGGGACACGCCCGTGACCAGCACGACGTTGGCCATTCGGCTCCTCCTGTCGCCCGGCGGTCGGACACGTGTCGCCCGCAGGCGGTCGCCGGTCGATCGTCCGTGGATCGTGGCTCGATCGGCGTCGATCGCTGCGGGGGCACGGCCAGCCTACAGACGCCGACGGCCCTGCGCCGTCGCGGCCACGCGCCGGGCGCGAGGAAGGGGCGAGGAAGGCGGCGAGGACGGCATACGGGAATGCGAACGACCCCCGCCGGTCGGCGAGGGTCGTGCGGGAGCGCGTCGCCGCGCTCAGGTCACTTCTTGTTGCGACGCTGGTGGCGCGTCTTGCGCAGCAGCTTGCGGTGCTTCTTCTTCGCCATCCGCTTGCGGCGCTTCTTGATGACAGAGCCCATTGGTCGTCCTTGCCGTGAGAGTCGTGAGACTGGTCCTTGACTGTGCGAAATGCCGGCAGTGCCGACAGACCGTCGCGAGACAGGTACGCCGAACTTCACGAGCCGAACAAGATCCACAGAGTAGCGCGTGCGGGCCCGGACCCCAAAAGGGGCAGCCCTGGAGAACGCAGAGGGCGGCACGGACCAGGAGTCAGTGCCGCCCTCTCGTCGTGCGATGCGACGCTGGTTCACGCGGTGTCGATGTAGGACGTCTGGAGGTACTTGTGCACCGCGTCCTCCGGAACCCGGAAGGAACGCCCGACCCGGACGGCGGGCAGGTCCCCACCGTGGACGAGGCGGTAGACGGTCATCTTCGACACGCGCATGATCGAGGCGACCTCGGCAACGGTCAGGAACCGCACCTCGGCGAGCTGACGCTCATTCGACATGTGAAACCCCGATCTTGTGTTGACGCACGCGCGCGTCGTCGGCTTCCCCTCCGGCGAAAGGTCACGCAGGTGCAAGAAGCAACATTAGGGGCTGCTGTGACGGAAGGGGAAGGGCCGAGATCAAAGTCGGCGCGTAATGCAAGGAGGCGCGCCGAGGAGTGTCGGCGCGATCCATCGCCGGCAGGGATCCGCGGGTCCGCGCCGCTACGGCGCGAGGCGGTGCAGGTCCCTCGGGAAGAGCGTCACTTCCCTGACGTTCTCGGCACGGGTGAGGCGCGCGACCCACCTTTCCAGACCGATCGCGAAGCCACCGTGCGGAGGCATCCCGTGGGCGAACGCGTCGAGATAGCCACCGAGCAGCGAGGGGTCCGTGCCGGTGCGCTCGAGCGCCGCCGCATAGTCGGACGGCCGGTGCAGCCGCTGCCCACCGGTGGTCAGCTCCAGCCCCCGGAAGAGCAGGTCGAAGCTGTTGCTCCACCGCTCGTCACCTGGCTGCGGGTGCGTGTAGAACGGCCGCTTGGCCATCGGGTATCCCTCCACCGCAAGGAAGTCCGAGTCGTATGCCGTCCTGGCCCACTCGCTGAGCGCTCGCTCGTGCGCGGGGCTGAGGTCGGGCTCGCTCGGGTCCGCGCCGACCCTGGCGAGGGCGTCGCTGAAGTGGATCACCGGGAACTCGGTGGGCACGTCGGGCAGCTCCACGCTCGAGGAGCGCAGCGGCGTCGGCCGCATGGGCCGCGATGCCCTCGACCATGCCGGCGATCGCGGTGCGCAGGACGGACAGCACGTCACGGTGGTCGCGGACGAAGCCGAGCTCCGCGTCGAGCGAGGTGTACTGCGCGAGGTGGCGCACGGTGTCGTGCGGCTCGGCGCGGAAGACCGGGCCCACCTCGAAGACGCGTTCGAAGACGCCGACGAGCATCTGCTTGTAGAGCTGGGGACTCTGCGCCAGGAAGGCCTGCTCACCGAAGTAGTCGACGGTGAAGACGTTGGCACCGGACTCGGTGGCCGTGGCCACGAGCTTGGGCGTCGCGATCTCGGTGAAGTCCAGACCGGTCAGCGCGCTCCGGAACCCGCGCATCGACGCGCTCGCGAGCTGCCAGGCGGCTCGGTGGCGGGGGTGGCGCAGGGTCACCGCGGCGTGGTCGAGGTGGGTCGGCAGCCCGGCCCCGAACGTCGGTCGCCACAGCTCGACCGGCGGGGGCGTGGCCGGCTCGGTGAGGGGGCGTGATCGTGGGCTCGACGAGCTCAGCCCCTCCCGGCGCGGCGGCGTTGGCCGACACGGTGCCGACGACCTCGACGACGGTCTCCTCGGGCAGCCCTGCGAGCTGCTCGCTCGTCGCTGCGTCCTTGACGACGACCTGGGCGAGACCGGTGCGGTCACGCAGGACGAGGAACGTGACGCTCGCGAGGACGCGGCGCCGGTGGATCCAGCCGGCGAGCATGGCGCGCTCGCCGGGCGTCGACGGTCGCGAGGTCGCGCGCGAGCACGCGGGGAGCAAGGGTGATGCGTTGGGTCGGTTGCATTCCGTTCACCTCCAGAGGGTTCGTGCCCCGGAGGTGTGGGCGATGGGGATTGTCGCTGTGCCACCACACCTTCGCCGGCGCAGGGATGCGCCGGCCTCTGGTCGTGCTCGGCTCAGGATCGTCAGGCCCGTCGTCGCCGTGTCGACAACTCTATCCCGATCGAAAGAGCGATCCGTCGATCGAAAGAGGATCCGTCGATCGAAGAGCAATCCGTCCCCCAGGGCGGTGCCGCGGCGTCACGCAGACCGGAGACGGATTGCTCTTCGATCGCGGGACGGACTGCTCTTTCGATCGGTCAGTCGAAGTGGACGTCGAGGCCGTGCAGCGGGAAGACGGCGGAACGGGTCGCCATGATCGCCCGGTCGACCTCGCTGGCCGGGTCGTAGCCCATCTCCCACGAGCGCCACCACAGCGGGCCCGACTCGGCGGTCAGGTCACCCATCCGGCGCGGTCCGGGGCGGCCGGTCACCTGCTCGACGTGGTCGCGCCACTCCTGCGGCACCGGGACCGAGGTCGCGATCGGCACGTGCGCGGCGATGGCCGTCAGGTGGGTCCAGGTGCGCGGCACGACGTCGACGACCTCGTAGCCACCGCCGCCGAGCGCGACCCACCGCCCACCGCAGACCTCGTGGGCGAGGCGGTGCATGGCGTCGGCGGCCGACCGCTGCGCGTCGACGGTGACGGCGAAGTGCGCGAGCGGGTCCTCGAGGTGGGTGTCGCACCCGTGCTGCGTGACGAGCACGTCCGGCTTGAAGGCGCGCACGAGAGCGGGCACCGTGGCGTGGATGGCACGCAGCCAGCCGGCGTCGGAGAGGCCCGGCGGCAGCGCGACGTTGACCGCATCGCCCTCGGCGTCGGGGCCGCCGATGTCGGTCGGCCAGCCGGTGCCGGGGAACAGCGCACGCCCCGTCTCGTGCACCGAGATGGTCAGCACCCGGGGGTCGTCCCAGAAGAGGCGCTCGACGCCGTCGCCGTGGTGCACGTCGAGGTCGACGTAGGCGACCCGTTCCGCGCCGTTGTCGAGCAGCCAGCGGATGCCGACCGCCACGTCGTTGTAGACGCAGAAGCCGCTGGCGGCTCCGGCCATCGCGTGGTGGAGCCCTCCGGTGAAGTTGACCGCGTGGTGGGTCTCGCCCTGCCACACCGCGCGGCAGCTGTCCAGGGTGCCCTGCACGACGCGGGCGCTCGCCTCGTGCATGTCGGGGAACGCCGGGTCGTCATCGGTGCCGAGACCGTAGGCGGGGTCGGCCACGGAGGGGTCCGCGGACGCAGCCTTGACGGCTGCGACGTAGTCCGCGTCGTGCACGGTCGCGAGCACGTCGTCACTGGCCGGCTGCGCACCGACGACCTCGACCCCCGGGGCGTCGAGCACGCCGAGGGCATCGCAGAGACGGGCCGTCAGATCGAGCCGGATGGGTGCCATGGGATGCGTCGGGCCGAAGTCGTACCGGGTGAAGGATGGGTCCCAGACGACCCTGGCCTGACTTGGCATGATTGAGACGCTATCGCGGGACACGCCGCACACGACGGAGGTTATAGCCCATGGCACGCAACCGGCTCTTCGATGACGACGTGATCGTCATCGGGATGGGGCGGTTCGGCTCGTCCGTCGCGCTCGAGCTCACCCGTCTCGGCCACCGGGTCATCGCCGTCGAACGCGACAACTCTCTCGCGGAGAGCTTCGTCAACAAGGTGGCCAAGGTCGTGCACGCCGACATGGCGCAGGCCAGCGCGCTCGACATGATCCGCAGCGCCGAGCCCAAGATTGCGATCGTGGGCATCGGCGGGTCCATCGAGTCGTCGGTCCTCGCCGCCGCCAACCTCGTCGACGCCGAGGTCCCCTCGATCTGGGCCAAGGCGATGTCCCCGGAGCACAAGCGCATCCTCGACCGCATCGGCGTGCACCACGTCATCTCGCCCGAGGCCGACTCCGGGCGTCGCGTCGCGCACCTCGTCAACGGCAAGCTGCTCGACTACATCGAGTTCGACGACGGCTTCGCCATCGTCAAGATCAAGCCGCCGAGCGAGACGATCGGCTTCACGCTCCAGCAGAGCGAGGTCCGCCGGAAGTACGGGGTCACCGTCGTCGGCGTCAAGGCACCGGGCGAGGACTTCACGTATGCCGTGCCGCAGACGAAGATCTCGGCGCACCACATGCTCATCGTCAGTGGGCCCACCGAGCTCATCGAGCGCTTCGCGGCCCGTCCCTGAGCCGGGCGGTGCGGCTCAGAGGCGCGGAGCGGACCCGGGGTCGTTGCCGAGGGCGAGGACCATGGCGATCTCCTCCTCGCCGTCCTCCTCGCTGACGACGCCCATGGGCCGCCGGTAGTCGGTGGGCCGGAAGCCCATGCCGCTCGCGAAGGCGACGGCGCGACCGTTCTCGGTGCCGACCCAGTAGACGAGGTGCGACTGCCCACGACGCGCGGCGAGCGACGCACTGTCCTTGACGAGTCGCGTCGCGACGCCCAGGCCGCGCGCCTCCGGGCGGACCCAGAGCCCGAAGAGCTCACCGGCGTTGCCTTCGTCGGACGCCGCTCTGCCGAGGCTGACGACCCCCACGGCCTCACCCTGGCGCTCGGCCACGAGCCGCGCGGACCGTCGCATCCGATCACGCCACAGCTCCTCGTCGAAGGCCTCTTCCTCCTGGACGGTCGCCACGAAGGCCTCGGGTGACTCACGCAATGCCGCGAGGCGCACCGAGCGGTAGTCCTGCCAGTCGTCCTCGCCGAGGAAACGCACGGTGATGTCGGTCATGGGGTAAACCTTCGCACGCCGGGACGCCCGGGCGCACGCTCTGGCGGGCCACCGCTGGATGAACTGTCGGTGCGAGCACTTCGCCCCGAACCCCACGCGCGGACGAGTCGTTGGATCTCTTTACCGGTCAGCGCGATCCACGGTGTTCAAAGGCGGCGAACCATCTCGATCTCGTGCAGCTGCGGTCGTCGAGGATGGGGGTGGCGCGCGCCCGTGGCGACGAAACCGCATCGTTCGTAGAGTGCCTGCGCCGCGGGGTTGTTGCTCGTCACCTCGAGCAGCACCTCGGACCGGCCCCGTCGCCGAGCCTCCTGCAGCACCGCGGAGACGAGCGCCTCACCGACACCGCGGCCACGGCCACGTGGTGCCACATACATCCCGAACAGCACTGCCACGGCCGCCCTCTCGGGCTCCCAGTGCGACCCGAGACCGGCCGTGCCGAGCACGCCGTCGGCGTCCCGGGCCTGGACGATCCAGGCGTTCGCGATGCGCTCGCGCCAGTCGGACTCCTCGTCGGCCGCCTCCTCGGCGTGGGTGAACCAGAAGGCGTCCGGGGCGTCGAGCAGGGCGGCGAGGCGCAGATCTCGGTGCGACTCCCAGTCGTCCGGCTGCAGGACGTGCAGGTGCACCGCCGGGAGCGGATCACCCACCGGTGGCTACCCCTGACCGGAGGCCAGCTGCTTCGAGCGGGCTGCCGCAGCCTCCATCGCGGTGACGAAGGCGGCGCGCACCTTGTGGTCGTCGAGCTGGCGCAGCGCCGCGACAGTGGTGCCGCCGGGTGAGCTGACCTGCTCGCGCAGCACGGTCGGGTGTTCGCGGGTCTCCTTGAGCATCGTGGCGGCGCCGTAGAGCGTCTGCACGACCAGCTCGGTCGAGGTGGCGCGCGGTAGGCCGAGCACGACGCCGGCCTCGATCATCGCCTCGACGACGTAGAAGATGTAGGCGGGACCGCTGCCCGAGATGGCCGTGACGGCGTCGAGGTGCTTCTCCGCGAGCCGCACGACCTTGCCGCACGAGCTGAGCAGCGCCTCGGCCTCGGCGAGGTGCTCCTCCGTGCAGTGCCTCCCGGGGGAGATGCCGGCCATGCCCTGGTCGACCAGCGCCGGCGTGTTGGGCATCACGCGGACGACCGACGTGCCGTCGGGCAGCCGCGACTCGAGCAGCTCGGTCGTGATGCCGGCGGCCAGAGACACGACGGTGTTGCCCGGTGCGACGTGGTCACGGATCTCCTCGAGCAGGCCGGTCATGTCCTGGGGCTTGACGCAGAGCACGAGGGTGTCGGCGACCTCGGCCGCCTCCGGGTTGGCCAGCGCCCGGACTCCGTAGCGCTTCGCGAGCGCGTTGACCCTGTCGGGGGTGCGACCCGTGACGACGAGATCGGCGGCCTCGCGGCCCGACCTGATGAGGCCTGAGACGAGCGTCTCGCCCATCACGCCGGCGCCGAAGATGGCGGTCGTCGTCATGGCGGCCTCAGCCCTTCGTCGCGACGCCGCGCAGGAAGAACGCGACGTTGGCCGGCTTCTCCGCCATGCGGCGCATGAGGTAGCCGTACCACTCCTGCCCGTACGGGATGTAGACCCGCATCTGGTCGCCGCGGTCGGCGATGCGCTTCTGCTCCTCCGGCCGGATGCCGTAGAGCATCTGGTACTCGAACGAGCGCGGGTCGCGACCGGCCTGCCCGGCGAGCGCTCCGGCGATCTCGATGAGGCGCGGGTCGTGCGAGGCCACCATCGGGTAGCCCTTGCCCTGCATGAGGATCTTGAGACAGCGCACGTAGGACTTGTCGACGTCGGCGCCGGCCTGGAACGCGACCGACTCCGGCTCCTTGTAGGCACCCTTGCAGAGGCGCACCCGTGATCCCTCGTAGGCGAGATCCCGGCAGTCGGCCTCGGTGCGGTAGAGATAGGACTGCAGCACTGCCCCGACGGTCGGGAAGTCGGCCCGCAGCTCGCGCAGCGTCTCGAGGGTGCCGTCCGTCGTCGTGTGGTCCTCCATGTCGAGCGTCACGGTGGTGCCTGCGCTGCGGGCCAGCTCGCAGATCTCCCGTGCGTGCTCCAGGGCGATGGCGTGCCCGTCGCCCGGCAGCGCCTGACCGAGCGCGCTGAGCTTGAGCGAGACCTCGGCCGTGGCGTTCTCGGTGAGTCCCTGGTCGCGCAGGGCGGTCAGGAGAGAGACATAGGCGTCACGGGTGTGCTGCGCCTGCGAGAGGTCGGTCGTGTCCTCGCCCAGGTAGTCGATCGTCGACAGACGACCGGACGCTGCGATCTCGGACGCGGCCCCCACGACGTCGGCGCGATCGGTGCCGGGCACGAAGCGTCGCACCACGGACCGCGACACCGGCGCCTTCTCGATGACGTCTCGGATCTTCTCCTGCTTGGACAGCTGCAGGAGCGAGTTGCGCAGCAGGTCGCTGGCGTCCACGGGGGCCTCCGGTCGGGCTGAGGGTGCTGGTCAGCGCAAATCTACAGCCGGGACCAAGGCCCTCCGGATCGCCCGTGCGGAAGACTGGGCCCGCAACCAGGAGGGCGAGGCGCGGCGAGCAGCGGGAGGCGGCGTGGACGCAGCACCACCGGACGACCCATCCCGGCGGTTGCCGACGTTCGAGCAGCTCGGCGACGGTCTGGGGGCGGCGGCGACCGTGCTGCGCTCGAACGCCGCCGCAGCAGGGCTCGACGCCGACGTGCCGACCTGCCCGGGCTGGCGTGTGCGCCAGCTCGTGGCGCACCAAGGGATGGTGCACCGGTGGGCTGCGAGCCACCTGCGCGGGGCCGCTGTCGCAGATCCGGAGGCGCTCGAACGTGAGGGCCTGCGTTCGCCCGACCTGCTCGGCTGGTTCGACGACGGCGCGACGGACCTCCTCCAGGCCGCCGTCGACGCACCCGCGGACCTCGCGGGCCGACCGTTCCTGCTCGACGCGCCACCTGCCCGCACCTTCTGGGTGCGGCGGCAGTGCCACGAGACGACGATCCACGCCGTCGACGCGCTCGCTGCCCGGCTCGGCCGCCCTCCGCGGGCGGAGGAGACGTGGATCCGGCCCACCATCGCCCTCGACGGCATCGACGAGCTGCTGACCGGCTTCGTGCCCCGCCCCCGGCAGCGGGTCCACCGGTCGCCGGCGATGCGCCTGCTCGTGGCGCCGACGTCCACGGCCCGGGCGTGGCTGCTCGACATCTCGCCCGACCGGCCGCCCTCGGTCACGCGTCTGGAGACCGGCGCCGGGCGGGCCCTTCCCGCGCACGACGCGCTCATGACGGGCGAGCCGGTCGAGGTGCAGCTGCGCCTGTGGGGCCGGGGCGGTGAGCCGCAGGACGACGTCGAGCGGTGGTGGCAGCAGACGGTCTCCGTCATCTGGTGACGAGGGAGGGCAGCGCTCGCGTGCGCCTCCATGTCGCGCCCTCCCGGGCTGCCGGGCTCGGTCGCCGCTCCGCTGCACGGGTGTGTCGACGTCGAGCCCCCGATCCGGTAGACAGCGACATGCCGCCGCACCTCGGCCGGCAGAACGGCACGAGCAAGGGAGCAGGTATGCCGTCAGGGGGCTTCGGCCGCAGCGTGCAGTCCGCCATCTACGCCGCGGGAGCCTTCGGGCACAGGCCGCTCGTCCCCACCGATGGCACGGCTCTCGAAGCGGCTGCACGAAAGGTCATGTCGCGCAGGGGTTTTGCCTACGTGGCGGGATCGGCCGGCTCAGAGGCGACTGCTCGAGCAAACGCCTCCGCCTTCGACCGTTGGCGGGTCGTGCCACGAATGCTCATCGACACGACTGCGCGAGACACGGGTGTCGAGCTCTTCGGCCGGCGCCACGACAGCCCCCTCCTCGTGGCACCGATCGGCGTGCTGTCCCTGGCCCACGACGACGCGGACCTCGCGGTGGCAACCGGGGCCCGCCGCCAGCACGTGACCCAGATCATCAGCACCCAGGCCTCGGTCCCGATGGAGGAGATCGCCAGCACCCTCCGTGGCTCAGGTCACTGGTTCCAGCTCTACTGGAGCAGTGACGACGACCTCGTCGCCAGCCTCGTCGCCCGGGCGGAGGCGTGCGGGAGCGAGGCCATCGTCGTGACGCTCGACACGGCATACCTCGGCTGGCGACCGCGCGACCTCGACCTCGGGCACCTGCCCTTCGCCCGCGGGGAGGGCATCGCGCAGTACACCTCCGACCCCGTGTTCCAACGTCGTGTCGCGGAGCGGGTCGCATCGGCGGCGGACGCTGCGTCACAGCCGCGTCCGAGACCGACCATGGCGGCCCTCGGGACGTTGCTCTCGATGAGCCGCAACCATCCCGGACGCATCCGCGACAACCTCACGGCGCCCGAGCCGCGCGCCGCGGTGGAGAGCTTCCTCGAGGTCTTCAGCCGGCCGTCGCTGACGTGGGAGGACCTGCCTCGGCTCCGCGAGCTCACGAGCCTGCCCATCGTGCTCAAGGGGATCCTGCACCCCGACGACGCACGCCGCGCCGTCGACCTCGGCATGGACGGCGTCTACGTCTCCAACCACGGCGGACGGCAGGTCGACCGGTCCGTCGCCACGCTCGACGCGCTGCCCGGTGTCGTGGCGGCGGTGCGCGGCTCCGGGTCCCGGGCCCCTGTCATCTTCGACAGCGGAATACGTTGCGGCGCAGACGTCTTCATCGCCTTGGCGCTTGGCGCCACCGCAGTCGGCATCGGGCGACCGCACGTCTACGGGCTGGCCATCGCCGGCGCAGACGGCGTCGCCGAGGTGCTGCGCAACCTGCGGGCCGAGCTCGACCTGCAGATGGCGCTGGCCGGGTGCTCGTCCCTCGCCGACCTCGCTCCCGACCTGCTGTCCCCGGCCCCGTCCTGACCCGAAGGGTGAAACGGCTCGACGGCTGACGCGCGGGTGGCCGAGGATCGGTGCATGCCCGCCCTCGACCAGCTCTCCCGTGACGCCTACCCCCGTTCGTCGGGCTACGACGCCCGCTGGCTCGTCGACCTCGACATGGGTCCACACCCGCTCTGGTTGCTCGAGGACCTCGCCGCCGACCTCGACCTCCGGCCCGGCATGCGCGTGCTCGACCTCGGCTCGGGCCTCGGCGCGACGTCCGTCTTCCTCGCCAGGGAGTTCGGGGTCCGCGTGGTCGCCGCCGACCTCTGGGTCGATCCCACCGAGGCCGCCGCTGTCTTCCGCAAGGAGGGCGTCGACGAGCGCATCCTGCCGATGCGCGTCGACGCCCACGCGCTGCCCTTCGGTCGGGGCACCTTCGACGTCATCGTCAGCATCGACGCGTGGGAGTACTTCGGCACCGGCGACCACTACCCGCCCTACCTCGCGACGTTCCTCAAGCCCGGCGGACAGCTCGGGGTCGCGACGCCTGCCCTCACGACCGAGGTGCGCGAGCTCGGCGAGATCCCCGACCACATCGACAAGGTCGTCGGTGCAGAGAGCGCGGCCTGGCACACGGTCGAGTGGCTGCGCAGCCAGTGGGAGTTCGGCCGCGCCTTCGAGACCGTCACCGCGCGCAACCAACCGGATGCCTGCGCCAACTGGCTGCTCTGGGAGCGCGCCGTGATGGAGCTCAAGGGCCAACCCACGTCGGACGTGCAGCGGATGCTCGAGGCCGACGGCGGGGCGTTCGTCACCTTCGCGCTGGTCACCGGGAGGGTCGCATGAGCCTCGACGACACGGACCTCACCCACCTGCGCCGCGCCGTTGCCCTCGCGCGCGAGGCGCTTGCCCGAGGCGACGAGCCCTTCGGCTCGTTGCTCGTATCGGCGGAGGGGGCGGTCCTCTTCGAGGACCACAACCACGTCGTCGCGCTCGAGGCGACCCAGCACCCTGAGTTCGCCATCGCCCGCTGGGCCGGCACGCACCTGTCCCCCGCCGACCGGGCAGCCGCCACGGTCTACACCTCCGGCGAACACTGCCCGATGTGCTCGGCCGCACACGGCTGGGCCGGCCTCGGCCGCATCGCGTATGCCGTGAGCTCGGCCCAGCTGACCGAGTGGCGCACAGCGTGGGGTGCCCCGCGCAGCCCGGTGACGGCATACCCCATCTCGGCGCTCGTGCCCGGTGTCGTCGTCGACGGTCCGGCACCCGAGCTCGAGGACGAGGTGCGAGGCCTGCACGAGCAGTTCGCCCATCGCCGAGGGCACGAAGCTCCCTGAGCAAGAAGTCGGGTGGCCGGCGAGCTCGGCCGCCCGGATGGACGGCTCGTGCAGGACCACCTTCGCGCCTGTCCGCTCACGGCGAACACAGGCTGAACCTGAGCCGAACACGCTCAGGATGGGGAACAGGAGCGGCACCACTCGCGTTGGTCGGGGTGTGCTCGTCCACAGCGGGCACGGATAGCATCGAGATGTCTCTCGATCAGTCAGGAGAAGAACATGTTCGAACGGTTCACCGACAGGGCCCGGAGGGTGGTTGTCCTCGCGCAGGAGGAAGCACGCCTGCTCAACCACAACTACATCGGGACCGAGCACATCCTCCTGGGTCTGATCCACGAAGGCGAAGGCGTCGCCGCGAAGGCCCTCGAGTCGCTCGACATCTCGCTCGAAGCGGTGAGGGCCCAGGTCCAGGAGATCATCGGCCAGGGGCAGCAGGCCCCGACCGGCCACATCCCCTTCACGCCCCGCGCGAAGAAGGTTCTCGAGTACTCGCTCCGCGAGGCACTCCAGCTCGGCCACAGCTACATCGGCACGGAGCACATCCTGCTCGGGCTGATCCGCGAGGGCGAGGGCGTCGCCGCCCAGGTCCTCGTCAAGCTCGGCGCAGAGCTCAACAAGGTGCGCCAGCAGGTCATCCAGCTGCTCTCCGGCTACCAGGGTGGCCAGAGCGGCGAGAAGGCCGGCGCCGGTGTCGGCCAGGGCCAGACCGAGGGGACACCCGCGGGCTCCCTGGTGCTCGACCAGTTCGGTCGCAACCTCACGCAGGCTGCCCGCGAGGGCAAGCTCGACCCGGTCATCGGGCGTGAGAAGGAGATCGAGCGCGTCATGCAGGTGCTGTCGCGGCGCACCAAGAACAACCCCGTCCTCATCGGCGAGCCCGGTGTCGGCAAGACCGCCGTCGTGGAAGGCCTCGCCCAGGACATCGTCAAGGGTGAGGTGCCCGAGACGCTCAAGGACAAGCAGCTCTACACCCTCGACCTCGGCTCGCTCGTGGCCGGCAGCCGCTACCGCGGTGACTTCGAGGAGCGGCTCAAGAAGGTGCTGAAGGAGATCCGCACCCGCGGCGACATCATCATCTTCATCGACGAGATCCACACCCTCGTCGGTGCCGGTGCGGCCGAGGGCGCCATCGACGCCGCGAGCATCCTGAAGCCCATGCTCGCCCGCGGTGAGCTGCAGACCATCGGTGCGACGACGCTCGACGAGTACCGCAAGCACATCGAGAAGGACTCTGCCCTCGAGCGGCGCTTCCAGCCGATCCAGGTGCAGGAGCCGACGCTGCCGCACGCCATCGAGATCCTCAAGGGCCTGCGTGACCGCTACGAGGCTCACCACCGCGTGACGATCACCGACGGCGCGCTCGTCGCGGCCGCCAACATGGCCGACCGCTACGTCAACGACCGCTTCCTGCCCGACAAGGCCATCGACCTCATCGACGAGGCGGGCGCGCGACTGCGCATCCGCCGCATGACCGCTCCACCGGACCTGCGCGAGTTCGACGAGAAGATCGCGGCACTCGTGCGCGAGAAGGAGTCGGCCATCGACGGCCAGGACTTCGAGCGTGCGGCCCGCGTCCGCGACGACGAGAAGCGCCTGCGCCAGGAGAAGGCCGCCCGTGAAGCCCAGTGGAAGTCGGGTGACATGGACGTCGTGGCAGAGGTCGACGAGGAGCTCATCGCCGAGGTCCTGGCTGCGAGCACGGGCATCCCGGTGTTCAAGCTGACCGAGGAGGAGAGCAGCCGACTGCTCCACATGGAGGACGAGCTGCACAAGCGCATCGTCGGCATGAACGACGCCGTCAAGGCGCTGTCCCAGGCGATCCGCCGCACCCGAGCCGGCCTCAAGGACCCCCGCCGCCCCGGTGGCTCGTTCATCTTCGCCGGCCCCACCGGTGTCGGTAAGACCGAGCTGGCCAAGACCCTCGCCGAGTTCCTCTTCGGCAGCGAGGACGCCCTGATCCAGCTCGACATGTCGGAGTACTCCGAGAAGCACACGGTCAGCCGGCTCTTCGGCTCGCCCCCCGGCTACGTCGGCTACGAGGAGGGCGGCCAGCTCACCGAGAAGGTGCGGCGCAAGCCGTTCTCCGTCGTGCTCTTCGACGAGGTCGAGAAGGCCCACCCGGAGATCTTCAACTCGCTGCTGCAGGTGCTCGAGGACGGGCGTCTCACCGACTCCCAGGGTCGCATGGTCGACTTCAAGAACACCGTCATCATCATGACGACCAACCTCGGCACGAGGGACATCTCCAAGGCCAACCTCGGCTTCTCGGCCGGGCCCGACAGCCGCACGGACTACGAGCGGATGAAGGCGAAGGTCACCGACGAGCTCAAGCAGCACTTCCGCCCCGAGTTCCTCAACCGCGTGGACGACACGATCGTGTTCCCGCACCTGAGCCGCGACGAGATCATCCAGATCGTCGACCTCGAGATCGCCAAGCTCGACAAGCGGCTCAAGGACAAGGACATGGGCATGGAGCTCACGCAGGCCGCGAAGGACCTGCTCGCCAAGAAGGGCTACGACCCCGTGCTCGGGGCGCGTCCGCTGCGGCGCACCATCCAGCGCGAGATCGAGGACGCCCTGTCGGAGCGGATCCTCTTCGGCGACTTCTCGTCGGGCCAGTACGTCAAGGTCGACACGGAGGGCGAGGGCAAGGAGGAGAAGTTCACCTTCTCGGACATGGCCCACCCCGACTCCGCGCACCGGCCGGCTGACGACCTCCCGGAGCTTCCCGAGGGCGCGGCCCTCGACGAGGCCCTCGGGGTCAACGTCTCGGCGGGCCCGGGCGTCGTCCCCGACGACAAGATCTACCCGGACGCCGGCCTGACCGGCACCGAGCGGTGAGCCGGCAGTGACCGAAGGCTGATCCAGCGGTGAGCCAGCCTGAGTCAGCGCTGAGGCAGCGCTGAGCCAGCGCTGACCAGGGCACCCGGCTGGAGCCCGCACCACACGACCGGAGGGGTCGGGGACGTCGTCCCCGGCCCCTCCGGTCGTGTCACGATGGACGCCACTCGTCGTCTACCGTTGGCCCGTGATCTCCCCAGCCCGTCCGGCACGCCGCCGCCTCGGCCGCCGCGCCGCGGCGCTGGTCGCCCCTGTCGCCGTCGTCGTTGCGCTCGCGGCCTGCGGCCCCGACCCTGCGACCGGCCCCGGCACGTCGGGCACGGCCAGCACGGCCGGCAGCACGGCCGGCCCAACGTCGCCGAACGGCGGTTCGGCCGCCTCCGGCGTCACGGTGTCAGGGGCACCCGCACCGCTGTCAGCCCTCGTGACGAGGCTGTATGCCGGGTGGCGACCTGGGAGCCGCTGCATCCCCGAGCGCTGCTGCCGCGTTGAAGCGTCGCCATCCCGGCGCCGGCATGGTCGCGGCCGAGGCGGCCACGGGCACGTGGATGGGCACGCCCGTCGCCGTGGTCACGGCTGGGAGTGACGTCACGCTCGCCGTCGGTCCGAGGTGGCGAGTCGTCGGCGGCTGGTGGCCCTCGTTGGGGGTCGGCACGCCGAGCCTCGGATCTGGGCCGCGGTGGGTGCTGGCGATCGGCTCCGACGCTCGCAAGGGCGAGAACCCCGAGCGCAGCCGGGCGGACGTCCTGCAGGTCATCGGCATTGACGGCAAGGGCGGCGGCGGGGTGATGGGGATGGCCCGTGACCTGTGGGTGCCGCTCAGCACCGGCGGCAAGGGCAAGATCAACTCGGCGATGGTCTTCGGCGGGCCCGAGGCCCAGGTCGCGACGGTCAGGAAGGTGACCGGCCTGCCGATCCAGGGCTACGTCGTGCTCGACTTCACCGGCTTCAAGAAGATCGTCGACGGCCAGGGCGGGCTGCCCATGGTCATTCCGCGCAGGGTCGTGGCCTCGCACGCGAAGGGCCTGGTCATCAACGCCGGGCCGCAGACCCTCTCGGGCGCAGAGGTGCTCGCCTACGCTCGCGAGCGCAAGACCCTGCCCGACGGCGACTTCGGCCGCTCCCGACACCAGGGCGAGGTCATCCTCGCGGCCGCGATCAAGGCGAAGCTCGCCGGGCCGTCGGCGATCCCGTCGGCCCTGACGAGCTTCAGCACGGTCGGTGCGAGCGACCTGTCGGCCGAGGAGATCCTGACCTTCTCTGCCGGGCTGCACACGCTCAACCCGCTGCAGGTCGGTCGAGGTGTCGCCAAGGGCGGCTTCGGCACAGCGGCGGGACAGTCGATCGTGGTGCTGGGCGCAGAGGCCCGCAGGCTCTTCGCCGCCTTCCGCGACGGAAACCTCTCGTGACCCGCGGTGCGGACCTGCTCGCCCGCACGACGATCCGACGCGCCCGCACCTCGGACGTGCGCGCGATCCGTGCCCTCGTGGCCCCGCTCGCCGAGCGACGCGTGCTCGTGAGCAAGGAGGCGGTGACCTACTTCGAGGGGCTGCAGGAGTTCCGCGTCGCCGAGCTCGACGGTCGGGTCGTGGGCTGTGGCGCGCTGCACGTCATGTGGGAGGACCTCGCCGAGATCCGCACCCTCGCCGTGGCCGACGAGCTGCTCGGCACCGGCCTGGGGGGGCGCCTGCTCGAGGAGCTGGTCGAGGACGCGCGCGCGATCGGCGTCAGCCGGTTGTTCTGCCTCACCTTCGAGACCGGCTTCTTCGGTCGGCACGGCTTCACCGAGATCGAGGGTCAGGCGGTCTCGGCGGAGGTCTACGCCGAGCTGCTGCGCTCCTACGACGAAGGTGTGGCCGAGTTCCTCGACCTCGAGCGGGTCAAGCCCAACACCCTGGGCAACCACCGCATGCTCCGCACCCTCTGACGCCCCCGCCGCCCCATCCCGTCGAGTGGCCGCGCCGTCACACCGGCACCACGCTTCGGTTCCCGCCCCATCCCGTCGAGTGGCCGCGCCGTCACACCGCACCACCTTCGGCCGCCCCATCCCGTCGAGTGGCCGCGCCGTCACACCGGCCCACGGTTCCGCCGCCCTCCGGTCGAGTGGGCGCGTCACACCGGCCTGCGGTGGGGGGCTCCTGAGGTCACGCGGCCACTCGACGGGGGGGCGCAGGCGGCATCGACGGGGAGCGCCCTGTGGTTGCGTGGCCACTCGACGGGGCGGAACCGTCAGGAGCGCCCGTAGGCCGCGTAGATGCGGCGCACGACGTCCTCGATGTCCGGCTCCTCGATCGTCAGGTCACGTACTTCGTGACGTGCCGACACGTAGGCGATGACTGCAGCGGCGGTCGTCGCGGAGGCGTCGAACGCGAGTCGCTGGCGCAGTCCCCCGAGCTCGCTCTCGACCAAGGTCGTGGCCGGCACGTCGGCGAGGTCGGGTGTCGGCTCGGCCAGGTCGATGACGAGGATGCGCTGGGCGCCCACGGTCGCGGCGAGGCCAGGCAGCGTGCCGTCGAAGGCGAGCCGCCCGTGGTCGACGACGAGCACGCGGTCGCAGAGGCGCTCGATGTCGCCCATGTCATGCGTCGTGAGCAGCAGCGTCGTGCCGCGCTCGCGCCGCTCGGCGACGAGGAACTCGCGCAGCCGCTGCTTCGAGAGCACGTCGAGGCCGATGGTCGGCTCGTCGAGGATGAGCAGCTCCGGAGAGTGGAGCAGGGCTGCCGCGATCTCGGCCCTCATCCGTTGACCCAGTGACAATGAGCGCACCGGGGTGGCGAGCTCGGGTCCCATCTCGAGCTGCTCGACCAGCCGTTCGGTACGCGCGACCGCGTGCTCCGGCTGAAGCCGATGGATGGCTGCCAGGATCGTGAAGGACTCTCGCAGCGGCAGGTCCCACCAGAGCTGTGAGCGCTGGCCGAAGACGACGCCGACCTGGCGCGCGACACCGATCCGCTCGCGCATCGGCTCGAGCCCGCACGTTCGCACGATGCCCGACGTGGGCTTGAGGATGCCCGTCAGCATCTTGATCGTCGTCGACTTGCCGGCCCCGTTGGCGCCGATGTAGCCGACCGCCTCACCCGGCGCGATGCGCAGGTTCAGGTGGTCGACCGCGCGGGTCCTCTTGAAGTCGCGCACGAGGTCACGGGTCTCGACGATGGCCGATCCGGTGATTGCGGTGGATGCGGTGCTCATCCGCCAGCTCCTTGGTAGTGACGGGTGCCGGCCCTCCAGCAGAGTCCGGCGATGGTCCAGGCGAGGGCCGCTGCCAGCGGGGTGAACCAGGCGAGCCAGGGCGGCGCGAGGTGGTCGCCTGGCAGGTCCAGGATGGCGACGGCCGGCAGGTAGGCGACGAAGGCGGTCGGGACGACGAAGGTCCAGAAGATGCGCAGCGGGTCGGGGAACACCTGCTGACTCTGCTGGGCGGCATACGACCCGCCGTAGGTGAAGGCGTTGGTGAACTCGGAGCCGTCGATGAGGAAGAACTGCAAGCCGCCGGCAGCGGTGAAGAGCGCCGCGAAGATGGCGCTGCCGCTGACGACGGTCAGGACGATGAGCGCCACCGTCGCGGGCGACCAGGCGATGTCGGCGGTGAGCAGCGCCACGGTCAGGGCGACGAGCGCGACCGACATCCTCCCCACGCGACGCAGCGACAGGTCGCTGGTCATGAGCTGGGTCAGCAGCGGCAGCGGCCGCACGTAGAAGGCGTCGACCTGCCCGGCGCGGATGAAGCGGGGCAGCTGGTCGAGGTGGCCGACGAACATGTCCGCGACCGAGAAGGCGAGGTTGGACAGGGCGAAGACGAGCAACGCCTGGGTGAAGTCGAGACCGCCGAGCACGTCCACGTTGTGGAAGATCACCCACACCTCGGCGAACTCCGCGAGGCCGACCCCGACGGTGCCGAGGACGTCGGTGACGAACGACGTCCGGTACTGCAGCTGGGCCCGGGCACGCGAGGCCAGAAGCACTCGGTAGGGGCGCAACCGCTGTGAGATCGTCGAGTCACCCACCCTGCACCTCCAGCTTCCGGCGACCAGCGCGAAGCACGACCTGACCGAGGCACAGCATCACCAGCGCCCAGAAGGTCTGGATGGTGATCGACAGGCCGATGTCGGGCCCCACGACGCGTCCGGCGAGGATGTCGATGGGCTGCTGGAGCATCGACGGGAACGGCGACCACATCGCGACGGTGCGCAGCCACTCGGGGAACCAGGGCACCGGAACGTAGAGGCCGCAGAGCAGGCCACCGGTGATCATGTAGAGCAACGTGATGCCGCGGACCTCGACGAGCCAGAACGCGAGCAGGTTGATGACGAAGCCGCCCGCGAAGGCGACGACGACGGCGAGCACGACGGAGACCGCACCCGCGGCCCAGGTGAGAGCCGTGGGCGGCCACGTCATGTCGAAGAGCAGTGCTCCGAGCAGGATCGCCGGGATGCCTCGACCGACGAGGTTGACGCCGGCGCGTCCGAGATCTCCCGCGAGATAGACGAGCTGCGGGTCGAGGGGGCGCAGGAAGTCGACGGCGATGTCACCCGTGCGCACCCGATCCTTCACCTCCGCGAAGCCCCAGAGGTTGACGGTTCCGAGGAGGGCCTGGCCCCACCATACGAAGGCGATCGTCGTCGGGACGTCGTAGCCCCCGATGGACGTGCCGGCGGAGGCGAGTGCGGCGAGCAGGATCGAGGCGCGGATGACGCCGAAGACGGAGTTCGTCGTGACCCCCGCGAGCAGCGCCAGCCGGTAGGTCGAGTGCCTCCTGAAGCCCGCGCGGACGAGGAGCCAGAAGGTCTTCACGAGGCTCGGGCGGAGGCAGGCACAAGGAGCCACGCTACCGACGCGCCGCCGGGCCTTCAACGCGATAGGTTCAAAAGATGCCGGACTCCACAGCAGCCGACGCGCCCGATCCCGACGTCGTCATCGTGATGGGGGTCAGTGGCAGCGGCAAGACGACGATCGCCAAAGGGATCTCGACGGTCATGGGCTGGGAGTTCGCCGAGGGGGACGCCTTCCACTCGGAGGCCAACGTCGAGAAGATGCGAAGCGGCCAGCCGCTCACCGACGAGGACCGGTGGCCCTGGCTCGAGTCGATCGGCGATTGGATCAGCGCCAAGGAGGCTGCCGGCGAGTCAGCGGTCGTCACGTGCTCCGCCCTGCGGCGGGTCTACCGCGACCTCCTGCGCCGCGACCGGCCGCACGTGCGCTTCCTGCACATCGAGGCTCCGACCGAGCTGATCCAGGACCGCATGGAGCACCGCCCCGGGCACTACATGCCCCCCTCCCTCCTCCCCAGCCAGCTGGCCACGCTGGAGCCCCTCGGCAGCGACGAGCCAGGCACCACCGTCCCCAATCAGGGCACGGCCGCCCAGGTGCTCGACCGTTGCCTCGTGTCACTCGGACTGCGAAAGGAACGCACCGCATGATCCTCAACGCGCTCTCCTCCCTGCCCGCTGGTCTGACCCCGGCCATCGCCCGACTGGCCGACGAGCCGGCCAAGGAGCCGTATGCCGGTGATGCCCAGCTCATCGTTGCCTGCCTCCTCGGCATCCTCACCGTCGTCCTGCTCATCACGGTCCTGAAGCTCCACCCGTTCCTGTCGCTGATGCTCGGCTCGGCGGTGCTCGGTGCAGTGGCGACGATGCCGCCCCTCGACATCAAGGACAGCTTCATCGCGGGCTTCGGCTCGACGACGGGCACCGTCGGCGTGCTCATCGCGCTCGGTGCGATGATCGGCAAGCTGCTCGAGGACTCCGGCGGCGCCAACCGCATCGTCTCGACGCTGGTCGGCCGGGTCGGTCCGAGCGGGCTGCCCTGGATGATGGCCGCGATCGCGGCGATCCTCGGCCTGCCTCTCTTCTTCGAGGTCGGCGTCGTGCTGCTGGTGCCCGTGGTCATCATGGTGGCCCGACGGACCGGACTGTCGCTCATGAAGGTCGGGATACCGGCACTGGCCGGCCTCTCGGTCCTGCACGGCCTGGTTCCACCGCACCCCGGGCCGCTCACGGCCATCGGGCTGCTCAACGCCGACCTCGGCACGACCCTCATCTACGGCATCATCATCGCGATCCCGACGGTCATCGTCGCCGGCCCCTTGCTCGCCGTCTACGTCGACCGGTGGGTGCCCAAGTACGTCACGGCGATGGCCGGGACGGCCGTGGCCAGCGTCGACCTCGGTGGTCCGTCCGCCTCGACCCCGGTGTCGCAGTCGGCCCGGACCGGACCGGACGCCGCCTCGGGGTCGGGAACCGGCTCTGGGTCGGGGACCGGCTCTCGCTCTGCCACCGGCTCGCCTCGGGCACCGGCTCGCGCTCTGGCAGCGGTTCCGGATCGGGCACCTTGCTCGTCGGACGACGACTTCGAGCCGCCGCTGGCACCGGGGCGCAAGCGAGTCGGCTTCGCCACCGCCATCATCGCGATCACGCTCCCGGTCGGGCTCATGCTCATCGATGCGATCACCAAGCTCCTCATCACCGACGAGGAGAACGGCTTCCGCAAGGTGGTCGACTTCCTCGGCACCCCGGTCGTGGCCCTGCTCATCGCGGTCCTCTTCTGCTACGTGGCGCTGGGCTTCGGCTCGGGGATGAACCGCGACGAGACGAGCGGGTCCATCGGTGCGAGCCTGCCCCCGATCGCCGCCATCATCCTCATCGTGGCCGCCGGCGGCGGCTTCAAGCAGACTCTCGTCGACGCCGGGGTCGGCAACGTCATCGCGGACTGGGCCACCGGCGTCAACATCTCGGTGCTCCTGCTCGGCTGGCTGGTCGCCGTGCTCATCCGTCTGGGCACCGGCTCGGCCACGGTCGCCACGATCACCGCAGCAGGCATCGTGGGGCCGCTGTCCTCGACGCTGTCGACGAGCCACCTCGCGCTGCTCGTGCTCGCCATCGGCTGCGGCTCGCTCTTCTTCAGCCACGTCAACGACGCCGGCTTCTGGCTCGTCAAGGAGTACTTCGGCCTCACGGTCGGAGAGACGATCAAGTCCTGGTCGGTGATGGAGACCGTCATCTCGGTCTTCGGCTTCGTCCTGGTGATGCTGCTCAGCCTCTTCGTCTAGTGGCGCTCGAGCCGGGTGCGCTGTCCGAGGCGGCAACGGAGTTCCTCGCTGAGCGCCACCTCGCCACGCTCACGACGCTGACGACCGGACGGCTCGCCGCACGTCGTCCCGGTCGGCTTCACGTGGGACGCAGACGCCGGCGTCGCCCGGGTCATCACGAGCGGTCTCAGCCGCAAGGCGCGCAACGCCGCGCTGCTCTGCCCCGCCGTTCTCTGCCAGGTCGACGGCCGTCGCTGGTTGTCGCTCGAGGGCACCGCCAGCGTGGACCGCGATCCGGGGGCCGTCGCCGACGCCGTGCGCCGGTATGCCGCCCGCTACCGTCAGCCACGCCCCAACCCCGAGCGGGTGGTGGTCCACATCGCCGTCCGTCGACTCCTGGGCAACCTCTGACCCACGCCGCCATGTGACGACGCGGCCACTCGAGTCGTCCCCCTCGTCGAGTGGCCCCGCTTTCCCACTCGAGTGGCCGCCCCGTCCCACCGGTCACGGTGCGGCTGAGGTCACGCGGCCACTCGACCTCCCAGCCCCGTCGAGTGGCCCCGCTTCCACACTCGAGTGGCCGCCCCGTCCCACGGGCCACGGTGCGCGTGAGGTTGCGCGGCCACTCGACGGGAAAGGGGGAGGAGCGGTACGGAGCAGGCTGGGAGTCAGGCGGGTAGCCGGAATCGCTTGCGTGGGAGAGGCTCCACGAGACCGTCGGCGACGAGGGAGTCCAGGCAGCGCATCACCTGGACGCGGTCGAGCGGCCGAGTCCTCGAGCCGGGCCAGGGGGAGCGACGCGTGGGCTTGACGCAACCGGTGCAGGATCTCGCCGCGCACCTGGCGGTCGGTGCCGTGCCAGGCCTGGCCCCGCCGCGCGGGCCCGACGTAGGCGGGTCGACCCGCGACGTTCCAGGCGCAGAGGTCAGCGACCGGGCACTCACCGCAGCGTGGCGCACGCGCGACGCAGACGAGGGCACCGAGCTCCATGACGGCGACGTTCCAGGTGTTGGCCATGGCGCGGTCGGCCGGCATCGACGCGGCCGCGAGCTCTGCCTCCGCCCGGTTGAGGACGGGATGCGGGTAGGCCTTGCCCTCGAGGGTGCGCGCCAGCACCCGCCTGACGTTGGTGTCGACGACGACCTGTGGGCTGCCGAACGCGAAGCAGGACACCGCTGCCGCCGTGTAGGCACCGACCCCGGGCAGCGCCAGCAGCTCCGCGTGGCCGCTCGGCACCTCGCCACCGTGCCGCTGCACCATCGCGGTCGCCGCCTCGTGAAGCCGCAGGGCACGCCGCGGGTACCCGAGCCTGCCCCACGCCCGCACCGCGTCACCTGACGCCGCCTGCGCCAGCGCGGCCGGGGTCGGCCAGCGCTCCATCCACTCCCGCCAGACCGGCTCCACCCGCGCGAGCGGGGTCTGCTGCGACATGACCTCGGACAGGAAGACGCCCCACGGGCTGCAGTCGTGCTCGCGCCACGGCAGGTCCTGGCGGCCGGCCTCGGCGTACCACGAGTTGACGCGCTCGTGCAGTGGCGCGAGCGCGGTGAGCGGGGGCGAGCCGGACGGCATACGGGAGGGGCGACGTCTCGTCAGACGTAGCGCTCGAGGATGCTCGACTCGGCGAGTCGCGACAGGCCCTCGCGCACCGCGCGGGCACGGCCCTCGCCGACACCGTCGACGAGCATGAGGTCCTCGATGCCGGCGGCAAGCAGACGCTGCAGTGACTCGAAGTGCGAGACGAGCCGGTCGACGATGGCGGTGGGGAGCCGCGGCACCTTCGTGAGCAGGCGATAGCCCTGCGGGCTCACCGGGGCGTCGAGGCTGTCGCCGATCACCGCGAAACCGACCGCGCGCGCACCGGCCGCCAGGTCGAGCAGCTCGACGGAGTTGAGGGCCTGGAGGTTGGCGAGGGCGTCGTCCAGCGTGAGGCTGGACTTCGTCGCGGGGAGGTAGTCGCGGATCACGAGCTCGCGGTCGTTGCCGAGTCCACCGACGAGCTCCTCGAGCTGGAGGGAGAGCAGCCGGCCGTCGGTGCCGAGCTCGACGACGTAGTCCTGGATCTCGGCCGAGATGCGCCGCACCATCTCGAGACGCTGGAGCACCGCCGTGACGTCGCGGATCGTGACGAGGTCCTCGATCTCGAGCGCCGACAGGGTGCCGGTGACCTCGTCGAGGCGCGCCTTGTAGCGCTCCAGGGTCTGCAGTGCCTGGTCCGCCCGGGACAGGGTGGTCGGCGAGCCCTCGATGACGTGGCGCAGGTCTCCGACATAGAGGGCGACGACCCCCATCGACTGGCTCACCGAGATGACCGGAAAGCCGGTCTGCCTGGCCACGCGCTCGGCGGTGCGGTGGCGCGTGCCGGACTCGGTGGTCTCGATGCTGGAGTCGGGCACGAGCTGGGTCGCAGCGCGCAGGATGCGGGTGCCCTCGCGGTCGAGCACGACGGCGCCGTCCATCTTGCACAGCTCTCGCACGCGAGTTGCGGAGAACTCGACGTCGAGCACGAAGCCGCCGGTGCAGATCGAGTCGACGACCCGGTCGTAGCCGAGGACGATGAGGGCGCCGGTGCGGCCGCGGAGGATGCGTTCGAGGCTGTCACGCAACTCGGTGCCTGGAGCGACGGCAGCGAGGGCGGCGCGCAGCAGCAGCTCGTCGTTCCGGTCCATCACATCCCTGTCCGCAAGGGGGGTGCTGAACGCGACCACCCCGGTCGCACGCAGTCTAGACGCTGGCAACGGCGTGCGCGTCGCGTGGTCGGGGGCCGGCGAGACGGCCCATCGCCTCGATGGCGCCCGCCACGTCGGGCACCTCGTGAGGACGTATGCCGTCGGGCAGGGTGGCGCTCGCGTCGAGGCTCCCGGGTGGGACGAGCGCGTGCCGGAACCCCAGCCGAGCGGCCTCTGCGAGGCGGCGGTGCAGCCCCGTCACCCGGCGCACCTCGCCGGCCAGGCCGACCTCCCCGAGCGCGATGACGTCGGCGGCGAGGGGCCGGTCGATGACCGACGACGCGACCGCGCAGACGATGGCGAGGTCGGCCGCCGGCTCGGTGAGCCGGACCCCGCCGACGGTGGCAGCGAAGATGTCCCGCGAGCCCACCGGGGCTCCGGCGCGCTTGTCGAGCACGGCGATGATCATGGCGAGCCGGGACGCGTCGAGCCCGCTCGAGGTGCGCCTGGGCGAGGGCAGCGTCGACGGTGCGACGAGGGCCTGGACCTCGGCCACGAGGGGTCGTCGGCCCTCGAGCGTGACCGTGACGCAGGTGCCGGCCACGGCGAGGTCGCGCCGGGTCAGGAACAGGCCGCTCGGGTCGGGGAGGCCGACGATGCCCAGGTCGGACAGATCGAAGCAGCCGACCTCGTCGGTGGGGCCGTAGCGGTTCTTGACCGCGCGCACGAGCCGGAGCCGGGAGTGCCTGTCCCCCTCGAACTGCACGACGACGTCGACGAGGTGCTCGAGGACGCGCGGACCCGCGATCGAGCCGTCCTTGGTCACGTGTCCCACCAGCAGGACGGCCATGCCGCGCTCCTTCGCGGCCCGGATCAGGCTGGCCGCGACCTCGCGCACCTGCGAGACGTTGCCGGCCTGCCCCTCGATGTCGGCGCTGGCGACGGTCTGCACCGAGTCGACGACGAGCACCTCGGGGCTGCGCGCCTCGATGTGGCCGAGCACCGTCGCGAGGTCCGTCTCGGCGGCGAGGTAGAGGCTCTCGGCCATGGCATCGATGCGCTCGGCGCGGCCGCGCACCTGCGCTGCCGACTCCTCGCCGCTGACGTAGAGCACGTCGGCCCCGGCACGCGCGGCACGCGCCGCCACCTCGAGCAGCAGCGTCGACTTGCCGACCCCGGGCTCCCCCGCGACGAGCACGACGGAGCCCGGCACAAGCCCGCCCCCGAGCACCCGGTCGAACTCGCCGACCCCGGTTGGCCGGGCAGCCGCCCGGGTCACGTCGACGTCGCCGATGCGCGGCGCGGGCGCCACGGAGCTGAAGGCGGTCGTGCGCGCCGGTGGCTGGCCGATCTCGACGACGCTCCCCCACGCCTGGCACTCACCGCACCGGCCGACCCACTTGACGGCGGTCCAGCCGCACTCCGAGCAACGGAAGCCGGCGGCGCGCCGAGTCGTGGTCCTGGTTGGCATGCCCGACACGCTAGGTGCCGCCTGCGACAACGCGGGTCCGGCGCGCTGACGGGCGCCCGACCGTCCGTGCGAAAATGGCGTCATGGACTCGGTCATGCCGTACGTGCTCGCTCTCGTGCCGACGGTCGGCATGGGCACGCTCTTCTACTTCGTCATCAAGAGCATTCTCGAGGGCGACCGGCGCGAACGCCTCGCGCAGGCGAAATGGGAGAAGGAGCACCGGAGCGTCACGGACGCCGTCGCGAATTCCGGTGCGGTATCCACCGCGAAGCCCGACGCCGGCTCGTCTCCGGACATTTCCACCCGTTGAGGTCGCGTTCCTCCACATATTGATTGGCGAACTGTTACCGCCGAATGCGATTCCTGGTCGAGGGAGTGTAAATTGATCACGTCGGCCACAGGTTAGTGGTCGGCACACCCCTCCCCTTAGTTATTGCAGATGGAGAAACATGGCCCAGCGCGTTGAAGTGAAGTTGATCGACGACATCGACGGAGGTGACGCCGCAGAGACGGTGACCTTCTCGCTCGACGGGATCTCGTACGAGATCGACCTTTCCGAGAAGAACGCCACCAAGCTGCGCGACGACCTCGCCTCGTGGACGGGCCATGCTCGTCGCAGCGGCACGGGTGGTCGTTCCGCGTCACGCCGGCGCGCGGCCGCTCCGAGTGGGGCAGCGAAGCGCACCGACCTCAGCGCGGTCCGCGAGTGGGCCAGGGCCAACGGGCACCAGGTCTCCGACCGCGGCCGCATCTCGGCCGAGGTGCAGTCCGCCTACGACAAGGCC
The DNA here is from genome assembly GCA_963816385.1 of uncultured Actinomycetota bacterium. GTDB lineage: Bacteria > Actinomycetota > Actinomycetes > Actinomycetales > Dermatophilaceae > CAWFKL01. Next base: position 147,948 of record CAWFKL010000002.1, read on the forward strand.
CACTGAGCAGACACTGAGAAGACTCTCAAGACATTGAGGAGACACTGACAAGCCGCTGACGAGCAGTCGGCACCCGGCTCGAATCCCAGATCCCCTGGAGCGACAGCCGACGCTCATGACGGCGGAAGGCCCGGCCCCGAGAGGCGCCGGGCCTTCGTGCGTCATCAGAGGCGGCTCAGCCGACCAGCTCGGATGCCAGGTCACCGTCGTCCTCGACGCGCGCCAGCACCTCCTCCATGCGCAGCTGCACGAACTCGCCTCCGTCGGCGCCCTGCTCGACCTCGTCCCAGGTCCTCGGCGCGGCGACGGTCGGTGCCTCGCGACCTCGCAGCGAGTAGGGGCACACGGTGGTCTTGGCGGCGACGTTCTGGCTCCAGTCGAGGAAGATCTTCCCCGGCCGCAGCTCCTTGGCCATCTTCCACACGATGATGTCGGGGTGCGCCTTGGTCAGCTCCTGGGCAAGCTGCTGCACGGTGTCGCGGATCTGGTCGCTCGTGTGCGCACCGGGCAGGACGGCATACAGCTGCAGGCCCTTGCTGCCACTCGTGACGGGCACCGTGTCGAGCCCGATGCGGCCGAGCCGCTCGCGAACGATGAGCGCGACCCGCGCGCACTCCGCCAACCCGGTGCCCGGTCCGGGGTCGAGGTCGATGACGAGCCGGTCGGGGTCGAGCGCCACCGCATCACGCCCCTGACCCTCGAAACGCCACTGGTGCACGTGCAGCTCGAGCGAGTTCAGGTTGGCGAAGTACGTCAGGCCGGCGAGGTCGTCGATGAGCGGGAAGACGGGGTCGCGCCCGGCCCGTCGGATCCACGCCGGCGTGCCCGCAGGGATGTTCTTCTCGAAGAACTGCATGTCACCCACACCGTGGGGATACCGAATCCGCGTCACCGCACGATCGCGCAGGTGTGGCAGGATCACCGGTCCAATGCGCGCGTAGTAGTCGAGGACCTGCGCCTTCGTCGTCCCGGTGCGCGGGAACATCACCTTCTCGAGGCTCGACACCTTCATCCGGCGTCCGTCGATTTCCACCGTCACCCGGGTCGGCTCGTATGCCATCACTCACCGATCCCCTGCGCATCGACGTCGTTGGGGGTGAGGTCGACCCGCAGACCCTTGTATGCCGGTTGGCGCAGCCTTCCCTGACCGCCGAGGCCCAGCGACTGTACGTCCGCGACGAGCACCGGATGGACCCAGGTCGCGCCGCGCGAGTCCTCATTGGGCACGTCTGTCGCAAAGGGGTTCTCGTCACTCGCCAGCGGTCGCAGCTCGCGCATGAGGGCCGTTCCGAGCTTTCCGGCGAGACCTGAGCCGACCCGGCCCAGGTAGCGCAGACCGCCCGCGGCGGGCACCCCGACGAGCACGGAACCCAGCCGGCCGCGCACCGTGCCAGTGGACTCCGGGCGCCACCCGCCTATGACGACCGAGACGGTGCCGCGATGAGGAGCCTTGAGCCAGTTGGCACTTCGCACACCGGGGACGTAGGTCGAGTTGACGCGCTTGGACACGATGCCCTCGAGCCCCTGCTCCTTGGTGGCGGCGTGGAGCAGCTGGCCGTCGTCGAAGGTCGGCGGCGTCTGCCACCGAGCATTGTCGAGCTCGAGCCGCTCGAGCGTGGCGCGCCGGTCGCTCCAGACCCGGCCCATGAGGTCGACACCGTAGAGGCGGAGCAGGTCGAACGTCATGAGCGTGACCGGCGCCTGCTCGGCCAGGCGTGCCGCCTTGCGCGCGTCGGTGACGTGGAAGCGCTCGGCCAGTGCGGCGAAGGACGGTGCGCCGCCGAGCATCGCCACGATCTCGCCGTCGACGAGCATGTCGGCGTACTCGCCCGCCAGGCCGCGCAGCTCGGGAAAGGCGACCGTGACATCGCGCTCGGTGCGTGACCGCAGCGTCAGCGCGCCCTCCGAGACCTCGGCCAGCACGCGCATACCGTCCCATTTCACCTCGTGCTGCCACCCGTCGCCGGACGGAATCGTCACCGTCGGCGTCGCGAGCATGGGGCGCATGGGTGCATTCTTGTTCTCATGCGAGCCATCTGGAAAGGCGCGGTCTCCTTCGGCCTCGTCAACGTCCCGGTCCGTCTCTTCTCGGCGACCGAGAACCACGACGTGCAGTTCCGTCAGGTCCACGAGAAGGACGGGGGTCGCATCCGCTACAAGCGGGTGTGCGCCATCGACGGCGAGGAGGTCGCCTACTCCGACATCGCCAAGGGCTACGAGGCTGCCGACGGTCAGATGGTCGTGCTGTCCGACGAGGACATGAAGAGCCTTCCGTCACGCTCGACCAAGGAGATCGCGATCGAGAAGTTCGTGCCGTCGGAGCAGATCGACCCCCTGCTCTTCGACAAGAGCTACTACCTCGAGCCGGACAAGACGGGGCTCAAGCCCTACGTCCTGCTGCGCGACGCGCTCGAGAAGGCGGACCGGATGGCGCTCGTGACGGTGTCGGTGCGCAGCCGCATGACGCTCGCAGTGCTGCGCGTGCGCGACGGGGTCATCGTCCTGCAGACGCTGCTGTGGGCGGACGAGGTGCGCGCCCCGGAGTTCGAGTCGCTCTCGGAGGAGACCCACGCGACGAGCAAGGAGCTCGCGATGGCGTCCTCGCTCGTCGACTCCCTGTCCGGCGACTACGTGCCCGACGAGTTCGAGGACGACTACTCCGAGGCGGTCGCCCAGCTCGTCGCCACCAAGATCGAGGGCGGTGACATCACGACCACCCCGGACGCCGAGGGGGAGGAGACCGAGGTCGTCGACCTGCTCGCTGCTCTGCAGCGAAGCGTCGACAAGGCGAAGGCCGCGCGCACCGGCGGTTCCTCCGACACCGCGAAGGACGATTCCGACTCCGCGAAGGACGATTCCGACTCGGACTCCGGCTCCCGGTCGGGCTCCGGCTCGGCCACAACGCAGACGGCCGCGAAGAAGACGGCCACCAAGACCGCGACCAAGAAGGCCGCGACGAAGAAGGCCACAGCCAAGAAGTCCGCCTCGAAGAGCACGACGAAGAAGGCGGCGACCAAGAAGGCCAGCTGACCGCGCGGACCGGCGCACTACGCCACGATGAGGGATGCAGACAGTCAGCATCCCGCAGCTGCAGGCCCGCCTCCGGCGCCTGCCGCACAACCCCCGCATCGTCGTCAGCGGCAACACGGCGCTTCCGTGGGTCGCTGTTCGCGCGATTGACGACGCCCTCGAGCACTACGTGCTGCATGCGCTCAACGCACCGCCCGGCATACCTGATCGCGACGGCGTGACGGCCGAGACGTGCTTCGTCGGCGCCGGTATGCGCCGTCACCGACAGCTGCGCTACGTGCCGTCCCGGCTCTCGCTCGTCCCGTTGCTCTTCGCCCGCACCCTCGTGCCGGAAGCCGTCTTCGTGCACTGTGCGCCGCCGCGCGACGGCCACGTCAGCCTCGGCATCGAGGTCAATGTGCTGCCTGCGGCCATCGAAGCGTGCCGGGCGCACGGCGGGCTCGTCGTGGCGGTCGTCAACGGCCACATGCCGCACACTCACGGTGACGCCCTCGTGCCGCTCGAGCACGTCGACCTCGCCATCGAGGCGGACGTGCCCCTTCCCGTGCATGCAGCCCCGCCGCCGGACGAGGAGAGCCGGCTCATCGGCGAACGCGTCGCCGCACGCGTCGCCGACGGGTCGACCCTGCAGCTGGGCATCGGCGCCGTGCCCGACGCCACCCTGGCGGCCCTGACCAGCCGACGCGGGCTGCGCCTTTGGACGGAGATGTTCTCGGACGGCGTGCTGGCGCTCGATGCCGCTGGATCGCTCGACGCGGACCAGCCGCTCGTCTCGTCGTTCTGCCTCGGGTCGGAGCAGCTCTACGGCTGGGTCGACGACAACGCCCGAGTGCGGATGCTGCGCACGGAGAAGACGAACGACCCCGCCCTCATCGCGCAGCAGCGGCTCATGACCTCGGTGAACACCGCCCTCGAGGTCGACCTCTTCGGGCAGGCCAACGCGTCGAGGATCAACGCCCGGATCCACTCCGGCTTCGGCGGCCAGACGGACTTCATCGTCGGCGCGCTCCACTCCCTCGGCGGCCAGTCCTTCATCGCGCTGCGCTCGTGGCACCCGCGGGCCGACGTCTCGACGATCGTGCCCCTGCTCGACGAGCCGGCCACAAGCTTCCAGCAGAGTGCCGTCGTCACGGAGCACGGTGCCGCCGACCTCTGGGGCCGGAGCGAGCGGGACCAGTGCCGCGACATCATCGAGCGATGTGCCCACCCGCGGGTGCGCGACGACCTGTGGGAGGAGGCCGGCTCGCTGGGCCTGGCCTGACGTGCGGCAGTCCCGCGGCGGACCGCGATGAGAGCCTCGGCACGTGTGACGGACAATGGCGCCATGCCCATCCGCATCGGCCTGTCGAGCTCGTCGGTCTACCCCGACAACGCGGCGACCGCCTTTGCGACGGCCAACCGTCTCGGCTTCGACGCCGTCGAGGTCATGGTCTGGACCGACCCGGTCACGCAGGAGGCGGGCGCGCTGAACGCGCTGTCCGAGCTGCACGGTGTTCCGATCGCGTCGGTGCATGCCCCGACGCTCCTGCTCACACAGCGGGTGTGGGGCACGGAGCCATGGGGCAAGGTGGACCGCTCGATCGAGCTGGCACTCGACGTCGGCGCCGGCGTCGTGGTGCTGCACCCGCCGTTCCGCTGGCAGCGCGACTATGCCGCGGGGTTCGTCGAAGGCATCGCGCGGCGCGAGCGTGACTCGGGCATCCGGCTCGCCGTCGAGAACATGTTCCCCTGGCGCACCGCTCGCCGCGACGTCCTTGCCTACCTGCCCCACTGGGACCCGACGACGCAGACCTACGACAGCGTCACCGTCGATCTCTCGCACACGGCAACGGCCGGCTCGGACGCCGTCGAGATGGTGCGGTCCCTCGGCTCACGCCTGGCGCACCTGCACCTGGCCGACGGGCTCGGCTCCTTCAAGGACGAGCACCTCGTGCCCGGCCGCGGCTCACAACCGTGCACTGCGGTGCTCGAGCTGCTCGCCGACACCTGCTGGGAGGGCGATGTCGTCGTGGAGGTGTCGACCCGCAAGGGCACGCGCGAGCAGCGCGACATCGACCTCGCCGAGTCGCTCGCCTTCGCTCGCTTCGGCCTGCTGCCCACGCAGGGCGCGTCGCGGATCTAGACGAGCCCTGGTGGGCCCCAGCCACGAGGTCGCACCGAGATCGAGTCGACGCTCGCGCCCGGTGCGGCGCTGATGGACAGCCGAGCCGCCTCGACGACGGACTCGACGTCGAGGTACGCGGAGGTGTCGTAGTCGGCGCCCTCGTGAGCGACGAGCTCGTGCTGCATATCGGTGTCGACCCGCCCCGGGTGCAGGGAGGTGACCCGCACGCCGTGCTCGCGCTCCTCGTCGCGCAGTGCGTCACTGAGGGCACGAAGGGCGAACTTCGAGGCGCTGTAGGCGCCGGATCCGGCAGTCGAGACGAGGCCGGAGCCGGAGTTGACCATGATGACGGTGCCCTGCGCCGCGCGCAGGGCCGGCAACAACGCGCGCGTGACAGCGGCCACCGCGACGACATTGACGGTGAGGGACAGGGCCCAGTGCGCGACGGGCACGTCCGCGACCGTGCCGTGGCGCAAGATCCCCGCAGAGTGGACGAGGACGTCGACCCGGGGCAGCTGGGGCACGAGGGCCGCCAGAGCGCTGTCAAGTGACCCACCCGGCTCGCAGTCACCGAGGTCGGCGACGAGACCCTGCGCCGAGGGCAGCTGCGTGACCACGGCTGCCACGCTCTCGGCCGTCCGTCCCCCCACGACGACGTGGTGGCTGCTCGCGAGCTCGCGCACGATGCCCAGCCCGATCCCGCGTGTCCCACCGGTCACGACCGCGACGCGTCGGCTGCTCTGCTGGCTCACGCTCGCAGCCTACGAGCATCGACCCCCCTCACTCAGGCGGAGCGGCGGCTCAGCGTCAGCGAGGCCAGCGCCAGTGCGACCACGACGAAGGCCGCCACGATGCCGAGGTCCCTCGCGACAGCGCTGAACGGGTCGGCGTTGCGAGCGATCTCCTTCATCGCGTCGACGGCATAGGACAGCGGCAGCAGGTTGGAGATCCACTCGAGCAGGGGCGGCAGCTGGTCGCGCGGGATGAGCAGGCCACACAGCAGGAACTGTGGAAGCACGAATGCCGGCATGAACTGCACCGCCTGGAACTCGGTGCGTGCGAAGCCGCTCGCCAGCAGGCCGAGGGCCGTGCCCAGCACGGCGTCGGCAACGGCCACGACGACGAGCAGCCACAACGGCCCGGCAACGTCGAGATCACACACCCAGACGGCGAATCCCGTTGCCACGACGGCCTGCACGACGGCGAGCAGCCCGAACGCGACGGCATACCCGATCATGAAGTCGCCCTTGCCCATCGGGGTGGTGAGGAGCCGCTCCAAGGTGCCGGACTGGCGCTCGCGCAGGGTGGCGACGGAGGTGACGATGAACATGACGACCATCGGGAAGACTCCCAGCAGGGCGGGCCCGATGACGTCGAAGACGGGGGTGCCGTCGTAGATCCACGCCAGCAGGCCGAGCAGCACGCATGGCACCACGACGATCAGGGCGATGGTGCGGTGGTCGGTGCGCACCTGGCGCAGGACGCGACCGGCGGTGGCGGCGGTGAGGCCGGGGTTCATGACGCTCTCCCTTGGACCGACGTCGGCTCGGCCTCGATGAGGGCGAGGAAGGCTGCATCGGCATCCACCGTGCCGGTGCGGGCGAGCAGCTCGCCGGGGGTGACGTCGGCGAGCACCTCGCCGTCACGCAGCAGGACGAGCCGGTCGCAGCGCGACGCCTCATCCATGACGTGGCTCGACACGACGAGCGAGTGGCCCTTGTCGGCCAGGTCGCCGAAGAGGCCCCAGAGGTCGCGGCGAAGGACGGGGTCGAGACCGACGGTCGGCTCGTCGAGCACGAGCAGCGTCGGGCGACCGACGAGTGCCGCGGCGAGCGAGACGCGCGACTCCTGGCCACCGGAGAGGTCCCCCACGAGCTTGTCGGCGTGCGAGACCAGGTCGACCTCCGCGAGGGTGCGATCGACCGCGTCGCGCTGCTGCTCTCCGCGCATCCCGAGCGCGCGGGCGAAGTAGGCGACGTTGTCGCGCACCGTGAGGTCCGAGTAGACGCTCGGCGACTGGGTGACGTAGCCGACCTCGCGTCGCAGTGCCGGCGAGCCGGCCGGGTGCCCGAACACCGTGACAGTACCGCCACGCACGATCTGCACGCCCACGATGCTGCGGATCAGCGTCGACTTGCCCGAGCCCGAGGGACCGAGCAGGCCGACGACCTGGCCGGCCGGGATCTGGAGGTCGAGGCCGGGGATGACGTCGCGACGTCCGCGGACGACATGCAGTCCTCGGATGTCGACCGCTGGGCCCTCGTAGTTATTCATCATGTGATGAAATCTACTCCGGTTCGGGCTCCGCGTCCACCAGGTAGCCCTGCAGAACCGGCCCCAGCCGCTCGATGAGCTCTGACCGGCTGGCGTCGGCGAGCCCAGGGACGCGCACGACGTACCGCGCGATGACGACGCCGATCATCTGCGAGGCAGCGAGTGCGCCGCGCAGCTGGGGGTTCGCCACGCCGGTCGCCCCCGGCGATGCGTCCGAAGACCTCGCGGCCGAGGAACTCCCGCATGATCCGTGCCGCCTCCTCGCTCGAGAGGCTTGAGCGCACGAGCGCGACGAGCGACTCACGGTTCTCCGGTGGCTCCCACACGGCGAGGAAGGTCTCGACGAGCCGCCAGCCGAGGCGGTCGCGCGGGCCCGTCACGATGCGATCGATGAGCTCGGCCGGGTTCACGGGCACCGACATCGTCTCGGCGAAGAGCGCCGCCTTGCCGCCGTCGAAGTAGTGGTGCACGAGCGCTGGGTCCACCTCCGCGGCGCGGGCGATCCCACGCAGGCTCGTCTTGTCATATCCCTTGGCCGCAAAGGAGGTTCGCGCAGCGTCGACGATCGCCGCGCGGGTGTCCGGGCCGCCCGGACGGCGGCCTCGAACGCGCTGCGCGGCTGGGTCCTCCGTGCGCGAGCTCATGCGCACACGCTAGCCCGCCGGCTCGGCTGCCGCCCGTATGCCGCCGCTCGCCTCAGCGGCGCCGGCTCAGTCCTCGTCATGAGGCCCCGCGTCAGCGAGCAGCTCCGTCACCGCGTCCTGGCGTGCCCACTGGGCCCAGCCGAGCGCCGTCGTTCCGTGCGCGTCATCGCGGACCTGCGGGTCGGCGCCGGCCGCGAGCAGCGCCGTCACGAGCTCCGCGTCGCCCATGAAGGCCGCCTGGTGCAGGGCCGTGCGGCCGTCGTGGCGGGCGTTGACGTCCGCACCTTCGGCGACCGCCGCTCGCACGGCCGCGGGAGTCGCCGCCCGGTGGATTACGGGCAGGGGCGAGGGAGCCCGCTCGGCAACGCGGTTCGGCTGGTGCGCGGCCCACGCTGACTCGAGGCTCAAGCCATGACGGGCCAGCAGCTCGAGTCGGTCCGCGAAGCCGTGGTCCGCCGCCCAGTGGAGCTGGCGCAGCAGCATCTCCTCGATCGACTCGCCGGGGTCGCCGGTCCGGCGGGCCCACACCTCGCCCGCCGGGTGCCCGAGACCGTGCGCGAGGAGCAGCTCCAGGTGACTGTCGTCACGGTTGAACATCCGGTTGTAGAGGGCTTGCCGGTCGTTCGGGTCTGCCCCACGCGCGAGCAGCAGCGTGGCCAGGGCGGCGCTCTGCGGGTGTCGCGGCTGCCGGCCGGGGCCGTTCTCACCCTCGCCGAAGACGCCTGTGAGGGCCGTGAAGGCTGTCGGTAGCCCCTGCCAGAGGTAGCCGCTGTCAGCGTCCGCACCTGCGTCGAGCAGGATTCGAGCGGCCTCGACGGGCGCTCGCTGCGGCATACGGGAGTACACGACGTAGAGCAGCGGCGGCCAGCGGAACGGTCCGGCGTCGCGAGTGGCCGAGGCCGGATCGGCGACGACGTGTGCGCGCAGCGCCTCGGCGTCGCCCGTGGCCGCGGCCACGGAGACGTCCCGAAGGGCCAAGCCCGGGTGCGCAGCCGCGACCTCCGTGGCCCGGGCCCAGCGGGCCGGCTCGTCACGGTCCGTGTAGGTCAGGCACGCCAAGGCGGCCACCGCGGCTGCCGGGTCGGCCCGGCCGGCGTGCGCGGCGTCGTCGAGCGCGGCCTCGTGGAGCGCGGCGTCGTCGAGCGCGGCGGGGTCGCGCCACAGGGGCTTGGCGGCGCGCAGGTAGTCACGCAGCCTCGGCCAGCTGCGGAAGCCGTAGGCCCGCGCCAGGACGAGCTGCGCATCGGACAGCGAGAACGTCGACGGATCGGCTGCAGGACCGTGAGGATGGTGCCGGCGGACGAGTTCCAGAGCGTCGGGGGCCTGGTCGCGCACACCCCTCTGGAGCCGGCGTGCGTTGCGCCTGATGCGCTCGAGGTCAGGCTTGCTGGGCAGTGACAGGGCCATGACGGCCTCCTCTCGTCGTGCCCGCGTGCGCCGGGTCGGGCCGAAAGGAGGTCGGGCCGAACATCGAACCGAGCCAGGAGGGCTGAGCCCCTTCCCGCGCACCGGAGGCGACCTGGACGCCCACCCCCAGCGTAGCGCTCGACCCTCGAGTGGCCGCCCCGTCACAGACCCACGTGTGACCACGGGGCCACTCGACCCTCGAGTGGCCGCCCCGTCACAGAGCCCGTGTGACCACGAGGCCACTCGACCCTCGAGTGGCCGCCCCGTCACAGACTTCTATGTGACCACCAGGCCACTCGACCCTCGAGTGGCCGCCCCGTCACAGAGCCCCGTGTGACCACCGGGCCACTCGACCCTCGAGTGGCCGCCCCGTCACAGACCCACGTGTGACCACGAGGCCACTCGACGGGTGGGCGCTGGCCGCGCGTCGCCCGGCCGACGACATAGGGTGACCCGGTGGCTGAAGCACCCCTTGACCTGCCTCGCGTCTGGGTCGAGTTCACCGACCCCGCGGACGAGAACCAGCGCTATCGCTGCGACCTCACCTGGCTCACGAGCAGCTGGACCTGCATCTACGGCGCCGGGTGCAAGGGCATCTACGCCGACCGCCCCGACGACGGCTGCTGCACCCTCGGCGCCCACTTCACCGACAAGGACGACCTCAAGCGGGTGGGCCGGGTCGTCGCTCCGAGCTCGGCGAGGACGAGTGGCAGTTCCACTCCGTCGGGACCGCCACCGGCAGCAGGGACGACTGGACCGAGAAGGAGGACGGGGTGCGCAAGACCCGCGTGGTCGACGGGGCGTGCATCTTCCTCAACCGGCCCGGCTTCCCGGCCGGCGACGGCTGCGCCCTGCACCAGCACGCCGTCCTCACCGGCGTCCAGCCGCTCACGTTCAAGCCGGACGTCTGCTGGCAGCTGCCGTTGCGGCGCACCTTCCGCACCGTCGAGCTGCCGGACGAGACGAGCTACCTCGAGGTGACGATCACCGAGTACGACCGCCGCGGCTGGGGGCCTGGCGGCCACGACCTCGACTGGTACTGCTCGGGCAACCCGGAGGCGCACGTGGGTCGCGAGCCCGTCTACCGCTCCAACCGCCCCGAGCTCGTCGAGCTCATGGGTCAGGCGGCCTACGAGCAGCTCGCCATCCGCGCCGAGGCGCACCTCGCGCAGGTCAAGGCCGTACGCGCCCAGGGCGTGCGCAAGCTGTTGCCGCTGCTCGTGCACCCTGCGACGCTCGAGGCTCAGGCGACCGCACGTCGGCGCGCCGGCCAGGCGGCGAGGAGGCGGACCTGATGGACGCGATCATCATCCCCAGCCCCAACATCTGGGAGTCACCCGACGTCTACGAGATCGAGAACCGTGGTGTCGACCGCGACCACGTCATCGAGGCAGCCATGCGCTCGGTTCTCGACTGGGCCGGGCGCGACGTCGTCGACATCGGCTGCGGCACCGGCTACCACCTGCCCTACTTCGCTGCGGATGCTCGCTCGGTCGTCGGCATCGAGCCGCACCCACCGCTCGCCGCACTGGCGGCCCAACGGGTCTCGGGTATACCGTCCGTCACGGTGCGCGAGGAGGGCGCTGCGTCGATCGGGGTGCCCGACGCGTCCTTCGACGTCGCGCACGCTCGCTGGGCCTACTTCTTCGGCCCGGGCAGCGAGCCGGGGCTCACCGAGCTCGAGCGCGTGATGCGGCCCGGCGGCGCTGCGTTCGTCGTCGACAACGACGCCACCCGCTCGACGTTCGGCACCTGGTTCCGCCGGGCGCTGCCGACCTACGACCCCCGCGCCGTCGAGCGATTCTGGGCACGGCAGGGCTGGCAGCGCGAACGCCTCGACATCCGCTGGGACTTCGACTCGCGCGAGGACTTCGAGGCAGTCGTCGGCATCGAGTTCGATGCCGAGCACGCGGACCTCATCCTTGCCGAGCACCCCGAGGCCGTCGGCGTCGACTACGCCGTCAACCTCTGGTGGCGGCGCTTCTAGCACCACGCGGCGTCAGTCGACGAGGTCGAGGGCGATGTCGACGATCGGGGAGGAGTGGGTCAGGCCTCCCACGCTGATGAAGTCGACGCCCGACAGTGCGTAGTCGCGCGCCACCTCGAGGGTCATGCCGCCGGTGGCCTCGATCTCGACCGGCTCGCCCGCCGCGCGCAGCAACGCGACCGTCTCGCCGAGCACTGCGACGGACATGTTGTCGCACATGATGAAGCGGGCTCCCGCGTCGTAGGCCTCCTGCGCTTCGGCGGGCGTGGTCACCTCGACCTGGACGGTGACTCCCGGGAAGCGTCCTCGCACGAGTGCGTAGGCGGCCGCGACCGACCCCGCGGCGAGCTTGTGGTTGTCCTTGATCATCGCGACGTCATAGAGGCCCATCCGCTTGTTGGTGCCGCCGCCGCAGCGCACCGCGTACTTCTCGAGCCACCGCATGCCCGGCGTCGTCTTGCGGGTGTCGAGGACCATGGCGCCGGTCCCCTCGAGCGCATCGGCCCAGCGGCGGGTGTGGGTCGCAACGCCGGACAGCCGGCTGAGGACGTTGAGGATGGTGCGCTCCGCGACGAGGATGACCTGCGTCGGACCGGTGAGCCGGGCGATGACGTCTCCGCGCTCCAGCCTGCTCCCGTCGTGCGAGACGACCTCGACCGACGGCACGTCCCCACCGATCCGCTCTGCGACCGCGCCGAGCACGAGCTCGACCACCGGCACGCCCGCGACGACCCCTGGTCCGCGGGCGACGATCTCGGCCGTCGCGGACTGGTCGGCGGGGATGGTCGCCAGGGTCGTCACGTCGACCCCCTCCGGCCCGAGGTCCTCGCGCAGGGCGACCTCCACGAGATCGCTGGCCCACACGAGCGGGAAGCCGCTCAAGCCGTCGGTCGTCACTGGACTCCCTCGATCCGCGCTTCGTGCTGCTGCCACCGTCGCCTCCGCCATCCCGGTGTCGAGGTCCAGGCCGTCGAGGTTCGACCGCGGCACCGACACCACCTCGGCCGTCAGCCGGCTTCCCGCACCCCGCGACAGGTGAGTGTGGTGCAGGAAGTGCTCGTCGTCGCGCTGCGGGAAGTCCTCGCGCACGTGGCCGCCACGGGTCTCCGCGCGCAGCGCCGCAGCAGCGGTGAGGGCACGGCCGAGGTGCAGCAGGTTGGTCGCCTCCCAGCTCTTCGGCCCGCCGGGACGGGTCGCGTCCTCGCTCGCGCCGCGACGCGCGACGTCGGCGAGGGTCGCCTGGGTCCGCTCGAGCGAGGCGGCCGACCGGACGGTCCCGGCGCCGGCGGTCATCGCGCGCTGGACGTCCAGACGCCGCTTCCCGCGCACGGCTTCCGCGGCCTCGTCCGTCTCGACCGGCACCACCTCGGCCAGCTGCCCGTCGGCGAGCCGGGCGGTGAGGTCGTCGGCGATACGTCGACCGAAGACGAGCCCCTCGAGGAGCGAGTTGGACGCCAGCCGGTTGGCCCCGTGCACGCCGGTGCACGACGTCTCGCCACACGCGTAGAGCCCTTCGAGCGAGGAGCGGCCCCGCAGGTCCGTGCGGATGCCGCCGCTCGCGTAGTGCTGTGCCGGGGCGACCGGCAGCAGCTCGGTCGCCGGATCGAAGCCGAGCTCGCGGCAGCGCTGGACGATGGAGGGGAAGCGCTCCTCGAGGAACTCCGCCCCGAGGTGACGGCAGTCGAGGTAGACGTGGTCGGTGCCGGTCTCGCGCATCCGGGCGATGATGGCCCGGGCCACGATGTCGCGAGGGGCGAGGTCGGCCAGCTCGTGCTGCCCCTGCATGAAGCGCACCCCCTCGTCGTCGACGAGGAAGGCACCCTCACCGCGCACCGCCTCGGAGATGAGCGGCTGCTGCCCGCGGGATCCCTCGCCGAGCCAGAGCACCGTCGGGTGGAACTGCACGAACTCGAGGTCGGCCAGGACGGCGCCCGCTCGCAGGGCCGCGGCCATGCCGTCGCCGGTCGCGACCGACGGGTTCGTCGTCGACGAGTAGATCTGCCCGAGCCCGCCGGTGGCGAGCACGACCGCCCGTGCGTGCGCGGCACCGACGCCGTCGACCTGGCCTTCGCCGATGACGTGAAGCGTGACCCCGCAGACCCGCGACGCGTCGTCGGTCAGCAGATCGACGACGAGGGCGTGCTCGATGACCTCGATGCCCGGGTCGTCGCGCACCCGGTCGAGGGCGGCGATGAGCGCCCGCGAGATCTCCTTGCCCGTCGCGTCCCCGCCTGCGTGCAGGATGCGGTCGCGGTGGTGGCCGCCCTCGCGAGTCAGAGACAGCCCGCCGCTGTCGCCGCGGTCGAAGTCGGCGCCGAGCGCGATGAGGTCCCAGACCGCGTCGGTGCCCTCGGTGACGAGTGCTTCGACGGCTTCGACGTCACAGAGTCCGACACCGGCGACGAGCGTGTCGTGGATGTGCTCGGCGGGGCTGTCCTCAGGCGACATCACCGCCGCGATGCCGCCCTGGGCCCACGCCGTGGACCCCTCGTCGAGCACCGTCTTGGTCACGAGCAGCACCCGCGCCACCCGACGCCGCAGCCGCAGCGCGGTCGTCAGACCGGCGATGCCCGAACCCACCACGATGACGTCGGCCGTCGTGGTCCATCCGGGCGCGGCCGACCGCAACCGCCTCGGGATGGTGATCTCGGGAAGCCCGCTCACCGGCATACGCTCGGCCCCCACTCATCATCGTGCTGGTCATCGTGCTGGTCATCGTGCTGGAGCAGTATGCGTTGCAAGGTGATTCGTCCTCAGTGTGCGGTCGTATGCCGTCCGGTCAGGGTCGTGAGAAGGTCTCCAGGGCTCCCCCGCCGGGGCCGACGAGGACCGGCAGGTTGTCGATGAGACGCGTCGTGCCGACCCGTCCCGCGACAGCGAGGAGGGCCTCGCCGCGATACCACTCGGGCACGTCCTCGAGGGTGTCGGGGTGCACCAGCACGAGGTAGTCGATGAGCGCCAGCGGCTCGCGGACGAGGACGGCCCTGGCTGCGCGGCGCACGGCGGACGGGCCCTCGGAAGCCGACTGCGCCCCGGCCCGGAGCGCGGCCGAGAGGCACCGCGCGGTCTCGCGGTCCGAGGGCGTCAGGTACGTGTTGCGGCTCGACATCGCCAGGCCGTCGGGCTCACGGACCGTGGCGACCGCGACGACCTCGACGGGGAAGTCGAGGTCGCGGCACATCCGGCGGATCAAGAGCAGCTGCTGGGCGTCCTTCTGCCCGAACCACGCCGCGTCGCAGCGGGTGAGGTGCATGAGCTTGGCCACGACGGTCAGCATGCCGTCGAAGTGGCCGGGCCGCGACTGCCCCTCGAGCACGTCGCCGAGGGGGCCGGCCGAGATGCGCACGCCGGGGTCCCCATCCGGATAGACGACGTCAGGCGTGGGAGCGAAGACGAGGTCGACACCCGCGGCGGTGCAGATCTCCAGGTCGGAGTCGAAGGTGCGGGGATAGCGGGAGAGGTCCTCCTTCGGCCCGAACTGGAGCGGGTTGAGGAAGATCGTCACGACGACGTGGCGATGCGCCTGGCGCGCCTGGTGGATCAGGGTGGCGTGGCCCTCGTGCAGGGCGCCCATCGTCATGACGACGGCGACGTCACCGTCGTCGAGCGCCGCCCTCGCGGCCCTCAGGTCCTCGCGGGTGCGCACGACGACGGGGCCGGGCTCGGCCTCGGGCTCGGCCTCGGGCAGTGTCTCGGCTTCGGTCCCGGCTTCGGTCTCGGCTTCGGTCACGTCTCGTCCTCCTCGTGCGCGAGCAGCTCGAGCAGCGGCTCCGCCGCTGCCGCCCGGAGCCGGCCGCTCAGCAGAGCTCGCTGCGCCGTCGCGCGGGCGAGCGCGAGGTAGGTGGGACGGATGTCCGGGGCGACCTTGCGCAGCATCGCGACGTGCCCGGCCACCGTACCGGCATCGCCGCGGGCGACCGGACCGGTCAGGGCTGCGTCACCGAGCTGGAGGGTGTTGGACAGGGCGGCCGACAGGAGCGGCTCGAGCAGGCGGGCGGGGTCCTCGACACCGGCCTCGCCGAGCAGCTGCATCGACTGGGCGACGAGCGTGACGAGGTGGTTGGCGCCGTGGGCGAGTGCCGCGTGATAAACGACCCGTTCAGCCTCCGGGATCCACACCGGGTCACCGCCCATCTCGATGACGAGGGCCTCTCCGAGCGGCCTCGCGAGGTCCACCGTCGTGACGCCGAAGCAGCAGTCGTGGAGCCGCTCGAGGTCGACCGCCGTGCCGGTGAAGGTCATCGCTGGATGCAGCGCCAGCGGCACGATGTCGCTCGCGACGGCCGACTCGAAGACTGCAATGCCGTGGGCACCGGACGTGTGCATGACCAGCTGTCCGGGCGTGAAGGTGCCGGTGGCGCTGAGACCGGCGACCAGACCGGCCAGGGCGTCGTCGGGCACGGCGAGCACGACGAGGTGCGCGCCGGCGACGACCTCGGGGATCGGCCGCACCGGCACCCCGGGCAGGAGCGTCTCGGCACGCTGGACGCTCGCCTCGCTGACGGCGGAGACGCCCGTGACGTGGTGCCCTGCGTGGGCCAGTGCGGCGCCGAGCACGGACCCCACCCGACCGGCCCCGACGACCCCGACCTCGAAGCGGGCCGGTCGCTCGTGCGGAGTGCTCACCCACCGCACCGTATCCCCTAGAGTCCGGATGCGTGGCTCCCCTTCCGTGGCGCGAAGCCTGGCACGAGGCCCTCTACGCCGACGGGTGCGGCTTCTACGTCACGGGCGGCGGGCCGGCCGCGCACTTCGCGACGGCCACCCACGCACCCACCGGCCGAGTCCTCGCTGAGGCGCTGCTCGCCCTGTGGTCCGAGCAGCACGGAGGTCCCCCTTCGGTGGTCGTCGACGTGGGCGCCGGTCGCGGTGAGCTCGCGAGCGAGCTGGCCGACGCTCTCGCGGTAGGCGCCGCTTCTCGAACCGGCGGGGCGCGGCCAGCGACCCGCGTCGTGGCGGTCGACGTCGTGGAGCGGCCGGGCCGGCTCGACGGCCGCGTCGACTGGCTTCGCTCGCCCGGCGGTGCCGCACTGCCCGACGAGCTCCATGGCCTTCGCGAGGCCCTCGTCGTCGCCCATGAGTGGCTCGACGTCGTGCCGTGTGCCGTGGCGCAGGTGGACGGGGACGGGCGCCCTCGTGAGCTGCTCGTCGATCCCGTCACGGGCGCCGAGTCGCTCGGCTCTGCGCTGAGAGAGGCCGATCGCCGTTGGGCGCAGGAGCACTGGCCGACGACGACGCCGGGTGACCGCATCGAGGTCGGTCTGTCTCGCGACGCCGCCTGGGCGGACCTGGTGTCGCGCGTGGACTCGGGGACCCTCGTCGCCGTGGACTACGGCCACACACGCACCGCACGGCCGAGCGAGGGGACGCTCACGGCATACGTCGGCGGGCGGCAGACCCACCCGGTGCCCGACGGCAGCTGCGACATCACGGCGCACGTAGCCATGGACACCCTCGACGCGGACGCGGCCGGTGCGGCAACGCGACCTGCTGCGCGACCTCGGGGTCACCGGCGCGACGCCGCCGATCGGCCTGGCCTCGTCCGACCCGCTGCGCTACGTGCGTGCGCTGGAGCGGGCGGGTGCCGAGGCGCGGCTCATCGACCCGGCCGGCTTCGGCGGCTTCTGGTGGGCCGTGAAGCACGTCGAGGCCGCCGTCGTACCCTGAGTGACATGCGTCGCGTGCCGTCCGTCCTGCTCGTCCTGGCCTTCGCGCTCCTCGGCATGCCGCTCGGCGCCAGCGCCCACGACGTGATCGAGTCGACGGACCCCCAGGACGGCTCCACCGTCGCGCAGCTGCCGCAGCAGGTGAGCCTTGCGGTTCTCTGAGCCGCCACTGTCGATCGGCACGCAGGTCGTCGTCACGGGACCGTCCGGTCCGGTGCAGCAGGGCACCCCCACGGTGGCAGGAAACGTTGTCTCACAGGCCATCTCGGCGTCGGCCCCGGCGGGTGACTACACGGTTTCCTACCGGGTCGCCTCCGACGACGGGCACCCCGTGACGGGCACGTTCTCCTTCCACGCGACGACCGGCCTCGACGGCTCGACCGCGACGGCTCCGTCGACCCTGCAGGCCGCGACAACGGCGGCTGATGCCGAGAACGCCTCGTCCTTCCCGCTGGTCGCCGTGCTCCTCACGGTCGCCGGCACGATCGTGCTGATCGCCATCGGCGGCTTCGTCGCCCTGCGCAGCCGTGAGGCCGACCGCCGCTGACGCGGCAGACGAGCGCCTGCTGCGATCACAGCGGCTGGTTGACGAACCAGCGGTGGCCGAAGGGGTCATGGAAGACGGCCAGCCTGCCGATCGGAGGGTTGTCCTCCGGCTCGCGGTCGACCGTCGCTCCGGCCCGCCGCACTCGCTCGACGAGACCGTCGACGTCGTCCACGGTCAGGTGCAGGGTCACGGCGTTGTGCCGGGCGGGGTCCGGTGGCGCGACCCCGGCCTCGTCGAAGCCGTCGGACATCATCCACCGAGCACCGTCGAGCGTGAGCTCGCAGTGGCCGACCCGCCCGTCCGGCATGACGATCGGGTCGACGCTCACCTGTGCACCGAGCACCGCTCGTGTAGAACTCGATGGCCTGCCGCGAGTCCTCGACGCAGATGTACGGGGTCAGCTCACTCATCACTGCTCCTCTCGTCCTGTCCCGGGCGGTCGCCCGAGGCCTTGCGCACAACGAGGCGCTCGTATCCGCGCAGCACGAAGGTCGGTCGCCGGGTCGTCGTGACGACCTCGAGAGCACCGAGCCGCTGCAGCAGCGTGCGGACCGAGACCTGCAGCTCCATGCGGGCCAGTGGTGCGCCGAGACAGAAGTGGATGCCCGCGCCGAAGGCGAGGTGCCCGTTGGGGTCACGATCGGCCCGGAAGCGGTCTGGCTCGGCGAAGACGGCGGGGTCACGGTTGGCGGCCCCGAGCAGCGCCGCGACCTTCTGCCCCTCCCGGATGGTCGCACCGTGCAGCTCGGCGTCCCGCGTGGCCGTCCGCTCGAAGAGGTGAAGGGGTGAGTCGTGCCGCAGCATCTCCTCGACGAGCGAAGCGACGGCACGCTCGTCGTCGAGGCGCCCCAGCACACCTTCGAGCTCGCCGGGGTGGGCGAGCAGCGACGCGAGGCCGTTGCCGAAGCCGTTGACGCTGGCCTCGTGACCGGCGTTGAGCAGCAGCACCACCGTCGCGACGAGCTCGCGGCGTGACAGCCGGTCGCCGCCGTCGCGCTCTCGCACGAGGGAGGTCAGCAGGTCGTCACCCGGCTCGGTCGCCCGCTCGGCCGCCAGACCGTCGACGTATGCCGCGAAGTCGGCGCAGGCGCGCTGCGCCCCCTCCTGCGCCTCCCGGCTCGGCGCGACCTCGTACATCCGGACGATGGACTGGCTCCAGTCGCGCAGCCGCTTCCAGTCCGCGGCCGGCGCGCCGAGCAGCTCGCAGATGACGAGGACCGGGAGCGGCTCGGCATAGGTCTCGATCAGGTCGACCTCGCCCGTGTCGGCCAGCCGGGACTCGACGGTGACCAGCAGCTCCTCGGCCAGCGCCTCCACCCTGGGCCGCAGCCGATCGACGTGACCGCGGTTGAAGGCGCCGGCGACGAGGCGACGAAGGCGGGTGTGCTTCGGCGGCTCAGAGTCGAGGATGGAGTCGGCGTGCAACCAGTCGAAGACCGTCCACGGGTCGTCGTGGGCGGTCGCCCGGGCACGGAAGATGCGCCCCAGCCGGCGGTCGCGGAGCACGTCGTCGGCGGCTGCGTGCGTCGTCGTCACCCACAGCCCCAGCCCGTCGTGCCACTGGATCGGGCCACCTCGCGCACGGGCCGCGGCGAGTCCCGAGTAGGGCTCGGCGACGAAGGCCGGGTCCGTCGGATCGATCGCACTCACCCCCACACTCTGCCCGCACCGAGCGTGACCCGGGGAGGGGCGGCACGGCATACGGCGGCGTCGTGGCACGTAGGCTCTGGGCCATGAGCGAGACCACCGCCGTGTCACCGCGCCAACCTCGGGCGCTGACGGTCGGGGTGGGCGCGGGCGGACTCGCGACCGCCGACATGGTGCTGAACATCGGGCCGCAGCACCCGGCCACGCACGGCGTCCTGCGGCTGCAGATCGTCGTCGACGGTGAGCGCATCGTCAGCGCGGAGCCGATCATCGGCTACATGCACCGCGGCGCCGAGAAGCTCTTCGAGGTGCGTGACTACCGGCAGATCCTGGTGCTGGCGAACCGGCATGACTGGCTCAGCGCCTTCTCCAACGAGCTGGGCGTCGTGCTCGGCGTGGAGCAGATGCTCGGGATGGAGGTGCCGGAGCGAGCCGTGTGGGCACGCACCGCCCTCGCCGAGATCAACCGCGTGCTGAGCCACCTCATGTTCCTCGGCTCCTACCCCCTCGAGCTCGGTGCGATCACCCCGGTCTTCCACGCGTTCCGAGAGCGCGAGGAGCTCCAGGCCGTCATGGAGGAGGTGTCGGGCGGGCGGATGCACTACATGTTCAACCGCGTCGGCGGCCTCAAGGAGGACCTGCCGGCGGGATGGATGGGCCGGGTCGGGAAGGCGATCGCCAACGTCCGCAGGCGCCTGCCAGACCTCGAGCGGCTCATCGTCGGCAACGAGATCCTCGAAGGGCGCACCCGCCGCGTCGGGGTTCTGCCGCGGGAGCGAGCCATGGCCTACGGCGTCTCGGGCCCGATCGCGCGCGCGAGCGGCCTCGACGTCGACCTGCGCCGGGACGCTCCCTACCTCGCGTACGGCGAGCTCTTCGGCGACAAGGGGCCGGGACGGGTCGTGACGCGCACCGCGGGTGACTGCCTCGCCCGGCTGGAGGTGCTCCTCGAGCAGACCCACGTCTCGCTCGACCTCGCCGAGGCGTGCCTCGACCGGCTCGTGCAGCTGCCGCAGGGCCCGATCAACGTCAAGCTGCCCAAGGTGCTGAAGGTGCCCGAGGGCGAGATCTACTGCGCGACCGAGAACCCGCTCGGCTTCAACGGCTACTACCTGGTCTCGCGCGGGGAGAAGACGCCGTGGCGCCTCAAGCTGCGGTCGGCGTCGTTCAACAACATCTCGGTGCTGAGCGAGATGCTGCCGGGCCAGCTCATCGCCGACATGGTGGCGATCCTCGGGTCGATGTTCTTCGTCGTCGGGGACATCGACAAGTGACGCGCGCGACCTGGCTGCGCGCCGCCGCCGTCACCGTCATCACCGCGACGGTGACGCTCGCCGCCGCCTGCTCCGAGCAGGACACCGTCGACACGGTGCCGCCGCCGTGGCCGACGCGCACGACGACGCCCGACGGCCCGACCGAAGCCGCCGTCGCAGCCGACCCCGACGACCTCGGTCCCGCCGGTCACCCCGACCGCGACCGCAACCCTGTTGCAGGGCACCTGAACCGACGGGAACCGGCGGTCGCGACTAGAGGACGGGCACCCCGAGCTCGCGTGGTCGCCCGGTCACCGCGTCGATGACGACCCGGCTGCCGAGTGGGCGGACGAGGGTGAGGTCTGCCGGCGTGGACAGGTAGATCGCGGGACAGATCGTGTCGGCAGGCGGGGCGTCCGACGTGGCCCCGACGACGACGAGGTCGTCGAACTCGACGACGTGGGCCACGAGGTTCGGGTCGCAGGCACCGTGCGCGATGCGGGCGCGGAGCGACGTGCCGTCGACCCTCTCGAGCAGGTCGACGCCTCTCGTGCCCATTGGTGGGTCGGGCAGCCCGGGAAGCGGCAGCTCAGGGCCGGGACGGGTGAGGGCAGCGTCGGCCGCAGCGATGACCGAGATGGGGTGTGACAGGCCATCGATGGTGAGCCGCCAGACGGGAACGCTGAGTCTGCCCGACGCTCGTGGCGACCTGCGTGTCCGCGAGCTCTGCTCTCGTGACGACGAGCCGGCAGTCGGCGGCGGGGATGCCGCTGCAGTCGCTCGGCGCGTCGAGGGCGCCCTGGAGCGCGCGGTTGAGCGCAGCGCGGACTCCGACGAGAGCGACGTGGTGGGGCGTTCCGTCGGCACTGCGGATGGTGCCGGTGCCGGTTGCGTCCGGCGCGACCGAGGGCCCGAAGTCCACGTGTCCGGTGCCCCAGGCCATCTTCTGTGCGTCCGTGTCGAAGCCCTCGTCGACGGCCCACGAGCCCTGCAGCACCGGCCTCGCCGACGGCTGCGGCACGCCGGCGCGGCGCACGGCTGCTGCCGACCAGCTCGGCCCGCTGGGCGAACTCCCGCGGCGGCACACCGACCGGCACCGAGGTGGGAGCCGTGCCCGGCAGGTCGCTGCCGTTGGGAGCCGTCCCGGGCACGGTGCCCGGCAGGTCCGTCGCCGTGGGGCCGACGCGGGGATCGCTGACACTCGTGACCGCGCCACCCGGGGCGCCGTCACCTGTCGCGCCACAGCCGGCCAGCAGGCTGGCGCCCATCGCGAGCGCAGCCCACGTCATCGTCCGCCGTCGTGCCGTCATACCCCTGATGACACCACGCGGCCGCGGATCGTTCCCCGCAATTGGGCGTAGCCCTCGGGTCGATGTATTCGCACGGTCACCGGTGACCGTCGAATACATCGACCCGGCGTGACTGCGTGACTCAGGCGGTCTCGTCGTCCTCGTCGTCACGAGGACGCAGCCGGCACCACCACTGCACGACCATGCCGCTGGCGGCGAGCAGCAGGGCCACGACGGCGTGCAGCACGAAGGGCAGGATCCGGTCCCGCTGGGACTGCACGTCGGCATCGGGCAGCAGCGTCAGGACGTTGGCGACGTACCACCCGACGAGCACCGAGCCGGTGAGCGCCGCAGCCTGGGCGAGCACGAGCGTGCGCGCCGCTCGTAGGGCTGAGACGCTGCCGTCGGAGCGGCCGTCGCGCACCTTGCGCACCTGCCAGCCGGCTACGAGCAGCCCTGCGCCGAGGAAGATCATCACGATGACGGCGACCCAGCCGGGCAGCGGGACCTCGGCGCCCGCACCGGTGACCAGGCGCAGGACCAGCCAGGCCACGACGGTCGTCGCGAGGCCCGCCAGGACGAGCGTCGTCGAGCGGATGCCGGTGTGAGGTGTCACTTGTGCTCCCATCCGGGGCCGGGTCGCACACCCGCCGCGTGGAGGTCGGGCCAGGTGACCTCGACCAGGTCCGCCACAGGCCGTATGCCGTCCGGGCCGGGTCCCACACGCAGCGTGGCCCTCGGGTCGGCGTCCAGCCACGGCACGAGGACGAAGGCCCGTTCGGCGGCTCGCGGGTGCGGAAGCGTCAGTCGCTCGTCGTCGCTGACGACTTCCCGGGAACTGCCGGGAGCGCCGAACTGGATGAGGTCGAGATCGAGGGTCCTTGCGCCCCAACGGATCTCGCGCGTGCGTCCGTGGCGCGGCCTCGATGCCGTGCAGCTCTGCGAGCAGGGCGTCGGGCGGGAGCGAGGAGCGACCCACCGCGACGGCGTTGAGGTAGGGCGGCTGCTCGGGGCCTCCGACCGGGTCGGTCTCGACGATCGAGGAGATGCCGGTGACCGTGAGCCCGGGCAGGCGACGAAGGTCGGCGACCGCCGAGGAGAGGGTCTCGCCCCGGTCGCCGAGGTTGCTGCCGAGGGCGATGACGACCGCGGCCCCGTTGCGACGCGCGACACGCACCTGGACGTCGGTGAAGGTGCTGCCCGACCGGCGCCTCGGGCTTGTGCACGACGACCTCGGCGACGTCGACGAGGTCGTTTCGCAGCACGTCGTCCGCGATCACCTCCGCGAGCCGCTCGATGAGGTCGAAGGACGGGCCGGTGATGCGGGCGACGACATCGGCGGCCACCTCGGCGTAGTTGACCGTCGCTGCGAGGTCGTCGGTGCGACCGGCGCGCTCCAGGTCGCACGTCATGGTGACGTCGACGACGAAGGTCTGGCCGTCGCGCTTCTCGAAGGCGAGCACGCCGTGGCTGCCGCGGGCGGAGACGCCCTGCAGGACGATGCGGTCGCTCATCGCTTGCCGTGGACGTCGCGGTCGCGGTGGCCGTCGAGGCCGGCGGCGAGGTCGCCCTCGCCGCCGCCGGGGTCGCCCTCGCCGCCGCCGTCGGTGTCTCCGCCGTCCCCACCGTCCTCACCGTCCCCAGTCCGTCCCCACCGTCCCCACCGTCGGGAGCGTGCTCGAGCGCGGCCTGCACGACTGACAGGGCACGCACGGTGCTCTCCACGTCGTGGACCCGGACGCACCACAGCCCGGCCATCGCGGCCATCACGGAGGTGGCGGCGGTCTCGGGGTCACGCTCAGCGGCCGGGCGCGGCGGCGCACCGTCGGCGCGGCCGAGCCACCCGAGGAAGGTCTTGCGCGAGGCGCCGAGCAGGATCGGGTGCCCGAGGTCGTGCAGCACGGGAAGGGCTGCCAGCAGGGCCCAGTTGTGCGCGGCGTGCTTGGCGAAGCCCAGCCCGGGGTCGAGCACGAGCAGGTCCTCGGCCAGCCCGGCACCCAGCAGAGCGTCGCGGCGGGAGGCGAGCTCGCGGCATACGTCGGCGACGACGTCGTCGTAGACCGCGCGCGACTGCATCTGCGTGCTGTGGCCCCGCCAGTGCATCGCGATGAACGGAACGCCGGCCGTCACGACGGACGGCACCATGTCGGGGTCGGCGAGGCCCCCGGAGACGTCGTTGACCATGCCGGCGCCGGCGGCGATGGCCTCGCGGGCGACCTCCGCGCGCATCGTGTCGATGGAGACGACCGCACCGTCGTCGGCAAGGCCCTGCACGACGGGGATCACCCGCCGCAGCTCCTCCGCAACGGAGGGCCGCTGTGCACCGGGACGGGTCGACTCGCCGCCGACGTCGACGATGTCCGCGCCGGACGCGAGCACGTCGCGCCCGTGGGCGAGGGCGGCCTCGCGGCTCGAACCACGCGCCGCCGTCGGAGAAGGAGTCCGGCGTGACGTTGACGACGCCCATGACGAGCGTGCGGTCACGCTCGGCGAGCAGGGCGGTCGGGTCGGTCGCGCTCACTTGTTGCCCTCGAGCATGAGCGCCATGGCCTCTGCTCGAGTGGCCGGGTCGCGCAGCTGGCCGCGCACCGCCGACGTGATGGTGCTGGCGCCCGGCTTGCGGATGCCGCGCATCGACATGCAGAGGTGCTCGGCCTGGACGACGACGATGACGCCCTGCACGTCGAGGTGCTCGACGAGGGCGTCGGCCACCTGAGAGGTGAGGCGCTCCTGCACCTGCGGCCGGCGCGCGTAGACGTCGACGAGGCGGGCGAGCTTGGACAGGCCCGTCACGCGGCCGTTCTGGTTGGGGATGTAGCCGACGTGCGCGACTCCGTGGAAGGGCACGAGGTGGTGCTCGCACGTGCTGTAGAGCTCGATGTCGCGCACGATGACGAGCTCCTGGTGGTCGATCTCGAACGTCGTGCCCAGCACGTCAGCGGCCTCCATGTCGAGCCCGGCGAAGATCTCCCCGTAGGAACGCGCGACCCGGCCGGGCGTGTCGACCAGGCCCTCACGCGTCGGGTCCTCACCGATGGCCAGCAGGAGCTCGCGCACGGCCGCTTCGGCGCGCGCCTGGTCGATCGCCACGACTCAGCTCTTCTCGCTGGGGTTGACCGGCCGGTCGTCGGGCACCTCGATGATCTGCTGCGGCGGGTGCTCGTCGGCGAGCGGGTGCGCCCCCACCGACGCGGCCTCGTCGATCTTCTCCTCGATGGCGCGGTCCGGCGGGACCGGAGGCGGCAGGTGGCCGTTCTGCCCGTTGCTGCCGTTGCGTGCCGCGATCTCGGCCGGCGTCAGCACGGGCGGCCGGTCACCCGGCACGCGCGCCTGCGACGACAGCCACGTCGGGCGGCTCGGGATGCGCACGATCTCGGTGAAGATCTCGGCGAGCTCGTGCTGGTTGAGCGTCTCGCGCTCGAGCAGCTCGAGGACGAGCTTGTCGAGGACGTCGCGGTTGGCGTTGATGGCGCGGTAGGCCTCGTCGTGTGCGGACTCGATGAGCGCTCGCACCTCCTCGTCGACGACGCGCGCGATCTCCTCGGAGTAGTCGCGCTGGTGACCCATGTCTCGACCGAGGAAGACCTCGCCGTTGCTCTGGCCGAGCTTGATGGCGCCGATGCGCTCGGACATGCCGAACTCGGTGACCATCTTGCGGGCCATGCCGGTGGCCTTCTCGATGTCGTTGCTGGCGCCGGTGGTCGGCTCGTGGAAGACGATCTCCTCCGCGACGCGGCCGCCGAGCGCGTAGGAGAGCTGGTCGAGGATCTCGTTGCGGGTCGTGGAGTACTTGTCGTCGACCGGCATGACCATCGTGTAGCCGAGGGCGCGGCCGCGGGGCAGGATCGTCACCTTCGTCACGGGGTCGGTGTGGTTGAGCGAGGCGGCGACGAGGGCGTGGCCGCCCTCGTGGTAGGCGGTGATCTTGCGCTCCTTGGCCGACATGATGCGCGTGCGCTTCTGCGGCCCGGCGATGACGCGGTCGATGGCCTCGTCGAGCGAGTGGTTGTCGATGACCTTCTTGTCGCTGCGCGCGGTCAGCAGGGCGGCCTCGTTGAGGACGTTGGCGAGGTCGGCACCCGTGAAGCCGGGCGTGCGCCGCGCGACGGCGAGCAGGTCGACGTCGGGCGCCATCGGCTTGCCCTGCGCGTGCACCTGGAGGATCTGGTGTCGACCGAGCATGTCGGGGGCGTCGACGGCGATCTGCCGGTCGAAGCGTCCCGGGCGCAGCAGGGCGGGGTCGAGGATGTCGGGCCGGTTGGTGGCCGCGATGAGGATGACGTTGGTCTTGACGTCGAAGCCGTCCATCTCGACGAGCAGCTGGTTGAGCGTCTGCTCGCGCTCGTCGTGCCCGCCGCCCATACCGGCGCCGCGGTGGCGGCCGACCGCGTCGATCTCGTCGACGAAGACGATGGCCGGGGCGTTGGCCTTGGCCTGCTCGAAGAGGTCGCGGACGCGGCTCGCGCCGACACCGACGAACATCTCGACGAAGTCGGAGCCGGAGATCGAGTAGAACGGGACGCCGGCCTCACCCGCGACGGCGCGGGCCAGCAGGGTCTTGCCGGTGCCGGGCTGTCCGTAGAGCAGGACACCCTTGGGGATCTTGGCGCCGACGGCGAGGAACTTGGCCGGCTCCTGGAGGAACTCCTTGATCTCCGTCAGCTCCTCGATCGCCTCGTCGCAGCCGGCGACGTCGGCGAAGGTGACCTTCGGGGTGTCCTTGGTGGCGAGCTTGGCGCGCGACTTGCCGAACTGCATGACGCGGTTGCCGCCGCCTTGCATCTGACCCATGAGGAACCAGAAGAGGCCGAGCAGGATGATGATCGGCAGGATCGAGAAGAGCAGCGAGGTGAACCAGCTCGGCTCGTCGATCTGGTCGTCGACGCCCTTGATCGGGGGCTTCGCGTTGAGCGCGTCGACGACCTCCTTGCCGCGCGCCTCGACGTAGAAGGCGTAGACCGACTTGGCGTCCTTGACCCCGCTCTCGCCCTCGGGCGAGGTGTAGGGCTTGATGAGCGTGAGCTCCATGCGCTCGTTGTTGAGCAGCTTGGCCGACTCGACGTTGCCACTCGAGATCTGCTTCATCGCCTCGGAGGTGTCGATCCGCGGCGGGCCTGACGTGGAGAACAGCATGCCGAAGACGAGCGCGCTGATGAGGACCATAATCCACAGCAGCGGCGTGCGAAGTATCCGCTTAGCGTCCATGTACGTGCGGGGCCGTCGGCCCCGGTCCTCCTGCTCGTCCGGTGAGTTGATCCACCGGCACAACGTCCGGCGCCCTACCAGTGTTCCGCATGTCGTGCTCACGTGCCGAACCGTTCATCGTGCATCCGGCGTTTCGCGACATGCGGGGCGGCAGCGAAAACCGCTTGCGGGGTCGAGCGCGGCACGGTGGACTGGGGGCGGCCGCCGTCCGACAGCCGACGAGAGCCGACGAGAGCCGACACGAGAGAGGGGAACGGGAATGCGCCGCAGCTTCATGTCTAGCCAGCACCAGGTCATCCGCACCCAGGCAAAGGACATGTTGCCCCTTGGTAGCACCACCCACTCTCAACCTCGGCATCGTCGCGCATGTTGACGCCGGCAAGACCAGCCTGACCGAGCGTCTGCTCCTCGACGCCGGCGTCATCGACGAGCTCGGCAGCGTCGACGCCGGCAGCACGCAGACCGACACCCTGGACCTCGAGCGGCAGCGCGGCATCACGATCCGCGCCGCGGTCGTCTCGTTCGAGCTCGGCTGCGACGGCGAAGGCGATGGCGACGGCGACGGCCCGCGCACCACCGTCAACCTCGTCGACACGCCCGGGCACTCCGACTTCATCGCTGAGGTGGAGCGGTCGCTGGCGGTGCTCGACGGCGCCGTCCTCGTCATCTCGGCCGTGGAGGGCGTGCAGGCGCAGACCCGCGTGCTCATGCGCGTCCTGCGACGCCTCCGCATCCCCACCGTGCTCTACGTCAACAAGATCGACCGCATGGGCGCCCGCACCGACGCCCTCCTTGCCGAGATCGCCGCCCGGCTCACCCCCCGCGCCGTCGCGATGGGTGAGGTCAGCTCGCCGGGGACCCGCCAGGCGGCATACGTTCCGTATGCCGCCGCTGACGCCGGCTTCCGTGAGCGCCTCGCCGAGGCCCTCGCCGACGGTGACGACGCCCTGCTCGCGACCGTGGCTGGAGCGCCCGGGCGGTGTCCCGACCGAGCGACTGCTTCACTGCCTCGCCGAGCAGACGCGGCGTGGTGACGTGCACCCGGTCTACTTCGGGTCGGCCATCACCGGCGCAGGTGTGGCGGAGCTGCGCAGGGCGCTGCCCCGGCTGCTGCCTGTGCGCCACGGTGACGCGTCCGGACCGGTGGCCGGCACGGTCTTCAAGGTCGACCGCGGCCCGTCCGGCGAGAAGGTCGCCCTGCTGCACCTGGTGTCCGGCACCCTCGCCGTGCGCGACCGGGTGCGGGTCGTGGGCGCAGCGCACGAGGAGAAGGTGACGGGGATCGGCGTCTACCACGGCGGTGGCGTCGAGCGCCGGTCCGAGGTGGTGGCGGGACGCATCGCGCGCGTCATCGGGCTCGACCGGGTCCGCGTCGGCGATGTCGTCGGGGACGTGGGCCTGGCCAGACCGCTCGTCCACGAGTTCGCGCCGCCGACGCTCGAGACGATCGTGGAGCCGGCCCACCCGGACGACCCGCACGAGCGGGCCCGGCTGCACGCGGCGCTGACGAGCCTCGCGGAGCAGGACCCGCTCATCGACCTGCGTCAGGACGACGCCCGCGGTGAGATCGCCGTCTCGCTCTACGGCGAGGTGCAGAAGGAGGTCATCGCTGCGACACTGCGTGCCGACCACGGTGTCGAGGTGTCGTTCCGGCAGAGCACCACGATCTGCATCGAGCGCGTGACAGGCACCGGGTCGTGCTTCGAGGTCATCGGCACCCCGAGCAACCCTTTCCTCGCGACGGTGGGGCTGCGCGTCGAGCCGGCCGCGCCGGGCAGCGGCGTCGGGATCAGGCTCGAGGTCGAGCTGGGGTCGATGCCGGCGTCCTTCTTCAGGGCGGTCGAGGAGACGGTGCACCGGACGCTCGAGCAGGGACTGCACGGCTGGCAGGTGCCCGACTGCGTCGTCGTCATCACGCACACCGGCTACTGGCCCCGGCAGAGCCGCATGCACGCGGTCTTCGACAAGGCGATGTCGAGCACGGCCGGTGACTTCCGCAACCTCACCCCGCTGGTGCTCATGACCGCACTGCGCCGGGCCGGCACGCGCGTGGAGGAGCCGGTGCACCGCTTCGACTTCGACCTGCCCTCCGACGTGCTCGGCCGGGCGCTGACCGCGCTCGCGCACGTCCGGGCCGTCCCGCGGGAGACCGAGGTGCGAGGCGAGGTGACGCACCTCAGCGGCGAGGTGCCGGCGGCCCGGGTGCATGACCTGCAGCGGCGGGTGCCGGGGTTGACGCGTGGCCAGGGCGACCTCGTCTGCAGCTTCGAGGGCCACCGGCCGGTGTCCGGGCCGCCGCCCGAGCGGGCTCGCACCGACCTCGACCCGCTCCACCGCCGCGAGTATCTTCTGCGCGTCGCCGGCAAGCTGTGACCGGCCCCGGACCTGAGGCCGCTCTGGGTGCGAGCGCCCGGCGCCGGCTCGGTCGATCAGAACGGGGCCGGGTCAGGAGGTGGCGTCGCGCAGGGCGTCCAGGACGCGGCGGTCGATGCCGTCGGGGCTGAGCCGCGCCTCGTAGTTGGCGTTGCCGGCCCAGTCGGCCAGCGCGGCCGCCAGATCGCCGGCACTCGGCCCCGCGGCATACCCGGCGGTGGCGAGCCGCGAGCGCACCTCCTGCGCGAGTTCTCCCTCGAGCGGCTGGACGTCCTCGGGCCTGCCGAAGTACATCTCCCACTCGGAGAGCAGCCGGCCGAGCTCGGTGACCGGGTCGAGATGGTCGTCGACGCGCAGGTCGACGAGCACCCCGCTGGCGTCGTAGCCCGAACCCGGCTCGACGGCATACATCGCGGCGCTCTGGCGGCCGCGCGAGTCACCACCGGCGGCGTCGCCGGCAACGAGCGCCGCGAGCAGGCGTTGCGCCAGCGGTCGCCCGGCCGAGGCGTGCCAGGCAGCCTCCATGGCGTCGACGACCTCGGGGCCGGTCAGGATGTTGCCCTGGATGGCGTATGCCGTGTCGCCCTCGTCGCGCGCCACGCCGCCGGCCCAGTCATTGCACTCCGAGCCGGTGAAGGTCGCCGCGCTGCCGACGCCCGACGACTCCCACCTGGCGGGTCTCGCGACCGTCGTCGACCGCAGTGGCACCGGCGAGCGCCACGTCGGCGGACTCCCCCGCAGACAGCCGCCCGAGCAGCTCCTCGAGGTAGGCGACCCGGGCATACGACTGGGTCGCGACGGCGCCGACGCCCTGACGCGCGGCGGGCACCACCGCGCCCACGGCGAGGAACTTGCTCGCGACGGCGACACCGTAGGCCTCGTCCTGCCGCGCGACGATCGAGAAGGTCACGACGACACCGTCACTCGTAGACGTGCGGCGCGAGAGTGCCGACGCATCGCAGGTTGCGGTAGGCCTCGGCGTAGTCGAGTCCGTAGCCGACGACGAACTCGTTGGGGATGTCGAAGCCGACGTACTTGACCGGGATGTCGACCTTGACGACGTCCGGCTTGCGCAGGAGCGTGCAGATCTCGACCGAGGCCGGCCTGCGGGACTCGAGGTTGGACCTGATCCACGAGAGGGTCAGCCCGGAGTCGATGATGTCCTCGACGATGAGCACGTGCCGGCCGGTGATGTCCGTGTCGAGGTCCTTGAGGATGCGCACGACGCCGGAGCTCTTGGTGCCCGAGCCGTAGGAGGAGACGGCCATCCAGTCCATCGGAGCGGTGCCGGGCAGTGCTCGCATGAGGTCGGCCATGACGACGACGGCGCCCTTGAGGACGCCCACGAGCAGGAAGTCCTTGCCCTCGTAGTCGCGCCAGATGTCCGTGGCCAGCTCGCCCAACCGGGTCTGGATCTGCTCCTCGGTGAGCAGGACCTTGGCCAGGTCCCTGCCCATGTGCGAGTGGTCCACGAAGGCTCCTCGATGGGTTGCTGCTGCGTCGTCGTGCGGGCGGGACCATTCAACCGCACCCGTCCGCGCGCCGCCCCTGACCGGCACCGCACCGACCCGTGTGACGACGAGGCCACTCGAGCGTCGAGGGGGCCACGCGACCCGTGTGACGACGAGGCCACTCGAACGTCGAGTGGCCTCGTCGTCACAGTCAGGCGTTGGCGGTCGCGTGGATGGGGGCGAAGCGGATCACTCGGCCGGTGCGCTCGACGGCGATGCCGCCCGGCACGTGCAGCGGGCCCTGTCCGTGCCACGAGGTGAGCAGCGCGTCGAGGGACTCGACGTGCGCGGCGGTGACGTCGGCCCGCGGCGCCCCTGCCTCTGCGGCGAGCAGCCGCCAGACGCGCGTGCGCAGAGCGCGCGGGAGGGCCGCGAGCGCATCGAGGTCGACGCCCGGGTCGCCGGCGGCGGCGGGCAGCTGGGCCCGCGCGCGAATCGCCAGGGTCTCGAGGTAGTCGGCGTCCTCGCGCAGCAGGTCGGCCGAGCGCGCCAGAGCCGCGCCGAAGCCCGGCCCGAGGTCGGCCTCGAGCGTGGCGAGCAGCCGTCGTGCGCGCACCCGCCGGAAGGAGTCGTCGCTGTTGTGCGGGTCCTCCCAGGGCTCGATGCCGTATGCCGCACAGGCCGCGAGCGTCGTGGCGCGCGGGAGGGCGAGGAGCGGGCGGACGTAGCGGTCTCGTCGCACCGGCATACCGCTCAGGGATCGGGCACCCGAGCCGCGCGACAGGCCGAGCAGCACCTGCTCGGCCTGGTCGTCACGGGTGTGGCCGACGAGGATCATCGACGCGTGCATCCGGTCGGCGGCGGTCTCGATGGCGGCGTAGCGGGCGGTGCGGGCGTCGGCCTCGAGGCCGGCACCGGTCTGGCGCACCTCGGCGCGCACGACCTCGACGGGGTCGAGGCCCAGCCGGCGACACACGGCGGCGGCTGACGCGCCGACCTCGGCGGACCCGGGCTGCAGCCCGTGGTCGACGATGACGGCGCCCGCACGGACGCCGACCCGATCTGCCTCGAAGGCAAGGGCCGCCGCCAGCGAGACGGAGTCCGGACCGCCGGAGCAGGCCACCAGCACGGTCGCCCCCGGCGGCAGGTCGGCCAGGTGCTGCCGGACGGCGAGGCGGGTGGCGGCGACTGCTGGGTCGGGTCCGGGCATCGATGCGGGCCTTTCAGTTCTCAGCCGTGCACTCGCCGCACCCAGGCGGCCGGCGCGACGATCTCTTCTGGGCGGGGCAGGGTCTCGGGTGAGGTCCACACGACGTTGAAGCCGTCACGGCCGACCTCGTCCATCACGGCCCGGACGAAGATGGCACCGTCGCGGTACTGCCGCATCTTGGCCTCGAGACCGAGCAGCTTGCGCAGCAGGCGGTCGACGCCGACGGCGGCGCTGCGGCGCTGGTCGAACTTGCGTCGGATCTCGTCGACGCTCGGGATGACCTTCGGGCCGACATCGTCCATCACGACGTCGGCATGGCCCTCGAGCAGCGACATGACGGCGGTGATCTGGGCGATCCGGGCCTTCTGCTCGGGCGTCGCGAAGAGCTGGCCGATGCCCTCCCCGGAGAACACGTCGGGGAGGTTCCGAGCCAGCTGCTCGAAGCGCCTGGAGAGGTCCTCGGGGGTCGGCGCGAGGTCGACGGCGAGACTCTGGGTGCGCCCGATCATGTGGTCGCGCAGCCACGGCACCGCGGTGAACTGCACCCGGTGGGTCTCCTCGTGCATGGCGACCCACCGGCGGAAGTCGGTCGGCGTCGACCTCGAGGCGGCGCTCCGTGGCGACGATGTTGGGCGCGACGAGCAGCAGTCGCGGGGTGCCGCCCGGGGCAAGGTCGTACTGCCCGAGGACCTTGCTGGAGAAGAAGGCGAGCAGCCCGCCCATCTCGGCGCCCGTCACCTTGGCGCCGATGGCGGCGGCCGTGGCGCTGCTCGGCTGGCCCTTCTTGTGGGCGCTCAGCTTGTCGACGACCGGGTCGAGCATCGCCCGGAAGGAGTCGACGTTGGCGTCGATCCAGCCCGGGCGGTCGACGACGAGGGGCGCGGGGGCGTCCTCGGGGGCGTGGAGGCGACTCGTGTCGGCCACGGGGCCGGTGGCCGAGGCCGCCGCGGCACGGAGGTCCGCGACGATCTCGGCGGCCTCATCGGGCGAGACCTGCGGGCCGGCGCTCACGACCGTGCGGCCGGTGCGCTTGGCGAAGCCGTAGTCGACGTACGCGACGGGACCGGCGTCCCCGCTCGTGCTCGTGTCGCTCGTGACGCTCGTATCGGTCATGCCCGTCCTTCCGGGACCCGGTGGGCCCTGACGGCTCTGTCGTGTCTCACGTGAAGTCGGCATCAGCGACACCCGCACGCGGCGAGGGTCGCTACAAAACGGTCCAACGCGGCGCGCGCCTCGCTGGTTCCCGCGTCGGCGACCATACCGGCGAAGACGAGCAGCCGCCCGTCGTCGTCCACGACGCTGCCAGCGAGCGCGTTGGCCCCGGTCAGGGTGCCGGTCTTGGCTCGCGCGCGGCCGGCGGCGTCCGACGTCGTGCCCGTGAAGCGGTCGCCGAGGGTGCCGGTCAGGCCCCCGATCGGGAGGCCGTCGAGGGCCCTGCGCAGCACGGCGTGCTTGCCGTCGTAGCCGAGGACGAGAATCCGCGTCAGCAGGTCCGCGCGCACGCGGTTCTGGCGAGAGAGCCCGCTCGCGTCGCGCAGCACGACCCCGCTGGTGTCGAGACCGAGGGCCGCCACCTGCGACACCACCCACGCCCCGGTGTCGGCGAAGGAGGTGCCTCCGCCGGACCGGAACGACCCCTGCCGGGCGAGGATCTCGGTGAGGGCGTTGTCGGAGTCGGTGAGCGCGAGAGCGAGCTGGTCGCGCACCGGCGCCGAGACGACGCGGCCGAGCACCGCACCCGGGCCGCTCGTGGAACCGCTCGTGGAACCGCTCGTGGAACCGCTCGTCGCCGTGCTCGTCGTCGGGCTCGTCGTCGGGCTTGTGGTCGAGCTCGGGGACCGTGGCGGTGTGACCGACGGGGTGGACCGCCCGGCAAGCGTGACCGCGATGCCACGGCTGCGCAGCTGGCGCGCGAGGAGGTCGCGCACGGCCGCGACGGGGTCGGCGGGCGCGATCTGACCGCCCTTGGCTCGCTGGGTCGACAGCCCGAGCATCGCGACGGCCGCGGTGATCCCCGACGACCGGAACCCGGCGTCCCACGTCGGCGCCACCGGAGGGCCGTAGGCGTAGGACTCGTCGACCGCGAGGGTGACCTCGTCGATGCGGTCCTTCGCCAGGGCGTCCGCGACCTGGTCGGCAAGGTCGGCCAGGCCGGCGCGGCCGGCCACCGCGTCGGTGTCGCCCTTGCCCGGGCCGAGCAGGGAGTCGCCACCGGCCACGAGCACGATGCCCTCGTCGGACTCACCGCGCCGCACAACGGTCTCGAGCGTGGCGTCGGGCGCGAAGGCCTGGCCCACGGCCGCGGCCGAGAGGAGCTTGGTCGTCGAGGCGGGGATGCGCAGCTGCGAGCCGGACTCGTCGAGCAGCAGGTCGCCCGTCTGGCCGTCGCGCACGACGAGGGCCGCGTCCGAGAGGGCCGGCAACGCGATCACCTCCCGCAGCGCGTCCGCCACACCGGCTGCGGTCGGCGCCTCCGCATCTCCGGTGAGCGGCGGCAGCGGGTCGCCGACGGAGGTCGAGGGCGTCGGCTGCGGCACCACCGGCAGCGTGCGCGTGCCCTGCGTCTCGGTCGGCGGCGGCGGGGGCGCGGCGGTAACCGTGAGCAGGCCCGGCGCGGCGTCGGCGGCGTCGAGGACGGCATACCCGAGCAGGACGACGACCACCGAGAGGACCGTCGCCATCGTGTAGGTCAGGCCGCGGATCGGTGCGGGGGACCCCCGTGGCGACGGGTCGGGACGCGGCGTCGACACGCTGACCCCCGTTCCTGGGTGCGTCGCGCGGTTTCGCGCGAGGCCTGCCCTTGCTGCCACACTGTCGCGGACGATTCTGTCAGCCGCAGGCGTGTGCTCCGGCACCCGCGCTGCACCCGAGCCGCACCCGAAGACGTGAGAAGGGGAAGACGTGGAGTTCGACGTCACCATCGAGATCCCGCGCGGACAGCGCAACAAGTACGAGGTCGACCACGAGACGGGCCGGATCCGGCTGGACCGCTACCTCTTCACGCCGATGGCCTACCCGGCGGACTACGGCTACATCGAGGAGTCCCTCGGCGAGGACGGCGATCCGCTCGACGCCCTCGTGCTGCTGCCCGAGCCGCTCTTCCCCGGCGTGGTCGTCGAGGTCCGCCCCATCGGCATCTTCCACATGGTCGACGACGCAGGCGGGGACGACAAGGTGCTCTGCGTGCCGGTCGACCCGCGCACGGAGAACATCCAGGACATCGGTGACGTCAGCGACTTCACGCTCAAGGAGATCCAGCACTTCTTCGAGCGCTACAAGGACCTCGAGCCGGGGAAGTTCGTCGAGGCGTCCGACTGGGGTAACCGAGAGGCTGCCGAGAAGATCATCGGCGAGGCCCTCGAGCGGGCCAAGGAGCAGGGCGTCTCGACCGCCCGCTGGGCGATGCCCGAAGGGGGCTCGAGGCACTGAGGCAGGCGTGGCCTCGGCCTCGGGTGTGCCTCACGGAGTTGTGTCGGGAGCCATCGGGGTGAAGGCCGTGGCGCGTCGGCGCACCCCCGTGGCGTGGCCGAGCGCGGGGAGCGGCTCGCGGTGCGCGGCCGCGCGCCGGGCCATGTCGACGCGCCG
The DNA here is from genome assembly GCA_963816385.1 of uncultured Actinomycetota bacterium. Lineage (GTDB taxonomy): Bacteria > Actinomycetota > Actinomycetes > Actinomycetales > Dermatophilaceae > CAWFKL01. The sequence continues at coordinate 183,620 of CAWFKL010000002.1, forward strand.
TGCCTGGCGAGTGGGGCGAAGCGGGGGGTGAGGTGTGGTGGTCATGGTGCCGAGCTCCTCAAGTCACGCTGGTCGGCTGTACAGTTAGTGGAGAGCCACTCCGGTTCTGCAAACCCAACCATACGGAGACATCCTCCGTTTAGCAAGGAGCATTGCCGTGGCACCTACGGACGTGGGTGAGGTGGCCGTCGACCAGTCGCCGGGATCCGATGCTGCTCAACGGGTTCCGGCAGACGGGGCGCGTTCGCAGGACCTCCGGCCACGCCCGATGCGGGCCGATGCCAGGCGGAACTTCGACAAGATCCTGGCCACCGCCCGGCTCGTCTTCACCGAGCGCGGCACCGATGCCTCGCTCGATGAGATCGCCAAGCGCGCCGGCGTCGGGCCCGGGACGCTCTACCGCCATTTCCCGACCCGCGAGGCGCTCGTCGACGCGCTCATGAAGGACTGGACCGACCGTGTGGCCGCGGACGCAGACGCTGCCATCGCGACCGGTCTCCCGGCCCGTGACATGCTGATGGCGTGGTTCGAGCACTTCATCGACCACATCACGCTGCACCGCGGCGCGGCCAACAAGATCGCGGCCGCGATGGACGACCCCAGCTCGCCGATGTATCGCAAGTGCCGGGTCATGGCCGACGCGAACCGGCGCGTCCTCGCCCACCTGGACGGGCGCGGCGAGCTGAGACCCGGCGTCGACCCGGTCAACGTCATGCGCCTGGTCAGCGGGGTGGCGAGCGTCGCCGACTGCAGTAGGGCAGACCTCGACGTGACGCCGATGCTCGAAGTGGTCGTGGACGGGCTCGTCGACGACTGACACACCGGCGTGGTCGACGCCCGGGGCGTTGCGCTCATCCTCGCCCCGGCACGGGACAGCACCTCGAACGCAGCTCCGTCGTGACGTGCGATGCATAGGTTATCTATGTGATTTGGCCGAGTGAGCAGTCCGGCCAGTCTCGGTAACGACCACGACGACCCAGCTGCAGCGCCTCCGGTCGGCCGGGTGGGTCGAGCGGATCGCTGACCCCGACGACGCGCGCGCCCAGCTCGTCTCGCTCAGCGACGCCGGCCGAGACGCGCTCGAGGAGGTCAGACGTGCGCGGGTCGCCGTGCTGGCTCCGGCGCTGGACCGCCTGGACGCACCCGCGCTCGCCCGGGTGCGGGCCGCCATCGAGCTCTTGGACGAGCTGCTCGCCGCCGCTGGCACGCCCGAGTCCCACCGGCATGTCCCGACCCACTCACCAAAGGACGAATGACCACCCATGTGGCGCCAACCCAAGACCGTCTGGTCGATCGCGTTCGCCTGCGTGATCTCCTTCATGGGGATCGGCCTGGTCGACCCCATCCTCAAGCCCATCGCCGACGCGCTCGGCGCGGGACCCTCGCAGGTCTCGCTGCTCTTCACGAGCTACCTCGCGGTCATGGGCGTGGCGATGCTGGGCACCGGCTGGGTCAGCAGCCGGGTCGGCGCGAAGCGCACGCTGCTGCTCGGTCTCCTGCTCATCATCCTCGGCGCCGGCTTCGCGGGCAGCCAGGACACCGTCGCCGGTATCGTCGCCTTCCGCGCCCTGTGGGGCCTGGGCAATGCCCTCTTCATCGCGACAGCCCTCGCGACGATCGTGAGCGCGGCAAGCGGCTCGGTCAAGCAGGCGATCATTCTCTACGAGGCCGCTCTCGGCGTGGGCATCGCGACCGGTCCACTGCTCGGCGGGTGGCTCGGCGGCATCTCCTGGCGGTGGCCGTTCTACGGCGTCGCGGTCCTCATGGCGATCGCGTTCATCGCCACCCTGACGACGCTCCCGCCGACCCCGCCGTCGCAGCGCCCGACCTCGATCACGGCACCGCTGCGCGCCCTCGCCCACCGGGGACTGCTCACGGTCGGGATCACCGCCCTGCTCTACAACTTCGGCTTCTTCACCCTGCTGGCGTTCACGCCCTTCCCGCTCGCCCTCGGCGCCCACGAGATCGGTCTCATCTTCTTCGGCTGGGGCGTCCTGCTCGCCATCACGTCGGTGTTCGTCGCACCCGTCGTCCAGCGCCGCTTCGGCACGCTGCGTGGCATCGTCGCAGCACTGCTCGGCTTCGCCTTCATCCTCGCCGCCATGGCGATCGGCACCGACAACAAGACGGTGCTCATCGTCGGGGTCGTCCTGTCGGGGGCCTTGCTGGGCATCAACAACACACTCATCACCGAGACGGTCATGAAGGTGTCGCCGGTCGAGCGAGGCGTCGCCTCGGCTGCCTACAGCTTCGTGCGCTTCAGCGGTGGCGCCGCTGCGCCCTGGCTGGCCGGCACGCTCGGGGAGAAGTCCATCCACCTGCCCTTCTGGGTCGGGTCCGCCGCCGTCGTGCTCGCCGTCGGCGTGCTGCTCACGGCTCGCGACATCATCAGCGCCCTGGACGACGAGCCGGACCACGGCGCCGAGCCGGTCGGCTCGCGCACCGAGGCCGAGGCCGTCACCGTCGTGGACGCCTGACCCCCAGCGGTTCGTCGCGAGCCAGCCCCAGCTGCCCGGCCGTCAGGACAGCAGGTCGGGGAGGTCGACGGCACCCCGGCGGCGCCGGCCCCCACGGATGTCGTAGGAGTCGAGCAGCAGCTCCGCGAGCTCGCGCTGCTCCAGTCGTTCCAACAGCGCCCACATCGTCACGCGATACCGGAACGTGGCGATGTGCACGAAGGTGTCGCGCCGGTCGGCCAGCGCCTGCTCGGTGTCCATCTCGCCGGTCCAGACCTGCACGAGATCGCGCCCGTCGTCGTCCCAGCGCAGGCGCGCGAACTGATGCCTCCCGGCGAACCAGGCCGGGGACCCGTCGTGCGCCTGGCCGAGCACGGCGCCCGGCAGCCGGGCGCCGAGCCGGCACACGTCGACCCACGTCGCCATGGGCGCTCCTCTCGCTCCTGCCGCGTCGCGGCCCTCAGTGGAAGGTGACCGAGCGGCCCGCTCGCATCGCGGCATACCCCTCGGGGTCTGCCTCCAGGGCCGCGTGACGCGTGCGACGGCGGTAGCGCAGGATCTGCACGATGCCCAGCGCCCACACGGGGTACTGCACCGTCATGGCGGCCCTGAAGGCGTCGACGTCCCACGTCGTCGGGCCGGCCGGAGCCACCTGGTCGAGCACGACTCCGACGAGGGCGACGGCTGCGAGCGTGGCGAGGAAGCCGCCGGTGTTGACGATGCCCGACGCGCTGCCGATGCGGGTCGGTGGGTTGAAGGTGCGGGCCACGTCGAAGCCGACCATCGAGCCCGGGCCGCCCATCGCCATGAGCACCACGAGCACGACGAGCAGCCACAGCGGGGCACGCCCCGGCCAGAGCAGCACGGCGGTCCACGCCGTGATGACCGCCGCGACGATGACGAGCACGATGGTGCTGCGTGAGAAGGGGTAGCGCGCGGTGAGGGTCCCGATGACCGGGCTCGACACGATCGCCGTCACGACCATGACGGAGAGCATGACGCTCGCCGTCGTCGACGACAGGCCCTGGCCGGAGATGAGGAACGGGAAGCCCCACAGCATCGTGAACATGTTGGCCGAGAACTGCGAGGTGAAGTGCGACCAGAGCCCGAGCCGGGTGCCGGGCACCAGCCACGCCGCCTTGAGCGTGCGAGCGAGGGCTCGCAGGCGCAGCTCGTCGCGGTGCTGGTCGACCCAGGGGCTGTCCTTGACGACGAGTACGAGCGCGACCCCGGTCACGAGCCCGAACGAGGCGGCCACGGCATACGACGGCGTCCAACCGAAGGCGTGGAGCGCGGCCGCGAGGGGACCGGCCGCGGCGAGGGCGCCGAGCTGGCCCAGCAGTCCGGTGAACTGCGTGACGATCGGCGTGCGGCGCGGTGAGAACCACAGCGCGGCCAGCCGCAGCACGGAGATGAAGACCATGGCGTCGCCCAGCCCGAGCAGCACACGACAGAGCAGCGCCAGCGAGTAGGAGTCGACGAATGCGAAGGCGAACTGTGCGGCGGTGAGCAGCGCCAGCCCGACGCCGAGCATCCGCTTCGAGCCGTAGCGGTCGAGCAGGGCGCCCACGGGCAGCTGCATGACGGCGTAGACGAGCAGCTGCAGGATCGTGAAGGTGGACAGCTGTGCGGAGGTGATGCCGAAACGCTCGGCCGCCTCGAGCCCGGCGACGCCGAGGGAAGTGCGGTGGAAGACGGCGAGGACGTAGACCGAGATGGCCGCGCCCCACACCGCCCACGCCTTGCGCCCGTCGAGCGGATAGCGCAGGCGCGCAGGCCCGGTCATGCGCTCATCCCCTGCTCATCTCCCAAGGCGGTCAACAGCTCTGACCGGCTCAGCGCGCGCCCATCATCGGCGCAGACGTCGCCTTCGGCACGCAGTCGACGATGGCCTTGGCCACGGTCTTGCTCATGTCGGGGTAGAAGACGCTGGGGATGATGTAGTTCGGGTTGAGCTGCTCGTCGGTGACCACGGACGCGATGGCGTCGGCTGCCCGAATGAGCATCTCGGTGGTGACGTCCGTCGCTCGCGCGTCGAGCAGGCCGCGGAAGACTCCCGGAAAGGCCAGCACGTTGTTGATCTGGTTGGGGTAGTCGCTGCGGCCGGACGCCACGACCGTCGCCCGCTGTGTCGCCTCGTAGATGTCGACCTCGGGGTCGGGGTTGGCGAGCGCGAAGACGATGCGCTTGTCGGCCATCTCCTCGATCCACTCGGGCTGGAGGATGCGGGGTGCGCTGACGCCCACGAAGACGTCGGCGCCCTGCAGCGCGTCGCGCAGCGTGCCGGTGAGCCCGCGCGGGTTCGTCTGGTGGGCGAGCGATCGCCACGCCGGCGTCAGCGAGTCGTCCGCGCGGTTGAGCAGGCCCGGCCGGTCGGACACCGTGACGTCGAGGGCACCGGCTGCGAGCAGCAGCTGAACGATGGCGGAGCCGGCCGCTCCACCGCCGGAGACGACGATCTTGGCGTCGGCAAGCTTCTTGTCGATGCAGCGCAGCGCGTTCTTCAGCGCGGCGAGCACGACGATGGCGGTGCCGTGCTGGTCGTCGTGGAAGACCGGGATCGAGAGCCGCTCGCGCAGCTTCGCCTCGACCTCGAAGCAGCGAGGCGCCGCGATGTCCTCGAGGTTGATGCCGCCGAAGCCCGGCGCGATGAGCTCGACGGTGCGCACGATCTCGTCGACGTCCGTCGTGTCGAGACAGATCGGCCACGCGTCGATGTCGGCGAAGCGCTTGAACAGGGCCGCCTTGCCCTCCATCACCGGCAGGGCCGCCATCGGGCCGATGTTGCCCAGACCGAGGACCGCGGACCCGTCGGTCACCACGGCGACCGAGTTGCCCTTGATCGTCAGGCGGGGCACGTCCTCGGGGTGCTCGAAGAGCGCCTGGCTCACGCGGCCCACCCCGGGGGTGTAGGCCATGGCGAGGTCCTGGCGGTTGCGCAGGTTGACCTTGCTCTCGACCGAGATCTTGCCGCCGAGGTGGAGCAGGAAGACGCGGTCCGAGACCTTGTGGACGTGCACGCCCTCGAGGGTCTCGACCGCGGCGACGACCTCGGTGGCGTGCTCGGCGTTGCTGGCCGAGCAGGTGAGGTCGATGACGAGCCGGTCGGGGTGGGAGTCGACGATGTCGAGAGCCGTCGTGATGCCGCCGCTGTCGGCCACCTTGACCGCGAGGGCGCCGATCACGGCCGGGTCGGTGCCGGCGTGGATGCGCATCGTGATCGAGTAGGAGGCGGTGGTGGCGCGGGCTCGTTGGATCGACTCAGTCACGCCTCACATCGTCCCACGGCCCGGCAGCCACCCCCGACATCGTCCGAGGACCGATCAGGGCGCACGCGCTCGACCGGGCCGCTCCGCCACCCGCGTTCGCCGGTGCCCGCCCGCCGTGCCAGCGGCTAGACTGGGCGCGCACAGGGAACCGGCGTGACCCGATGGGCGGGTGGGCACGCACCTTCTTCGCGCACCCAGGTGCGCCGTCCCGGAGCCGCCCCGTGTCACCCATCGACTCGTATCGCCACCTCTTCGGCCTGACCGGCCGCACCTACATCGTCATCGCCTTCGTGGCCCGGCTGCCGTTGGCGATGGCACAGCTCGGCACCCTCCTGCTCGTCTCCGAGGCCACGGGGAGCTTCGGTGCGGGCGGCTTCTGTGCCGGGGCGCTCGCCGTCGCCAACGCCGTGTGCGCACCTTTCTGGGTGCCCGGGCCGACCGGCTGGGCCAGCGCAGGATCGTCGGCTTCCAGTCCCTCGCCGGGGGTGCCGGGCTCGTCGGCATCGTGCTCGTCGTCGCCGCCGGCCTGCCATGGGGGATCGCCGCCGTCACGAGTGCCGTGGCCGGCCTGCTCCTGCCGCAGATCGGTCCCCTCGCGCGCGTGCGCTGGCGACCGATCACGGCCGGCTCGGGGCCGCGTCAGCACCGCCTCGTCGACACCGCCTTCTCCTACGAGGGGGCCGCCGACGAGGCCTCCTTCGTCCTGGGCCCGGCCCTCATCGGGCTCGCCGTCTCGATCGCCAGCCCGACCGTGGCACTCGTCGTTGCGGCGGGAATGCTCGTCGTCTTCGGCACGTGGTTCGCCTTGGACTCGACCGCCACGCTGACCCACGCTGCCACCTCGATTCCCACGGCGACGGTCGCTCGCCTCATGGCGCCCTCCCTCGTGGTCCTCTGCGCGGCGCAGCTGCTCGTGGGCACGGTCTTCGGGTCGGTGCAGACGGGCACGTCCGTGCTGGCCACGGCGGCCGGCGCGCCCGGCCTCACCGGCTACTTCCACGCGCTGCTCGGCGTCGGCAGCGTGGTCGCCGGCCTCGCGGTCGCCGCACTGCCCACACATTTCGCGCTCTGGGCCCGGCTGCGCGTCTTCGCCGCAGGGCTGCTCGTGCTGGCCGCGCCGCTGCTGCTCGTCGGGTCCCTTGCCTCGCTCGTTCCCGTGCTGCTGCTGCTCGGCTGCACCATCGCGCCCTACATGATCACCACCTTCACGCTGGCGGAGCGCACGACCCCGCCCTCGCGCACCGGTGCCGCGATGACCGTCCTCGCCGGAGCGACGGGCCTCGGCTATGCCGTGGGTGCGGCGCTCGCCGGTGCCCTCGCCGACAGCGGTGGGCACACACCCGCGTATGCCGTCACGGTCGCTGCGGGAGCAGCTGCGGTGCTCGTGTCGCTGACGTGCGGAGGACTCCTGCGACGGGCCGAGGAGTCAGCGTCCCTCGAAGCTGCGATCAGCTGAGCCTTCGGCCGACGATGGCCCAGACGAGCGCGACCTCGCGCGCGGCACAGCCGTCGCGGACGCTCGCTCCTGCACGGGCATCGCTCAGCCCTCGCGGGCGGGTCCGCTATGCGCCGGGGTTCGCCTTTGCCCACGCCACGATGTCGTCTGGCTTGTTGATGGCGGTGCCGTCATCGAGCACGAGCACCGGGACGAAGAACGAGCCGGTCAAGGCCTGCACTTCGCGGCGGACCTCATGCTCAGTCCTCCAGACGGAAGCCGATCTTGACCGTCACCTGCCAGTGGGCGACCGACTGTTCGTCCAGCTGGCCCCGGATGTTCTGAACCTCGAACCAGTCGAGGTTGCGCAGGGTGGTTGCCGCCTTGGCGATGGCGTTGTCCACCGCCGCCTCCACTCCGTCGGGTGACGACCCGACGACCTCACTGATCGAGTACACGTGGTTGGCCATGGTTCCTCTCCTCTCGCGCGCGACCGCGCTGGTGAACGCCAGCCCGGCAGCTGACTCAGGGCTCTGTGCCGTGAGCGCCCACCTGCCCGAGACCTGACCGGGCGTGCGGCGCACCCGTGCTAGGCGTACCACGAAAACGGCGCCGGCCGCGCGCCTCGAGGCAAGGTCGGGGGCACCTTTGGAGGCATCTGAAGCCCCAGGGCATGGCAAAGGCCCCCGACTCCGGCGAGAGGGGGCCTGACCTGTGGCGTTGTCTGGAGCCGCTTGTCGGAATCGAACCGACGACCTATTCATTACGAGTGAATCGCTCTGGCCGACTGAGCTAAAGCGGCTGGGCACGAACCGCCAGAGGCGTTGTCGCGCACGGTCGTTGAGTATACGCAATGCCCAACCCGGAGAAAAATCGCGTCTCGACCGGGCAGGGCCCGGCGGCGCCGACTCAGCAGGTGGTGCCGTCGGCCGGCGGTGTCCCCTTGAGCAGGTAGTCGTCCACGGCGGAGTCGACGCACTGGCTGCCGCCGAAGTAGGTGCCGTGCCCGTCGTGGTCCGACGTGAGCAGGATGCCGGACGCGAGGTCCTTGGCGAGCTGCCTCGTGCCGCCGATCGGCGTCGCCGGGTCACGCTCGTTGCCGATGACGAGAGATCGGGGCCGGCGCCCTGCCCGAGGGTCGTCCCCTTGGGGGTGCGGCCGGGCGTCGGCCAGGTGCGGCAGTTGTCGTAGAGCTCCCCGGTCATCCGAGCCCACAGTGGGTGCGCGGCCTTCGCCCTGGCCTGCGCCGCCTCGAGCCCCGCCGTCCCGCGCACCCGGGGCCAGTCGGCGCAGCGCACGGGGATCATGGCCTGCAGGTAGGTCGAGTCGGCGTACGTCCCGCTCGCGCTGCGCTCGACGACCGACATCCCCTTCGCGAGCAGGATGTCGCCCTGGCCCTTGAAGGCTTGGGCGAGACCGGCATTGAGCGTCGGCCACGACTGCGAGGAGTAGAGGCACATGAAGATGGCGAAGCCGACCCAACCCTCGCCGATGCTCTGCAGACCCGGCTTGCTCGTGCGCAGGCCGTTCCTCTCCACCGCGTCGAGCAGCGCGACGATCCTGCCGCGCGCCTCTCCCTTGTCAGAGCCGAGGGCGCAGTCGGGGCGCGCGACGCACCAGTCGATGAAGGCGTCGATCGAGGATTCGAAGCCCTGGATGTCGTAGGTCATCTCCTGCTGCTCGGTCTGGTTCGGCGACATCGCCGAGTCGAGCACCATCCGGCCGACGTGCTTGGGGAACATGTCGGCGTAGATGGCTCCGAGGAAGGTGCCGTAGGAGCCCCCGAAGAAGTTGAGCTTCCGGTCGCCCAGCAGCACGCGCATGACATCCATGTCGCGCGCGACCTCGGTGCTGCTGAGGTGTCGCACCTTGTCACCACCGCGTTTCGCGCAGCTCGCCGTGATGCCGTCGGCTGCTGCGAGCAGCTCGGAGCGCTCGGCAGCGGTGTCGGGGGTCGGGTCGACGCTGAAGAGGCGGTCCATGTCGGCGTCGCGCAGGCAGCGCACGGGTGACGACTCCCCGATCCCACGGGGGTCGAAGCCCACGATGTCGTATGCGGCGCGCAGCTCGGGCGTGAAGGCGAAGGACGACAGCTGGGCGTACTGCACGCCAGAACCCCCTGGCCCGCCGGGGTTGACGACGAGCGAGCCGAGCCGCCGGGACGGGTCGGTCGCCGGCACCTTGCGCAGCGCGAGGGTGAAGCGCTCTCCGCGGGGATCTGCGTAGTCGACCGGCACCTCCATGGCGCCGCACCGGTGTCGGCCGTCGTCGGAGCACGGCCGCCAGTCGATCCTCTGCGTGTAGAAGGCGGCGAGGGCGGCCGGGTAGTCCGTCCGCGCGGATGCCGAGGGCGTCGGGGTCGCGGGTGAGCCGGTGGCGGGCGAGCCGGGCGTCGTGGCGTCCCCCGGAGCTGGCGTCGCGAGAGTGGTGGCCGGAGTGCGGTCCCACTGGTCGCTCGCGAGGGGGTCGCCGGACCGGAAGGCCCCCCAGACAGCGAGTGCGGTGACCGCCACGAGGGCGAGCACCGCGACGACGGCGACGGTCACGGTGACCCACCTGCGACCCGGCCCCAGCGGCTCGAGCCGCTCGTCCGGGCGCGGCTTCCCTGCTGGTCCTCCGGTGAGCGAGTGACCGGCCGGCGCCGGGCCGCTGGAGGGCGCGCCGACCGTCGTGGCGCGCGTCGCAAGCTCGGGCGGCAGGGCGGCATACGGACTCGGCGGCGGCTCGGGCAGGTCCTCCGGGCGCGGGTGGTCGTTCAGCATGCGAGTCCGTCCGCGGGTACGCGACCCTGCACGTAGTAGGCGTCGATCGCGTCGTCCACGCAGTCGTTGCTCCGCTGGTATGCGGTGTGGCCGTCGCCGTCGTAGGAGACGAGGACGGCGTTGGAGAGCTGGTCCTTGAGGCGCTTGGACCACTCGTAGATCGTGGCCGGGTCCCGTGTCGTGCCGACCACGACGATCGGGCCACTTCCGTCGGCGCTGATCGTGTGCGGACCGGAACCGGCCTTGACCGGCCAGACACTGCAGGGCAGCCCACCCCAGGCCAGGTTCCTTCCCCAGGTCGGGGAGACCTGGGCGAACTCGCGCGCATAGGTCTGGAAGGTTCCGACTCCTGGCCCTTCCGGACGGTCGAGGCAGTTGACCGCCGGCATGACCTCCATCATGTTGCTCGTGTAGGTTCCACCCGCCTTGCGTCGGGCGTAGCCGTTGGCCAGCGCCATGAGGCGGGAGCCATCGCCCGCCTTGGCCTCGGACAGGCCCTTCGTGAGCGCACCCCAGTACTTCTGGTTGTACATCGCCTCGCCGATGCCCCAGGAGGCCCACGCCTCACCGAGCAGCGGCGCGCTCGGGTCGCCGGTGGGGATCGGGTCGCGGTCGACTTGGTGGAGGAAGTCGCGGATCCACTGCATGCCCTCCTCGACCGAGTCGCCGAGGGGGCACTCGCCCTGGGCCACGCAGTCGGCCAGGTAGGTCCGGGTGGCCAGCTCGAAGCCGCGGGCCTGGCCCTCGGACATCTCCTTGTTGGTCAGATCCGGCGGCAGGACCCCGTCGAGGACGAACCGGCCCACGCGCTTGGGAAAGAGGCCGGCATAGGTCGATCCGAGGAAGCTTCCGTACGACTTGCCCAGGTAGTTCAGCTGTTGGTCACCCAGCGCCGACCGCAGGACGTCCATGTCCTTGGCGGAGTCGGCGGTCGTCAGGTGTGGGAGCAAGGTGGGGCTCTTCGCCTCGCAGCCGTCGGCCATCGCCTTGGCCTGGGCGAGCAGGGCCTGCTCCTCGGCGGCGTCGTCCGGGGTCGGGTCCGCCGCCATGAAGTCGTCGAGCTGGCGGTCCGAGAGGCAGTCGAGAGGGGCAGAGCGGGCGACGCCTCGGGGATCGAAGCCGACGACGTCGAAGTAGCGGCGCACCTGCGCGCCCACGATTCCGTCGGCGCCAGCGGCATAGTCCAGCGCCGAGGCGCCGGGCCCGCCGGGGTTGACGACGAGGGAGCCGATGCGGTCGCCTTGGTCCTTGGCCGGAACTCGGAGCACCTTGAGGGTGAGGTCGGTCGCCGCGTCCGGCTTCGCGTAGTCGAGCGGCACGCGCAGGTCGGCGCACTCGTCGCGCCCGTTGCACGGCGTCCAGGCCAGCTTCTGGGAGTAGTAGCTGGCGAGCTGGTCGGTGGGGGCCGAGGTGGCGAGCGGTACATCGGTCCCCGCCGTGGTCCGCACCGGAGGCTCGGAGCTCGAGCACGCAGCCGTCAGGAGCAGGCCGAGGACCGCCGTCGTCGCGGTGAGGGCTCGGATCAGGGCTCGGGTGATGGCGGCGGGGCGCGTCGTCATGGCGGAACGGTAACCCGGCAACCTGAGCACCACCGACCACGCACCCGGGTCGTGACCGACCTGAGTCCGTGCCCGCGTGCAGGAGCGGTCACATCCCCAGGTCGCGCGGGATTCGGAGCTGGAGGGCCATGGCTTCGAGCGCGAGCAGGGGCGGCACGTTGGCGTTGATGCGGTCGCGGGCCTCTGTGATGGCGTCCATGGCCCCGAGCAGCTGCTCGGCCGTGAAGACGCTGGCGAGACCCCGCACCTTGTCCATCGCGTCGGGGTTGACCAGGTCCACGTCGGAGCCGAGCCGCAGGACCAGGGCGTCGCGGTAGACGGAGGTGAGGTCGACGAGCGCGCGGTCGACGACGTCACGGCCGTGGCGGGTGGCGCGGGTCTTCTGCTCCTTCTCGAGGGCGGCGACCTGCGAACGGATGTGCGGCGGCTGCGTGCGGGCCGTCGGGTCGGCGCCGAGGATCTCGAGCAACCGGGCGCGCTCGAGGGCGTCGCGCTCGGTGGCCGAGGCGCTCGACTCCTCGTCGGCGATCTGCGCGAGGTCGGCGGCGGCGCCGATCGCGTCGCCCACCCCGACGATCTTGGTCGCCATCGCGATGACGTCGCGACGCCGGATCCGCGCCTGCTCGTCGCGGGCCAGCCGCCGTGCCAGACCGATGTGCGACTGAGCCGCACGCGCCGCGTGCAGTGCCATGGACGGGTCGATGCCGTCGCGACGCTGGAGCAGGTCCGCGACCGCGTCGACGGGCGGGGTGCGCAGGCGCACGTGACGCGAGCGCGAGCGGATCGTGACGATGACGTCCTCGAGGCTCGGCGCGCACAGCATCCAGACCGTGCGCGGGGTGGGCTCCTCGATGGCCTTCAGCAGCGCGTCGGCCGGGGCGTCGGTGTAGGAGGTGAGGCGGTCGGCGTCCTCGATGATGATGATCCGCCACCTGCCCACGGACGGGCGCAGGGCTGCCTCCTGCACGAGGGCGCGCACTTCGGCGACCTTGATCGAGAGCCCTTCGGTCGCGACCACCTTGACGTCGGCGTGGGTGCCGTCGAGAGCAGTGCGGCACTCGACGCACTCGCCGCACCCTCCTGCGGGGCACTGCAGGGCCGCGGCGAACGCTCGCGCCGCGGTCGAGCGGCCGGATCCCGGCGGACCCGTGAAGAGCCAGGCATGGGTCATCGCGGCGTCGTCCTGGACCGCGCGCGACAGCGTCAGGACGGTGGGCTCCTGACCGACGAGGTCGTGCCAGACGGTCACGGCCTGCTCCCGGCGACGGCATCGACCGCCACGAGGACGTGACGGTGGATCTCGTCGACGGGCAGCGACCCGTCGACGACGAGATAGCGGTCGGGGTCGTGTGCCGCAAGCTCGAGGTACCCGCGGCGCACCGCGTCGTGGAAGTCGTCGGCCTCGGACTCGAGCCGGTCGTGCACCGCACCCCGGCGCGTGCGCCCGAGGTCCGGCGAGACGTCGAGGATGATCGTCAGGTCGGGAAGCAGGCCACCGACAGCCCAGTGCTGCAGGGCGGTGACCTCCTCGCGGCCGAGCTCGCGCCCGGCGCCCTGGTAGGTGATCGCGCTGTCGACGTAGCGGTCGGTGATGACCACCGTGCCCGCTGCGAGCGCCGGCCGGATCAGCTGGTCGACGTGGTGCGCCTTGTCGGCGGCGAAGAGCAGCGCCTCGGCTCGCGCGGACACGTGGTCGCCGTGCAGGACGAGCTGGCGGATCTCGGCGCCGAGGGGCGTGCCGCCCGGCTGGCGGGTGACCAGCACCTCGCAGCCGCGCTGCTCGAGGGCGGCCCGCAGCAGGCGCACCTGGGTCGACTTGCCCGCGCCGTCGCCTCCCTCGAGGCAGACGAAGAGCCCGGGAGCGGTGTCGACCCGGCGAGTCGCTGCCGCAAGGTTCTCCGTCACGGCCCCGAGCCTATGCGACCCCGCCGTCAGCGGATGTGCCGTCAGCGACGGGCGAGGAGCTCCTCGGCGATCTGCACCGCGTTGAGCGCCGCCCCCTTGCGCAGGTTGTCGCCCACGACGAAGAGCACGAGACCCTTGCCCTCGGGCGCGGCCTGGTCGGCGCGCACCCGGCCGACGAAGACCTCGTCCCGACCCGCGGCGTCGAGCGGGTTGGGCACGTCGGTGACGACGACGCCGGGAGCGTTCTTCAGCAGGTCGAGAGCCTCCTCGGGCGTGATCACCCCGGCGAACTCGGCGTGGATCGCGAGGCTGTGGCCGGTGAAGACCGGGACCCGCACGCACGTGCCCGAGACGCGCAGGTCGGGGATGTGCAGGATCTTGCGCGACTCGTTGCGCAGCTTCTGCTCCTCGTCGGTCTCGAGCGAGCCGTCGTCGACGAGCGATCCCGCGAGGGGCACGACGTTGAAGGCGATCGGTGCGGCGTAGACGGCGGGGTCCGGCACGGTCACCGCGCGTCCGTCGAGCGCGAGCCCGGCCGGGTCGCCCGCGGCATACGCCCCGCGGAGCTGGCCGTCGAGCTCCTGCACGCCCTTGCCGCCCGAGCCGCTCACGGCCTGGTAGCTGGAGACGTGGAGGCGGACGAGCCCGGCCCTCGCGTGTAGGGGCGCGAGGACGGGCATCGCGGCCATCGTCGTGCAGTTGGGGTTGGCGACGATGCCCTTGGGGACGTCGTCGAGGTCGGCGGCGTTGACCTCGGCGACGACGAGCGGCACGTCGGGGTCCTTGCGCCAGGCGCTGGAGTTGTCGATGACGGTCGCACCGGCCGCGGCGACCTTCGGTGCCAGCTCCTTGGACGCGGCGCCGCCGTTGGAGAAGAGCGCGATGTCGAGGTCGGCGAAGTCGGCCGTGGCGGAGTCCTCGACGAGGACGTCCTCGCCCTTGAAGGGAAGCGTCGTGCCTGCTGAGCGCGCCGAGGCGAAGAAGCGCGCCTGCGTGACCGGGAAGTCGCGCTCCTCGAGAAGGGCCCGCATGACCCCACCGACCTGACCCGTTGCACCGAAGACACCGACTCGCATGCGACAAGGTTACGGCGGGTCACGTCGCCGCCCCGGCAGCGTCCACCCTGCGGTTCGGCTGCTCGGCGGCGCCCACCCCGCGTCTAGTGCGAGCCGACTCCGCGCCTACTCGCGCTACTCGCGCTACTCCGCGCCGTCGTGACGGTCGGCGTTCGCGTGGATCGCATCATGCACGTAGGCAGCGAGGCCGGGCGCAAGGTCCTCGTACGTCTTCGTGAAGCGGGGGTCCGCGACGTACATGTCGGCCAGGCCGCGGTGGAAGCCGTGGTCGAGCTCGTAGAAGCGGTCGTGGATGTGCCGACGGTGCCGCTCGGCGGCATCCATCGCCACCTCGCTCGTGGGTGGCTGGCCCGACTGGAGGGCCGCCACGAGGGCCGCGTTGACGGCGTCCATCTCGGCCTTGACCTCGGCCCAGTCCGCCTTCGTGTAGCGCTTCGTCCGGGCCGCCGACTGCTTCCACGCGTCGCTCTCGCCCCAGCGCTGCTCCGCCTCTTGCTGGTACTCGTCCTTGAAGCCGTCCCCGAAGAGCTCCTTGAGGTCCTCGGTCGTTGCGGGCTGCTCGTTCATCGCTCTCTCCAGTGCTCGGTCGATGGCCACGACGATCTCGGTGAGCTCGTCGAGCCGGGTCATGACCACGTCGCGCTGGCGGCGCAGGTGCGCCGCCGCGTCCTCCTCGCCGTCGAGCAGGCTGGCGATCTCGTCGAGCGACAGCTCCAGCCGCCGGTAGACGACGATCTGCTGCAGTCGCGCCAGGTCACCGTCGGTGTAGAGCCGGTACCCGGCACCCGAGCGTTCGCTGGGCACGAGGAGACCGACCTCGTCGTAGTGGTGCAGCGTGCGCACCGTCACGCCGAAGACGTCGGCGACCTGGCCCACCGTCCACGTGCTCGTCTGCTCCATCGTTCGCTCCGAAATGGTCATGACGACGAGGCTGGCGCCTCACGTCGCGTCAGGGTCAAGTCCGTTGCCGAGCATCCCTCCACGGTATGCCGGGTGGCGGGCTGCCGGCATACGGCGGCGGTGTCACGGGCGCCCCTAGAGTGAGCGCGTGTACCGTCGCCTCGCTCTCGTCCGCCGACCGTCGCCCCGGCTCGCGGACGGGATCGTCACCCACATCGCGCGCTCCGGCGCCGTCGACCCCGGGCTGGCCCTGCGCCAGTGGCAGGAGTACGTCGACGTGCTCCAGCGGCGCGGCTGGTCGGTCATCGAGGCGCCGCGCGTCGACGACTGCCCCGACGGCGTCTTCATCGAGGACCAGGTGGTGGTGCACGGCGACGTGGCCCTGCTCTGCCGGTCGGGTGCGCCCGAGCGTCACGCGGAGCAGCTCGGGGTGCGCGAGGCGGTGGAGTCCCAGGGGTATCGCGTCACCGCCATGGAGGACCCGGGCACCCTCGACGGCGGGGACGTGCTCAAGCACGGACGCACCATCTGGGTGGGGCTCGGCGGACGGTCCAACGAAGCCGGGATCGAGCAGCTGGCCGCCGCCTTCGCGGGCCACCGGGTCGAGGTCCTGCCGGTGCCGGTCACGAAGGTGCTCCACCTCAAGTCGGCGGTGACAGCTCTGCCCGACGGCACCGTCATCGGCTACCCGCCCCTCGTCGAGGACCCGGCGGTATGGAGCCGGTTCCTCGCTGTCCCAGAGGAATCCGGAGCGCACGTCGTGCTGCTCGGCGGCAAGTCGCTGCTCATGTCGGCGGCCGCGCCCCGCACGGCGCAGCTCTTCGAGTCCCTCGGGCACGACGTCACCACGGTCGACATCTCCGAGTTCGAGAAGGTCGAGGGCTGCGTCACCTGCCTGTCGGTGCGCCTCCGCGGCTGACCGGCGTCTGCTAGGGTCGTTAATCAACTGAGCAACCAGATTAGCGACCGTACCGGAGGCCGTCGTGACAGACCGCGCGTCCCGCACCCAGTCCGGCCCTAGCGAGGTTGCCCGCCAGCCCGCCCGTGGCGAGGCCGGCTCCCGCCTGACGAGGACCGACCAGGTCCGGCGAATCATGGTGGTCGGCGCTGAGATCCTTTGCGTCCTGGGCACGCTCGTGGGTGTGGGCGTGCTCGGCACCCGCGTCGAGGAGTCGTCGGGCGGCGCCCTGGCAGCCACCGCCACGCTCCTTGCCCCGGCCGGTCCGGCCTTCAGCATCTGGAGTGTCATCTACCTCGGACTTCTCGGGTATGCCGCGTGGCAGTTCCCGGCTGCCAACGCCAGTCGGCGGCGGGTTCGGAGCACGGGATGGCTTGCGGCCACCTCCATGCTGCTCAACGCAGCCTGGCTGCTCGTGACGCAGCGGGGCTGGATCTGGGCCAGCGTCGTCGTCATCCTCGCCCTTGCCCTGGTGCTCGGTGTGCTCGTGCTGAGGCTGGGTGCCGAGCCGGCGCGCTCGTGGGCGGAGAGGGTCGTCCTCGACTGGACGTTCGGGCTCTACCTCGGTTGGGTAGCCGTCGCGACCTGCGCGAACATCACTGCCGCGCTTGTCGATTCAGGCGTCGACTTCGGGACCGCCGGCAACCAGGCCGCCGCCGTGGTCGTGCTCGCGGTGGCCGCGGCGCTCGGCGTCGTCTTCGCCCAGCGGCTCGGCGCCCGGTGGCCCATCGCCCTGGCGATGGCCTGGGGCCTGGCCTGGATCGCCGTGGGACGCATCGTCGACCAGCCGGCGTCGATGGTGACCGGTGTGGCGGCGGCGCTGGCTGCTCTCGCGGTCCTCGGCGCCGTGTGGCAGCGCAGACGCTCCGGCCCGACGCAGGTGCACGGGGGCGAGCGCAGCCGTCCTCGCACCCGTTGACCTGGAGCCCGACCGTCCCTGATTGGCCGAACCGGCTGGTAGCGGGCGTGCGGAGGGGTCCGCCGCCGAGACGCCAGCGCTGACGCCGGCCCTCGTCCGATCAGGGCAGCACGAGCACTAGGCTGCCGCGGGGGCCCACTCGAGCAATGAGGTGATCCGTTCGTGGATGCTGACGTCGTCATCGTGGGCGCTGGTCTTGCCGGTCTTCGCTGTGCACGACGGCTGAAGGAGCTGGGCCGTGACGCGATCGTGCTGGAGTCCGGCGATGTCGTCGGAGGACGTGTGCGCACCGACGTCATCGACGGGTTCCGTTGTGACCGCGGCTTTCAGGTGCTCAACCCTTCCTACCCGGCCGTGCGACGGTGGGTCGACGTCGGAGCCCTCGACCTCAAGCCCTTCGGCTCGGGGGTGCTCGTCCGGCGGCTCGACGGCCTGCAGGTCGTTGCCGACCCGGTGCGCGAGCCGCGGCTGCTCGCCCAGACGGTGCGCAGCGGCTACCTGCACCCTCAAGAGCTGGTGGGCCTCACCAGGTGGGCGGCCCGGGCCATCGCGGACCCAAGGTCGGTGATCCGCCAGCCCGACTCGACCCTCGCGGACTCGCTCGATGAGGCCGGCGTGACCGGTCGGCTGCGGCGCGAGGTCATCGATCCCTTCCTTGCCGGCGTGCTCGTCGACAGCTACGGAGCGTCGTCGGCCAACTTCACCAAGCTCCTCGTCAGGATGTTCGCCCTCGGTCGTCCCGCCGTGCCGGCGCGGGGGATGAAGGCCCTACCCGAGCACCTCGCGGCCCCGCTCGGCGACGGCGTGCGCCTGCGCCACCGGGTCGAGTCGATCCGGCCGCGCGACGGCGGCGTCGACGTGCACGTCAACGGCACGCAGGTGCGGGGGCGCGCCGTCGTCGTCGCGACGGACCCGGTCGGGGCAGCTGCGCTGACGCCGATCCCCCAGCCGGTCACGAAGGGCCTCGTCACGTGGTGGTTCGAGGCGCCCGAGCCACCGACGCATCTGCCCCTCATCGCCGTCGACGGCCGTCGCACCGAGCACGTGCCGGGCCCGGTGTGGAACGCCGCGGTGATGACCGCGACGGCCCCGAGCTACGCACCGCCGACGAAGCACCTCGTCGAGGCCACCTGCCTGCTCGACCGTCCGGACGGCGACGCCTCGGAGGCCGAGGTGCTGCGGCACGTCGGCGAGATCTTCGGCTGCGGCACGACCGGGTGGCGCACCGTCACGCGGCACCGGGTCGATGCCGCGCTCCCGGCGATGCCACCACCGCTTCGGGTGCGCTCGACGGTGACGATCGGTTCCGGCGTCTTCGTGTGCGGCGACCACCGTGACACGCCCTCGATCCAGGGCGCCCTCGTCTCGGGCCAGCGCGCCGCTGAGGCCGTCAACACCCATCTCGCCTGACTCGAGTGGCCGCGTCGTCACACTTCCCCGCACTCGAGTGGCCGCGTCGTCACACTTCCCCGCACTCGAGTGGCCACGTCGTCACACCTGCCCCCCTCGAGTGGCCACGTCGTCACACCTGCCCCAGGCAGTGGCGCCGCAAAACCACGCCTTGAGCCGTGCCCTGTGGGGCGGCGCGCCCGCTCGAGGCACAAGGTCGGCGAAGAAATTCGACTTGGGGTGCATCCGCGGCGGGGTCTCGGCAGGAAGTAGGAGGCAGATGGGTCATGCGGCCCGTCACCCCCCACGAGAGGACTTCCGATGAAGAAGCGTCACCTCGCACCACTGGCCCTCGCGGTCGCCGGGGCGCTCGCGCTGCCGGCGGCCATCGCAGCGCCCAGCTCGGCCGCACCGTCTCAGGCAACGGCGTCCAGCACCACAACCACCGCGCCCACCGGCACGCGCAGCCTTGCGGCCGTGCTGACGGCGGACGGCAACCAGTTCGACCGCAACTGGTCCGACTACGACATCGTCACCGAGGCGGTCCTCGCGGTGCTGGCGGCCAAGCCGAGCAGTCCCGTGGGCGTGCTCACCCGCGGAGACGTCGCGCTCACCGCCTTCATTCCCAACGACCGAGCCTTCCAGGTGCTCGCTCGTGACCTGACCGGGCGCTGGTACGGCACCGAGAAGGGTGTCTTCGCCGCCCTGGCCGACGCCGTCGGCATCAACACCCTGGAGTCGGTGCTGCTCTACCACGTCGTCCCCGGCGCGACCATCACCGCATCGATGGCTCTGCAGTCGAACGGTGCGGCCCTCGCCACGGCCCTGCCTGGTGCGTCCATCAAGGTCCGGGTGCTCTCGAAGTGGCTCAAGCTCATCGAGCTGCGTGACCAGGACCCGACCGACCTGAACCCGATCGTCGACCCGCGTGCCCTCGACATCAACAAGGGCAACAAGCAGATCGCGCACGGCATCCTCCTCGTGCTGCGCCCTGCCGACCTCTGAGTCCAACTCTCAGCCGACCTCTGAATCGACCTCTGACGCTTTCGGTGCGCCCTGTCGCGCGGCGCGCCACCACCCCCAATCTCCGTGATCATCGTTCGAAAGGCACCCCAATGAAGACCTTCCGCATCGCCGCCGTCGCCTCACTCGCGCTGGCCCCCGTCGCTCTCGCCGGTCCCGCCCACGCCGCCGACGCCACCGTGTCGATCCTGCACGCGGTGCCCGGCGCGACGGTCGACGTCTACGCCAACGGCAAGGCCCTGCTCACCAACTTCAAGCCCGGAACCCTTACCGACCCGGTCATGCTGCCCGAGGGCAGCTACGACCTCAAGGTCACGGCCGCCGGCGCGGGCGCGGGCGGCAAGGCCATCATCGAGGCCAACGACGTGAAGGTGCCCGGCGACGCCAACATCACCGTCGTCGCGCACCTCGACGAGGGCGGCAAGCCCATCCTGACGCCCTACGTCAACGACACCTCCTCCGTACCTGCGGGCAAGGCCCGGCTGACGGTTCGCCATGACGCGGCAGCACCCGCCGTCGACGTGCGGGCGAACGGTGCGGTCGCGATCAAGGGGCTCACCAACCCCAACGAGGCCAAGGCCGTCGTCGATGCCGGCACCATCAGCGCCGACGTCGTGCTCGCGGGCACCGACACGGTTGCCATCGGCCCGGCCGACGTCACGCTCAAGGAGGGCACGAACACCATCGTGTACGCATGGGGCAGTGCCGCGGACAAGAACCTCGCACTCGCGACGCAGACCATCGCGGGCATGCACTCGGCACCCGGCGGCGTGCCCGCGGGTGAGGGCAGCGGCCGCTCGGAGACCGGACGCTGGGTCGCTGTGGCTGGTGCCTCTGCGCTGGCGGGTGGCCTCGCGCTGACCGTGGTGCGCCGCCGCACCGTGACGGTGCGCTGAGGACCAACGGGACCGACGAACCACTCTGGAGCACCGCGCCGATGAACCGACACCGCATTCGCACGCCGGCCCCTCCCCGGCGCCCGGTGCCGGGTCACGCCGGTGGAGCCAGGAGGGTGGCCGCAGCCCTGGCGGTCGCCCTCCTGGCGGGTCTCGCCGCCTTCTGGTTCACGCAACCCTCCGATGCACTGTCGAGCGTGCCCCAGGCCAGCCCGGCCTCGAGGCCAGCTCGATCAGCTCGATCGAGCTCGATGAGCTCGATGCAGGTCGACGACAGGTCGCCCGTGCCGCCGCCGGTTCCGACGGCCCCCCAGGCGCCCCGCGTGAAGGTCGCGGCCCGCCCCGAGCCACCCCAGCCCACTCGCCTGACCATCGGGCGCCTGGGCGTCGACCTGCCGATCCGACCGGTAGGGGTGGCACGCGACGGACAGATGGCGCTGCCACCGACGCCCGCCGAGCTGGGGTGGTACGAGTACGGCCCCCGTCCGGGCGACCCCACGGGCGCCACGGTGCTCGCCGCTCACCTCGACATGCCGGACTACGGCACCGGGCCGATCGCCGCGGTGGAGCAGACTGCGTCGGGGAGACGAGATCGTCGTGCGCTCCAAGGGCACGATGACGCGGTACGAGGTGCGCGACGTGCGCAGCATCAGCAAGGAGCGCCTCGACCTCCAGCGCCTCTTCACGCGGGACGGGACGCCGATGCTGCACGTCGTCACGTGCGGCGGACGGTTCGACCCGGAGCTGCGACGCTACGACCGCAACGTCGTCGTCACGGCGACTCCGGTCACGTGAGGGGTGGTTAGGGTGGGCTCGTGCACGTGCACGATGATCCTGACATCGAGGCCACGGCCTCGCCGTCAGGCTGCGCGCGGGCGATCGAGACGCGCTCGCCGAGATGTTCCGCCGTTGGTCGCCTCTCGTCCACACGATCGCCCTCCGCGCCCTCGGCTCGCGTGAGGATGCCGAGGACGTCACCCAACAGGTCTTCGTGGCGGCCTGGCGTGGCCGTGACACCATGCGACCCGAGCTCGGGTCGCCCGCGGCGTGGCTCGTCGGCATCACGAAGCACCGCATCGCGGACCTCCGCGCCGAGCGCTACCGGAGCACCCGCAACCTGCGGGCCGTCGCCACCGAGGCGGCGACGAGACCGGTCACGGTGGACGACTCGGACTGGGCCGAGCGCCTGCTCGTCGTCCACGAGCTCGAGCAGATGGGCGATCCACGAGCGACCGTGCTCCGAATGGCCTTCGTGGAGGACCGCACGCACGATGCCATCGCCGAGGCGCTCGACCTCCCGCTCGGCACTGTCAAGAGTCATGTGCGCCGAGGACTCATCGCCCTGAGGGAACGCATGAAGGAGGTGGAGCGTGTCCCATCCCACTGACGACGATCTCGTCGACCTTGTCGTCGGCGACGGATCACACGACGGCGTCTCCACCCACGTCGAGTCCTGCGACGAGTGCAGCGCGACGGTGGCGCAGCTGCGTCGCGCGGCCGGGCTCGTCGCGTCCGCGCCGACGTATGCCGGCTGGCAGTCTCCCGGCGATGCCGTCTGGGGACGCATCACCGACCAGCTCACCACCGACGACCTCTCCGACGATCTTTCGGACGATCTCTCCGACGATCTTTCCAAGGATCTTTCCGATGAGGTCAACGCGGATGCGGTGGCGGTCGACCCGTCCGCGCCCCGAGCCGGCAGCTCGACCCGCGCCCCAGCCCGAGCCGACGCAGACCGATCCCGAGCGGGTCCACCTCACCGCATACGGCGGACGAGCTCGGAGCGCGCCGGCGAGCGACCTCACGACGTCGCGCGATCGGGTGGGGAGCGGGCATCGCAGCGGCAGGTCTCGTGATCGGCCTGGTGGCGGGACGTGCCATCTGGCAGCCGGAGACGACCGCGCAGCCCGATCTCGCAGGTGGCCCTGTCGACGCTCGACACGAAGCAGCCGGAGGGCGAGGCGGAAGTCGTGCAATCGGGGGAGGGCCTCGACCTCACCGTGGCCACCACGCAACCGCTCGACCCGGGCGATGGCTACCTGGAGGTGTGGCTGCTCAACGCCGACGGCAAGCGGATGGTGTCGGTCGGCGTGCTCGGGGGCCGGCGACGAGGCGAGCTTCCCGATCAGCCAGTCGCTCATCGACGAGGGCTACGTCATCGTCGACATCTCGCGGGAGCGCTTCGACGACGCCCCGACACACTCCGGTGACAGCCTGCTGCGCGGGCACCTCCCGGCGTGACGTCGGTTGGGCGCCGCCGCGCGCGGCTAGCCGACCACCGGAACATCAGCCGCCGGCAGTGAGCGCCTTCATCGCGGCGGTGGCGCCACGCAGGTAGCGCTCGACGACGACCCGCTCGTCGTCGTTCAGGGTCGCGTCGAGCTCAGCGAGCCCCATGAACATCGGCCGCATCCGGGCCGTGACCTCCGCGCGCCCGCTGTCGGTGATGACGACCTCGGTGCGCCGGCCGTCCTCCGGGTGCGCACGTCGCTGCGCATGGCCCCTGCTGCAGAGCCGGTCGACGACACCGGAGGACGCCGCCGAGGTCACCCCGAGCACCTTCGCGAGGTCGACCGGACCCATGGGCCCGCGCATGAGGTGGCGCAACGAGTGCAGCTCGGACGTGCTCAGGCCGGCCTGCCGGGCGACGACCGACGGGACAGACTCCGCGACCTCGACGAGCTCCTGGAGGGCTGAGAGCGTGTCGGTCAGGCGCCAGTTGGGCACGCCGGACGCGGCGCTGCCAGGACGGGGGCCGTCTTTGCGAGCGGGACGGTTGCTGCTAATGTCACTCACCTACTTACTAATCTTCTGAGTAACCAGATTACTCATCCTAGCGGAGGTCGTCGTGCATGCAGTGACAGACAGGATCACACGGCGCTGGTGGGCCATCGCCATCGTCGTGCTCGCCCTTGGCGGGGCGATGGGAGTGGTGAGCGTCGTCGGCGAGGCGACGCGCACCGCCACCTCGACCGATGCCCTGCCGATCGGCTCCGACAGCGCACAGGCCATCGAGCTGCGTGAGCAGCTCCCGGAAGCCGAGGGCTCGACGGCCGTGATCCTCTTCAGCTCGGAGACCGGCGCCCTGTCGCCCGCCGATGTGGCGGCCGCCAAGGCCCGCCTCGCCGCCGTCCCGGGTGCGGACCGCGCGCCCGTGCAGACGAGCGACGACGGCACTGCACTGCTCGCAGTCGTGCCCGTGGCGACCGACGACGCCACCGCGACGGCTGCGGTTGTGACCGAGATCCGCGACACCGTCAAGGCCGACCTCCCGGACGGCGTGACGGCACAGGTGACGGGACCGGCCGCTGTCGAGGCCGATCTCGCGGCGGTCTTCTCCGGAGCCAACACGCGGCTGCTCATCGCGACGGCGTCCGTGGTGGCGATCCTGCTGGTTCTCACCTACCGCAGCCCCGTGCTCTGGATCTTCCCCCTCCTCGTGGTCGGCGTGGCGGACCGGCTCGCTGCCGTCACGGCGACCCACACGCTGGCCGCCTTCGACGTCGTCTGGGACGAGTCGACCATCGGCATCCTCTCGGTGCTCGTCTTCGGCGCCGGCACCGACTACGCCCTGCTGCTCATCTCCCGCTACCGAGACGAGCTGCGCAGCCACCACGACCGGCGCGAGGCCATGTCCCTGGCCCTGCGACGCACCTCCGAGGCCGTCCTCTCGAGCGCCGCCACGGTCGTCGTCGGGCTGCTGACCCTGCTGCTGTCCCTCTTCCCCGCCACGCGCGGACTCGGGCTCGCCTGTGCCGTGGGTGTCGTCGTCGCTGCGGCCTTCGTGCTCGTCGTGCTGCCGGCGCTGCTCGTCTGCTTCGGTCGCTGGATCTTCTGGCCCCGCATCCCACGCGAGGGCGAGGCGGCGCTGGCAGACGGCCACTCCTTGTGGCGACGCGTCGGCGACCGGGTCGCCGCCCACCCGCGCCGCATCATCGCCGTCACCCTCGCCGTGCTGGCGGTGATGGCTGCCGGGCTCGGGTTCATCGACACCGGCCTGAAGTCCGCCGACCAGTTCCTGCAGAAGCCCGAGGCGATCTCGGCCGGCGAGCGGCTCGCGCAGTCCTTCCCGGCCGGCAGCGCTGACCCCGCCATCATCGTCACGACCAACGACCCGGACGCGGTCGTCGCGGCCGCGACCTCGGTGGACGGCATCGCGGGTGCCCGACTCGTGAACGAGGGCAACGGGGTCGCCGAGGTCGACGCGGTCATCGAGGCTGCCCCGGGCTCCGAAGAGGCGGCCACGACCGTGACGGACCTGCGCGCCGCCCTGACCTCGCTGCCCGAGAGCCACGTCGCCGGCACCGAGGCCGTCGCGCTCGACTCGGCGCAGGCCTCGGCGCGCGACCGATTCGTGATCTTCCCGCTGGTGCTGGTCCTCGTGATGCTGGCCCTCGTCGTGCTGCTGCGCTCGCTCGTGGCTCCCCTCGTGCTGGTGGCGACGGTGGTCGCCACCTACCTCGCGAGCCTCGGGGCCTCCTGGTGGATCTTCACGAAGGTCTTCGGGTTCTCGGCGCTCGACGACAGCGCTCCGCTCTTCGCCTTCGTCTTCCTCGTCGCCCTGGGCGTGGACTACAACATCTTCCTCGTCACGCGGGCGCGCGAGGAGGGCCGTCTTCATGGCTCGCGCGAGGGGATGCTCCGCGGCCTCGCGGCCACCGGCGGGGTCATCACGAGCGCGGGGATCCTGCTTGCCGCGGTGTTCGCTGTGCTCGGCGTGCTGCCGTTGGTCGTGCTCGCGCAGATCGGCGTCATCATCTGCGTCGGCGTGCTGCTCGACACCCTGGTCGTGCGCACTCTGCTGGTGCCGGCCATCGCCGTCGTGCTCGGCGACCGCTTCTGGTGGCCACGGCACATGCCCGCCACGCCGGCCGAGCCCACCGTCGTCGCGCCGGAGCAGCCCACACCCGCGGTCCTCACAGCAGGTTCGACCAACCCTTGACAAACTCAGCGAGATGCGCTTGAATCAGACTCGTCGAACATTCGACAAACATTGAACACACCATCCACTCGGGGAACGACAAAGGAGTCATCCATGCGCATCCTCCCGATCGCTGCAGCGGCCGTCCTCGCCAGCTCGGCCATGCTCGCCACTGCCGGCTCGGCCTCGGCCGCACCTGACACCGCGTGCATGCAGTCGGGCATCTCCACCCTCAAGGGTGCGGGCCTGCTCTCCGCGGTGGCCAAGAACGGCGTCGACCTGACCTACGCCGTCGAGAAGCTCGGCGTGACGGTCCGGCCCGGCGCCGACATCAGCGGCGTGCCCAACCCCGTCCCGTTCAGCCTGCTGCTCGCCGACCACCGCGCCGGCGACAACAGCCTCTTCGTCTACCCGTGGTGCTGAGCACCAACCCCCGCTAGGCCCTCCCGGGCCGGCCCCGTGGGCCACGCGCCGCCTTCCCGCTGGCGCGTGGCCCACATCCATGTCATGGGCGGGCGCGACGGTAACGCCCTGGGCCTGCTGCTCGACGGCATCGAGGCGCTGATCGCGCGCACCGGCTCGGGCCATCGAGCTCGGCGGGCCTAGCGCCAACCGGCGTCGTCGACGCCGCCCGGCACGTCGGCAGCCGGATCGTAGGGGGTGCGCGTGAAGCGGAAGGACGCCAGGTCCAGGTGCGACGGGGCACCGTCCGGGCCGCGCACCACGAGCAGGGGCTCTCCGGTGAAGTAGCCGTCGAGGCCCACCCACTCGTCGCCGCCGACGGGTGCGAAGCGGGACCCGCGCGCCTGCCCGGGTTCCCCGAGGACGAGGTGCTCGCCGACGACCTTGGCCAGCGTGACGGACGGGCCCCAGTGCCACGTGCCGACCAGCTCCAGGACCGACGGGTCACCGGCGGCGTGCCACGGACCGACCGGTCGCGGCTCATGCTCGACGAACGCCTTGAGCAGCTCCGGAGCCACGAGGCCCATCCCGCTGGTCGTGTTGCTGAGGATGACGACGCCGTCGCCCGTCTCGACGTCCACCCGCAGGCCCGCGAGGAAGCCCGGCATCGAGCCGCCGTGACCGACGTACCTCGTGCCGTCGAGGTTCCAGACCTGCCAACCGAGGCCGTGCGCGACCGTCCACGCCACACCGGGCAGGTCGGCGACGGTGTGTGGCTCGTACATCTCCGCGAGGGTGTCGGCGGACAGCACCTCCCCCGTGTCGCCGGCCGCGAAGGCCGCCCAGCGCGCGAGGTCCTGCACGGTCGTCCACAGCTGGCCGGCCGGCGCCATGGCCCCGGCGTCGTGCTCGGGCTCGGGCAGCAGGACGTCGGCGAACGGGTGCACGGCGAGGCCCTGGGCGGCCTTGACCGTGGGTCGCGTCGTCGTGCGGGTCATCCCGAGGGGAGCCAGCAGGTCACGGTGCACGACGTCGAACCAGTCGGTGCCGTGCGCCCGGGCCAGGAGCTCACCCAGCGCGGCGTAGCCGACGTTGGTGTAGTGGAAACGACGTCCCGCCCGGAACCGTTGTCCCACCGCCGACTGCACGAACGAGGACCAGTCGCCACCGGGCGTCCGCTCCCACCACGGGCCGTTGGTCTCGGCCTGCACCCCCGCGCCGTGCGACAGCAGCTGCGCGATCGTCGCGCCGCCGAGCCGTGACCCCGGCACGTGGTCGTCGAAGCGGTCGAGCAGGTCCAGGCGACCGGCGTCGCGCAGCCGCAGCACCGCCACGGCGACGAAGGTCTTGGTGATGGAGCCCATGCGGTACTGCGTGCGCGATGTCTGCCGCCTCCCCGTCGGCACGACCGTCGAGCGTCCCGATGGCGTCGGACCACACGAGGGCGCTGTCGCGCACGATGCCGGCGGCGACCGACGGCAGTCGCCCGCGGCGCTGCTCGGTCGCGAGGAGGTGGCTCAGCCGGCGTGCGGTCGAGGGCTCGATGGCGGCGGCGTTGCTCACCCGCACACCCTAGAACCGGCTCGGTGGCGTGGCGCAGAGCACCCCGGCAGGATGGGACGGCGGCCCCACGGCCGCCACGCATCCGATATCTTGATGTCAAGATTTCCGCGGACCTCGAATGGAGCCAACGGTGACTGACTCGGTGACTGGACCGACGACTGACTCGACCATCATCTACACGCACACGGACGAGGCGCCGGCACTCGCGACGGCCTCGCTGCTGCCGATCGTCTCCGCCTTCGCCCGCCAGGCAGGAGTCGAGGTCCAGACGCGGGACATCTCGCTCGCCGGTCGCATCCTCGCCTCCTTCCCCGACGCCCTGGCGCCGGAGCAGCGCGTGAGCGACGCCCTTGCGGAGCTCGGGCAGCTCGCCAGGACGCCCGAGGCCAACATCATCAAGCTCCCCAACATCTCCGCATCCATCCCTCAGCTCAAGGCCGCGGTCGCCGAGCTGCAGGCTGCGGGATACCCCCTGCCCGACTATCCCGACAACCCCACGACCGACGACGAGAGGGCGGCCCGGGCGGCATACGACAAGGTCAAGGGCTCCGCCGTCAATCCCGTGCTGCGCGAAGGCAACTCCGATCGCCGCGCTCCCGCGTCGGTGAAGAGCTACGCGCGCAAGCACCCTCATTCGATGGGGGCCTGGACCGCCGACAGCAAGACCAACGTCGCGACGATGGATGAGCACGACTTCCGCCACAACGAGAAGTCTGTCGTCATCGAGGCCGACGACACGCTGCGCGTCGAGCACGTCGGTGCCGACGGAGCGGTGACGGTCCTCAAGGAGTCGATCCCCGTGCTGGCCGGCGAGGTCGTCGACGCGACGTTCATGGACGTCGCAGCGCTGAACCAGTTCCTCGCGGCGCAGGTCGCGCGCGCCAAGGCCGAGGAGGTCCTGCTCTCCGTCCATCTCAAGGCGACGATGATGAAGGTCTCCGACCCGATCATCTTCGGCCACGCCGTGCGGGCCTTCTTCCCCGACGTCTTCGCCACGTATGCCGCCGAGCTGGCCGCCGCGGGCGCGAGCCCCAACGACGGGCTCGGTGCCGTGCTGAACGCGGTCCGCAGGTTGCCCGCAGAGCAGGCGGAGGCCATCGAGGCCGCGGTGAAGCAGGGCTTCGAGGACGGCCCGGCCATCGCGATGGTCGACTCCGACAAGGGCATCACCAACCTGCACGTGCCGAGCGACGTCATCGTCGACGCGTCGATGCCCGCCATGATCCGCACGTCGGGTCACATGTGGAACGCCGAGGGTGGCGAGCAGGACACGCTCGCCGTGCTGCCCGACAGCTCGTACGCCGGCATCTACCAGGTCGTCATCGACGACTGCCGCGCCAACGGCGCCTTCGACCCCGCGACGATGGGCTCAGTGCCGAACGTCGGCCTCATGGCGCAGGCCGCCGAGGAGTACGGCAGCCACGACAAGACCTTCGAGGTCGCCTCGCCCGGCACCGTGCGCGTCGTCGACGGCTCCGGCACGACGCTCATCGAGCACGAGGTCTCGGCCGGTGACGTCTGGCGCGCGTGCCAGACCAAGGACGTGCCGATCCGCGACTGGGTCAAGCTCGCGGTCACGCGCGCCAGCGCCACCGGCTCCCCCGCCATCTTCTGGCTCGACGCGGACCGCGCGCACGACGCCAACCTCATCGCGAAGGTGGAGCAGTACCTCGGAGACCACGACACCGACGGGCTGACGATCGAGATCATGAAGCCCACCGACGCCATCGCCTACTCGCTGGAGCGGATCCGCCGGGGCGAGGACACCATCTCGGTCACCGGCAACGTTCTGCGTGACTACCTGACGGACCTCTTCCCCATCCTCGAGCTCGGCACTTCGGCCAAGATGCTCTCGGTCGTGCCGCTCATCAACGGTGGCGGCCTCTTCGAGACCGGTGCAGGCGGCTCGGCCCCCAAGCACGTGCAGCAGCTGGTCAAGGAGAACTACCTGCGCTGGGACAGCCTGGGCGAGTTCCTCGCGCTGGCCGTGAGCTTCGAGCACCTGGCCGGGGCGACCGGCAACGCGAGGGCCAAGGTCCTCGGTGAGGCGCTCGATCGGGCGACGGGGACGCTGCTCGAGGAGAACAAGGGCCCGGCCCGCAAGGTCGGCCAGATCGACAACCGGGGCAGCCACGTGTGGCTCGCCGTCTACTGGGCTCGCGAGCTGGCCTCGCAGACCGAGGACGCCGAGCTCGCGGCGACGTTCGCCGACGTCGCGAAGGCCCTCTCCGACAAGGAGCCGACGATCTCGCAGGAGCTCATCGACGCGCAGGGACGCCCGGTCGACATCGGCGGCTACTACCAGCCTGACCCCGACAAGGTCGCCTCCGTCATGCGCCCGTCGACGACCTTCAACGAGATCATCGCCTCCCTGGCCTGATCAGCCTCATCGCGACGATGTCCGGGCGGCCAGCTCGTCACCTGGCAGCGTCGTCCACGGATCGCGGATCAGGGACGGGGAACGTCGAACCACGAGGCGAGACTGGCGGCCAGCCCGATGTCGCCCTTGGCCCTGAGCTTGCCCGTCATGAACATCATGACGGGGTTGCCGGTCTTGGTGATGAGCTTGATGAAGTCGACCGGCGCCATCGTCAGTGCCAGTGTCGCGTCCCCGACGTGACCCCGAACGACGGTGCACTGTCCCTCGGCCACCCGCACCGTCCAGTCTCCGGCGCCGACGTCGGGCAGCCCTGTCAGGCTCCAGTGCGTGGTGGCGCTTGCTCCGCCGGCCCGCTCCGGGCGGAAGATCAGCGGCATCCTCGTGAAGATGGACGTGATGACAGGCGCAGCGTTGGGGCCCTCCATGAGATCCCTGAGGTCGCGGTCCGACATCTGCTTCACCGCCGCGATGAAGTCGCCCGGCTCGATGGCAGCGAGCTCTTCGGCACTGGCGGTCCTGAAGTCGATCTCGGGCATCGGAGGTCCTCTCGCGGTCCACAGCGTCGCTTGGGGAGGGCAACTTGGGGAGGGTAACCGAGTGTTCGACGGACGGCGAGCCAGGGCCTCGCCGGCAGCTGGGCCGCACCCTCATCCGTCGAGGAACCAGCCGGTCACCATGCCGTCGGGAGCACCCGGCTCGAGGTAGTGCTCGGTGCCGAAGGACAACGCGAACCACGCCGGAGGCAGCTCGAGCATCCCGCGGGCGTCGGACTGGCTCGCGTGCGCCCGGAGCGCCTCGCGCTTGACGTCGAGGAAGGCGCTGACGTCGCAGGCCCAGTGCAGCTCCTCCTCGCTCGACCCGAGCGGGTTGCCGTCGTCCATGGGCGCGCCCGGGTCCCAGTCGCCGACGTCGTGACCAGCGGCCTGCGCCTCCTCGAAGGAGCGCACCATGGCCGTGCGGTTCATCGAGCCCTCGAGGTAGCGGGGGGTGCCTGCGATCTCGGCCGCCCGCTTCGTCACCGCGTGCACCTTGACGTGGTCGGGGTGGCCGTAGCCGCCGTGCCAGTCGTAGCCGATGACGACGTCGGCCGACTCATCGCGCAGGAGGGCCGCGAGCCGCTGCGCAGCCTCCTCCGTGTCAGCGCGCGCGAAGCTCGCCTCGTGGTCGTTCTGCGCCCAGCCCGTCATGCCGGAGTCGCCGTAGCCGAGGAACTCGACCCGGTGCGTGCCGATGATCTCGTTGGATGCCGCAGCCTCGGCGCGACGCCGGTCGACGACGGACTCGCCGTCCGAGAGGTCGTCGGGCGCGTCCCCGTGGTCGCCGTTCGTCGCCACGACGAGCACGACGCGGTGACCCTCCTTGACCGCACGTGCCATCGACCCGGCCGACTGGGACGCCTCGTCGTCGGGATGCGCGTGCACGAACACCACGGTTGCCATGCCGTCAGCCTCTCACCCGGGTCCGACGCCAGCGCCAGCCCGCGATCGAAAGAGCAATCCGTCCCTCCTCAGCGCGGCGTGAGCGGTGCGCGGAGGGGGACGGATTGCTCTTTCGATCGGGTCCTCAGGCCTTCTTGGCGGCGGCGGCCGTCTTCGTCGTGCGCTTGGTGGCCTTCTTCGCCGTCTTCTTGACCGTGCGCTTGCGGGTGGTCGGACCCTTGGCGCGCTTCTCGGCGAGCAGCTCGAAGCCGCGCTCCTTGGTGATCGACGCGGGGTCGTCGTCCTTGCGCAGGGTCGCGTTGGTCTCGCCGTCGGTGACGTAGGGGCCGAAGCGACCGTCCTTGACCACGACCGGCTTGCCGCTGACCGGGTCGTCACCGAGCTCCTTGAGCGGGGCTGCGGCAGCGGCACGCCCGCGCTGCTTCGGCTGGGCGTAGATCGCCAAGGCCTCCTCGAGGGTGATGTCGAAGAGCTGCTGCTCGCTCGCCAGCGACCGCGAGTCGGTGCCCTTCTTCAGGTAGGGCCCGTAGCGGCCGTTCTGCGCGGTGATCTCCACGCCGTCTGCATCGCGGCCGACGACGCGCGGCAGGCTGAGCAGCCGCAGCGCCGTCTCGAGGTCGAGTGTGGCGAGCTCCATGTCCGTGAACAGCGAGGCCGTGCGCGGCTTGGCCTTGACGGCCTTCTTGCGGCCCTTGGCCGGTGCCTCCTCCTCGGTCTCGGGCAGCACCTCGGTGACGTACGGCCCGTAGCGCCCCGCCTTGGCGACGATGTCGTGGCCGGTCACCGGGTCCTGGCCGAGCACCCTGCCGTCATCGGCAGCCGCGTCGAGCAGCTCGCGAGCCCGCGCCGGGGTCATCTCGTCGGGCGCGACGTCGTCCGTGATCGTGGCCCGTCGAGGCGCGACGGAGGAGCCTGCCTCGGCGGAACCAAAAGGCGCCGCGCCAGCGTCCGCGCCGTTCGGGGGGACCCCGGGGGGCGGAGCCCCATGTGGGGCGACCTCCTCGACGTAGGGGCCGTAGCGCCCGACGCGCACCACCATGCCATCGCCGAGGGGGATCGTGCTGATCTCACGGGCGTCGATGTCGCCGAGGTCGTCGACGAGCGTCTTGAGACCCTCGCCCGTCGTCGCCTCCTCACCGAAGTAGAAGCGCTTCAGCCACGCGACGCGCCCCTCCTCTCCCCCGGCGATGCGGTCGAGGTCCTCCTCCATGGAGGCGGTGAACTCGTAGTCGACGAGGTTGCCGAAGTGCTCCTCGAGCAACCGAGTCACGGCGAACGCGAGCCACGTCGGCACGAGCGCCTGACCCTTGGTGAAGACGTACCCGCGGTCCTGGATCGTGCCGATCGTGGCGGCATACGTCGACGGCCGGCCGATGCCGCGCTCCTCCATGGCCTTGACGAGCGTGGCCTCGGTGTAGCGGGCCGGCGGGCTCGTCTCGTGGCCGTCGGCCTCGGCGCGAACGACCTCGAGCGGGACACCGGTGCTCAACTTGGGCAGGCGGCGCTCCTCGGCGGCGGCGTCGGCGCGGGCGGTGGCCTCGTCGTCGCGGCCCTCCTCGTAGGCGGCGAGGAATCCCTTGAACGTGATGACCGTGCCGCTCGCGCTGAACTCGACGGTCTGCGCGCCCTCGACCGCGGTGTCGACGGCGAGCTTGACGGTTGCCGTCGAGCCGCGCGCGTCGGCCATCTGCGAGGCGACGGTGCGCTTCCAGATCAGCTCGTAGAGCGCGAACTCCTCGCCGCGCAGCTCGCCGGCGACCTGGGCCGGGGACCGGAAGCGGTCGCCGGCGGGCCGGATGGCCTCGTGGGCCTCCTGCGCGTTCTTGACCTTCTTCTCGTAGCGGCGGGGGCTGTCGGGCACGTACTCGGCGCCGTACAGGTCGCGGGCCTGGCTGCGAGCGGCGGTCATGGCGGCATCCGACAGCGTCGTGCTGTCGGTGCGCATGTAGGTGATGTAGCCGTTCTCGTAGAGCCGCTGCGCCACCCGCATGGCGTTCTTGCTGCTGAGGCGCAGCTTGCGCGAAGCCTCCTGCTGCAGGGTCGAGGTGGTGAAGGGCGCGGACGGGCGCCGCGTGTAGGGCTTCTCCTGGACGTCGGTGACCCGCGCGTTGCGCAGCCGGACCGCGTCGGCGATGCGGGTCGCAAGGGCCTCGTCGAGGTGGACGACGCCCTTGCCGGTCTGCGGCACGAGGCGGCCGTCGTCGGCGAAGTCACGGCCGGTGGCGACGCGTGCGCCGTCGACCGCCGAGAGCCGGGCGGTGAACTGCTGGGCGGTGCCGTCGGGCGTGAAGTCGCCCTCGACATCCCAGTAGGACGCCTTGACGAAGGCCATCCGCTCCCGCTCGCGCTCGACGACCATGCGGGTCGCGACCGACTGGACCCGGCCGGCCGACAGGCCCTGCCGCACCTTGCGCCAGAGCACCGGGCTGACCTCGTAGCCGTAGAGCCGGTCGAGGATGCGGCGGGTCTCCTGGGCGTCGACGAGGCGCGTGTCGAGCTCACGGGTGTCGTTGACGGCGCGCTGGATGGCCTCGCGGGTGATCTCGTGGAACACCATCCGCTTGACCGGGACCCGAGGCTTGAGCGCCTCGAGCAGATGCCAGGCGATGGCCTCTCCCTCGCGGTCCTCATCGGTGGCGAGGTAGAGCTCGCTGGCGTCCTTGAGCAGCCGCTTGAGGTCGGCGACCTTCTTCTTCTTGTCCGGGTCGACGACGTAGTAGGGGTCGAAGCCGTTGTCGACGTCGACCGCGAACTTGCCGTAGGGCCCCTTCTTCATGTCGGCGGGCAGCTCCGACGGGTTGGGCAGGTCGCGGATGTGGCCGACCGACGCCTCGACCTCGAAGTCGCCGCCGAGATATCCCGCGATCGTCTTCGCCTTGGCAGGCGACTCGACGATGACGAGCTTGCGGCCCTTTCCTGCAGCCATGGGTACACCTGTTCTTTCCCGGTCTCACGTGCAGCGGATTCGTCGCTGCATGGACGTGGACGCGGCTCGACCGTAACAGCAGGGGTGGGGACCCGCAGATTCCACCCCGCCGAGGCCGTATGCCGTCCAGCCGGCTCACGCCGCGCCCGCCCCCCGTGTGGCGTTGCGGCTCCGAGGCTCCACATCCGGAAATACAGTGAGCAGGTCACGTGTTCCCATGATAGTTTAAGCTTCAACCAATCTCGGAAGGACACCTGATGACCGCCGCACCCGTGCTCTACCTCAGCCACGGCGCGCCGCCGCTCGCCGACGACGAGCTCTGGACGGCCGAGCTCGCCGCCTGGTCGGACGAGCTGCCGAAGCCTGAGAACGTCCTCATCGTCTCGGCGCACTGGGAGGATGCCCCGACCACGCTCGGGAGCACGACCGGCGCACCGCTGACCTACGACTTCTGGGGCTTCCCGCAGCACTACTACGACGTCACGTACGACGCACCCGCCGCCCCGGGACTCGCCGACGAGGTGACCAAGCTGCTCACGGTCCCCGGCCAGCCGTCCTCGGTGCACCGCGACGAGTCCCGCGGTCTCGACCACGGTGCCTACGTGCCGCTCAAGGAGATGTTCCCCGACGCGGACGTGCCGGTCCTGCAGCTCTCGATGCCGACACTCGACCCGCGAGGCCTCTTCGACATCGGCCGTCGGCTCGCCCCGCTGCGCGACCAGGGCACCCTCATCGTCGGTTCCGGCTTCACGACGCACAACCTGCGCTGGTTCAACCCCGCCGCCGGCGCGGACGGCGCCCCGCCCGCCGCGAGCATCGAGTTCGACCACTGGGCGCAGGAAGCCATGCAGGCCCAGGACGTCGACGGCCTGCTCGACTTCCTCGACAAGGCGCCGGCGGCCCGGGAGGCGCACCCGCGCACGGAGCACTTCGCGCCGCTCTTCGTCACGCTCGGAGCGGCGCACGCCTCCGGCGGGCTCGACAACCGCAGCGCCATCGAGGGCTTCTGGTTCGGCCTGTCGAAGCGGTCCTGGCAGTTCTCCTGAGTGCACCCCGCCTGGCCGAGGCCTGCCATCCGGTGAGCGGGGCCGCCCGGGTCCACTGTCGCGACGCGGCCCACGAGCCGGGCGCTCACGGTCGGGAACTCGCCGGTAACCTGCGCCGTTTTCTCTACGTGGTGCCCCCCACGCGCGGGCGCGGCTCGGAACCTCCCCTGACTCCGGGCCGCGGCCGCCGCCTCGAGGTGACCCGCGTCGGGAACTGCCTGAGGGGGACCCGGACTCGGCCCTCAGCGCCTGCTAAACCGGGGGATGCCGGTCCCGTCCCCGCGCGCGGCACGTAGAGTGTCCGTACGCCAGCGGGGCCGCCCACGCAGTGCCGTGAGGTGCCGTGACGTGCCGCGCGGGTGCCGCCAGTGCCGGCCGGTCGGGTCTCGGAGCGTCCGGGTGCCGCCGGGTATGCCGTCCGGTGCCGCTGGCGAGCGAGGACTTGCAGTCACGTCGCCGACGTGACCGGACCGACGGAAGGACCCCGTTCGATGACCGACCAGCCCGCAGCCCAGGCCGCCGCAGCGCAGGCCCCCGCCGCCGTGCAGCCACTTGCGCCACCGACCGCCGACGCGTTCATCCTCACCGCGCCCGCGCCGACGGCCGCCGTCGCCGAGACCGCCGCCCCGAAGATGGCGCCCGCCGTGCCGGAGGCGGCGCTGCCCGGGCTCGACGCCAAGGTGGACACGTACCTCGACGGCCTCCTCAAGGCCGCGTCACGCTCGCCGGAGTGGGAGACCAAGGCGACCGACGTGCGCAGCATGGGCAACGACGAGGTCAGGTTCGCCGCCGAGAGCAGCAACCGCATGCTCCAGATGCCCGTCAAGGCGCTCAACGAGGGCGGGCTGTCGGGCAACTCGAAGGTCGGCAAGACCCTGCTCGACCTGCGCCGCACCGTCGAGGACCTCGATCCCGGCCAGGCCACCGGGGCCAAGAAGATCTTCGGGATGATCCCGTTCGGCGACAAGGTCACCGACTACTTCCGCAAGTACCAGTCGGCCCAGAGCCACCTCAACGGCATCCTGCACTCGCTGCAGTCGGGCCAGGACGAGCTCGTCAAGGACAACGTCGCCCTGAACCTCGAGAAGAAGAACCTCTGGGAGTCGATGGGCCGGCTCAACCAGTACGTCTACGTCGCCGAGCGGCTCGACGCCAAGCTCGCGGCCCAGGTCGCCACCCTGGAGGCGACCGACCCGGAGCGCGCCAAGGCCCTGCGCGAGGACGTCCTCTTCTACGTCCGCCAGAAGCACCAGGACCTGCTGACCCAGCTGGCGGTCTCGATCCAGAACTACCTCGCGATCGACATCATCATCAAGAACAACATCGAGCTCATCAAGGGCGTCGACCGCGCGACGACGACGACGGTGTCGGCGTTGCGCACCGCTGTCATCGTCGCCCAGGCGCTCAACAACCAGCAGCTCGTCCTCGACCAGATCACGGCGCTCAACACCACGACGTCGGGCATCATCGAGCGCACGTCCGAGGCGCTCAAGCAGAACTCCGCCCGCATCCAGGAGCAGTCGGCCAGCTCGACCTTGTCGATCGAGTCGTTGCAGAAGGCGTTCGCCAACATCTACGAGACGATGGACACCATCGACCAGTTCAAGGTGCGTGCCCTCGACAACATGGCCGCCACCATCGGCACGCTGGAGACCGAGGTCGAGAAGTCGCGCAGCTACCTCGACCGCGTCTCCAAGCAGGACGCCCGCCGCGCCGAGAACGTCGCCCCCGGCCTGCTCGACCTCGGCCCCGGCCGGTGAGGGGGCGGGGCGTCGCAGCGTCGGGCCGTGCAGCAGGATGTGCGTCACGAGCACGAAGCAGGGCTGCGGCCCGCCGCGAGAGGTAGAGGAGAACGCCACGTGGGGATCCGGTCGTGGTTCGGGTTGGACAGACCCGAGGCACCGGAGCCGCCGCGCCCCGGTCCGCCGACGACCGACCAGCTGCTCGGCGCCCTCGACGCCATCGAGCAGCAAGCGCGTGACGGAAAGGTGCCCGGGGTCGTGCTCTCTCGGCTGCTGCGCGTGACCCGCATCGTGCGCCAGACCCTGCCGCGCCTCGCCGCCCTGGGCATCGGCAGCTCTCAGGGTTTCAGCGTCATGGCGACCGTCACCGACTACCTGCCGGTGGCCATCGGCAACTACCTGCGCCTGCCACGCGACTGGGCCGACAGCCGTCCGATCGCGAACGGCAAGAGCTCGGTCATGCTGCTCGTCGACCAGCTCGACCTGCTCGGCACGACCATGGACAAGGTCTACGACGCCGTCAACCGCGCCGACGCCGAGGCGATCATCCTGCACGGCGCCTTCCTCGAGGAGAAGTTCGGGCAGGCCTCCACGGGAGGCGTGCTGGGTCTCGGCCCCGACGTCGTGCCGGCCGCCCCGCCGCCCCGCTCGCCTTCCTCCCGCCCCTCCCATCCCTCCCCCCTCGAACCGCCGGAGTGACGCATGCACCGACCGACGAGAGCCCGCCCATGAGCGCCGACGAGTCCCGGCTCGCCGAGAGCCTGGCGCAGCTGGGCGACATCGCCGCCGAGGCGGGCCTCGACCCGGCTGCCGCTCGCGAGGAGGGACTGCGCGTCGCAGCCGCGCTCGCCGAGTCCGTGCCCGGGGCTGCGACCGAGTGGGCCCGCGTCGCCCACCCGGGCGTCACCGACCTGGCCCGGGTCAACGAGGCGTTCTTCGACGCCGCCTCACGGGGCCGGCGCTGGCGCGGCGCGCCCACAGAGCTGCTCGAGACCCTCGTCGCCTCAGGCAACGGTCTTGCCGGCGACTACGCCGAGGCGCTCACCGAGGTCGCGTCGTCCGCCGTCATGCTCGGCACGGCCCCGATCTGGGTCATCGCGAACGCCTCGGCAGCATCCGGCGCCTACCTCGATGCGGCTCGGGGCGGCTTCGCCGCCGGCCATCGTCCCGGCGTGGGGATCGCCGGAAGCCCGCCCGACGGCATACGGGCGCTGCCCGGGGCGTCGTTCGCGACCCCGGACGTCTTCCGGCCGAACCTTCCCGGTCTGCTCGGCCCCGGCACGGATCGGACGCTCGACCCCGAGGCGAGCAGCATCGCGCCACAGGCCAACGGGCCGCAGGCCGGCGACGCCGGGGCCATGGCGCAGGCTGGGAGTGCCCCGCCGCCGGAGCCGGGGGAGGCGCCGGAGCCGCAGAAGTCCGTCGAAGAGCTGCTCGCCGAGCTCGACGCGATGATCGGCCTCGGGCGGGTGAAGAAGGAGATCCACCGCCAGGTGGCGCTGCTCACCGTCGAGAGGATGCGCGTCCACGCGGGCCTCAAGGCGCTGAGGATGAGCCGGCACCTCATCTTCGTCGGCAACCCCGGCACCGGCAAGACGACCGTGGCGCGGCTCATCGGCGCGATCTACCGGGCGCTCGAGCTGCTGCCGAAGGGCCAGCTCGTCGAGGTCGACCGCAGCGAGCTCGTGGCCGGTTACGTCGGGCAGACGGCGATGAAGACCGCCGAGGTGTGCGCGAGGGCCACCGGCGGCGTGCTCTTCATCGACGAGGCCTACGCCCTGACCGGCGACCAGTACGCCCAGGAGGCCGTCAACACGCTCGTCAAGGAGATGGAGGACCACCGGGAGGACCTCGTCGTCATCGTCGCGGGCTACCCCGACCCGATGGTCGGCTTCATCGCCCAGAACCCCGGTCTGGCCAGCCGGTTCACGACGACCATCGAGTTCGACGACTACTCCGACCAGGAGCTGCTCGACATCCTGGACTTCATCGCCGAGGGTGCCGACTACGAGCTGACCGACGACGCCCGCACGCGCGTGCGCCACCAGCTGGAGGCGACGCCGCGCACGCCTGCCTTCGGCAACGGGCGCTTCTCGCGCAACCTCTTCGAGCAGGCCATCGGCCGACACGCGTGGCGGCTCAAGGATGCGACCGAGCCGACTCGCGACGACCTGCGTCTGCTGACCGCAGACGACTTCACCGAGCAACCGGACGCGCCCGTCGAGACCGACGTGCTGCAGCCGCCGGACCCGGCCCCAGAGAAGGTGGATCCGGTGCCGCTCAGGGCAGACCCTGATGGTTCCGGACCGGTCGATGAGGCAGTCTCGGACGAGCAGACCGCCCCCAGCGAGGACACCCGATGACGAGCGCACCGACGAGCCGACCGACGACGACCATCCCGGTCGCGATCCCCGCAGCCCCACCGCCGGGCGCTCCCGGGTCGGCGGCGCGTCCGCGCACCATCGCCGGCAGCCTCCCCGGCGCCCGGTCGATCGCCTCCCGCCTGCTCCACGGAACGCCCGGCAGGATGCGTCTCTTCGGCATCCTCGGCGTGCTCGCCGCCATCGTGCTCGGAGCCGTCAGCGCCAACGCGCTGCTCTCCTCGCAGGCGGCCGTCGAGCGGGCCGCCAACAACACCGCCCAGGTCGTGCGTGCGCAGTCGATCCACGTCGACCTGCTGCGCGCCGATGCCGTCGCGACCAACGCCTTCCTCATCGGTGGCCTGGAGTCACCCGATTCGCGCGCCCGCTACGAGAGTGCGATGGCGCGCGTCGCGTCGGGGGTCGCCGAGGCCGCCGCCGCCCAGCCCGCCGACGGCACGGCGCTGGGCGCACTGTCGCAGCAGGTTCAGACGTATGCCGCCCTCGTCGAGCAGGCTCGCACCAACAACCGCCTCGGCCTGCCCGTCGGAGCGCAGTACCTCACCCAGGCGAGCGCCGGTCTGCGCGCCGACGCCATCCCGATCATCTCCGCCGTCGTTGCCGCCAACGAGGAGCGGGCGCGCCAGGAGTTCGACCGCAGCAACTCCAGCTGGCAGCTGGCGATCGGGCTCGTCGCCCTCATCGGCCTCCTGGCGATCGCCGTCTGGCTCGCGAAGCGCACGCACCGCTATCTCAACGCACGCCTCACGGGCGCCATCGCCCTGCTGCTGGTCGCCCTCGTCTTCACCCTCGTGCAGGTCGCTGGCGTCAGCTCGGCGACCCGCGCCGTCGCGGACGGGTCCTTCGGGCAGACCGTCACGCTGGCCGAGGCGACCACGGCCGCCAACGACGCCCGCGCCAACGAGAGCCTCACCCTGATCCGACGCGGCTCCGGAGCGGCGAACGAGGCGTCGTGGAAGACCGACGACACCGCCGTGCGAGCCGCCCTCTCGGAGGCCCAGGACACGACGCTCGCGCCGATGTGGGAGGACTACAAGGCCGTCCACGTGCAGGTGCGCGACCTCGACGACAACGGCCAGTGGGACAAGGCGGTCGCCACGTCGACCGATCCCAGCGCCGCAGGGTCCGACGGCACGTTCACGACGTTCGACGTCGCGGTCACGCAGGCTCGTGACCGGGCCGGCACGGCGGCGGTCGACCGACTGGACGGACTCGCGGGCACGGCAGTCGTGGCAGCCATCGGCGTCGCTCTGCTGGCGCTGCTCGCCGCCTGGCTCGTCGTGCGCGGCATCGGACAGCGGATCGAGGAGTACCGATGAACACCTCTCAGGCCATCCCGGCCCAACCGCCCACCACGAGTGGTCGATTGCGAGCCCCCGAGGCCGGCGCCGCTGGAGCGCCGTCGCGGCCGCGTCGCGCCGGGCGCGGCCGGCGCGCCCTGCTCGGTGTGCTGGCGGCACTCTGCGTCGGCGCCCTGACAGCCTGTTCGAGCGTCACCTACGAGCCCACCGCCCTGCCCACGAAGGTGACCCCGAAGCCCACCTCGAGCGCCCCGAGCACGCCCGGCCCGGCCTGCGACAACGCGACACAGACGTACGACCCGCTGAGCACGCTCCCAGCCCGTGCCGACATCACGGACTCGACGGTCCGGGACATCCTGAAGCGCGGCTACCTCCGCGTCGGCGTCTCGGCCGACACGTACCTCATGGGGGCCCGCGACCCGTTCACCTCCAAGATCGTCGGCTTCGACATCGACATGGCCAAGGCAGTCGCGAAGGCTCTCCTCGGCAACCCGGAGAAGGTGCAGCTGCGCGTCATCACCGCTGGCGACCGACTCCCCCTGCTGCAGGACCGCTCACTCGACATGGTGGCCCGCAACATGTCGATGACGTGCGACCGCTGGACCAAGATGGCCTTCTCGTCCGAGTACTACCGGTCCGGCCAGAAGGTGCTGATCTCCAAGAGCCTGCGCACCACGGACAAGGACGCCCCCACGTGGGGGCTCGCCGACCTCAAGGGCAAGCGCGTGTGCGCGCCGACCGGCACGACGTCACTGACGAAGCTGCAGAGCGTGGCGAAGCAGGCCGGTGGGCCGGTCCCCGTCACGGCCGCCAACCACACCGGCTGCCTCGTCCTGCTCCAGCAGGGCAAGGCCGACGCCATCACCGGTGACGACACGGTGCTCGCAGGCCTCGCCGCGCAGGACCCGAACACCGAGATCACGAGCGCCAAGGCGATCACCGTGGAGCCCTACGGCCTCGGCTTCAACAAGGCCGACGTCTACCTCGCCCGCTACGCGAACCGCGTGCTCGCCGACCTCGTCGCGGACGGCGAGTGGAAGGCGATCTACAACCGCTGGCTGGCCACCCCGCTCGGAGCGGGCGCCAGCGCCCCGACCCCCGTCTACGGGCGCTGATGACCGCGATCCCCCAGAGCATGCCCGAGCAGCCCGGTGCCGTCGCCCCGACGGCCCCCGGGGCACTCGGCGTGCCCGTGCAGGCGGGCGAGGCCCAGACCTACCTGCGTGCCCTGCGCACGTGGGTGGCCCAGCGCCGGGCCGACCTCGGCGAGGTCGACCGGGCCGTGCTGCGGCTCTCGCCTGCCGAGCAGTCGGCGATCACCACCGACCTGACCGTCGCCCTGACCTTCTGGAAGGCCGTGAGCGACCGACTGACCCTGCTCGAGTCCACCTTCGACGGCGGCCGCGTCGGCCCCAAGGAGGCAGAGCGCCTCTCGACCCTCATCCACGGTCGTCTCGACTCGAACACTGCCGAGCACCTCTCCCTGCCCTCGAGCGGCTCGCTCGCGGTCAGCCTGCCGGAGGCCTGTCGGCTGCTCGACTCCCTCACCCGCACGCTGCAGGCACGGGCCTCGCTCGCTCCCGGGGCTGCCGAGGCGTCGCAGCGCATCACCGTGGCCCGGGCCGGCGTCGAGCGGATCCGCGACCAGGTGCCTCTCGTGCCGGCGGGACCGCAGCGCGACGATGCCGCCGAGAAGCTCGCCCGGCTCGACCGGCGCGTCGAGGACCTGCTCGCGCGGGCGCGTCGCGGCGCCGACGTCGGCGGGGTGATCGGGCCGCTCGAGATCGACATCTCGATGCTCGAGCGCGACCTCATCGTGGCGGCCGCGGAACGCGCCTCCGCGGCGCGCAGCCGGGTCCGCACCCAGCAGCAGATCGAGGAGCTCGATGCGCGGGCGGCCGCCATCCGCGCCCTCGAGCGGGCCTGCATCGCCGCCATCACTCCGGCTCCCCGACTGGCCATCCCCAACGTGCGGGCGCTGGGAGCCGTGCCGCACGCTGCGGCCGAGCTCGCGGCATACCGCGAGCGGCTCGAGAGGGTGTCGCGGGCCCTCGACCTGGCGCACGAGACGTATGCCGCCGGGCTGGCCGAGCGCGACGAGGTCGTCGGGCTGGCGGGCGCGCTGTCGGCGATGGCTGCATCGGCCAGGGTGCCCGCCGAGCTCGAAGCAGACCTCCGCGACCTGCGGCGCCGCCTCGATGACGCTCTCTCCGTCACGCCGCTCCCGCTCCAGCGAGCCCGTGCGCTCGCCGCGGCCTACCAGTCGTTCCTCGACGTCGCCACGCGTTCAACGCCCCGATCCCAGAAGGGCCGCTCATGAAGTGCACCCAACCCGGCTGCTCAGGCACCGTCGTCGACGGCTACTGCGACGTGTGCGGAATGGCGGCGGACAGTGCTGTCGTCCCGGCGTCTGCTGGTGCCCCCTCGTCGGTCACGTCCGCGGGGGCGGCCACGCTCGACCCCGCCGACGCAGCGTCGCCACCGTCGACGCTGCCGCCACCGGCGGCGCCCCGACCCCCGGCCGGCCCGAGCATCCCGGAGGGCGGCGCGTGCCTGCAGCCCGGCTGTTCAGGCACCATCGACGCCGGCTACTGCGACGTCTGCGGCACCCCGGCCGACCAGCAGGCACCGGCTGCCCTCGCAACCGCGGGCGCGCTCGGCGCTGGGGGCAACGCGGGCACCGTGGGGAGTAGGGCCACTGCGGGCACCGGCGGCACTGCGGGCACCGGCGGCACGGGGGGCACCGGCGACCCGGGCGACGGACCCGGCACGAGCCCTGAGCTGTCGACGCGCTCGTCCGCGTCGAGCAACCTGGCCTCGGCGGCCCTGGGCTCCAAGCGGGCCCGTGAGACCGGCTCCATCGCCACCCGCCGCACCGGGGGCTCGCAACGGCTGCGATCGGCCCGGCTCGGGGGCGGCATCACGACCGTGCGGCCCGCACCGGAGATCGACGCGTCGAAGGCGCTGCTCACCAACCCCTCGGTGCCCGAGAACAAGCGCTTCTGCCCGAAGTGCGGTGAGCCCGTGGGCCGCGCCCGCGACGGCAGGCCCGGCCGCACCACCGGATTCTGCGCCAAGTGCCGCTTCCCGTTCTCGTTCGACCCCAAGCTCAAGGCAGGCGACCTCGTGGCCGGCCAGTACGAGGTGGCCGGCTGCCTGGCCCATGGTGGCCTCGGCTGGATCTACCTCGCCCGCGACAAGAACGTCTCCGACCGCTGGGTCGTCCTCAAGGGCCTGCTCAACTCCGGCGACCCGGACGCGCTCGCCGCAGCCATCGCCGAGCAGCGCTTCCTCGCCCAGGTCAGCCACCCGAGCATCGTCGAGATCTACAACTTCGTCACCCACGACAGCGCCGGCTACATCGTCATGGAGTACGTCGGCGGCACCTCGCTGAAGTCCATCCTCAAGCAGCGGATGCAGCACACCGGTCGCTACGACCCGCTGCCGGTCGACCAGGCGCTCGCCTACATCCTCGAGATCCTTCCGGCGTTCCAGTACCTCCACGACCTCGGACTCGTCTACTGCGACTTCAAGCCCGACAACATCATCCAGGTCGGCGACGAGGTGAAGCTCATCGACCTCGGTGGCGTGCGCCGGGCCGACGACGAGGACTCGGCGATCTTCGGCACCGTGGGCTACCAGGCGCCCGAGGTCGCCGAGCTGGGCGTCTCGGTGGCCTCCGACATCTACACCATCGGCCGCACCCTCGTCGTGCTCACCATGGAGTTCCGCGGCTACCAGACGACCTACCTCAACGTCCTGCCTGCCCAGGACTCCGTGCCGGTCTTCTCGCGCTACGACTCGTTCTATCGCCTCGTCGCCAAGGCCTGCGCTCCGAACCGCGACGACCGCTTCGTCTCCGCCGACGAGCTGCGCTCACAGATGGTCGGCGTCCTGCGTGAGGTCGTCGCACTCGACCGCGGGGCCGGCGCGGCGACGACGACGGTCTCCTCGCTCCTCTTCGACGTGCC
Source organism: uncultured Actinomycetota bacterium (assembly GCA_963816385.1). Lineage (GTDB taxonomy): Bacteria > Actinomycetota > Actinomycetes > Actinomycetales > Dermatophilaceae > CAWFKL01. The sequence continues at coordinate 228,239 of CAWFKL010000002.1, forward strand.
GACGCCGGGCACCGAGCCCGACGACTGGCGCAACCTCCCGTCACTGCGCCGCGACCCGCACGACCCCCTGGTCGGCTGGCTGCAGACCGTCAACGGCACCCCGAGCGAGCGGCTCGAGCGCCTCATGAGCCCGCCCAGGACCTCCACCGAGGTGCTCCTCGAACGGGCCCGCACCGCCCTGGACGCCGGCAAGAGCGACATCGCCGAGGCAACGGCCGCGGAGCTGCTGCAGGCCGACCCATGGGAGTGGCGGGCGGTGTGGATCCAGGCCCTCGCCGCTCTCGAGCGCGGCGACGCGCGGGCGGCGCAGGCGTCCTTCAACGCCGTCTACGGCCAGGTGCCGGGCGAGCTCGCGCCCAAGCTCGGTCTCGCCCACGCCTGCGAGAAGGCCGGTGACGACGCCGTCGCCGAGAACCTCTACATCGCGTGCGCCCGGACGGACGCGACCTACGTGCCGATGGCCGCCTTCGGGCTGGCGCGCATCCGCGCGGCGCGCAAGGACGTCGATGGCGCGGTCTCGGCCTACCGCCTCGTGCCGCCCCAGTCGAGCGCCTTCCGCACCGCCCGCGCGGGCCTCGCCGAGCTGCTGACCCGCGCCAACCGCGGCCTGCCCGACCTCGCGGAGGCGATGCGTACCCTCGAGGACACCTCCATGAACGCCCGCCGCAAGGCCGAGGTGACCACCCTCATCTACCGGGAGGCCCTCGCCACCGTCGAGTCGAGCGGCAACAAGGCCGACGTGCGCATCGGCGGGCACAAGGCGACTCCGACGAGCCTGCGCCTCGGACTCGAGCAGTCACTTCGCGAACTCGCCAGGCGCACGCCCAGCCTCGACGAGCGGGTCCCGCTCGTCGACGAAGCCAACGCCATCCGACCCTGGAGCATCTGGTGACCGACACCCCCGCGACGGGCGCGCCCGTTCCCGACACCGCACCGACCGACGCGACACCGACACCGACACCGACGCAGGGCAGCCCGAAGCGGAGTCGGTGCTCGCGGGGGCTGCCGCCGTGGCGTCGGTCGGCCCTGCTGCTCCGGCGGAGCGGGACTGCCCGGTCTGCGGGGCCGCCAACCCTGCCGAGGCCAGCTTCTGCGAGGCGTGCGGCAACGACCTGTCGGCCTCCGTCACCCCGAGCGGTCTCCCCCAGGCCAGCGCGCTGCCGCAGGCCGTCGCCCCCGCCGGTATGCCGTCCGGCAGGCTCCTGCACGAGGGCGCCGCTCCGGTCGGGGCCGAGGCCCGCGCTTCCCTCGGCGACGGTGTGCAGGCGGCGGCCACGCCGCAGACCGCCCCGGCCGGCGAGGAGTCACCGCTCGACGTCGGGTGGACCGGCCCCGTGCCGTCGACGGCCGTGGACACGCCTGACCCGACAGAGGCACCGCTCTGTCTGGCCTGCGGTCGCGGGCACGTCGTCGACGGCTACTGCGACCAGTGCGGCACGCCGCCGCCGGACCCGCGCTTCCACGTCGTGGACGCCCCCACCGCCTGGGTCGGCGGCGTCTGCGACATCGGCAAACGGCATACGCGGAACGAGGACGCCATGGCGCTGCGGGCCACGGAGCCCGCCGGGTCACGTGCGGTGCTCGTCGTCTGCGACGGCGTCTCGATGGCCACCGACTCGCACATCGCCTCGCTGGCGGCCGCGGATGCCGCCCGTGCGGTGCTCGACCAGCCCTTCCCCAAGGGCGCCGGGACCCGCGAGGCCTGGTCGGCCGCAGCCGGACGGGCCATGACGGCAGCGGTCGCCCGGGCCAATGACGCAGTCAGCCGGACGGTCGAGGACGACGTGCCCAACCCGCCCTCGTGCACGCTGGCTGCGGCGGTCGTCGAGGACGGGGTCGTCGTCGCCGGCAACGTCGGTGACAGCCGGGTCTACTGGCTGCCCGACGCGGACGCCGAGCCGGCCGCCCAGCTCGGGCGCGACGACTCGTACGCCCAGGAGGAGATGTCCGGTGGGGTGCCGCGGGAGCAGGCCGAGAGTGGCCCGCACGCCCACTCGATCACGCGCTGGCTGGGCAAGGACTCACCCGACGACCTCACGCCCCACCTGACGACGCTGACCCCGACGAGCGGCTGGCTGATGGTCTGCTCCGACGGGTTGTGGAACTACTGCTCGGAGGCCGAGGACCTACGAAAGCTCCTGCGCGAGAGGGCCGCTCGGGTGGGCGACGAGCCAGTCGCTCTGGCGCAGGCCCTCGTCGACTTCGCCAACGAGCAGGGGGGACGCGACAACATCACGGTTGCCCTTGCCAGACTGGCTGGGCAAGGATCGACTGAAACGCATGCGGCGGCCGTGCAGGCTGCCGACGAGGAAGGGACTCCGATCAATGGCTGACTTCACCGCTGAGGTGTTCCAGAACGAGTTCCTGCCCGACGGCGGCACCGACCTGCACGCCATCGTCCGGGTGACCTCGACCGGCGCCACGGCCAGCGGCGGCACCGCGACCGTCGACCCGGGATCGGCGGCGGAGGTCATCCTCATCGACACGTCGGGCTCGATGGGCCGCCGGGGCGTGCAGGCCGCCGGGGAGGCCGCGAAGGCAGCCCTTGCCGAGATCACCGACGGCACGCTCTTCTCGATCGTCTCGGGCAACGGCACGGCCCAGATCATCTATCCCTACAGCCACCAGGGCGCGCTCGTGCCCATGTCGTCGCACACGCGCGGCGAGGCGAGGCGCGCCATCGACGGGCTCCGCGCGCAGGGTGGCACAGCGATGGGCACCTGGCTGACCCTCGCTCGTCAGATCTTCCAGACCGTCCCGCACGTCACGAAGCGGCACGCGATCCTGCTGACCGACGGCGTCAACGAGGGCGAGACCCCGCAGTCGCTGGCGGCCGCGGTGCAGAGCTGCGTCGACATCTTCCAGTGCGACTGCCGTGGCGTCGGTGACCAGTGGCGCGTCGAGGAGGTGCGCGGCATCGCCTCGGCCCTGCTCGGCACCGTCGACCTCATCCCCGCACCCGAGGAGATGGCGGCCGAGTTCCAGTCGATGATGCGCGCTTCGATGGCCCGTGGCGTCGCGAACGCCGAGCTGCGGGTGTGGGTGCCGCAGGGCGCCGAGCTGCTCTTCGTCAAGCAGGTGTCGCCGACCCTGGAGGACCTCTCGACGCGGCGCACGCAGGTCAACCCCCTCACCGGCGCCTACCCCACCGGTGCCTGGTCCGACGAGACCCGCGACTACCACGTCGCCGTCCGGCTGCCGGCCCGCACCCTCGGCCAGGAGCAGCTCGCGGCACGGGTGCAGATCGCGCTCGGCGGCGAGCCGGTGACGCAGGCGCTCGTCAAGGCACGGTGGAGCAACGACGATGCGTTGACGACGCGGATCGACCCCGCCGTCGCCGCCTACACCGGCCAGGCCGAGCTGGCGCAGATGATCCAGGACGGCCTCGCCGCCAAGGCGGCCGGGCAGGACGAGGTCGCGACGGCCAAGCTCGGCCGCGCGGTGCAGCTCGCGAGCACCACCGGCAACGCGGAGATGACGACGAGACTGCGCAAGGTCGTCGAGATCGACGACGCCGACACGGGCACGGTGCGCCTCAAGAAGGGCGTGACGAAGATCGACGAGATGTCGCTCGACACCGCATCGACCAAGACGAGCCGGGTGCGCCGGTGAGTGCGGTCTGCCCCAACGGGCACACGTCCGACTCGGACGACTACTGCGACACCTGCGGCTCACCCATCGACCCGGCGGCGCAGACCGGTTCGCGGCGCGGGGCGGTGTCGGCGGCCCGGCTGCGGGTGTCGGCGGCCCGGCGGCGGGTCGGGCCGGCGCCGCGCCGACGGGCACTGGGGGTGCTGCTGGCCCTGCCGCCGCGAGTTCCGGCGCGGCTGCGCCTCGCAGTGGGTCGTCGCTCGACCTCGACCCGCCGGGCGCCGCTGCCGGGGGCGTCACGGGCCACGGCGCAGCCGGCGACGCGGCGGCTCAACCGGCCGGGCCGGCGACGCTCGAGTGCCCCAACTGCCACACCGAGAACGCCGACGGCGCGCTCTTCTGCGAGGCGTGCGGCTACGACTTCACCACCGGCGCCATGCCGCGTGACCCGTCGGCGCCGGCCGAGGGTGACGACGAAGGTGACCGCGAAGGAGACGGCGCGGGTCACGGCACGGGTCACGGCGACGGAGAGATGGCTGCCCCGTCGTCTGCACGGTGCCGACCCCACGGCGCCAGGCGGTGACCCGGGCGCGGCCGGCACAGGGTCGGCTGCCGGTTCGGGGCGCTTCGACTGGCTGGCGGAGGTCTGGATCGACCCGGACTGGTACAAGACCCAGGAGGCGGAGGACCCCTGTCCCTCACCGGGGCTGCCGCTCATCGTGCCGCTGCGCGCCCGCAGCGTCCTGCTCGGCCGCGTGTCGACCAGCCGCAACACCCGTCCCGAGATCGACCTGTCGTCCGACCCCGGCGTCAGCCGCCGGCACGCGCAGCTGACCACCGACGGGTCGCGCTGGTTCGTCGAGGACCTCGGCTCGTCCAACGGCACCTACGTCGCCCCGGCGGCGGGCCCCTTGCCCGACAAGGCCATCCCCGTGGGGCCGCGCATGGAGCTCGATGACGACGACCGCCTCTATGTCGGGGCCTGGACCCGGGTCGTCGTGCGCGAGGCAACGCCCGACGAGGTCGAGGCCTACGGCTGAGCCGACCCGCGCAGCCTCGACTGCCCCACCGGCCGTGCGTCGATGCCGCGGGCGAGCTGCGTACCGGCTCCGCTTGCGGCGCTCCCGCGCTGCCCGGACGCGGTGATCGCAACTTGCACGTCACCTGAAGTTTGACGACAGCATCCGACAGCGGCCCTAGGGTGTGCGTGTGAGCGAACGGCCGCCCCTGCACCCTGCTGTCGATCCCCCACAGATCATCGTCGTCACGGGTGTCATGGCCGCGGGCAAGTCGACGGTCTCGCAGCTCCTCGCCGAGCGCTTCCCGCGGGCCGTGCACCTGCGCGGCGACGAGTTCCGTCGCGTCGTCGTGCGAGGGCGCGTTGACATGTCCCCCTACGGCGAACCGGAGGCCGAGCGGCAGCTCGCGCTGCGCCACACCATCGCTGCACACTCGGCCAACCTCTACGCCGACGCCGGCTTCACCGTCGTCGTGCAGGATCTCTTCGTCGGCGCGACGCTGCAGCCCTTCCTGGACCAGCTCCACTTCCGACCGCTCAGCCTCGTCATGCTCGCCCCCGACGTCCGCACCGTCATGCGACGTGAAGCCGAGCGGGTCAAGGTCGGCTACGGCGACCTCTGGTCCATCCGCGACTTCGACCACAAGGTGCGCACCGAGACGCCCCACATCGGGCTCTGGCTCGACAGCTCGGGGCAGACTCCCGACGAGACGGTCGACGAGATCGTCGGGCGCCTTCCCGAGGCGAGGATCGCCTGACCGTGACTGCTGCCGCACGCCCGAGCGCGACCCTGACCATCGGACAGGTGGCCGAGCGCACCGGCGTCGCGACCTCGGCACTGCGCTACTGGGAGGACCTCGGCCTCATCGTCGCCGCCCGCACGACCGGCAACCAACGGCGCTACGAACGAGCCATGATCCGCCGCGTCTCGTTCATCCGGGCCGCCCAGCGCGTCGGTTTGACGCTCGAGGAGATCGCGCACGCGCTCGCGACGCTGCCCAGCTCGCGCACTCCCACGACCGCCGACTGGGCACGGCTCTCTCGGTCGTGGCGCACGCGCCTCGACGCCCAGATCCGCAGCATCGAGGCCCTGCGGGACCAGCTCGACTCATGCATCGGCTGCGGGTGCCTCAGCCTGTCCACCTGCGCACTCAGCAACCCGAATGACACCCTCGCCCGGCGCGGCCCGGGTCCCGTGCTCCTCGAGCCCTGACCCGCCTCAGCTCGAGTGGCCCCGCCGTCACATCGGCCCCAGCACATCGGATCGTGCGCGGGTCATGTGACGACGGGGCCACTCGAGCGCTGAGCGGGGTCACTCGCCGCTCGGGCCGACCGGCGTCGCGGTGTCCGGCGCCGGCACACCCGGGCCGCCTGCCGGGCCGGGAGCTGCGGCACCCACGCCGGCCAGCTCTGGTACGGCGGCCGGCGGGCCGGGCGTCCCCGCCGCCTCGTCGAGGTCGGCCGCGGCACCCGCGAACTGCGCGGCATACAGGCTCGCGTAGGCGCCGTCCCGGGCGAGCAGCTCGGCGTGCGTTCCCTGCTCGACGATGTGGCCGCCCTCCATGACGAGGATGAGGTCCGCGTCGCGGATCGTCGACAGGCGGTGCGCGATGACGAAGCTGGTCCGGTCGGACCGCAGCGCCGCCATCGCGTGCTGCACGAGCAGCTCCGTGCGGGTGTCCACGGAGCTCGTCGCCTCGTCGAGGATGAGCAGCGCGGGGTCGGAGAGGAAGGCCCTCGCGATCGTGACGAGCTGCTTCTCGCCGGCCGAGATGTTGGACGCCTCGTCGTCGAGCACCGTGTCGTAGCCGTCCGGGAGCGAGTGCACGAACCGGTCGACGTAGGTCGCCCGCGCTGCTTCGAGGACCTCCTCCTCGCTCGCGCCGGGGCGGCCGTAGGCGATGTTGTCGCGGATCGTTCCGCCGAAGAGCCAGGTGTCCTGCAGGACCATCCCGACCCTGTCGCGCAGGCCGTGCCGAGTGAGGTCGCGGATGTCGACCCCGTCGAGCGTGATGCGGCCGGAGTTCAGCTCGTAGAACCGCATGATGAGGTTGACGAGCGTCGTCTTGCCGGCGCCCGTCGGCCCGACGATCGCCACGGTCTGACCGGGGCGAACCGACAGGTCGAGGTCCTCGATGAGCGGCTTGTCGGGGACGTAGGAGAAGCTGACGTCCTCGAAGGCGACGGCGCCATGCGGGTCGTCGATGCGCGCCGGCGTCACCGTGTCGGCCTCCTGCTCCGGAGCGTCCAGCACCTCGAAGACTCGCTCCGCAGAGGCGACACCCGACTGCAGCACGTTGGCCATCGAGGCCACTTGGGTCAGCGGCTGGGTGAACTGCCGGGAGTACTGGATGAACGCCTGCACGTCGCCGAGGCTCATCGTGCCCGAGGCGACCCGCAGTCCGCCGACGACGGCGATGGCGACGTAGTTGAGGTTCCCGACGAACATCATGACCGGCATGATGATGCCGCTGATGAACTGCGCTCCGAAGGCCGCCTCGTAGAGCTCGTCGTTCTTGACCTTGAAGTGGGCGGCGGTCTCCTTCTGGCGGCCGTAGACCTTGACGAGGCCATGGCCGGTGAAGGTCTCCTCGACGATGCCGTTGAGCTCGCCGGTGTTGCGCCACTGCTGGATGAAGAGCTTCTGTGAGCGCTTGGCGATGACGGCCGTCACGGCGATCGAGATCGGGATGCTGACGAGCGCGATGAGCGCGAGGCTCCACGAGATCCAGATCATGATGCCGAGCACGGCGATGACGGTCAGCAGCGAGTTCAGCAGCTGCGACAGCGTCTGCTGCAGCGACTGGCCGACGTTGTCGATGTCGTTGGTGACGCGGCTGAGGATCTCACCGCGCGGCTGGTTGTCGAAGTAGGGCAGCGGCAGCTTGTTGAGCTTCGCCTCGACCTCCTGGCGCAGGTCGTACATCGTCTGTTGGAGCACGCCCTGCAGGATCCAGCCCTGCACCCACATGAGCAGCGAGGCGGCCACGAAGAGCGACATGACGAGCAGGAGCACGTTGGCGAGCGCAGCGAAGTCGATGCCCTGCCCCGGGATGAAGCTGACGTTGCTCAGCAGGTCGGCATACCCGTCCTGACCTTTGGCACGTAGGCCCTCGACGACCTGGTCCTTGGTGAGGCCGGCCGGCATCTGGCCGCCGATGACGCCGGCGAAGATGATGTCGGTGGCCCGCCCGAGGATCTTGGGCCCGATCGAGCTCAGCGCGACGCTCACGACGGCGAACACGAGCACGACGGCGACCTTGACGCGGTGGGGCCGGAGGCGGCGGAGCAGGCGCTTGGCCGACGGCCAGAAGTCCAGCGACTTCTCGGCCGGCTGGCCCATGGTCATGTGCGGCGGACCGCCCCGGCGCGCCGGGCCACGCCGAGCCTCGGCGGCCTTCTCCTCTTCGGTCTTGACTCCCTCAGCCATCAGGCCGCCACCTCCGCGCTGCGCTGGGACTCGACGATCTCCTGGTAGGTCTCACAGGTGTCGAGCAGTTCTTCATGGGTGCCCTGCCCGACGATGCGACCGTCCTCGAGCACGATGACGTGGTCGGCGTCGACGATCGTGGACACCCGTTGGGCCACGACGACGACCGTGCTGTGGGCGGTTGCTGGCCGCAACGCCCGACGCAAGCGTGCGTCGGTCGACAGATCGAGCGCCGAGAAGGAGTCGTCGAAGAGGTAGATGGCGGGTCGCTTGACGATCGCCCGAGCAATGGCGAGTCGCTGGCGTTGTCCGCCCGAGACGTTGGTGCCGCCCTGAGCGATCGCGGCATCGATGCCGCCCATGGCCATGACGAAGTCCTCGGCCTGGGCGATGCGCAGGGCGTCCCAGAGCTCGTCATCGGTGGCCTCCGGGTTGCCGTAGCGCAGGTTGCTCGCCACCGTGCCGGTGAAGAGGTAGGGCTTCTGTGGCACCAGGCCGATCCTGCTCCAGAGGTCGTCGAGCTCGATGTCGCGCACGTCGACCCCGCCGACCTCGACGACCCCGCTGGAGGCGTCGAAGAGCCGCGGCACGAGGCCGAGCAAGGTCGTCTTGCCGGAGCCGGTCGAGCCGATGATCGCAGTCATGCGACCGGGAGCGGCGGTGAACGTCACGTCGTGCAGCACCGCGGCCGCGGCACCGGGGTAGTGGAAGTCGACGCCGCTGAACGAGAGCCCTGCCGCCCCAACGGGCAGCCGCACCGGGTCGGTCGGCTCGACGACGGTCGACTCGGTGTCGAGGACCTCCTCGAGACGACCTGCGGAGACCGACGCGCGAGGGATCATCGTCGCCATGAAGGTCGCCATCATGACGGCCATGAGGATCTGGACGAGGTAGGACAGAAACGCCGTCAGCTGGCCGATCTGCAGGTCGCCCGAGGCGATGCGATGCGCGCCGAACCACATGACCGCGACCGTGGAGAGGTTGAAGATCAGCATGACGATCGGGAAGACGAGAGCCATCAGCCGCCCGACCCGCAGTCCCGCGTTGGTCAGCTGCGCGTTGGCGTCGGCGAAGCGGGCCTCCTCGTGCTCCTCGCGGACGAAGGCGCGCACGACGCGGATGCCGGTGATCTGCTCACGCATGACCCGGTTGACGCCGTCGAGGGAGGTCTGCATGCGGCCGAACCACGGCACCATGCGGGAGATGACGAGCCCGACGCAGAGGCCGAGCAACGGCACGGCGACCGCGACGAGCCAGGACAGGCCGATGTCCTCGCGCAGCGCCATGATGATGCCGCCGACCATCATGATCGGCGTCGTGACGAGGAGCGTGAACGCCATGAACGTCACCATCTGCACCTGCGTGACGTCGTTGGTGTTGCGCGAGATGAGCGTGGGCGCCCCGAAGCGCGTCACCTCTTGGGCGGAGAAGCCGACGACCGTGCCGAAGACGTTGCCACGGATGTCGCGGCCCATCCCCATGGCCACCTTGGCCGCCAGGTAGGTCGCGGCGACTGACGCGGTGATCTGCACGAGGCTGACGGCCAGCATGATCGCGCCGTGGCTGATGATGTAGCCGGTGTCACCCTTGGCGACGCCGTCGTCGATGATCTGCCCGTTGAGGCTCGGCAGGTAGAGCGAGGCCATCGTGCTGACGAACTGGGCGAGCACGATGAGCACGATGAGCCCTTGATAGGGCTGCAGGTGACTGCGGAGCAGACGCATCAGCATGAGGGCGCCTTTCGTCGGAGGAACGTGGGTGAGGCTAGGGACTCACGTGGGGTGAGGGTCAACTCTTTTGTCATGTCGGCCGGTCCTGCTCGGCACGCGTCCGTTGCTCAGCCGGGTCGGACCGCTCGGCCGGGCCGGACCGCTCGGCCGGGTCGGGCCGGTCAGGATCACCGGGGCGGCGCAGCAGCCCGTAGAGCACGGTGTCGACGATCTGCTCCGGCGTCAGCACCTGGCCGTCGGCGATGCCGGGGTGGCTGCCCGAGAAGGTGAGCAGCCGGATGCGGTGCACGAGGTCAGGCCCGGGGACGAGGAGCTCGTCCTCGTCGGTGAGCAGCAGCTCGTGGATCGCCTCGAGGAGCGGCTGGTGGGCGGGCTCGTGCTCCTCCTCGTCAGCGTGCCCGCGCAGGTGCCGACCCGCGTCGTAGCAGGAGGCGTGCGGTCCACGGCTCGGCGGCTCGCTGAGGCCGAGCGCGGCCATCAGGCCGAAGACCTCGGTGAAACGCAGCTGCATGATGCGGGTGAAGTCGACGAGCCGCTCGCGCAGCGGAGCCGTCGGGTCGATAGCGGCGATCCGGCGACGCACCGGTGCCGGGCAGAAGGCCGCCTGCACGGCCTCCTTCTCGAGCGCCTCCTTCGTCGCGAACGCTCGGAAGATGGTCCCCTCCGCGACGCCGGCCTCCTGCGCGATCTCGCTCGTCGTCGGCTTGCGACCCTCGCGGTGCGCGAGGTCGACATAGACCTCCACGAGGGCGTCGCGCCGGTCCTCGGGGCTCATCGGGGCGGCACGCGTGCCGCGCTCTGCGGGCTCGGTCCTGACGGTCATGCCCACCATCATGAATGAGTGAGCGCTCACTCACAAGTCGTGCTGCCGCGCAGGCCATCCACGCATCCCCGTGCCGCTGCCCGCCGCCCCCCGCACATCGAAAGAGCGATCCGTCCGCCCCCTGATCGAAAGAGCGATCCGTCCGCGCGCAACTGGGCGGACGGATCGCTCTTTCGATCAGGAGGCGGGTGTGGGACCGGGGGCTCAGACGAGCAGGCCGTCGGCGACGAGGTCGCGCAGCTGTGGCAGGACCTCCGTGCGCACCGCGTCGCCGTCGAGGCCGAGGAGATCGGCTATGGCTCCCAGCGCCACCCTGGCGGTCAGCTCGCCATCGGCCACCCCGAGGTATGCCGCCACGACCGTCCCGACCCGCACGACCCGTCCCAGCCCGCCGCCCTGGCGCACGAGGATGACGCTCGGGTCGTCCGCGCCCGGTCGCCCGTGCCGCTCCTCGGTCACGTCGGCCGCGCACGACCACGCGACGTCGAGAACCGCGTCGTCGGAGTGCTCCGCCAGCCAGGTGCGGGCCACGAGCCCGGCGTCGACGGTCGGGCCCATCGGCGTGGCGACCGGGCCGGGCGCCTCGTCGAGCGAGCGCCACGTCGGCCGGTCGGTGGCCGGTCGCTGGAGGGTCACCACACCGAAGCCGACGCTCTCCACGTCGCGTGCGGCGAAGTCTGTCAGCCACGCGGCATACAGCCGGGCGTGCTGGGCGCTGCCCGGGAGCGAGCCACCGTCGCGCGACCACAGCTCGGCGTACTGGGCGGGGTCCTGCGACTCCCGCTGGACCACCCACGCGTCGAGCGCGACGCCGCTGCGGGCCTGGTCGTCGAGCCACTCGTGCCACACGTCACGCCAGGTGCGTCCGGCGGGCACCTCCCAGTTGCCGAGGAGCTGCGCGACGCCGCCCGGCTCGAGCACCGCGCCGACCGTGGTCACGAGCGTGCGCACGACGGCGTCCCCGGCCCGGCCGCCGTCGCGGTACTCGTAGAGCGGCACCCCCTCGGCTCGCGGCGTGATGACGAAGGGCGGGTTGCTCACCACGAGAGCGAACGACTCTCCCGCAACGGGATCCAGGAGGTCCCCGCGACGCAGGTCGAGCTCCGTGCCGGCCAGTGCGGCGGTGAAGGCGGCATAGGCCAGAGCCCGCTGCGAGATGTCGGTGGCCACGATCGTGTCGCAGTGCGAGGACAGGTGCAGCGCCTGCACGCCGCAGCCCGTGCCCACGTCGAGGGCACGGCTGGCGGGCCGTCGCACGGTCCACGACGCGAGCGTCGTCGACGCACCGCCGATGCCGAGCACGTGGTCGGGGAGGAGCACGTGGCCCGTCGCGACGTCGGAGAGGTCCGAGGCCACCCACCAATCGTGGACGTCGTCGGCGTAGGGACGCAGGTCGCAGGTCGGCGCGACATGCGGGGCGGCAGGCCCGCCCGGGTCGTCGACGACGAGGCCGAGCGAGCGAGCCCCGTGAAGGCCGAGCGTCGGCAGGGCGGCGTCCAAGGCAGTTGCCGGCACCGGTCGCCCGAGGGTGAAGAGCCGGACGAGGACGCCACAGGCGTCGGCCGCGTGCTCCGTCGCGAGCAGCGCGGGCAGTGCCTGCTCCCTGTGCAGCGCCGCGGAGGCCACCCGGCCGAGGCGTGCCGCTACGCCGTCGACCGTGAAGCCGGCCGCCACGAGGTCGGCACGCAGGGCGGGCACGAGGTCGCCGTGCACGACCGGTGGCGCCGTGCGCGTCACGAGGCGGTGAGGCGCGCCGTCAGGGCGTCTCAGCGGGGGCCACCCCGGCCGCGAGAGCGCTGTCGACGTCGGGATGGATTTCGAAGACCTTGTCGAGGCCGGTGATCGAGAAGACCTTGAGCACGCGGTCATCGGTGCCGACGAGGCGCATGGATCCTCCGCGGGTGCGGGCGAGCTTGAGCCGGCCGACCAGGACGCCGAGCCCGGTGGAGTCGAGGAAGGTGACGTCGGTGAGGTCGACGACGAGGTTGATGCGGCCGCCCTGGATCTCTTCGTCGAGCTTCTCACGCACGAGCGGCGCGGTGTAGACGTCGATCTCACCACCGAGATGCACCACGGTCCGGTCACCGTGATCGGCCCGGGTGATCGAGAGATCCACCTGAAGCCCCTTCCCTTGCTGATCTACCTGCGGCGGGCGCTGCCGAACGTCATCGACGGAGCATTCGGTCGATGGCGACTGCGGGGTAACATGCCCGCTCGTCGGTTACCGTACCCCGACGGCATACGGTTGCTCCACATGGACTCGCTGGCCCGCCCCACCCACGTCCCGGCCACCGCGCCGGCGGCAGGGATGTGCGCTGCTCAGAGAGCCGCCGCGATGACCGGGCGCGAGAGTTCGCCTGACCCGACCGCCCTCCTCACGGCTCTCGCCGGCGAGCACCCGGAGCGGCTCGTCCACGTCCACGAGGTGCCCGCCCGGAGCGCTACGCACGCAGACTGGCCGCACTGGGTCGACCCCACGCTGCTCGGTGCGCTGCTCGGCTCGGGCATCGAGCGGCCGTGGTCGCACCAGGTCGAGGTGGCGCAGGCGGCACACTCCGGCCAGCACGTCGTCGTCAGCACTGGCACCGCCTCGGGCAAGAGCCTCGGCTACCTCCTGCCGATCCTCAGCGACCTCGTGGCCGGCGCGGCGGCGCCGAACGGCAGGGGGGCGACCGCCCTCTACCTCTCGCCCACCAAGGCGCTCGCGGCCGACCAGCTGACCCGTGTCTCCGCTCTCGCGCTGCCCGGTGTGCGCCCGGCGACCTACGACGGTGACACGCCCACTGACGAGCGCCGGTGGATCCGTGAGCACGCGAACCTCGTGCTGACCAACCCTGACCTGCTGCACCACTCGCTGCTGCCGCGGCACGACCGGTGGAGCTCGTTCCTGCGAGCGCTGCGCTACGTCGTCATCGACGAGTGCCACGTGTACAGGGGCGTCTTCGGCGCCCACATCGCGGCCGTCGTGCGCCGACTGCGTCGCGTGGCGGCCCGCTACCGCTCCAGTCCGACCTTCGTGCTCGCGTCCGCGACCGTTGCCGAGCCCGAGCAGCACGCAGGTCGCCTCCTCGGTATGCCGGTCAGCGCCGTCACGCGCGACGGGTCGCCTCGCGCGCCCATGACGTTCGCCCTCTGGGAGCCACCCCTTGTCCGGGACGACAGCGGCGAGCTGCGGCGCGTCAGCACGATGACCGAGACGGGCGAGCTGCTCGCCGGCTGCGTGCGTGAGGGGGTGCAGACCGTCGCCTTCGCCCGCTCGCGCGCCGGCGTCGAGGTCGTCGCCTCCATCGCGAGGCAACGGGTGCCCGTCACGGCGGAGCCGAGCATCGCCGCCTACCGGGGTGGCTATCTGCCCGAGGAGCGGCGCGAGCTCGAGCGCGCTCTGCGGAGCAAGGAGCTGCTCGGGCTGGCCGCCACCAACGCGCTCGAGCTCGGCGTCGACGTCAGCGGGCTCGACGCCGTGCTGCTCGCCGGGCTGGCCGGGGACGCTGTCCTCGCTGTGGCAGCAGGCCGGTCGAGCGGGGCGGTCGGGCGAGCGGTCGCTCGCGGTGCTCGTGGCCGCGGACGACCCGCTCGACACCTTCCTCGTGCACCACCCGACAGCGATCTTCGGCCGCGGCGTCGAGGCCACCGTCGTCGACCCCGACAACCCGCACGTGCTCGCCCCGCACCTCGCAGCCGCGGCTGCCGAGCTGCCGATCACGGAGGACGACCTCGAGGTCTTCGGGCCGCAGGCCCGGGCGCTGCTCGACGTGCTCGTCGAGCGCGGCATCCTGCGCCGACGGCCGCGCGGCTGGTTCTGGGGCCGAGAGGACCGGCCGGCCGACCATCTCTCGCTGCGCGGTGCCGGCGAGCCGGTGCGGATCATCGAGTCGCGCACCGGCCGGGTCGTCGGCACGGTCGACGAGCCCGCGTCGCACGCTCAGGTGCACACGGGAGCGGTGCACCTGCACCAGGGCCAGGCGTGGGTTGTGACCGAGCTCGACCTCGACGACCACGCGGCCTTTGCGGTGCGCGGGGACCCGGGCTGGACGACGCAGGCCCAGTCGGTCAGTGACTTCCAGATCGGCCGCGAGATCGAGCACGAGCAGTGGGGACCGCTGCGGTGCTCGTTCGGCCAGGTCACGGTGCGCACGCAGGTCGTCTCGTTCCTACGTCGGCTGCCCGGCGGCGAGGTGATCGGCGAGCATCCGCTCGACCTGCCGGAGCGCACCCTCGTGACGCGGGCGGTGTGGTGGACGATGCCCGTGGAGGAGCTCGCGGCGGCCGGGGTGGACGAGCCGGGCATACCGGGAGCGGCACACGCGGCCGAGCACGCGGCCATCGGCCTGCTGCCGCTGTTCGCCACCGCCGACCGATGGGACATCGGCGGCGTGTCGACCGCACTGCACCCTGACACCGGGCAGCCGACGATCCTGATCTACGACGGGCACCCGGGCGGTGCCGGGTTCGCCGAGCGCGGCTACCGGCGGGTGCGCGAGTGGCTGGCGGCGACCCGCGCAGCCATCGCGGCGTGCGACTGCGCTACCGGCTGCCCCTCGTGCATCCAGTCACCCAAGTGCGGCAACGGCAACGAGCCGCTCGAGAAGGCAGGCGCCGTCGCCCTGCTAGACCTGACTCTGAGGCACGCCGGAGACAGTGGCCGGTCCAGCGGCGGGCCGGCCCGAGGTGACGCGCCGGCGTAACGCTGCGGCTAAGGCAGGCCACCGGACGAGAGCCGCCCCTTCCGCCCGCCAACGGGTGGGGCGTCCACTGCCTCGGCTCAGGGAATGGCGGCTGGGCAGGGCGAACGTGAGACAAGTCTGCGGTTCTGGCCCCGCATCTCTTATCGTGTGCAAAACTCCTACTTATTGAGTAGGAGAGCGGCCGATGTCCTACAGCGGAAGCCGTAGTCCCACCACGCACACCACGGTGCCTCGCAACCGACGAGCACTCACACCCAGGAGCAGAAACAGCATGCGACTTTCCCTCATCGCTCTGGCCGCCGGAGCCCTCTCGGGCACCCTTGCGCTGACCGCCTGTGCCGGTGGCGCGAGCGACGCGGTCGACCAGCCCGGCTCCACGGACGCCGGCGCGGCAGCCACGAGCGTCATCAACCTCTATGCGTATGCCGTCCCGAAGGTCGGCTACGACGTCGTCATCCCGGCGTTCCAGAAGACCGACGCCGGCAAGGGCGTGCAGTTCCAGCAGAGCTACGGCGCATCTGGTGACCAGAGCCGCAAGGTCGAAGCGGGTGCGGAGGCCGACTTCGTCAACTTCTCGGTCGAGCCCGACGTGACCCGGCTCGTCGACGCCGGGCTGGTCGACCCAACCTGGAACGCCAACGAACACAAGGGAATCCCGTTCGGTTCGGTCGTGACCATCGTCGTCCGCAAGGGCAACCCGAAGGGCGTCAAGGACTGGGACGACCTGCTTCAGCCAGGCCTCGAGGTCGTCACGCCGAACCCGTTCTCGTCCGGCTCCGCCAAGTGGAACCTGCTGGCCCCGTATGCCACGAAGAGCAACGGAGGAGTCAACAAGGCGGCCGGACTGGCGTACGTCGGAAAGCTCGTCGGCGAGCACGTGAAGATCCAGCCCAAGTCAGGGCGAGAGGCGACCGAGGCCTTCCTCCAAGGCAGCGGTGACGTGCTGCTCAGCTACGAGAACGAGGCGCTCTTCATCGAGAAGCAGGGCGACCCCGTCGAGCACGTCACACCACCGGAGACGTTCAAGATCGAGAACCCCGCCGCCGTGCTCAAGGGCAGCAAGAACCTTGCGACGGCCACGGCCTTCAACGAGTACCTCTACACGCCGGAGGCGCAGAAGCTGTTCGCCGAGGCCGGCTTCCGGCCGGTCGACCAGACCGTCGCGGCTGCGTACGCCTCGAAGTTCCCGGCGCCCAGCAGGCTGTGGACTATTGCCGACCTCGGCGGTTGGAAGACGGTCGACGGCAGCCTCTTCAAGAAGGACGTCGGTGACATCGCCAAGATCTACGACACGGCGACTCAGTGAAGGCGAGTCAGTGAACCAGAAGTCCTTGACGTCGGGGGACGTCGACAGCACGGGAGCCGAGCAGTCGGCTCCCGTGCAGTCGCGTCCCCTGTCCGACGATGTGCCGGGGGACGTGAAGTTCGGACAGCTGCAGAGGTGGGACGAATCCGACTCCCCCGTCCCCTCCGACGCCGAGGCGGCGGCGGACCACAGCGCCCCGCCCTCGTCTGGTGCCGACGACCGACGCGACGCCCGGGAGGGGGCCGGTTCCCACGCCGGCAGACGGCCCACCTGGCGTCGCGTCGGCGTCATGCGCCCACTGGGCATCGGCATCGTCACCCTGTGGCTCAGCATCATCGTCCTGCTGCCCCTCGCGGCCCTCACGGTCGCGTCGTTCGAGGAGGGCTTGGCGGGCTTCTGGGACGCCGTCACGGCGCCCGCCGCCCTCGCCTCGATCTTGGTGACGGTGGTGGTGGCAGCGATCGTCGCGCTGGTCAACGCGGTGACGGGGACGCTCATCGCCTGGGTCCTCGTTCGCGATGACTTCCGCGGCAAGCGCTTCGTCAACGCGATCATCGATCTGCCGTTCGCCTTGCCGACGATCGTGGCAAGCATCGTGCTGCTCTCCCTGTACGGCCCGAACAGCCCGATCGGTGTCCACCTCAACGCGACTCGCTGGGGTCTCATCGTCGCACTGCTGTTCGTGACCCTGCCGTTCGTCGTGCGTTCCGTGCAGCCGGTCCTCATCGAGACCGAGCGCGAGGTCGAGGAAGCCGCGGCATCGCTCGGTGCGTCGAGCCTGACGACCTTCCGGCGGGTGGTTCTGCCCACCCTCGCCCCGGCGATCCTGGGCGGCACGGGTCTTGCCTTCGCCCGCGCGATCGGCGAGTACGGCTCGGTCGTGCTCATCGGCGGCAACATCCCACGCGAGACCCAGGTGACGTCGCAGTACATCCAGCAGCAGATAGAGATCGACCGACCGGTCAACGCTGCCGCCGTCTCAGTCGCGCTGCTCGCCATCGCCTTCGCCACGCTGCTCGTGCTGCGCCTGGCGGCCGGCCGCGCGCAACGCCGAGAGGAGCAGGACGCATGAGGGTCGCCAGAAGCACCAGGATCACCTTGCGCGTGATCGCGCTCGGATACCTCTTCATCCTCGTCGCCATGCCGATCGGGGTCATCCTCTACCGCACGTTCGAGCCGGGAATCGGCACCTTCTTCGCCTCGATCTCCACCCCGGCGGCCATCTCAGCGCTTCAGCTCTCGCTGCTCATCGTCGCCATCGTCGTGCCGCTCAACGTCGTCTTCGGCGTCTTCACGGCCCTCGCGCTCGTTCGTGGCGGTCGTTTCCGCGGGCGTGGAGTGCTGCAAGCCGTCGTGGACCTGCCCTTCGCGGTCTCGCCCATCGTCGTCGGCGTCGCGCTCATCATGCTGTGGGGCGTCAACGGCTGGTTCGGGGCCTTGGACCAGGCAGGCGTGCAGGTCATCTTCGGCCTACCGGGCATGGTCCTGGCGACGATCTTCGTCACGCTGCCCTTCGTCGTGCGCGAGGTGGAGCCAGTGCTCCACGAGATCGGCATCGAGCAGGAGCAGGCGGCCTCGACCCTTGGTGCCGATCGCTGGCAGACCTTCTGGCGCATCACGCTGCCGGCCATCCGCTGGGGCCTGACCTACGGCGTCGTGCTCACGGTCGCCCGCGCCCTGGGCGAGTTCGGCGCGGTCATCATGGTCTCGTCCGGCTTTCCCGGGGTGTCGCAGACGCTCACGCTGCTCGTCCACGCGCGCTACATCGACGACCACAACACCTACGGCGCGTATGCCGCTGCCACCCTTCTCATGGGCATCGCGATGTTGGTGCTGCTGCTCATGACCCTGCTCGACCGCAAGAGGAGCGACCGATGATCACAGTGACCGCCGCCCGGAAGAACTACGGATCCTTCCGAGCTCTCGACGACGTCGACATCGACATCCCGACCGGGTCGCTCACCGCCCTCCTCGGACCGAGCGGGTCGGGCAAGTCCACCCTGCTTCGGGCCATCGCCGGTCTCGAGGGCCTCGACGGCGGCACCGTGATGATCGACGGGAGCGACGTGACGGCCGAGCCGCCGCAGCGTCGTGGCATCGGTTTCGTCTTCCAGCACTACGCCGCCTTCAAGCACATGACCGTGCGGGACAACGTCGCGTTCGGTCTGACGATCCGCAAGCGACCCAAAGCAGAGGTCGCGAAGAAGGTCGACGAGCTGCTCGAGATCGTCGGCCTCGACGGCTTCCAGCACCGCTATCCCGCACAGCTGTCTGGTGGGCAGCGCCAGCGGATGGCCCTCGCCCGGGCGCTCGCCGTCGACCCCCAGGTGCTGTTGCTCGACGAGCCCTTCGGCGCCTTGGACGCGAAGGTGCGCACGGACCTGCGGCAGTGGCTGCGCCGGCTGCACGACGAGGTGCACGTGACGACCGTCCTCGTGACCCATGACCAGGAGGAGGCGCTCGACGTCGCCGATCGGATCGCCGTGCTCAACCGCGGCCGCATCGAACAGGTCGGCGACCCCGTCACCCTCTACGAACGTCCCGCAAATGACTTCGTGATGGGCTTCCTCGGATCGGTGGCCAGACTGGGCGGCCAGCTCGTGCGCCCGCACGACATCGCGCTGGAGCGCGACCTCACCGCTGCCCTTGCACTCGACGCCACGGTGGCCGACTCCCCCGGGGTCATCACCGCCACCGTCGCCCGCGTCGTCCCGCTCGGCTTCGAGGTTCGCGTAGAGCTCAGGGCCAGCACTGGCGAGGGCTTCGCCGCCCAGATCACGCGCCGCGAGGCGCGGGAGCTCGGGCTGTCGGCGGGCGAGACGATCTACGCCCGGGCCACCGGGCGCTCCACCGTCGTCGAGCACGGCACCACCGTCGCCGTCTGACACCACCCCCCTCGAGTGGCCACGCAACCTCACCCGTCACACGGCCGCGGCGCCCGTCGAGTGGCCTCGCAACCTCACCCGCCACACAGCCGCGCCCCCGTCGAGTGGCCTCGCAACCTCACCCGCCACACAGCCGCGCCCCCTCGAGTGGCCTCGCAACCTCACCCGCCACGACGTCCCTTCGGGTCCGGCGCCGCGAGCCCTGCGCCGTAGGGCAGCATGGAGCCGCGCGACCAGTCGATAGGTGGCTGCGCCAGAGGGGGCTGTCGGACCGACCAGGTCACTTGACGGTTCCCTTCGGATGGCACATCGACCTGGCCTGCGATAGGCCCGGTATGACGAAACCGCGGTTTCGTGAGGTCACGGGACCACTGGAGCGCGCAGTGGTGGGGCAGACTTCTCGCGTGGACATCTCGGCCCGCACTGACTACGCCGTCCGGGCGATGCTGATCCTGGCGCAAGCGGAGGTCGCGGGCGACGGCCCGATCAGCATCGACACCCTGGCCACGAGGCAGGAGCTGCCACGGAAGTTCCTCGAGGCGATCTTCGCCGACCTGCGCCGCGGCGCGCTGGTGCTCAGCCGCCGGGGAGCCCGCGGCGGCTACGTCCTCGGGCGACCGGCGAGCGAGATCAGCGTCGGCGACGTCTTCCGGGCGGTCGACGGGCCGCTGGCGGAGGTGCGCGGACTGCGGCCGCACAAGACGTCCTACCGCGGCGTGGCGGAGCACCTGCCGAGCCTGTGGGTGGCCGTGCGCGCCAGCCTGCGGGAAGTGCTCGACGAGACGTCGCTCGCCGACCTACGCACTGGTCAGCTGCCCCCTCGGGTCCAACAGCTACTGAACGCCCCCGACGCCTGGGAGAACCGCTGACCCGACGGCGGGGCCGGCCCTGGCGCGCGCGGTGGCGGGCTGCGTCCACGTCGACGAGGCCACCGCGACGACGACGGTCACCTGCGCACCCGTGGTCATGCACGATCGGAGGGTGGCACCATTCGCCTCGGCGATCACCGCTGCCCGGCCACAGGCCGTCCCATGCGCACTGCCGTCGCGCAACTGCATCGCGGCGGCGACGGCCGCCAGGTCGGCGGCAAGCCGCGCCTGATGGCTCGACCGGACGACTCCGGCGAGGACGAGCGCACCAGCCGTCAGGGACAGCGCGGCGCCCACTAGAGCGACCACCATGACAGAGGAGCTGCCACGTTCGCAGCGTCCCTCGTTCGAGGATGAGGACACATCGCAGCCCGGGCCTGCTCGTTCGCCGTCGCTCACGGGCCGGCGCCCGACTCACGCGGTGCAATGGCATGCGCGCTCAGCAGCCAGGACGGGAGCACGCCACCCCAGCCACCTGATCGCGCCCTGACCGTGACCGTCACCGTCGACCCTGCAGCGCCTACCGCGACGCTGGCTCCGGCCGGTGACGCCGCGAGTGCTGCTGCCCGGACCGCCGCGACACTGTCGCCTCGGGCGGCTGACCGAGCGCCGAGACGGGCGGCGTCGACGCAACGGATCTGGTCGATGCCCGCCGCGATGCCAACGAGGCACAGGGCCAGGAGGAGCGCGAGCGCCGGGATGGCGACGGCAAGCTCCGCCGTCACCATCCCGGACTCGCGGGCATCCACCGCCGACTGACACGCACGGCTGGGCCGTGTGCGCTCGCCGATCACGCGTCAGCCCGCGATACCGAGGGCGCTCTGGACGAGGCCGGCGAGCGCGCCACGGACTGCATCGGACCGCACGACCCCTAGGAGCACAAGCGCGAAGGTGCAGGCGGCCATGATGCCGACGGCATACTCGGCGGTCGTCATGCCTGCCTCCGACCGCCGCAGCAGTAGGGCGCGCCGGTGACGCTTCGTCGCGAGGGACGAGGGCTCTCGTCCTCGTGCAACGGCCCGCCCTCGGGTGAGTGGTTTTGTCGTCATGTCGAACTCTCTTTCTTCTCAAGGAATCCCCGCGTCTCTCGCGGGGACAGTTCTCTCGGGCGGGCTCAGCCGCTGAGCAGTTGGCTGCCCAGGGCCGCGACGAGGGGGACGACGGTCGTCAGGCAGAATGCTGGAAGCAGGACCAGCCCCAACGGGACCACCAGCCGGACGCCGACCTGCGCTGCCGCCACCTCGAGCCGGTCGAGCTCGGCCCGGTGGAGGTCGTCGGAGGCGGTGACGAGCAGTGGGCCCGGCGGCACGCCACCGGCATGCGCGAGCGAGATCACATGCGCGGCCGACGACCACGCCGGACCGACCGACGCCCACGCGTCGGCCTCCGAGGCGCCCCACTGCAGGGCAGTGGCCACCTGTAGGAGGTCGCCCGCGACCGGGTCGTCCACGGTCTGCGCAACAGCGGTGAGCACCTGCCACGTCGGCAGTCCGGTGCGATAGGCGAGCGCGAGCAGCGCCAAGGCCGACGCCACGTCTTCAGGACCACAGGATCCGGACGAGGCCCGGCCGTCAGCGCCGGCCTCACCCAGCCGCAACTGGTCCGCAGAGGGGTCGACCATCCCCGGCGTGGACGCCCGGCCACCGGTGCCGTCCGGTCCGGTGCCGTCCGGTCCGGTGCCGTCCGGTCCGGTGCCGTCCGGTCCGGTGCCGTCCGGTCCGGTGTCGTCCCCCGGGGTCGTCCCACGCGGCGCCGGCTCCGCCGGCGTCGTCTCCTCCGGCGTCGTGCCGCCCGTCGCCAACCAGGCCGTCCTCGAACCGGTGCGGTGCGAGCAGGACTGCCGCGGCGACGAGGGCCCCGGCCAGCGGAGCCACTCTCGCGTCGCCGAACACGTCCGGAAGTGCGCCCAGTGCGAAGGCGGGCCAGCTCACGACGCGACCGCACGCCGAATCATCCGTCGGCACCAGAGCCGGCCGACGACGATGAGGCCCACACCTGCGACGGCACACGCGGGCCCCACAGGGGAGCCGATATAGAGGGTGACGGGGTCGACACCGCAGGCCAGGCCGAACAGGGGACCCGTGAGGGGAAGGACTGTCAGCACCGTCACCGTGGCCCGAGGACCGGCGACCGCCACGGCTACCTTGCGCTGTCGAGCCCGAGCCTCGCGCAGCCCTGCGGCAGCCCGCTCCACTGCGACTGCGAGAGGGGCGCCGTGCCGCTCGGAGAGCGCCCAGGCCGACGCCACGAAGGAGATCTCGCGGGAGCGGGTCTGCCGTCCCCAGTCGTGCCACACCGGTGCAAGCGGCGCGCCGCGCTCCGCCGCCGCCGTGAGCGCGCCGGCAAGTCGCTCCAGGTCGGAGACGTCCTTCCTGCTGCTGAAGCCCCGGCGGGACGTTGAGGAGGCCGAGTCGCTCTCATCGCCGGTCGTCGAGGCACCTGCCGCCAGCACGAGGGCGCGCGACGGAGGTAGCCCCATCGCCAAGGCGGGAGCCATCGAGTCCAGCAGCACCAAGACGCCCTCAAGCAACCGGACACGGTCATGCCGAAAGCGCCACCGGCGGTAGAGGACTACTGGATCCTGTCGCCACACAGTCGATCCCGCAGAATCGGCCTGATGAGCTCCCCGCCAGTCGTGGTCGACTCCCACCCGACCGGTCCTACCCGGTGGCCCGTGAAGGACGCCGTCGAGCGGCCTCCGGCCCGGCCACGTCAGGACCGTGGCCACAACGAGCACGCTGAGCACAGCAGCCGGGGTGGCGATAGCCGGCAAGCCCGCCACGACCGATCCCAACCACTCTCCGGCCCCGGTCAGAGGCACGGTCAGAGGCGCCGGTCAGAGGCCTGGCCAGACTCTGGGTCGCAGCCCCGGTCAGAGTTTCGGTCAGAGCTTCGATCAGCGCCTCGCCCGATGCCTCGGCCACGTTCGCCCCTGTGACCGCAGCGCCGCCCATGGCCGAGGTCACGGCACGGCACCAGTCGTCGGAGCCTGAGAGGCGTCAGGCGACTCACGTCCGGGCTGGAGCGTGAGATGGAGCCGCGCCGCCAGAGCCGGCCATGCGGCACCGGTCACGGGCACCGCCGCTCCACCGGCCCAGTCGAGGGCGGGCGTGACGATCGGTCCGCCCGGCCGTCGCAGGACGGCGGCGATCGAGCTGAGGCGACGCGCCGGCCCGTCACGCACGACGTGCAGCACGAGGTCGAGCGCGGCCACCGCCTGCGCGCGAACTGCCTCCGGCCCAAGGCCTGCGAGCGCCCCCAGGGCCTCCAGACGTGCCAGCACGTCGGCCGGCGCGTTGGCGTGGATCGTGCCGCAGCCGCCCTCATGCCCGGTGTTGAGAGCCGCGAGCAGTTCACGCACCTCTGCTCCACGCACCTCCCCGACGACGAGCCGGTCAGGACGCATGCGCAGTGACTGACGCACCAGCGTCGTCAGTGTCACCTCTCCCGCCCCCTCGACGTTGGCCGGGCGAGCCTCGAGCCGGACGACGTGCGGGTGGTCGATGGCAAGCTCTCGCACATCCTCGACGAGCAGCAGCCGGTCGGCAGGCTCAGCGCAACCGAGCAGCGCGGCCAGCAGCGTCGTCTTGCCGGCGCCGGTGCCGCCCGAGACGAGGAACGCGCACCGCCGCCGCACCATGGCCTGCAGCACGGTCAGCCACGCGGCAGGGAACATCCCTCGGTCGCACAGCTCGCCCAGGGAGGTCCGCGCTCGTGGCGGCACCCGGATGGTGATGTGCGGTCCTTCGGCCACGAGCGGGGGCAGGATGGCATGCAGGCGCGCACCGGACGGCAGCTGCCCGTCGACCCACGGACTCGCCTCGTCCAGGCGCCGACCCGCCGCGCCGGCCAACCTCACCGCCAGCTGCCTCGCGTCGTCAGCGCTGAGTCGTTCCCCTGACCACTCCATGCCGTTGCCGCGGTCGACCCAGACGCGACCGTCACCATTGACGGCGACGTCGGTCACGTCCGCTTCCGCGAGGAGCGGATCGAGCACGCCGGCTCCCAGGACCCGCGAGGCGATCGATCGTGCGGAGGCCTCGACGCGTCGGGCACCCAGCGCACCGACCTCCTGACGCGCGACCGCCGAGACGACGTCGGCATCGGGCGAGACACCGTCGCGAACGCGTTGCCACACCGCCGGGCTCAGGCTCATGCTGCGTCCAGAAGGGACACGAGGCGCAGGAGCAGTCGGTCGGCCATCTCGACGACGGGGCCGCGTGCGGCCGCCCCCGGGGCGCGGCCAGCGGTCAGATCGGCCACCAGCCGCCGGTCGTCGCCCACGGCGCCGATCACCGGCACGTCGAGGTGATCCATCACGAGGTCGTGCAGGTCCTCCTCGACTCGATGGCCGCGCAGCACGACCCACGGCTCCACGGGCGGGACGGTCGCGGCTGAACGGCCCGGAGGACGCAGTGAGCGACAGCGCGCCCGATCGACCCATCCCTCCCCCGGCCGTCTCCCGGTGCTCGGCGCCACGCCGAGCACCGCAACCGCCCAACCGCACGCCGTCGAGCACCTCGCGCAGCAGAGGCAGGACAGCAGCAGCGGCGGCCACCTGTGCGACCGCCGCGCCCATCATGACCACCACGACGTCGATCTGGTCGGCCAGCGCCGCCAGCACCCGCTCGTCGCGGGGACAGTCGAGCACGAGGACGTCGACCGCGTCTCGCAGCCCGGTGACGACGTCGCAGGCCCGCTCCAGCCAGGCGTCCGGCTCCGAGAGCCGATCGCCCTCCGCGCCACCGCTGGCTCCGCCCTCCGCGCCACCGCCGCCGCCGACCCCAAGGCCACCATCGAAGGCGAGCACCGACGCGCCGGCCGTCGACGGCAGCTCGGCGAGCAGGCTCACGCCGTCGACGACACCGGCGACGTCGACGAGATCCGACCACCTCCAGCCCGGCTCTTGTTCGACGCCCGAGGACGACGTCGAGGCGTCCGGCCAGACGGTCGAGGTCGATGATGACGGCTGTCCGACCGGCCGAGGCCGCCCGCACGGCAGCGGCGGCAGCGAGCGTGGTGGCGCCGACCCCACCCGAGGCAGGCACGAATGCGATGACGTGTCCCATGACGCAACCGTCGCCCAGCCGACCCGCCAAGCACACCGGCATACGGCAGTCGGTGGACAACCCGACGACCGGCCCAGGGGGCTGTGGATTCGAGGCCACGCCGTCCACTGCATACGGTGGCCTCCGTCAGGGGGGAGACGGAGGCCACCTGTCACGAGCCGGCGCCGGGGGGAGGTGCCAGTTCGCGCTGCGCTCGACCCCGCAGGGGAGCGCACATCAATCCTTGACCCGGCTGTGCCGGAATGCAAGCCGTAGTCCCACGACACGCCAGATATCTGGAAATCACTCGCGTCCGGCGGCCGGCCCCAAAGGTGGA
This sequence comes from uncultured Actinomycetota bacterium, assembly GCA_963816385.1. Taxonomy (GTDB): domain Bacteria; phylum Actinomycetota; class Actinomycetes; order Actinomycetales; family Dermatophilaceae; genus CAWFKL01. Next base: position 253,961 of record CAWFKL010000002.1, read on the forward strand.
GGCCCGAAGGACATCGTCCTGCGGGCCTCCTGAGAACATCGAGCTACCAAGCGTGCATTCTCGACGTGTCGCCCCGGGTGTTGTGCCCGGGGGTGGACTGTTCCAAGGGAACTGCTCTCGCGTGGGTACTCGGTGCTTCTCGGGACTTCTGCCGTGCTGGGAATCCGTCCCTACGCCTCTCGGCGATGTGGTTCCTGTCTCCCGTTCTACAGCACCTTCTCGGCGTGGCGACAGCCCCCAGTGGCCTCCACTCGGCGGACCCTCGAGAAAGTGTCCAGCATGGTGGACACCGCCCATGGTCGCGGCCTGCTAGCCGAGCCGGCCGGCACGCACGGCGTCACTGATCCGCTCCCCCTCCGCGACTCCCCGGGTGAGCGCCTGGCCTGCCTGGGTCAACCACAGGCCCACGCCCGCGGCCGTCCCCCCCGCGTATGCCGTGAGGGCGCCGAGGTAGGCAGGGCCGCCGTTCGCAAGGTGGCCGGCCTCCGGCACGGCGACGCCGGTGGGGTCGAGTCCGAGCACCTGCACGAGCACGCGCTCCATCGCCCGTGCGACGAGGCCGTTGCCGTGGGCGAACGGGCGCGTGGACACGATCTCTGCGTGCACGATCGACGAGATCAGCGCTGCGGGAAGGCGATTGGCGGTGGAGGCGGCGGCGAGCACCAGCTCTGACAGCGCCGCGAGCCGCCCAGCGACGGCGGCTGCCGACTGGCGCAGGGCCGAGGTCGACGAACTCCGCACAGGTCTCGTCGCCGACACGTGGCCTCCCGAGGCCCTGCACGTCGGCTCCTCCCTGCGAGCCCGCTCCGGCGAGCGGCGCCGCCGCGGCCACGTGCAGACGCGCGAGGGCCTGTAGCGGAGCCGTGCGCATGAGGCTGACGACGCGCTCCGTCTCGGCAGTGGCCCCCACGGCGCCCTTGAGGGTGGCGACCCCTGGGTCGAGCTCGTCGGGCCAGGGACGGGTGCCGCTCATGAGCTGTCGCACGAGGTCGACGGGCAGGTCGGCCCCGTCGAGTGCGGCACTCGCGCGCGCTCCCCGGACCCGCGACTCCGCTGCCGCCTCCGGGATCCGCCGGCGGAGTGCCTCGTGGAAGCGCAGCCGCGTGCCCGCCTCGCGTGCCGCGTCGGCTGCCTCGGTGACGCCGGGCAGGCCCGCCAGCGCGGACAGCTGCTGGAGCACGGCGGACTGGCTGGGCGTGGCGTCGGGCACCGGACCAGCGTAGGAGCGCGTATGCCGCCGCTCCGACACGGAGGCAAGGAAGGCCCCGCCGTGGTGGCCGATCGAACGCTCGTGACGGTGCGGGCCGTGATGGGCATGAGCTGCTCAGAGCACCGCTGTGACGACGAGGCCACTCGACAGTCTGAGGGAGACCGCTCGTCGGCGGAGCCGGACCGCTCGACTTGCTACTCGCCGGTAGCGACGAGACCTGCGCCACTACCCCCTTGAAGGGCGAACTAGCCTGCGTTTGAGTTGTCGGGGACGTCGTGGGCGCCTTCCCATCCGGCCGGGCCAGACGAAACCACCGCACCATCGTCGATGCGAAAGGTGAAACACCGTGAGCGAAGAGACGCTCGACAACCTCGTCCACGAGGGACTGACCTTCCCGCCGCAGCCGGACTTCGCCGCCTCGGCGAACGGCACGGCGGACCTCTACGAGAGGGCGGCAGCCGACCACGAGGGCTTCTGGTCCGAGCAGGCCCGGACGTACCTCACGTGGAGCAAGCCCTTCACCGAGTCGCTCGACTGGAGCAACCCGCCCTTCGCCAGGTGGTTCGCCGACGGCGAGCTCAACGCCTGCGTCAACGCCGTCGACCGGCACGTGGAGGCCGGGCGCGGCGACAAGGTCGCGATCCACTTCGTCGGCGAGCCCGAGGGCGACACCCGCGACATCACCTACTCGGACCTGCACGCCGAGGTGCAGCGAGCGGCGAACGCGCTCGCCGACCTCGGCGTCGGCAAGGGTGACACGGTCGCGATCTACCTGCCGATGATCCCCGAGGCCGCCGTCGCCATGCTCGCCTGCGCGCGGCTCGGCGCGCCGCACTCCGTGGTCTTCGGCGGCTTCTCGGCCGAGGCCCTGCACTCACGCATCGACGACGCGCAGGCGAAGGTCGTCATCACCTCTGACGGTGGGTACCGTCGCGGCGCACCCTCTGCCCTCAAGCCGGCGGTCGACGCCGCCCTCGACCACGACGACACGTCGGTCGAGCACGTCCTCGTCGTGCGGCGCACCGGCCAGGACATCGCGTGGGGTGATCGCGACGTGTGGTGGCACGAGGCTCTGGAGAAGGCCGCTCCGACGCACGAGGCGCAGGCGTTCGAGGCGGAGCACCCGCTCTTCATCCTCTACACGTCCGGCACGACCGGGAAGCCGAAGGGCATCTTCCACACGACCGGGCGGCTTCCTCACCCAGGTCGCCTACACCAACGCGATCGTGCACGACGTCCACCGCGACACCGACGTCTACTGGTGCACGGCCGACATCGGCTGGGTCACCGGCCACTCGTACATCGTCTACGGGCCGCTCACCAACGGCGTCACGCAGGTGATGTACGAAGGCACACCCGACACCCCGCACCAGGGCCGCTGGTGGGAGATCATCCAGGACTACAAGGTCACGATCCTCTACACCGCGCCGACCGCGGTGCGCACCTTCATGAAGTGGGGCGCGGACATCCCGGCGAAGTTCGACATGAGCTCGCTGCGCCTGCTCGGCTCCGTCGGCGAGCCGATCAACCCCGAGGCCTGGCTCTGGTATCACAAGCACATCGGCGGGGGCCGCGCCCCGATCGTCGACACGTGGTGGCAGACCGAGACCGGCGCGATCATGATCAGCCCGCTGCCCGGCGTCACGACGCTCGAGCCCGGCTCCGCGCAGAGGCCGATCCCCGGCATCAGCGCGGAGATCCTCGACGACGCGGGCGAGCCGTTCACGACGCCCGAGCAGGTGGGCTACCTCGTGCTGACCAAGCCGTGGCCGGCGATGCTGCGCGGCATCTGGGGCGACCCGGAGCGCTACAAGGAGACCTACTGGTCGCGGTTCGGCGAGAAGTACTACTTCGCCGGTGACGGGGCGAAGTACGACGCCAACGGCAACATCTGGCTGCTCGGCCGGGTCGACGACGTCATGAACGTCTCGGGCCACCGCCTCTCCACCGCCGAGATCGAGTCGGCGCTCGTGTCTCACCCGAAGGTCGCCGAGGCTGCCGTCGTCGGTGCCTCCGACGACACCACCGGCCAGGCCGTGTGCGCCTTCGTCATCCTGCGCCAGGACGCCGTCGCCGAGGCCGACGAGGAGGGCGAGGGCAAGGAGCTCGTCCAGGAGCTGCGGGCCCACGTGGCCAAGGAGATCGGCCCGATCGCCAAGCCGCGCTCGATCATGATCGTCAGCGAGCTGCCCAAGACACGCTCGGGCAAGATCATGCGCCGGCTGCTTCGCGACGTGGCCGAGGGCCGCGAGGTCGGCGACGTGACGACCCTCGCCGACAGCTCGGTCATGGACCTCATCAAGTCGGGCATGGGTAGGGACTCCTCGGACTGAGCCGTCACGCCGACCTCCTCGCTCCGCTGCCGTATGCCTGCCGCCCGCCTCGCTCTCGGGGTGAGGCGGGCGACGGTGCAGCGTCATGCCGGCCCGTCGCCGGTCGCGGTGGCGGGCTGCGCCCCGCTACGGTCGTGACGTGAGCGACAACACCGTGATCTCCGAGGAGCCGGAGCAGACCACCTTCGCCGATCTGGGGCTCGACGAGCGGGTCCTCAAGGGCATCAAGGAGATCGGCTACGAGCACCCTTCGCCGATCCAGGAGGCGACCATCCCGGCGCTGCTCGCCGGTCGACACGTGGTGGGCCTCGCCCAGACCGGCACCGGCAAGACCGCGGCCTTCGCCCTGCCGATCCTCAGCCGGCTCGACCTGCGCCAGAAGGCTCCTCAGGCGCTCGTCCTCGCGCCCACGCGTGAGCTGGCCCTGCAGGTGTGCGAGGCCTTCGAGCGGTATGCCGCCAAGCTTCCCGGGCGTGCGCGTGCTGCCGGTCTACGGTGGCCAGGCCTACGGCGTCCAGCTGAGCGCCCTGCGCCGTGGGGTGCACATCGTCGTCGGCACGCCCGGGCGCATCATGGACCATCTGGAGAAGGGCACCCTCGACCTCGGCGAGCTGCGCTTCCTCGTGCTCGACGAGGCCGACGAGATGCTCAAGATGGGCTTCGCCGAGGACGTCGAGACGATTCTCGCCGACACCCCGGACGACAAGCACGTCGCGCTCTTCTCCGCGACGATGCCCTCGCAGATCCGCCGCATCTCGAAGAAGTACCTCACCGATCCGATCGAGGTCACGGTCAAGACCACGACGTCGACCGCTCCCGACATCACCCAGCGCTACCTCATGGTGTCCTACCCCAGAAGGTCGACGCACTGACCCGCATCCTCGAGGTCGAGAACTTCGAGGGGATGATCGTCTTCGTCCGCACCAAGAACGAGACCGAGACGCTCGCGGAGAAGCTGCGGGCGCGTGGCTTCTCGGCCATGGCGATCAACGGCGACATCGCCCAGAACCAGCGTGAGCGCACCGTCGACCAGCTGAAGTCGGGCAAGCTCGACATCCTCGTGGCCACCGACGTCGCGGCTCGCGGCCTCGATGTCGAGCGGATCAGCCACGTCGTCAACTACGACATCCCCACCGACACGGAGTCCTACGTCCACCGCATCGGACGCACCGGACGCGCCGGGCGCAGCGGTGACGCGATCTCCTTCGTCACGCCCCGAGAGCGCCATCTGCTCAGGGCGATCGAGAAGGCAACGCGTCAGTCGCTCACGCAGATGAGCCTGCCGAGTGTCGAAGACATCAACGCCACCCGCCTGACCCGCTTCGACGACGCCATCACCGCCGCCCTCTCCAGTGAAGGGGTGGACCTCTTCCGTCAGGTCGTGGCCCACTACGTCGAGGAGCACAACGTGCCCGAGGGCGACGTCGCGGCGGCGCTGGCGGTCGTGCTGCAGGGAGACGAGCCGATGCTGCTCGCGCCCGAGCCGGAGCGCCCGGTGCGCCATCGCGACCGTGACGAGTGGTCGAGCAGCGACGGTGGTGATCGCGGCGACCGGCGCAACGACCGCGGTGGCGACCGCTCGTGGGACCGGGACGGCCGGCCGCGGCGCGACGACCGTCAGAGCCGTGATGATCACCGCGGCCGAGCCGAACGTGCGGATCCTCGCGATCGCGGGGCCCGGGGTGGCAGCCGCGGAGGTGCGAGTGGGCCCTTGGCGCCTTACCGGATCGCGGTGGGGAAGCGGCACAAGGTCGAGCCGCGCCAGATCGTCGGCGCCATCGCCAACGAAGGTGGTCTGGGTCGGCAGGACTTCGGGCACATCGACATCCGGGCGGACCACTCGATCGTCGAGCTGCCGGCAGATCTGCCTCCCGGCACCTTCGAGCGTCTGCGCGGCACGCGGATCTCGGGCCAGCTCATCGAGCTCAGCCCGGCCGACCACGGCCCGTCGCGCAAGCCGCGCCACAAGCAGTGACTGCCCTCTGAACAAACGCTTTTCGGCGCGCTACACCAGGCTGACATTCCTTCGATGGGCCGTCGCCCAGTGCACGCCAGTTCTCGCATCGCGCCTCGAGGTGAGCAGAGCGTAAGCGGTACTGCGGGGTGTAGCCGTCTTGGCGCCATGAGCGGCATCGCTCTCCTGCCGGCTCGCGGTCGCCTGGGCCAAGATCTCCACCGAACGTCGTCGACTGACCCGAGCGCGTCGATCGATGCACCCTTGAAGGCGCTTCGGGTTTTTATCCGTTTTGTGACGATCGTGCCGAAAAGGGTGCACAATCGGAAGTTGCCCAGTCAGAAGCGGACAACAACCGGGGGATAGTCATGAGTTCTTCCTTGCAAGCGCCTGAATGCCCAACAAGCAGCTTCGCTGCCCAACTCCAGCGACGAGCAACGTCGGCTGCAGTTTCGGTGACGTGGCCCGATTGTGGCCCACACCCAGACGCCTCTTGAGCTTCACCGTCATCGCGGTCATGATGGTCGCCGGCACCGCCGGCTGCGGGGCAAGCGCGGCGACCGATTCGACGGCCGGGAAGGCGCCAGCAGCCGATGTCTCCGAGTCCGAGCCGGCGCCCTCTCAACCCGCGAACGAGTACGCCGGTGACTATGACTCGAAGTACGGGAAGTTCGCGCCGCTCAAGAAGTCGGGCAGCAGCGCAGCGGTGATCAAACTGCCCGCTGGGCTGACTGGTGCGACGCTCGACCGCGACACACAAGGGGTCCGGCAACTTCACCATCAACTCGCTCGACAACGGAAACCAGGACGTCGACCTGCTTGTCAACGACATCGGCAACTACAGCGGCACCACTTTCATCGCCGCGAACCTTTGGCGAGCCCCCGACGAAGCTCAAGATCGGCGCTGACGGCTCATGGACGATCCAGGTGAAGCCTGTGAGCCAGGCCCCGAAGATGAAGGACAGCTCATCCGGCAAGGGTGACCACGTGATGCTGTACGAGCTGCCCGCCAAGGACTGGCGCTTCACCCACTCCGGCACAGGGAACTTCGCAGTCAAATCGGATGGCGACATTCCCGACCTGCTCGTCAACGAGATCGGCAAGTACCAAGGTGTCGTCCCGATCAGCGATGGTCCGAGCGTCATCGTCATCACCGCCAACGGTTCGTGGACGGCGAAGAGCCAGTAAGCCGCCCACCCACCAGGAACACCGACGCGACACGAGAACCGCCGCGGAGAGCCCGGCACCCGACATGCCTCGTCGGCAGGCGATCCCCGAGCGGCGCACTCGACGAGCGAGGTCAGGCGGGAGCGCCCTCGAGCGTCGCCTTGACGCAGAACTCGTTGTAGATGAAGACCTTCCCGACGGCCCGCGGGAAGGGGAAGCGTGTAGGAGCGCTGCGGCGTGAGGCCGACCTCACGGCATACGCGCTCGATGTCCTCCCGGTCGTGAACCGCACGTGCGTCGGGTCGCTGCGGTAGCCGACCTCCTGCGGGCACACGATGAAGACCGAGCCACCGCGGCCGCAGGTAGGGCAGGTACGAGCGCAGCAGCTCGCGGCCCTGGTCCTCGTCCATGTGCTCGAGGACGTGGGCGATGAGGAAGCCGTCGAACGACTCGGGCTTGGCCTCATCGCTGGCCAGGAACTCATCGACGGTCATCGCGTTCATACCGGCGCGCTTGGCGAGCTCCACCGACTGCGGGTTGTGGTCGACCCCGATCGAGTCGGCACTGAGGGCCTCCATGTTGCGCCCGATGCCGCAGCCGATGTCGAGCGCGCGTCCGAGGTGCTGGCGCTTGATGTTGAGGCGGTAGGGCCGCTGGACCGGGATGATCCGCTTCCACCAGACGTCTTGCTTGGCGCGCAGCCGCTCGGCATAGCTGGCCGCTTCGGTGCCCTCGCTCACGATGGTTCTCTCCTTGACGTGGGGACTGCTGCGGAGCGTCACACTACCGGCGCGCCGGTCGCGGTCGAGGACGGCAGCACGAGGGACGAGGTGGCGCGGCTCACACCGGGAGGCCCCGGACTCGGGAATGACTGGCTCGACCGACAGTTAGTTGAAACGTGAAGCAACTACGTATCGTCGTGTCCAGCACCCGTCCCGGCCGCATCGGCCCGAAGGTCGCCGCGTGGGTCGCCGCGCAGGCGCCCTCCTCGGAGTGGAAGGTCGAGCTCGTCGACCTGTCCACGCTGCCCTTCTTCGACGAGGAGGACATGCCGAAGAACGGCAACTACGCCAAGCCGCACACCAAGGCCTGGGCGTCCACCGTCTTCGAGTCGGACGCCGTCGTCGTCGTCACGCCGCAGTACAACCGCAGCTTCCCGGCGCCCATCAAGAACGCCATCGACTACCTCTTCGCCGAGTGGGACCGCAAGCCCGTCGCGCTCGTCGGCTACGGCTGGACCGGCGCCGGCGACGCGACCGCGGACCTCGCCAAGGTGCTCGGTCACGTCAAGGCCGACGTCGTCGGGTCGACCGGCCTCGTCTTCACTAAGGACGTCACGCCGGACGGTGAGCTCACCGTGGGTGAGGACCGCAGCGCCGAGCTCTCCGCGCTGCTCGACGCCCTCGCCTCGCGTGTCGACGACCCCGCCGCCGTCACCGCCTGAGCTTCCCTGCCACCCTCGAGGTATGCCGTCCGCGTCGGCAGTCGAGCCGCACCGTTTGTGCGGCAGCGAATCAGGGGTTGGTCCACCTGCCAGCGCGCCACGGACGGCGAGGCGAGGCCGTCACGAGCTGCTCTTTGCGAGCTGGCTCGATGACCGTGACCCAACAACGAAGCGACCCGTCTGCTCAGCCGCCCCGAAGCGGCTCCGTGGGCCGCGACAGGGCCATCAGAGGCTCCCCCCGGTGAAGGCCTCGACCATCCGGATGGCGCCAGGACCGATGATGACGATGATGAGTGCCGGGAAGATGCACAAGAGCATCGGGAAGAGGATCTTGACCGTCACCTTCTGGGCGCGCTCCTCGGCCTTCTGCTTGCGCTCGAGTCGGAAGGAGGCGGTCTGCTCCCGCAGCACCGCTCCGATCGGGAGGCCGAGCCGGTCCGCCTGCACGAGTGCCGTGGTGAAGTTGCGCACCTCGGGGGTCGCGATGCGGTCACCCAGCGCCGCAAAGGCCTCGCCGCGTGACTTGCCGATCTGGATCTCCGAAAGCACGCGGGCGAACTCGCCCGCGATGGGCCCTTGGATGTTTCGCGACACCTGGACGAGGGCTGCGTCGAAGCCCTGTCCGGCCTCCACGCATACGGTGAGCATGTCGAGCGCCTCGGCGAGCCCTCTCGCCGTCTCGTCCTGTCGATGCAGGGCGGTGTTGTGGAGCAACAGGTCGGGCAGGAAGAACAAGCCAGCGCCGAGTACTGCGGCGTAGAAGATGCCGCGGAGGGAGAGCCCGCCGAAAAGAAGGCCGAGGAGCACCCCGAGGATCAGGGCCGCGCCCTTGACGCCCATGAGCCGTTCCACGGTCCACGGGGGCGGGTTGCCCGCACGATCCAGTCCCCGCGCCAGGCGGTCGCCGGCGTCCTTGGGGGACAGGGCGTAGGCCAGGCGTCTGGTCCTGTTGAGCAGCGGAGCGATCAGCCGGTCGCTGGCGGGCAGCTCAGTTCGCACGACCGACCTCGCGCCGACGGACTGGTCGATCAGCAGGAGCGACCTGGCGACCCCGGTCGGACCGCTCGAGGAGTCGAACAGCACGAGCACCGCCGCCACGAGGCCGATCGCAATGAGTCCAGCGCCGATGTAGATGGCTGCCATCAGTTCACACCTCGATCTTCACGACTCTGCGCATCCAGAAGATGCCGATGAGCATCATGACCATTGCACCCAGGAGCATCGACGAGCCCGATGGGCCGGGTCCAGAGCAGGCTGACGTATTCGTAGTTGACGACCGTCATGTAGAAGAACATGCAGATGGGCAGGGCGATGAGGATGTATGCCGAGAGCCGACCTTCGGCTGACAGCGTCGAGACGAGCCGGCGCAGCGACTCTCGCTCCCGCAGTGTCTTCGACGTGGTGTGTCAGGGTGTCGGCGAGGTTGCCGCCGACGTCTCGCTGGATGCGGATCGCCATGACGGTCCACGCCATGGCGACGCTGTCCATGCGATCGGCTACGTGCTCGAGGGCGTCGGAGACGTCGGTGCCGATCCGCGTCTCTGCCAGGGCACGCGAGAACTCCTTCGCTGCCGGCTCGGCCGCGTCGCGGGCCACCGCATCGAGCGCCTGGGGAAGGCCGAAGCCGCTACGCAGGCTGGTCGCGACGAGCAGGAGAACGTCCGGGCAGGACTCTCTCGAACTTCTTGGCTCTGCGCTTGGCCAGGACCCGCAGGATCAGCGCGGCAAGAGGAAGCCACCCACTCCGCCCAGGGTAGCCGCGATAAAGAGCGCCAGACCCGAGGCGTTGCGGTGAGCACGAAGGCGATGGCGACACCGACGACCGCGGCGACCGCCTGCAGTAGGAACCACTCACCCGCACGGAAGCGGAAGGTCGGCTCGCTCGATGAGCGCCATCGTCCCCTTGGTGGACCGGCGGCCCTTCATCACCTGGTCTCCGAAGGCGACGAGCTGCTCGGTGATGGGCGTCGACCGGGCTGGCGTTCGGCACGTGAGCCGGCGGCTGCCGGCCACGTAGCCCTCGATCGAGGCCACCCTCAGCTCCCGACGGGTCTGGAGGGTGGGAATCATCATGGTTGCCGCGATGGTGAAGAGCGCCAGCGCCACGAGAGCGGCGGCGACCCAGATCAGCCAAGGTTGCAGCTCTTCAGCAGGGAGTGGGCGGGCTGGCGCCGACGCCGCAGCGGCGGTGGCCGGGGCCTGCGTCGCGGTAGGAGCCGCGGGAGCGGCAACGCGTGACGTTCACGGCGCGGTTGAAGGCGAAGTTTGTTGCTCCGGCTCTCCCGGAGATCGCAAGCTGGTGAGCGCCGCTGAGCCGGGCGTCTGGGGTGACGGTGAACTGCACCTGCGAGTCCAGCGCCTTGGCGGACTGCTCGAAAGCCGCTGTCACCGCAGCAGTGTCCGCTGCAGGCGACGAGCGAACCACCGTTCGCCTTGGTGAAAGCGCGGAGGGCTGAGACCGCATCCGGGTCGGTGGTCTTGAACTGCACGACGTCGGTGCGCACACCGGCGGCCTTCAATGCCGCGGCGGTCTTGGCCAGGGCGGCGTCCTTGTCCTGGGCAACGGTGTCAGCCCCGTCACTGAGCAGGACGATGCTTCGATCGCCCTTCTTCCCCATGACCTTCACGGCGCTCTGCCACGCCCGCGTAGAGGCTGGTGTTGCCGCGAGCAGCCAAGCCGTCGACGACGCGCTGGACGGCCGCGCGGTCACCAGTGGGAGCGAGGTCGACGCCCGCCGTGTCCGCAAAGGTGGCCACTCCCACCAGCACGTCCGAGGGCACGGACTTGAGGTACTGAGCCGTCGCGGTGCGCACGGTCTGCATCCCCGCGCTCCCCATGGAGCCGCTGGTGTCGATCACGAGCATGGCCCGGCGCTCGCGCTTGGGAGCCTGCTTGATCGTGATCGGCACACTCTTTCCGTCGATCGTGGCCTCGAGAGACGCGGCATCGACGAGCGTCACGGCCTTGCTGCGCAGAGTGAGGACGCCGGTGAATGCGCTCTGGTTGGCCGCGACGTCGCTTACTCCGATCGTCACCGGATCTGCTGCCTGGGCCGGTTGAGGGAACAGGGCGAGCACGATGGCGCCGAGGAAGAGGGCCATGCCGACCCGCACGCGCGCGAGGCTCACAGGTGTGTCCGGGCGAAGAACGAGTTCGGCAAGCTCGACGCCCACGTCGGCCAAGTCCTGCGAGAACTTGGGCCGGATTCCGGTCGGCACCAGCCCACCTCGGAAGCGTCCCAGATCATCGCGTCCGGCCGAGTAGTCGAAGGTGTAGATGTCCTGGAGCGTGATGATGTCGGACTCCATTCCGACGACCTCGGTGACGGCGACGATGCGTCGCGAGCCGTCCTTGAGTCGGGACTGTTGGATGATCAAATCGATGGCGCCAGAGACTTGCTCCCGAATGGCGCGCACGGGTAGCTCGATGCCGGCCATCAGCACCATCGTCTCCAGGCGAGACAAGCTGTCACGTGGGCTGTTGGCGTGCACCGTCGTGATCGATCCATCGTGGCCCGTGTTCATGGCTTGGAGCATGTCGAGCGCCGCCCCGTCACGGACCTCGCCGACGATGATGCGGTCCGGGCGCATGCGGAGCGCGTTGCGCACGAGCTCGCGAATGGAGATCGCGCCCCGACCCTCGATGTTGGCCGGCCTGGCTTCGAGCCGCAGCACGTGCTCCTGCCGCAGCTGCAGCTCGGCCGCGTCCTCGATGGTCACGATGCGTTCGTCGTGGGCAAGGAATGAGCTCAGGACGTTGAGCGACGTCGTCTTGCCCGAACCCGTGCCGCCGGAGATGATGATGTTGCGACGCCCGAGGACGCACGCCCTCAGGAAGTCGCGGACTTGCGCCGACATCGTGCCGAAACTGATCAGGTCGCGGTCTGTGAACGGATCCGCGGCGAACTTGCGAATGGTCAGGATGGCCCCGTCGAGCGCTATCGGGGCGACGACTGCGTTCACGCGGGACCCGTCGGGGAGGCGTGCGTCGACGAGTGGGCTGGACTCGTCCACACGGCGACCGACCCGGGAGACGATCTTGTCGATGGTGCGGCGGAGGTGAGCCTCGTCCGTGAAGCGAGCCTCGACCGGGAAGATCCGGCCGTCACGTTCGATGAAGACGCTCTCGGCGCCGTTGACCATGATCTCGGTGACTTCGGGGTCGCGGAGGTAGGGCTCCAGTGGGCCGTGTCCCAAGATGTCGTCAGAGACGTCTTGGGCGATCTTCGACCGGTCTCCATGCGACAGCGGTGTCTGCTCTGCCTCGATCACCTGCTGCAGGGTGGCGCGCACCTGACCGGCGAGCTCCTGCTCCGAAAGGTGCGGGTCGTAGAGGCGCGGACCGAGGGACTCGAGGAGCGCCTGGTGCACCCGTTCCTTGACATTGGCGAAGGGGTCGGTCCTTCGCCGGCCGGCGCCCCCGGAGTCGGAGCCGTTGCGGACCAGACGGGGGTCTGGCTGGGCGAGGTCTGCTGACGCGCCTGCTCCAACCGGTCGGCCAGGTTGCTCATCTCTTGCTCCTCAACAGGCCGAAGTTTCGCTTGGCACCATTGGGCAGGCTCTCTCCGAAACGCTGGCGGATCTGGATGTCAGCGAGCTCCCGGATTGCCGCCGCCACCACCCCACGGGCGTCGTCGAGGACGATGGGCACCCCTCGGTTGATCGAAGAGGGCACGCTCAGACTGTTCGGTACGCTCGCCGCGATCGGCTCCTTGAGCGCCGACTCCACGTCGTCGGGCTTGAGGCCGACCTTGGTGTCGGCTCGGTTGAGGACGATGCATCGGGCATCCTTGGCTTCGCCTAGCGTGTCGAGCGTGTTGATGGCGATGCGCAGGTTCTTGATCGCCGGTATGTCCAGCGTGGCAATCAGAACGATGAGATCGCTCAGGTCGAAGGCTGCGAGCACGTGCTCAGTGAAGGAGGGCGGCGTGTCGACGAGAACGTAGTCGTATTCCGTTCGCGCCAGTCGCAGCAGCTCGACGACGACGTGTGAGGGAATGCGGTCCGCATCAGCGGGGTCGGCCGGTGCAGCGATGACATCCAGTCCGCTGTCGCTCGTGAGTGGTGATGACGGAGGCGATGCCCTGCACGTCGAGGTGGCCACTCATGGCGACGAGGTCACGCACCGAGCTGTGCGGGTGTGAGCTGCAGGCTGATGGCGACGTCGCCGAACATGAGGTCGAGGTCGACGAGCAACGTCCGCGCTCCGGTGGATGCCAGGTAGGCCGCCAGGTTGGTCGACAGTGTCGTCTTGCCGACACCACCCTTGGCCGAGAAGATCGTGACGATCTTGCCTTCGCGACCTGCGACGGCCGTGTTGTGACCGGAGAGCTGGACAGTGAGGGCGGCACTGCGACGAACGGCGTCGGCCAGCGCCGGCAGGTCGTCGGCCTGGACCACTTCACGAACGCCACTGCGAAGGGCCTGTGCCAGTGCGTTGACGTCGAGACGGTGGCGCAGCAGGATCACACCGAGGCTCTGGGCGGTCGACTCTCTCCTGCTCCGCGAGGCTCACATGCGGACTCGAGCGGGATGTCCGGCCCGATCACGACGAGGGTGTGGCTCGCATCCTCACCGAGCGCTCGACTGATGCGAGCGCCGGCCTGAATCTGTTCGACACCGCTTCCCAGCGCGAAGGCATACGTCTCGAGCGCGCCGGGGTTGTGGTCCCAGAGGATCGTCATGGCCGCACCCACCACGGAGGTGAGGTCGGACACCTGCTGGTTCTTGTCGATCTTCACGTCCGAGCCGCGCAAGCCGGCGTAAAGCTGCGGTTGTTGACGCCGTGCACCAGCACCGGCGCGTCGTCGGCGAGACGGCGACGGTCACGAGGAAGCTCGGGGTCTGCTGACGCCGGCTCCTGCCGTCGCTCTTGGCGGGTGCGGCCAAGCGGCGTCTCGCCCATGCCGATGACGAGCAGGTCGGGCAGCAGCACGCTGGTCCCGTTGATGTCGTTCTCGTTGATGAGCTTCGCTTCGGGAGTGTCGCGAAGGTCCTTGATCTTGTAGGACTGGTAGATCGCGATGTGCGAACCGGGCGTCACGAACTTGCCCACCCTGGCGGGGTCGGTCAGCTCGACCGACATCGCCAGCATGCCGGAGGGCACTTCGATCGCTTTGGCACCTACCGGCGTGGACCCGAACCGGTCGGCGAGAAGGATCTCGCCCGGCTGGATGTCAGAGAGGGCCAGCAGAGCGTTGTTGTCGGCATCGATCGTCTTCAGCGCCCCGGCGGGCACGGCAGACGCCGCCACCTGGGTCTGCGCGATGAGGTTGGTGCGTTGGGCATCTTTGAGCGTCGTGCCTGCGGGAACGACCTGCTGGCGTGACCCAGACCGGCGGTTGGCGCGCTGCAGCGATCGCTCGTTGGTCGGCGCTCTTCGCGTACATGATGACGAGCACGGCTCCGCCGACCGCCAGGACGACGGCAACGAGAATGGCAAGAATACGTCGGTTCATCTAGTTCAAAGCCTTCTTTGATCAGCCAGCCGGCTTGACGACGGTGAGCCCATAGTTGGGATCGCCTGGAGTTGCGGGGACAATGTCCCCCTCGGGCACGAGGTCCTGAACGAACCACCCGAATAGGCACCTTTGACCGCCAGCGCCGCCGGAGCCGCCACAGTCCGTTCTGCCAGTGGCGATGCTCGCTTTGCTTCCCTTGGTGAGCTGCCCAACCAGACAAGTAGAAGCCCGCGTAGCCAGAGATGTGATAGTACGTTCCGTTTCCGGAGCCGCTGTTGCAGCCCGGTGGATCCAGGATGGGACCGGATGTCTTCATCATGCAGTCGAACACCGGGATGTAGACGACGGTTACCGAGGTAGGTCGTGAGTTCACCTGCTCACAACCGTCATTACCGGTGTCGCCGTGGATCCATCCGTTGTTCACGACGGTGCCCAGGCAATTGGACGGCGGAGATGGCGTCCAACCAGGCGAAGCCGCCCGGGCGCCGTGCCACCTGGAGCCGAGGTCGTGCACGTGGTGTCGTTTCCTTTGGAGAAGACGGCCTGTTCGGAGGCCGTCGGCCATGGGGAGCAAGGGTTGCGCGGGGTCGTTGTCGTATCCCGGCGTGCCGATCGGTGCCGGCGGATACGTACCCGTCCCCGGCCCGGTGTAGCCGGTCTGGCTTCGCCAGTCGCACTCCGACATGGTGAGCGCGATCACCGTGCTGCTCGATGGAGCAGCCGGGCCCCAGGTGGCACGAGCGCAGGCGGAGACGGAAGTGTTGGGGCCCGATCCACCGGCCAGGGCCTGTGAGAAGAACTTGGGCAAGATCGTGTTGTTGGCCTGCGTCGACTTCGTCAAGGTGTAGGTCTCGACGTAGGGCAGGGACTTGTCGGTCACCCAGCTGGGCAGGGGCGGGCAGTCCTTGAGGTTGCCGATCGGCGCCCCAGTGGTTGCGCTCTTGCAGGTGGGCAGGGCGGTCCCGCTTCCGCAGACGCCGTTCGGCGCGCTGACGTCCGGTCGCGGGTTGAGCTGCGCGAGGCCGTCGGAGAAGCTGCTGCAGTCCCGCCGTCGCGTTTTTGCCGGCCAGCGACTCCAGGTCGCCACGCGCCATAGAGGTGTCGGCGCACGCAGGAGTATTTGTGGCGCAGGCCTGCGCCAGAGCCACGGCAGTGGCATCGGCTCCATTCTGGAGCTGCCGCCGCTCGACGAGTATGCCGCCCACGTCGACGGTGAGCGCCAGCATCCCCGTGACCACCCCCGCGGACAGGAGCACGGCGAAGATGGTGGCCACAGCCCCGGTCTCACGGCGGCGGAGGGGCTTGAGCGGCTCCGGTGCCGTCTCATCCGCATCTCACGACCGCCGTTGCGGAGAGCGCCGTCGGCAGCACACTGCCCGCCTGGACCAGTTCAAGGCGGGATCAAGGAGCATCCAGGTGAACGGTGCACGCACCGCGACGGTGGCTTCGCCGGTGAACCCGTCGTCAGACAGAGGACCGGGGCCGGCGCCGTCACGCCTGGGATTCCAGGGGCCGCCGCACTCGCTCTGGCCTGCACGCCCGCGGCTGTCATCCCTGGGATCACAGCAACACGCGCGCCTTCCCGCGCGGCGTTGGTCAGCTCGATTTGGGTAAAGAAGACTCGACCGAAATCGACGATGCCGGCGATGATGAGAAACACGAGGGGAAGGACGATGGCGAGCTCGACTGCTGCAGCTCCCCGGTCCACGCGTCGATTACCGCGACCTACAGAGGCACGCAGGCCAAAACTGCGCATCTTCACCCTCCCCGCCCCATGATCGTGCAAAACGAATGTTGTCGGGTGCGCCCCTTTCCCAAGGGGCGCACCCGGAGCTCGCTACTCAGACGGAGCCGGCGACCTTGTTGAAGAGGTCGCTGAGGTTGTTGCCCAGCAACGTGACGGCGACAATGATGACGATCGCGATCAGGGCCACCATGAGGCCGTACTCAACAGCGGTGGCGCCCTTCTCGGGACGCATCGTCTGCAGCTTCGCGGCAAGTTTGGTCATGAAAGTTCTTCCTTGTCTTGCTCTTGGGAGCCACCCTCTGTCGCCCTCCGAAGGGAGACAGTACGAGGCGGCTCCAGATCTGTCTGGCAAATGATGAAAATCCAACCTTCCCCCGACGAACTCCGACTGGTGGCCGTGGCGATGCACGGACAAATCGGATGATGGGGTGACAGATCAGACTGACGTGGCGCACTGGTTGAACAGGTTGCTCAGGTTCGTGCCCAGCAGGACGTGACGGCGACGATGATCACGATCGCGATCAGGGCCACCATGAGGCCGTACTCGACGGCGGTGGCGCCCTTCGGGACGCATCGTCTGCAGCTTCGCGGCAAGTTTGGTCATGAAAGTTCCTTCCTTCTCTTCCCTTGGGAGCCACCCTCTGTCGCCCTCCGAGGGGAGACAGTACGAGGCGACTCCAGGTCTGTCTGGCGAATGCTGAAGTGTCATCGCCGGCCGAAGTCCGACTGATGGCCGCGGCGGATGTACGGACAAACGGGGCGCAGCGTGACAGATCAGACTGATGTGGCGACACGGTCGAACAAGCCGATCAGGTGGGTGCCCAGCGAGGTGACGGCGACAATGATCGCGATCGCGATCAGGGCCGCCACCATCAAGCCGTACTCGACGGCTGTCGCGCCAGTGTCCATGCGACTCCGCGAAGCGCGCTGCGGGCTGGTCAGGCCAGTCCCTGGCAAGACAACAGAGGCCCGGAGGGGCACCGTGCGCTCGCCAGGACGGTCATCCTCGCGGCCACCCCAAGCCTCGCGTGGCCTGATGTTCCCGTTTTGCCGAGACGACGGGCCTGGTCGGACATGATGGCATGTCACGTCAGGTCGGTGGAGTGTGGGAGCAGCGGAAGCATGGTCGTCGAACAGAGCTGGAGGACGTTGGGGGCTGAGGCTGCACGAGTGGTGGACCGCCGTCTGACCGCGAATCGCATTCGCTTCTGGTCGATCGTCAGCGCCACAGTGTTCATCTCGGGGATCGTGGCGTCCTGGTTCGCGGTTCCCGACCAGCTGCCGCTCCCGGACTTCGCAGCCCGCTGGTCCGCGGGACGATTCGTCGTGGAGGGGCTGGGGCCGGCGCTGTACGACCTGGGCAGACAGGCAGCGATGCAGGCAGCCGCCACCGGCAGCACGAAGACCTCATGGTTCGTATCGCCTCCGTTCGTGGCGGTGCTCTTCACACCCTTCGCGCTGCTGCCGTACTGGATGGCATGTATCGTCTGGTTCGCGGTGTCCGCATTGGCACTGTGGCTGTCACTTCGCCTCCTGCGTCCTTGGGTTCCAAGGGTTTTCGCAAGAAACTGGAGGGTGACGACGATCGTCATCTGGACCTGTTACCCCGTGCTTCAGGTCCTTTTCGTCGGGCAGGACACCACTCTGGTGCTCCTTGCCCTTGCCGTTGGTGTGCACCTGCTGGACCGTGAGCGAGACTTTGCCGCTGGCATCGTCCTCGCCCTCGGGCTCATCAAGCCGCACCTGGTCTTCCTCGTACCCGTGTTCCTGCTCGTCTACGGGCGCTTTCGTGCACTTTTCAGCTTCACGGCGGCCGCACTGGCGCTGGTGGTGGTCTCGCTGTTGGTTGCGGGCCCCCAGGGCTTCTCGGCGTGGCTTGCAACGGTCGGGTCGGACGACTACGCCTCCGCGGTGCAGCAAGGCTTTGCGTGGAAGGCAGTCAGCGTGTCCGCTCTGTTGACTGGTCTCGCACCACAATCCGTCGGACGTTGGTGGCAGTTGCTCGCAACCCTGACAGGACTCTTGGCCTGCGTGCCCGCCATCCGCGCACTGTTCACGAGACGGAGTGGCAGCGTCCGTTTCGGATGGGTCGTCGCGCTGGCTACGGCGGTCGTGGCGTCTCCCCACGTCATGGTCTACGACCTGGTCCTGGCCATCCCCGTTGTGCTCGCCCTGGCCTGGACCAGGTGGGATGCGCTGACCCGCCTCACCCTTCTCGCCATGACGATTGCACTGTGGCTCGCTGCGCCGCTACAGATCGCGCTCGAGAACTCCAATTGGCCATTGACCGCGCTGGGAGCCCCATGGGCGGCCATCGGCGTCGTTGTGTTGTGGCACCGACTGCTGCAGGCGGGCCGTGAGGACCCCACTCACGCAGACCAGGCGGCCTTCCTCGATCTTCTGACTGGCCAAGGGGCCCGTCCAGCCGCCCAGTCCAAGAGGCATCTCTCGTCGTGGCGCCAACTGGCTCTGCTCTGTCAGACTCCGCGGCCCGCGCTGGCGTCGAGACTGTTGAGGCGGCCGCCGCGTACTCCTGGTGGATCCGTCCTGTCCTCGCGCCCACCGGCCATGTGACGCACGTGCCCTGATGGGAGGCCGTGTGCACAGCTGCGTGAGCCACTGCTTGCCGGCATCACTCACGCCGGTAGACGACCGCCCGGGACCGCGCGCATGCGGAGTGGGCCGACCTGGCGGGGCCTGCCGTCCCGATAGGATCCGTTGTGGCTCACAGCATCGCTGCGTGTGGCCATGGTGTGCCGGGAAGTCTGGTCGGCGTCCGATCACCGATGCCTCGAAGGGACGACCGTGAGTGACACTCCCACCCCGAGCAAGGCGACCAAGCTCTTCAGCCGCGGCACCTGGCACGAGGCCCGCTACGTCGCGGACCTGCTGCGCACCGAGACCGTGGGCGGCGCCATCCTCCTCGTCGCTGCCTTGGCCGCGCTCGTCTGGGCGAACTCGCCGTGGAGAGAAGGCTATTCGACGCTGCGCGACACCGTCGTCGGCCCTGCGTCGCTGCACCTCGACCTCACCCTCGGCACGTGGGCGGCCGACGGCCTTCTCGCCGTCTTCTTCCTCGTGGCCGGCATCGAGCTGAAGCGCGAGTTCGTCGCCGGTGACCTCTCCGATCGACGCAAGGCGGCCCTCCCGGTCGCGGCTGCCGTGTGCGGAGTCGTTTTGCCCGCAGCGCTTTACGCCGGCACCGTCCTGGTCATGACGAGTGGAGACACGACGGCCGACGTCAGCGGCATCCTTCGCGGGTGGGCGATCCCGACGGCGACGGACATCGCCTTCGCCCTGGCCGTGCTGGCCGTCATCGGCACCCACCTGCCAAGCGGTCTGCGGTCGTTCCTGCTGACGCTCGCCGTTGTCGACGACCTCATCGCCATCACGATCATCGCTGTCTTCTACACGGAGACAGTGCAGTTCCTGTGGCTGCTGGCAGCGTCGCTTCCGCTCGCCGCCTGGCGTCTCCTGCTCATGCGCAAGCTGACCAACCCTCTGCTGCTTGCGGTTCCGGCCCTGCTCGCCTGGATGTTCGTGCACAACAGCGGGATTCACGCCACCGTCGCCGGCGTGCTGCTCGGGCTGCTCGTGCCCGTGAACCGCGCGGTCGAGGACGACCCCGACCGACACTCCCTCGCGGAGCGGCTCGAGCACCGGATCCGCCCGTTCTCGGCGGGTTTCGCCGTCCCGGTCTTCGCCTTCTTCGCGGCCGGTGTCACCGTCGTCGGAGGTGGGTTCGGCGGAGCACTCACCGACCCGGCGGCCATCGGCGTGGTGGTCGGCCTCGTCCTCGGCAAGACCATCGGGGTCTTCGGCGGCACCTGGTCCGTGGCCCGGTTCACGCGGGCGGAGCTCGACGAGGACCTCAGCTGGACGGATGTCCTCGGCCTGTCGATCCTCGGCGGAGTCGGCTTCACGGTCAGCCTGCTCGTCGGCGAGCTCGCCTTCGGTAGCGGCTCCGAGCGTGACGACCACGTCAAGGTGGCCGTCCTCGTCGGCAGCCTCATCGCCGCCGTGCTCGCCGCGCGGGGTGCTCCGCGCCCGCAACCGGCACTACCGGGAGGTGTACGAGCGCGAGACGGCCGACAGCGATCTCGACGGCGTGCCCGACGTCTACGAGGGCGACGACTGACGCAGCCCCCGCCTACCGAGGACACGGTCGTGGCTGCCCGGCCGCCTCCGTGCGGACCTGCGGCGATGATTGATCCGATGCGCCTACACCGGGCTGTCCTGAGGATGCAGCAGTCCGATCGTCGAAGACGGATGTGTTCGCACGGCCCCTTTCCAGGGCAATCTGACCGCATTCCGAAGTAGGCCGGCCAATGCTGTGGCACCCTGTCCGGCGGCGGGCGACAAGTCGGCCGGTGATGGTCCAAGGAGCGGAATGAGTCAAGCAGTCGTAGCGCCAACCCGCGGGAAGGCGTACAAGCCCGGCACGACGTGGGCAGGATGGTCGGTAGCCGCACCGGCGATTGCGCTCTCGGCAATCGGCCTCCTGCTCGCTGTCTCAGTGCTCGTCGGGGTCTGACGCCATGTGGCTCGTCGCCATGGGAGAACGGATCGTCCAAGACGGAGCGGTCCCGGTGGGCGTACCCTTCGCCACGGCCGAGTCGAGCGGGTGGCCGAACGTCCCGGTCTTGGGCGAGATCGTCTTCCACGCCATCTACAGTCTCGGCGTCCTGGCGTTGCCCTTCGCTCTGATCCTCATGGATCTGGCAGCCCTGGCCGTTCTGGCTGTGGGAGCCAAGGACCGCGGTGCCGCTCCCGTCGCCACGTCGGTGGCATTGGTGATCGCGAGCCTCGGCATGCTGCCTGCTCTGGGAATCGTTCGCTCGCAGTTCCTCTCGTGGGTCCCCTTCGCGGTGCTGCTGCTCCTGCTTCGGCGTCAGCACGAGCGGCCCGATTGGCACATCTGGCTCGTCGTGCCTCTCCTTGCGCTCTGGGGCAACCTCCACGGCGGCGTCCTCGTGGGCGTCGTCGTGACGGGCGCGTATCTCATCCTGTCGCGCCTACGCACCTCACCCATCACTGCCGTTGGAGTCGGAAGCGCCTGCCTGGCAGCACTGTTCCTCACACCCGGCACACATTCACTCGGCCACCTACTACTTCGGGGTGTTGACCAACGCGGCCGCCGAGCGCAGGGAAGAGCTATGGGCTCCGCTCAATGTGTCGCAACCCTTCGACCTGCTGCTCGCGCTTGGCGGGCGCTGCTCTCCTCCTCGCAGTGGTGGCCCGGCGACTTCCCTTGTGGGAGTGGGTCGTTCTCGGAGGACTCATCGTCGGATCGGTTCTCGCCGCCCGCCACGGTCCGTGGCTGTTGATGTTCCTCGTGGCACCTGCCGCGGCAGCGTTGAGCGCGTCGGGGACGACGGCGTGGCGGCGCGACCACGTGGTCGCGGCAGATGACTCCCAAGGAGGATGGTGGCCGGCCTCACGCTCCTGCCGCTGATTGCCACGGTGCCGCTGGCCTTTCGCAGTGACACGTTCACGAAGGATGAGTTGGTCGTCGCCTCAACCCTACGACTGGCAGCAGGCAGGACGGTCCTCGCTCCCGAGCCGTTGGCCGAAGACCTGGCCGCAGCCGGCGGACGCGTGTGGCTCTCCAACCCCATCGACGCCTTCTCCTCGGCCGACCAGGCGGCATACCTCGACGTATGGAAGGCGGGCCACAGCTCAACCCGCGCCCTGAGCGCTGTGGACGTCGTAGTTGCCCCTGCGTCCTCACCTGCCGAGAGCCTTGCACTCAGAGCCGGATTCTCCCAACGGGCAGTGGTTCGCGACGTCGTTCTGCTCGAGCGCGCGGACGCGATGAAGCGCGACCGCGTGTCGTCGATCGCGCCGTTCAGGTCAAGACCCGCATCTCGTTGGGCCGAGCCGCGCACGCCGGCTCGGTGGTGGGTCTGGCCGCTGGTGATCTACACGACGGCTCGGATAATCAATGTCGTCATGATGCTCGTGGCCAGCAACGCGGCTGTGGACTCACTCAGCCGGAGGTCTGGACGTCGCCGGCTACTTCGTAGCGATGCGGCACCCGCCCCAGCCGGCTTCCTCACGACGGTGACGAACTGGGATGGTCAGTGGTACTGGCAGATCGCCACCAGCGGGTACCCGAACGATCTCCCCCGTGACCCCTCCGGTGACGTCGTCCAGAACGTCTTCGCGTTCTACCCACTCTTCCCCATGATGTCGCGGGCTCTCATGGCGGTCACCGGTGCAGGGTTCCCGGTTGCCTCCACGTTGCTCTCCTTCAGCGTGCGGGGCGTGTCGACCCTGCTGCTCTTCCGGCTGGTGAGCCGGAGATCAGATGTGCTCGGGGCTGCGGATCGCGGTCGTCTGCCTGTCCGCCTTCACGTGTGCGCCCGTCTTCCTCATGGCCTACACCGATGCGCTCGCGTTGGCGCTCGTGCTGAGCCGTGATCTGGTGTGTCATGCGACGGGAGATACGCCATGGCGGCGGCGGTCCTGGCTTCCGCTCGCGTTCACCCGCAACGTGGTTGCCGCCTTTGCGCTCTTCTTCCTTGTCCTGGCGATCAGGCAATGGCGTACGACTCGACATGATCGCGCCGGCGTGATCCCATTCGTACTCCTTATGAGCTGGGCCGGACTGCTGACCTTCGCCTGGCCAGCAGTCGTGGCCGCTGCGTACCGGCGAGATCGGCGCCTACTTCGCCAGTCAACGGGCATGGGTCACTGACCTCGGTCGACCGGCGGTGCGTCAACTTCATCGACCGTTTCGACGATGTCCTTGGTGGTCCGCTGGTCATGGGGCTCCTGGCTCTGGTCTTTGCGGCCGTTGTGCTGCGGGTGGTGACGCTTCGTCAGCCTGATCCGACTCTGAGGACGTGGAGCGCGGTGTACGCCGCCTACATCCTGCTCGCCACAGACTGGAATCCGAGTGGACTGCGCTACTACTTGTTGGCGCTGCCGGCCTTCTGGTCGCTCACCGTTCCTGGCCTCTCATCCCCGCGTTCTCGAATCGCCGGGGCCGCGGTGCTGGCCACGGTGGGTCTGCTGTCTCAGTGGTGGTGGATCCGGTCTGTCCTCACGCTGACCGGCGATGTGACGCAGGTGCCCTGACGGTGCGCAGCATGGACGGTTGAGTCGCTGCCTCTGCTCGATCTGTCGCGCCATGAACGACGGCACCCGCTCGCGCCTCCTCCCTTGGCTGTGTGGGTATGGCGAGCACAGTAGGGTGGCATCGGCGGCGCAACGGCCCGCCCACGCATGACGAGGAAGTGAGCGCATGAGCACGGATCCCCGGCCCGAGCGGACACTGGGTCAGCTGGTCGCCTCGGCGACCCAGGACATCTCAGCCCTGATCCGCAGCGAGATCGCGCTCGCCAAGGCGGAGATCGCCGTCCAGGCCAAGAAGGCTGGAGTCGGTGGCGGTCTGCTCGCCGGCGCCGCAGTCGTCATCTTCTACTCCGTCTACTTCATCTTCATCACGCTCGCCGAGGGCATCCAGGCGATGGGGCTCGCGCGCTGGCTGAGCTTCCTCATCGTCACCGTCTTCATGCTCATCGTCGCTGCGGTGCTCGGCCTGCTCGGCGTCCGCAAGATGAAGACCGTGCAGCCCGCGCCCGAGAAGGCCATCGGCGCGGCCGAGCAGACCATCGCCGGCGTCAAGGCCGCGCTCGCCAACCCCGGCACGGTCGTGCCCGCCCCGCCGCCCTCCTGGGACCCGCGCGTCGCGGCCAAGTCCACGACGAACCGTCCGACGACGGCCCTGCCGGCCGCACCGAGCTCCACCACCAACGCCTCGACCGACGCCGCGGCGCAGCGGGACGCGCCGTCCCGGCCCGACCCGTCGCGCGACGCCTGATCCGCTCCACCTGCCACGCCCGATGCCCGTCGACGCTGCCTTCGTCAACATCGACGGTCCGTGGGAGCACCGCTACATCTCCGCCAACGGGGCCCGCTTCCACGTCGCCGAGCTCGGTGAGGGCCCGTTGGTCCTCCTCCTGCACGGCTTCCCCCAGTTCTGGTTCGCGTGGCGCCACCAGATGGTGGCCCTCGCGGCAGCCGGCTACCGTGTCGCCGCCATGGACCTGCGTGGCTACGGCGGCTCGGACAAGCCCCCTCGCGGCTATGACACCTACATGTCGACGCTCGACACCGCAACCGTCGTCCGTGCCCTCGGGGACAAGGAGGCGGTCATCGTGGGCCAGGGCCTCGGTGGCTGGATCGCGTGGTCGATGCCGACGTTTCGACCGGACGTGACCCGCGCCATCGCCTCGCTCTCGATGCCGCACCCTCGCGTCATGCGGCACGCCTCGTGGTCCGACCGCAGGCAACGCCGTGCCTCACAGTGGATCGCCGGCCTGCAGAAGCCCTTCGTGCCCGAGCGCGAGATGACCCAGTCGCACGACTACGTCGGCCGCCTCCTCAAGGAGTGGTCCTCGCCCTCCAGCGACTTCCCGACCCAGCAGGACATCGCCTGCTACGGCGACGCGATGATGATCCCCTTCGTCGCCCACTCGGCCGCGGAGCACTACCGCTGGCTCGGCCGGTCGCAGCTGCGCCCAGACGGCCCGCTCTTCATGCGCCGTATCCGCCACGCCATCCGCGTCCCCGTGCTGCAGCTGCAGGGGTCGGACGACGGCTGCGTGCTCGCCGAGCCGACCTACGGCTCGGGCGCCCTCGTGCCCGGCGACTTCCGTCACGTCACGATCGAGGGCGCCGGCCACTTCCTCGCCGAGGAGGCCCCCGACCGGGTCAGTGCGGCCCTCATCTCCTGGCTGGACTCCCTTGTCTGACATGCGCATCGAGCTTCCCGACGCCGGCGGCGTGACGTGGTCACTGTGCATCCGCGACACTGCCGGTCTGCCGCTGGCCGAGGTGGGCTCCGACAGTGCCCTGCGCACGGCCTCCGTCGGCAAGGTGCTCCTCCTGCTCGAGACGGCGCGTGGCATCACGAGCGGCGACCTCTCCCCCGACGAGCCGCTCACCCGTTCTCTCGAGGAGTGGGTCGGCGACTCCGGCCTGTGGCACACGCTCTCGGTCGAGACCCTGCCCCTCGTCGATGTCGCCGCCCTCGTCGGGGCGGTCTCGGACAACCTCGCGACCAACGTGCTGCTGCGCCGCGTCGGGCTCGCCGAGGTGGCCGCCCGCGCCACCGCGCTCGGCCTGCGAGCCACCGCGCTGCACGACCGCGTGCGCGACCACCGGTCGACCGAGCACGCCGCAACGCTGAGCACCGGCACCGCGGCCGAGCTGAGTGCCCTCGCCCACCGCGTCGCGACCGGCACGGCGGCCGGGCCGCAGGCCGATCACCTCGTGCGTCAATGGCTCTCGGCCAACGTCGACCAGTCGATGGTCGGCCTGCCGCTCATCGACCAGGCGGGCCTCGACCCGATCGCCCACCACGACTCGCTGGCTCTGGAGCCGGCCCTGTGGAACAAGACCGGAACGGACGCCGGCGTGCGGGCTGATGTGGGAGCCGTCACGCTGCGCGGGCGACGCGTCACGTGGGCCGTGGTCGCGAACTGGGAGCCCGCCGCCGGCACGTCCCTCGAGCACCTCACCGTGTGGGCGGTGCTCCGAGGGATGCGCCTCGTCGGCGACCACGTGCTTCGCCTCCTGACCGTCTGACAGCCGTATGCCGCAGGGCCCGCTCCGGCTGGAACGGGCCCCACGGCATACGGGCTGGTCGTCGTGCGCTCAGGTGGTGGCGGCCTTGACGGCGAGCACGGGACAGTCGGCCTCGAGCAGGATCGTCTGGGCCTGGCTGCCGAGGATGAGCTTGCCGACCGGGGTGCGACGGCGCAGGCCGATGACGATGAGCTCGGCATTGGTCTGCTGAGCGACGTCGAGCACCTGCTCGCCCGGGTCGCGGGCCTCGACCTGCTGGGTCACCTCGAACTCCACCCCCGAGTCGGTCAGGCTCTGCCGCACCGACTCCCAGTCCTGGGTCGAGGCGTGCCGGCGGTCGACGAGCGCGTCGCCCCGGCTGGCGTTGACGACGACGAGCCGACGCCCGCGCAGCCTGGCCTCCTCGACCGCACGGCTCAGGGCCGCGCGGCCCTCCGGCGACGGGACGTATCCCACGACGATCGGCATGTCACAGTCCTTCCTGGTTGGCGTGCTCGTGCAGCGGCTGGTCCTCGAAGAGGCCGCCGTCAGGACCGCCGACGCCACGACGCCGACGGATCAGCCGGACGACCGGTGGCAGGACGAGCAGCAGGGCGATGATGACGTAGACGGCCTGCGAGAAGGCGGTGTTCCAGAGCCCGCTCAGCTCGCCGTTGCTGATCTGCAGCGCGCGGCGCATCTGCTCCTCGGCGGCCGGGCCGAGGATGATGCCGATGATCGCCGGGACGACCGGCAGGCCGTAGCGCCGCATGAAGAAGCCGAGCGCGCCGATGATGATGAGCAGCCACAGGTCGAACGTCGAGTTGTTCGCGGCGTACGCCCCGATGCTGGCGAAGAAGAGGATGCCGGCGTAGAGGTAGGGACGCGGGATGCGCAGCAGCTTGGCCCACATCCCGGCGAGCGGAAGGTTGAGCGCGAGCAGGATCGTGTTGCCGATGAACAGGCTGGCGATGAGGCCCCACACGAGCTCTGGCTGGGTGTCGAGCAGGCGCGGCCCCGGCTGGATGCCGTAGCCCTGGAAGGCGCCGAGCATGACGGCGGCCGTCGCAGTCGTCGGGATTCCCAGGGTCAGCAGCGGCACGAGGCCACCGGCGGCGGAGGCGTTGTTCGTCGCCTCGGGACCGGCGACGCCTTCGATCGCTCCCTTGCCGAAGTCCTCGGGGTGCTTCGTCAGCTTCTTCTCGGCCGCATACGACAGGAAGGTCGGGATCTCGGCGCCACCAGCTGGCACGGCGCCGAACGGGAAGCCGATCACCGTGCCGCGCAGCCAGGGCTTCCACGAGCGGGACCAGTCGTTGCGGGTCATCTTGGCGCCGCCGACGGGCACGATCTCCAGTGGTGAGCGGCGCAGGTGGGCGGCGACCCAGAGGGCCTCGCCGACGGCGAAGAGACCGACCGCCACGACGACGACGTCGATGCCGTCGGCGAGCTCGGGGATGCCCAGGGTCAGCCGCTGCTGGCCGGACGTCGGGTCGATGCCGACGAGCCCGATGAGCAGGCCGATGCCGAGTGAGGCGAAACCACGCACCTTGGACGACCCGAGCACCGTCGTGACCGCGATGAACGCGAGCACCATGACCGCGAAGTAGTCCGGGGCGCCCATCTGCACGGCGACCTGGACGATGGCCGGCGCGAGGAGTGCCAGGCCGAGCGTGCCGATGGTGCCGGCGACGAAGGACCCGATGGCGGCCGTGCCGAGCGCCGCTGCCGCTCGACCCCGCTTCGCCATGAGATTGCCCTCGATGGCTGTGATGACCGAGGCGCTCTCGCCCGGTGTGTTGAGCAGGATCGAGGTCGTCGACCCTCCGTACATCCCGCCGTAGTAGATGCCGGCGAACATGATGAACGCCTGCGTCGGCTCCAGCGTGTAGGTCAGGGGCAGCAGCAGGGCGATCGTCATGGCCGGCCCGATGCCCGGCAGCACGCCGATCGCGGTGCCGAGCAGCACTCCGAGGAACGCGTAGAGCAGGTTGATGGGGGTCAGTGCCGTGGCAAAGCCCTCCATGAGGGAGTTGAGGCCGTCCATCAGAGGATTCCCTTCAGCAGCCCCACGGGGAGCTTGATGCCGAGACCGGCGTAGAACAGGTACCAGGAGCCGACCGACAGCACGAGCGAGATGATTGCGTTGCGGATGTAGTGCCGACTGCCGAGGGCGTAGGTCGTGCCGAAGAAGAGGATCGCCCCTGACAGCGGCCAGCCGATGCGCTCGATGAGAAGGGCGTTGGCGACGAACGCCCCGACGAGCAGCCCGAGCGTCTTCCAGTCGCTGCCCGAGGCCAGGTCGACGTCCTCGCCACCCTCCATCTCGCCGCGACCACCGCGCGCCACGTCGATGGCGAGCAGCACGGCCATGGACACGAGCAGCACCCCGACCAGGATCGGCACCGTCTTGGCGCCCACGGGGCCGCGCGCGGAGGAGAGGTCGGTCAGGCTCATCGCGTCGACGATGGCCCAGACGCCGAGCACGAGGAGCAGCACTGCGACGCCGTACTCGGAGTAGCCCCCCTTGGGTTTCGCGTCCCGGGTGGGATCCGGGGCGGCCGCAGCGGCCGCGGCGTCCGCGCCGGTGCTCATGACGTCAGGCCGAGTTCCTGGAGCACGCCCGCGACGCTCTCGTTCTGCTGGGTGAGGAACGTCTTGAACTCCGCGCCGGTCTGGAAGGAGTCGGTCCAGCCCTGGTCGGCCAGCGTCTTCTTCCACTGCTCGGAGGCGTGCATCTTCGTCAGCAGGTCGACGTACTGCGCCGTCTTCTCGGTGGACAGTCCGGGGGGCGCCACGATCCCGCGCCAGTTCGTGAACTCCATGTCGACACCGAGGCTCTTCAGCGTCGGGGCGTCGACGCCCTCGACCGGCTTGGCGCTCGTCACCGCGAGGATCTTCACGGCGCCGCTCTTGGCCTGCTCCGCGACCTCGCTGACGCCGGTGGCCGCGAAGGCGACCTTCTTGCCGAGCACACCGGTGAGCAGCTCGCCGCCACCGTCGTACGCGACGTAGTTGACGTCCTTGGGCGTGACCCCGACCGCCTTGGCGAGCAGCATCGGCGTCAGGTGGTCAGGGCCACCCGCATTGGACGCACCGCCGACGGGCACCTTGCCGGGGTCGGCCTTCCACGCCGCGACGAGCTGGTCGAGCGTCGTGTAGGGCGAGCCGGCCGGCACGACGATGGCCTCGGACTCCTCGATGAGCTTGGCGATCGGCACGGTGTCGTTGAGGGTCGCCTTGGACTTGTTCGTGTAGACGGCGCCGACGACGCCGAGGCCCATCTGCATGAGGAGGTCATCTGCGGCCTTCTCGTTGACGAGTCGCTGGAGGCCCACGGTGCCACCGGCGCCCGCGGCGTTGAAGACCTCGATGGTCTCGGCGAGCTTGGCGTCCTGCATCGCCTTGGCGGCGGCGCGGGCGGTCTGGTCGTAGCCGCTGCCCGGAGAGTTGGGCACGAGGATGCGCAGGCCCTGGACGGGGCCGGCGGCCGCGCCGGTCGCGCCGCCCGACGAGTCGTCGGCGCTGACGCCACAGGCGGAGAGGGCGAGGCCCGCGGCCAGGACGGCCGAGGTGAGGCTGAGCGTGGTCCGGAAACGCACTGGGGACTCCTTCGTCGGTGGTGGGCACTGACGTGCAGTGCCCCTCTGTGGTCGCCAGCGTGCCGACCTGCCGGCCTCGTGTCACCGTTCGGAGCGCAAACTCCATTTTGTTCATTCTGCTCACGCGCTGCGGTGGCCCGGCACGAGGCACAGCGCCCATGATTGCGGCATGAGCGCACGGCGGCGGTCTCGCCTGCGGCTCCCCAGGTGGACCCTGGCGGGCCGGATGCTCGCCATGCAGCTCGCCATCATGTCCGTCGTCTTCGTCGGCGTCGCCGCCGTCTCGCTCGTGCAGTCCGACGCCCGGTTCAAGGAGACGGAGGGCCGGCGGGCGCAGGCGCTGGCCGAGAACCTCGCCGACTTCCCCGGCATCGTGCTCGCCGCGGAGGGCAACGCGGCCTACGTCACCCAGGCGCAGGTGGCGCTGGAGGACTCCCGCACCTCCTCTGGGTCGACGACCATGGTCGTCGCGGGGCCGGACCGGAGGATCATCCTCTCGCCCGACCCGCTGCCCCGTACGAACCCCCTTCTGCTGCAACGCACCCCGTCGTTCGACGGGCGTGGATGGGTGGGCACGGAGGAGGGCACCGGTGCGGCAATGGCGACCGCTCCGCTCATCAGCCCGAGGACACGCGAGACCGTCGGTGTCGTGGCGGTGACGCGCGCCTACCCGACGGTCGCGGAGAACCTCGCCGCCGCCATGCCGAACCTGCTGACCTACCTCGGCATCGCGACCGCGCTCGGCGTCGTCGGCTCCTTCCTGCTCTCGCGACGGGTCAAGCGCCAGACGCTCGGGCTGGAGCCGCGCGAGATCACGGGCCTCGTCGAGCAGCGCGAGGCGATCCTGCACGGCATCAAGGAGGGCATGGTCTCCGTCGGCCTCGACCGTCGCGTCACGATGATCAACGACGAGGCCGCGCACCTGCTCGGCATCCCGCAGACGAGCACCGGCCAGTCGGTCGACGACGTCGACCCCTCGGGGCGGCTCGCCGAGATCTTCGACGACACGACCACGACGACCGACCGGGTGATCCCCTTCCGCGGTCGCGTGCTGACGATCAACCGGATGCCCGTGCGCAGCCACGGCCGACACATCGGCTGGGTCGTCACCCTCCGTGACCGCACGGAGCTGCTCGAGCTGCAGCGCGAGCTCGACGTCACCCGTGACACGACCGATGCCCTGCGAGCGCAGGCCCACGAGTTCAGCAACCGGATGCACGTCGTCAGCGGGCTCATCGAGCTCGGCGAGTACGACGAGGCGCGCGGCTACGTCCGACACGTCACCGACACCCAGACCCGGCTCACCCGCAGCATCACCTCGCACGTCGCGGACCCCGCCGTCGCGGCCCTGCTCATCGCCAAGTCGAGCCAGGCCGACGAGCGCGACGTCGACCTCGTCCTCGCCGAGACGACCGTCCTCGAGCGCCTCGACGAGCGGATGGCGACCGACGTCAACACCGTGCTCGGCAACCTCGTCGACAATGCCGTGGACGCCGCCGTCGACGCGCCCGACCCCGTCGTGACCGTCGAGGTGGTGCAGACCGACGAGCTCGTGCGGATCACCGTGCGCGACACCGGTCCCGGCGTCGACAGGGGCCTCGGCGATCGGGTCTTCCGTCACGGTGTGACCACGAAGCCCACCGACGAGGGCCTCACCGGCGACCGCCGCGGCATCGGGCTCGCGCTCGTGCGGATGATCTGCCGCAAGCGGGGCGGCGAGGTCACGGTCAGCAACGACGACGGAGCGGTCTTCGTGGCCACCCTCCCCCTCGACCGGTCGGCCGTGACGCAGTGATCCGGGTCCTCGTCGTGGACGACGACTTCATGGTCGCCAAGGTGCACTCGAGCGTCGTCGCGCGGCAGCCGGGCTTCCAGGTCGTCGGTGTCGTGCATTCGGGCGCCGCGGCGCTCGAGGCCGCGCGCGCCACGGCTCCGGACCTCGTGCTGCTCGACGTCTACCTGCCCGACATGAGCGGACTCGAGGTGCTGCGACGACTGAGAGAGCCGTCGTTCGGCGAGCTCGATGTCATCGTCGTCAGCGCCGCCCGCGACCTCGAGTCGGTGCGCCGGGCCATGCGCGGCGGCGTCTTCCACTACCTCGTCAAGCCGTTCGAGATCGACGCACTGCGTCAGCGGCTCGTCGAGTTCGCGGAGCACCGCGCGGAGCTCGCCGAGCTGCGTTCGACCGGCGAGGTCGGCCAGGACGACGTCGACCGGGCCTTCCGCAGCCAGCCGGCCCGCGACTCGCGGCGCCTCCCCAAGAGCATCAGCCGCGACACCATCGAGCTCGTGGAGCGCGCCCTGGCCGACGCGGGCGACGACGGCATGTCGGCCATGGAGTGCGCGGACGCCACCGGCCTCTCGCGCAGCAGCACGCGACGCTACCTCGACCACCTCGTCGAGGTCGGCGGCGCCGAGACGATGCGCCCGCGCTACGGGGCAGCGGGCCGCCCCGAACGGCGCTACCGGGCGCTCGGGGCCCTCGCCCCCTGACCGCGGCGACCCGGCGACCCGGCGACACGGCATACGGCAGCGATGGCCGGATCGGTCGACGTGGCCTGTCGCGACTGCGCGCACTCCGCGGGTGCACGCCCGAACCGACGCGCGCAACCCCGACCGAGACGGCGCGTCAGCGCGACTGGAGGCGCCCGCCGATGGCCTCGACGGCAACGTCGCGCGCGGCGAGCACGTGCGCCTCGGCCCGACTCCGCGCGGACTCCGGGTCACGCGCGAGCACCGCGTCGAGGATGGCACGGTGCTCGGCGAGGGCCGCGGTCCGACGTTCCTGGCCCTGGTTCGTGAAGGCCCGGTAGCGCGACATGTGACCGTCGACCTGCGCGTGCAGCCGTGCGCCCCACCCGTGCTGGGCGACGTCCGCCAGGGCCAGGTGGAACTCGTGGCCCGCCCGCATCGCGTCCTCGGCGTCGCCGACGTGCCGCGCGTTGCGCTCGACGAGCTGGGCCAGTCGCTCTCCCTGGGCCTCGGTCACCCTCCGGGCCGCCTCGGACGCCATGAGCCCCTCGAGCGCGGCGCGAACGCCGTAGAGCTCCTCGATGTCCTCGGCGCTGAGCGGGCGCACCACCATCCCGCCGGTGGGCAGCTGGTCGAGCAGGTCCTCGGCGAGCAGCAGCCGCAGCGCCTCGCGCAGGGGGGTGCGGCTCACCTGCAGCTCGGCCGCGAGCTCGGGCTCGTAGAGCCGCTGACCGGGCTCGAGCTCGAGGTCGAGGATGCGGCGCCGCAGCTCGGTGTAGACGAGCTGGCCCCCGGAGGCCCGCCTCATGCGTTCCATGTGCAGGCCTCATCTTGCACACATGTATACAAGTATGCTTCCATGGCACCAGTCTTGCACGACCCGCCTCAGCAAAGGAGCAGCAGTGGCCACCGACTCCCGGCGCACCGCCTCCCCGACCAGTGCGTCCTTCACCAGCGCGACCTCGACCGCGACGACCACACCTTCGTCGGCAGGAGACGCCGTCGTGCTGTCCCCCGACGCACTGCGCACGCTGGCGACCCGGCTGCTCACCGCGCGGGGCGTGCCGGCCGACGACGCGGCGCTGCTCGCCGACACGCTCGTCATGGCGGAGCTGTGGGGTCACGCGTCGCACGGCCTGCTGCGCCTGCCGTGGTATGCCGCCCGCCTGGCCTCCGGCGCCATGGCGTCGGTCACCGCGGTCGAGACCATCACCGACACGGGGGCGGTCGTCGTGCTCGACGGGCACGACGGCATCGGCCAGGTCATCACCCGCCGAGCCGTCGACATCGGTGTGGAGCGGGCTCGCCGCCACGGCATCGCAGGGGTCGCGGTGCGCAGCTCGGGCCACTTCGGCACGGCCGCCTACTTCACGCGGCTGGCTGCCGAGGCCGGGTGCGTCGCCATCCTCGTGACGAACGCCAGCCCGGCGATGGCGCCGTGGGGCGGCACCCGCAAGAGCATCGGCACCAACCCCTGGTCGGTCGCCGCGCCGGCCGGCCGGCACGGCGTCGTCGTCATGGACCTGGCCAACACCGCGGTCGCTCGCGGCAAGGTCTACCTCGCCGCCGAGCGCGGCACCGACATCCCGGAGGGCTGGGCCGCCGACGCGCGCGGCGTCCCGACGACCGACCCGGCGGCTGCCATCGACGGGCTCATCCTGCCGATGGCCGGGCCCAAGGGGTACGTGATCTCGTTCATGATGGACGTCCTCGCCGGCGTGCTCACCGGCAGCGCCTTCGGCTCCGACGTCGCCGGACCGTACGAGCCGGGGCGCCGCAGCGGTGCCGGGCACCTGCTCATCGTCATCGACGTCGCCACCGTGCTGGGCACCGACGAGTTCGCCTCTCGCATCGAGCAGCTCGTCGACGACACGAGGTCGGCCCCGCGGGCCGAGTGGGCTGCGGAGATCCTCGTCCCCGGCGAGCTCGAGGACCGGGCCCGCCAGGCCAACGAACGCGACGGCATACGGCTCGCGGCGACGACGTGGACGGCCCTCGTCGCGCTCGCAGCCGAGAGCCGCACCCCGCTGCCGACCCCCGACCCCGATACCTCGCCAGCCACCACCCAGGAGGTCCATCCGTGATTGCACTCACCGTCTCGCTGCGCGTCGTCCCTGACCGGCTCGACGACTTCGTCGACGCCATCGCCACCAATGCCGAACGCACCTTCACCGACGAGCCCGGCTGCCTGCACTTCGACGTCTGCCAGGACCTCGACGACCCGCACCGCTTCGTCTTCCACGAGCTCTACGTGGACGAGGCGGCGGTCGACGCGCACCGCGCCGCAAGCCATTTCGCCACGTGGCGCGAGGCGGCCGCACGGTGTGTCGAGCCGGGCAGCCAGGTCAACACGCTCTCGGCCGTGCGCTTCCACCACGCCGGAGGTGCGTCATGAGGATCCTCGTCCTGCCGGGCGACGGCATCGGCCCCGAGATCACCGCGGCGACGCTGACGGTGCTCGACGCAGCCGACGAGCGCTTCGGCCTCGGGCTCGAGGTCGAGGAGCGCCAGATCGGCCTGGCATCGCTGGCCGAGCGCGGCACGACCCTCGGAGACGACGTGCTCTCACGCGTCACGACGGTCGACGGCACCATCCTCGGCCCTGTCTCGCACTACGACTACCCGCCACGCGCCGAGGGCGGCATCAACCCCTCTGCCGAGCTGCGCACCGTGTTCGAGCTCTACGCCAACGTCAGGCCGTGCCGTTCGGTCGACGACCTCAGCGTCCTGCGCACTCCGATGGACCTCGTCATCGTGCGGGAGAACACCGAGGGCTTCTACTCCGACCGCAGCATGTATGCCGGGTCGGGAGAGTTCATGCCCGACGCCGACTCCGCGTTCTCCCTCCGCAAGATCACCGCCAAGGCGTCGGCGCGCGTGGCCCGGGCGGCATTCGAGATCGCCCGCACGCGAAGGAAACTCGTGACAGCGGTGCACAAGGCCAACGTCGTCAAGCTCTCCGACGGGCTCTTCCTGCGCGAGGTGCGGCGCGTGGCTGCCGACTATCCCGACGTCGAGCTGCGGGAGCTCATCGTCGACGCTGCGGCAGCGCGGCTCATCCGCGACCCCGGAGGGTTCGACGTGATCGTCACGACGAACATGTTCGGTGACATCCTCAGCGACGAGGCCTCCGAGCTGTGCGGGAGCCTCGGCCTCGGGGGTGCCATCAACGCCGGCGACGACGTGTGCGTCGCCCAGGCCCAGCACGGCTCGGCCCCCGACATCGCCGGCCGCGGGATCGCCAACCCGGTCTCGCTCATCCGCTCCGCCGCCATGCTGCTCGACTGGCACGGTGTCCGGTCCGGGCGAGGCGAGCTCGTCGCGGCGGCCGCGGCAATCGAGGGCGCAGTCGCCGCGGTCGTCGCGAACCCGGCCACGCGCACGCCCGACCTCGGCGGCACCCTGACCACCATCGCGCTCGCGGACGCCGTCGCGGACCGGCTCCGGCGCGAGGCCGCACCGACCACCAGCCGAGAGGACAGCCATGTCTGAGCACCCCACACCCCCGAGCCTGCTCGTGCGGCCCGACCGGGTCCTGCCCTTCGACCGCGGCAACGGGGTCGTGACGATCCCCTATGTCGGCAAGTGGAACTGCGACTCGAACCGCGTCACCACGGGTCAGACCCGGTTCGCCGAGGGCACCGGCCTGCCGCTGCACAGCCACAACGTCGAGGAGTCGGTCCTCGTGCTCGAGGGGGAGGCCGTCGCGGAGATCGGTGACGAGTCGTTCGAGCTCGTCGCGGGCGAGGCGACCTGGGTGCCCGCCGGGGTGCCCCACCGCTTCTGGAACCGCGGCACCGGGGCGATGCGGATCTACTGGGTCTACGGAGGGCGGGACGTCACGCGCACCATGACCGCCACCGGCGAGACCTTCGAGCACCTGTCCGAGAGTGACCGCGGCGGGCTGACCACACCATGACCACCACGACGAACCAGACGAGCCCGGTGGTCCGTCCCACCTTCATCGAGACGGTCAACCCCGCGAGCGGCACTGTCCTGCAGCGCTATCAGGCCATGTCTGCCTCCGAGGTCGATGCTGCCGTCGAGTCCGGGGCGCGGGCCGCGCGCAGCTGGGGCGTGGTCCCGGTGGTGGAGCGGCTCGAGGCGGTCCGACGGCTCGCCGAAGTGCTGCGAGCACACACCGACGAGCTCGCGTGGCTCGTGACCCAGGAGATGGGCAAGCCCTTGGCGGAGGCCCGCGGCGAGATCGCGAAGTCGGCCGCGACGGCAGAGCACTACTCACGGCACGGCGCCCGCCTGCTGGCCGACCGTCCCGTGCCGATCGACGGAGTCGACGGGGTGCAGGCGTGGGTGGCGCACGAGCCGATGGGTCTCGTGCTCGCGGTCATGCCATGGAACTTCCCGGTCTGGCAGGTCATGCGCGCGGCGATCCCGACAGTCGCCGCCGGCAACGGGCTGCTCCTCAAGCACTCCCCCAACGTCACCGGGTCGGCGCTCGCCCTGGCCGAGCTCTTCGTCGCCGCCGGACTGCCCGAGCACCTGGTCACGGCCCTTGTCGTCGCGGAGCCCGACGTGCCCGAGGTCGTCGAGTCGCTCGTCGCCGACGACCGGGTGGCGGCCGTGACGCTCACCGGCAGCAACCGCGCGGGCCAGATGGTGGGTGCTGCCGCCGGCCGCGCCGCCAAGCCGTCGGTGCTGGAGCTCGGTGGCTCGGACGCCTTCGTCGTGCTGGCCGACGCAGACGTCGAGGCCGCCGCTGCCGCCGCCGTGCGCGCCCGCTTCACGAATGCCGGTCAGAGCTGCGTGTGTGCGAAGCGCTTCGTCGTCGATGAGTCCGTGGCCCGGCAGTTCGTCGAGCGCTTCGTCGCCGGAGTGCGGGCGCTGCGCGTCGGCGACCCGACCGACGCGACCACCGACGTCGGTCCTCTGGCCCGGGCCGACGTGCGCGATGCCCTGCAGCGACAGGTCGACTCATCCGTGGAGCTGGGTGCGACCGTGGCCACGGGCGGTCGCCATGGCTCACTCGACGGCTGGTTCTACGAGCCGACCGTCCTGCTCGGCACCGGCCCCGGCATGCCCGTCTTCGACGAGGAGACCTTCGGGCCCGTGGCCGCCGTGGCGGTTGCTCGCGACGACGAGCACGCGGTCGCCCTCGCCGACCACACGGCATACGGCCTCGGGGTCAGCGTGTGGAGCAGGTCGACCGAGCGCGCCCTCTCGGTGGCGCGGCGGATCACGTCGGGGGCGGCGTTCGTCAACGCGACGGTGGCGTCGGACCCGCGGCTCCCCTTCGGTGGCACGAAGCGCAGCGGCTACGGGCGAGAGCTCGCTGACGCCGGACTGCTCGCCTTCACCAACGAGCGCACCTACTGGGTCGCGCCCGGCGCCTGAGGAGCCGCATGCTGGATGCCGCAGTGTCGGCCGGCCTCGACGAAGCCGGCTCTGCGGTAGGGGCCGATGGCCGGACCGCCCTCCTCGGCGACGATGACGAGCCTGCTCACTGCAGCGTCCTCCATGGCCCATGCGCCGGCCGCGGCGACGAGCGCCCCTGCGATGCGTGGCGAGGTCAACATCGGTGCTGACGTCCAATCCCTTGCAGGCGCAGCAGCTCCAGGTCGGTGACGAGGCCCGGACTCGTGATCTCCATGGCGTGGTCCCATCACCGCTTCGGCTCACCCGGCGACACAGGCTCCGGTGTCGACCTCCCCGGACGTCTTCGCTCCGGCTTCGAGCACCGGCTTCGCCTCGGCCAGGGTGAGGGCATAGCCGGTCCCGGCATCCTCGAGCGACTTGGCGAAGATGATCCCGACGACACGGCCGCTCGCGTCGAGCAACGGGCCGCCGGAGTTGCCGGGCTGCACGGTGGTGGCGAGCGAGTAGATCTCGCGGTCGACGGTGCGGTCACCGTAGATGTCGCGTCCCCGGGCCTCGAGAACGGAACGCACGCGCGCGGACACGACGCGGTAGGGTCCGTCGAGGGGGAAGCCGGGCACGGCGGCAGACGCCCCCCGGTCGAGCTCGGGACCCAGCCGCAACGCCGGGAGCGTGAGGCCGGGCACGTCGATGACGGCGAGGTCGCGCTCGGGGTCGAACACGACGACACGTCCGCGCAGCAGCTGGTCGCCGCCCTCGATGCGGACCTCGCTGGCGCCGGCGACGACGTGCGCGTTGGTGACGACCCGACCCGGCTGCAGCACCCAGCCCGTGCCCTCCTGGCCACGCTGGCACGACTGCGACACGGTCGTCACCTTGACCACGGAGCGACCGGCCTCCCGGATCGCGGCGGACTGCGCGACGGCGGGATCCGGGCTCTGCACGGGAGAGATCGGCTCGGGCCCCAGCCCGCCGAAGACCTGCGGGAAGCCCTGGCTCGACAGGAAGCCGCGGAAGTCGGCGAAGACCTCACCTGTCTGCTCGGGCACCATGGAGTTGACGACCCGCAGGACCTTCGAGTCGGCCATCGCCCGGGAGAGCGCCTGGTTGCCCGACGAGCGCAGCGTCCCGCCGATGAACCAGACGATGAGGGTGGCGGCGAGCGTGACGAGGACCGCGCCGAGGACCGCATCGGCGCGACGCCACGGCGACTGACCAATCCGACGTCGGATCGTGCCCCCGACCAGGCCGCCGAGGAACTGCCCGAGCCAGCCGAAGAGGATGACGCCGCCGAGCAGCACGATGACCCGCAGCCGGCTGTCGTCGTCCGACGGCCCCCAGCGCTCGAGCATCGTGGGCAGCTGCCACAGCGCGAGGAAGGCGAAGGCGAAGAACCCCACGAGGGAGAAGGCGCTCTGGATCAGGCCCTGGCGGTAGCCCGAGATGCCGTAGCCCACCAGCAGCATGATGAGCGCGATGTCGAGCAGGGCACTGCCGGTCATCCGCGCCCGCCCACGAGGTAGCGCTTGGGCAGCGGGCGCTGGACGGTGTCGTCCCACGGCTGGGACCGGCCGCCGAGCTCGAGCACGCTGCTGAGCAGCCCAGCCGTGAAGCCCCAGAGGATCAGGTCGTCGAGGTCGAAGCCGGCGCCGACGTAACCCGAGGGATGCGTCACCGAGAAGCGGTGGGCAGGGTCGACGAGATGTGCGAGCGGGACCGACAGCACGTCGTGCACCTCCGCCGGGTCGCGCACGCCGATGGGCGATGGCGTCGCCCACCAGCCGAGCACCGGTGCCACGACGAAGTTGGCCGGAGGCAGGTAGAGCGACGGCAGCACGGCCAGCACGTCGACTCCGGCCGGGTCGAGTCCGGTCTCCTCCTGCGCCTCTCGCAGCGCGGTCGCAGCGAGGTCGTCGTCCTCGGGGTCGCGCGCGCCGCCGGGGAAGGCGATCTGGGCCGGCTGGGTGCGCATCGTGTGCGAGCGCTCGATGAGCACGACGTGCTCGCCAGCGGCGGACGCACCCTCTGGGGCCGGGCCGAAGAGGATGAGCACGGCCGACTCTCGGCCGCCCTCGTCGGGAGGCAGGAACCGCGAGAACCACTCCGGCGGGGTGGACCTCACGCGCTCAGCGAGCTCGACCAGCCACTCGGGGCAGGGGACGGTGCCCGCCCCGGACGTGGGCGAGGGCTCGATCGATCCCGAGCGGCCGGCATACGCGATGCCGCTCAGCGCCGGGGCCACGCGCGGGTCCTCACGTGGGGGCCAGCTCGAACTTGAGCAGCTTCTCGGCGCGCTGCGGGTCGGTCTCGCCGATGCCGTAGCTGGGGCACCAGCGTGCGACGGGGCAGGCGCCGCAGGCAGGCTTCTTGGCGTGGCAGGTGCGCCGGCCGTGGAAGATGACGACGTGGCTGAGCATCGTCCAGTCCTTGCGCATGAAGAGCCGGCCGACCTCGTGCTCGACCTTGACCGCGTCCTCCTCCGTGGTCCAGCCGAAGCGACGCACGAGCCGTCCGAAGTGCGTGTCGACGGTGATGCCCGGGATGTCGAAGGCGTTGCCGAGCACCACGTTCGCGGTCTTGCGGCCGACGCCGGGCAGCGTGACAAGGTCCTTGAGGCGCGGCGGGACCTCGCCGTCGAAGTTCTCGACGAGCGCGGAGCCGAGCTTGATGAGCGCGTCGGTCTTGGCGCGGAAGAAGCCGGTCGGCGTGATGATCGCTTCGAGCTCGGCGCGGTCGGCATTGGCGTAGTCCTCGGCGGTGCGGTACTTCGCGAAGACGATCGGCGTCACCTTGTTGACGCCGACGTCCGTCGTCTGCGCCGACAGGATCGTCGCGACGAGGAGCTCGAGCGGGTTGGTGAAGTCGAGCTCGCAGTGCGCGTAGGGGTAACGCTCGTGCAGGGACCGGTACATCTTGCGGGCGCGCCGCGTGCGCGCAACCGGGGTCTCGTCATCGATCACCAGGGCACGGGGGGACACGGACGACACTGTATGCCGCCCGCCTGTCTCGCGTTGACACGCCAGCGGGGCCTCACGCCGGGGCCGACGGCACTCGCCTGCTCGTGGGCCTGCGCGCGCAGGTGTCGGCGGATCTGGCGGGTCGAGTGCGCAGCAAGTCGCAGCCGGCCCCCGTGGTAGCGCACGCCACCTCGGGCCCGGGCCCCCACGCAGAGCCAGACACAGACACCACGCTCGAGGAGCCAGGCCGGGGCGAAGAACGGGACGGAGGGCGGCACCCGGTGCGTGCCCACCCGACGCCGGCCCCGCTCCGCCGTCACGACGCAGCCGGTCAGCGCGAGCACGCCGAGGAGTCGGGCGGTGGTTGCGCCGGGCTGGGCCGAGAAGGCACGCCAGCCCAGCACCGCAGCAAGCGGGAGCACGAGCAGCTCGGCGATCAGCCGGCCCGGCTGGGCGAGGTCGTCGTACGCCTGCCGCACGCGCTGCGACCGGAAGTGCGACACCGTCGGCGGGCGGCGGTCGATGACCACCTCCGGTGCCGTGCGGGGCCGGCCGCCCACCGCCTCGATGGTGCGCCAGAGCTCGAGGTTCTCGAACATCGACTGCTCGCTCCACCCTCCAGCCGTGAGGACCACCGAGCGACGCAGGGCCAGGACCCCCGGCCAGTCGAAGCCGAACGCCATGGCGAGAAGGCTGCGGGCTGCGTCCCAGCGGGCCTGCCACGGCCACTCGTCATACGTGTTGACGGGGCGCACCAGGTCCGCATCGTCGAGGGCGTCCACCAGGGCCGCCACGTCCGATGGCGTCAGCCGCACGTCATCGTCGGCGAGCACGACCGACTCGTGCCGAGCCAGGCGCACACCGGTCATCGCACCACGCACCTTGCCGTTGGCCGGCGCTCCCGCCGAGGGCCCCCAGCAGTCGGGGTCGTCGGGGCCCTCGGGGGGCACGATGCGGGCGGCCCCTGCCCAGGCTCGCCGGTGCAGCGCCGCCGCATCGGCATCGCTGCCGTCGACGACGGTGAGACCGGACACGAGCGTCCCCAGGCTGCGCAGGTAGTCGCCCATCTCCTCGACTCGCTCGCTCGAGCTGTCGGCCAGAGACCACCGCACCGGGATGACCACCTCCACGGGGTACGGCCCAGCGGGGCACGATCGCTGCATCAGATCGCCGGCCATGTGGTCCCTACCTCCTCGCCTCCTCACTTGCGCGGCTGCTCGCCTGCCGGGCTTACCCATCAGCGCTGCGCGGTAGACCAGGTCCGTGTCAGCCCATGGCGAACGGCAGTTCAGCGAGGGGAGTGCGTAGGTGCCTGCGGGTCAAGGAAGCCCGTGCTGGGTAAGACATCCTCGGCAACGGGAGGAGTCCGACATGTACGCAGGGGTGCCAGGCGATGGTCCGCGGCCTGATCCAGACGTGCCGGCCGCGGCGGCCGGTGCGGCTATTGCGGCTGGGTGGCCATCGGGCACGTCCCGGGGATCGGAGCACTCCCGGCAGGCCGAGATACCAATGGATTCCACGCTGTCCGCAGATCCTGAGACGTCCGGGCTGGCGCCGACCCTCAAATCTCTGGCTGAGATGGATCTCGCGCACGGGCCGGACTCGGACGTCGTCCGTGCCCTGGAGCTGATGGTGAAGCACGTCGAGTTCCCTTGTCTCGGGGCCAAGTCCGTCTTTCGACGCGGGTCCGTCAAGCACGTCGTCCTGGCTGACATGCGCGACCCCGACGTGCCCGTCCGCCTCCTCGAGGAGCTGACGTCCTTCGCGAGCACGATCGACGGCGAGGAGGGTTTCCACTCCTTCATCGCCTCCTTCCGCGGCCCGCTCCCCGCCGACGAGGCCTCCTTCGAGGCGCTGCTCTTTCACCTCCTGCAGCGCCTGCACGACGCCGACGACGACTCATGGGCCCCGGGGGTCGACCCACGCCCTGCCGACCCGCACTTCGCCTTCAGCGCCGGTGGCACGGCCTACTTCATCGTCGGCCTGCACCCCAAGGCCTCCCGGGTGGCGCGGCGGGCCCCGTTGCCGACCCTCGTCTTCAACCCCCACGCACAGTTCGAGGCGCTGCGAGCCGAGGGCCGGTTCGACGGCATGCGCAGCACCATCCGGCGCCGGGACCAGGACCTGCAGGGCTCGGTCAACCCCATGGTGGCTAACCACGGTGAGAGCAGCGAGGCTCTGCAGTACTCGGGCCGCGCCCACGACGACACATGGCAGCCACCTCTCGAGGTGCGCCACGCCGCAGCGCGGCCCCACGAGCACCGACGACCCGACCGAATCACGACAGGACGAGGGAGAGCACGCATGATGACCTCGCGACAAGGCAGCGCCACCCCCGCTCGCTACTTCGGTCCTGGCGGCCCGGCGCTGCAGACGAACTCGGAGCACCAGTCCGGCAGGCCCATGACACGGCTTGCTCCCCAGACGGGCACGGCCTTCCTCCTGGCCGCGGGTGCAGCGCCTCACGGTCGTCGACCCCACGGGCGAGCAGGTCAGCGACTTCTTCGCGGTCATGGCGGACGACCTCGACGAGTGGATGAGCTCGGGTCGCACCATCGACTACGCCAACTCGACGGCGGTCACGACCGGCACCGTGCTCTACAGCAACCGCAGCCGCCCGATGGCCACCGTGGTGGAGGACACCTGCGGGCGGCACGACCTGCTGCTGACCCCCTGCTCGCAGCAGACCTTCGACCTGCTCTACCCAGAGTTCGAGGGCGCCTACCATCCGAGCTGCTTCGAGAACCTCGCGTCGAACATGGGAGCCTTCGGCGTCGATGCCGACCGCATCTCGACGACGCTCAACATCTTCATGAACGTGTGGAATGAGCGCAACGGCGAGCTCCACATCGACCCACCGACCTCCCGGCCCGGTGAGCGGTTCGTGCTGCGTGCCGAAGCCGACCTCGTCGTGGGGTTGACCGCCTGCTCGGCCGAGAAGTCCAACAACGGCGTCTGCAAGCCGATCGACTACGCCGTCGACGGGTGACGAACGATCCGGCGTGGCACACTGAGCGCGTGGATCTCGATGTGGTGAGGCGCGCGCCGCTCTTCAAGGCCCTCGACGACGAGGCCGTCCACAGCCCTGCAGGCGCAGATGAGCCCCTCACGCATGGAGCGCGGCGACGTCCTCTTCCGCGAGGGCGACCGCGGCGACAGGCTCTACGTCATCGCCGAGGGCAAGATCAAGCTCGGCCGCACGAGCCCCGACGGTCGGGAGAACCTCGTCGCCATCCTGGGCCCCGGGGAGATGTTCGGTGAGCTCAGCCTCTTCGACCCCGGCCCTCGCACGATGACGGCCACCGCCATCGCCGAGACCCAGCTGCTGGGACTCGGCAACGACTCGCTCACGGGGCTGCTCTCCGGGCGACCCGAGGTCTCCAAGGCCCTGCTCTCGGCCCTCGCACAGCGTCTCCGGCGCACGAACGCGCACCTCGCCGACCTCGTCTTCACCGACGTGCCCGGCCGGGTCGCCAAGGCCCTGCTCGACCTCTCCGAACGCTTCGGGCGCCCCGTGGAGGGCGGAGTGATGGTCTCGCACGACCTCACCCAGGAGGAGCTCGCACAGCTCGTCGGGGCCTCGCGTGAGACGGTCAACAAGGCGCTCGCCGACTTCGCCACCCGAGGGTGGCTGCGACTCGAGGCCCGCGCCGTGCTGCTGCTCGACGTCGAGCGCCTCAGGCGCCGCTCTCGCTGAGAAGGCTTACAGGGCAACGTCCCTCGAATGGCCGGGCTGCGGCCGAGTGGGCAGCCCGTGGCCGTGCACGCGTCCTGGCTGCCGGCGCAGGCCCATCAGTCTGCCCACGACCACCCGCCCGGCCCGTTGACCACGACGCGGTCAGCACGCTCGCGCACTCGGGCGACGAGCTGCGCGTTGGCCTCGTCGTTCCGGTCCACCCAGAGGGCGGCCGCCTCGGCGGACTTGCCGAACGTGACGTGCCGGTCGATGAGGCGCGACCGACGCAGAGCGTCATCCCCGGTCACGAACCAGACCTGCGCGAGGGCTGCCCTCGCCTGCTCCCACGGGGACTCCTCCAGCAGCAGGTAGTTGCCTTCCGTGATGACGAGCCGCGCACTCGGTGGCACGACGAGCGCCGCGGCCAGCGGTTGCTCGAGCGTGCGCTCGAAGCCGGGAGCGTAGATGGTCGACTCGGGCTCGGTGACCACGCGGCGCAGCAGGGCGGCATACCCCTCGGCGTCGAAGGTGTCCGGCGCCCCCTTGCGCCCACGCGCCCCGAGGCGGTCGAGCTGGGCGTCGGCGAGGTGGAAGCCGTCCATCGGCACGGCAGCCACCCAGTCGTCGCCCCGGACCTCGGCCACGGCGTCGACGAGCGCCTGCGCGAGCGTCGACTTGCCGGCGCCCGGCGCGCCGGTGATGCCCAGGACCGCTCGCCGCCGCGCGCCCACGAGCTCGACGGCCGCGACGGCCAGGCGCGAGATGCCGGAGTCACCCATGGCGCCCAGTCTTGCCCAGACCCGGTTGGCGAGCCGGGAACCGCCCACCGCGGGAGCTGCAGGCGGGACACGTGCGCGGCGCATCGTGACGTGGCGTCAGGGGTGCGTGCGCAGGTACTCGAGCTGAGCCTGCACCGACTGCTCG
Source organism: uncultured Actinomycetota bacterium (assembly GCA_963816385.1). GTDB lineage: Bacteria > Actinomycetota > Actinomycetes > Actinomycetales > Dermatophilaceae > CAWFKL01. Next base: position 298,818 of record CAWFKL010000002.1, read on the forward strand.
GCCGCGGGCCACACGCTGCGCGGCACGTCGGCGTACACCCCCTCGACGACCTCGTGCGCCGTCCGCGCACCGCCGGCGACCGCCTCACGCACCTGGTCCAGCCGTTCGGAGCGGTGCCGGAGGTAGAAGGCCACGGTGTCAGCCGCGGCAGCCACCGTGGGGCCGTGGCCCGGCAGCAGGCTCGTCACGGTGCCGGCTCGGGTCAGGTCCTCGATGCGGGAGAGGGATTCGAGGTAGGCCTCGAGGTTGCCGTCGGGCCACGCGACGACCGAGGTGCCCCTGCCCAGCACCGTGTCGCCGGTGAGCAGGCTGTTGTCGGCAGGCAGCAGGAACGAGAAGGAGTCACTCGTGTGCCCTGGAGTCGGCACGGCCAGGATCTCGAGCCCGCCGACGGTGATCACCTCACCCTCGCGCACGTCGTCGTGGCCACGGCCGAAGCCGCGCACCGGGGCTCCCGTCAGTTCGTGGAAGCGGCCGGCACTCTCGGCGTGGTCGGCGTGGCCGTGGGTCACCAGGGTCAGGGCGACTCGACGACCGGACCGCTGCACGTGACCCAGCACGTCGGCGAGGTGGCCCTCGTCGAGAGGGCCGGGGTCGACGACGACGACCTCGTCGGAGCCCGGCTCGGCGAGCAACCAGGTGTTCGTGCCGTCGAGGGTCATCGGCGAGGGGTTGGGGCAGAGCACGCACTCGGCACGCTCCCCGGCCCGCCCGCCGGCCCATGTGGGGTCTGCTGCCGCCCCGTTCATCGCTCCACGACCTCCATCGCAGGACCTAGCTCGCTGTCGACCACCTCAGGCATCACGAGCGGCACGTGGTCGGCATGCGTCACGAACTCCCTTGCGGTGCAAGCCTGTCCGATCTGCTCCACCCACATGACGGTGGGTGGGAGCATCGAGGTCGACCCCTCGGCGTACGACGACAACAGCTCGTCGGGGCGCACCCAGGCGGCGTGGTCCGCCTCGGTCGTGTCGCCGTCAGCGCTCTGTTCCCTCGGCATGAGGGCGGCGAAGAACCACGTGTCGAAGCGTCGGGGCTCGAATTCGGGTGTCAGCCAGTGCGCCTTGGCCACGACGAGGTCGGACCGCAGCACCAGACCCTCCTCGTGCAGCACCTCACCGATGGAGGTCTCGCGTGCGACGAGGGCGTCGCGCACCCCACGCCAGCGTGACTCGTCGACGCGCGCGAGCGGCCCGGTGGCCGACGGGCTCGCGAGCAGGACGCCGCACTCCTCGAAGACCTCTCGGATCGCTGCGGCGACGTAGACCTGCGCCTCGGCCGGTGCGCAGCCGAGGCGCCCGCCCCACTGCACCGGGGACGGGCCGGCCCACGGCAGGCCAGGCTCGGCGTCACGCTCGTCGGTGCCGCCGCCCGGGAAGACCATCGTGCCCGGGGCGAACGCCATCTGCGACACCCGTCGGAGCATGAAGACCTCGACCGTCGCGGGACGCCCGAGGGCCAGTCCGTCGTCGCGACGGCCATCGCCGACACGGTCGTCGGCCTGGCTGTCGCCGTCGGGCTGCCGAACGACCGATTCGACGTCACGCACGAGCATGACGGTGCTGGCGCGTCGGGGACGAGCCACCTCCCACCGTTCGCCGGCCAGCCAGCGTCGCGCGGCGTCGGAGATGCCCGGCGTCGTCGTCAACGGGAAGAGGCGCCCCAACGTGGCCCCGCGGTCAGTTCCGCACCGAGACGATGACCTCGACCTCGACCGGGGCATCGAGCGGCAGGGCGGCCACCCCGACGGCGGACCGGGCGTGGACCCCCTTGTCGCCGAAGGCGGCCACGAGGAGCTCGCTCGCGCCGTTGATGACGCCGGGCTGCCCGGTGAAGCCGGGGTCGGACGCGACGAAGCCCACGACCTTGACGACGCGCGTGACGAGGTCGAGGTCGCCGACCTCCGACTTGATCGCCGCGATCGCGTTGAGGGCGCACACCTGCGCCAGCGCCTTGGCGGTCTCGGCGTCGACCTCGGCGCCGACCTTGCCCGTCGCGACGAGCGCGCCGTCGACCAGCGGCAGCTGGCCGGAGGTGAAGACGAGGTCGCCGTCGCGCAGGACGGGGACGTAGGCGGCGACGGGTGGCACGACCTCCGGCACGGTGAGTCCGAGGTCGGAGATGCGGTCCTCGACAGCGCCCACCGTCAGTTTCCGCCAGACTTGGGGCGCTTGAAGTACGCGACGAGGCTCGAGCCGTCCGGTCCGTTGACGATCTGGACGAGCTCCCACCCGTCGGCCCCGAAGTTGTCGAGGATCTGCTTGGTGTTGTGGATCAGAAGTGGTGCGGTGAGGTACTCCCACGTGGTCATGGGCCTCACCCTACTCAGTGCTGTGCTGGCCCTCGGCGCCCTCGGTGCCCTCGTCGCGTGCGCCCCATCGGCCGGTGGCAGCATGGCGGCCATGCCGACCTCGCCCCGCTCGGAGCCTGCGCCCACGCCGCCGTCGACCGCGCCGTCGGCCACGCGCGCCTACGGCACCGACCCCGCCCAGGTCTACGACGTGCGACGCCCGACCCCCGGTGTGGCGCCGCTCGCCGCAACCGTGCTCGTCATCCACGGCGGCTTCTGGCGCGCTGCCTACGACCGTGCCCACGCCGAGCCGGAGGCGCGGGCGTTCGCCGAGGCGGGCTACACCGTCGCCGTGGCGGAGTACCGCCGCGTCGGTATGCCGGGTGGCGGGGTCCCCGGCACCCTCGACGACGTGCGCGCCGTCGTCACCGCGGTCCTCGCGGATCCCGACCTGCCGAAGCCGCTCGTCCTCGTCGGTCACTCGGCCGGTGGACACCTCGCGGCCTGGGCCGCAGGTCAGCCGTGGATCGGCGCCGACGTGGCGGGTGTCGTGTCGCTCGCCGGGGTCGTCGACCTCGACGCCGCCGACCGCCTGCATCTCGGGGACGACGCGGCTCGCGCCTTCGTGGGGTCCGGGCCCGGGACGGCGGCCTGGCGCTCGGCCGACCCGATGGCGACGCCGCCGCAGGTGCCGCTGCGCCTGCTCTGGGGGGAGATCGACGACGTCGTGCCCACGGCCGTCGGAGACGCCTACGCCGCCATGGCGAAACAGTCAGGGTCCGACGTGAGCAGCGAGATCGTGCCCGGCGCGGACCACTTCGCGCTCATCGACCCGGAGTCGTCCGCCTTCCCCCGCGTCCTCGCCGCCGTCGCCAGCCTCCTCTGACCCCGATCCTCGAGTGGCCCCGCTTTCCCACTCGAGCGTGTCGCGTGAGGTTGCGAGGCCACTCGAGTGCGGTCGCTGACTCCTCGAGCGGCCGCGTCGTCCCACGGGTCCCGGCCACCCGGCATACGGACTGGGAAAGCGAGGCCACTCGACGGGGTGTGAAGGTGCCTCGAAGGCGCGTCATAGGGTTGGCGGGTGACGACCGACTGGGCCAGGGTGCGGCTGCACATCGTCACGGGCAAGGGCGGCACGGGCAAGACCACGGTCGCCGTCGGCCCTCGCGCTGGCGCTCGCCTCGCGACCCGGGCGGGTGCTGCTCACGGAGATCGAGGAGCGGCAGGGCATCAGTCAGACCTTCGACGTGCCGCCGCTCGGCAGCGAGGAGACGCGGGTCGTGCGGCTTGCCGGCGGCGGCGAGGTCATCGGGCTCTCGGTCGAGCCGAAGGCGGCGCTGCTCGAGTACCTCCAGCTCTTCTACAGGCTCGGTCGAGCCGGGAAGCTGCTCGAGAAGTTCGGCGCGATCGACTTCGCCACGACCATCGCCCCGGGAGTGCGCGACGTGCTGCTCATCGGCAAGGTCTACGAGGCCAACCTGCGTCGGCGAGACGGCCGCCACAAGGGCGACGGCCCGCTCACCTACGACGCGCTCGTGCTCGACGCCCCGCCGACGGGCCGCATCGGCCGCTTCCTGTCGGTCAACTCCGAGGTGGCCGAGCTGGCCAAGGTGGGACCGATCCACGCCCAGTCCGGCTCGATCACCCGGCTGCTCCAGTCGGACCAGACGGTGGTGCACTTCGTGACCCTGCTCGAGGAGATGCCGGTGCAGGAGACCATCGAGTCGATCGCGGAGCTCACCGCCAAGGGTCTGCGGCCGGGTGCCATCGTCGTCAACATGCTGCGCTCGCCGCTGCTCGACGACGCCGCGCTCGACCGGGCCCGCGCCGGGCGCCTGCACAAGCCGTCGCTGCGCGCCCAGCTCACCGAGGCCGGCGTCACGGTGACGGCGGACCTCGTCGACGGGCTCGTGACCGAGGCCCGCGACCACGCCCTGCGCGTCGACCTCGAGCGCGAGCAGCTCGCCCTGCTCGAGGCGACCGGTCTGCCGCTCGTCACCCTGCCGGCGCTCGCCGACGGCGTCGACTCCGGCTCCGTCCGTGAGCTCGCCGACCTGCTCGTCGAGCAGGGGATGGCGTCGTGAGCGCCCCGGACGCCGTCGGCCCGGCGACCTCCTCCTTCGGGGCGCTGGCACCGCTGGCACCCGTCGACGCGAGCAGCGCCGACGCCAGCAGCGCCAGGGCGACCCGGCGGCCACCGCGGCTCGACGTCGACGCGCTCATCGACGACCCGGCCACCGAGATCATCGTCTGCTGCGGCTCAGGGGGCGTCGGCAAGACGACCACCGCGGCAGCTCTCGGCCTGCGCGCCGCCGAGGCCGGCCGCAAGGTGGTCGTGCTCACCATCGACCCGGCTCGTCGTCTGGCCCAGTCGCTCGGCCTCACCGAGCTCGACAACACACCACGGCTCGTCACCGGCATCGACACGACGGAGGGCGGCAGCCTGCACGCCATGATGCTCGACATGAAGCGGACCTTCGACGAGGTGGTCGTCGCCCACTCCGAGCCGGGCAAGGCCGAGCAGATCCTCGAGAACCCCTTCTACCAGGCGGTCAGCAGCTCTTTCGCCGGCACCCAGGAATACATGGCGATGGAGAAGCTGGGCCAGCTCAAGGCGAGTGCCGGCACGGCGGGCGCCCCGTGGGACCTCATCGTCGTCGACACCCCGCCGTCGCGGTCGGCCCTCGACTTCCTCGACGCGCCGAATCGCCTCGGCAGCTTCCTCGACGGCCGCTTCATCCGCCTGCTCACCGCACCGGCCAAGGCGGGCGGGCGCGCGGGACTCAAGGTCTTCGGCATCGGCGTGCAGCTCGTCACGAGCACGATGACGAAGATCCTCGGCGGCCAGATGCTCACCGACGTGCAGACGTTCGTCAATGCGCTCGACACGATGTTCGGCGGCTTCCGCGAGCGCGCGGACGAGACGTACCGACTGCTCTCCGAGGACGGCACCGCGTTCCTCGTGGTCGCGGCGCCGGAGCGTGACGCCCTGCGCGAGGCCTCCTACTTCGTCGAGCGCCTCGAGGCCGACGGTATGCCGCTCGCCGGGCTCGTCGTCAACCGCATCGGACGCATCTCGGCACCGGGTCTGACCCCGAGCAGATCGCTCGCGGTCGCCGAGGCGCTCGAGGACGGCAACGGACCCCGATCTGCGACGACGGCGGCCGGCGTGCTGCGCCTCCATGCAGCGCTCGTGCGCACCGCGGAGCGGCAGCGAGACCTCGCCGACCGCTTCTCGCGCGCCCATCCGGGCATCCCGGTCGTGCAGGTGCCAGCCCTCGGTCGGGACGTGCACGACCTGGACAGCCTGCGCGAAATCGGCGCGGAGCTCGCCTGCGGCTGAGGCCTCGCTGTTGAAGCCTCCCCGCGTCCGCCCCCCGGCGTCTCTTCCCCCCGCTGAAGCCCCCCGGCGCCAGCTTCGTGTGACCCGCTAGACCGCTACCGCGACCTCGCGGGGCGTGTACGCGCCCGTCGGCACGGCGTCACGGGTGCGGCTGCGCGGCCATGCCGGCACGCAGCGCAGTCTTCCAGGACGTGATGTCGGGCCGGCGACGGAGCAGGGCGCGGCGCTCGCGCTCCGTCATCCCTCCCCACACCCCGAACTCGGTGCGGTTGTCGAGCGCCTCGGCGAGGCACTGAGCCAGCACCGGACACGACTTGCACACCGCCTTCGCGTCGTGCTGGGCCTTGCCCCGCACGAACAGCGCATCCGGGTCCTGGCTGGAGCAGCGAGCCTGGCTCGTCCACTCCGCCGTCCACTCATCGGTTACCACGGCAACACTCATGACGTTTTACCCCTCCCCGCCCGGGTCTGTTGCGACTCCGAGCACAGAGGCCGTCCCACCGGCCCCTGCTGAGCCTCCCCCGAGGCCCAAAGCAGACATTACGAGCAGCGGTGGGAGGCGGACATAGGCTCTATGGACCATTTACTGAGACGAGTGACTAGTCACTTGATACAGATTTCACGCAATTCGGGTCGACATGACCGTGCTCTGGGGAGTCAGGGGACCGAGCCGGCGAGGGGACCGAGCCGGCGGCGACGGGGCCAGCGCGCCCCGACGGGAGGCGTACGGCCACGATGGTGTAGGGGCTGTGGGCGCTGGTCAAGGTGACACAGTCCCAGCCGTTACCCTTGGCGCATGTCTTCACGCACCACGTCGATCGGCGGCGTCATCAGCCTGCTCGGGGGCTTTCTCGCCTCCGCCCTCGTGCTGGGGCTGCTCGCGGCTGGCCTCGTCATGCCGGCCGTCGGCGCCACCGGCGCCCTGGCGCGTAGCGGCGTGGACGTCTTCAACGAGCTGCCCAGCGAGTTCTCGACCGATCCGCTGGCCCAGACCTCGCAGATCCTCGCCTCCGACGGCACAGTCATCGCGACCCCGCAGGAGCAGAACCGCACCATCGTGTCGCTCCAGAAGATCGCGCCCATCATGCGCAAGGCCCAGGTCGCGATCGAGGACCACCGCTTCTACGAGCACGGCGGCATCGACCTGCAGGGGACGGTGCGAGCGGTCGTGTCCAACCTACGCAACGGCTCGTCGGTCGGTGCGTCGTCGCTGACCCAGCAGTACGTCAAGATCTCGCTGCAGTACTCCGCCCTCAGCTCCGGCAACGAGGAGGCGGCCGCCGAGGCCGTCAAGAAGGACTACATGCGCAAGCTCAAGGAGCTGAAGTACGCGATCACCCTCGAGAAGAAGCTGACGAAGGACCAGATCCTCGAGGGCTACCTCAACCTCGTCTACTACGGCGACCGGGCCTACGGCGTCGAGGCCGCCGCCAAGCACTACTTCAGCGTGCCGGCGTCGAAGCTCTCGCTGTCGCAGGCCGCGCTGCTCGCGGGCCTGACGCAGAACCCGGGCACGACCGACCCGGTGAACTTCCCGAAGAAGGCCGTCGCTCGCCGCAACGTCGTGCTCGACCGCATGCACGACCTGAACATGATCACCGACAAGCAGTGGACGGCTGCGAAGAAGCGCACCCTCAAGCAGGACATGAAGGTGACGCAGCCGAAGAGCACGTGCCTCGCCTCGCCCTATCCCTACTGGTGCGACTTCGTCATCAACTACGCGCTGACGATGCCGCAGCTGGGCAAGACCGTGGAGGAGCGCAAGCGCACCCTCTACCGCGGCGGCATCACGATCACGACGACCCTCGACCCGCGAGTCCAGCGGATCGCCCAGGCGGAGATCAACAAGAAGGTGCCGATCGGCAACGACGAGCGGATCGGCGCCGCCTCCTACACCGCCGACCCCAACACCGGCAAGGTGCTCGCCTTCGCGCAGAACACGAAGTACACCGTGTCCAAGGAGTCGCGCGGCCAGACCGGCATCGGCTGGGCGCTCGACAAGAAGTACGGCGGATCCGGCGGCTTCCAGTTCGGCTCGACTGCCAAGGCCTTCGCCCTCGTGACGGCCATGGAGTCCGGTCTGACGGTCAACTCCAGCATCGATGCCAAGGCTGCCGGTGGCAGCAAGCAGGCGACCTACACCCCCAAGGAGTGGCCGGGCGGCATCGCCAACTGCGGTCCCGGCGATGAGTGGAAGGTCTTCAACGACTCGCCGTTCGCCGGCGGCAAGATCTCGCTCAAGCAGGCGACGGCCAAGTCCACCAACACCGCGTTCATCGCGCTCGCCGAGCAGCTCGGCGGGTGCAAGGTGCGCGACACGATGCTGCGTGTCGGGTTGCACCAGTCCAATGGGCAGCCGGTCGGCAAGTACGCGCCGCAGTACATCCTCGGCGCCTCCGACGTCTCGCCCCAAGGCGTCGCGCACGCGTATGGCGTGCTCGCCGCCGACGGGAAGAAGTGCCCCATGGTCGTCGTCACCAAGATCACCAAGGACGGCCGGAACCTGGCCCTGCCGAAGTCGCCCTGCGAGCAGGTCGTCGAGCCCGACGTCGCGCGAGCGACCGACAAGTTCCTCGAGTACAACATGACGAACGGGTCCGGCATCCTCAACCAGCTCTCCGACGGCACGCGGGAGTCCGCCGGCAAGACCGGCACAGCCAACAACAACAACGAGTCGTGGTTCGTCGGCTACACGCCGCAGCTGGTCACGGCGGTCTGGGTGGGCACCCCCTACGACCCGATCACTCGCGTGATGAAGAACGTGCGGGTCGGCGGTAGGACCTATCCGGTCATGCACGGGGCCGCGATCGCCGCCCCCATCTGGAAGGCGATCATGAACGGCGCCCTCGAGGACGAGCCGAAGGTCGACTTCAAGGAACCGCCGGAGAAGTACCTCAAGGGTCCGGACGACCAGAAGGTGACGCCGGGCCAGCTGCCCGCCGTCATCGGGAAGACCGTGCCCGAGGCGGAGGCGCTGCTCCAGGCGGCCGGCTTCTCGACGCAGCTGGGCGGCACGATGCGCTCCCAGGTCCAGTCGGGCCGCGTCGCGGGGATCTCGCCGTTCCAGTCGCCGCCCCCGGGGAGCATGATCACCATCTACACCTCGCGCGGCGGGGGCTCGAACAACTCTGGCAACTCCGGCCGAGCTGCGCAGACCAACCGTTCCACGCCGTCCCCCACGGCCACCCCGTCCCCCACGGCCACCGCCCCGAGCGGCGGGGGCGCAGACACGACCGCGAAGCCCCGCAAACAGGGGAAGCCGACGAAGCCGACGAAGCCACCCAAGCCACGGTGACGGGTTGAGCTGACGAGAGGGCCGGCGCACTCCGCGCCGGCCCTTACTCGCGCTTTGAAGGTGTCGCCTCGGCGGCTCGGGCGGGGGCTTGGGGCGCTCGACGGGCGCATGCCCTCCGGTAGGTGTATGCCGTCCGGCGCGCGTATGTCTCCGGCGCCCGTATGTCTTCCGGCGCATGTGCCCTCTGGCGCAGCGGACAGCGGGCGCAGTCAGCCGGCGAGCACCCGCCGCACGACGGCAGCAACCCGGCCACCCTCCGCGCGGCCAGCCACGGCAGCGTTGGCAGCCTTCATCGCGAGGCCCATCTGCGGCATACCGGTGGCACCGGAGGACTCGACCGCGGCACGCACGATCCCCTCCAGCTCGTCCTCCCCCAGCTGCTTCGGCAGGTAGCCCTCGAGCACGGCGAGCTCGGCCTCCTCTTGGGCCGCCAGCTCCGTGCGGCCTGCACCGGTGTAGGCCGTCGCTGCCTCGCGGCGCTTCTTGGCCTCCTTGGTGAGTACCCGAAGGACGTCGTCGTCGGTGAGCTCGCGGTGCTCGGTCCCCGAGACCTCCTCGTTGGTGACGGCGGTCAGGGCCATGCGCAGTGTGCCGGCTCCGACCTGGTCACGCGCCCGCATGGCGGCGGTGAGGTCGGACTGCAGCTGCTCCTTGAGCGTGGTCATGGGGCAAGTCTCTCAGGCGCGCCGACGCCGACTCGCACGGATTGTCGCTCTGTGCCGGTGGCGGGGCCCTGGCGGCCAGCCGTGCGGGGAGTGCGAGGATGGCGCTCATGCGTGACGTGACGAAGACCGTGCTGGGCCTCGGCGTCGCCGGAGTCGGGGTGCTCGGCTGGGCCTCGCTCATCGAGCGCAACCTCTTCGTGCTGAGGCGCTTCGAGGTGCCGGTGCTGCCCGAGGGCGCGAGCCCACTACGGGTGCTGCACCTGTCCGACCTACACCTGCTGCCGCGCCAGCGGGCCAAGGCGGCGTGGGTGAAGAACCTCGCCTCGCTCGACGCCGATCTCGTCATCAACACGGGCGACAACATCGCAGGTCCCGACTCCGTGCCTGCCCTGCTCGACTCCTTCGAGTGGCTGCTCGACCTTCCCGGCGTCTTCGTCCTCGGCTCGAACGACTACTTCGCGCCGAGCGTGAAGAACCCGATCGGGTATCTCACCGGGGCCCGGCGCAAGACCGTGGGGACGACCCCGCGCCTGCCGACGCAGGACCTTGTGCATGCCTTCACTTCGGCCGGGTGGCTGGACCTGACCAACCGCCGCGGCAGCCTCGAGGTGCAGGGACTGCGCCTGGACTTCGTGGGGGTCGACGACCCGCACGTCGACTACGACCGGCTCGACCGCGTGCGCGGCTCCGCTTCACCGGACGCCGACCTCACGATCGGGGTCACCCATGCGCCCTACCAGCGGATCCTCGACGCGTATGCCGCAGACGGGGCGTCGCTCATCGTCGCTGGTCACACGCACGGCGGGCAGGTCTGTGTGCCGGGCCACGGCGCCCTCGTGACCAACTGCGACCTCGACACCGGCCGTGCCAAGGGGCTCTCCCGCTGGTGGCCCGGCGCCGGACACACCCCGTCGTCGCAGGCCCCCGAGGACGCCGCGTGGCTGGAGGTGTCCGCCGGGCTGGGCACGGCGCCGACGGCCCCCGTACGGCTCGCCTGCCGTCCCGAGGCGACGCTGCTGACGCTCGTGCCTCGCCTCTCGGGCGCGTGAGGGCGGGCGCCCTCTCGATTCGGAGATGGCCCGTGGCCTGCGCTAGCATCTCTGCTTGCTGCCACTGGAGTCTGAAGCCAGGAGCGCAGGTGCAGCACCGGGGTGTGGCGCAGCTTGGTAGCGCGCTTCGTTCGGGACGAAGAGGTCGCAGGTTCAAATCCTGTCACCCCGACCGGTGTGATGTCGCAGGACATCGGCGACAGTGGCCCCACAGAGGTGGGGCCACTGTCGTCTCCAGACCGGCCGGCCGCCGGGCTCAGTGGCCGGGCCCGACCACCATCTTCTGCCGCTCGGACTCGTGCGCGCCGCCCTTGCGGGCGAGGGTCGCGCACGCCTCCTCGATGTCGCGGGCGAGGGTGTCGACGTGCTCGCGGCTCATGGTCTCCTTGACGAGGGCTCGCATGATCGTCACGTGCTGCGCGTCGGGCGGCAGGGTGTAGGCCGGCACCATCCAGCCGCGCTCGGCGGACAGCTGCCACGCGATGTCGAACTCGTCGTAGGGCTGCTCCTCGGCGAGTCGGAAGGCGACGAGCGGCAGCTGCTCCTCGTCGCGCCCGATGATCTCGAACAGACCCATGCCCTCGAGCCGGTCGGCCAGCTGAGCCGCGTTCGCCTGCATGTTGCGCATGATGTACGTGTAGCCCGCCCGGCCGTAGCGGATCAGGTTGTAGTACTGCGCCAGCACCATCGCCGAGCCGGTCGAGAAGTTCAGCGTGAAGGTGGCGTCGGTCTTGCCGAGGTAGTTCTCCTTGAAGACGAGGTCGGGGGCGAGGTCAGCCTGCTCACGGAAGATCAGCCACCCGATGCCGGGGTAGACGAGCCCGAACTTGTGCCCGGAGACGTTGATCGAGCGCACCTGCTCGAGGCGGAAGTCCCACGGTGAGTCGGGGTAGAGGAACGGCCACACGAAACCACCGCTCGCCCCGTCTACGTGCAGCGGCACGTCGAGGCCGCGCTCCTCACGGATCTGGACGAGGAGGTCGTTGATGCCGACGATGTCGTCCTTGTGACCGGTGAACGTCGTGCCGAGGACCGCCGCGACACCGATGGTGTTCTCGTCGACGTGCGGTGCGACGTCGTCGGGGCCGATCGTGTACTTGCCGGGCTTCAGCGGCACGATCCTCGGCTCGACGTCGAAGTAGCGGCAGAACTTCTCCCAGACGACGTGCACGTCCCCACCGAAGACGAGGTTGGGGCTGGTCGTGGACGCGCCAGCCGCCTGGCGTCGGGTGCGCCAGTTCCACTTCAGCGACAGTGCGCCGAGCATGATCGCCTCGGACGAGCCCTGGGTGCGCGCACCGGTCGTCTCCCCCGGCGCGTGGAAGAGGTCGGCCAGCATCCGGATGCAGCGCTGCTCGATCTCGGCGGTGCGCGGGTACTCGGCGTGGTCGATGAAGTTGCGGTGCAGGTTCGTGGCGATGATCTGTTGCGCCTCCGGCTCCATCCACGTCGTGACGAACGTCGCGAGGTTGCGCGCCGGGTCCCCCTCGAGAGCCAGGTCCTCCCCGACGAGGCGCATGGCATCGACCGCGCTCATTCCGCTGTCCGGGAACTCGCGGCTGGGCACCTCTTGGGTCGCGAAGCGGTTGCCGAAGAGAGTGGCGTCTGCGTCCGAGATCGGTGGCGTGGTCATGCGGGTCTCCTTTGGATGGTGTCGCGGGACGGAACGAGGGCCTGTCGCCAGGCGGGGAACATCAGCGCGGCCCCGACAAGGAAGCAGAGGGCGCCGAAGAAGGTGCCCGCCACGGACAGTCGGGTGCTCAGGACCTCGTCGGTGGCGGGCAGGACGTAGCTCGCCAGGGCCGAGGCCATGAAGAGGACCGATCCGAGCATGTTGACCCACGCGATCCACCAGGCCGTCGACCTCGGCTCGAAGGACCGGAAGCGGCCTGAGACCGCGAGGATGCCGAATGCGCTGGCCACGAGGAAGAGGATGGAGCCGTAGAGGTCCGGCCGCCAGACGTACCGGTCGGCCTGCGCCGCGGTCGCGTTGTGCACCAGTGCCGCCGAGGTGCTGATGTTGAAGAACAGCGTCCCCGGGAACTGTGTTGCGGCGGCGAGCCAGGCTCGGTCATGCGGCAGCCAGCCTCTGAGGCGAACGGGGACCCGCTGGTGCTGACCGGCCGCGTCGACGCCGGTGGTGTCGGGGCTCTGGGCCTGCACGAGCTGACACAGCGAGGCGCAGGTGAAGAAGACCGACCCCACCACGTAGGTGATGCCGTCGACGGGTCCACCGACGGCATTGGCGTACGCCGGCACCGACCCCAGCACGAAGCAGGCCGACCCGACCATGAAGAGCCACGCGATCACGGCGTTCAGCCGGGCAGGGCGCACGGACATTCTGGCCCTCCCCTCGACGCGTCTCAGCAACCACTATCCGGCTGGGGCGCCATCCGCGACTCATCCGCTCGGGGTGATCCGTGCACGTGGCCGGCGCCGGGGACCGGCCCTGTCACGGGTCACGGGTGCGGAGTGTCGGGCTTCTCCTGCGCCTCAGTCACTCGCGTGGGCCGTCGCGCGCACCGACTCGGCCACGACGTCGACGAGCTGCCCCGTCCGCTCGAGCATCCGACGCTGGCGGATGGCGCCGTTGCCCTCCTCGCGGAGCCGGGCCAGGCCCTCCTGCACCAGCGGGAGGTCACCGACGGACTCGAGGGCCGGGCCGACGTGGTCCATGAGCGCGTCGACGACCGACCAGCAGTCCCGCGGGCGGCCGGTCAGCGGGTCCAGCAGCTGCCCCTCGATGCCGTCACGGGCTGCCTGCCACGTGGCGAGACGCAGCATCGTCGTCGACACGTCGGGCGCCTCACCACCCTTCTCCCACTCCTGCGCCGCGGTCTCCACGAGGCCCCGGCAGATCGCGGCGAGCACGACTGCCTCGTCGACGGTGAAGCAGACATCGGCCGCGCGGACCTCGACGGTCGGGTAGTGCTGGGCCAGGCGCGCATCGAAGTAGATCATCCCCTCGTCGAGGATGACGGAGCTCATGACCATGTCGCGCACGAGCCGGTGGTAGGCCTCGGGGGAGCCGAACCGGTCGGTGGGTCCCCACGACGGCCAACGCACCAGAGACTGGGTGCGGTAGCTCGCGAAGCCGGAGTCCTCACCGTCCCAGAACGGCGAGTTCGCGCTCAGCGCGAGCAGCGTCGGCATCCACACCCGGATCCGGTCGAGCACCCCGACACCCTCCTCGTCGCTCGCCACCGAGATGTGCACGTGACAGCCGCACGTCAGGTGCTCTCGCGCCGTGCGCTGGTAGCGGTCCTCCATCCATGCGTAGCGGGTCGACTTCGCCGCGATGGGGTTGACCGGCAGTGGTGACGTGCCGAGGGCCGCGATGCTCGACCCGCTCTCGCGCGCCGCGGCGAACGCCTCCCGCCGCCAGCGCAGCACCTCGGCACGCAGGGCGTCGAGGTCTGCCGCGGGCGCAGTGTGCGTCTCGATCTGCTGCTGCTGCAACTCGCCCTCGACCGCGCCGTGCACGCCGAGCCCCGCCACCGGAGGGGGCTTCCCCTCCCCGCGGACGAGCAGCTGCCCCGACACCGATCGTGGACGCCCGTTGCTGATGTCGACGAGGAGCATCTCCTCCTCGACTCCCATGGTCCGCGCCACTCGGTTTCCTCTCGGGGTGGATGGCCCACGTATGCCGTCAGGCCGGGTGGTGATCCGGCGAGCCGGAGCCGGCCTAGCGGCATACGCCGTGCCCGGGACGTACCCAGCCTCGATGGATTGAGCACCTTGCCCGGGTTGCCTGGGCGCGTCGGAGCGCAGGGAAAGGGAATGAATGCGCTGTGAGGCTGTTGCACCACTACGTGTCCACCTCGACAACCGTCGGACTGCGGTCCGAGCGCGGCCCGATCCTCGCTGCCCTGATGCTGGCGACGGCGCTCATCGCGCTCGACGCCACCATCCTCGCCACCGCGGTCCCGTCGATCGTCGAGGATCTCGGTGGGCTGACCCAGTTCCCGTGGCTGTTCTCCGTCTACCTGCTGGCGCAGGCCGTGTCGGTTCCCGTCTACGCCAAGCTCGCCGACACGGTCGGCCGCAAGCCCGTCATCCTCGTCGGCATCGGGCTCTTCCTCATCGGCTCCGTCCTCTGTGGATTGGCTTGGAGCATGGGCTCGCTCATCGCCATGCGCGCCATCCAGGGGCTCGGTGCGGGCGCCGTCCTGCCGGTCACGATCACCATTGCCGGTGACATCTACACCGTGGCGGAGCGCGCGAAGACCCAGGGCTACATCGCGAGCGTGTGGGCGGTCTCGTCCGTCGTCGGTCCGACGCTCGGCGGGGTCTTCTCGCAGTTCGCCTCGTGGCGCTGGATCTTCTTCATCAACATTCCGTTCTGTCTCCTCGCGGCCGGCATGCTGTGGCGCAACTACGACGAGTCGCTCGAGCGTCGCCGGCACCAGATCGACTACGCGGGCGCTGGCGTGCTGACCGCCGCGCTGACGCTGCTCATCCTCGCCGTGCTCGAAGGAGGCCAGGCGTGGGCGTGGGCCTCGTGGCAGAGCATCGGAGCCTTCGTCGTCGGGGGTGCGCTGCTGACGGTCTTCCTGCTCATCGAGCAGCGCGCCGCTGAGCCGATCCTGCCGCTCGAGCTCTTCTCGCGGCGGCTCATCGTGGCCACGAGTCTCATCTCCATCGGCGTGGGCGTCGTCCTCGTCGGGCTCACGTCCTACGTGCCGACCTTCCTGGAGCAATCCGCGGGCGCCACCCCGATCGTCGCCGGGCTGGGCGTCGCGGCGCTGACGATCGGCTGGCCGATCGCCGCCGCACAGTCGGGCCGGCTCTACCTACGCTTCGGCTTCCGACCGACGGCCATCCTCGGCCTGCTCGTCGCCTCGGCCGGAGCGCTCGCGCTGTGGCTGACGTCCGCCGTGCCGGCCGTGTGGAGCACGGCGGTCTCATGCCTCGTGGTCGGGCTGGGGCTCGGGCTCGTCGCATCTCCCACGCTCATCGCCGCGCAGGCGTCGGTGCCGTGGGGCGAGCGGGCCGTCGTCACCGGCAGCAACATGTTCATGCGCTCGGTCGGGTCGGCGGTCGGCGTCGCCATCTTCGGTGCCATCGCGAACGCCGTCATCGCCAACCGGGGTGGCCCTGCCTCCGGCTCCGCGGTGCAGGCCGGCTCGACCGCCGTCTTCCTCGCCGTGTTCGTCGCCGCCCTCATCACGATCGTGGCGGGCCTGCTCATGCCGGCGGTGCGCGCCGAGGGCCTCGAGCACGACGCCGCCGTGGCCGAGTCCGAAGCGGCCCGCGCCGCCGCCTGACCCTCCCCAGCGATCGAAAGAGCAATCCGTCCCGTCCTGTAGCGGCTCAGCTCACGTTCGCTCGGGGCGGCGGGACGGATTGCTCTTTCGATCGGCGGACGGATCGCTCTTTCGATCGCATTATGCGCGCGAGGTCAGGTGGCGCCCTTGACGAGTCGCATCACGGCTCGCTCCAGGGCGTCGCGGTCGCGCACGCGCATGAGGTCGCCGTTCGAGAGCCGCTCACGGTCGGCCTTCGTCATCTTCCCGAGGCTCCTCCCGATCGTTCGCCCGACGGCATACTCGTCGAGTACGCGTGGGTCGACGTACGAGCGGCGGGCCACGGCGGGTGTGTTGCCGAGGTGCTCAGCCACCACCTTCATGGCGTCCTTCTCGGCGCGCCGAACCTCGCGCTCGCTCTGCGCCGGGCCGGTCTGCGCGAGTGCGACGGCTGCCGTCACGGTGGCTGCCCACGTGCGCAGGTCCTTGACGGTGAACTCCTGCCCGACGATCTGCTTGAAGGCGACGTTGAGGTCGCTCGAGCGCAGCTCGTGCCAGCCGTCGGCGTCACGGTAGGCGAGCAGTCGCTCGCCCGGATACCCGCTGCGCTTGAGTGACAAGACGATTCGCGCGAGCAGCTGATCGCTCATGACAGCCTCACGCAGCTGGCCGGACTTCGCGGGGAACTCGAAGCTGATCTGCTCACCGCTGACGGAGACGTGGCTTCGGAGCAGGGTGGCGACGCCGTGCGAGCCGTGCTCGGACTCGTACTCCTCGCCGCCGCTGCGGAAGAGCCCGGCATCGAGCATCCGCAGTCCGGCAGCGGTGACGCGCCGCCGTGTCAACCCCGGCTCTCGGAGCTCCGACGCCACGTGCTTGCGGGCGGCGGGCAGCCGCTTCGCGAGCTGCAGCACGCGGTCGTGCTTCTCCCGGTCACGCGCCTCGTGCCAGGCCTCGTGGTAGAGGTACTGCCGTCGGCCGGCGTCGTCGGTGCCGACGGCCTGGATGTGCCCGTTGCGGTGGGGGCTGATCCAGACGTCGCGCCACGCCGGCGGGATGACGAGCGCCTTGGCTCGTTCAAGGTCCTTCGCAGTGATCGCAGCACCGTCCGCCGCGACGTAGCCGAAGCCCTTGCCGCGTCGCACCCGTCGGATCCCGGGGCGGTCGATGTCGCTGCGTCGAAGTCTCACGAGGGGGACGTACCCTTACGCGTGCCTTCGTCGCCGCAGCCGCCCTCGCGCCCGAGGGCGCCGGCCCTCCCCGAGACCGCCCAGTCCTAGTCAGGCGGCTCCTCGGCGTGGTCCGGACCGTCGGGATCGCTGACCGGCACCAGCTCAGGCACTTGGATCTCCTCCTGCCCGGGTGGCAGGGGCGGGTCGGGAGTCACCGGTGGGAAGACCGTGCCGTCGTCCATCAGATGTGATTCATAAGGGGTCATGAGCGTCTTTGCCGTCCCCCCGAGGGTTGCGTCTCTACGCCTGCTGCATACCCGTGGCCCCGGCGAGCTAACCGGGGCCACGGGCCGGGCGTGTCGCCAGCTCAGCGTTTCAGCGTCGCAACGCGGCCCTGCTCGCCGGAGGCCCAGCAGGCGCCGTCGCGCGTGCACTCGACCGAGTCGAAGCTGCCCGTGTCGAAAAGACGTCCATGACCGCCCACCGTCGGTGGAGACGTCGGAGCCGGAGGGCCCCACGGCAAGCACCGTCGAACGCGTGCCCGACACCCAGTCGGAGCCGGAGCGGTAGCCGCCCGGGTTCGTGGTGGCCTTGGTCCACGTCGCCCCGCCGTCGGCGGTCCAGGCCGCGTTGTCGACGGCACGAGTGGGCAGGGCGAAGTCGCCGCCCACGATGACGCCGCGGCGCGCGTCCCGGAAGCTGATCGAGAAGATGCCGGCCGACGGCCCGCCGGCGACGGGGCTGCCCGCCACGGTCCACGTATGGCCACGGTCGGTCGACGTGAAGACCCGGCCGGGGTCGACGCCGCCGCTGACGAGGTAGGTCCGGTTGCCCGGTCCGGTCTGGAGGCACGTTCCGGACGCCGCGAACGCAAACTCGCCCTCGAGCGCGCCCGGCATCCCGGACGGGTCGACGTTGGACCACGTGTGGCCGCCGTCGGAGGTCTCGACGAGACGGAACCGTCCGTCAACCGGGTCACTCACGGCGAGCCCGTGCCGCGGCGAGCTGAAGGCCAGGCAGTCGTAGAAGGCAGCCGGATCGAGGTTGCGGAACGACTCGGTCCAGGTCACCCCTCCGTCGTCCGTGACGAGGATGCGCGAGTCGGTGCCCTCACCGATGGAGAGGATCACCGCGTGCGACGCACTCGTCGCCTCGATGTCCCGGAACTGCAAGGCGTCGATACCAGGTCCCTCCGGGCTGACGTCCTCCCACGTCGCGCCACCGTCGGTGGTGCGCAGGACGGTGCCGCCCGTGCCGCTCACCCAGGCGACCGACGACGACACCGGCGCGAGGCCACGGAAGCGCTCCGTCGTGCCGGTCGTCATGAGGTCCCAGGCGTATGCCGTCGGGCCGGCCTTCGCGCGTACGGCATCGGAAGCGCGACCTGGCGCGGCGGCATACGCGGACGTGGTGGTGGCGACGAGCGCCACCACGGCGCCTGCCACCAAAAGGGATCGGAGAACGTCTCGGGTCGTTGGTCTCATGCTTCCCGAAACTAGTGCCGCGCGCGCTGGTACAACGCGCCAGCGTGCGACGGATTGCGTGGACCTGCGGGCGGATCCGGTCTCAGCGGCCAGTGCCGCCGTAGACGATGGCGTCCTCGCTCGAGTCGAGCCCGAAGGCAGTGTGCACCGCGCGGACGGCCTCGTCCAGATCGTCTGCGCGGGTCACGGCCGAGACGCGGATCTCGGATGTCGAGATCATCTCGATGTTGATGCCCGCCTCGGCGAGCGCGCCGAAGAACTTCGCCGAGACGCCGGGGTGGCTCTTCATGCCGGCGCCGACGAGCGCGATCTTGCCGACGCCGTCGTCGAAACGCAGGTCGGCGTACTCCACCTCGTGCTTGATCGACTGGAGCACCGACATGGCCCTTGGCCCGTCGGCCTTGGGCAGGGTGAAGGAGATGTCGGTCTTGGCGGTCTCGGCGGCGGACACGTTCTGCACGATCATGTCGATGTTGAGCCCGGCCTCGGCGACGGCGCCGAAGATCTTGGCGGCGATGCCGACGCGGTCGGGCACTCCGACGATCGTGATCTTGGCCTCGCTGCGATCGTGCGCGATGCCGGCGATGATCGGTGCCTCCACGGCGCCTTCTCCTTCGTAGGGGTTGTCCTTGATCCACGTCCCCGGCTTGCGGGACCACGACGAGCGGACGTGGATCGGAATGCCGTAGCGGCGGGCGTACTCGACGCATCGCAGGTGCAGGATCTTGCTGCCGTTGGCCGCGAGGTCGAGCATCTCCTCCATCGACAGCACGTCGAGCTGGCGGGCGTTCGGCAGCAGGCGCGGGTCGGCGGTGAAGACGCCGTCGACGTCGGTGTAGATCTCGCAGACGTCGGCGCCGAGGGCGGCCGCCAGCGCGACCGCCGTGGTGTCCGACCCGCCCCGGCCGAGTGTGGTGATGTCCTTCGTCGTCTGGCTCACGCCCTGGAAGCCCGCGACGATCGCGATGTGACCGGCGTCGAGAGCGCTCTGAATGCGCCCCGGCGTCACGTCGATGATCCGCGCCGCGCCGTGGGCATCGTCCGTGATGACCCCCGCCTGGCTGCCCGTGAACGACCGCGCCTCGGAGCCGAGCTGCGCGATCGCCATCGCGACGAGCGCCATCGAGATCCGCTCGCCGGAGGTGAGCAGCATGTCGAGCTCCCGGGCCGGCGGCGCCGGGGTGACCTGCTCGGCGAGCTCCATCAGCTCGTCGGTCGTGTCGCCCATGGCGGAGACGACGACACAGACGGAGTGGCCCGCACGCTGCGTCTCGACGATGCGCCGGGCAACGCGCCTGATGGCCTCGGCGTCGGAGACGGACGATCCGCCGTACTTCTGGACGACGATGCTCACACTGGCTCCGGATCTGGTGACGGGGGTCTCGTGCGAGCCGAGTCTAGGCTCGCGCCGCCCTGCTGCACCCGGCAGTCACCATGCTGAGACGTCCGCCGCGGACCCCCGCGCGGCGAAGATCCTGCGGCGCCTCAGGGGTGCAGTGCGTCGAACTCCGCCTCGCCCACGGTCTCCTCGTCGGCGTCGAGCCGCAGGTGGCCGAGGATCGAGTGCAGCGCGCGGAGCGCCACGAGGGCGCGGTCGCCCCAGTTGGACAGGTAGCTGAACTGCCACCACCACAGCGCCTCGAGCCGGCGGTCGGCGGAGTAGTGCTTGAGCCCGTGCGAGAGTGCGAGCGCGATGTCGGCGAGGTCGCCCGAGATCGAGCCATCGGTGCGCTCGCCCGAGGTCACCGGGTCGATGACGTAGACGTAGTCGTCGATGCCGGCCAGCGCGTTGGCGAGCCCGTGGCGCAGCGGGTCGGCGTCGTCGTCCGCACCCGGGTCCGGCTCGAAACGCTCGGTCGGCACCACGTCCTGGATCGCGCCGAGGCGCGCACCCGCGACGAGCACCTGCGAGAGGGCAAGCGTCAGCAGCGGTAGCGCCGTGTCGGGCGAGCTGCCCGACGCCACCTCCGTGACCGCCGTGAGGTAGGCGCTCGCCTCGACCGCCGTCAGGTCGGCGAGGCTCCCGAGGTCGTCGGCCGCACCGGACGGCGCGGTCTCGTCGGCGCCGGCGATGCCGGTGGCACCGGTGGCACCGCTCGCATCAGTGGCATCCGTGGCCGGCATCCGTTGCATCCGAGGACATGGTCACACCCTTCGTCGTATGCCGCAGCGCCTGCTTCGCTGTGGCCCCACAGTCTGCCGTCTGGCGGCGTGGTGCGTCGACCCGTGCTCGGCGCCAACGACCGGCTGCGACCCCGCGGCCCCTGGACGAGGAAGCGCAGCCCTCAGGCGTCGACGCGCCCTCAGGCGTCGACGCGCCCTCAGGCGTCGACGCGCCGACGGCCCTCGAAGGCGCGCCCGAGCGTCACCTCGTCCGCGTACTCGAGGTCACCGCCCACCGGCAGCCCCGAGGCCAGCCGGCTCACGGTGACGCCCACGTCGCGCAGCAGCCGCGAGAGGTAGGTGGCGGTGGCCTCGCCCTCGAGGTTGGGATCTGTCGCGATGATGACCTCACGCACCTCGCCCGACGCCAGCCGGGGCAGCAGCTCACGCACCCGCAGGTCGTCGGGACCGATGCCGTCGATCGGGCTGATCGCGCCGCCGAGCACGTGGTAGGTCCCGCGGAACTCGCGGGTGCGCTCGATGGCCACGACGTCCTTGGGCTCCTCGACGACGCAGATGGCGGTCTGGTCGCGGCGCGGGTCGGCGCAGATGCGGCAACGCTCGGCCTGGGCGACGTTGCCGCACAGCTCGCAGAAGCGCACCTTGTCCTTGACCTCGACGAGGGCCGTGACGAGGCGGGTGACGTCCGCGGAGTCGGTCTGCAGCAGGTGGAACGCGATCCGCTGGGCGCTCTTGGGACCGATGCCGGGCAGTCGCCCGAGCTCGTCGATCAGGTCCTGCACCGCGCCTTCGTACACAGAGACACCCTAAGCCTCACGGAGCCCTGGCTGAGCACCGCCGCACCGGCCGAGCGGGGCGGGGAGCCTCGGGCGGGTGTCGCTGTGCCCGGGAACAGCGAGAAAGCGAGGACACGATCACATGCGCACCATGCGCGTGGCCGGTCCGGGGGCGGCCTCGTCTCCCGCCGCAGCGGTCGAGGGCCTCGGGAGCGGCTGACGTCAGGCCGAGATGTCGGCGCTCGGCACCTCGTTGTAGACGTCCACGCGCTCCTGGCCGCTGAGCTCGGCGATCGCGGCCATCACCTCGTCGGTGAGCTGCCGGCGGGCCTTCCCCGCCGGCACCCCGGCATACGCCTCGACGCCGATGGGGGTGCCGAAGCGCACGGTGACCTTGGCGAGGCGCGGGAAGCTCGCGCCGACCGGTTGGATGTCCTCCGTGCCGATGAGGCCGACCGGCACGACCGGCACCTGGGCGGTGAGCGCGAGCCAGGCGACTCCGGTCCGGCCGCGATAGAGCTTGCCGTCGCGCGACCGGGTCCCCTCGGGGTAGATGCCGAATGCCTCGCCGGCCTTGAGCACCTCGAGGGCGGTATCGAGGCTCTCCTGCGCGGCTGTCGGCGAGTGGCGGTTGACGGGCACCATACCGACGGCGGTGAAGAAGCCCTTGCGCAGGGTGCCGCCGAAGCCGGAGCCGGTCCAGTACTCCTCCTTGGCCAGGAAGCGGACCTGGCGCGGAGAGGCGAGCGGGATGGCGAACGAGTCGATGAAGGACAGGTGGTTGCTCGCGACGATGACACCCCCCTCGCGCGGGACGTTCTCCTTGCCCTCGATCGTGGGGCGGTAGAGCGCGTGGGACAACGGATAGAGCACTCCGCGCCCCAGGCTGTACATCATGGGGTCAGCCTAGGGCCGCCGGTGGCCGGTCTGCGTGGGATGTCCGCGCCCACCGCCACCCCTGCCACGACCTCGTCGGTGTGGGGTGGCGGTCACTGTTGCGCCGATGCCGACCCGCAAACGACACCGTGCCAACCACGGTCAGGGGTCAGGCGCGGGCCCGCACAGCCCACGCTGAGGCCACGATGTCGAAGGGTGGCTCCGGGAGCAGCTCACGGCACCGGTCGCGCAGCGCCTCCCGGTGCGGGTCGTCGAGCCCGGCGACATAGTCACCCGCCGGTCCGACTCCCAGGGTGAAGGGCTCCCACCACTGCTCGAAGCTGTCGTGCCGCAACGACACCGACAGCACGCCGGTCTCCACCTGCACCAGCCCGGCAGCATCGCAGAGTCGCTCCAGATCACCCGCGCGAGCGCCGGGGAGGGTGCTTTCGTCGACGACACCCGGGTCGAGCTCGCGGGCCGCCTTCCAGAGCAGGCTGATCGGGCCGCGCTCGCCCTCGAAGTCCCAGACGCACGCCGAGACCGTGCCGCTCGGACGGGTCACCCGCGCCATCTCCTGCAGGCCGCCCGACAGGGTCGGTCATGAAGTGGACGACGAGCTGGGCCAGCGCGTGGTCGAAGAGGTCGTCGGGATAGGGCAGCCCCTCCGCCACGGCCTGCTGCACGTCGACGTCGGGGAACGACTGCCGCGCGGCGGCGACGAACGGTGGCGACGGGTCGACGGCCGAGACGGCATCCGCACCGAGGCGCTCGACGAGCACGCGCGTGAGGGCCCCTGGGCCACAACCGACATCCAGGGCTCTTTCTCCGGCGCGCACGCCTGCCCAGTCCGCGAAGTCGGACGACAGCAGTCCCGAGTAGCGCCCCATGAACTGGTTGTACGCGTCCGCTGCTACCTCGAAGGACACGTGCTGACCGTACTGCTGCGGACTCACTCAATGAGCCGAATCCACAAGGTGATTTCGCTATCCAGTCGCCCGTCGAGTGGCCCCGTCGTCACACCGGCAGGACGAACCGAGACAGATGGGTGCACGTCGGACTGCGCGCGCACATCGTCCGCCCCGGCACGCGACGAGCGGCGCTCGCATGCGGCTGAGGCGACGAGGCCACTCGACGTGATTCGGCGGTGGTGCAGCGTGTGACGGCGAGGCCACTCGACGTGGTTCGGGGTGGTGCACGCTGTGACGGCGAGGCCACTCGAGGTGATTCGGGGTGGTGCAGCTGTGACGGCGAGGCCACTCGACGTGGATCGGGGTGGTGCAGGTGTGACGGCGAGGCCACTCGACGTGGTTCGGGGTGGTGCAGCTGTGACGGCGAGGCCACTCGACGTGGACGTGGTGCAGTGTGACGGCAGGTCGGGTCGGGTAGTCGGTCGTCTCGGAGACGACCCGCCCGCCGAGGACCTTCTCGATGACGGAGCGGCCGACGTCACCGGACTGCTCGATGTCCTCGTCGTCGTCGCTGACGCCCGAGTCGTCGGCCGCGGCACCTCGCGGACGCGCTCGTCGCCGATCGAGGCGGCGGACACGCTCCGGCGCGACCGTGCCTCCGCCGGCTCGGTGCGGGCCGAGGCGGACCGCGGCCGCCGCGAACGACTCCCGGACGGCGCTGGCCCCACGGGCAGCGCCGTGTCCTCCGGCGACCGTGGGAACCGCGGGGCGGCCGGCCCCTCCGTGGCCGGTTCAGAGGCTGCCGCAGGTGAAGGCTGTGGGTCCCGTCAGGCCCGGTGGCCGGGCCGGTCGCCCAGTCGGGGGCCGGACCGGTGGGGCTTCCCCACCCGGCGTCGTCCTTCAGGGACTGCGAGGACACCGGGCTGAGGCCGGCCCCGGCCCCCGCCGGGGACGCCGAGGGGCGCCGACCCGACGTGCTACGGCTCGGGCCGCCGGGCTCATGGCCGGCGCCGGCATCACCCCAGGATCCCGACGAGCCGCGGCGGTGAGGCTCGACCGGACCGGACGGCTGGTCGGCTGGATCGCGCTGCGCGCGAGCGGCGTCCGCGGGAGGCGACGCGACCTTCGGGCGGCGCCGATCCCGTCGCGGGGCGACCGCTGGCTGCTGGGCGATCTCCTCGACGTGGACGCCGTCGACCTGCGGCCTCGACGCCGAGCTCGTCGATGAGGGCCTGTCGCACGACCTCGGCATGGTTGCCGGCGCGGAAGGTCGTCGTCAGCCCCGCGGTCGCGATGCCGAGGGTGAGGGTGCGCCCGTCGAAGCCCATGACCTGGGCGTTCTGGGAGACGAAGGTCCACGTCAGGCGTCGCATCGTGAAGATGCGACCCAGCACCGCGGGCCAGGCCCTGCGGATCGCGTCGGTGTCGAGGCCACCGGTCGCTGCGGCCTCGGCTCCGTGCGACCCGCTGCCGCGCTGATCCGACGTCGGACCACCACCCGGGGGTCGTGCTGACCGCTCGGGCCGACTCGACGGCGTCGCCGGCGGAGTCGACACCCGTCTCGACGACGGAGGGACCACCGACCGACTCGTGGCGTGCCGGTGCAGCGGGAGCCCCCGCTGCGGCGCGGGCGGCGTCGGCCTCGGCCGCAGCCACCGACGGGGAGCCGACGCTCGCGCTCGCACCGGCGCCAGGACCGCCTCCGAGGGTGTGCGAGAGGTCGCGCTCGCGGCCGCCGCCCATGCCCCCGGCCGAGTGCGACGAGCCGCCGACCGGTTCCTCGCGCGGCGGCGACACCGAGCCCGACGAGGGCGGGGTGTAGTCGGACACCGTGCGGCTCGGCGCCGACATCGGGCGACACGGCGGGCTCGGGCTCCGGGGCGGTCGGGTCGGCGTCGCCCCCGGGCCGCGTGCCGGGCGGCGTCGAGCCGGGCGGCATACCGGCGGACGCGGTGGAGCCGGGAGGCTACGGAGCCCCGTGCGGCGCTCGGCACCCCGCCCACCTCGAGACGGCGCTCGAGACGATCGAGGCGGGCGGCATACCCCTGCTCCCCGGAGGCGGCAGGCAGCAGGATGCGGGCGCAGATGAGCTCGAGCTGGAGTCGCGGCGCGGTGGCGCCGGTCATCTCGGTGAGCCCGGCGTTGACGATGTCGGCTGCGCGCGACAGGGCCCCGGGACCGAACGCCGCCTGCTGCACGCGCATCCGCTCGAGCTGGTCCTCGGGCGTGCCACGCAGCACCTGGGCCGCGCCCTCCTGCACGGCCGCGATGATGATGAGGTCTCTAAGGCGCTCGAGGAGGTCCTCGATGAACCGCCGCGGGTCGTGACCGGACTCGATGACCCGGTCGATCTGGCGGAAGGTCGCGGCCCCGTCGGAAGCGGCGAGGGCGTCGACGGTCGCGTCGAGCAGCTCCCCGTCGGTGAAGCCGAGCAACGAGACGGCACTGTCATAGGTGAGGCCCTCGGGGCCGGAGCCGGCGATGAGCTGGTCGAGCACCGACAGGGAGTCACGCACCGACCCGCCACCGGCCCGCGTGACGAAGGAGAGCACACCCGGCGCGACCGCGACGCCCTCCGCCTGCGAGCAGTCGCTCCATGTAGGCGCTCAGCTTGGCCGGCGGCACCAGCCGGAAGGGATAGTGGTGCGTGCGGGAGCGGATCGTGCCGATGACCTTCTCCGGCTCGGTGGTCGCGAAGACGAACTTCACGTGCTCCGGCGGCTCCTCGACGATCTTGAGCAGCGCGTTGAAGCCCTGCGGCGTCACCATGTGCGCCTCGTCGATGATGTAGACCTTGAAGCGGCTCTGGGCCGGCCCGTAGCTCGCGCGCTCACGCAGCTCGCGGGCGTCGTCGACGCCTCCGTGGCTCGCGGCGTCGATCTCGATGACGTCGACGCTGCCCGGGCCGCCGCGCGCGAGCGCCACGCACGAGTCGCACGTGCCGCACGGCGTGGGCGTCGGACCCTGGTCGCAGTTGAGGCAGCGGGCCAGGATGCGTGCGCTCGTCGTCTTGCCGCAGCCGCGTGGGCCGCTGAAGAGGTAGGCGTGGTTGACCCGTCCGGTGCGCAGCGCCTGCATGAGCGGCTCGGTCACGTGCTCCTGGCCGATGACGTCGGCGAAGCTCTCGGGCCGGTAGCGGCGGTACAGGGCGGTGGCCATTCCCGAACCCTAACCGTCAGGACCGACGCCGAGGTAGGCCCCGGGCACAGCCACCGGGCGTGCGCGGAGCCCCGCAGCACACCCGGCGGTCGCCCTCTCGACGAGGTGCCGCACCGCGATGGCACTGGATCGGCAGGTTGCTCAGGGTCGGCCCGGACGCCCGCCTCCCAGCGCGCGCCGAGCCGCACGGCATACGGTGGCCTCGACGTCCCGGACGAGGAGAGGTGCAGATGAGTGCGGTCGCGACTCTGACGGGTGAGGTGCGCGCCGACGGGGTCGGCAAGACGATCGACGAGACGACGCTCCTGCTGCCCACGACGGTGCACTCCGACCCCGGCGAGTGCGTCGTGCTGCGCGGACCCAACGGCTCGGGCAAGACGACGCTGCTGCGGATCATCGGGGGCCTGCTCGTCCCGACCGTCGGCACCGCCACGATCGGTGGGCGCGAGGCGGACGAGCGCGACCGGGCCGTGCGGGCCGCGGTGGCCGGCCTGCTCGGCGCACCGACGACGTATCGCGACCTGACGCTCATCGACCACCTCGTGCTCATCGACTCGACGTGGGGTGGCGAGCCGCGCGACGTCCGACGACCGCGCCCAGGCCCTGCTCGACCAGCTCGGCATCGGCGTGCTGCACGACCGCTTCCCGCACGAGCTGTCGTCGGGCCAGGAGCAGCTCTTCCGGTTGACGGTGACCCTGGCGCGGCCCGCGAGCGTCCTGCTCCTCGACGAGCCAGAGCAGCGGCTCGACACGACCAAGCGTCACGTCGTGGCCGACATCATCCGCGACCGCGCCGCGTCCGGTACGACGGTCGTCATGGCGTGCCACGACCCCGAGCTGACGAAGGCCGTCGCCACGCGCGTCGTCGACGTCAAGCCGGCGCGCTGAGCCGTGGCCCCTCCTGAGGCCGGGCGAGGGGCCGAGCCGAGCCTTCGAGGTCGACGACCACGAGTGGCTGGGGCAGGCCGACTGGATCATCGGCGGCGAGGCCGCGGCCAAGGCCCGCGCTCAGGGCCGCTACGCCGCATACGTCCTGACGCTCGGAGCCCTCGTCTACGGCTTCCCGTTCGTGCAGGCGACGTTCCGCACGGTCGACAGCGCGACGCTGCGTGACCAGCTGACCTCGCCCGTGGCCTACGTCGTCGAGATCGCGGCACTGGTCGCCGTCTTCGTCGCGCTCGTGTGGGCCGGGCGGTTCCGTGGCCCGGTCGTCCCGCCGATGCCGTGGATCGACCTCGTGCTGGCCGCGCCGGTCGACCGCGCTCTGGCGGTGCGTCGCTGGTGGCGATGGGCCGTGGTCGGCGCGCTCTTCCTCGGCGGTCTCGGTGGCGTCGACGCTCTCGAGCGGGCTGGCGTATGCCGGCGTGCTCGGTCCCTTCGCGATCCCCGTCGCGCTCGTCGTCGGTCTCCTGCTCGCCCTCGCCGCGGTGCGGGTGTGGCTGTGGGCGCAGGTGCGCTCATGGCCCGGCCCCGACCACGGGCTGTCGTTGCTGTGGCGGACCGACGACGCCTTGCGCGAGCTGCACGCGGAGTCGTTGCGCCAGCACTCCGCCAACACCTCGACGCTGGCGGGCTCCGCCATGACCGGCAACCTGCGCACCGCCCGGCTCGCCTTCGCCCGTCCGGTCCGCCGGGCTCGGACGGCCAGGCTGCGGGCCGGACGCCCGGTGGCGGTGCTGGTGCGGCGCGACGTCCTCGGGCTGCGACGCCAGCCGTCGTCGCTGCTCAGCGGCCTCGGTCTGGGTCTCCTCGGTTCGGTCGTGCTCGCGTGGGCCCTCACCCAGCCCGCGGCGCCGGGCATCGCCGTGCCGCTCGCGCTGCTCCCCCTCTATCTCGGCTACGGCGCCTGGGCAGAGGGGCTGCGGCTGCAGTCCGACAACGTCGGGACGCCGTCGCTCATCGGGTCCGGGCCGCTGGAGGAGGCGGGGGCGCACCTCGTCGTGCCCACCATCCTCACGACCGCTGGTCCTCGGCGGGTCGTATGCCGTCGCGCTGGCCGTCGGAGGAAGCAGCGGTGGCGTGGCTCGGCCGACGCGGCCAGCCGGCGGGCGCGGCGGGAGCGACTGTGGCGGGGCGGCGCAACGGTGGGGGCCATCGCGTCTTTGGTCTGCGTCCTCGCGGTGCTCGCCGGCGGTCATCTGCTGGCGGCATTTCGCGGTCAGCCGACGATCCAGGGCGGGCCGCAGGGACTCATCGCCTGGTACCTGCTGCCGTTCCTCGTCGTGCTCGTCGTCGGCTCGCTGCTGCCACTCTTCCTCCGCGCCGGCCTGGAGGCGGGCACCACCATCGCCGTCTGGCTCGTCGCGGCGGTGGTCGCGTGGGGACTGCACCGGGTGCGGCGGCAGACCCACCTGCACCGCTGGTGACGGTCAGTCCGCTGGGACCGGTCGGGCGGGGCAACCCAGGCCGAGGTCAGAAGTACGCGAGGTCAGAAGTACTCGGTGAGGTACGGGGTGGCGGCGAAGATGGCGTCCAGCGCGACGTCACCGTCGGGGGTGCCTCCCATGAGCAGGCCGGCCTGACGAAGGCGCGAACAGGACCAGCCACACCAGAGCGCCGCCAGGCCGCGCGCACCGACCCGCGCCGGGTCCGCCGCAGGGGCTGCGGCGTCGTGGCCTTCGGCGGTGCCGCGCCCACCGGAGACGGACAGCCGCCACGCGCCGGAGTTGCGCGGCGCCTCGGGATCGTCGACGACGAGCTCGGCGACCACGTCGCCGACCGGCGCGAAACCGCGGGCCCGGAACGCAGCGCCGAGGTCGATGACGCGGGCCATCCACGGCGCCTGGTGCACCTCCTCGGCCGGAAGCCCGCCCAGGAGCGTGAGCGGGTCCCTGGGATCGATGTAGGTGTGCACGGTGGGCGCGGCCGTCGAGCCGGAGCCGACCAGACCCCACAGGGCAGCGGCCGTCTCCGGCGATCCCGCGACGAGGTGCTCGACGGTGAGAGCGTCGCTGGCGTGGTCGTAGACGACGACGCCGTCGGGCATGAGGTAGGTGACGAGCTGCTCACGCTCGATCATTTGTCGCAGCGCCTCGACGCCACGCGGCATCGGGCCACTGACGCGGTGCCGCAGGGCGTCCTCGACCATGAGCCGGTGGATGGTCTCTGCGTCCTCCGGACGCGCGCGGCGCGGGCGTCCCCCCGTCCCCGTTCCAGCCCCCGTGCCGGTGCCCGTGCCCTGCCCGTGCCCGCCCTGCCCATCGAGGCGAGCTCGCGGAGGGTCGAGCCGGCATACGTCGTGCGTTGTTGGACCCCGCCCACCTCGTAGCCCGAGCGTCGGTAGAGCGAGACGGTCGTCGGGAAGAGGCAGGACACGACGTCGCCCAGCTCGCCCATGCGCGCGATGAGCCCCTGCGTCAGCGTGCTGGCGACGCCGCGTCCGCGCGCGCTGGGCTCGACGCAGACGCCGGCGACGCCGCCCATCTGCAGCTGCTGACCGCCCCAGGCCTGCGAGTACGGGCGGATGCGACCCGCGCCGACGAGCTCCCCGTCGTCGGCGACGGCGAGCCAGCGACCGCCGAGGGTCTCCTCCGCGACGCGCTGCCACCACGAGTCCCCATCACCGGACGGGAGCGGCCCGAAGGCCCGGTTGCGCAGCGACAGCACGGCGGGCAGGTCGGCCTCGGTGACGTCGTGCAGGCGCAGGCTCATGCCTCGACCGTAGCCAAGCGGCGGGCCTACGAGACGGACGGTGCCGATGAGGTCACGCGGCCACTCGAGGCGGGCGGGTTCGGCTCGCGGACGGAGCCCACGGCGAGCAGTGCGATCCCCGCGAGGCCACCGACGACGAGCAGCGAGCGCAGGACGCCGACGTGGTCGCCGAGCAGCCCGAGCAGGGGCGGGCCGGCGAGGAACGCCGTGTAGCCGATCGTCGTCACGACGCTGATCCGGGCCGCTGCGCGCAGCGGGTCGTCCGCGGCCGCGCTCATGCCCACGGGGAAGCCGAGGCTCGCGCCGAGGCCCCACACGGCCGCGCCGACGAAGCCGAGGGCGGGGCCCCCGAAGACGACGAGGACGCAGCCGATGACCGCGAGGACGAACTGCACGCGCAGCACCGGCACGCGACCGCGGCGGTCGAGCACGCTGGTCCCGAAGAGGCGCCCCGCCGTCATGGCCGACAGGAAGACCGCGAAGCCGATGACGCCCGCCCAGCGCGGCAGCCCGTAGCCGTCGGAGAGGGCGACGGCGATCCAGTCGTTCGCGGTGCCCTCGGTGAAGGCAGCGGCGAAGACCACGACACCGATGAGCAGGGTGCGCGGCTCCAGCCAGGCGCGGGCGATGCCCGCCTTCTCGTGCACCTGGCTGCCGTGCTCGTCGAGCTCCACGGCCCGAGGGAAGAACGCCCGGAAGAACCACGGGGTCACGCCCAGCAGCAGCACGGCGATCCCTGCCAGGTGGACGCCGATCGGCACGTGCATCGCGGAAAGTCCGGCACCGACGAGGGCGCTGGCCACGGTGCCTCCACTGAACGCGGCGTGGAAGTGCGGCATGATGGACCGGCCGAGGTGCTGCTCGACCTGCGTGCCCTCGAGATTCATCCCGACGTCGAAGATCCCCGTGCCGAGGCCGATGAGGAAGAGCCCGACCATGACGAGCGGGCGGCTCTGCTCGACCGAGACACCCATCCCGACCGTGACGAGGCCGACGCTCTGGACGACCGCGGCACCCATCAGCGTGCGCGCCGCGCCGAGGCGGTGCACGATCCACCCTGACAGCGGCAGGCCGATGATCGAGCCGAGCGACGCGGCCAGCAGGGTCAGTCCGAGCTCGCCCGCGGACAGCGCCAGCTCGTGCTTGAGGTCGGGCACGCGCGAGGCGAACGCCGCGAACGCCGCGCCGTTGACGGCGAAGGCCGTGAACACGGCGGCGCGCGCGGTGCGCACGACCGACGGCGTCGGGGTGGTGACGGCGGTGTCCATGGATGAAGCCTCTCGCGCCCTGCGGGTGGTTGTCGTCGGTGATCGTGTCCACACGATGTCGAATCGTTTCGACCGAACCGTTTCGATAGGATGCCTCGCATGGCGTCCCGAGGTCAAGCCCGGCCGACGCTTCGCGACGTCGCCGAGCGCGCGGGGGTGTCGGTGTCGACGGCCTCCCTCGTCTTCAGCGGGAAGGGGCCAGTGGCCGAGGCGACCGGTGAGCGCGTCCGCGCCGCGGCCACCGAGCTCGGTTTCGCCGGACCGAACCCACTCGCCTCCTCGCTGCGCCACGGCCGGGCCGGCGTCATCGGCGTGCTCGTCGACGCGCGACTGCAGATGGCGTTCCGCGACCCGTTCGCCATCGCCGTGCTCGACGGCCTCGCGCAGGAGCTCGAGACCATCCCGACCGGCATGCTCCTGCTCGGTCAGCCCTCGGGTGAGCCGGAGTCCACGGTCCCCCGCCTCGCCGGCCTGGCCCTCGACGCCGTGGTCTTCTCGCTCTGCGGGCCGGGCGACCATCCGGCCGTTCAGCACCTCGCCGCCCGGGGCATCCCCATGTTCAGCACCGGGGTGCCAGACGACCGGAGGATCACCCAGGTCCGGGTCGACGAGCGCGGCGCGGCCGCCGAGATCGCTCGCTACGTGCGCGCCCTCGGACATCGCCGGGTCGCGACCGTCGCCATGCCAATGCTGCCGACGAGCGTCGCCGGACCGGTCCCGGACTCGGAGGTGACGTCGCGGTCGGCCAGCGTGCCGTCCGTCGGTCGGCTGCTTGGCTTCCGCGACGTCTTCCCCCGCGGAGCGGCCTTGCAGACGCAGGACGGGTCGTCGGTCGAGGGCGGCATCATCGCGGGTCGCGCGTTGCTCGACGTCCCCGACCCTCAGCGACCGACGGCGATCGTGACCCAGTCCGACGTCATCGCCGCCGGAGTCGGTCATCGCCGCGGAAGAGCTGGGCCTCCGGGTCCCCGACGACCTCTCGGTCACCGGCTTCGACGGCGTGGACCTGCCGTGGCTGCCTCACCGCCTCACGACGATGGACCAGCAGGGCCGCGAGAAGGGCCGGATCCTCGGCACTCTCGTGCGTCGCACGCTCGCCGGGGAGCGGCCACGGAGCGTCACGCAGCCGATCACGCTGCGGGAGGGGACGACGACCGGACCGCCACGCGCACCCTGACGCCGCCGCACGGCATACGTCGTGCAGGTCCCGCCGGGCAAGAGGACACCCCACGTACCTGGAAGAGCTCTCCTACCCTTGCTGCATTCCTGCCCTGGGGGAGTTCGGAAAGGTACCACCACGCGGGGTGCCGACGACGAGTGTATGCCGCGCCTGCCCCCGCACCGAATCCGGCGTCCCGGATTTCTTGGGGACCCCGTCCTCCGGTAGCCTCCCCCACGGAGGATTCGCATAGTGGCCTAGTGCGCACGATTGGAAATCGTGTTGGGATAAAACCCTCGGGGGTTCAAATCCCCCATCCTCCGCCATCGGCAACGGGCCTTGTCGCGCTCAGCGTGACAGGGCCCGTCGTCGTCTCCCGGCGGGTCGATGCGGTCGACGCGGGCGGCGTCAGCGCGGTCGGTGCCCTGGGGGGTTCGGGCTGAGATCGCGTTGCCCCCCGCGAGCGGCACCTGACAGCATCGGGCGATGACCGCCGGCACGACGACTCTCTCCGCCCTGCACCAGCGCAGCCTCCTGCAGGAGACCGACGTGTCGCCGGACGAGCTGCGGGCCCTGCTCGACCTCGCCGCCGACCTCAAGGCCGCCAAGCGGGAGGGCCGTCAGGAGCGACGTCTCGCCGGCAAGAACATCGCGCTCATCTTCGAGAAGACCTCGACCCGCACGCGCTGCGCCTTCGAGGTGGCGGCCGCCGACGAGGGTGCAAGCACGACCTACCTCGACCCCGCCGGGTCACAGATCGGGCACAAGGAGTCGGTCAAGGACACCGCTCGGGTGCTGGGCCGCTTCTATGACGGCATCGCGTACCGCGGCTCCGGGCAGGCCATCGTCGAGACGCTCGGGGCGCACGCGGGGGTGCCGGTGTGGAACGGCCTCACCGACGACTGGCACCCGACGCAGTCGCTCTGCGACGCACTGACGATGCGCGAGCACGCCGGCAAGCCCGACGACCACGTCGCGTACGCCTACGTCGGCGACGCTCGCTTCAACGTGGGCAACTCGCTGCTCGTGACCGGGGCGATGCTCGGCATGGACGTGCGGATCGTCGCGCCCCGCTCGCTGTGGCCGTCGGACGTGGTCGTCGGCATCGCCCGGCGGTATGCCGCCCAGACCGGTTCCCGGGTCACGGTGACCGAGGACGTGGGCGAGGGAGTGCGCGGCGTGGACTTCGTGCACACCGACGTGTGGGTGTCCATGGGCGAGCCGAGGGCGGTGTGGGCCGAACGCATCGCCGCGCTGACGCCCTACCAGGTGAACGCGGATCTCCTTGCCCTCTCGGGCAATCCGCGAGTGAAGTTCATGCACTGCCTGCCGGCCTTCCACGACCTCGACACCCAGGTCGGGCTGGACGTGCACGAGCAGTTCGGCCTCAAGGAGCTCGAGGTGACCGACGACGTCTTCGAGTCGGACGCCTCCATCGTCTTCGACCAGGCCGAGAACCGGATGCACACCATCAAGGCGCTGATCCTCGCCACGATGGCCCGGCTCTGACCCCGCACTACTGGGTGACGGTGACCGTCGGGCACAGACGCAGTCCCTGCGTCGGCGTGACGACCGCGGGCTCGGGGCCGAACCTCTTCCACCCGTTGCCCAGCACGAGGTCGATGGTGTCGTTGGTCCGTTTGTCCTTGACGTAGACGGCCCCAGGGACGTGCGACTTGAGCAGGCGGGCCGAGGCGGCGCCCTCGGGCCCGTAGCGGATCTGGGCGACCTGCTTGATCGTCGCGTGCTTGGGGTCGTTGCCGACCGCCTTGACCTTGAAGCCGCGGTCGCGCGAGGTCTTGGCCGCCGCGGCAGCGAGCCCGCCGCGGCTCGTCGCGTTGTAGACGTTGAGGCTGACGTCGCCCGGCCGCAGCGGGTTGACGACCGGCTCGGTCGTGCACGGCCCGGCCTGCGGCTCGGTGGCGCGGAAGTAGGTCGAGGCGTAGTAGAAGGCACCGGCGAGGCCGAGCAGCACGACGGCAATGACGACCACGGACCGGCGCTGGCGCCGCACCCGGTAGGTCTTGCCGGTGTCGTCGGCGATCTCCGACATCCTTGCTCCTTCGCTTCGTCCGTCTGTGCGTCAACCTCGCGCGTAGGCCACGGTCACGTCAGGACGAGCACTCTCGCGTGCAGGACCGGCCGCTGCTGCAGGGCGGCCCTCAGGGCGCGGTGCAGGCCGTCTTCCAGGTAGAGCTCACCCTCCCACTCGACGCAGTGCGGGAAGAGGTCACCGTAGAAGGTCGAGTCGTCGGCGAGCAGGCCGCGCAGGTCGAGGGTGCTCTTCGTCGTGATGAGCTCGCCGAGCTGCACCACCCGGGGTGGCACGCTCGACCAGTCCTTCGTCGTCTCGAGCCCATGGTCGGGATACGGGCGGGAGTCGCCAACGGCCTTGAAAATCACCGGGTCAGCATAGGCGGCGAAGCGGCCGGGGCGGCGGATAGAGTTCCAAGCGTGACCGACGCAGCCGTGGAGCAGCCCGAACCGAGCCAGCTCGACGAGATCCGCGCCGGCTATGCCTTCGACGGCGGCACGTTGAGGCTGGGCGCCGCCGTCATCGAGAACGAGGCCCACGCCGACGCGCCCGTGCAGATCCCGCTCAGCGTCATGAACCGCCATGGACTCGTCGCGGGCGCCACCGGCACCGGCAAGACCAAGACGCTCCAGCTCATGGCCGAGCAGCTGTCCGAGCAGGGTGTGCCGGTCTTCCTCGCCGACCTCAAGGGCGACCTGTCCGGACTCGCGACCGCGGGCGCGAGCGACCCCAAGATCGCCGAGCGCGCGGCGAGCGTCGGCATGCAGTGGACGGGCACGGCATACCCGACGGAGTTCTTCACGCTCGGCGGCAAGGGCAGCGGCATCGCGATTCGCGCGACCGTGACGAGCTTCGGCCCGACCCTGCTGTCCAAGGTGCTCGGACTCAACGACACGCAGGAGAGCAGCCTCGGCCTGATCTTCCACTACGCGGACAAGAACGGGCTGGCGCTGCTCGACCTCAAGGACCTGCGCGCCGTCATCAGCCACCTCACGTCCGACGACGGCAAGGCCGACCTCAAGTCGCTCGGCGGACTGTCCAGCGCGACGGCTGGGGTGATCCTGCGCAACCTCATCGCCTTCGAGGACCAGGGAGCGGGTGACTTCTTCGGCGAGCCCGAGTTCGACACCCACGACCTGCTGCGCACTGCGGCCGACGGCAAGGGGATCATCTCCTGCCTCGAGCTGCCGCAGGTGCAGGACCGGCCTCAGCTCTTCTCGACCTTCCTCATGTGGCTGCTCGCCGACCTCTTCCACGACCTGCCCGAGGAGGGCGACGTCGAGAAGCCGAAGCTCGTGTTCTTCTTCGACGAGGCCCACCTGCTCTTCAACGACGCGAGCAAGGCGTTCCTCGCGGCGATCGAGCAGACCGTCCGGCTGATCCGGAGCAAGGGCGTCGGCGTCTTCTTCGTCACCCAGTCACCCAAGGACGTGCCCTCGGGCGTGCTCGCGCAGCTCGGCAACCGTGTCCAGCACGCCTTGCGCGCCTTCACACCGGACGACGCCAAGGCGCTGAAGCAGGCCATCGCGACCTATCCGCACACGGCATACGACATGGAGAAGCTGCTGACGAGCCTCGGCATCGGCGAGGCCGTCGTGACCGTGCTCTCCGAGCGCGGCGTGCCGACGCCGGTGGCGTGGACCCGGATGAAGGCGCCGAACTCCCTCATGGACCCCTCGTCGCAGGCGACCCTCGATGGCGTCATCGCGGCCTCGTCGATCGGGCCGAAGTATGCCGCCGTGCTCGATCGCGAGTCGGCCTACGAGATGCTGACCAAGCGGCTGCAGGCGCAGACGCCGGCGGCTGCGCCGGCCGGGCCCGCAGAGCCGGCGCCCGCGCCGAGGAAGGGTGCGGCCGCGAAGCCGGAACCGGGCATCATCGAGCAGGTGACGAGCAACTCCGCCTTCAAGTCCATGCTGCGCTCCGCGGGCACGGTCATCGGTCGCGAGATCACCCGCAGCATCTTCGGCACGCGCAAGCGCTAGGTCAGACGTCGAAGTCGTCGTGGACGTCGTCGAGGTCGTCCTCAACGTGCGCGAAGTAGCTGATGACGCGGATGTCCGGCTCGTCGGCCACCTGCAGGACGAGCTGTCTGAGCTGGATGACCTCACCGGTGTCGAGGCGAATTCGCTTGCTGCGTCCACGAGTCGGATCGGTGTCGTGCTGCTCCCACCACCCGACGGCCGCCGGGTTGGCCCGGAACACCTCGTCGAGCACCCGCTTGTAGGCGGCGTCGTCGGGGTGACGAGCGTAGGCCTCGCGAAAGAGCGCGAGCTGGTCGGCGGCCTCCTGCTCCCAGTCGACGAAGAGACTGCGCGCCGCAGGGTCGCAGCAGTAGAACCACAGCAGGTTGCGCTCGCGCTTGGTCCGCTTGCCCGCCCAGTCCGTGAAGAGCTGGCAGGCCGTGTGGTTGGCGCCGAGCACGTCCCACCGGGCGCCGACGACGTATGCCGGGTTGGGTTCGATCGCGTCGAGCAGCTCCTCGAGCTCTTCGCTCAGCATCTCCGGCTCGAACGTCGTGCGCGGGACGCTGCCCGATGCGATGGCGTCGAGGTGACTTCGCCCGTCGGCGTCGAGCCGCAGTGCCCGCGCCAGTCCGTTGATGACCGTCGGGGTCGGGCGCAGGTCGCGGCCGCGTTCGATGAGGTCGTAGTAGGCGACCGAGATGTTGGCGAGCTCCGCGACCTCCGTGCGGCTCAGACCGACGCGTCGCCGGCCCTTGGCGCGCTTGATCCCGACCTCCTCGGGCGCGAGCGCGTGCCGGCGAGCACGCAGGAAGTCACCCAGCGGGGAGGGCGTGCGCACGTTGAGCGGGACGTCCGAGGTCATGACGCACATCCTGCCAGCGGCTCGTCCCCGGGCCGCCGCAACAGCACCGGGGGATCGGCCGCCAGACCGTATGCCGTGCCCACCTTCACGTGCTAGCGTTCCGCGTCCGAGCGGAGCGGCAGCAGCCCGCGACCGCGCCGGACACGAGCCACCGGGAGCCCGACCATGCCGCAGCTCGCGCCACGACTCTTGCCAGACCCCGACCCGACCGCCGCCCTGGCGACGGCCGGCTGCTCACTGCCTCTTCCTGCGCCGGGATGGGGGCTGCCGGAGGCCCTGGCCGCGCTGGAAGCGGCCCGCGCCGGACTGACCGTTGCCCTCACCGGGCCGCCGTCGGTCCGGTCTCAGCTCACCACGGTCGTGCTCTCCGTCGGCGAGCACGTCGTGAAGGTCTACCCCCACGGCACGGACGCCCGCCACCTCGACCGGCTCCAGTCGGTGCTGCGCGGGTCGCTCAGCGCGACGGTCAGCGACGGCCCCGCCGTGCCAACTCCCCATGGACTCGTGACGACGGCGCGGCGGCTGCCGGGAGGCCCGGCCGTGACCTGGCCCGAGGTCGGCGCGGTGCTGCGACGTTTCCATGCTGAGCACAGCGGCGGCGCAGTGCCGGAGTGGAGGCCGCTCTCGCGCCTCGACTCGCAGGCGGCCACCCTTCCGGACGAGCAGGCGGAGGTCCTGTACACGGCCCGCGACGTCCTGCTCGCCGCCCTGGCCGAAGTCCGTTCGGAGCTGGGGCACGACGTCATCCATGGTGACGTCGCTCCGTCGAACGTCATGCGGGACGGCAGCGGCATCACCCTCATCGACCTGGACTGGGTGGCCCGGGCGCCGAGGGAGTACGACCTCTCCAGCGCAGCGCGACGGTTCCGTGCCGGTGAGATCGACCGATCCACCTACCTCGCCTTCTGTCAGGCCTACGGCCACGACGTCCTCGGCTGGGAGGGGCTGCCTCTCATGGATCGGGTGGCGGACCTCGCCGGCGTCGTCTTTCGCATCTGGGACTGTCGTCACCACGGCCGCGACCTCGGCTGGCTGCCCGGCGAGCTGCGGCTGTGGCGCACGCCGCTGTGAGCGGGCGCTGCGAGGTGGAGCGGGAGCGGGCGGAAACTGCGAGGGGAAGCTGTGAGGGGAGCGGCGCCGTGACCGCGCCACGCTCAGGTCGCCGCAGCGCCCTCGTCCGGTCGCGGTAGGGATCTCAACCAGTCGGCAAAGGCGTCGTTGTTGACCGCGCCAGGACGCCGCGCCTGCACGTGCGCGAGCGCCTCGGACCCGGTGGTGCCGAGCAGGTCGCGGACGACGAGGGTGACCAAGCAGTCCCGAACGGTTGCGCCCGAACGTGCAGTGGATGAGGACGGTGTGCCCGTCGCGCACGAGTCCCGCGACGAGAGTCGCGAGCCGCAGGGTGAGGCCGCTCTCAGGCACCTGCTCGCCGTCGACGAGGGGGCACTTGAGATAGGTCAGGTCCTCCACGTCGACGGACGGCGGGAACGCGTCGGCGTCGGCGAGGTCCACGACGACGTCGATACCGGTGTCACGCACCCAGTCGAAGTCCACCGGGCAGCCGCCGTGCCAGAGACTGGGGAGGATGTGCGTCGGCGGGTCGACCGGCTCGACGTCCGGCAGGTCGACGGGCTCGGTGGTCCAGTTCACGGTGGTCTCGTTCACCTCACGCACGTACCCCTGGCCAGGACGGAACCAACCCGGAGCGTGTGTGGGCGCCTTCTGCGGGTACCTGTCCTGTGTCGATGCAGGCCAGACCCGACGGAGGTAGACATGACCAACCAACCAGGCTTCCCCGTGACACCCGCAGCCGGCGTCGCGGCCGCGGCGATGGGCTCGTCCGAGGAGTCCGACACGCTCGGCGACACCGACGGCGACACCGACGGTGGCGTTCCCGTGGGCGCTGCGGACGCCCGGGCCGATGAGCAGCGCGCGAGCGAGGCCGGAGACACCGACCCTGGTGACGCAGGCGCCGATGACGACAACCCGCTGATGCCCGACCTCGTCGGCCAGCAGCGAGAGGACGACGGCGTCCCG
The DNA here is from genome assembly GCA_963816385.1 of uncultured Actinomycetota bacterium. Lineage (GTDB taxonomy): Bacteria > Actinomycetota > Actinomycetes > Actinomycetales > Dermatophilaceae > CAWFKL01. The sequence continues at coordinate 338,187 of CAWFKL010000002.1, forward strand.
GTGGGGAGCGCCGATGCTGAGGAGGACCGGCGCCGGGCCGAAGGGCGACGACTAGTCTGGCGAGCCATCCGGTGCTCGACCCGATCGGCTGACGACGTCGGCTGGCCGTTCCTCGCTGGCCGTTCCTCGGCGACCAGCTGCTGCAGCTCCCCGGTGCTGCAGCAGCCGGGGCACCACCGCTCACCCGGCGAGGTGGCCCCACCTCTGGGAGAGCTCCCGCCACGGAGCCGTCTCGACGACCCGGCCGCCGTCGAGCACGACGACGCGGTCGGCCTGCGCGAGCGCCGCCGCCTTGCTCGTTGCACCGATGACGGTCGCCCCTGCCGAGCGCAGCGCCACCCACAGCTCCATCTCGGTGGCCGCATCGAGCGCCGAAGAGATGTCGTCGGCCAGCAGCAGCTCAGCCTGACAGGCGAGGGCTCGCGCGAGGGCAAGCCGCTGCACCTGTCCACCGGAGAGCCGGACGCCACGGTGGCCGACCAGGGCGTCGGGCCCGCCGGCCTCGGCGACGTCCCGTTCCATGCGGGCGGTCGCGAGTGCCGGCCCGACCTGCCGGTCAGCGTGGTCCAGGGCGACGTTTCCGCTGAAGGTCCCGGACAGCACGCGCGGCACCTGGGCGATGTGCGAGACCCGGCCGGGCCGCAGCTGCACCTCCGGCTCCTCAAGGGCGCGGCCGTTCCACAGCACCTGGCCGGTGTGGGCGGTCAGGCCGGCCAGGCACGAGAGCAGGCTCGACTTGCCCGAGCCCACCTGGCCCAGCAGCAGCACCAGCTCGCCGGCCTCGACGGTGAGGTCGACGTCCTGCACGCCGATCGTGCCGTCGTCATGCACTGCCGTGAGGTTTCGCAGACCGAGGGTCTGCAAGGGCTCCCGCGGCCCCGGCCGAGGCTCGTCAGCGGTGCCGTGCACGAGATCCATGCCCCCGGGTAGGACCATCAGGTCACCACCACCGGCGAGCTCGCTCGTCGCGTGCATCCACGCCCGTACGCCCGGTGCCTCCGTCACGACCGAGCCGGCGACGCGACCGAACCAGTCGAAGCCGCTGACGGCGTTGGCGACGAGCAGGGTGGTGGCGAGTGGCCACGTGCCGTGGAGGAAACCCGCCCAGGCGGCCACCACACCACACTGGACCATGACGACCGGAACGCCGTCGAGGAGCGTCTGGACGCGGTGCTCGCGGACCGCCGCGTCGACCCGCCCTCCGTCGACCCGGCGCAGATGCTCGTGCACCTGGGGAGTGGCAGCGGCGAGCTTGACCGTACGGATCGACTCGAGTGCCGAGACCAGTGATCGGCCGAAGTTGGCGCGTGCCGTCGACGCCGCCGCTGCGGAGCGCCCGGCGACCGGGCGGCCGAGGGTCGAGGCCAGCGCCGAGGTGACCATGACCGCAAGCAGGACCGCGCCGGCGAGCCACGTGCCGGCGATCAGGGCCGTCATCGAGGCGACGACGAGCCCGTTGACGAAGTCGACCCAGCGGTCCGTGTAGCGCGCCAGTCGGTCGGCGTCCATCGTGCGAGCGACCACCTCCCCCGGCGGCGTGCGCACCAGGCGGCGCTGCGCCGTCTGGCCCGCGAGCACCGCAGCGCGCACCCGGAGCCGAACCGCGACCCACCAGTGCGGATAGGTACGGAAGGCTTGGGACAGGACGAAGGGAGCGATGAGCAGCGAGACGACCAGGGCCCCGATGAGCCAGCCCGGGTTCGTGCCGGCCTGCAGGTCGGTGATGACGAGCCCCCAGACCCAGCCGGTCACGGCGCCGAACGCGCCGGTCAGCGATGCGAGGAGGAAGAGGAAGGCGCCGAGCAGTCCCCACTGCGGATGGATGCGCACGGTGTGGAGCACCTGTCGCGCCAGGCTCGGGGTCGGAGCGAGCACCGGTGGCGGCGGTGGGGTGGTGCTACGGCGCACCGAGCCGATGGCGGCGTCGTCGTGGTGGTGCTCCTCCACGACGACCTCATGGGCGGCCGCCTCCAGCAGTCGGCGAAACGGTCCGTCTCCGGCGGCAAGGCGCCCGCGGGGCCCCTGCTGGACGACCCGGCCCGCGTCCAGGACGGCGATCTGCTCGGCCCGTTGGGTCGTCGAGAGGCGGTGGGCGACGAGAATTCCGGTGCGCCCGGAGATCAGCCGATCGGCGGCCCGGACCACCCGCGCCTCGGTGACCGGATCCATGCGGGCCGTGGCCTCGTCGAGGACGACGACGCGCACGTCGCGCACGAGCAGCCGGGCGAACGCCACGAGCTGCTCCTCTCCGGCCGAAAGAGTGGTGCCACCCGGGCCGAGGATCGTGTCGAGACCGGCGGGCAACCCCGCCACCCAGTCAGTCAGCCCCAGCTCGGCGACCGCCGCCTCGACCTGGGTGCGGGGCACGTCGCCGAAGAGCGTCATGTTCTCCGCGAGGGTGCCGGCCAGCACCTCGGTGCGCTGGGTGACGACTCCGACCGCGGCACGCAGCTGCTGCAGGTCGAGGTCACACACGTCGATGCCTCCGAGCAGCACCGTGCCGCGGGGCGGCTCCACGGCCCGCGACAGCAGGGAGGCGAGCGTCGACTTGCCCGAGCCGGTGCGTCCGACGAGCGCGCAGGTGTGTCCCGCCGGGACGACGAGGTTGACCTCCCGCAGCGCGAACGTGCCGGTGCCGTAGCCGAACTCGAGGTCGCGGAACGCCACGTCGAGCGGCCCCTGGTGTATCGCGAGCCCGCCGGTCGGCTCGGCCGGGGAGGCGAGCATGCCCCGCAGTCGCAGGACCGCGCCGAAACCCTCCTGCAGGTCGGGCAGGTGACGCGCCAGCATGTCGACGCCGCCGACGAACATCGTCGTGACGAGGAAAAGAGTGACCAGACTGGCGGTGGACAGGTCGCCGGTGAGCACGAGCGCGGTGCCGACGACCGCGACGGCGGCCAGCGCGCCGTGGAGCAGCCCGCCGCTGCGCCGGGTGATCCGGACCTCGACCTGGAGCACCCTGTCGAGCGCCGCGTGGACGCGGGCGGCCATGCGGGCGTTGCGGCGCAGCACGTGGGCCTGGCCCAGGGCCGTGCGCAGGTCGTCGCGGGCGGCGACGCCCTCCTCGGTCGAGGCCGCATGGTCGGTCCACGCGGCCTCCTCGACCACCTTGCGTTCGGCGACCTGGGGCAGCAGCCTGCGGACGACCCAGAAGGTGCCAAGTCCCGTCAGCGGGAAGAGGAAGGCGGCGGGCCACCAGGCGAGGCTGGCGACGACCCACAGCGGACCCGAGGCGAGGAGCGTGCGCACGGCCTGCCACACGCCCCAGCGCATGAGCTGGCCGACCTCCCACGTGTCGTCGTCGATGCGGTCGAGCACCTCGCCGACGGCCTGCTCGGACAGCTCGGAGAGCGGCTGGGCCATCGCGGCGTCGAGGAGGTCGGCGCGCAGCTGGCCCTCGGCCCGGTCGCACACCGTCGCCCAGATGGTCTTGGCGACGGTGTCGATCACCGCACCGCCGACGACGCACAGCGCGAGCAGCACGACGAGGTTGACCGTGGCCTGCTCGGCGAGCCGCCCGGCCACCATCGACCCGAGGGATGCCGCGACCGCACCGAGCATCGACAAGGCCAAGCACACCACCGTCAGCGGACGACGGACGCGGTGCCAGTCCACCGGCACTCGGTCGGCCGACATCACCGGACGCCGAAGAGCTCCGTCCTGCCGCGTGCCCTGCGCCTCGTCGTACCCCAGCCCGGTGATCGTCACAATCCCCAAACGCTACAGACCACCACTGACAGGACGCCTCCCCTTTTCCCGACGGCTCGAGCCCACGCGACGAGTCAGCGGGCGGCCGTACGTTGCCTAGCCGCCCGGTAGCATTCGCGGGCCGTGGTCCACCTTCGTCGACGGTTCACTGCCGACGAAGGGACTCTGCTCGGGACTCTGTTCGCCCTGCCACTGCCACGCTACAGCGAAGAGGGGGGCTTGCGGCAAGGCACCTGCCGTGCTCCAGACTTCTCGGTCGTGCCGAGAGAAGCGAGGGTGGCGATGAACGACGTGACAGTCGTCGGAGCGGGGCCGACGGGGCTCATGCTGGCGGGAGAGCTGGCGTTGGCGGGCGTGGACGTCGCGGTCCTTGAGCGGCGTCCGACCGCGGACCTGGTCGGCACTCGTGCACGCGGGTTCCACTCGCGGACGATGGAGATCTTCGACCAGCGCGGAATTGCCGACCGGTTCCTCGCCGAGGGACGGACCGTTGCGGCGATGAGCTTCGCCGACACCGCCCTGCCGGTCGCCGAGCTGCCCACGCGTCATCCGTACACGGTGGGCCTGTCACAGGGCCAGATCGAGCGCATCCTGGATGGCTGGGTCGCGGAGCTGGGCGTGCCGGTCCGTCGCGGACTCGAGGTGACCGGGTTCCAGCAGTCCGACACGGCGGGCGTCGAGGTCCACGTCGCTGACGGCGACCCGCTGCGGACGGCATACCTGGTCGGAGCCGACGGCGGACGAAGTGTCATCCGCAAGGTGGCGGGCATCGACTTCGTGGGTGCGGAGGCGACGCGCAGCTACCTCATCGCCGAGGCCAAGGTGGCTGAGGACCCGCCCACCGGCATCCGGCACGACGACGTGGGGATCCACGGGATCAACGCGATGGACGATCGGGGCACGGTGGGCATCGTGGTCACGGAGCGCGAAGTGGGCCCTGCGACCGAGCCCACACTGGGAGACCTCAGCACGGCCCTGACAGCCGTGTACGGCAGCGACTTCGGAGTCCACGATGCCTCGTGGATCTCGAGGTTCACCGATGCCACCCGACAGGCGGCCGCCTACCGACATGGGAGGGTGCTGCTCGCTGGAGACGCGGCGCACACGCACCCACCCACCGGTGGGCAGGGGATCGGACTCGGGGTGCAGGATGCGGTCAATCTCGGGTGGAAGCTCGCCCAGGTCGTCCAGGGCGCCTCCTCCGAGGCCCTTCTGGAGACGCTACCAGTCGGAGCGGCACCCCCCGACGGCCCGCGTCCTGAAGAACGTGATGACGCAGGCACTCCTGCAACGACACGATGCGCGAACGGATGCGGTTCGCGACACGTTCACCGAGCTGCTGAGCTTTCAAGGGCCACGCTCCCAGCTCGCCGGCCTCCTGTCTGGGCTCGACGTCGGCTATGACCTCGGCGAGGGACACGCGTTGCTGGGGCGGCGCATGCCCGACCTCGACCTCGTCACTTCCCAGGGACCGCGGAGGGTCTTCGAGCTGCTCCACGACGCCCGGCCGGTGCTGCTCAACCTCGGTCGCCGCGACAGCGTGGACATCACCGGGTGGGCGGGCCGCGTCCAGCAGGTCGACGCCGACCACACCGGCACGTGGGAACTGCCGGTCATCGGCGCTGTCGGTGCACCGACGGCCGTGCTGATCCGCCCCGACGGTCATGTCGCGTGGGTGGGCGACGGCAGTCGGAAGGGGCTCGACGACGCTCTGACAACCTGGTTCGGGCGCCCGACGCGCACGCGCCCTAGGTCGCAGCTGAGCGAGTGACGCGCACGCAGCGGCAGGAGCACGCGCACGAGCAGATACCCGAAAGCATGTGGAAGAGGAGCTGCTCGATCGTCCACTACGTGCCGTGTCGGGCTGCTCAACTCATGCCGGTCGGCACCGACGACGAGGGCCGAGGGTATGCCGCCGGGCGGGGCCCGGCGGCATACCGACTCACACGGCGGTTCCGATCAGAGCGAGCTGCGCTCGCTGTAGGTGTTCCCGTAGTAGGTCCCTAGACGGTCGCGGTACGAATGGTCAGCAAGGTCGTTCTCGCCGAGCTCCGGCGACTCCTTGATCTCGTCCTTCGTACGGTCGACGTAGACGCTCATGTCGTCCCAGTCGACCCGCTCGACGGTTCCGGCCGGCAGCATCACCTTGCGGCCGAAGATCCAGGGTCCCGTGTCGACGACGACGTAGCCGCGCACCGACGTCGCGGGTCGCTGCGTCGATCTTGCCGATGTCGCCGTCCACCGCGTGAACTTTGAAGCCCGTCAGGTCATCTTGCCGGGCCGAGATCCCCGTGCTCTCCCGATAGTTCCACGCGTCCCAGTTGCGGGTTGTCATGGTTTGTCCTCTCGTTCGAGTGGTACTGCATCCATATCCCTACCCGCGAAGGTGTTTTGGCAACCCACGCAGGGCTCGCGACATTTGCCTCATCCGGCTCCAATCCTTCCGATCGTGACCCAAAGCCGGGCCACTTCTGACGACGCCCTGGGCGCGATGACATGACGCGGACCTCCGGCGTCACGGCGTCATGGGCACGCAGCAGCGGTCACCAGTTCCCCGTCATGCTGGCCCCGCGGAGGACTCCTCAGGGGTAGATGCCAGAACTTGAGGAAGGAGAGGCCGCCGATCCCGATCTCGACGGCCTGACTACGAAATGGATGAAATGACTCACGCCACGAGACCTCCCACGTGCCCCCAGTGCGGCGCGACCACACTCACCTTTGCCGGGGGTACGGGTGCAACCTCTGGTGTTGGCTATGTGACGTCCTTTGGCACGATTCGCAGGGCGGCGTCTACGCCTGGACCTATTGAACTGACAGTGCCGATCTTCTACCAGGTGGGCTGATGGCTACTGAAATCAGCCGAAGGTCACTTCTAGTTCTCGGTGGGTTGATCGCTACTGGAGGCGTAATCAAGGACGCATGGCGTCCGGCCCATGCCAACTCCGCCGTGACTTCTTCCGCTCTCAGTACAGCACTGCCCACACGTTTGGTCTCAGGGTTGGCTTCCAGATCCCGGTCCAGGTCCAACGCCACTGTGCTGACCCTCATCAAGGCTGGGGTGGGCGGAGGACAGGTGCTTGAGGTCAACTGGCGCGATCTCCTGCCTACCAACACCACGACGTTCAACAACAGTGCAGTGACCAACCTGGTCGCTGACCTGGACTGGGCACACAGTCATGGTCTGGGTGTGCTCCTACGCATCTACGCGGGGTATCAGGCACCTGACTGGGTCAGAGCTGCTGCTGGAGGTCCTGCCTCAGGTGGCGGGATGACGTGGTACACCGATGGCCCGGTGAAGGCTCTGCTGCCCCGGCCTATGCCGAGATGGTGGGTGCCGAGCTACATCGCCAACTATGTGGACTTCATTGAGAAGTTTGCTGCAGACACACGCCTCTCAGAGCACCCAGCACTGTGTGGGGTCACCATGTCAGCTCCCTGTACCCAGTACGCGGAGCCCATGGTGAAGCAGTTCTCTCTGGTGGAGAACCGCAACGCTGTCATTGCGGAGAACTACTCAGAGGTAGCTGATGAGGCCATGTACACCACGGCTTTCCGGGCACATCGGGACTATCTCTCACCTCTTGGTCTGGCTACCCACTGCGCGTTCAACGACTACCAGCAGATCTCCCCTAGCGGGGAAATCAGGATTGTCCCCACCACCACAGTGCGCATCATCGAGACCATGATCAGCATCCTTGGTCGCTTTGCTGTGTTGGAGAACAACTCCCTGCAGTACCCCACTACGAAGTACCCGACGATGTACCAGCGCATGCGTGACGCCCGTAACGACACTCCTGCCAACGCACTGCACTTCCAGACCGAGACCCTGCCCAAGCACGAGAAGCGGCGGGACAGGCAACCCATTGGCAGCAAAGTGACTACGCCCAAGAAGACAGCGCAGACAGGCCTTGGGTGGAAGGCATCGTGCATCGAGATGCCAGCAGGCTTTGAGAACAGCTCCGCGGTCCAGGCCAATGACAACAACCCAGACCTGGCCACCGCGCCGGTCGGTCAATTCCGCTGGGCGGGCCTTGATGTTGCAGCAGCCACGATCCTCAACCAGCAGGCGTGGGACAACACCATCGGACTTGATCAGTACCACACCTGAGCGCCATTGTGCGGGGCAAACTACGCAAACCGGCTCATCGGAAGGTACATCGCCCTCGACGCCAGAAGCCTCGTGGGCCCGACAGCTTCCCGGGAGTCTCTGCCGCACGTCCGCCAGGGCGGAACCATCCAAAAAGGGCGATCGCAGTGGCGCTGGATGCGACGCCGCGGACACGAAAGGCGGCCCCGGGGTACGTTCAGCCCGTGAGCGCCACCGAGCGCGCTGCGGGCACCTCGACCCACAGCGCGGAGGACGTCGCGGACCTGATGCCCATGGTTCGTCGCATCGTGCACGCGCGAGTGGGTGCGCATCCGGCTGCGGACGACCTCGTCCAGGAGACGTTGACGCGTGTGCTCGCAGCGTCCGCGACGATCGAACCGGGGATGTTGGAGCCGTATGCCATCGTGACCGCGCGTAACGTGGTCGCCTCGATGTGGCGCGACAACGATCGCAAGCGACGCAACCAGCACCGCATCGTCGACCTCAGCACGCCCGACCCGCCGGAGACGCAGATCGTCCTGGATGAGGAGCAGTCGGCCATGGCCACGGCGCTGGCCCACCTCAGCGAGCGCGAGCGCCGCACCCTGCTGGACGACGAGGTCACCGGCACCGACACCCGGACGCTGGCAGAGCGCACGGGCAGCACCGCCGGTGCCGTCGCCGCACAGCTGAACCGCACGCGGGCCAGGCTCCGTGTCGAGTATCTCCTCGCGGTGGAGCGCGAAGAGCCACCGACCGAACGGTGCCGGCCCGTCCTCATCGCCCTGAGCAGCGGTGATCAACGTCGCCAGCGCGAGGTCCGCGCCGCGCAGCACCTGCTGGAGTGCGACGTCTGCGCGCGCCTGAGCGAACCCCTGCTGGGACGCGGGCAGCAGCGTGATGACAGCCTCCGCATCCCGGTGAGGTCCGACCCGGACATCGTCGCCGCCCGGTCGGCCGCGCGAGAGCTCGCCTCCCGCCTCCACTTCGGCCCGACCGAGCTCACCCTGATCGCGACCGCCGTCTCGGAGGTCTGCCGCAACATCGTGCGCTTCGCGGAGTCCGGCGAGATGGTTGTCGAGCTCCTCGAGACGCCGCGACGCGGCGTCCAGATCGTGGCCCGAGACGGGGGTCCGGGCATCCCTGATGTCGAGCGCGCCCTCGACGACGGCTTCAGCACGTACGGCGGACTCGGGCTGGGACTGCCCGGCGTGCGCCGCCTGATGGACGAGTTCGCGATCGCCAGCGAGCCCGGGCACGGCACCACGGTGACGATGACCATATGGGAAAGGACGAACGATGGATGACCGACCCGACGAGGGCATAGAGGGTGGCCAGGAACGCCGGAGGCAGGGCGCCAGGACCCGCAGCGAGGCGGACGGGGCTGACCAGCACCTGCTCTCACAGCTCGTGTCCCATCTCCGCGAGCACCGCACCCGCCTTCGGGAGGAGTGGTCCCAGCGGATCCAGCAGGCACATCTGCTCAATGCCATGACACCGCAGGAGATGGCCGCAGAGACCACGTCCGTCTACGACAACTACGTCGAGGTGCTTGAGACCGGGAACGTCGAGGCACTCCAGCACTATGCGCGAGACCTGTCCGAACGAATCATCCCGCGGGGCGTCGAGACCCACGAGGTCGTCGGCATCGTGCTCCTGCTCCGCGACGTGCTGGCCCGATCGTTGTTCGAGAAGTACCAACGTGACTTCTCGATGCTCAACGAGGTGCTGGACGCGTACGAGCCGGCGGCCAACCGGATCGCGAACACCGTCGCTGTGAGCTTCGTCGAGGAGCGCGAGCGGGTCATCCGTCAGCAGCAGGATGCGATCCGTGAGCTGTCCACTCCCGTCCTACCGGTCCGAGAGCGGCTGCTCATCCTGCCGATCATCGGCGTGCTCGACCGCGAGCGGGCCAGTCAGCTGACCGAGCAGCTGCTGTCGGGAATCCGCAGGCATCGCGCCAAGGTCGTGGTCATCGACATCACTGGCGCGCCTGACGTCGACGAGACTGTCGCCAACCACCTCGTCGAGACCGTCGACGCGTCACGCCTCATGGGTGCGAGCGTCATCATCACTGGGCTGTCTCCGAAGATCGCCCAGACACTTGTCACCATCGGCGTCGACCTGAGCAAGATGAACACCATCGGCGATCTCCAGGGCGGCCTCGAGGAAGCAGAACGCCTGCTCGGCTTCACCGTCACCCGGAAGGAGGACAACACCAGCTCGTGAACGGCGGACCGGCTCTCGTGTCGATCATGCGGCAGGCATCGACCCTGATCGCATCGGTCCACACTGCCCTCGACGACTCACAGCTGGTCCGCTTCGAACACGACCTCGTCAACCAGATCGGCGAGCACCGCTCACGCGGCGTCATCATCGACGTCGCGGCGCTGGACGTCATCGACTCGTTCGCCGCGCTGACGCTGCGCCGCATCGCCGAGATGGCCCGCCTGCGCGGAGCGCTCACGGTCATCGTCGGCATCCAGCCCGAGGTCGCCTTCGCCATGGTGCGGCTCGGAATGGGCACCGGACACGTGCCGACCGCCCTGGACCTCGAGGAGGGGCTGCGATTCCTGGCCGAGCAGGCACGCGGCACCGGCTCCGGCTCCAGCTCCACCCGGGGCGGGGGTGCACCGTGACAGGGACCGCCGACCGCGCCTCCCTGGAGGACTTGACCCAGGACTATCGAACCGTCCTACTGAGGTTCCTGCCACGCCGGGCAGAGACCGCGCGGGAGGCGGCGTACGAGCTCGGGCGCCGCGCCTTCACGTCCGGGGTGAGCCTGCTCGACATGTGCCGTATGCACCACGACGTCGCGCTCGAGGTGCTTCGCGGGACGGCTTCGGCGGAGTACCTGTCTGTCACGAGAACTCGGCGGAGCTCCTGTTGGAGGTGCTGGCCTCCTACGACATGACACACCGCAGCCTTCTCGACCCATGACGTCCGCCGCGTGTGCGAGCACTCGGTTCGTCCTGATGACGCCAGCGACCCTGACGTCGTGAAGCTCTGGATGACTACACTCCCCGCGTGGACTACAGACCCTTCCTGCAGGCAGCGCACGACCGGATTCAGCCGGCGTCCTACCTCGAGGTGGGGATCGACAAGGGCCATAGCCTCGCCCTCTCCCGGTGCCCGTCACTGGGCATCGACCCGGCCTATACCGTGATCGCCGAGCTGCGTTGTCCTGTGGCGCTGATGCGCACCTCGAGCGACGAGTACTTCAGTCGCCGCGACCCCCTCGAGCCGGTGAACGGGGTCCCGTTCGAGCTCTCGTTCATCGACGGACTGCACCTGTTCGAGTTCGCGCTGAGGGACTTCATCAATGCGGAACGGCACGGATCCCCGCGCGCGCTGCACATCATCGACGACGTGCTGCCGAACAGCGTCGCGGAGGCGGCCCGGGACCGACACACGGGAAACTGGGCCGGAGACGTCTTCTCCCTCATCCCTGTGCTGCGCGAGTATCGTCCCGACCTGTTCGTCGTGCCGATGTCCACCAGGCCCACCGGCATGCTGCTGGTCTTCGGGTGCGATCCCAGCAACACGGTGCTTTCGGACAAGTACGCCGAGATCGTCGCGCGCTTCCGCCGACCTGACCCACAAGTCATCCCGCAGGACCTCTTCGCGCACTACTCCGTCGTCAACCCAGAGCGGGTGCTGGAGACTCGGATCTTCGAGATCTTGGCTGATGCCGGCATCGACGAAACCGAGCGTCGTTCGGCCCTGCGGGCCGAGGTCCAGCAGCTGGGTGCGGGATTCATTCCCGCGCTTTCCTGACGGCCGAGCGGACCCGACGCGCGAACCCCGTGGCTCCGGGCACCCGTTTGATCGTCCTCCGCAGCCGGTAACCGAGCAACCACGACCGTGGGTCCCCGGCCGTTGGGCGCGCTGTCGCGACGTGCGTCCCGGCTTTGGTCTGTGGCTTCGTCTCACGGGTCGGCTTCCGCACCGGCGTCGCCTTCCGGGCTTTGGCGGGAGTGAGCGCCGATGCCACCGTGGTCGAGAGGTCGACCTGGGTCTCGGGCCGCAGCGTTGCGACGGCGAACGTGCCATCCGTGCGCGTCACCAGCTCACACCCGGTGCTGGTGGCCCGCGCTGACCCGACCTGGGACTTGATCTCCACGCTGCCCGGTAGCCCGCTGACGAGCACCTCGAGACGGGGTGGAGCGTCGAGCACGAGCTTGCCGGGGAAGGGCAGCCCGCCCAGCACCATCCGGCACTCGAGCTCACCCGAGCGCCGCACATGCAGGCCCGACACGGGAAGGGCCAGCAGCGACCCGCTGGCGCCCTCGACCACCGTGGCTCCTTGCGGGGAAAGGGATCCCAGCAGGCTCCGCTCGGCAGTGTCGACGTCGATGTGCAGGCCGGCGTTGCCGCGATCACGCAGCGACACCAGCGCCTCTGGGAGCACCGCCGGCAGGTCACAGTCAGCCGTCAGCACGCTCTGCAGGACGGGCGCCCAGCCGAGCCCGAGTCACCTCAGCGGTGACCTGATAGATGCCCTTCGGCAGGCGCCTGCCCCCGTCCAGGGTGTTGATGTCGATCACAGCTGTGACCTCGACCCTCACCTGGTCGTTGGACACCTCGATGGACTGTTCGGTCGGGGGGACGGTGTAGAGGTTGGTCGTGAGGCGGTTGCGCAGGCCGATTCGGGCCTTGGCGTGGACGAACAGGTCTCGCACGTCCATCGAGTAGTCCGATGCAGCAGCCTCGAGGTCGGCGAGCAGCACCGTGGGCATCCCGACGGTGCCGACGACAGAGACGCGCGCCAGACCGTCGATCCAGGAGACGTCGGTGGATGTTGCCGTCAGCTTCAGGGCCGTCAGCTCGTGGGCCAACCTGCCGGCGAGCTGGAACCTCTCGGCAGCCAGCAGGCGCAACAGGATCTGCTCCGGGCCGACGTCGACCGCCTCGGCGAGCTCGGCGGCTCGCATCCGCACCCGTGATAGCCCGGTCAGGGACCCCACCCCGGCGCCAGCCGACGCAACCGCCCGGGCGAGCAGGACGGCCAGAGAGCGTCGTGCGGAAGGGCTGCCTGCGCCCCTGGCGCTCCAGCGCGGCTAGGACGTCGTCAGTCCGCTGCTGTGGCGAAAGGCGGCTCGCCAGCCCGGCACCCACGACGACGGGATATCCGCCGACGAGGCTCAGGCGCCCTCCAGCTGCGGCGAGGCGCACGGCCAGCTGCACGCGCGGTATCTCGCCGACCAGCGCAGTGTCACCGGCCACCGCCGCCCAGCCCTGCGCCCGCACGAGCACCGCCGGCCCGGCGAGGTACTCCACAGCGCGAGAGGCGTCCGGGACCTGTGCCGCGAACAACGTCTCGTCATTGCCGTCCCGCGCCCGGTCGACGGTTCGACCAGCGATGGCAGAGACGTCATCCTCCGCAACCTTCGCGGCTTCAGCCAGTCGTACGAGCGCTGCTCGCGTCAGGGTGTCCTCGACGTCGCAGACCAGCAGCCAGGCACCCGAGGCGGCTGCCACCCCCGCCCGGACCATGTTGAACCATGTGCGGGATGGACCGTCGAAGCGCACGACGGAGACGTTCGGTCGAAACCGTGCCAAGGTCTCCAGACCGTCGTCATGCCTCCCGTCCGCAGTGACGAAGACGACCTCCCAGTCGGTGCAAGGGAGCACCTGCTGGTCGATGGCCGCCACGAAGTGGCGAAGCCGGTCACCGGGCCCTTGCAACGGCACTACGACGCTGATCAGTGGGCTCATTGAGGTCCGTCCTCTGGTTCCGGGGTCGCAGCAGAGTACCGGTGTGCCGGCTAGCCGACCAGGCACGCAGGGTGCGGTAGCCTTTCTCGCGTCCCGCGGCAGGGTGGTGGAGCGACGGTATCCGCCTCGAGGGTTGACTCGGTCGAACTGTTGAAGCTCGACCGAGTGCGTATGAGAGGAAGCGGATGGCGTTCCAGTGCTCGATCCAGTCGGTCTCCTGGTCCCGGATCCACCTGACCTTGACCGTGACGCTGGACGAGGTCACAGACACCAGCCTGCTGTCGGAGCTGATGCTCCTTGACGACGCGTCGATCGGCGGAACGCCGTCGCACACTTCCAGCACTGTCTCGAGTGAGGTCGGCCGCGGCGACGGAGGCGTGCGCTTCTTCCTCCGGGACGCGGAGCGCGAGCTCCCGGTCAAGTCCGTTCGCGTGGACGCACGAACGCACCGGTTGCAGCTCAACGTCACCGACTTCCTCGCGCGAGCTCAGGTGCCGGACGGCACCTGGCGGGTGATGGCCACGGTGGACGGGCAGGTCGTCGACTTCGCGGGCATCGACCTCGCCCAGGTCGACCGGCTCGACGACGTCAGCCGTGTCTTCCTCTACCAGGGCAACCGGGTGGCTTACACGGTGTCGTTCTACATCTCCGAGAGCGACCACAGGCCCGACTTCCTGATGCGCACCTACCAGTTCTTCCGACCGGCCAAGAAGAAGCCGCCCAGCGTGCTGCATCCGGTCAGCCGGTTCAAGTCCAAGCACCTGACCGTGAAACGCCGTTCCATGGCCAAGAACCGCTGGTACTCGGCGGCGAGAAGGCTCAACCCGCCCAAGGGCAACACGATACTTTTCGCCTCGGAGATGCGCACCAAGCTGGAAGGCAACCTGCTTGCCGTGCACGATCGCATGGTCGAGCGGGGGTTGGACAAGCAGTTCGAGTTTCGCTACTCCTTCCGCATCCCCAGCAAGGCGAACCGCCGGAGCACGCTGCGCACGATCTATCTGCTCGCGACCTCCGACTACGTGCTCATCGACGACTACTTCCAGATGCTGGAACCGCTCAATCTGTCGCGAGCGACCACGATCATCCAGCTCTGGCACGCAGGCAGCGGCTTCAAGGCCGTCGGGTACAGCCGGTTCGGCAAGTACGGCTCTCCGAAGCTGCAGAATGCCCACCGCAAGTACACCTACTGCATCACGGGGTCGCACCCATCTCGTGCCTGTCTACGCGGAGGCGTTCGGCATCGGCGAGGAGGCGGTCGTCCCGACGGGTCTCCCGCGCATCGACACCTTCCTCGACCCCGAACGCACGTGCCGCCGTCGTCCGACGCTTCTTCCTCGACCACCCGCACCTGGAGAGCAAGCGGATCGTGCTCTTCGCGCCGACCTTCCGCGGCCGGAGCATCGCAGACGCTTACTACGACTACTCCAAGATCGACTTCGCGAAGCTCTACGAGGCGTGCGGCGACGACACCGTGGTGCTCTTCAAGATGCACCACTTCGTGAGGACGCCGGTGCCGATCCCGCCGCAGTTCGGCGACCGCCTGCTCGACTTCGCGAGCTTCCCGGACACCAACGACCTGCTCCACGTCACGGACCTGCTGGTGACCGACTACTCGTCGATCATTTACGAGTACTCACTGCTCGACCGGCCCATGGTCTTCTTCGCATACGACAAGGACGTCTACGCGGCCACCCGGGGCTTCCACCGCGACTACGACCTGACGGCGCCCGGCAAGGTGTGCGAGACGTTCGACGACCTGATCGCAGCCATACGCGACGAGGACTTCGAACAGTGGAAGATCGAGTACTTCCGCAAGGAGAACTTCGACCGGATCGACACCCACTCCTCCGACCGCGTCATCGACTGGCTCATCCTCGGCAACCCGCGCAGACGAGATGGCCAAGGAGCGCGCCGAGGACAGTGCCGGGAAGCAGCCCTTCAGGCGAGCCGCGGACGGCAGCAGGCAACGCAAGAGGCAGAGGTGCAAGCGCAGTGATCGGGTCCGGACGCCGGATTGAGAGGGTCCTGATGAACATCGCCGTCATCTTCGCCGGGGGCATCGGGTCGCGCATGAACGCGAAAGCGCATGCCGAAACAGTTCCTCGAGGTGCACGGCAAGGCCGATCATCATCCACACCCTCGAGCACTTCGAGAACCACCCCGACATCGATGCCATCGCGATCGCGATCCTGCCGGCGTACCGCGAGCACCTCGTGCGACTGCTGAACCGATACGAGATCGGGAAGGTGCGCTGGATCGTGGACGGCGGCAGCACCGGCCAGGAGTCGCGCCACCGAGCTCTGCAGGCGGTCGCGGCCGAGTGCCCGGCGAACTCGGTGGTCCTCATCCACGACGGAGTGCGTCCGCTCATCACCAGCGAGCTCATCAGCGAGAACATCGAGAGCGTCGTGTGCACGGATCGGCCGTGACGTGCACGAAGTTCAACGAGACGGTGGTCTCGTCGCGGACGCAGCAGATCGACGCCGTCATCCCTCGTGACCACGTCTACGCCGCGCAGGCGCCGCAGTGCTTTCGGCTCGCCGCGGTGCTGGCGACGTACGACCGCGCGGTGGCCGATGGGGAGAACGACTCGATCGACACCTGCAGCGCTGATGCAGCACTACGGGCACCCCGTCTTCCGCGTCGACGGGCCCCGGTCGAACGTCAAGATCACGACGGCCGAAGACTTCTACGTGAGCCGCACGTTCTTCGAGATCATCGAGAACCGCCAGATCGCGGGGATGTGAGCGCGAGCCTTCGGTCGTCGACGTCGACGTCGATGAGATCATCGCCCGTGACCTGCCCTGGGACGAGCTCGCCCAGGCGCACGTGCTCGTCACCGGGGCCAACGGGATGCTGCCGTCCTACGTGATGCGCACCCTGCTCCGGCTCAACGACCGCCGCGGCCTCGGTCTCACCGTCGACGCCCTGGTACGCAACGAGCACAAGGCTCGTCGGCTTCTCGGAGACGTGCTCGACCGAGACGACGTCCACCTGCTCGTTCAGGACGTCACAGGCCCCATCGACGTCCAGGTCGCGTTCGACCATGTCATACACGGCGCCAGCCCAGCGCGGCCAGTGCTGCACTCGGCCGATCCCGTCGGCACGATCAAGGCGAACCTGCAGGGCACGTTCGCGCTGCTCGACCGGTGCGTCAGAGACGGGTCACGCGGCTTCACCCTCATGTCGTCCGCGGAGGTCTACGGCATGCAGCGCAGCGACACCGACCTCATCGACGAGCACAGCTACGGGCCGTTCGACTTCCTCACCCCGCGGGCCAGCTACTCGGAGGGCAAGCGAGCGGCTGAGGCGATCTGCGCGGCATACACCGCCCAGCACGGCCTGCGCTGCACCATCGCTCGCTTCGGCCACGTCTACGGCCCGGGCATGGCGCTCGACGACGGGCGGGTGCAGGCCGACTTCGCGCGTGATGTCGTGCAGGGTCGCAATATCGTGCTCAACAGTGACGGCAGCTCGATGCGCACCTACACCTACGTCGCCGACGCCGTGGCCGGGCTGTTCTACGCGATCCTCAAGGGATCCGAGCCGGTCTACAACGTGGCCGATGCGCGAGGGCTGGTCTCGATCCGCAGACTCGCCGAGCTGTTCACCGAGACGCGACCGCAGAGTGGGCTGAGGCTGGTGTTCAGCGACCCGGCCGATGCAGCCTCCTTCAGTCAGGCCAAGGGGCAGGGGCTCAGCAGCGCACGGCTGGAGCGGCTCGGTTGGCGTGCGCTCGTCGACCTCCCCACTGGTCTCGATCGGATGGTGACTGCGCTCGAACAGGCATGACCCGCGGGCGCGTTCAGTCCCGACTCAGATGACGGTGACGTTCCCGGAGTCGTCGACGACGAGGCCCCGGGCGGTGCGGTGCCACTCACCCTCCCG
The DNA here is from genome assembly GCA_963816385.1 of uncultured Actinomycetota bacterium. Classification (GTDB taxonomy): domain Bacteria; phylum Actinomycetota; class Actinomycetes; order Actinomycetales; family Dermatophilaceae; genus CAWFKL01. Next base: position 355,591 of record CAWFKL010000002.1, read on the forward strand.
CCGGGCGTGCAGCCGGTACGTGCCCGCCGAGAGGTCAGCCGTTCCCTGAAGCCGGGCGACGCCGCCGACCGCGACGATGCGGGCGCTCAGCCCCATACCTGCAGACTCCTGATGCGCGATCGACTGCTCGACCGGTGCCACGCCCTCCCACGTCTCGGGAACGGCCGCGAGGTGTGCCTCGGCTGAGCCGTCCGCGGAGACGGACATGGCCTCCAGGACGACATCCAGGTTGCCAGTCGTTCCTCCGGAACCACGTCGCGGCCAGCCGTCGATGGCGGCGGTGCGCTTGCTCTGGGTCAGGTCGAGGGCCAGCTCATCCTTCGCGCTGCGGTAGGCCACCGCGGGGCGACCGTCCACGAGGGAGGGCAAGACCACGGACGGAGCCCGCAAGCCGCCCTTGCGCACCATCCCGGCATACGCCCACCGCGTCCGGAAGTCGTAGACCCCCTCCGGCACCGGCTGGTCGACCGCTCCACGGCGGAGGTCGAGGACGCCCGTACCGACCCACACCATGGCCAGGCCGCCCTCGGCGTCCGTCTCGTAGCGGGCCTGCGCTCTGGTCATCGGGACGTTCCAGGTGAGGTAACCCGACCGCGAGCGCACCACGATCATCGTGTCGTAGCTCTCGATGGCGTCTGTGAAGTCAAGCAGCTCACGGCCCACGATGCGCTCGACGGTCGACGGCACGGCGAGCATCGCCCGACCGTCGACCAGGCGCATCCCGGGGGCGCCCGGGGTCCTGTCTGAGAGCCGGGCGGTCACGGCCAGTTCCAGACAGCCGCCCGCCCATTGCACGTGCGTTGCCGTCACCGAGCCGGAGAGCTTCAGATCCGTCGCGTGAACCTGCTTCGTGAGTTCAGGGTGGCCGGTGAGCAGCAGACGTGCCTGCACCCGGTGCTTCGGGGAGAGCGCCGCTTGGACGTCGTCGTCGAGGTAGGAGTGCACCAAGGCGCGGGCCCGGCGCACGGCACGCCTTGCCTCCCTCGAGTCTCCCTGTCGCACCAGCCTGACAGTGCTGTCGATGACCCGCCCGGCCATCTGGTGGGCGAGCAGGTAGGCGCGGTCCTGGGCGAAGCGTTGGTCGGCGAGCGCGGTCTTGATGTGTTTCATGAGGTCCTCAAGCCGGTCGTAGAAGTCCTCTCCCGCCGGATCGAACGTCTGCGTGGTGTTCGAGTCGTGCACCTGCCATATGTAGAAGGGGGAGTCCGCAAGCACCGAGACGCGGTCGGCATGAGCGTAGGCGTCCACGTTCATGAACGCGTCCTCCCAAAGGACGCGCGACCCTTCCGGAAAGCGAATCCGATTGTCAATGAGCAGCTTTCGCGAGTACATCTTGTGCGGCACCATGGGCATCAGATTCTTGATCCCCCGGTGCTGCCGCACGTCGGCGATGTTGTGGTCGGTCGGAAAGCTCATCCACCACCAGGAGTCATTCGTCTTGGACTCCTTGGGGCTGACGACGTCCGAGTTGTTGGCCTTGGCGAACTCGTAGGCGCTACGCAGCCCATCGGGGTACAAGGAGTCGTCGTGGTCCATGAACACGAGGTACTCGCCCCTCGCCGCCTCGATGCCGATGTTCCGTGGACGGCTCGGCCAGCCGGAGTTCTCGATCCGATGGACGTGCATGTTGGGCCGGGTCTGCGCGAGCCGCTGGAGGCGCTGGTGGGTGTCGTCGGGAGAGCCGTCGTCGACGAAGATCGCCTCGAACTCCTCCTGAGGCATCGACTGAGCGTCGAGCGAGCTGATCACGCGGTCCAGCCCTTCCCTGGGGCTGTACGTCGCGATGATGACGCTGACCTTCGGCGTGACGTCGGACACGACGAAGTCCTCTCCTCACGAGCTGACGGCGGGGAAGCACCCGCACGTGAGTCCGAGTGCCAGCGCGCAGTTTATCCGTGCTTTAGTGACGGCTGTCCGCGCGACAGCCGCCTGGCCGCACTGTTCTCGTGGTTCGGCGAGGGTTGCTGTAATGGTGCTGCGTTGTGGCGGAGCGTGTGTGCTCAGCCCTCCGGGAAACCGGAGTCGACGCAGAGAATGTTGCCCTCGCTGTCCTTGAACCAGGCCGCCTTGCCCATGCCTCCCATGTCGGCGACACCGTCGTCCCACTCGACGCCCGGCATGTCGTACGTCTCGAGTGCGACCCCCTTGGCCTGCAGGGCCCGCGCCTCGGCGACCACGTCGTCGACGTGGAACTGGGCGATGGTGTGACCGGCCTGACCGGCGTACTCGGTCTGGTAGACGCTGAACGTCGTCCCCCCGTCGGTGCGGTAGATGAGCATGCCGGCGTCCCCCATCTCGGTGGCCGGCGTCAGGCCGAGGGTGTCCGCATAGAACGATCGGGCCCTCGCGAGGTCGGCGGCGGGGATGTTGGCGGTGACGGATGCACTCGTGAGCATGGGATCCTCCTGTTGAGCTGACAAGCGTGCTGCTGCCTGGCGGTTTGGGGCGATGGAAGGCCCCTCATCCCGCCATACACCTCCTCTGCCACTGCCGCAGCCGAACCGCCAAAATGCGCCCGTGGGACCTGCCGGTATGGGCCGGGCTGGTCCGAAAGTCCCTTTTGCGCGCCGTCTGCCATGTGTCGGCGTGGCAACACCCGGGAAGTGTCGCCACGCGCACAGACAGCGACGTGGTGGCACGGCCACCCTCGAGGTGAACAGCGACACGGCAACGACGCCGAAGGAGGACCTCATGAACGCATCGACCGAGCACACGGGCGGTAGGACGACCAACTCAGGCGGGGCCATGCTCGGGGCGAAGGTGTTTGGCCGGCACGCTGTGGCCGCGGCAGCGGTGGGCGTGCTGGTCCTGCTCGGGGCCTGCACCTCGACCGGCTCGGCGTCACCGCCGGTCTCGGCGACCACGACCGGAGCGGCCTCGAGCGCAGCGACGCTCGAGGCCAAGCAGGACCTCGTCGTCAACAGTCACCACTTCACGGCCCAGTGCACCGGCCACGGGCCCTCAGTGCTGCTGGTCAGCGGCTACGGCGCCCCGATGGACTACTGGGCAGATGTGCCGACCCGGCTTGCTGCCACCGCACGCACCTGCATGTACGACCGCCTCGGCATCGGCAACAGCGACTCACCGCCGCCGGTCCAGACCTTCGAGGACATCGCGAGCGACCTCGACGGCGTCATCACCGCCCTGCGGCTGCCGCGGCCCATCGTGGTCGTCGCGCACTCCCTCGGCGGGCCCATCGCCGTCACCTGGGCCGCACACCACCAGCCCGACGCCCGCGCCCTGGTGCTGCTCGACATCGTCCCGCCCGGCTGGCACGCGGCCCAAGCCTCCCTGACACCGCCACCGGACCCCGGGGACCTCGAGCTCACCGCGAAGATCGCGGACGACCGCCGGTTCGACGACCCGTTGACCAACCTCGAGAGCCTCGACCCCGCCTCCTGGACGACCTACGACCACATCAAGGGCCTGGACGTGCCGCTCTCGGTCCTGGTCGCCGGGATGCCCCCACGGCTGCCCGCGGCCCTCGACGCCGCAAAGTTCACCGCCACCTGGAACGCCGGCCAGCGACGCCTGGCCGGCCTCTCCCGCGACGGCCACCTCGTCACCGCCGAGGACTCCGACCACCTCATCTGGCTGTGGCGCCTCGATCTGGTGCTCGCGACGGTGACGGACGCACTGACCTCCTGACCCAGGGAGTGTGGCCCCCGTGCCGGCATCTTCGATTCGCTCCCAGGGCGCTCCACCCCCGCGTAGCGTGGACGGGATGGCTAGCCGGTCGGGCGGGTCCTATGACTCAAGGATCACGCTGGCTCCGTGTCGGAACCGGCCCGTTCAGCACGAGTGAGGAGTGAGGATGGGTATTCGCGACAGGCTGGCGCACGTGACCGGGAGGTCCGCAGGCGACGCCGGCAACGGAAAGTCCAATCCCCGGCATGACGCCTCGGCACAGGAGGCGTTGGAGCTCGCTCGCTACAAGTACCTGCTGCGGATTGCGCTGCCGGATGTGCTCGAGCAGATCCACCGCGAGGCGTTCGCCGACCTGACGGCGGAGCAGCGCGAGCGAGTCTTCCTGCGACTGCGTCATGACCTGCAGGAGGGTCAAGGACCGGAGAGTAGCGAACCGGCCGAGCTGGCGCGCGCCGCCGTTGTCGCTCAGGTCGACGACCACGGGTACCTCGTCCGCATGTTGCGCCGGCCCGGTCAGGGCGTCACCGAAGGCCACTCCGTGCCACAGGCCGAGAACCATTCGGGTGACCTGCTCTTCGCCGGCTCGGTGCTCGGCCCCGTTGCCGCCAGCGCGACCTCGTCAGACCTCGCAACCGCCTCGCTGGTCGGGTTCGTCAACTCCCCAGAGGCGGCACAGGCGAATGCCTCCGTGTTCGTCCGCCCTGGCGGGGCACCAGGCCATGCCGCCTGGGAAGCCGGAGCCGGCGGCCCGCCTGGGGCAGCGTTCGGTGACGGCGGCGGAGCCGCCGGGGGCATCTGAGCCCGGGCACGGCACCGGACGGCAATGAGGCCGGATGAGGGACGCCGTGAGCGTCGGCTGGCGGACCGGCGAAGGCAGCGACCCGGACGCCGCCCGTCGACAGCTGGGCAGGAGCGCCCCGAACGTCAGCGGCAGTTCTGGGCGTCGCGGCCGAACGTGGCTGCGACGATCTGTGCCCGAGTGCTGACTCCGAAGAAGGCCGAAAGCGCGGCGACATCACGTTCCACCGAGCGGGTGGACACTCCGGTCTGTCGCGCGATCTTTGTGTCGCTGTGCCCTTGACCGAGCAGGAACGCGGTGCGGAGCGCGCGCTGGGAAAGGTTCATCGGCGCCACGGGCGTCGACAGCTCCCACGTCTGGCACCAGAGGGACACGGCCTGCTGTACCAGGTCGTTGTCACGCAGGATCCAGGCAGTACTTCTGCCGGCCTCGTCATGTGGGCCTTCGCAAAGGACGAGGCGCTGATCGACCACGATGAAGCACAGTTGGGTGGGCCCAACCCGCAGGTTGAGCTCGGCTGCCGCGACGATGGGGGACTCACGCACGGCGGGCTCGGGGTAGACGGTCGCCATCTGCAGGCCACGCCGTCGACTTCGGGCGTTCAGTTCGTATGCGCGGTCGCTCGGTCGAAGGTTCACGGCCGTCTGGCAGTTCCAGAGCTGCTGGCGAGCGGTCCGCTCGAGGACATGCATGCGGTCAGAGACCTGCCGCCCCGCCCCGAACAGGGTGAGCGCGTCGCCGTCACCCTCGATCACGGCCGCCGCTATTGCGGATCGAAGCGTCTCAGCGTGTCGTTGCAGCCGGCGCATTCGTTCTGCTGGTGGGCCCGTCAGCCCGCCAGTGCAGGCACTCGGCTCCCGCTCCATGCGCGTCACCTCAGCGCCCCCACCCGCCTTCACGGGGCCACGGTACCGGCCAGCGCCTGCTGGTCAGCATCTGTTGGCCGGCCTTTTATCGGGGCCTGAACGCAGGAGTCCAGAGGATGGCGGATCCTCGCCATCCTCTGGCTCGATGTTCTGACAACCACGACGATTGCCGACACAGCCCACGGTTTTCTGGGTTCACCTACAACGAGGAGCCGATCATGAGGAAACTGAGGGTCGCGGCCATCGCGGCGGTAATGGCGGTCCCCGCGATCGCCGCGGCAAGCCCCGCTCAGGCCGGGATTTCGTGCGTCAAGACGTACGTCAGCCACGGCGAGACGCAATGGGGCACCCCCGTGACGTACCTGCGCATCGTCAACGGGTGCTCCTATGGCCAGAGGCTGCAAGCGGTTTGGGACTTCGCTTCCGACGGGCCCTGCACCTCCTTCAAGGCCTACCAGGGCTTCACGTTCTCGAAGATGTGGGGAGACCCTGGGTCACCCGCGGCAAAGCTCTGCTGACCGTCGCATACGGCCGCTTGGAACAGACCGCACCGGTTCGCTGACGTTCCCGAGTTGTCCGCTCTAGTGCCGCGCCTCGCAATTGATCTACGACGCGCGGCACTAGACGTTTCGGATGAAGTATCCATTCCCTGTGTGGCGCTGAGCGGTCCACGGCGCCTGTACAGCTCGACTAGGCAGAGCTGTTAGGTCACAGCAACTGGAAGCATCAGACCGCCGAGGTCGGGTGCTTGCCGTCCACGATGCCAACGCAGCGCTCGCAGGTGAGGGAGGAGGGGGCAGGAGTTCCTCGGCGCAATCACAGGACATGGTGGGCCGTGGGTCACCGTGATGTTGCGGTGGTGGCGTCTGGCTGGTGGCGAGTCCGGGGCCGCGGGGCGGGGAAGAGGCCGAGCTGGAGCAGGAGGCCGAGCCGATCGGGGACGCCCCAGTGTTCGACCATGCGGTCGCCGTGGAAGCGGGCGATGTCGATGACGGTGATCGTGAATGGTTTGCCGGTCGGCGGTGAACCGAGCTGACCGCGGGTGTCGGTCCCGGTGCCTTGCAGGCGGGCCCAGACGGTGTCGCCGGTGACGCTGACGTCCTCGATGCTCAGGTGGAAGTCGTCAGCGCCGTTACGAAGCTCGGTGATGATGCTGGCGACGCCGGCGGGCCCGGTCGCCCGGGCGGGATGTCGCGGCGACTCGAACTGGTGCTCCACGAAGTCGGGTGACACGACGTCGTCGAGGATGGTGAGGTCGCCGGCGTTGAAACCCTCGTCGATCAGGCGGGTGAACTGGCTCAGCGGCGTGGTCATGGCCGTGCCTGCTCTGGTGTGCCTGTCGGTGTGGTGGATCTGGTCAGGGTGAACCAGCGGAAGGTCGCGGTGCGTAGCGGCCCGCCCCCGGTGGTGGTGGAGGGCGTCGTCGTGATCGCCCACCCGGGCCCGAAGCGGGCGGCCAGTCTGGCCTCGTCGATGCCCTTGGGTCCGACTCCGGAGCGCGGTGCGACGGCGTGGATGACCACGGCCGCGTCCGAGCTGGTGTTGCGGGAGACCCAGGCGGCGAAGGCCCGCTGCTGGTCGGCGCGCAGGCCGTGGTAGCAGCCGATGTCGACGACCAGGTCGAAGGGCGGGCTGGTCGGGATGGTGCGCGGGTGGGCGACGTCATCCTTGATGAACGTCGCACGGTCGGCGAGACCGCGGGTGTGGGCCCGGGTCCGCGCTTCGCGCAGCGGTTGCTCGACGCTGTCGACGCCGATGACGGTCCATCCCTGCTCGGCGAGCCAGAGGGCATGCCGACCGGTTCCGCACCCGGCATCCAGCGCCCTGCCGGGCGGCCGGCTCGCGATCAACGCGGGCAGCGGCCCGGTGTCGTCGTTGTCCTGCCACCAGTGCAGGCCGAAGCGGTAGAGCAGCGGGTACGCGATAGCCATGACGTGCCTCTTTCAGTGATGGTGCACCCAGTGCAGTGGGACTGCACTTACTTCACTGCTACTGTGCTCCGTATGCCGGACGCCGTCAAGAGCGCACCCACCTACCGCCAGGAACAGGCGCAGGCCACCCGCAAGCGGATCTCTGCCGCCGCCCGACGACTCTTCGCCGTCGAGGGATACCGGATGACATCAGTGGCGGCCATCGCCGCCCAGGCCGGCGTCGCCGAACGGACCGTCTACGCCGCGTTCGGCGCCAAGCGGGAGATCCTCTCCGTCATCTGCGAGGACTGGCTCGAAGACGCCAACGCCCGCGAGCTCGTCGCTGCCGCCGTCGCCGAACCGGACCCGGTTGGCACCATCCGGCTCGCCGCCCGCTTCCTGCGGGCCCTGTTCGAGACCGGCTACGACGTCATGGTTCTGTTCGAGGCGGCCTCCGCCGAGGACCCCCAGACCCGGGCCATGCTGCGCGCGAAGCTCGAGGGGCGCAACCACGTTCAGAACCTCATCGTCGAGTCGGTGCGGGAGAGCCTCACCCTGCCCTTGCCAGCCGCCCAAGCCATCTACCGCGCCCTCGCCGCCGTCGGCGTCTACCAAGAACTCGTCGTCGAATCCGGATGGACCATCGACCAATACGAGGACTGGGTCCGCCGCCAACTCACCAGCCAACTGTTGGGCGCACCCGCTCAACAACCCCCCGAATGACACCGGCCACCATCCAGGAAGGCCGCCGCAACCCGCCCAAGCTCGCGGGCCTGCTCGACCAACATCGCCTCAAGCAGGACAGGGAGCCCCGCCACGCACGCGACGCGTGGGTCGACGGCGCCTGCGTGTTCTCGACCGGGCCCATTCGTCGCCAGACCCCAAATGAGACTGAAACTGAGACTGGAACGGCAAACGCCGGTCCGCCCCGCAGGGAGCTGACCGGCGTTCCGCAGGTGAGTGGCGGTGGCGGTGGGATTTGAACCCACGGTGGAGTTACCCCCACACACGCTTTCGAGGCGTGCTCCTTAGGCCGCTCGGACACGCCACCGAGAGGAGACCCTACCCGAGCCGGCGGCCCGCGAAGAAATCGATCAGAAGGGCCGCGGACTCCTCAGCGCGCACTCCTCCGACCACCTCGACGACGTGGGTGGCGAGCGGGTCGCGGGTCAGGTCCCAGACCGAGCCGCACGCTCCGGCCTTGGGGTCCCACGCCCCGAACACAACCGTCTCGACCCGCGCAGACATGGCCGCACCGGCGCACATCACACAGGGCTCGAGCGTCACGACAAGGGTGCATTCCTCGAGCCGCCACGTCCCCCGTGCAGCCGCCGCTGCTCGTAGTGCCACGATCTCGGCGTGCGCGGTTGGGTCACCCTGCGCCTCGCGGCCGTTGCGTCCACCCGCGACGACGATGCCCTCCGGGTCGACAACCACCGCCCCCACGGGCACGTCCCCGGTGGCGAGGGCGCCCGCCGCCAGCTCGAGCGCCTCACCGAGCCACGCGGCATACTGCTGCTCGACGCCCGCACGGGTGCGCGGTCCGCGCGCGGAGGGCTGCGAGTCCTTGGCCACGCGCTAAGTTTCCACCCATGGACGTCCACGTCGCAGACCACCCGCTCATCGCGCACAAGTTGACCTACCTGCGCGACAAGCGGACCGACAGCCCGACGTTCCGCCGCCTCGCGGAGGAGCTCATGACGCTGCTCGCCTACGAGGCCACCCGCGAGGTGCGCGTCGAGCCGTTCGAGATCGAGACGCCCGTCGCCCCGACGACGGGAATCAAGCTGTCCAACCCGAAGCCGCTCATCGTGCCGATCCTGCGCGCGGGCCTCGGGATGCTCGAGGGCATGGTCCGCCTCCTGCCCAGCGCGGAGGTGGGCTTCCTCGGCATGCAGCGCAACGAGGAGACCCTCGAGCCGCTCACCTACGCCAACCGCCTTCCCGACGACCTCACCGGCCGCCAGGTCTTCGTGCTGGACCCGATGCTGGCCACCGGCGGCTCGATGAGCGACGCCATCCGCTTCCTCATCGACCGCGGCGCCGACGACATCACCGCCGTCTGCCTGCTGGCCGCCCCAGAGGGCGTCGCCAACCTGGAGGCCTCCCTCAGCGCCACGGGTGTCCCGGTCAAGCTCGTCACCGGCACGATCGACGAGCGCCTCAACGACAAGGGCTACATCGTCCCCGGCCTGGGCGACGCTGGTGACCGACTCTACGGCACAGTCTGAGTTCCCTTCTGCCGTATGCCGTTCGGCCGGGCCCGCCGACCGGCTTGGCCCCTCCGCCCCAGGATCACGGCAGTGGGTCGCCCCACGCCACATCGCGAGCGGCGCGGTAGCGGTCGCCCGACTTCCTGCTGATGATCTCCCGTCCCGCCGACCCGTCAGGTCGACAGACCTCGAACTGGACAAAACCCTTGTGCTTCAGTGGATGTCGCAGGATCCGTGCCGATGAGACTTGCCGTGCAAGGATGCCCGGCCGCGCAGCCGCAACCCATGCGAACTTCTCGTCCTCGTAGGAGAGCTCGCCGCCCTTCATGCGGCGATGCTCCGCGGAGCGGCTGACGCGTGCCGCAAAGTGGCACCAGTCGCCCGCTTCGAGAGGGCACTGCTCCGCGTGCGGACACGGGCCGATCAGCTGCCAGCCAGCCGCTCGGAACGCGTCGCGCACCTGGAGGATCCGCGCGTAGCCGTCGGGCGTTCCCGGCTCGACGACGACGACGGCGCCGCCCATGGACATCGCGTCGGCGACGAGACGCTCCTGCTGCACGACGTCCAGCTCGCTCAGGACGTAGGACACCGTGACGAGGTCGGCGGAACCCTGTGGCCAGGCCCCGGCCACGGCTCGGAGGAACGCAGCCCGTCGCAGGACCTCGCTCGGTGCGGCGCTGGCCAGTCGGCGGCCCAGGCGCAGCGCCTCGTCGACCTGGTCCAGCACGGTGATCGACGCGACCGAGTCGAAGCACTCGGACGAGGCCCACGCGGCCGCCCCGGTGCCGCCGCCGAGATCGAGGTGGCTGACCGGGAGCAGGCCGCTCTGCGCGACGGCGCCGAGCACGCGGACGAGCGCCGCGTGCGTCGCCGGCATGCGGTATGCCGCGTACGCAGCGACCCGCTCGGCGGAATCGAGGATCGGCGGACCGGCCGGTGCCACCGCCCGATAGCGGCCGATGAGCCACTCCGTTTCCGCGGCGAGCCGAGCAGGCTGCATCCCCAGCGTGACGTCGGCGATCGCGCCACGCAGCGCGGCGGCATACGTCGGCGATGACGGCGGCACGGGAGGAGGATAGCGGTGCCGGGCAACACGCGGCGGAGCCAGCCACACCACATCAGACACTTACGGCACACTGGTTCCACCCCTGTGCCGTTGGGCGCTGGGGTCCGACCGCAGCAGCACCCTGAGCCAAGGAGCGACTGATCGTGGGCAGCAAAGCCAAGCGGATCATCCTGATCATTGTGCTCGCGTTCTTCATCTATGCGGTCTTCACCTCGCCCACCAAGGCCGCTGACATCGTGAGCAACCTATGGGGCGTCATCGTCGACGGCTTCAACGCGATCCTGACGTTCTTCAACTCCCTCCTCAACCGATGAGGCCCGGCTGATCCGGCCTAGCCGACAGCGAGGTCACCTCGTGGCGCGACGACAGGACGACATACCGCCGGGACTGGATCCGATCCTGCTCCCCGGCGAGAGGCTCGTCATTGCTGTGCACGCCCACCCGGCCAGCATCACGGAGCCGATCGTCACTGCGTGTCTTGCGCTCGCCGTCGCCATCTGGATCGACTCCAACGTCACCCACGGCACCCAAGCTGTCGGCACGATCGTGTGGTGGCTGTTCTTCGCCCTGCTCGTCCGGATGCTGTGGCAGCTGCTCGACTGGCACCACAGCTGGTTCGTTGCGACGGACAAGCGGCTGCTGCTGCGCTACGGGATCTTCACCCACAAGGTCGCCATGATGCCCCTCATCAAGGTCACCGACATGAGCTACGAGCGCTCGATCCCGGGGCAGCTGCTCGGCTATGGCCGGTTCGTGCTCGAGAGCGCCGGTCAGGACCAGGCGCTGCGGGACGTCAAGTGGGTGCCGGACCCGGACCAGACCTACCGTGACATCTGCGCGGAGATCTTCCACATCACACCTACGCCCGGCGAGCCGATCGACGGCGACGACGCCGACCCCGGCGCCCTCGAGGATCTCGGCGATCCCGGCGGTCCCGGCGCTGGACCAGGCTCCGGCCTCGGCAGTGGTGGTGGCCCGGGAAGCCCGACGGGCTACGGCGGCTACCCCGGCGCAGAACCCGGTGGGTATGTGCCGCCCGCGAGCCCGATCACCCCCGGCGGACGCGGCACCGGCGGCCTATCCCGACGTGCACAGCACGCGCAACAGGATCCAGGAGCGGCTCGACTCCTACTCGCGCGCCGTCCCGGTCCAGCGCCGCAAGGACGGCGAGACCGTCTACGAGAGCGACGACATCAAGCGGCGCCGACGCAGCGCCGACACCGGACCCGTCGGGCCGAAGTCCGAGCCGACCGGCGACACGGGCACCTGACCGGGCCGGCCATCCCTCGCACGACGCGCTGCCCGGGTCTAGTTTGGTCAGACCACGACCACTCACGAGCTCGGAGGTCAGTATGAGTGTGTTTCGCACCAAGTCGGTCGAGCAGTCGCTGGCCGCCGCGGACGAGGCCGATCACCATCTGAAACGTCGTCTGTCGGCCCTTGACCTCGTCGTCTTCGGCATCGGCGTCATCATCGGCGCCGGCATCTTCACGGTGACCGGACGAGCAGCCCAGCAGTATGCCGGTCCGGCCGTCGTCTACTCCTTCATGCTCGGCGCGGTGGTGTGTGGTCTGGCGGCGCTCTGTTACGCGGAGTTCGCCTCGACGGTGCCGGTGTCAGGGTCGGCCTACACCTTCTCCTACGCGACCCTCGGCGAGATCGTCGCGTGGGCCATCGGCTGGGACCTGCTCCTCGAGCTGATGCTCGGGGCGAGCGTCGTCGCGCAGGGCTGGTCAACGTACTTCGTCACCCTGCTCGGACAGCTCGGCATCAGCTGGCCCGACTCGCTGGGGCCGGCCGAGGGTTGGCATTTCGACCTGCCTGCCTTCATCCTCGTCGCCGGCTTGACGCTGTTGGTCGCGAAGGGGATCAAGGAGTCGATGCGGGTCAACCTCGTCCTCGTCGGGCTCAAGCTCTTCATCGTGCTGTTCGTCATCATCGCGGGCATCGGCTTCATCAACCGCGACAACTGGTCGCCGTTCATCCCCCCGTCCGCCCCGGGGGCCAAGGGGTCAGAAGGCATCCACGCACCCGTCATGCAGCTCCTCACGGGCATGACCCCGGCGACCTTCGGCGTGCTCGGCATCATGTCGGCCGCTGCGCTCGTCTTCTTCGCATACATCGGCTTCGACGTCGTCGCCACGACGGCCGAAGAGGCCAACAACCCGCAGCGTGACCTGCCCCGCGGCATCATCGGCTCGCTCGTCATCTGCACGATTCTCTACGTGGCGGTCGCCCTCGTCATCACGGGGATGCAGAAGTACAGCGACATCGACCCGAAGGCGGCCTTGGCCAACGCCTTCATCGCGGTCGGCAAGGACGGCTACGCGACGTTGATCTCTGCCGGTGCGGTGGCCGGCCTGACCACGGTCGTGATGACCCTCATCATCGGCGCCACACGGGTCACCTTCGCGATGAGCCGCGACAGGCTGCTGCCTGCCGGCCTCGGAGTCACCAACCCGAAGACCGGCACCCCTGTGAAGCTGACCCTGATGATCGGTGCCGCGGTGGCCGTGGCCGCGAGTATCACGCCCATCGGGACGCTCGAGGAAATGGTCAACATCGGAACGTTGTCGGCCTTCATCCTCGTCTCCCTCGCCGTGCCGATCCTGCGCAAGAAGCGCCCCGACCTCAAGCGATCGTTCACGGTGCCGGGCAACCCGTGGGTGCCGTGGCTCTCGGCCGCGTTCTGCTTCTACCTGATCCTCAACCTCAGCCTGGAGACGTGGATCCGCTTCCTGGTGTGGATGGCGATCGGCTTCGTCGTCTATTTCACCTACTCGCGCAGCCACAGCAAGCTGGCGACTGGCGGGGAGGACGCCTACGCCGACCCGCCGGAGTTGCTCAGCGACCGCTGACGGCGCGCCGTCCCCCGGCCACCGGTGGACGGCGCTCACACTGGCACGAGCAGTCCTCGAGGCAGGCGAGCTCGAAGCATTCGTCCAGGCACGTGCACTCGGGCAGCGGCTGAGAGCGGTACTTCAGCACCGCGGCAGCCACTCCGGCCTCCCGACGAGCCCGCTTGCGGCGGCGCTCGCCGGTGACTGAGGGGTGGTCAAGAGGCACCCCTACCTTGTCGCGCAGCGTGGCCCGCGCTCGTCGCTGGAGGAACCAGGCGTTCGCGTCGGGCCGCCCACGACGTGGGTTTGCGCCACGGTACGCAGGCATGTCCTCCGGCGGCAGCACGTCGAGGTGCCCGGGGAAGCGGCGGTTGGCGTGGTCTCGCAGGAGGTCGATCGGCACGGGCGTGACCTCTTTGCCGGCTTCGTCGAGCACGGCGAGCCGAAGCCCGGCCACGGAGAGGATGACACCAAGTGTCGCCGTGTCGACGTGCGAGGCGCCCGACTCCAGACGCCCGATCGTCGCGCGGGAGACGCCGATCACGTCGGCGAGCTGGCGCTGGCTCAGATCCGCCCGCCTCCGCACTCGGACGATGAACCGTGCTGCGTCGAATTCTTCATCCATGTGGACCTCCCTGGTTGCCGCGATCGTGACATCGACCGGTGACACCGAGGTGCGATCGTGCTCCCGAACAGAGGACGCGGTCGCCAAGGACAGCGGCTCGCAGGTGCCTGCAGCAGGACTCGCATCTTGCTCCGCAAAGTGGAGCAGCTCGCGATCGGACAGCGCTCGGGTCTCCCCAACCGGACTCGCATCTTGCTCCCCAAACCGGAGCAAGATGCGAGTGGCGCGGGGATGGACGGCCGGGAACAGTGGCGGTCCACCGAGGCCGCTCAGAGGCTCTTGATGATGTCCTCGACGCGCTCCTTGGCGTCGCCGAAGAGCATGGCGCTGTTCTCGCGGAAGAACAGCGGGTTCTGCACGCCTGCGTAACCGGCGTTCATGGAGCGCTTGAAGACGATGACCTCCCCGGCGTTCCAGACCTCGAGCACGGGCATGCCGGCGATCGGCGACGTGGGGTCCTCGGCCGCGGCGGGGTTGACCGTGTCGTTGGCCCCGATGACGAGCACGACGTCGGTGGAGCGGAAGTCGTCATTGATCTCGTCCATCTCGAGCACGATGTCGTAGGGCACCTTGGCCTCGGCCAGCAGCACGTTCATGTGCCCGGGCAGGCGTCCGGCGACCGGGTGGATGCCGAAGCGCACGTCGACCCCTCGCTCGCGCAGCTTGGCGGTGAGGTCCGCGACGGGGTACTGCGCCTGTGCGACCGCCATGCCGTAGCCCGGCGTGATGACGACGCTCGAGGCGTTCTTGAGCAGGTCGGCCACCTCGGCGGCGTTCGTCTCCCGATGGTCGCCGTAGTCCACGTCGCTGTCGAAGATCGCGCCGTCGGAGCCGAAGCCGCCGGCGATGACCGACACGAACGAGCGGTTCATCGCCTTGCACATGATGTAGGACAGATAGGCACCGGACGAGCCGACGAGCGCGCCGGTGACGATGAGCAGGTCGTTGCCGAGCATGAAGCCGGCCGCAGCCGCCGCCCACCCGGAGTAGCTGTTCAGCATCGAAACGACGACGGGCATGTCGCCTCCGCCGATCGAGGCGACGAGGTGCCAGCCGAAGGCGAGCGCGATGACGAGCATGACGAGCAACGGTGCGATCGAGTGCGAGGCGACGAACCACACCAGAAGCGACGCGGACGCGACGAGCGCCAGCAGGTTCAGCACGTGTCGGTTCGGCAGCATGAGCGGCTTGCTGGAGATGCGCGCCGACAGCTTGAGGAACGCCACGATGGAACCTGTGAAGGTCACCGCGCCGATGAAGACGCCCAGGAAGATCTCGACGAGGTGCACGGCGTCGCCGCCGGCGGGGTCCGCGAGGTAGGTATTGACACCGACGAGGACGGCCGCCGCGCCGACGAAGGAGTGCAGCATGGCGATGAGCTCGGGCATGCCGGTCATCTCGACCTGGCGTGCACGCCAGACGCCGATGCTCGCCCCGATCAGCATGGCGACGGCGATGGCGACCCAGTTGCCCCAGTGCGCGTCGCGCAGGGCCAGCCACAGGGTCGCGACCAGTGCGAGCGCCATGCCGATCATCCCGAGCACGTTGCCGTCACGGGCAGTCTCGTGCTTGGAGAGGCCGGCGAGCGAGAGGATGAAGAGCAGGGCCGCCACGATGTAGGCCGCCGTGATGAGCGAGAAGCTGACGTCGGTCACGGCTCAGCCCTTCCGGAACATCGTCAGCATGCGACGGGTCACCAGGAACCCACCGAAGATGTTGATGCTGGCGATGAGGGTGGCGATGAAGGCCAGCACGAGGATCACCTGCGACGACGTGCCGCCACTCGGTGAGGTCGTGCCGAGCTGGAGCAGTGCCCCGACGACGATGATGCCGCTGATCGCGTTCGTCACCGACATCAGGGGCGTGTGCAGGGCGTGGTGGACGTTGCCGATGACGTAGTAGCCGATGACGACCGCGAGCGCGAAGACCGTGAAGTGCCCCAGGAAGTTCGCCGGGGACACCGTCGCAACGAGCCCGAAGAGCGCAGCACCGATGGCCATGCCGAGATACCGTCGCCTCGGATCCTTCGGCTTGTCAGGCTCCTTCACGATCTCCTTGCTCGCAGACTGCGGGACCACGGGCGCTGCCGACACCTGGATGGCAGGTGGGGGCCACAGCAGCTCGCCGTCGCGCGCAACCGTCATGTTGCGCTGCACCACGTCGTCGAAGTCGAGCAGGAGCTGCCCGTCCTTGCCGGGTGTCAGCAGCTTCATCAGGTTGACGAGGTTGGTGCCGTAGAGCTGCGAGGCCTGGGTGGGCAACCGCGCGGCGAGGTCCGTGTAGCCGATGATCTTCACGCCGTTCGCCGTCACGGTCATCTCGTCGGCGACCGCGCCCTCGACGTTGCCGCCGTTCGCGGCCGCCATGTCGACGATGACCGAGCCCGGCTTCATCGAGGCAACCATCTCGGCGGTGATGAGGCGAGGCGCCGGTCGCCCCGGGATGAGCGCCGTCGTCACGATGATGTCGGACTCGGGTGCCTGCGCGGCATACAGCTCGGCGGCGCGTCGGTTGTACTCCTCCCCCATCTCCTTGGCGTAGCCGTCCGACGACGCGGCCGCGGCGTCCACCTCAGGCATCTGCACGGCGAGGAACTCGGCACCCATCGACTCGACCTGCTCGGCCACCTCGGCGCGGGCGTCGGTCGCACGCACGATCGCACCCAGCGACCGGGCCGTGCCGATCGCAGCCAGGCCGGCCACGCCCGCGCCGGCCACGAGGACCCTGGCCGGAGGCACCTTGCCCGCCGCCGTCACCTGCCCGGTGAAGAACGAGCCGAACTCGTGGGCTGCCTCGACCACCGCGCGGTAGCCCGCGATGTTGGCCATCGACGACAGCACGTCGAGCGACTGCGCCCGACTGATGCGCGGCACGGCGTCCATGGCCATCGCCGTGACCCGGGCCGCACGCAGCTTCTCGACCAGCTCCGGGCTCAGCGCCGGCGCCATGAGGGAGACGATGACCGTGCCCCGGCCGAAGCAGCGCGATCTCGTCGTCGCTCGGGGCGTTGACCTTGTGCACGATCTCGGAGCCCCACGCCTCTCCGGCGTCGACGATGCGAGCGCCGGCAGCGGCATACGCCTCGTCGGAGAAGCTCGCCAGCGAACCGGCATCGCTCTCGACCGCGACGTCGTAGCCGAGCCCCACGAGCTGGCCGACGGTCTTCGGGGTCGCCGCGACCCGCGTCTCACGGGGGCGACTCTCACGTGGGACACCGATCTGCACGTTGGCTCCTTGGCGTTCGGGGCAGGGACTGCCCCGAACCTAGAGCACGACCGGCGGGTAGCGCGTCACCAGCAACCCAAATCACACGTATGCCGTCCGCTTCGCCGGCACCGTCTCTGATCGTGGGCGCCAGGGGCGTTCCGCCAGGCCAGCACCGGCCGCTGACATCGGTCCGGCGGCAGCCTGCAGGGTGCCAGCCTTGATCGCCTCCTGGCCGCACGGCATACGCTCGACCAGACGGCCGAGGCCCACGCACCCTGGAGGATCACCTGATGAGCGACCGCACGCTCGTGGCTGGAGTGGACAGCTCGACCCAGTCGACCAAGATCGTCGTCTGCGACGCCGCCTCGGGGGAGGTCGTCCGGACCGCGCGCGCACCCCACCCCGACCGCACCGAGGTCGACCCCGAGCTGTGGTGGCAGGCCTACGAGCAGGCGAGCGGCGGCGGCATCCTCGACGGCGTCTCAGCCGTCGCTGTCGGCGGGCAGCAGCACGGCATGGTGACTCTCGACGAGCACGACACGGTGGTGCGCGACGCCCTCCTGTGGAACGACACTCGCAGCGCCGGCGCGGCAGCGGACCTCACCGGCGAGCTGGGCGGCCCGAGCGCCTGGGTCGACGCGGTCGGCCTGGTGCCGGTCGCGAGCTTCACGGTGACCAAGCTGCGCTGGTTCGCCGAGCACGAGCCCGACCTCGCCGAGCGCGCCACCGGAGTCGTCCTGCCCGCACGACTGGCTCACTGGTCGGATCCTCAAGAAGGGGAACGGCTTCGAGCGGTGGACGACTGACCGTGGCGACGCCTCCGGCACGGGGTACTGGTCCGCCCGCACCAACGACTACCGGCTCGACCTGCTCGAGACCGCGTTCGGCCGCCAGCTCGAGGTGCCCGCGGTGCTCGCGCCGTCGGCCGCGGCCGGGCGCACCGACGCCGGGGTCCTGGTTGCCGCCGGCACGGGCGACAACATGGGCGCAGCACTCGGGCTGACCCTCATGCCGGGCGATGTCGTCGTTTCCCTCGGCACGAGCGGCACCGTGTTCACGCCACACGACCGTGCGATCCGCGACGAGAGCGGTGCCATCGCCGGATTCGCCGACGCGACCGGCCGGCACCTGCCGCTCATGTGCACCCTCAACGCGGCGCGCGTGCTCGGGGCCACGGCCGCCATGCTCCGTGTCGACCTCGCCCAGCTCGACGGCCTCGCGCTCGCCGCCGATCCAGGGGCCGGCGGCCTCACGCTGCTTCCCTACCTCGACGGCGAGCGCACCCCCGACCTGCCCGACTCCACCGGCACGCTGAGCGGGCTGACCCGCTCCAACGCCACACCGGAGAACCTCGCCCGCGCCGCCGTCGAGGGCATGCTCTGCAACCTCGTCGGCGGCGTAGACGCTCTGCGACGTCACGGCGTCGCCGTCGAGCGCATCCTGCTCATCGGGGGCGCTGCAGCGTCACGCGCCGTCCGAGAGGTCGCGCCGGGACTCTTCGGCGCGCCGGTCGTGGTGCCGACTCCCGGGGAGTACGTCGGCATCGGCGCCGCTCGGCAGGCCGCGTGGGCGCTTGCAGGCGGGGCCGAGCCACCCTCGTGGGCCCTCGAGATCGACTCGGAGTACGTCGTGCCCCCGGCGCGCAGGCGGCGTCAGCCGACGTCGTGGCGCGCTACCAGGACCTCGTCCACCGCACGCACGGCATCTGACAGCGTCCAAGGCCCCGAGGACCTCGCGGTCGCCGTCCCAGGGCGTCAGGCCAGCGCCTTGGCCTTGAGAGCGGAGAACTCGTCCGCGGTGATGGCACCGGCGTCGAGCAGCTCCTTGGCCTTGGCGATCTGGTCAGGAGCCGAGGACGACGACGTGGCAGCGACGGAACGCACGTACTCGTCCTGGGCCTCACGGGCCCGCTGCATGTTCTGGGCGGAACGCTCCGCCATGCCCTTGCCCCGCACGATGAGGTACACGAGCGACGTCAGCAGGGGCAGGAAGATGAGCAACACGATCCACAGCGCCTTCATCCAACCGGACACGGTGTGGTCACGGAAGAGGTCGCCGATGATGCTGAAGATGACCATGAGGTAGGCCATGAAGGCGAAGAAGATGAAGATGAACCAGACGATGTCCCAGAACGACACTGGAGGAAGACCTTTCTCGGAGGGCAGCAGCGCTCTGACCCCGGAGCGCGCAGGTTCACTCTTCCGACCGCCGCTCGCAGCCGCATCATCCGGACAGAGTGATGCTGCTTCCACGTCGAGTGGCCCTCTCGTCACATCCGCTCGGGAGCCTCCAGCCCGAGCAGATCGAGACCGGTCGTCATGATTCGCAGGACAAGGGCGCAGAGGGACAGCCGAGAATCGCGCATCTCGTCGGTGTCGGCCTTGAGCACCGGGCAGTTCTCGTAGAAGGCGGAGAAGCCCTGGGCGAGCTCGAACAGGTAGGCACAGAGCCGGTGCGGCTCGTACGCGGCTCCGACCTCGACCACGACGTCACCGAAGCCGAGCAGGAGCAGGGCGAGGGCGCGCTCCTGCGGCTCCGAGATGATGACCTGCGCCCGCTGCTGTGAGGGGTCGAGCGCGATCTGCCGGAAGATCGAGCGGACCCGGGCGACGACATACTGCAGGTAGGGGCCGGTGTTGCCGGTGAGCGAGACCATGCGGTCGAGGTCGAAGACGTACTCGCTGTCGTGCGCGACCGACAGGTCGGCGTACTTGACGGCACCGATCCCGATCTGCCGGGCGATCGTCGCCTTGGTGGCGTCGTCGAGGTCGGGCCGGGCCGTCGTCGATGACCGAACGCGCCTTGTCGACGGCCTCGTCGAGCAGCATCATCAGCCGCACCGGCTTGCCGGAGCGCGTCTTGAGGATCTTGCGGTCCTCGCCGAGCACGTTGCCGATCTGCACGTGCACCGGCACGACGTCCTCAGGCAGCCACCCGGCCTTGCGCGCCGTGTCCCAGACCATGTTGAGGTGCAGCGCCTGGGGTGCGCCGATGACGTAGAGGACGCGGTGCGCCTTGAGCTCGTGCACCCGGTAGCGGATGGTCGCGAGGTCTGTCGTGGCGTAGCCGTATCCGCCGTCGGACTTGCGGATGATGAGCGGCACGGGCTTGCCCTCCCGACCGGTGTAGCCGTCGAGGAAGACGCACAGCGCGCCGTCGGACATCGTCGCGATGCCGGCCGCCTCCAGCTCGTCGCACAGCGAGCCGAGCACCGCGTTGTAGGTCGACTCGCCGGCGAGGTCGAGGTCGGTCAGCGTGATGCCGAGGGTGGAGTAGACGCGGTTGAAGTAGGCCTTGGACCGGTCGACGAGCTCCTGCCAGAGCGCCAGGGTGTCAGGATCCCCCGCCTGCAGCGCCACCACACGAGTGCGAGCGCGGGTGTTGAAGTCGCCTGCGCTGCCTGCCGGCTCGGCCCGCTCTGCAGCGTCGAACTTGGCCCGGGCAGCCTGGTAGAAGGCGTTGGGGTCGGTGACGAGCAGCTCGGCCTCCGCCGAGTCCGTGCCCACGTCGAGGAGGTGCTCGATGAGCATGCCGAAGGGCGTGCCCCAGTCGCCGATGTGGTTCTGCCGCACGACGTGGTGACCGAGGTGCTCGAGCGTGCGGGCCAAGGCGTCGCCGACGACCGTCGTGCGCAGGTGGCCGACGTGCATCTCCTTGGCCACGTTGGGCGCGGAGTAGTCGATGGGGATGTTCTCCGCCTCCTGCAGCGGCACCCCGGCGCGGTCGTCGCCGGCCACCTCCTGCAGGAGGGATGCGAGCCAGGCGTTGGAGAAGGTCAGGTTGATGAAGCCCGGGCCGCTGACCTCGACCGTGTCGCAGACGCCGTCGACGTCGAGCGCGGCGACGACCTTGGCGGCGACCTCACGGGGCGGCATACCGACCTTCTTGGCCAGCGCGAGCGCGGCGTTGACCTGCACGTCGGCGAACTGCGACGGGCGCAGCACGGGGTCGGCCTCGCGGTGGTCGTCGCCGAGCGCTGCAGCGATCGCGGACTGGACCCTGGGCGTGAGCGCGACGAGCGGCGAAACCATGCGGGCAAGTCTAGGCGTGGCCCGCAGCAGGTCCTCGCGCCGACGCCACCCGGCCCTGTGGGTTCCTGCCGCTACTCACCCGCCTTGCGGAACCCGGCCCGGCGCGCGGACTCCTCGTTGTAGAACCAGACGTCGGGCTCGTTGTCGGCGTAGCCCTCGTCACCCGGGCTGAGGAACGTCTTGCCGTCGCGACTGGCCTTGACCGCGTGGCCCAGGGGCTGGGCGCCGTCATCGAGCGGCGCCGCGGAGCCGAGGCCGAAGCCGCCGTCGGCGACCTCGTCGAAGCTCGAGATGCGCCGACCGGACTGGTGCTGCTCGGCAGCTGACTCGTCGGAGGCCGTCCCGTCGGGCAGCGACTGGGCGCTCGCCTGACCTGCCGACCTGACCTCAGCGTGGTCGTCGCCGCCGTCGATCTCGGTCTCGGTCGTCGGGTCCATCCGGGAGCCAAGGGCACCCTCGACGGCCTCGCCCTCCTCGGCCCCGGTCTCCGGATCGACGTCGGAGCCGGCTGGCGGCGTGCCCGTCGTGGTCGCCCACGGCTGACCGCGGTGGTCGCCGGGGTCGTCGTCGGGCGTGCCGGTGTCGTTCATGAACTGGTCTCGGTCTTCGAGCGCCGGCACGGAGACCTTCTGCTCCGTGTCGCCGTCGCGCACGAGCAGGCCGTGCTCGTCGTACCTGGGCTCGACCGGCCCCTCCGATGCGTCCTGATCGGCTCCGGCCGACGCAGAGGAGGACTCAGTGTCTGCCGGGGACGCGCCCTGGGCCGGTGCGGGTGTCTCGTCGGCGGCCGGCGTCGCGTCGGTCCTGTCGTCGTCGTCGCTGCGTGCGGCCCAGCCCGCCGCGGCGCCCGTGCCGGCTGCCGCCGCCGCGCCGGTCGCGGACGAGCCCGCCCAGCTGGACTCGCCCCGCGTCGTGTCCGGTGTGCTGCTCGTGTCGCTGTCGGGGCCAGGGTCGGTCTGCGTGCCGCCGGCGTTCCTCGTGCCGTCAGCCGGCTCGGCCACCGCCGTGCTGCCGCCGAGGCCCTCGGTCCGGCCCGTCTCAGGGGCGCCGCTCATCCCTTCCGTGCCGGTCACGTCGGCACCGGCACTGGCGTCTTCGTCGGTCAGGTGGCTCGCAGCCGTCGCGTCGTCGTTGCTCACGTCGTCCCTGCTCTCGTCGGTGATGCGGTCACTCGAGTCCGTACCCACCACACCGTCGAGACGTCCCCGCTCGTCGGCGCCGGACCCCTCGCCGCCGTGCGCTGCCGTGTCGCTATCGGCCACTGGATCGCTCGGCGAGGCGAACGGGTTCTCGGCGTCGGCCAGGTCCGGCTCGTCGTCGTCGCGCACGAAGGCGGCCGACGCCGCGGCGCCGCCCGGTGCGGCGGACGCTGCGGCGGACTCGCGGCGGACTGCTGCGGCGGACCCTGCGGCGGGAGCCGCGCCCCGAGCTGACTGTTCCTCGCGCTGTCGAGCCTCTGCCCCTTGGGCTCGGCCTCCCGCACGGCGCGCTCGCCATCGCTCCGCGCATCCGCCGCGGTCGCAGTCGTGACCGAGGCGCGGTCCTCCTCGTGCTGCAGGACGGGCACCTGCTCCTCGACCTTCGCGCGCAGCTCACCAGCCTCGAAGCGCCGGCTCTCCAGCTCACGCCGCTTCCGGGCGCTCGCGAAGAGACCGATGATCACTGCGACGACGACGACAACGACGACGATCGCGAGGATCAGCCTGGTGGTGTCCGACATTCCATTCCCCTTCGGGTCGACGGGCCCTCACGACCACTTCCTCCGGAAACCTAGTGCCCGAGGGGCGCCGCGGCAGCGGTAACGCGCCTCTGCGGTCACCCGAGACCGAGCCGTTTCGCAGTCAGCTCACGCATCTCGACCTTGCGGATCTTGCCGGTCACGGTCATCGGGAACTCCTCGACGATCTCGACGTAGCGCGGGATCTTGTAGTGCGCGAGCTTGCCGGTGCAGAACTCACGCAGCGACTGCGCCGTCAGCGGTGTCGCGCCGTCCTTCATGCGAATCCACGCGCACAGCTCCTCGCCGAACTTCTTGTCCGGCACGCCGATCACCTGGGCATCGAGGATGTCGGGATGCGTGAAGAGGAACTCCTCGATCTCGCGGGGGTACACGTTCTCGCCGCCGCGGATCACCATGTCCTTGATGCGGCCGGTGATCTCGACGTAGCCGTCGTCGTGCATGACCCCGATGTCGCCCGTGTGCATCCAGCCGTCGACGACAGCCTCGGCGGTCTTCTCCGGCTGCTCCCAGTAGCCGAGCATCACCGAGTAGCCCTTGGTGAGGAACTCCCCGGCCCGACCGCGCGGCAGCGTCTCGCCCGTCGCAGGGTCGACGATCTTGATCTCCAGGTGCGGCCCGACCCGGCCGACAGTCCCAACCTTCTGCTCGAAGGTGTCATCGGTGCGGTTCTGGGTCGAGACGGGCGACGTCTCCGTCATCCCGTAGCAGATCGTCATCTCCTCGATGCCTGCCGCAATGAGCTTCTTCATCAGCTCAGCGGGACAGGGCGACCCGGCCATGATGCCGGTGCGCACGGTCGAAAGGTCGTACGAGGTGAAGTCGGGCAGGTTCCACTCCGCGATGAACATCGTCGGCACGCCATACAGCGAGGTGACCTTCTCGTCCTGGGTCGCTCGCAGCGTCGCTGCGGGATCGAAGCCCGGCGCCGGGATGACCATGCAGGCGCCGTGAGTCGTGCAGCCGAGGTTGCCCATGACCATGCCGAAGCAGTGGTAGAAGGGCACCGGGATGCACACCCGGTCTGCCTCCGTGTAGTCACAGAGCTCGCCGACGAAGTAGCCGTTGTTGAGGATGTTGCGGTGGCTGAGCGTGGCGCCCTTGGGGAATCCGGTTGTGCCAGAGGTGTACTGGATGTTGATCGGGTCGGTGTTCCGCAGACCCCTCTGTATGCCGCTGAGCTGGCTCGCCGACACCTCGTCGGCTCGGGTGAGCAGCTCGTCCCAGTCTGAAGTGCCGATGTAGACGACGCGTTCGAGGGCCTGGACCTCGTCGCGCACCTCGTCGACCATGCCGCGGTAGTCGCTCGTCCTGAACGACTCGGCGGACACGAGCATCGACACACCGGCCTGTCCCAGGACGTACTTCAGCTCGTGCGAGCGGTAGCTCGGGTTGATGTTGACGAGGATCGCGCCGATCTTGGCCGTGGCGTACTGCATCATCGTCCACTGCCAGCAGTTCGGCGCCCAGATGCCGACCCGGTCCCCCGTCGTCACGCCGACCGCCAGCAGGGCGCGAGCGAGCTGGTCCACCTCGGCCCGCAGCGCGGCATACGTCCAGCGCCTACCCTGCGCCACGTCGACGAGGGCCTCACGGTCACCGAAGCGAGCCACCGTCTCGTCGAAGTTGTCGCCGATCGTCTGCTCGATGAGCGGCGGTTCGGACTCGCCACGCGTGTGCGAGAGGGTCGGGTCGAGCTCGAGTGACGAGTCGGTCTGCACAGCGGTCATTGGTGGCTCCGGGGGTGCGGCAGCGGACGGTCCTTCACCAGCCAACTCCCGGCCGGGCGGCGCCGCAAGAGAGCCAACTGCGTGTCATGGCTGGCACCACCTGCACCTCAGCTGTCGCTCAGGCCGGTCCGGGCAGGTGCTCCCCGCGATGGATCTCATAGGCGCGTGCCTGCCCCGGGGAGTCCGGGTCGTCCACGATCGGCTGATCCGACATGAACTGGCGGATCACGTTGGCCAGCTCGCCCGGGTGGCTGAAGTTGATGGCGTGCGCAGCGCCCTCGATGACAACCAGCAGCACCGAGTTGGCGGTTCGCTCGGCCACCGCCTTGACTCGCTCCGGCCCCGGCATGAGCGGGTCGGACCGTCCGAGCACCACGAGCGTCGGCACCCTCAGCTCGAGGAGACGTTCGAGGGAGGGGAACTGCGTGAGGGCGCGGAAGAGGCGGACGGTGCTCGGCAGGCCGAAGCGCAGGTAGTCCGGCACGGCCACCTTGATCAGGCTCGGGGGCTCGCGCACGGAGTCACGCGCCAGCTGTGCGATCGCCTTGGCGAGGGGCTGGTTGTGCAGCCCACCTGCGGGCGCGACCAGGACCGCTCGGTCGAGCTTCTCCGGATAGTGGTGGGCGAACTCACAGATGACGGCGCAGCCCATCGAGTTACCGACGAGCGACGCAGAGGGAACCTGCTGCTCGTCGAGGAAGGCTGCCGCAGCATGTGCGATGCCCTCCACGCCGAGCGGGCTGGAGCTGCGTCCGCTGCGGCCGAAACCTGGCAGATCGGGCACCAGCGTGTGGAAGTCGTCGGCCAGCCATCGGCCAGTAGCCATAGAAGCGCTCGCCGACGTCGACGCCGTCAGCGAGGGATTCGCCCACGGTCGCGAAGCCCCACACCGGGATGCAGCCCGTCTCGGCGGCGCCGGTCGGGAAAGAAATCCCAGTAGTGCATCGCCTCGCCGAAGGCGCCGTAGGTGACGTTGTTGGCGGTCAGCGCGAACAGGTCGATGCGCAGGCGCGCCTCGCCCGACCGCAGCGCCACCGGCGGCACCTCGAGCCATTGCGTGCGGCGCAGATCGTTGCGGCCGACGGCAAACATCGTCGTCATAGGATGATCGCCATCTTGCACGTGATCGCGAGATCTTTCATGGTGACATTCCCAGGCAATGTGCAGCTTTCATCGCTCGGGCTCGGCACCTGGCGCATGGGCGAGGACAGGGCGCGCCGGCCGCGAGAGGTCGCGGCGGTCCGCAACGCGCTCGAGACCGGCTGGCGGGTGATCGACACCGCGGAAATGTACGGCGAAGGCGGTTCGGAGGAGGTTGTCGGCGTCGCGCTGGCGGGCGATGCGCAAAGCGTTCGCTGACGCGCGACGAAGTGTTCGTCGTCAGCAAGGTCTATCCGCAGAACGCGACGGCGCGCGGCGCCGTCGCCCGCCTGCGAGCGGAGTCTCGCGCCGGCTCGGCCTCGATCACCTCGACTCTCTATCTGCTGCACTGGCGTGGCAGCATGCCGCTGCGGAGGTGACGATCGATGGAGCTCGAGAGCGTGCTCTCCCGCGGGAAGATCCGCCACTGGGGCGTCAGCAACTTCGACGTCGACGACATGGTCGAGCTCGTGAAGGTACCCGGCGGCGAGCGATGCGCGACGAACCAGGTCTACTACTCGCTCAGCCAGCGCGGCCCAGGCCTTCGCGCTCGTGCCCTGGCTGCACCGGCACGGCATGGTGACGATGGCCTATTCGCCGATCGACCAGGGCACGCTGGCACGCAATGCCGCGCTGCGCAAGCTTGCGAGCCAGCGCGGTGCGACGCCGGCGCAGCTCGCCCTCGCCTGGCTCGTCGCCCAGCCTGGCGTGATGGCGATTCCGAAGGCGGCGAGCGAGGAGCACCTGCGCGAAAACCTCGCGGCGCTGGCGTTGACGCTCGGCCCCGCCGACCGCGCTGAGCTCGATGCCGCGTTCCCGCCGCCCCGGCGCAAGACCCCGCTCGCGATGATCTGAGGGCTACTTGAACGCCGCTTCCGCGAAGCTGCGGAGCTTGCGGCGGATGGAGTGATCGACGCCCTCCTCGCGCAGCAGCTCCATCGTCGCGCACTCCGATGCGCAGGTGCTGGTCGATGCGCTGTCGTAGAAGTGCGTTCGCCTCCCGGGCAGCTTGATCTCGCCGTGCAGCGGCTTGTCGGAGATGCAGAGCAGCGTGCCGTAGGGCACGCGGAAGCGGTACCGCTGGGCGGCGATCGTCGCGCTTTCCATGTCGAGCGCGATCGCCCGGCTCTGGTTGAAGCGTCGCTCAGGCGTGGTAGACAAGTTGCGCGAGGGCAGCAGCTCCCAGTTGCGGTTGTCGGTGCTCGCGACGGTACCGGTGCGCATGATCCGCTTCAGCTCGTAGCCCTTCAGCTGAGTGACCTCGGCGACCGCTTCCTCGAGCGCGACCTGCACCTCGGCGAGGGCCGGGATCGGCACCCACAGCGGCAGATCCTCGTCGAGGACGTGGTCCTCGCGCACGTAGCCGTGGGCCAGGACGTAGTCGCCGAGCTGCTGCGTGTTGCGCAGCCCCGCGCAGTGGCCGAGCATCACCCAGGCGCAGTTCGGCCGCAGGACGGCGATGTGGTCGGTGATCGTCTTGGCGTTGGCCGGGCCGACGCCGATGTTGACCATCGTGATGCCGCTGCCGTCAGCGCGGACGAGGTGGTAGGCCGGCATCTGCGGCAGGCGCGGCGGCGCAGCGCCGAGCTCGTCGCCGGGGCGCGCCGGTGCGCCTGGGCGCCGCTCGATCACGTTGCCAGGCTCGATGAACGCTTCGTAGTCGCCGCTGCCCGAAGTGCCCGCCATGGCTTCATGGCCGAGGCGGACGAATTCGTCGATGTAGAACTGGTAGTTGGTGAAGAGGACGAAGTTCTGGAAGTGCTCGGGATCCGTGCCGGTGTAATGGCGCAGCCGATGCAGCGAGTAGTCGACGCGCGGCGCGGTGAAGAGCGCGAGCGGATGCGCTTCGCCGGCGCGCGCGACGTAGGTGCCGTTGGCGATGCCGTCGTCCATCGCGCCGAGATCGGGCAGGTCGAACAGGTGCGCGCAACAGCAGGCGCCGCTCCTGCGTCAGGCTGCCTTCGATGTGGTCGTGCTCGGCGAACGAGAAGTGGACCGGAACCGGTTGCACGCTCGTGCCGACCTCGAGCGAGACGCCGTGGTTCTCGAGCAGGAGCCGGAACTGCTCGCGGAAGTAGCTGGCGAACAGGTCGGGGCGGGTGAGCGTCGTTTCGTAGGTGCCCGGGCCGGCGACGAAGCCATAGCTGAGGCGCGAGTCGGCGCGCGCGACGGTGTCCGTGTGGACGCGAACAAACGGATAGCAGGCGCGCACGCGGCCCGCGGGCTCCGCGCCGTTGACGAACGATTGCAGGGCGACGCGCAGGTGATCGACGCTGGCGTCGTAGATTTCGCGCACGCGCGCGAGCGCCGCGTCGGCGTCGTCGAAGAGCGCCGGAGCGATGAAGGGCGGAACGAGGCTCACGCGGCGTCGACGAAATCGAGAGGCGTGTCGATCGAAGCCATGACAGGGACCATCCGGTGCTCCTTGGATCGGTGCGTGCAAAATCGCCCGCACCCGCCCAATGATGCCGCACACGGATGACGCACCGATCACCGCCGGGCGACGAGCCGTCGATCGAACCCGCCGCCGGCGCCGCGCGCGCTGACCCCGGGCTCGCGCAGTGAAGGTACTCGTCCTCGGCGCCGGGGTGATCGGCGTCAGCGCCGCCTACGAGCTCGCCGGCGCCGGCCACGAGGTCGTCGTCCTCGATCGCCAGCCCGGCCCGGGGCTCGAGAACGAGCTTCGCCAATGCCGGCGAGGTCTCGCCCGGGTACTCCGCGCCGTGGGCGGGCCCGGGCGTGCCGCTGAAGGCGATCAAGTGGTTGGCGATGCACCACCGGCCGCTCGTCATTCGGCCGAACATCGACTGGTCGATGATCCGCTGGTCGCTCGCCATGCTGCGCAACTGCACGTCAGCGCGCTATCGCATCAACAAGACGCGCATGGTCCGCCTGGCCGAGTACAGCCGCGACAGCCTGCGCGCCCTGCGGGCGGCGACCGGGATCGCCTACGACGAGCGAATGCGCGGCACGCTGCAGCTCTTTCGCACTCAGAAGCAGTTCGACGGCAGCGCCAGCGACATCGCCGTGCTGCGCGAGAGCGGAGTCGCGTTCGAGCTGCTCGACCGTGCCGGCTGCCTTCGCCACGAGCCGGCGCTCGCGCGCACATGCAGGAGAAGTTCGTCGGCGGACTCCTCCTGCCCGGCGACGAGACCGGCGACTGCCATCGGTTCACCCAGCGCCTCGCCGAGCTGGCGCGGCAGCGCGGCGTCGACTTCCGCTTCGAGACGACGATCCGCGCGATCGGCCGGGCCGGCGACCGCATCACCGGTGTCACGACCGACAGCGGTGTCGTCGCTGCCGACGCCTACCTGGTCGCGCTCGGCAGCTATTCGCCGTTGCTGCTCGCGCCGATCGGCGTGCGGATCCCGGTCTACCCGGTCAAGGGCTATTCGATCACCGTGCCGATCAGCGACGCTGCAGGCGCGCCCGAGTCGACGGTGATGGACGAGACGCACAAGGTCGCGGTGACGCGCCTCGGCGACCGCATCCGCGCCGGCGGCACCGCCGAGCTGGCTGGATACACCTTGCGCCTGCACGACACACGCCGGAAAACGCTGGTGCACGTCGTCAATGATCTTTTTTCCCGACGGCGGTGACATCAACCGCGCCGAGTTCTGGTGCGGCCTCAGGCCGATGACGCCCGATGGCACGCCGCTGATCGGCGCGACGCCGATCGCCGACCTCTTCCTCGCCACCGGCCATGGCACGCTCGGCTGGACGATGGCGGCCGGCACTGCCCGGGTGATGGCCGACGTGATCTCGGGGCGCAGCGCGGGCATTGCGCTCGACGGGCTGACGATCGCGCGCTACCGCGACGCGGTGCGCGCGGGCTGAGCGGCCCGGCATGGCCTCCGTGGAGATCGTTTCCCCGCTCGCCGGCAGCGTCGTCGCGCTGGCGGTCGAGGTCGGCGCGAGCGTCGCTTGCGGCGCGCTTATCGCCGTCGTCGAGTCGATGAAGATGGAGCACGAGGTCTACTCGGCGAGCGACGGCGTGATCGAATCGTTGCGTCACGACGTCGGCGACGTCGTCGAGGCGGGATCGGTGCTGGCGACCCTGCGTCCTTCCACCGCCGCGTCGCCGACCCCCGACGGGACGGCGCCACGAGCCGACGCGGCCGCCTTGCGCGCGGATCTGCTCGAGCTGCGCGCACGAGAGGCGCTGCTCGCCGACGCCAGCCGTCCCGACGCCATCGCCAAGCGCCACGCCCTGGCTTGCGCACTGCGCGCGAGAACATCGCCGATCTCTGCGATGCCGGCAGCTTCGTCGAGTACGGCGCGCTCGCGTTCGCGGCCCAGCGCGGCCGGCGCGAGCTTCGACGACCTGATCCGCAACACACCGGCCGACGGCATGGTCACCGGCATCGGCAGCATCAACCGCGAGGCGTTCGGCGCCGGAGCGATCGCGCGCCGTCGTTCATGGCCTACGACGCCACCGTCCTCGCCGGCACGCAGGGCATGCGCAACCACCAGAAGACCGACCGCTTGCTCCCAGATCGCGCGCGAGCAGCGCTTGCCGGTGGTGCTCTTCGCCGAGGGCGGCGGCCGGCAGGCCGGGCGACGTCGACTTGGCCGTCATCGCTGGCCTGCACGGTGACGACGTTCGCGAGCTTCGCTGCGCCTGAGCGGTCGGGTGCCGCTGATCGGCATCGTCGCTTGGCCGCTGCTTCGCCGGCAACGCCGCGCTGCTCGGCTGCTGCGACGTGGTCATCGCGACCCGCGACAGCTCGATCGGCATGGGCGGACCGGCGATGGTCGAAGGCGGCGGTCTCGGCGTCTTCAAGCCCGAGCAGATCGGCCCGAGCGATGTGCAGACGCGAGCCGGCGTGATCGACCTCCTCGTCGGCGACGAGGCCGAAGGCGTTGCTGTGGCTCGGCGCTATCTCCCTTTTTCCAGGGGCGCATTGCTGCGAAGGAGCCCGCCGACCCAGCTGCGCTGCGAACACTGCTGCCGGCCAACCGCCTGCGCAGCTACGACATCCGCGCGGTCGTCGACGCGCTCGTCGACCCGGGCTCGGCGTTCGAGTTGCGCGCCGGATTCGGCGCCGGCATCGTCACCGCGCTCGCGCGCATCGACGGCCGGCCGGTCTGGCTGATCGCCAACAACCCGATTCATCTCGGCGGCGCGATCGACGCCGACGCCGCCGACAAGGCAGCGCGCTTCATGCAGCTGTGCGACGCGCATGCGCTGCCGCTGGTCGCGCTCATCGACACGCCGGGCTTCATGGTCGGCCCCGAGATCGAGAGCCGCGGCCAGGTGCGTCACGTCAGCCGGATGTTCGTCGTCGGCGCACAACTGCGCGTGCCGGTGGCGGCGATCGTGCTGCGCAAGGCGTACGGGCTGGGTGCGATGGCGATGGCAGCGGGCGGGATGCACGCACCGATGGCGACGGTGGCGTGGCCGAGCGGCGAGTTCGGCGCGATGCCGCTGGAAGGCGCGGTCGAGCTCGGCTACCGCAAGGAGCTGGCGGCGGCGCCCGAAGGCGAAGAGCGCGAGGCGTTGCGCGAGCGCCTGGTTGCCGCGCAGTACGAAAAGGGCAAGGCGATCGAGCTGGCCGCGACGGTCGAGATCGACGCGGTCATCGACCCTGCCGACAGCCGGCGCTGGCTCGCCTCGACACTCGAATCGGCGCGCCTGCCCGAGCCGGGCGGCCGCTTCATCGACCCGTGGTAGGCGCGTCCGGCCAGTGGTGCGCTTGCAGCGCGGGGTCGGCGGCCTCGTAGCCG
>CAWFKL010000003.1:0-502119 GCA_963816385.1 uncultured Actinomycetota bacterium
CCCGGGTCACCTTGGCGCTCAAAATTTCCTGTGCCGCAATGGATCTCGTGCTGCTCTATGTGAGTTGGTTGCGGCGGGTGTGGCCCCTGCGGGTACCTCTGAGGTACCAGTGGCGCCGCGGGGGCCGTCATGCGTTGGCGCTCTCGGCGGGGGTGGTGGGTCCGCTCTATCGGGTCCTCCTGGGGAGGCGCATGATGGCGCCATGGACGTGCGGTTGTTGTATCTCGACGGCTGCCCTCGTTGGGTCGTTGCTGATGAGAGACTGCGCTCGGCCTTGGCCAGCCTGGCCGGCGTGACGAGACGATCCAGCACGTGCTGGTGGAGACTTCCGAGGATGCCGGACGCCTCGGTTTCATCGGGTCGCCCACCATCCTGCTCGACGGACGCGACCCTTTCGCAACAGGCAGTGAACAGCCAGCGCTGGCATGTCGCATCTTCTCTATCCCCGACGGGCGAGCCGGGTCTCCGACGTTGGCTCAGTTGGTGGAGTCGCTGTCATGAAGCGTGTCCTGGGACTGGCCATCGGTGCCTATCTGGCGGCGGCGGTCGTCGGGTTGGTGCGGGAGCGAATGGGTCTCATCGCCTGTGGCTGCGCCGACGACTGCTGGTGCCATCAACCTGGGCTGCGCCTGTTCCGTTGGGTCTTTCCTCGAGGTCACGGGAGGAAGCTCGTGGCCAGGTGGACCGAAGCCGACGATCGAATCCTGAATCAAGGCCGTCTGCCCGGGACTGTCAGGTGAGCACACTGAGCCACCGACCCGATAGCGGAGCAGGCCAGCGCGCCGGAGTGGCTGGGTCAAGGGTGGCCGGAGGCCATCGCGCAGCGACGCGCAGCGCCCTTGATGCGGCCCGGAGGCGTGCGGACAGTGGAGTGTCGGGTCGGCGGCTCGGAGGTCACACGCGCTGCGAACTGCTCGCTACGTTGGGCGTCATGGGACGTTCAGACAGCGATGAGGCATACGTGCTCAGTCTCTGCGATGAGGTGCTGGGGGAGAAGGGCCTGCGACAGCATCGTTTCGAATGGCTGCTTGGGGACCCGGGGAAGAATGGGTCGGCACGCCGGCTGCCTGTCGACGGGTACTGGCCAGGGACAGGGGTTGTCGTCGAGTACCGCGAGCTGCAGCACGATCGCCCGACGCCCACACTTCGACAAACCTGATCGGCTGACCGTGAGTGGTGTGCACCGCGGAGTTCAGCGTGCGCTCTACGACGCTCGGCGTGAGAGGAGCTGATTCCTGCGCATGGCCTTCGCTTGGTGGTCATCAAGCCCTCGGACCTGGACGCAGACGCGCGGGGCCGGCTTCGACGATCCTCGGCTGCGGACGTGGAAGCTTTGCAACGGCTCTTGGCTGACCACGGCGACTAAAGGCGCGGGGAGCGGTGGGGTGCGCGTAGGCGCGCCAGCGCCGGAGCGCGGGGGGTCCGCCGTCGCTGGGGCCAGCGCTTATTCGCGCCGGAGGCGCCCTTGAGCCAGTAGAGAAACTCCTCACCGCAGTGGACGCCTTCCCCTTGTCCTTTTGCCGGTGATGTGCGACAGTCTCGCGCCAGTTGATGTGCGACACCGGGTCGTGGTCGGCAAATCTGTGTTGACGTCCCGTGGGGCGTTGGGACTCAGGGATTGCGGGGATCGGCACTGGTGTGGTGCGCCGGCTGAAGAACGCGCCCGACATTGCGCGCGTGGAGTGCTACACGGGGCACTCCCGGGTCCAGCGCCGTTGAGCTGCTGCGAGCCGTGCGCGAGACCGTGGCGGTGGTTATCACAACCCGGCCAAGGAAATGCGCGCCCTTCCGCGTCGCGGCGTTGTCAAAACTCGGCACCAAGCGTGGCCGCGGTCCCGGCGCCTTCATCGATTCCATCCTCGGGGCGATCGACTCGTTCTACGCCGGGGTCCTCGGTGATCTCAAGGCGGGGTCGGCCGCACCCCCGAAGATGCGTCAGGTCTCCCCGACAGAACTCGCCTTACATTGAGCCGACACGCCACGCGTCGCTCGCCTCGACCGACTTCTCATCTCAGGACGGATCCGCCGACGCCGTTGCGGGCACGCCTGTCTTGGCTCGACACCCAAGCCCGGAAGACGCAGCTAGCGAACCAAACGCATCTTTGGCTCGTGGGCGAGCCGCACAGGCGCCCCGCTAGATCCCTGGGATTCTGCAGGCGTGCGAATCGCACGAATGCCGCCGGGTTGGCCCGCGCTCTCAACGATTTACGGCACGTGTGGGTGACGCTTCACCGAGCGGCCGCAGCGTCGCCGAGCATGGCGTCGTCGAGCAGGGCGTCGGCGTGCACGATGTCGACCACGAGAGCGTTGACGAGTCCGCCACGCAGTGCGGCGCCGACCGCGTTGGCCTTGGGCCGGCCCGACACGACGCCGATGACCTCCCTAATGGCGCGGAGGTCTTCCGCACGAATGGTGATGATGCGGCCGCTGAGCGGTGGGTCGATGAGCCGGCCGTCGGCGTCGAAGAAGCGTCCGGCGATCTCGCCGACCACCCCCGCGGCGCTGCACTCTTCGCGGTCGGCGGGCGACACGGCGTCGTAGATCGTGGAGAGACCCGGAGCCCAGGTCCCGATTCCCATGACGGCGGTCGTCACGCGTGCTGCCTGGGCCAGTCCGCGGGCGACGAGTCCGTCGCGCCGGATGGTGCTCGCGGCCACGACGTCGTCGAGCAGCAGCGGAGCGTGGAAGATCGACGATGAGCCACCCGTCGCCTGCGCCGCCCGACGTACGATGTCCACCGCGCTGCTGTTGACGCCCGGCACCTCCATGGCGCCGGAGATCTGGACGACGTCTACCGGGGGCAGGTGGCGCAGCGACCGCGTCAAGATGTCGATGGAGCGAGCCCGGCAACCCGAGGACATCATCCTCGACGAGGATCTCACTGAGCAGCCGCGAGGTGGCTTCGGCGAGGTGCTCGCTCAACGTATGAAAGTCCAGACCCGAGCCGTCCACGACGATGGCGTGTCGCAGACCGAAGGTCTCCTGCAACCGCGCGGAGCAGTAGAGGTCGATGTCGCCCTCGGCGACGATCTCGATGCGCACCATGCCCCGCTCGCGCGCAATGTCGAGGAGCCGCGCGACCTTGAACCGACTGATGCCAAGCTCGCCGGCGATCTCGATCTTGGACCGCCCGGCGAGGTAGTGGCGGCGCGCGACGGCAGCGGCCATCACGAGCTCGGCCGGGCCGCGTCGCTCCATATCCCTCTCCCTCACGCCCACAGTGTGCTGCCTTCGTGTCACCGCCGTGGCGAGACGCCCGATCTGGACTTCCTGTTGACACGGGTGACCTGAGTCACTTTACTCACATGTGCACTGCACCGCTCAAATGTGCACGACTCAAGGAGGAGCAACGTGCGACAAATCAGACACGGCAGCCGCAGGTGGTCGATGGCCACCGGGGCGGCGCTCACGACAGGGCTCGTCGCCAGCCTCTCCGCCTGCGCCGGGTGGGGCGCGGTCGGCCAGGGCGGGGCGGACTCGATCAGCGTCCTGATGGTCAACAACCCGCAGATGGTCGACCTGCAGCAGCTGACCGCCAAGCACTTCACCGCAGAGACCGGCATCAAGGTCAACTTCACCGTGCTGCCCGAGAACGACGTGCGGGACAAGATCAGCCAGGAGTTCTCCAGCCAGGCCAGGCCAGTACGACGTCGCTTCGGTGAGCAACTTCGAGATCCCCATCTACGCCCGCAGCGGCTGGCTAGCGTCGCTGGAGCCGTACATCGAGAAGGACACCGCCTTCGACCAGAAGGACATCCTCAAGCCGATGGTCACGTCGCTGTCCGGAGAGGACGGCAAGGTCTACGGCGAGCCCTTCTACGGGGAGTCCTCCTTCCTGATGTACCGCAAGGACGTCATGAAGAAGCTCGGCATCAAGGTGCCCGCCAAGCCCACGTGGCGAGGAGGTGGCCGACATCGCAGCGAAGGCCGATGGCGTCCAGCCGGGGATGGCAGGTATCTGCTTGCGTGGGCAGCCAGGGTGGGGCCAGGTCTTCGCCCCGCTCACGACCGTGGTCAACACTTTCGGCGGCACCTGGTTCACCAAGGACTGGCAGGCCGCGGTCAACGCTCCTCCCTTCGACAAGGCGGTGGAGTTCTATGTCGACCTGGTGCGCAAGCACGGAGAGATCGGGTGCACCACAAGCCGGATTCACCGAATGCCTGAACAACCTCATCCAGGGCAACGTAGCCATGTGGTACGACGCCACCTCGGCTGCGGGTTCTCTGGAGGCAGCGGACTCCCCGGTCAAGGGAAAGATCGGGTACGCCGCTGCACCGGTTGACAAGACGGACAGCTCGGGCTGGCTCTACGCCTGGTCGTGGGGCATCCAGCAGGCCAGTGCGAAGAAGGACCAGCGTGGAAGTTCATCTCTGGGCCTCCGGTAAGGAGTACGAGAACTTGTCGGCAAGGAGCTCGGCTGGTCACGGGTGCCTGCGGGAAAGCGCAGCTCGACCTATGACAACCCGCAGTACCTGAAAGAGGCTGGAGCCTTCGCCGATCCCACTCTGCAGGCGATCGAGAGCGCCGACCCACTGGACCCCGGGGTGCAGCCGCGGCCCGCTCCTGGAATCCAGTTCATGGGCATCCCGGAGTTCCCCGCCCTTGCCACGCAGGTCTCGCAGGACGTCAGCTCGGCGATCGCGGGGCAGATGAGCGTGGACGAGGCTCTCGACAAGGGGCAGGGTCTGGCTGAGGACGTAGCAGAGCGTTACCAGGACTTTGGAGAAGTGAGGGTCGTGGGATTGCGCGCCGGCGCGAACCGGCACAACGGGAAGGCTGACTGATGAGTGTCGCTGTGGAGATGACCGCACGGAGACTGCCGAGTCGCCACCGCAGCGACCTCCCACGAGCAGGTCCGGCTGGTCGCGCCGATTGCCGCTGCTGCCGTCGCTGATCTTCATCATCGTCTTGACGCAGCTGCCGTTCGTCGCGACGCTCTTCATCTCGTTCATGAACTGGAACGCCTACTACCCCGACGAGCGTGGATTCGCCGGTCTCGACAACTACCGGCGCGTGTTCACCGACGAGAACATGCGCCACTCGGTGTGGGTCACCATCGAGCTGACCGCAACCGTCGTCGTCGTCAGCCTGGTGCTGGGCATGTTGATCGCCCTGCTGCTCGACCGCAAGTTCTTCGGCGAGGCGCGGTGCGCACGATGATGATCGCGCCGTTCCTCGTCGTACCGGTCGCTGCGGCGTTGCTCTGGAAGCACGCTCTGTACAACCCGGAGTACGGACTGTTCAACGGTCTACTGACGGCGGTGTGGAACCTGTTCGGATCGGACAACCCACCACAACCCGACTGGATCAGCGAGGCCCCGCTCCTCGCCATCGAGGTGTCGCCTGATCTGGCAGTGGACCCCATTCATGATGCTCATCCTGCTGGCTGGGCTGCAGAGCCGCCCGCTCGACGTCATCGAGGCCGCCGAGATCGACGGCGCCAGCAAGTGGCAGATCTTCCGCTACATGACGTTCCCGCACATGCGGCAGTACCTCGAGCTCGGCGCACTCCTCGGGTCCATCTACGTCGTGGCAGACCTTCGACGCGGTCTTCGTGATCACCTCGGGCGGCCTGGGGACCGCCAACCTCCCGTTCACCATCTACCAGACGTTCTACAGCGCCCAGGACTACGGCAGGGCCTCCGCGGCCGGTGTCGTGGTCGTCGCCGGGACCATCCTCATCGCCACCTTCGCGTTGAGAACCGTCTCCAGCCTGTTCCGAGAGGAGGGTGGGCGATGACCTCGGCGAGCAACCCCGGGTCGCCGGCGACCCGGACGGCTACGCGCAACGGCCACGGGCACCGCAGGGCGCGCAAGCCGCGCGGGGGGTGCCCTGCTCGGCGTGCTGGCCTGGCTGACCGGCCTCGTCTTCATCCTGCCGATCCTGTGGATGGTGCTGACCTCGTTCCACAGCGAGGCGGACGCGGCGCGCAACCCTCCCCGTCCATCGCGGCACCGCTCACCCTCCAGGGTTGTGGGAGTTCTTCGGCGCCTCCAGCGGCGCGAGCCCGTGGCCGTCCCTGGCCAACTCGCTGACCGCCAGCGTGGTGTCCACGGTCCTTGTCCTGTTGCTGGCACTGCCCGCCGCGTACGCGCTGTCGATCCGGCCGGTCCGCAAGTGGACAGACGTCATGTTCTTCTTCCTGTCCACCAAGATGATGCCGCTCGTGGCCGCGCTCCTGCCGCTGTACCTCTCGCGCAGAAGACGCTGGGCTGCTCGACAACATCTGGCTCTGGTCATCCTGTACACCTCGATGAACGTGCCGATCGCGGTGTGGATGCTGCGCTCGTTCCTCGCTGAGGTGCCGGTCGAGATGCTGGAGGCCGCGTCAGGTCGACGGGGCGGGATTCGTGCGCACGCTCAAGGAAGTCCTGGCGCCCGTGGTCATGCCCGGCATCGCCGCGACAGCCTTGATCTGCTTCATCTTCAGCTGGAACGAGCTCCTCTTCGCTCGGGTGCTGACCGCGACGGTGGCGCAAACGGCTCCGGTCTTCCTCACGGGGTTCGTCACCAGCCAGGGCCTGTTCCTGGCCAAGGTTTGCGCCGCGTCCCTGGTCGTGTCGCTTCCGGTCCTGATCGCGGGATTCGCCGCCCAGGACAAGCTGGTCCAGGGCCTTTCCATGGGTGCGGTGCGGTGAGCCGGATGCCCACCCCGTCCGCCCTCTCCGCCAGCACCTATGCCGCCCTGACGTCGAAGGTCGACCGGCCGGCATACGACCGCAACGCGGTCACCGCGAGCATCGTCCACTTCGGTGTCGGCGGCTTCCACCGCGCACACGAGGCGATGTACCTCGACCGCCTGATGAACGATGGGGCGGGTCTCGACTGGGGGATCTGCGGTGTCGCGGCGCACTGCCCCACGACCGGCGCATCGTCGAGACTTTTGACCGCCCAGGACGGGCTCTACACCCTCGTGGTGAAGCACCCCGACGGGCACCGGGAGCCACGCATCAGTCGGGCCAGCATCGTCGAGATGATTTGTTCGCACCGGACGACCCGCAGGCCGTTGTCGACCGGTGCTGGCCGACCCGCGCACCCGGATCGTGTCGCTGACCATCACCGAGGGCGGCTACCTCGTCAACCAGGTGACCGGCGAGTTCGACGCCGACGACCCGGCGATCCGCGCCGACCTCGAGGAAGGCGCGGCGCCGCGGACCGGTCTTCGGGCTACATCGTGAGCGGGCCTCGCCAAGCCGCCGGGCCGCGGGCGAGGAGCCGTTCACCGTCATGTCCTGCGACAACCTGCCCGGGCAACGGGAGACTGCGCGGCGGAAGATGATCACCGCGTTCGCGAGGCTCTGAAGGACCCCGTCGCTCGCGGACTGGATGGATGAGCACGTCGCGTTCCCGAACTCCATGGTCGACCGGATCACCCCGGTGACCGCGGCGGGGGCCGCCGTACCCTCGGCCGACGAGTTCGGGGTAGTGGACGGGTGGTCAGTCGTCTGCGAGCCGTTGGCGCAGTGGGTGCTCGAGGACCACTTCACCGACGGCGGCCCCGCCTGGAGGAGGCCGGCGTCCAGCTCGTCGACGACGTGGTGCCCTACGAGCTGATGAAGCTGCGGCTGCTCAACGCGAGCCACCAGGCGCTCTGCTACCTCGGGTACCTGGCCGGCTACCGCTACGCCCACGAGGTGTGCCAGGACCCGCTCTTCGTCGACTTCCTCCTCGGCTACATGGAGCACGAGGGCAGCCCGACCCTGCCGGAGGTGCCGGGGGTCGACCTCGACGCCTACCGGCACCAGCCCATTCAGCGTTTCGCAACCCCGAGGTGCGCGACACCCTGGCCCGGCTATGTGCCGAGAGCTCGGACCGCATCCCGAAGTGGCTCGTGCCGGTCATCAACCGCAACCTCGAGACCGGCGGTGGCATCCACCGCTCCGCGCTCGTCGTCGCTGCGTGGGCCCGGTACGCCGAGGGGGTCGACGAGCAAGGCGAACCCATCGAGGTCGTCGACCGCGTCAAGGACCGGGTGATGGCCGCCGCCGCCCGGCAGAAGGGTGGCGACCAGCTCGCGTTCCTGCGTGACCGCGACCTCTTCGGTGACCTCGTCGACGACGAGCGCTTCACGACGGCATACGCCGCCGCATTGGCGATGCTGCACGAGCGGGGCGCCCGCCGAACGCTCGAGTCCCACGCCGCGAGCCGTACCGACCAGTGAAGACCGACCAGTGAAGGGAGCACCATGCGCGTCGCGGTGTTGAACCGACCCGGCGAGATCGAGATCCTCGACCGGCCCGAGCCTGAGCCCGGCCCGCACGAGGTGCGGGTCCGGGTGGCTGCCGTCGGGGTGTGCGGCTCCGACACCCACTACTACGACCACGGCCGCATCGGCAGCTTCGTCGTGAAGTCACCGCTCGTCCTCGGGCACGAGGGGAGCGGGGTGATCGACGCCGTCGGTGCAGGTGTCGATCCCGGCCGCGTTGGGCGGCGCGTCTCGATCGAACCGGGAGTTCCGTGCCGCTCGTGCGAGCAGTGCCTCGGCGGGCGCTACAACCTATGCCCGCAGATGCGGTTCCACGCGACACCACCCGTTGACGGCTCGCTCGCCGAGCTGGTCGTGGTCCACGAGGCCTTCGCCCATCCTGTCCCCGACTCCGTCTCGGACGAGGCCGCCGCCCTCCTCGAACCCCTCTCGGTCGGGATCTGGTCGGCCCGCAAGGCACAGATCGGCATCGGCAGCCGCGTCCTCGTGACCGGCGCCGGAACGATCGGGCTCATGGCCGTGCAGGTCGCCCGCCGGCCGCCGGGGCCGTCGAGATCACGGTCGTCGACGTCAACGATGACCGGCTCTCCGTTGCGGCCGAGCTCGGCGCCACGCGCACCCTCAACCCCTCCGTCCAGGACCTGACGACGACCCTGCGCGCAGCCGCACCCAACGCCCTCATCGAGTGCACCGGCCACCCCGGGGTGACCGGCCAAGGACTCCAGGCGCTCGCGCCGGCCGGTCGGGCCGTGCTCGTGGGGATGGGCGGCGACGAGGTGACGCTGCCGCTATCCGCGATCCAGGAGCGTGGGAGCTCGTCGTGACCGGGACGTTCCGATACGCCAACACCTGGCCGACGGCGAT
Organism: uncultured Actinomycetota bacterium; assembly: GCA_963816385.1. Lineage (GTDB taxonomy): Bacteria > Actinomycetota > Actinomycetes > Actinomycetales > Dermatophilaceae > CAWFKL01. Next base: position 9,073 of record CAWFKL010000003.1, read on the forward strand.
CCGGCTGGCGGCAACCGGCAGGGTGCGCCTCGACCCCCTCGTGACCTCACGGCATACCCTCGACCAAACGGTCGAGGCCCTCGTGGCGGGACGCACCGACCCCCGGGCCATCAAAGCCGTCATCCTGCCGCAGACGTGACACTGGGTGAAGGATCGCGGCCGCGGCGACGTCGAAGACGACGAGGCCCACACGAGGATCGAGTTCTTCACCGCCAGCCTCCGCTCCCGCGCGATCTCAGGGTTTCTGGACTCCCTGCCGCGGGGTGTGGATGCTGGTGAGTGCGGACATCCCCACCGAAAAATCCTCAAGTGAAACATTGCGGGCGTGATGCCCGGGGGTCGGCTCCCCACCCGGCCAGAGGCCATACACATCGAATTGCCGTCACACACACCACACACTTCCTGGTCCGCCATCTTCTTCGTGACCTTTGACGTGGTCGGCGTGTGCGCGACTCCCCGCGGCGCCGGCATTCCTCGGAACGCATTTTCGTGGCCGCCCTTTCGGACCGGGTGTGTCGTGCAGCGGGAGTCGCAGTAGCTGCACGGCACACCCACCCGGACCGACAGGGAAGGGGGTGGCCGTGATGAGCCGGGCAACACGTGAGCACCTCTGGGACGCCCTCGCGCTGCGAGCGACGGCAGCCCAGGCACGATGTCGTCGGTGCGGGTTACCCGCTGGACCTGGACCACCTCGACCCGACCACGCGGGCGCAGGTCGTGGCCCGGCTGGTGTCGCGGGACTTCGACGCCTGGTCCGAGGCCGCCGCCCGGGTCGGGCACTGCGCCAGGCCGGTCCGGCTGCACGGCCACTCCGACACGGTCGACATCCGGACCGGTGAGGTCGTCTCGTCGTTCTCCTCGACCGACGCACCGCTCGGGGTGCTGCACGTGCGGTGCGGCAACCGGCGCGCCGCCGAGTGCCCGTCCTGCTCGCCGGCTGTACGCGGCGCGACACCTTCCACCTGATCCGGGCCGGGGTCACCGGCGGCAAGGGCGTCCCCGAGCACGGTGGGCGACAACCCGCTCGTGTTCGCGACGCTGACCGCGCCCTCGTTCGGGCCCGTGCACGGCACCCGGGGCGGCCGCAGCCTGCCGCCCGTTCACGACCAAGGGCGGGCACGGTGTGCGAGCACGGCCGGGCCACCGCGTGCCACGCCGCGCCACGTCGACGGGGACGAGCTGCTCGGCCAGCCGCTGTGCCGGGACTGCTACGACTACCCGGGTCACGTCGTGTGGCAGTGGTGGGCGCCCGAGCTGTGGCGCCGGTTCACCATCGACCTGCGCCGCGCCCTCGCCAAGGCACCTCGGCGTCCCGAGTCCAAGCTGCCGGAGCAGCGTGACGGTGCAGTACGCGAAGGTCGCCGAGTACCAGCACCGCGGCATCGTCCACTTCCACGCCCTGATCCGCCTCGACGGACCCCGGACCACGACGGGTTCGCCCCTGCACCGACAGGCATGTCGGCGGCGCTGCTGGCCCGGGTCGTCGAGCAGGCGGCCGCTGGGTGTCCTTCGACGCGCCGCCGCTGTACGAGGGTGACGTGGTGCGCCGGCTGCGGTTCGGCACCCAGCTCGACTCGAGGCCGATCGCGACCGCCCGCCGGAGCGACGACCCGGACCGGGCCTTGACCCCGGAGCAGGTCGCCGGCTACCTGGCGAAGTACGCGACGAAGGCCGCCACCGACTCCACCGACACCGAAGCCGCGCACGCGCGGCGGCTCCGCGCGACGATCGCCGACGTGACCGACCGCATCCACGCAGACGCGCGAGCCGACGCGACGTCGTTGCGGCATCACCCGTACCGACTGCTGTGGGAAGTGGCGGCACATGCTCGGCTTCCGCGGCCACTTCTCCACCAAGTCCCGCCGCTACTCGCTCACCCTCGGATCGCTCCGCCGGAGACGGGCCCGGTACCAGCGGCTCCTCGCCGCCGCCCACCGCGAGGGCCGGACCGTCGACGTGCGCGACCTCGACGACCTCCTTGCCGACGACGCCAAGGCAACCACCCTGGTCATCGGGCACTGGAAGCTACGCCGGTACCGGCTGGGACACGGACGGCGACGCCGAGCTCGCCAGGGCCGCCGCAGCCCGCGCCCGCGAGTACGCCCAACGGCGAGCGGCGCAGCGAGTCAGGTCCATCACAGCAAGGCAAGCGAGTTGGGAGAAGGGCAAATGAGTGATACGACGAATGAGATCCAGGCGCCACAGCTGCTGAACGCTGCCGAGGCTGCCGCGTGGTGCCGCATCACGGTAGGCACGCTTAACCACCTGCGCATTCATGGCCGGTTCGCTCCGGCTGTGCGAGTTGGCAAGCGGTGCTTCTGGATGCCGCAGGACCTGCTGGCCTGGCTGGAGGCGCAGAAGGAGTCGGCGTGATCGTCAAGACGCCGTATGGGACGTGGCGAGTCCAGGTGAAGCACCGCGGCGTCGTCGTGGGTGACCGAAGCTTCCAGCGTAAGGGTGACGCGATCCGGTGGGAGTTGGAGCAGAAGCGGCTCCTGCTCTCGGGCGAGTTTGTGTCGCCTTCTGCAGGCCGTGTCACCGTGGCCGAGCTTGCCCACGACTACCGGGAGTCCCGCAAGGGGCAGGTCTCGGTGAGGGCGTGGGAGTCGGACGAGAGTGCCCTGCGGGTCCACATCGTGCCGGCCTTCGGAAGGCTGCCGATCTCGTCGATCTCCTCGGTTCAGGTCGAGCGGTTCCTGACCGACCTTGCGGTGTCGCGCTCCGTCCGGACCGCGGCTCGGGTCAGGACCACGCTACGCGGACTGTTCCGGTATGCCGTCCGCACACGCCGCCTTGCGAAGTCACCTGCGGAGGATGTCCCACTTCCTCGGCCTGATTCGCGGACCGGCAACGTTGTCGAAGTCCACCCGTTCACATTGAACCTGCTGCTAGAGGTCGTCGAGGCTCAGCGCAAGCACACGAGGCGCTACGCCGAGATCACCCTCGTCCTGGCGCTGACCGGCGTGCGCTTCGGCGAGCTGCGCGGCCTGCGTGTGCGCGACCTTGTGTCCGTGCCGTACCCCGGCCTCGTGGTCAAGCGGTCCATCCCCCAGTCGGGCCGTACGGGAGCAGTGATCGAACGCGCCACCACGAAGAGCGGACGAAGCCGGCTCGTTCCGCTTACGGATCTCGTCCGCCCCGTCGTCCAATCCTGGGCGGAAGGTCGCGAACCGGACGACCTGCTCTTCCCGGCGCCGGAGGGCGGTTACCTCTCCGCGCAGAACTGGCGGCGGGCAGTCCACTGGACGACGACGGGACTCGGCCGCCGGCCCCATGACCTGCGCCACACGGCCGCCAGCTTCTGGATCGCAGCTGGAGTGGACATCAAGACCGTGTCCTCGTGGCTCGGTCACTCGACGGCCAAACTGACCCTCGACACCTATGGCCACCTCATGGGCACGGACGCCGACCGGGCGGCTCTGGCACGGGTGAATCGCGCTCTGGGGCACGGCCTGGGTACGGATAAGACCCATGGACGGGCCGAGGCAGGGAAGGGCAGCACCGAGAATGGGGCTTGACCTGCGGAAACAGTGTGGTGCCCCCGGCAAGATTCGAACTTGCGACACCCGCTTTAGGAGAGCGGTGCTCTATCCCCTGAGCTACGAGGGCGGGGATCGGTCCGGACAGCAAGCGAGCGCGTGGCCGGGCCGACGCTGACAGGGTAGTGGACCCTTGGCCACCGATCGCGCGCGGGCAACCACCGGCGCGACCCAGCCAGACGGCATACGGCAGCGGGCGCCGGGGGACATCGGCGGCTGACACTGCACGAGCCGCACCGACTCATTCGTTAGCCTGCAGGAATGACCGAGCCCTCCCGTGCCGACCCAGCCCCTCAGGCCGTGTCGACCTCGGGCGACCCCCGTGCGGACCGCGTCGCCGCGGCGGTGAGGACGTGGCAGCGCACCCTTGTCGACCTCGGCGGCCGCAACACGCTGCTGTGGTATCGCGACCTCCCCTCGGGCACGCTGGACCTGACGACGGCGCACCCCGGAGGGGTCTCGAAGCTGCTCGCGGGGCACGGCACCCGCCTGTCCGAGCTCGTCCGCGAACCGGCCGCACTGGAGGAGGCTCGCCGCCGAGCCCGTGCCATCCGCGCCAAGGCGCTCGAGCTCAAGGAGGAGCGCGGGATCGCGGCCGGCTTCCTCGCCGTCGGCATGGCCACGTGGTCCGTGCCGCGGGCGGCCCGCCCACCGGCCGCTCCCGTGCTGTTGCGCGCGTGCGTCCTGCGGGGGGTTGGGGCAGCCCAGGACGACTTCGAGTTCGACCTGGGCCCCGAGGTCGAGTTCAACCCTGTCCTGCGCGAGTATCTCCGCTCCGAGCAGGGCATCGAGGTCGACGGGGAAGCGCTGGGCGATCTCGCCGAGGTCGGCAACACGTTCGACCCCTACCCAACGTTTGCCGCCCTCGAGCACGCGTGCGCCCGTGTCGTGGACTTCAGCATCGCGCCGCGGCTCGTGCTGGGCACCTTCTCGTACGCGAAGCTGCCCATGGTGGCGGACCTTGCGCTGCAGGGGAATTCGCTCGCTGACCATGACGTCGTGGCGGCGCTCGCCGGCGACGAGCAGGCGCTCGCCGCGGTCCGGCTCCGGCTTCCGCAGAGCGACCCTGACCCCGACCCGGAGCACGAGCACCTCGTCCTCGACGCCGACTCGTCGCAACAGGCGGCGATCGAGGCAGTCCGGGCAGGGGCCCATCTCGTCGTCAAGGGACCTCCTGGCACCGGCAAGTCCCAGACGATCGCCAACCTCGTCTGCACCCTCGCGGCGGAGGGCAAGTCAGTCCTCTTCGTGGCCGAGAAGCGGGCGGCCATCGACGCGGTGCTGCACCGGCTCGACCGGCTCGGCCTGAGCGACCTCGTGCTCGACGCGTACGACGGCCCCACCAACAGGCGCGCCACAGCCCAGCAGTTCGTGAGGACGCTGAGTGCGGCCCTCGACTACGACGCTCCGACGCCGGACGACACCATCGCAACCCTGCGCGAGCGCCGATCCCGGCTCCAGCGGCACGTCGACGCGCTGCACCGCACGCGCGAGCCTTGGGGCGTCACCGCCCACCAGGTGCAGCAGGCGCTGGTGGAGCTCGGCACGCGGCGGCCTGCTCCCCTCTCGCATGTGCGCCTTGCGAGCGCCGACCTGGGCAGCCTCAGCCGGTCCCGCGTCACAGAGCTGGCTCGCAAGCTGCGTGACGCCGTCGGGCTCGGCGCGTGGACCCGCGCCGACCACGACCCGTGGTTCGGTGCGCGCATCCTGACCCAGGAGGACGCGGTGCGCGCCCTTGACATCACGAGCCGACGCGGCACGAGCGGGCTTGACGAGATCGGTGCCCAGCTCAACCAGATCCTCGCGGAGTCGCGCGTGCCCGGGGCGAACTCCGTCGACGACTGGTCCTCCGCCTTCAACACGATGGCGACCGTCAAGCAGACGCTGGAGGTCTTCCGCCCAGAGGTCTTCGACACGCCCCTCGACGACTACATCGCCGCCACCGGCTCCCGCGACTGGCGACAGGCCCGCGACATCGACATGGGCTGGCTCGACCGCTGGCGCATCCGAAGGCATACGAAGCGTTTGCTGCGACCTGGGCGCCCGCCGGCCAACTTGCACGCCGAGCTCGTCCGTGCGAGCGAGCAGCGCACCAGCTGGTTCGCCCTCGTCGGCGGTGGCGGACGGCCGGAGATCTCCCCTCGGCTCGACGAGGGCCTCGCGGTGCTCTCCGGTCTCGAGGCAGACCTCGCCTGGCTGGACTCCCGGCTGCGTCCTGGCAGCGACGGCCTGCGCCTCGCCGCCCTGCCCCTCGCCGACCTGCGCGCCCGTCTCGCCGACCTCGCGAGCCGCCCCGAGCGCATCTCGGTGCTGCCACAGGTGACGAGCACCCTCGACGAGCTGCGCGGCGCGGGCCTGGCCGAGCTCGTCGAGGACCTGGCCAGGCGCGGCATCACGACCGAGCACGTCATCCCCGAGGTCGAGCACGTCTGGTGGGCGTCGCTCGTCAAGGAGATCACCGTGCGTGACCCGGCATACGGCGCCCATGACGGCGAAGGGCTGCGCCGCGACGTCGCGGAGTACGTCGAGGCGGACCGTGCCCATCTCGCCGCCACGGTCGAGCGAGTGCGCGCTGCGGTGGCGCGCAACGTGCGCGAGGTCCTTGCCGACCATCCCGCCCAGGAGGCCCTCGTGCGCGCCGAGGGCGGCAAGTCGCGACGACACAAGGCTCTTCGCGATCTCATGCCACAGGCGTCCGCTGCCCTCACCGCGATCAAGCCCTGCTGGGCCATGAGTCCCCTCGTCGTGGCGTCGACGCTGCCCCCCGGCAAGTGGTTCGACGTCGTCGTCTTCGACGAGGCCTCGCAGGTGCAGCCGGCTCAGTCGATCTCGGCGATCAGTCGCGCGCGCCAAGTCGTCGTCGCGGGGGACGAGCGTCAGCTGCCGCCGACGAACTTCTTCACGGTCGTCTCTGACGACGAGGCGTCGGCGAGCGCCACTCAGGCGGACGACACCTTGACGGAGGGTTTCGAGTCGGTGCTCGACGTGCTCTCGGCGGCCCTGCCCACCCGCGACCTCTCGTGGCACTACCGAAGCCGCGACGAGCGACTCATCGCCTTCGCCAACACGCAGATGTATGACGGCCGCCTCACGACCTTCCCGGGCACGGCGATCGACTCCGCCGTGGTCTTCGAGCCGGTCGAAGGACTGGCTGAGGTCCGCGCGGGGGTCGACACGATCGAGACGACGGACGGCGAGGTCGCCCGCGTCGTCGAGCTCGTCCTGCAGCACGCCCGAACGCGCCCTACCGAGTCACTCGGCGTCATCGCCCTCGGCAGCAAGCATGCTGAGCGTCTCGACGCTGCGATCACGAACGCGCTGCGCGACGCACCCGAGCTCGCACCATTCTTCGCCGACGACCGGGACGAGCGCTTCTTCGTCAAGAACCTCGAGCGGGTGCAGGGCGATGAGCGGGACGCGATCATCCTCTCGATCGGCTACGGCAAGACGCCGCACGGGCGGGTCCTGCACCGCTTCGGGCCGCTCAACATCGAGGGCGGCGAGCGTCGGCTCAACGTCGCGATCACGCGTGCACGGTCCCGTATGACGGTCGTCTCCGCGCTGCGGGCCGGCGACCTCGACCCCAGCCGTCTCAAGGCTCGCGGAGCGATCATGTTGCGCGACTTCCTCGCCTACGCCGAGGCCGGTGGCGGCCGTGGCGACGAGGACACCCTCTTCGCCAGCGCCCCCACGACGAGCGATCCGCTGCGCACCGACCTCGCCGCACGGCTGCGTCGCGAGGGCCTGACGGTCCACGAGGAGTTCGGCACTGCCAACCACCGGATCGACCTCGTCGTCGAGGATCCCTACCACCGGGGTCGCGGTCTGCTCGCCGTGGAGACCGACGGCACGAGGTATGCCGCCCTGCGCAGCACTCGCGAGCGTGACCGTCTGCGCACCGACCAGCTGACGCGACTCGGCTGGCTGCACGAGCGCGCCTGGACGACCGACGTGTTCCGCGACCCGGCTCGGGAGATCTCGCGGATCGTGACGATGGTGCGTTCGATAGAGCCCGCCACAGCGCTTGATCCGGTCGGCGGGTCCGCCTCCGACGACTCGGCCGCCAGGTCCACGACAGACGCCGACCGCACCGGCCCTGCCGCCACGGCCATCGAGCGCGGTGACTTGGCCGATCGTGTGGGACCACGTGGCGACGAAGGGTCGGCTTCCAAGGCCAAGGGCAAGCGGCAGCGGCGACGGGTGTTCCGCAAGGGCACCGGTGCGGCGGCAGAGCCGGCGTCGGGCAGCGGGGCGCCTGGCGCGACCGCCGGACAACCGGGCGAGGGCCTCGGTCGCAGCAGCGACGAGCTTGACCTCGGCTGGGGCGAGCGCGCTGCCGGCGCGGGTGTCGGGGACCAGTGGCTGCAGGAGCAGCGGCCTCCGCACCACGAGTGACCTGCAGCTCGGGGCGGAATGCGCCTGTCCGAGGGTGCGTTGTGAGACCCATGACCACCACGGCGCCCCTCGCCCTGCGGCTCTCCTTCGCTCAGGGTCTCTTCGACCGCGGTGAGTACCGCGAGGCCGCGCTCGCCCTTGCCGAGCTCGTCGACGAGGTCGAGGGTGCGTCGTCCGGTGAGCCGAGGTCCGCGCACGTCGATGCCGTCCTGCACGGCACGGCCGACCTGCGACTGCTGCTCGCCCGCGCGTACTTCCACTCGGCCCAGCTCGGCCGCGCCGAGATGACGCTGCACCGGATCGTCGCCGAGTCGCCCACCGACGCGTACGCGCACCTGCTGCTCGGGCGGACTCTCCAGCGCGCTGGACGGCACGATGACGCGGCGGGTCCGCTCGCGCTCGCCGAGGTGCTCGGTGGCTACGACCGCCCCAAGACCTACGGCGCCGCTGCCCTCTGACCGCGGAGTGAGGCCCGTCGAGTGGCCGCGTCGTCCCACCGGTCACGCGGTGCGTGTGAAAGCGAGGCCACTCGAGTGGGGGTGGGGCCTGTCGAGTGGCCTCGTGGTCCCACGTGTTACGCGCGCGGTGTGAAAGTGAGGCCACTCGAGGGGGAGTGGGGCCTGTCGAGTGGCCGCGTTGTCCCACCGGTCACGCGGTGCGTGTGAAAGTGAGGCCACTCGAGGGGGGTGGGGCCTGTCGAGTGGCCGCGTCGTCCCACCCGTGACGCGGGGCGTGTGAAAGCGAGGCCACTCGAGTGGGGAGGGGTGGGCGGGGCGGTCGGGAAGCCGAGGGCGGCGGCCTCCTCGCCGTTACCCCAGCTGGCCGCTTTCGCCGACCACTGGGGCTGCTTGGTGCTGCGAGTGCTCAGCGGTGCTCAGCGGGTGCGGAGCGCGTCGCGGATCTCGGCGAGGAGCACCACCTCGGGTGACGGAGCGTCCGGCTCCGGCTCCCTGCCCTGCTTGGCACGCTCGAGCAGCGTGTTCACAGGGAGCACGAGGAAGAAGTAGACGGCCGCCGCGATGAGAAGGAAGTTGAGCAAGGCGTCGAGGATCAGGCCGATCGAGAACTGTGCACCGTTGATCGTGAAGGTGCCGACCTGGGTGAGGTCCGGCTTGCCGAAGATCGCCGCGATGAGCGGATTGATGAGTCCCTTGACGACGGAGTTGACGACAATGGTGAAGGCTGCGCCGAGGACGACAGCGACCGCGAGGTCCATGACGTTGCCGCGCATGACGAAGTCTTTGAATCCCTTGAGCATGAAGCAGAGTCCCTTTCAGTTGGCCCCCAAGAGGGCGCGGAGCCCGAAGCGTTGCGCGGCCTGGTGACACGATCGGAGAGCCGTGCCGAGGTGGCCGGTCCTGGTCGGTGCTGCTGTGAGCCATCGAAGGCGGCCCTCGCACGAGGTGCGCGTGGGGATCCCCCTTGGCTGGGCCGAGCCTAGTGTCATCGGGCGGTCGGCTGCCTGACGGCGACAACGAGTCCCTCCCCACCGTCGAGCCCGCCGAGGCTGCGCGCCACGCGCGCAGCGGCACTGGCATCAAGCGCCACGGTCAGCTGCGGCCCCGTGCCGGACCCGAGCACCGAGCTCGACTCCGCCGGACGGCGCACCGCCAGCACCACCACATCGGACGCCGCTGCCTCGCCCGACGCGCTCGTGTAGAGGTCGACGCGCACGCCCGCCCGGGTGGCCTCGCCGACGTCGAGCACCGGGACGCTCATGGCGACCGTGCCCGAGGGTTGCCCCGTGAGCAGCGTCGCCCCGACGAGACGCTCGGCGGTGACGAGGTCGGGCGCTGTGAGGGCGGTGGCCGTCGTCCGTCCGACGACGTCGGTGTAGGCCGTCAGGACTGTTTCAGGCACCGTCGCCGACGCTCGCCGCACGACTTCGACGTCGCCCGGGCCCACGACTGCGCCGGCGGCCAGGTCGCGCGTGGCCACAACGACGTCGCGACCGGCGTTCTGACCCATGCGTGGTGCCAAGGCCGACAGCATCACGACGGCAGCCGCTGCGGCGAGTAGTGCGGCGCTCCAGCGCCGCCACCGCCGGCGTCGGGCCAACCGCTGCCGCGCGTTGAGCGACCGTCGGCCGGCCGCCGGCCTCCGCGACCCTTCGCTGCCCTTGGCCTTCGGCCCGCGGCCGCGACCCGGCTCGAGGGCGGATGCTCGAACGGGCGGCACGGCAGGCGACCGTCTCAGCCCGTGACGCACGCGGTGGCCCCTGACTCGCACGCCGGCGGAGTCACGGAAGGGCGATCGGCAGCTCGAACCCGTCGAGGCTGCGCCGGCAGGCACAGGTGGCCTCGTCGTCGGGCTCGTGCGCCGGGAGCCGCCCGATCGCGTCACGCAGCACGGACTTGAGGCGTTCGACGTTGGCGGCGAAGACCCGCAGAACCTCTTCGTGGGTCACGGCCTCGCCTCCCTCGACCCCGGCGTCGAGGTCGGTCACCATGGCGATCGTGGTGAAGCAGAGGGCCAGCTCACGAGCGATGGTTGCCTCCGGCATTGTCGTCATGCCGACGATCGACCAGCCGGCCTGCCGGTGCATCAGTGACTCCGCCCGGGACGAGAAGCGGGGACCGTTGACGACGACGAGCGTGCCGTCGCCGACGACCGGGAGGGGTGACCGCCGAGCGGCGTCGACAGCGACCTGGCGGCCCCTGGAGCAGTAGGGATCGGCAAAAGAGACGTGCACGACCGGACCCTCGACGTCGTAGATCGTGTGCGCCCGGCCCCACGTGCGGTCGACCACCTGGTCGGGCACGACGATGGTGCCCGGGCCGTAGTCGGCTCGCAGGGAGCCGACGGCGCACGGCGAGAGCACCTGGCGCACCCCGACCGCCCGAAGGGCCCAGAGGTTCGCGCGGTAGTTGACCCGGTGCGGCGGGAAGCGGTGGCCCTTGCCGTGCCTCGCGACGAACGCGACGGAGCGACCGTCGACCTCACCGACGACGAGCGGGTCGCTCGGCCGGCCGAAGGGGGTGTCGACCTCGACGGTGTCGTAGCGCGTCGAGGAAGTCGTAGAGGCCGGACCCGCCGATGACCCCGATCTCGGCGTGGGGCCCGGCGTGCCGGTACGAGGAGTGCGTGGACGGCGCAGAGTGCAGCTCCGCCCTCTATCCGGGCAGCCCCCGCTGACTGCGCCGATGGCTCGGGCTGCTCGGGCTGCTCGTGCTGCTCGAACTGCCCCGTGGTCGTCGTCATGCAGGAAGCCTAGGGCGCGACCGGTGCCCGTCGGCCGGCGTACTGCCGGGCTTGGGGACAGCGTCCCCACGCCCCCCGAGCCGTCAGGAGGATGTGGACGACGAGCTGGGTGACGTCGACGCGCCTGACTTGCGAGACCCGCCTGCCTTGCCAGAACCGCCCGCCTTGCCAGAGCCGCCCTTCGAGGCGGAGGCCGCCGAGCCAGAGTCCTTGCTCCCGGAGTCCTTGGTCCCGGAGTCCTTGCTCCCCGACGCCGCAGGGCTCGGCTCCTTCGAACCCGACTCCTTGGCGCCGGACCCGGCGTCCTTGCCGTCCCCGTCCGATCCCCCACCTGACTTGGGGCCGTTCGTCGCGGACGCACGGGAGTCTGTCTTGTAGAACCCCGAGCCCTTGAACGCGATGCCGACCGGGTGGATCACCTTGCGAAGCGCCGTCTCGCCGCACTCCGGGCACACCGTCAGGGAGTCCTCGGTGAAGGACTGGCGGATGTCGAAGGCGTGGCCACAGTTCGTGCACGCGTAGGAGTAGGTGGGCATGGTGGACCTCGGGCTCTGATGGTGGGGATCGGCCGCCAGTCTACGGCCAGCCGGCGAGCCTCCCGTCGCGGCTGACGTCGCGGATGCGTCGCTGGGTGCGGGCCCTCACCTTGGAGGTGGCGACGACGAGGAGCCGGTCGCCGTGCCGGATCGGCGTATGCGGCTCAGGCACGAAGCCCTCACCCCGGCGCACGATGAGCGTGACGTTGGCACCGGGCGGCAGGCGCAGCTCGAAGACGGCGACCCCGTGCAGTCGCGAGCGTGGGCCGACGGTCACCTGCAGCACCTCCGCACCGATCTCGGTGAGCGTCGTGCTCTCGAGGTCGACATCGACGGCGTGCACCTGTTCGTTGAGGCCCAGGCGCCGAGCCACCCACGGCAGCGTCGGCGCCTGCACGATGGTGAAGACGACGACGAGCACGAAGACGAGGTCGAAGATCCACTCGGCGTCGGGTGTGCCGATCGTCAGTGGGACCGTCGCGAGCACCACGGGCACGGCCCCGCGCAGGCCGGCCCACGAGAGGAACGCCTGGTCGCGCCACGGCATCCGGAACCATGACACGGACGCGATGACGGAGAGCGGTCGGGCGACGAGCAGCAGCACGAGGCCGATGATGACCGCCGGCACGAGCTGTTCGCCGAGCCGCGTCGGGTCCGCGAGCAGTCCGAGCAGGACGAAGAGCCCGATCTGGGCCAGCCAGCCGAGGGCGCTGGCGAAGCTCTGGAACGACGTGCGGTTGGGCAGCCCCATGTTGGCGAGCACGAGTGCGCAGAGGTAGGTCGCGAGGAAGCCGGAGACGTGCAGGGCGGCGCCCGCGGCATACGCCAGGACGGTGAGCGCGATGACGCCGATGGAGAAGAGGGCCGACGACCCGCCTGCGACGCGGCGCAGCAGCTGCCCGCCGAGCCATCCGACCGTCACGCCGACCGCGGCACCGCCAGCGAGCTCGGCGGCGGTGAGCAGGACGAGCTGCCACCACGCGTGCACCTCCGCGCCCGGCAGGCCCTCCGTCGCGAACGCGACGACGAGGATGATCACGGGCGCGTCGTTGAACCCGGCCTCGGCCTCGAGCATCCCCGAGAGGCGCCTGGGCAACGGCACGTTGCGCAGCACGGAGAAGACGGCGGCGGAGTCGGTCGAGGTGACGATGGCGCCCAGGAGCAGGGCGATGGTCCATGACAGGGGCAGCAGCGTGTGGACGGCCAGGGCCACGACGCCGACCGACACGGCGACGCCGACGGTGGAGAGCACGGCCGCGGGAGCCACCGAGTCCTTGATGTTGCCCCACGACGTCGTCAGGCCGCCCTCGGCGAGGATGAGCACCAGCGCGGCGTAGCCGAGAACACGGGTGATGGTGGCGTCGTCGAACTGGATGCCGAGGCCGGCGTTGCCGAGTGCGAGCCCGATGCCGAGGTAGATGAGCAGCGACGGAAGTCCGGACCGGACCGACAGGCGCACCGCCGCGACCGCGACGAGCAGGACGACCGAGCCGAGGAGCAGGACACGCGTCAGGTCGTCGAGGGTCATTCCCGACGACGTGGCGGACGCGAGCGAGATCACGGGCGGCTCCTGACGTGTGCGCCCATGAAACCACCTGTGCGCGGGCCCTGCCGCTGGGTCCAGCCTCGAGGACGGCTGGTGTGACGTGGGCGCTCGCCGGTTGGGCAACGATGTCGGCACGCGCCCGCACGGCGTCGGTTGGCGCCCTCGGCCGTGTCCTAGGCTCGGTGCGTGCCACGGTTGAAGCGCGCTCGTCGGGTCCTGATCATCGTCGCGGTGCTGCTCGTCATGGCGGTCCTCGCGGTCGGGCTCCTCGGGGTCGGAGCCGTCCGGCAGAGCTTTCCCCAGACCGGTGGCGAGCTTGCCATCGAGGGGCTGTCGGGCAAGGTCTCCGTGCTTCGTGACGACCGCGGCATCCCCACGATCTACGCGGACACGGCCAATGACCTCTTCCGGGGACAGGGCTTCGTCAGTGCCCAGGACCGCTTCTTCGAGATGGACCTGCGACGTCACGTCACCGCCGGCCGGCTCTCCGAGATGGTCGGCTCGGGCGGCCTCGACTCCGACAAGTCCGTACGCACGATGGGCTGGCGGCGCGTGGCCGAGCAGGAGCTCCCGCGCCTGGCCCCCGAGACCCGGCAGTACCTCCAGGCCTACGCCGACGGCGTCAACGCCTACATCGGCCAGGTGGACTCGCCCGAGAAGATGTCCCTCGAGTACACCTTCCTCCAGCGCCGCAACCCCGGCTACCGCGTCGAGCCGTGGACGCCAGTCGACTCGCTCGCCTGGCTCAAGGCGATGGCGTGGGACCTGCGGGGGAACTACAACGACGAGCTGACCCGCGCCCGCCTGTCGCGCCGCGGCATCTCGGTCAAGCAGATCGCGCTGCTCTACCCGCCGTATCCCTACGACACCAACCCGCCCATCCTCTCGGGCGAGGACTGGGCTCCCAGCCTGCCGGCGGACCGCACCGACCAGGCCGCCACCGCCCTGCCGGCCCTGCCAGCCAGCCTCACGGGGCCGCGCTCGCCCGCGAGGGCCGCCGATGTGGCCACCCCGGCGGACACTTCGGCCAACACCCCGGCGGACACCGCGGCCAACACCCCGGCGGACACTCGGCCAACGCCGCGGTGGACGCCGCGGCCGCCGCCCTGGAGGCGGCGCCGTCACTCCTCGGCCGGGGCGACGACATCGGCTCCAACTCGTGGGTCGTCGACGGCTCCCGCACGACGACCGGCAAGCCGCTACTGGCCAACGACCCGCATCTGTCGCTCTCGATCCCGGGGGTCTGGACCCAGGTGAACCTCCAGTGCCGCCAGGTCAACGGCGCGTGCCCCTTCCGGGTGTCCGGCTTCACCTTCTCCGGTGTGCCGGGGGTCGTCATCGGGCACAACGACCGCATCGCCTGGGGAATGACCAACCTCGGCCCCGACGTCACCGACTTCTACCTGGAGCAGGTCACCGGCTCGACGTACCTCCGCGACGGCGAGCGGGTGCCGCTCGAGGTGCGCGAGGAGACGATCAAGGTCGCCGGTGGGGACGACGTCCCGCTGACGGTGCGCAGCACCGTGCACGGCCCGATCATGTCCGACGTGTCCCCACCCGTCGACGAAGGGGGCGACCGCGTCGTGGTGCGCGGCGCTCCGCAGGCCAACCGGTATGCCGTGTCGCTGGCCTGGACGGCCCTCACGCCCGGCACCGCGGGCGACGCGATCTTCGCGCTCGGCCGGGCGCGGGGCTGGGACGACTTCCGCAAGGCGGCTGCGATCTTCACCGTGCCGTCGCAGAACCTCGTCTACGCCGACACCGAGGGCCACATCGGCTACCAGGCGCCGGGCCGGATCCCGGTGCGCCGCTCGGCGACGCCGGGCGCCCCGCCCGGCTACTGGCCGGCGCCGGGCTGGGACAGCCAGTGGGACTGGAAGGGCTGGGTGCCTCCGGAGCGGCTGCCTCACGTCTTCGACCCCGAGGAGGGCTTCATCGTCACGGCCAACCAGGCGGTGACCGCGAGCCGCACGCCCTTCCTCACGACCGAGTGGGACTACGGGTTCCGGGCGCAGCGGATCGCCGCCCTGCTCTCCTCCTCCCCGAAGGTCTCGCCGGAGGCCATGTCGACGATCCAGGGCGACGTGCGCAACACGTATGCCCCGGGCCTCGTCGAGCGCCTGCTGGCCGTCCAGGTCGACGACTTCACCGCCCAGGCCCAGCGGCTGCTCCGGGACTGGGACGGCAGCCAGCCCAACGACAAGTCACGCGACTCCGCGGCGGCCGCCTACTACAACGCGGTGTGGAAGCACCTGCTCGACTACACCTTCGACGAGATGCCGCCCGACATCGCGCCGGACGGAGGCAGCCGCTGGATGATCGTCGTGCAGCAGCTGCTCAGCGAGCCCAAGAACGAGTGGTGGGACGACAAGACGACGCCGGGCGTCACCGAGGGCTCGGGCGAGATCCTCAAGCAGGCGCTCGTCGAGGCGCGCCTCGACCTCGCCCGCGAGCTCGGCAAGGTCCCGGCGGCGTGGCGCTGGGGACGCCTGCACCAGCTCAACCTGCGCCACCCCGTCATGGGTGACGACTCGCTGCCCGAGTTCGTGCGCAGCATCTTCAACCGCGAGGGCATCGAGCTCGGCGGCGGCAACGCCATCGTCAACGCCAACTCGTGGAACGCCTCCAAGGCCGGCTACGGCGTCACCTCGGGCCCGTCGATGCGGATGGTCGTCGACCTTTCCAACCTCGACGGCTCCGTCTGGGTCAACTCGACAGGGCAGTCGGGTCACACGTACGACGACCACTACTCCGACCAGATCGACGCCTGGGCCGACAACCAGAGCTTCCCGTGGCCGTTCACCGAGAGCGCCGTTCGCGAAGCGGCCGCCGCCGAGCTGACGCTGGCGCCGCCGGGCGCGCCCCCGCCCGGCTGAGCCGGTGCCGTATGCCGGGTGCCTGCTGACCAGGTGACGAGCGGGCCGCTCGACGTGCCGGCCAGACGACGGTGCCGCTCGCTCGACGTGCCGGCCGGGCACATCGGCTCACCGGAGACGGACGAGGCGGCCCGTTGTCGTGACGTAGGCGTCGACGGGCACATCGTGCGCGTCGACGGGCAGGTCGACCTCGCTCACCTCACCCTCGTGGAGCAGCGTGACGACCGGGGCGGCGGGGTCGCGGTGGGCGAGCGCCCGGTCGTAGCAGCCGCCGCCCTGACCGAGGCGGGTCCCGTGCGCGTCGACGGACAGGCCGGGGGTCACGACGAGGTCGCAGGTTGCGAGCGCGTCGACGCCGAGCCACCGCGCGCCCTGGGCACCGGGGAAAGAACCCCGCCGTCTCGTGACCGTGCCGCGGTCACCGACGGCGCCGCGGACGGCATACCGCCACTGCAGCGAGAAGTCATCGAGCACGACCGGCACCAGCACCTCGTGTCCGGCGTCGAGGAGGCGCTCGACGAGGCGGCCGGTCGGCGGCTCGTCGGGCAGCGACTCGTAGACGGCGACCCGGCACGGGTCCGGCACGAAGCGCAGCACCGTGTCCGCGATGGCCTCCGCGGCCTCGTCGAGCCCACCCGCAGCACGCAGCTGGGCCGCGAGGCGCGACCGGCGGTCGCGAGCCGCGTGACGCAGGTCACGCTTCGTGGCCGTGCTCACGGTTGCCTGTTGGCGTCGAGGTGGCTCGGGCCCATGCGAGCCATCGTAGGGTGATGCCCATGAGTGACCAGGGGCTGCGCGTATCGGTGGACCTCATGCGCGCGCGGGGGCTGGGTCCCGAGGCGATCAAGGTGTTCGAGCACTACTACAAGCAGCTCGAGGCAGGTGCCCTCGGGACCATTCCCGAGGACTGCATCGAGCCGCTCGGGGAGATCCAGGCACTCGGCGAGGTCAATGTCGCGGACGAGGAGTCCCGCCAAGCGCTGTCGCAGACGGCGGTCATCAAGCTGAACGGCGGCCTCGGCACGGGCATGGGCATGACCGGTGCGAAGTCGGCGCTCGAGGTGCGCGACGGACTCACCTTCCTCGACATCATCGCGCTGCAGGTGATCGCATTGCGCGAGCGCTGGGGCGTCGAGCTGCCGCTCGTGCTGATGAACTCCTTCCGCACCTCGGAGGAGTCGCTCAAGATCCTCTCGAAGTACGACTCGCTCGCGGTCGACGGCCTGCCGCTCGACTTCATCCAGAACGCGGAGCCGAGGCTCGACCCCGAGACCCTCATGCCGGTGACCTGGCCGGCTGACCCGGAGCTCGAGTGGTGTCCGCCCGGGCACGGTGACGTCTACGTCTCCCTCGTCACCTCCGGTGTGCTCGACTCCCTTCTGGCCAAGGGGATCCGCTTCGCCTTCCTGTCGAACTCCGACAACCTGGGCGCGACGTGCGACCCCGACGTCGCGGCCTGGATGGTCGAGCGCGACCTCCCCTTCGTCGCCGAGGTGTGCCGCCGCACGAAGAGCGACCGCAAGGGCGGCCACTTCGCGGTCCGCAAGGCCGACGGGCGCCTCATCCTGCGCGACACCGCGATGGTGGAGGACGGCGAGGAGCGCTTCTTCCGCGACATCAACCGGCACAGCACCTTCAACGCCAACAACGTGTGGATCAACCTCGAGGTGCTGCGCGAGCGCATGACGGCCCGCGACGGCGTGCTGGGCCTTCCCATCATCGTCAACCGCAAGAACGTCGACCCGGCGAACCCATCGTCGCCCGAGGTCGTCCAGATGGAGTCGGCGATGGGCACGGCGATCGAGGTCTTCGAGGGCTCCGAGGTGATCCTCGTGCCGCGCACCCGCTTCCGCCCGGTCAAGACGACGAACGATCTGCTCGTCGTCCGCTCCGACTTCTTCTCGCTCGACGAGAGCTACCACGTGGTCGCCTCCACGAGCGGCCCGGAGCCCTACGTCGACCTCGACTCCGCCTACCGCTTCGTGCCGGGATTCGAGCAGCGCTTCCCGCAGGGCGTGCCCTCGATGAAGGACTGCACGAGCCTGCGGGTCATCGGCGACCCCGTCTTCGGCAAGGGCGTGTGCCTGCTCGGCGACGTGCTCATCGACGGGTACAAGCGGGTGCGCGACCATGCCGTACTCGGGGAGCCGAGCCAGCCCGCTCCCGCTGCGGGGGCTGGCGCTCGTCCGGACATCCGCACCGTCGACGAGCACCTGCGTGCGATCCTCACCTCGCTCGAGCCCGCCCCGACCATGCCGATCCCGCTCACCGAGAGCCTCGGCCTCGTCGTCGCCCGGGACGTGCGTGCCAAGGTCAACCTCCCGGGCTTCGACAACTCCTCCATGGACGGGTATGCCGTCGCCTCGGACTCGCTCGCCGGGGCCGACACCACCCCCGTGCGGCTGCGCATCGTCGGTGAGGTGGCGGCCGGGGACGACCCGACCTTCCGGGTCGGTCCGGGCGAGGCGGCTCGCATCATGACCGGCGCCAAGATGCCGGAGGGTGCCGACGCAGTCATTGCGGTCGAGGACACCGATGGCGCCGCCGAGGGTGAGGTCGAGTGCCGCGCCACGACGCGAAGGGGGCGCTACGTCCGGCCGCAGGGCGAGGACGTCTCCGCGGGGGCGGTGGTCGTCGCTGCCGGCGACATCGTGGGGCCGCGCACCATCGCACTCCTCGCCGCCGTCGGGCACGCGACCGTCGAGGTGCACCGCCGACCCCACGTCGTCGTTCTCTCGACCGGCAACGAGCTCGTGGAGCCGGGCGCCCCGCTGGGTCCGGCGCAGATCCACGACTCGAACTCCTCGATGCTCTGGGCGTCCGCAGTGGCAGCCGGAGCCACGGCGGAGATCCGCACGGCTGTCGGCGACACCGATGCCGCCCTCCTCGCCGTCCTGAAGGAGGTCGTCGCCGAGGCCGACGCCATCATCACGAGCGGCGGTGTGTCGATGGGCGCCTACGACGTGGTCAAGAGCGCTCTCCGGAGTGAGGGGATCACCTTCGTCAAGGTTGCGATGCAGCCGGGCAAGCCTCAGGGCTTCGGTCACCTCGCCGGCCCCGAGGGCCGCGCGGTGCCGCTCTTCGCACTGCCCGGCAACCCGGTGTCGTCCTTCGTCTCGTTCGAGGTCTTCGTGCGGCCCGCGCTGCGCCGGCTCATGCGCCTCAAGCCGGAGAAGCGCCGGTTGCGCGCCGCGAGCATCACCGCGGGAGTCCGCTCGCCCGAGGGGCGGCGTCAGTTCGGACGGGCCGTGGTCTCGCGCTCTCCCGAGGGCGAGCTGCTCGCGTCGCCGGTCGCCGGGCAGGGGTCGCACTTCATGGCAGACCTCTCCCGGGCGAACGGGCTCTTCGTCGTGCCCGAGGACGTCGTCGAGCTCGTCGCAGGTGACGCGGTCGACGTCGTCCTGCTCGACGGCGAGTCGTGAGATGGCCGGGCCTCCAACCGGATCCGCCGCGGACCGGCGTGCTGAGGTCGCCGCTGCGCCGGCACCCTCACTGACCCACGTGAGGGCGGACGGCAGCGCCCACATGGTCGACGTGTCGGCCAAGGCGGTCACGGCGCGCGAGGCGAGTGCCGCCGGGCGGGTGCTGCTCAGCGCACAGGCCGTCGCCGCCCTGCGCGACGGCACCGTGCCCAAGGGAGACGCCCTCGCGGTGGCCCGGGTTGCCGGCATACAGGCCGTGAAGTGCACCCCGCAGCTCATCCCGCTCGCCCACCCCGTCGCCGTGCACGGCGCGGTCGTCGACCTTGTGGTCGTCGACGAGGGGGTCGAGATCTCCGCGACGGTGCGCACGGCCGACCGCACGGGCATCGAGATGGAGGCACTGACCGCGGTGAGCGTGGCCGCCCTCGCGCTCATCGACATGGTCAAGGCAGTCGACAAGCACGGCCGGATCACCGACGTGCGCGTCACCGCCAAGTCCGGCGGACGCTCGGGTGACTGGCATGAGTGAGGCGCCCGTCCCGGTCCACGAGACTGCGTCGCAGTTCGGCGCGGGCCGTCGAGCGGTCGTCGTCACGGCGTCCAGTCGCGCCGCCGCGGGCACGTATGCCGACCGGTCGGGGCCCGTCGTCGTCGACCGGTTGCGCGCGTGGGGCTTCACCGCCGGTGAGCCCGTCGTCGTGCCGGACGGCGAGGAGGTCGGCCTGGCCCTGCGCGACGCGCTGGCGGGCGCCCCCGACGTCGTGCTGACCACCGGTGGCACGGGTCTGACGCCGACCGACTCGACTCCCGAGCAGACCCTGCCGCTGCTCGACCGCCTGGTCCCCGGCGTGGCGGAGGCCATCCGCGCTGCGGGTGTGGCCAAGGGCGTGCCGACCGCGATGCTGTCGCGGGGTCTGGCCGGCGTGGCGGGACGCACGTTCGTCGCCAACCTTCCCGGCTCACGCGGAGGGGTCGCGGACGCGCTCGACGTGCTGGAGCCGGTCCTCGGCCACGCACTGGCGCAGATCCCCGGCAGCGACCACGCGTCGTGAGGACACCGGGGTTGAGGACAACGGTGAGGACAGCCGTGAGGACGACGGTGAGGACGACCTCGTGAGGATGCCGTGGCGACCGCACCGCGACGGCCGGGCTCGCTGGCCAGTGGTGCTGCGCGATCCCAGCGCCGACCCCGCCATCGTCCTGCGCCCGCTGCGCACGACCGACGAGACGGAGTGGCAGCAGCTGCGCCGTGACAACGCCTCGCACGTGCAGCCGTGGGAGCCGACCCTGCCGCCCGGCTCTGAGACACGAACTCCGGTCACCTTCCGCCAGTTCGTGCGCGACCTCGACACCGAGGCCCGTGCCGACCGCGCCATGCCGTGGGCCATCGAGGTGGACGGCCGGATCGCCGGGCAGGTGCACATCTTCGGCATCATCCGCGCGGCACAGCTCTCGGGTGCGGCCGGCTACTGGGTGTCGCACACGCTCGCCCGTCGAGGCATCGCGTCGCGTGCCCTGGCGCTGGCGATCGACCATGCCCTGGGGTCGGCCGGACTGCACCGCATCGAGGTGAACATTCGGCTCGACAACGTCGCCTCGCTGGGTGTCGCACGGCGGCTCGGCCTGCGCGACGAGGGGATTCGGCAGCGCTACCTGCACATCGACGGTGCCTGGCGAGACCACCGCTCGTTCGCCGTGACGACCGAGGACCTGGGTGGCGGCACGCTGACCGATCGGCTGTCACAGCAGTAACATCAGCCTCTTGCGCGACACGCGTCGAATGTGCATGGAGCGCCAGCGCGCCCGGCCTAGCGTGGGGCTCGTGCAAGTGGGCAGCCTGATCTTCGTTGTCATCGTTGCCATCTGGGCTGCCTACCTCCTGCAGCACTGGGTCCGCCGTCGCGAGGACGCAGCAGCGACGCGATCCGTCGACGGCTTCTCCGAGGCGATGCGGGTGCTCGAGAAGCGGCCGCTGCTGCCCCGCACCGAGCTGCGCGCGCCCCGCCCGATCTCCTACACGCTCAAGCCAGCCGCCCGGTCCCGGGCCACTGTCGACGTCAAGCGGGCCGTGCCCGCCGGCGCCTCCCGAGTCTCTTCGCCCCTGGTCGCACGGCGCAGGACTCAGCTCGACGATCTGGCCCGACCGCGGCACCACGAGATCGACCAGCAGCACCCGTCCGACGCACTCAGCGGTGAGGTGGATCCAATGCCCGTGTCGTCCAGTCCTGCTCGTCCGAGCCAGCGCCCTGCGCCCGGTCGCTCGCAACCGCGTCCACCCGTCCGCACCCCCGAGCGGCACCCGGCCCCCCCGACGCATCGGGTCTCGATCGGCCGGCGGTGGCTTCGAGCAGCGCTGCTTCTCCTCGCGCTGCTCTGGGTGCCGGTCTCCATCGTCCTGGCCGTCACCGGGGTGCTGCTCTGGGTCTCGGTCCCGTTCGCCTTCCTGACGCTCGTCGCCGTCCTCTACTGGTTGCGCACCGAGGCACAGGCGGACCGCGCGCAACGGGTTCACGGCTCGAGGCATGCGGCCGACCGCCGCGAGCGCCGCGCCCCCGTCGCCCCCGTGCTTTCCAGCGAGGACACCCAGGTCATCGCGCAGCCCGCTCCGAAGTCGGTCCGCAGCGTCCGCCCCTCCCGGCCGGCGGCCGCGGTCGGCGTCTTCGACGTGCAGGCCGCACGGACCGGCGCCGTTCCGGTCACGCCACCCGCCACCGCCACCGGTACGGCTGGCGCCGCCCCGACCGGGTCGGCCCCCGCGGCGCTCGCCGAGGCTGCACCCGGCAGCTGGGTCCCGGTCCCTGTGCCGACGCCGACCTACGCCCTGAAGGCCAAGGCGGAGCCGCGCTACACCGAGGCCGGCATCCCGGCGGACGTCTTCGACACGCCGGAGTTCGCGGACGAGGCGGACGAGCTCGACGACCGGGCCCTCTTCGCGCGTCGCGCCGTCTCCGAGTAGGGCCGACCGGCGTCGGCTCCCCACTCGCCACCCCCTTCTCCCCCGTCGAGTGGCCGCTGCGTCACACGTGGGCCTGTGAAAGCGAGGCCACTCGAGTGGAGCCGCCCGTCGAGTGGCCGCTGCGTCACACGTGGGCCTGTGAAAGCGAGGCCACTCGAGTGGAGGTGCCCGAGTGCTGGGGGGACGGTCAGGCGGACGCGGGGGCGCCTCCCTCGTCGGCGCGATGGCTCAGGTCCTCGCCGAGATCCTCCCTGGACTCGCCGATGAGCATGTGCTTGCCGACGGCGTTGAGGACGGCCGCGAAGGGCACGGCGACGAGGGCTCCGACGATTCCGGCGACGATGGAGCCGATCGCGATGGAGAGGATGACGGCGAGCGGGTGGACGCTGACGGCTTTTCCGAGCAGGAACGGCTGCAGCACGTGCGACTCCAGCTGCTGCACCCCGATGACGATGGCGAGCATGATGAGGGCGACGCCGGGCCCGTGTGCCACGAGGGCCAGCACGACCGCCACGAAGCCCGAGAGCAGCGCGCCGACGATCGGGATGAAGGCCAGCAGGAAGACGAGGATGCTGATCGCGAAGGCGAAGGGCACCTTGAGGATCGCCGCTCCGACACCGATGCCGACGGCGTCGACGAAGGCGACGATCATGGTCGCGCGCACGAAGGCCGACAGCTGGTCCCAGGCGATGACCGCCGAGGAGTCGACCCGGTCACGAGCGGTGCGGGGGAACAGGCGCACGATCCACGCCCAGATGCGCGGTCCCTCGTAGAGGAAGAAGAACAGCGCGAAGAGCGAGATGAACAGGCCCGCGACGAAGTGCGTCGCCGTCAGCCCGAAGGCGGTCGCCGTGTCGCCGAGGTTGCCGGACTGGCTGACGTTCTCGCGGATCGTGTCGAAGTACGCGTTGAACTGGGCGTCGCTGATCTTGAAGGTCGTGCGCACCCAGTCGCGGATCTGGACGATGCCAGTGGCAACCTGGCTGGTCAGGTCGGACAGGCCGCTCTGGAACTGGCTGCCGACGAGCGTCAGCAGGGCGGAGACGAGGAGGATGGTGCCGAGGACCGTCAATCCCGCGGCGGCACCGGCCGGCATCCAGGAGCGCAGCCGCAGGGCGATGGGCCGCAGGAGGGCGGCGAGGAGGGTGGCGATCGCGAGCGGCACGATGACCTCGGAGACCGAGCGCACGAGCATGGCGAGGCCGAAGAGGCCGGCAGCGATGAGCAGCAGGCGCCACGACCACTCACTCGCGGCCTTGACGCCGGCGGGCACGAAACCGACCCCGGTCGCCGGCCGGTCGACCGGCGCGACCGACACGGGCTGGTAGCGCGATGTGTGACCCTCCATGGGGTCACGAGGGCCGGTGTCAGGGACGTGGGGCTGGGCGGGCACGTTCTTGGTCACGAGCCCACCGTATGCTGCCGACGGCGTCCGCGACCGCGTGCCCCTCGCCCCAACGGGCTGCGTACGCTGACCGGATGAGCAGGAACTCGCTTGCCAGCGGCCCCGCGCTTGCCGTCACGGGGTCGACCGGATGGCTCGGCGGCCTCGTCGCCGGCGACCTCGCCGAGCGCGGGCACCCCCAGCGGCTCGTGGTGCGCGACGCCTCGCGCGCCCCGGGGCTGCCGGGTGCCGTGGTCGTGCAGGCCGACTATGCGGACGGGGCCGCAGCGCGGGAGGCGCTCGACGGCGCCCGCCTCCTCTTCATGGTGTCCGCAGCCGAGGACGAGCAGCGTCTCGACGGCCACCGCACCTTCGTCGACGCCGCCGTCGCGGCTGGCGTCGAGCACATCGTCTACGTCTCGTTCTTCGGGGCAGCGCAGGACGCGACCTTCACGCTCGCGCGCGACCACTGGGCGACGGAGGAGCACATCAAGGCCTCCGGGATCGGCTGGACGTTCCTGCGCGACAACCTCTACCTGGAGTTCATCGAGCACCTGGCGGGCCCGGACCGGGTGATCCGAGGCCCGGCGGGCGAGGGTCGTGCAGCCATGGTCGCGCACGCGGACATCGCTCGCGTCGCGACGGCCGTGCTGCTCGAGCCCGACGCCCATGGGGCAGCGACCTACAGCCTCACCGGGCCGGAGTCCGTGACCCTGGCGCAGGCTGCGGCGATCTTCAGTGAGGTGACCGGCAACGAGTTGACCTTCGCCGATGAGAGCCTCGAGGAGGCGTACGCCTCACGCGCCTCGTACGGCGCACCGAAGTGGCAGGTCGACGCCTGGGTGTCCACCTACACGGCGATCGCAAAGGGTGAGCTCGACGGGGTCACGGATGACGTCGAGCGGATCACGGGTCGGCGACCGCTCTCGATCCGAGAGCACTTCGCTGCCCGGCGAGGTCAGGCCTGAGCGACGAGGGCTGCGGTCTTGCGGGCGATCGCGAGCTCCTCGTTGGTCGGCACCACCGCGACCGTGACGCCGCTCCCGTCGGGCGAGATGACAGCAGCCTCGGTGAACTGCCCTTGGCCCGCCTCGTTGCGGGCCGGGTCCACGACGATTCCCAGCCCGTCGAGGCCGTCCGCGAGCGCGCGCCGCAGTCCGGGGCTGTTCTGCCCCACCCCCGCGGTGAAGACGAGGACGTCGAGTCGGCCGAGCTGCGCGAGATAGGCGCCGACGTAGTGCCGGAGCCGGTGCACGAAGACGTCGAACGCCAGTGCCGCGGAGTCGTCACCCGAGCGCACCCGCTGCTCGAGCTCGCGGAAGTCGTTGACCCCGCTGATGCCGAGCAGCCCGGACCTCTTGTTGAGCAGCGTGTCGATGTCGTCCATCGACAGCCCCACCTCACGCGCGAGGAAGGCGTGCAGGCCGGGGTCGATGTCGCCGGACCGGGTGCCCATGACGAGCCCCTCCAGAGGGGTGAGGCCCATGGACGTCTCGACCGCGACTCCGCCCCGGATGGCAGAGGCGGAGCAGCCGTTGCCGAGGTGGAGGACGACCTGGTTGAGGTCGGTGATCTCGCGACCGAGCAGGTCGGCCGTGGCGCGCGAGACGAACTCGTGGGAGGTGCCGTGGAAACCGTAGCGACGGATGGCGTGCTTCTCGGTGAGGTCGCGGGGCACGGCATACGTCGACGCGGCGCGCGGCAGGGTCGCGAAGAAGGCGGTGTCGAAGACGGCGGCGTGCGGCACGTCGAAGCGCGAGCGTGCGGCCTCGATGCACGTCACGGCGGCGGGATTGTGCAGTGGCGCCAGGGGAATCAGCGCCTTGATCCGCGCCAGCACGTCGTCGTCGATGGCGACCGGTGCGGAGAAGTCCGGGCCGCCGTGCACGACGCGGTGGCCGACGGCACGCAGCCCCACCGCGCCGAGGTCGACGCCGTCGTCGTCGAGTCGCGAGGTCATCACCTTCAGCGCGGCGGCGTGGTCGGCGACATCGCTGCCGCGCTCACCGATGCGCTCGACGACTCCCTTGGCGGCGACGAGCCCCGACTCGGGCACCAGCACCTGGTACTTCAGCGAGGAGGAACCGGCGTTGAGGACGAGGACCGGCCGACCGGAGGCGCCGGTCGTCGCGGTGGTGATGGTGGTCTCGGTCGTCGCAGCGGAGATCACGTCGCGGCTCCCTCCGCCGTGGCGGCGACGAGGGACTGGGCCTGCACCGCGGTGATCGCGACGGTGTTGACGATGTCGTCGACGAGCGCGCCGCGGGAGAGGTCGTTGACCGGCTTGCGCAGGCCCTGCAGCACGGGGCCCACCGCGACGGCATGGGCACTGCGCTGCACCGCCTTGTAGGTGTTGTTGCCGGTGTTGAGGTCGGGGAAGACGAAGACGGTGGCCCGGCCGGCGACGTCGGAGTCGGGCATCTTGGCCCGGCCGACGATCGGGTCGACGGCGGCGTCGTACTGGATGGGGCCGACGAGGCGTAGGTCCGGTGCGCGCTTCGCCACGAGCTCCGTTGCGACCCGCACCTTTTCGACGTCGGCGCCGGACCCGCTCGAACCGGTGGAGTAGGAGAGCATCGCCACGCGCGGGTCGATGCCGAACTGTGCGGCGGTCTGGGCCGACGAGATGGCGATGTCGGCGAGCTGCTCGCTCGTGGGATCGGGGATGACGGCACAGTCTCCGTAGACGAGGACGCGGTCGGCCAGGCACATGAGGAAGACGCTCGACACGGTCGTCACACCTTGGGCCGTCTTGATGAACTCGAGGGCTGGGCGGATGGTGTGGGCCGTCGTGTTGACGGCGCCGCTGACCATGCCGTCGGCGAGGCCGAGGTGCACCATCATCGTGCCGAAGTACGAGAGGTCCGTGACGACCTCGCGGGCGCGCTCGACGCTCACTCCCTTGTGCGCCCTCAGCTGTGCATAGGTGTGCGCGAAGCGCTCGACGAGCTCCGGGTCGGTGGGGGAGACGACCTTGGCGTCGTCGAGGTCGAGGCCGAGGGCCGAGCCTCGGGCGCGGACGACGTTCTCGTCGCCCAGCAGGGTCAGGTCCGCGACCCCGCGGCGCAGCAGCACGTCGGTGGCCTCGAGGATGCGGTCGTCCTGGCTCTCGGGCAGCACGATGTGCCGTCGGTCGGACCGGGCCCGCTCGACGAGCTGGAACTCGAACATCAGCGGTGTGCGCACCTCGGACGACGACACGTCGATGGCTCGCAGCAGGGCGGCCTGGTCGACGCGCTCTGAGAAGAGCCGCCGCGCCGCCTCGATCTTGTTGCGCGTGTTGGTCGTCATCGGTCCGCGGACCTGCATCGCCGCCTGGGCGGTGTGCATCGTGTCGCCGTCGGTCAGGGCGATCGGCAGGTCCTGCTGCACGCCGGCGGACAGCCGGGCGATGGGCTCGGGGATGGCGTAGCCACCGGTGAGGATGATCCCGGCCAACGTCGGGAAGGTGCCGGACTGGTGGGCCAGCATGAGCCCGGGCACGAGGTCGGTGCGGTCGCTCGGCGCGATGACGGTGACGTCGGTGCGCAGCCGCGACAGCACGTTGGGCAGGCTCATCGCCGCGACGAGCAGGCCGAGGCTGTCGCGGTCCATCCACGACTCGGAGCCCAGCACGAGCCGCGCGCCGGCCGCCTCGGCGAGCGCCCGGAAGCTCGGCGCGGCCAGCAGTGCGTTCTCGGGGATCGCCGCCGTCACGGGCTGTGGCAGGTCGGCGAGCGCCGCGCTGACGGCCTCGACGTCGTCGGGCTCGACGCGGTTGGCGATGACGGCGACGGGGAGCGCGTGGTTGGCCCGCAGCTCCGCCGAGAGCGCCGTCGGCCGCGACGCGCACCTGCTCCGGTGTGCGGTCGCGTCCGTGCACGACGAGGACCACGGGCGCCCCGAGGTTGGCCGCGACCCGTGCGTTGAAGGACAGCTCGGTGCCGGTCGAGACGTCCGTGTAGTCGGAGCCGAGCACGACCACGACCTCGAAGCGGCTCGCCAGCCGGCCGTGGCGCTCGACGATGGCGTGCAGCGCCGCGTCCGGGTCGTCGTGGGCCTGCGCGTAGGTGACGCCGAGCGCCTCGTCGTAGGTCTGGTCGGTGCCGGGCTGGCTGACGAGCATCTCGACGATGTGGTCAACCTCCTCGTCGGGCCCGGAGCCGCCGAGGGTGGTGAGCGGGCGGAACACCCCGACCGATCCGACCTCGCGGACCAGGGCGTCGAGCAGTCCGAGTGCCACCGCCGACTTGCCGGTGAGTCCCTCAGGTGACGCGACGTAGACGCTGCGGCTCACCCGACGAACCTATCGGTCTTCCCAGCACGGCGGGGCGCGGCCGTATGCCGTCCGGCGCGGTCAGCCCCCGCCGTGGACTCATGTGGCCGGCGTCAAAGACTCCCGACGCCGCCGCGCGCTGACGGTCACTGTGACGGAGTGCGCACGACGCCGAGGCGCTGCAGGAGACGGAGCGCGTCGTGCGGTGCGTGTCCCTTGGCGTCGTTGTCGAAGTAGACGTGCACGTCGTGACCCTCGTCGAGCCACGCACGGCAGGTCTGCGCCCAGCGGTCGAGGGACTCGTCGGTGTAACCGCTCGCATAGAGCTCGCTCTCGCCGTGCAGCCGCACGTAGCGGAAGTCGCTCGTCGCGTCGTGCATGACCGGCCATCGCCCGGCACTGTCGGCGATGACGACGGCCACGCCGTGTCGGGCGCAGAGAGCCCGGGCCTCGTCGGAGTCGAAGCTCGCGTGGCGCGGCTCGAGGGCGTGTCGCACCGGGACGTCTTCGGCACAGGTGGTCAGTGCGCGGTCGTCTCGAAGCTTGTCGTCGTGCCGCTCGGCGAGGGCAGCGGCCTCGACGGTCGTGCGCGGAAGGAGGTCGAAGAACGCGCCGAGTCGGTCCGCGTCGAAGGTGAGGCGGGCGGGCAGCTGCCACAGCACCGGTCCGAGCTGGGCACCCAGCGCCAGGACCCCGCTGGCGAAGAAGTTCGCGAGCGGGGCCTCGACGTCACGCAGCGACTTCAGGTGCGTGATGTAGCGGCCACCCTTCACCGCGAGCGCCACGTCGGCCGGCACGGCGGCCCGCCACGCGGCATACGAGCTCGGGCGCTGGAGCGAGTAGAACGAGCCGTTGATCTCGATGGACGTCATCCGCTCGCCGGCATAGGTCAGCTCGAGGCGCTGCGGCAGACCCTTGGGGTAGAAGTCACCGCGCCAGCGCGGGTAGCGCCAGCCCGAGACGCCGATGAGCGGCCTGGCCATGACACCACCGTAGGCGCCGGGAGAGTGCAGGGATCCTTCGGCGCCGCGCGAGTCGAGTGGTACGAGGGGTCGAAAAGCCGCACGCTGGAGGCATGCCCATCGAGAGCACCGCCGAGCCCGACGACTCCACAGGTGAGACGGCCGCGGACGCCGGCACGGCCGATCCAGACCCACTGGGCACGCACACCCCTGACCTCGGTGCGACGACCACGTTGAAGGCAGGGGCGCTCTTCATGGTGACGCAGGCGTCCGGGGACGTGCCGGCGCAGTCGGCGCGAACGGGCCCCCATGGACTCGGGCTCTTTTTCCACGACACCCGCTATCTCGACGAGAAGCGGATGCACCTCAACGGCCGACCGATGACGTTGCTCTTCGAGTCCGCCGACCTCGGCGACCGCTGCACCCGCGAGCTCACCAACCCCGAGCTCGCGATCGACGGCGGTGGCGGCACCATCCACAAGGAGACCATCGGCCTGCACGTCGACACCTCGCTCAACGGCGAGGTGCGAGAGGTGCTGACGTTTCGCAACTTCTCCCGTGAGCCGCTGGGAGTCACCCTGAGCCTCGCCTATGGCTCGCGCTTCGACGACATCTTCACCGTGCGCGGGATGGCGGAAGGTGCGCGCGGCCAGCTCGAGGCTCCGCGCGTCGACGGGGCAGCGGTCCGGCTCGGCTACGTCGGCGCCGACGACCACCATCGGACCACGGAGATCACCTTCGCCCCGCCTCCGAGCAGCATGAACGGGACCTGCGCCACCTTCCACCTCGACCTTCCTCCGGGTTCGCCTCAGCGGCTCGAGGTGGTCATCCGGCTGGCGGACGAGCCGATGGGCCATCCGGAGGACGGCCTCGAGGTCTCTCCGAACCCGGCCGACAACGAGGCGCCACACGACTCGGAGCATCTCGGTCTGCCTTCGAGCAGTGTGCGGATGACGACGAGCAACGAGCTGTTCAACCGGGTGATGCGCCGCTCCTTCCTCGACCTCGCGATGCTCGAGACGCGCCACGGGGACGACCGCTTCTACGCGGCCGGCGTGCCGTGGTACGTGGCGCTCTTCGGTCGGGACTCGATCATCACGGCGCTGGAGACCCTGGCGTTCGCGCCGCAGGTCGGCCGGGCGACCCTTGACCTGCTGGCCCGCCACCAGGGCCGCGAGAACAACCCGGCGCGGGACGAGGAGCCGGGCAAGATCCTCCATGAGCTGAGGGTGGGCGAGCGGGCTCGGCTCGGCGAGGTGCCCTTCACCCCGTACTACGGCTCCGTCGACGCGACGCCGCTCTTCCTCATCCTCCTGGGGGAGTACCTCCAGTGGACCGGCGACCTCGACTGCTTCACCGCACTGCGACCACAGGTCGACGCTGCACTGAGCTGGCTCGAGCGCCAGGGCGACCCCGATGGTGACGGCCTCTTCGAGTACGTGTCCCGAGCGAGCGACGGCCTCGTGAATCAGGGCTGGAAGGACTCCTACAACGCCATCGTCGAATCGGACGGCTCCCTGGCGAGGCCCCCCATCGCCCTGGTCGAGATGCAGGGTTACGTCTTCCGCGCGTACCGAGCCATGGCGAACGTGTGCCGCGTGGCTGGCGACGGCGATCGCGCCGCCCGCCTCGAGCGGCGAGCCATGCAGATCCAGGAGACGTTCGAGGAGTCCTTCTGGAGCCCGGAGCTCGGCAACTACGTGCTCGCGCTGCATGGTGAGCCGGGGGCGAAACGCGTCGCGGACGTCGACGCCTCCAACCAGGGACAGGCGCTGTGGGGCGGCATCGTCGCCCGGGCGCACGCGCCAGCCGTGCGCGACAGCATCATGGACCCGGATCGGCTCAACGCGGGGTGGGGCGTGCGCACGCTGTCGCAAGCCGCTACGGCATACAACCCGTTCGACTACCAGACGGGAGCCGTCTGGCCTCACGACAGCGCGATGGTGGCTGTGGGCCTGCGCTCCTACGGCTTCGACGACGACGCACTCGAGATCCTGACGGGCCTTTACGAGGCGGCCACCCGGTTCGACCTCTACCGCCTCCCCGAGCTGTTCGCTGGCTTCGACCGAGCCGCCTACGGCCGTCCCGTTCGGTATCCCGTGGCATGCAGTCCCCAGGCCTGGGCGGCCGGGAGCCTTCCCTACCTGCTCACCTCCGTCCTCGGGCTCGTCCCTGATGCGTTCGCTCGTACGCTGCACGTCGTGCGCCCGAGGTTGCCCGAGTGGCTCGACTGGGTAGAGATAAAGGGACTGACGGTCGGGACCAGCCACGTCGACCTGCGTTTCGAGCGCTCCGGAGATCTCAGCCTGGCGGCCGTGACCTCCAAGGCACACGACCTCCAGGTGATGATCGAGTACTGACCTCACAGTTCCAGACGGCTCGGGGATGAGATCTCGGGCACTGCGCCCGGGACGGAGGTAGATAGACCATGAGGATCGCCCAGATCGCCCCCTTGGCGGAGCCGGTGCCACCCGAGAAGTACGGCGGGACGGAACGCGTCGTGTCCCTCCTCACGGAGGAGCTCGTGCGTCGCGGGCACGAGGTGACGCTCTTCGCCAGCGGCGACTCCGAGACCGCGGCCCGCCTGGTCCCGGTGATCCCGCAGGCGTTGCGGCTGGGCGGCGAGGACGTCGACCCCGATATCAGCCTGATGCTCGAGCTGGGAATGGTGTTCGACGGGGCGCGACGAGTTCGACGTCATCCACAGCCACGTCGACTACTTCGCGCTCCCGTTTGCTCGCCACGTCAGGACACCGGTGGTGACGACGCTCCACGGCCGTCTCGACCTGCCAGGTCTCCCCGACATCTACGAGAGGTACGGCGAGGCTCCGGTGGTCTCGATCAGCGACAGCCAACGAGAGCCGCTTCCCGGCGCCAAGTGGGTCGCCACCGTCTACAACGGCACTGACCTGAGTCGCTTCACCTTCAACGAGGCGGGCGGCGACTACTTCGCCTTCGTGGGCAGGATCTGCCCCGAGAAGAACATCGAGGGTGCCATTGCCATCGCACGACGGACTGGGGTGCCGCTTCGCATCGCGGCGAAGGTCGACCCTGTCGACGTCGAGTACTACGAGGCGGTGATCAAGCCACTCATCGACGGCCGGCTCGTCGACTACGTCGGCGAGCTCGGAGACGAGGACAAGAACGACCTCCTGGGCTCGGCACGGGCGCTGCTCTTCCCGGTCGACTGGCCGGAGCCGTTCGGCCTGGCGATGACGGAGGCGATGGCGTGCGGCACGCCAGTCCTGGCCCTGCGGAGGGGATCGGTCCCCGAGGTGGTCGAGGACGGGGTGACGGGCTTCGTGCGAGACACGGAGGAGGAGCTGGTCGCCCTCGCCGACGACGTCACGCGACTCTCCCGGCGTGCCTGCCGGGAAAGGGTCGAGCGCCACTTCAGCGTCGAGGTCATGACCGACGGCTACGAGGCCGTCTACGAGTCGCTGAGGACCTGAAGCGTCAGAAGGCTCTGCGTCAGTCACCGCGAGTCAGTCGCGCGTGGATCGTGATCGCCTCAGCGGTGCTTCCAGCTGGATGCACCGACTCAGCGGCGCTCATCCCGCTGGCGCGCTGACGCCGACGGCGGTGGTGCGCGCGCTCGTCGAGTGCGCGTCACCGTGCGCCGCCCTCGACGACCCTTCCTTCTCCCCGGACGGCACCGAGCTGGTCGTCGCGGCCCAGTACCTCGACGGCCGGGGAAGCATGGAGACGGTCGATCCCGCGACGGGCCACCGACGCGTGGGTCAAGCCCGGCATGGCCGGAGGTCCCCTCCTCCACGCTGCAGGTCCGGGGAACTTCCCGCGAGCATGAGCGAGCATCCCATTCTGGGATGCAGTGAGCTATTCTTGACTGTGTGAGCACTCAGATCGCAGTTCGCCTTCCAGACGAGATGGTCGCCTTCCTGGACCGCAGCGTTGCATCCGGGAAGGCGCCGAGCAGGGCAGCAATGGTTGCGTCGGCAGTGGAACGCGAGATGCGCCGACTGGCTGCCCAACAGGACGCGCAGATCCTTCGCAGCCACGGCGCGGCCGATGAGCTCGACGACCTGGTCGAGTGGACCGGCACGCACGCCGTGGTCGAGGACTGACCGGGTGCGAGAGATCTGTTTGGTCCGTCTCGATAAGACGCGGCCAGCGCTCGTCCTGACGCGGGAGGGAGCTCGCGGCGCCATGACCAAGGTGACCGTCGCCCCGATCACCAGCACCATCAAGGGTTTGTCCAGCGAGGTCCTGGTGGGGCCTGACAACGGGCTGGACCACGACTGCGCGGTGTCCTTGGACAACGTCCTCACCGTCCCAGTGGATGCACTCGGACGCACCGTCGGGTATCTGCGCGGCGAGCAAGAAGCACAGCTGGCGCGCGCCGTGGTGTTGGCCTACGACCTGGAGTTACCCCTGCTCGGCTAGGGCCGAAAAAGCGCGCGACTGACCGCAGGATCGGACGTCCCGTCCGGGGCAGAAGCGGATGCCTGTCTCGTACCGTCTTCAGCATCGGTGGGCGCCATCGGCTCAGGCATCCAGATGCTCGACTAGGAATGCGACCGCGGAACTGGAGGGCAGGCGATGGGTCTGCCCCAGCGAAGCAGTGCTCGCCACCCGACACGAGTTCGAGGCGCGCCGGCGCGGCCCCGCGCGCCAGCGCGGCAGCCAGACGCTCACTGTGCTCAGGTGGAACGAGGGTGTCCTCCGCGCCGTGCAGGAGGAGCATCGGCGGTGCGGAGCGATGCACGTGCCGCACCGGTGACGCGGCCTCGGCCAGATCTACCACTTCGGTAGCGCGCTGTCCCAGGAGGAGATCCTCAGGGTACGGGCCTGCCCAAGGCTCATCCCCGTTTACGTCAGGACCATCCGGGCCAAACGCGAGGAGATCGGTAACGGGGTACATCGGCACCGCAGCTGCGACGCTGCTGCTTGGGCCCACGACACTGCGGTCGGTGGGAGCGACCGGGCTCTCGCCGGCGAGTGCGACGAGAGCCGCAAGGTGCCCCCCGGCGGACTCTCCAGAGACGCCGATGCGGTTCGGGTCGACACCAAGCGGGCCGGCTTGGTGCCGAAGGAAGCGGATCGCGGCCTGGGCGTCTGCCAGCTGCGCGGGATAGCGTGACTCGCCCGAGAGCCGATAGTCGATCGTGGCCACCGCCATTCCCGACGCGGTCAGCATCCGGAACCAGCGATCGTCCCCTCCCCAGTTCTCCGGTGGGAATCGTCGGTCACCCTCCCACCACGCGCCGCCGTGGATCCAGACCACGCACGGTAGAGGACCGCCGCGTTCACTAGGCACATGCACGTCCATGAGAAGGGGGCGAAAACCGAGCGGACGCGCGTAGGTGACCGCGTCGAAGACCAGGCGGTCGCCGGCCGCGCGCGCAGGCGGTACTTCCGGGAGCTCCGGGACGATCGTCGGAAGAGGTGCGGGCGGCGGTGCTGCTCCCGTGTGCGCTGGCGATATCCCTTGCATCCCTCCGCTGCCTTCCTTCGACGGACAGATCGGCGGCCGGCTCGCCGCGGTGTCAGCCGCTCAAAGGTGGAGGTCGGTCGGCACGGGACGGACCCCGGCGGCACAAACGACAAGTCCCGCCCCCTTCCAAGAGCGGGACCGTTGCGAAGCGCGGTCGTGCGGACGGGGGGCCGCCGCTACTGCCAGCTTCCGTAGACCCGAAACAGGAGCAGCCCGAAGACGACAACGCCGCACCACCACACGAGCGGGAACCAACGGGGCAGCACGCTCCGCAGGGTCACGCCGAGCGCCGCGACGACCACACCGACCGTCAGGATGCGCGCCGCGCGCCACACCAGCGTCCACCAGAACAAGCTGACGTAGTCCGGCGCCGCACCGCCCACCCGGGCCAGGTCCCCCGCCGCTGCGCCGTACTGCTTGACCGGCACACCAGACAGCAACTGGTGCCAGACGCCGAAGTAGTCGACGCCACCTCCGGTGGCGGACAGGTCGGCGACCGCTTGGGCGTACATCCGCTCGGTGGTGAGCGGCCGCCACGCGTGGATCCCCCGGTACGCGAGCCACGCGTGCACGCACACACCCACCGCGGACCCCAGCGCGAGGACCGCGGCAGCGGGCAGCACCCGCTTCGGACGGACGATAACGGCGAACGCGATGAACGCTTCCGCGATCAGCGGCCAGAAGAGCGCCTCGATGAACCCCCACGAGAACGCGGCCACCCACAGCACCGACGAGCTCACCAGCGCGGCCGTGCGGGCGTACCGGCGCGAGATCGGCGCGGGTGGCTCGTCGTCGCCCTTCAGGTCGACGACGGTCTGGCGCAGCTGCCCCGCGCGCAGACGGGCCGCTTCCCGGTCGGCGGCAGGCTCGACGGTCACGGGAGCGTGGAAGACGACCTCCATCGGGTGCGGGCGCAGCCGGCCGTTCTTCGGCAGGACCTTCCGCACGCCCTTGATCGCTGCCGGGTACAGCGGCACGCCGAGGTCGGAGGCGAGACGGACCGCGCCCGTCTTGAACGGGCCGACCTCGCCGGTGGTCGTTCGAGTCCCCTCCGGGAACAGGAGCACCAGGCTGCCCGACTGCAGCCTCGGGCGGAGCGTCGCGAGCAGGTCCTCGTACGCATCCTGGCCGGTGGTGCGCTCGACGGGGATCGTGGCAACGACCGTGCGGGCTGCCAGCCGGCGCCACCACCTGGAGTACCAGTAGTCCCCGGCTGCGACGGCGAACGGCCGGCCACGGGCGGGCAGGGTCGCGAACAGGATGGCCGTGTCGGCGTGGCTGGTGTGGTTGGCCACCACGATGCCGGGCCCGGTCGGCAGCTTTCCGGTGACCGTGAGCCCGCCGGCGAGGTAGGTGATGAGGCGCCACAGCAGCTTGCGCAGCCAGGCGCCGGTGAGCGTCCCTTGCCCGGGGCCTGCTGCCGTCCCCGGTCCCGTCCCCGGTGCCGTGCGTGGCTGCTGGCGGGTCAGCACGGCAGGTACACCACGAGGACGGCCGCGAGCGGCAGGACGAGCAGCCACGAGTCGATCCGGTCCAGCAGGCCGCCGAAGCCAGGCAGCCAGGTGCCGGCGTCCTTCACGCCGGCCTGCCGCTTCACCATCGACTCGAGCAGGTCACCCAGGGTCGCGCCGAGCCCGACAGCCAGGACGAGCCCCACCGAGAGGGACCCGAGCACGGCCAGCATGAGCGCACCGAGGACGAACCCGCCGACGAGACCGCCGACCGTCTTGTTCGGCGACAGCGGGCTCAGCGGCGCCCGCCCCCAGGCGAACCGGCGCAGCAGCTTCCCGCCGCACCAGGCGCCGACGTCCGCCGCGGCGACTGCGAACACGACGAGGAACGCGTCCTTCCAGATGATTATGAAGAACGACAGCGACCAGCAGATCCACACCGAGGCGAACATCGTCATCGTCGTTCGGTACAGGCCGCGTGCGGTGTCGCCCGCGACCACCGACGGCAGCGCGGCCATGAGTGCGAAGAACGGGACGATGACGAGCAGGTCCGGCTTCGCGTACGCCATCAGCGGGTAGGCGACGGCGAGCGTGTGCAGGTACCATCTCTCCGGCCGGGGCAGGTTGACCAGCGCGGAGAACTCGCGCACCGCGATCGTCGCGACGATGACGACGATGGGGATGGTGGTCGCCTTCCCGAGCCACAGCGAGATGCCGACGAGAACGGCCAGGCACAGCCACGTGAACCACTTCTCGCTGATGTCCCGCTGCCGGGTGACGGCGACCGCGACCCCGGACAGGGCAAGTACGGTGACGGCGACGGTGAAGAACCAGACGCCGCGTCCGGTGGCCTGGAACGGGCCCAGGTGCAGGTGCAGCTTTTCGATGTCGGTCCCGATGAGGGCGTGCCAGACGTTGTTCGTCGCGATGCGGTCCCCGAGCTCACCCGACGTCACGCCGGCGGCGGGATGGCCGGCCGGTACGGCACTCACGAGCCCTCCACGATGGTCGGCTGGTCGTCGGTCCAGCCGGTGCCGTGTGCTGCGAGGTGCTCACGGATCCGCTGGCAGCGGCGCAGGGTCGTGACGACGGCCAGGAGCGCGAACGCGGCCACGACGACGGCCAGCGCGACCGGGTGCCCGAGCGCGACGGCCGCGGCGACGAACAGGACGCACCGCTCGGTCTTGCCGAACGAGCCGTTGATCCGCGGGACGCCGACCGCGGCGCCGGAGACAGATACCAGGGTCGGCAGGCTCGAGGCGAACGCGACCAAGACGACCCAGGCTCGAAGCGGCGCCGGCGCGGCGAGGTACAGGCCCAGGAACAGGGCGAAGTCGGATATTCGGTCGCCGAGCTCGTTCAGGACGTACCCGAACGGGCGGGAGACACCGCGTGCGCGGGCGACGGCTCCGTCCAAGTTGGCGCCGCCGAGCCGGACGATCAGGCCGCCGAGGAGGGCGAGCAGCACGCCAACAAGGCGGTCCTCGCTTGCCACCAGGAGCCCGGCGGCACCGAGCACGGCACCGGCGACACCGATGGCGGTGAACGCGTCCGGGGACACGTGGTGGCGGGCAGCCCACCGGATGATCCCGGAGAGGCGTCGGGTGTACCAGGGCTTGAGGCTGTACACCGCAGGAAGGACCGGCATGGCGCCCACTGTGCGCGCGCAAAGCTGAGGGGCAGCAGAGCACTTCTACTCAATGTGCCCGCAGCTTGCTACCTAGGTGCGCCGCACGGGCGGCGGCTTCCTCCTCCACGCTCGGAGGTCGCCAGTCGCCGCCTTCCTCGGTGGGCACCGTGCGCAGGTCGCGGATGCGGCCGCCGATGTTGACGACGACGGCCGACCTCGGAGGGTCCCGCAGTCCGAGCGGCTGGGTCGAATGGAACCGGCGCAACTACGACGAGCACGGCTTCGGACTCTGGATCATCGAGACCCATGCCGGCGACTTCGTCGGAGACTGCGGCCCTGACCATGCAGGAGGTCGAAGGCACGTGGCACGTCGAGGCCGGGTGGCACGTGAGGGACGAACTGCGCCGTCACGGGTTCGCCGCGGAAGCGGCCTCAGCAGTGTGGGACGCTGCATGAGGGGGATGTTGCTCGAGGCTAAAGATCGGTGTGTGTGGGCTCAACGCGTCC
The DNA here is from genome assembly GCA_963816385.1 of uncultured Actinomycetota bacterium. Classification (GTDB taxonomy): domain Bacteria; phylum Actinomycetota; class Actinomycetes; order Actinomycetales; family Dermatophilaceae; genus CAWFKL01. Next base: position 47,188 of record CAWFKL010000003.1, read on the forward strand.
ACAAGTATTCCGGTCGTCGCCCGGGTCGGAAGCCAAAGTGCTCCAGCATGTGTTGCGCCTCTGGAAAGCCGCTTGCCAGCTCCGTTGCGACGTGGGCGTCGCTTCCGAAGGACACTGCGTGGCCGCCCTCTTCCTTCCACCACCGCGGAATCCAAGACGACAGGTGACGCGTGTTCATTTCAAGAGCGCGGCCTGAGCCGGCGATAGACCGCATGGCCCCGCGGAACTGTTCCTCGAAGCGACGCGGGTCGAAGGGTCCGGCGTGTTCGACGGGCCAATGGCGGACCGCGTAGTCCAGGTGCGTGAAGACCTCGAAGGCGTCCGAGGCGACCATGGCGGGTACCTCGTTGAGATAGAGGTTCATGACGTCGTCGGGGTCCCAGAGGCGGTACAACGTGATCGGTTCAGCGCGATCTGGCCCTACCGGCAACGTGTGCAGTGATCCGTTGATCCGGTCGAATCGAGTAAGGTCCACCAGCTGGCGAGCCCGACGTTCGACGAGGTGCGGTTGTCCGAACTCCACACCGCTGAGGATGGTGAGATCCGGGAACAGTCGCCGGCACTGCGTGATCGCCTCAAAGTAACCTTCGACGTCCAAGGGCGGCGGAACGAGATAGCCGGCCTCGTTGATGTGCCGGGACGCCGCCATTGGAAGATCCTCCGTGCCGGCCCGCCAAGCTTCCTCGAAATCGAAGTGCTCGGTGAAGACCAACGCAGAAAGCCCGATGCGCCGTGCCTGCTCACAGGTGGCCACCATGGTGCCGCGAGCATCCGAATGAGGACCGCCGGTGTCCCAGGACCACTCGCTGTGAACATGACTGTCGGCGGTGAGCATGGCGACATTCTGGTCGCTTGCCGTGGCCGGCAGGTCCCATCATCGTCAGGATCGCAACGTCCCACCATCGGCAGGACCGGCCTCCTTCAGGTGCCGGAGGCCATGTACGCGGCGAGGATGTAGTTGGGGTCGCGGTCGAGGTTCTTGCGGGCGCGGTCGATCGCGCGGGCGACGGCTGGAGGCGCGGGGTGTGCAACTTCCACGCTTGGGACAACATCCGCACCCGCGCCGTTCGCGGGAACTTCGGATGTGGATCACATAGCCAGGGGACGCGCTTCGCTGGTCCGCTTTCAGGAGGAGACAAAAGCGTGTGCGTTCGCGCGGTGTCTCGGGTTGGCTCGACGTATGTCGATCACGCTGCAGTCCGGAACACCGGCCGTGTTGGATGAAGTCGTCAAGGCGGTAGCGAGCTGGCAACAGGACGGCGTGCCGGTCCAGGTTCACCCAGGTGACTTCGGCTGGAACTGGAGGTTTGGCTCGGAGGCACTGGCCCGCGAGGTGCGCGTGTGGCGACGCGGGGGTCACATCCTGGCCGCTGGCATGGTGGATCGCGAGGATGGGTTGATCCGGATGGCGATCGCGCCGAGCGTCGACGCCGACGAGGCGTTCGCCGCGCAGCTGCTAGCCGATCTGTCGGACCCGAGACGCGACGTACTGCCCGCCAAGCGAGGGACCGTCGAGGCCCGGTTCGGCGCCGCGTTCCGCGATCTGCTCCACCGTTCCGGTTGGGTGGCCGACGAGCCGTGGACTCCGCTTCGTCGTGACCTGACCGCACCTGTGGAGGACTGCGGTCTGAGGATCGAGATCCTCGACGTAGACCACGTCGAGGATCGGGTCCTGCTGGATCGGGTTGCGGTGGGCCGGGCCTCGTTCCCGAACTCGACCTTCACTCTGGAGCGCTGGCGCGCGATGTCGGCGACCTCGGCGTACCGTCGAGCTCGCTGCCTTGTCGGATACGACGATGCCGGCAACGCAGTCGCAGCGACGACAGTGTGGTCGGCTGGGCGGGAGCGCCCCGGGTTGATCGAACCGCTGGGCGCACATCGGGATCACCGCGGGCGCGGGCACGGTCGCGCCATCACCTTGGCAGCGGCCGCCGCCCTCCAGCAGTTGGGATCGTCAAGTGCAACAGTGTGCACCCCCAGCAGCAACGCCGCCGGCGTGGCGGCATACGTATCGGCAGGGTTCGAGAAGCTGCCCGAAGTCACCGACTTCCGCCGCCCAACGTGATTCCCCTCCACGGCAATTCCGGCAACCGCATGCTTGATGAGCGCCGTGCCAGGGGGTCACAGGGCGACGTTTCCAGGTCCCCGGCAGTCGAGATCCCGATGGAGACCTTGACCAGGTTCGTCGACACGGCGGTGCAACCTTGCCGCCAGCCAGTTGACCCGCGATGGCCGTCCAGCGACATGATCGGGCGAGCGTAGCCGCCCCCAACGCGGCATCAGCCGAAACATCGCGCCGCGAGGGCAGCAGCGGTCCTTGTACATTGCGTCAATGGCCGAGATCGTGCTGTTCCACCACGCGGGCGGGTTGACCGATGGGGTGCTCGCGTTCGCCGACCGACTGCGGAGCGATGGCCACACCGTACACACCCCGGACCTCTTCGACGGCCGGACCTTCACCGACGTCCACGACGGGGTCGCGTACGCCGACGCCGTGGGCGAGGAAACCTTCGCCGCCCTGGCGGCCGAGTTCGTCTCCGGCATGGGCTTCGAGCTGGTGTATGGCGGGATGTCAATGGGTGCAGCGCGGGCGGCCGAGCAGGTCCTCGCCCGCCCGGGCGCCCGGGGTGCGTTCTTCCTTTACGGGGCGATCGCCCCGTCGTGGTGGGAGGCCACCTGGCCCGCAGGCGTCCCCTCTCAGGCGCACCTGAGCGAGGCTGACCCGTGGCGGGAGCTGGAGGCGGAGGCGGAGTATGTCGCCGAGGTGCCCGGCGCCGAGCTCTTCGTCTATCCGGGGTCGGGCCACCTCTTCGCCGAGCCGGGTCACCCGGACTACGACGAGGAGAGCGCGCGGCTGGCAATCGAACGAGTGAGCGCTTTCCTCGAGACGCTGCCAGGTTGACCCGCACGCCCAACGTGCTCGAACCGGCTCCCTTATGCAAAGAGCGGCACGAGCGTCGTTCGAGCCGTTGACCGGATCGCAGCTCTACTGGATTGTCTCGATCAGGTCGCCGGTGCTTATCACTCCATCGCTGAGGACATCGGCGCGGAGGCCGCCGCCGTGGATCAGTCCGCGGAGCGTCCCCCTGGTGGTGAGGCGCTCTAGGTGCGAGCACGGTTCGCAGAGGCGTTGCCCGAGGCACTCAACGTCGCCCACTCGAAAGCGTCGCCCGACCAGCGCGTTGAGGTCAATCCCACGCGTGACGATGTTCCGCCGTGCCTCCGCGAACCCGAGGGCGCGCCCCTCGGGCAACGTGAGACTTTCGAGCACTTCAGCCTCGATCAAGGTGAGGTCATAGCCGCGGGCCGTGTCGTCGGCGGGGGTGAAGGTGCCCGCTTTCGCGGCGTAGCGGTCACCGTCCAGCCCGCGCTCGGCGAGCGCGTTTGCACGGTCAACCGTCTGCATGTCGCCGGTGGCGCGTTCCGCCAATGCGATCGCCTCGACCGTGCCCAACAGATGCGGCAGCGCGGACGCGCGTTCGAGGGGAGCCGGGTCGAGGCCAGAGACGACGTAGCCCTCCCGAATCGGGAGGTCGGTCGCAGCGCGACCCAGCGAGCTCGGGTCCTGGGGACTCAGCACGACCCCTGACGGAGTGCCGAACATCAACACCGCCGTGCCGTCATCACGGCTCCGGCGTGGCCCTGGCCGCCCCAGCACGGCCAGCCAGTACCCCGGCCACTGGAACGCTGCTGGCTTCGCCAGCGTCACCAACCCTGCACCCCGACCGGCGAGCCAACTGCGCCAGTATGCGATTGCCCCTGGGAGGTCTGCCGACGGCTGCGGCACCTCTGCAACGGGCGTCTCCGTCACCGACGCCATGCAAGCGGCGAAGGATCGAGTGAGTTCAGGGACGGCCTTGTCTTCGGGCAGGTCCACGTCGATCATGCAGAACATCCTCACACCCTTGGGAACAAGCGCTCCTCGGCATGTGAGTGAAACTTCGCGCGTGACCTCGCCTGGACGGGCCTGGGGAGGTCGGAGGCTCGCGCGTCGCTACCTGCACTTCCTCCGAACCGGCGCGGATCTGGTCGGTCTGGCGAGGCTCAATGTGACCCCGGGGGACACCGGGGGGACACATCGGCGGGAGACGGGCGGATGACAAAGCGAGAACCCCGCCCCCTCCGGCGAGTTTCCGCAGGTGGGACGGGGTTTCTGACTGGTGGAGCTGCGGGGATTCGAACCCCGGACCTTCTCATTGCGAACGAGACGCGCTACCAACTGCGCCACAGCCCCTTGGTGCGCGTGAATGCTAACACCACGCCTGACGGCATACGCAACCGGTGCCGGCCTGCCCGAGGTGCCTCACACCCAGCTCGGGAACCACATCCGGGCCTGCCAGTCGCGCAGCGGGATGACGTCGGCGACGTAGATCGGGTGGAAGTAGGCGAACAAGCCGATCGTCAGCACCATGAAGGCGCCGATGACCCCGTAGCCGACCCGTCGACGGGCCGGCGAGGCGCCACGGCCACCGACGATGAGGCCGAGCACGTAGACGCAGGAGAGCACGACCCACGGCACGAACGCGACCTCGTAGAAGGAGTAGATGGTGCGTCCGGAGAGGACGAACCACGGCAGGTACCCGGCCGCCAGCCCACAGAGGATCGCGCCGGCTCGCCAGTCGCGGCGCAGTGCCCACGTGAAGAGCAGGACGAAGATGGCGAGCGTGGCGCCCCACCAGATCGACACCGTGCCGATCGACGTGATCGCCTTGCTGCACTGCTCGACGAGGCAGCCGTCGGCCCCCTGCTTCGGCCCCTGGTAGAAGAACGACGTGGGTCGACCCTGGATCAACCACGACCACGGGCTCGTCTGGTAGGGGTGGGGCGTGTTGATCGACTGGGTCGAGGCGTACATCTGCTGGTGGTAGGCCCACAGCGAGCGCCACCAGTCGGGCAACCAGGTGTGCGTGGTGGGGTTGGACTGCGCCCACGTGCGGAACGACCCGCCCTGCGTCAAGATCCAACCCGTCCAGCTGACGAGGTAGGCGAGCAGGGCGGCGCCGACGAGCTGCACGAACGCGAACGGTGCGTCCTTGGCCGCGGTCCCGGCCGTCCAGCCGCGGACACCAGCCGCCCGGCGAGCACCCAGATCCCACAGCACCGTGAGCAGCCCGAAGGCGACGACGAAGTAGAGGCCCGACCACTTGACCCCAGCGGAGAGTCCGAGCAGGGCGCCAGCGACCCACCGCCACGGTCGCCACCCGAGCCACGGCCCGAGGTAGGAGGTGGCGGCCCGGGGTCGGTCACCGACGCGACGGGCGAGGACCTCCCGGGCCCGGTCGCGGTCGATGAGGAGCGCACCGAAGGCGGCGAGCCCGAAGAACATGACGAAGATGTCGAGCAGGCCCGTGCGCGAGTGCACGAAGTGGTGGCCCTCGAACGCGAGGAGCGCGGCGGCGACGGTGCCGAGCAGGTCGGAACGGAAGAGGCGCCGGGCGATGAGGCCGATCATGAGGATCGAGATCGTGCCGAAGAGAGCCACCGAGAAGCGCCAGCCCATGGAGTTGAGGATGCCGAAGGGCACCTCACCCAAGCCGATGAGCCACTTGCCGACAGGCGGATGGACCACGAAGTCACCCTGGGTGCCGTAGATCATCGGGTCGTTGGCGGTGAAGTGCTGGTCGACCTGCTGAGCCTCCTGCAGCAGGTCGTCGTTCTTCATCTCGAAGCCGAACAGGACCATCGACCAGCCCTGCTTGACGTAGTACGTCTCGTCGAAGACCAGCTGGTGCGGCGCGCCGACGTGCCAGAAGCGCAGGATGCCCCCGACGAGCATGAAGAAGAGCGGGCCGCCCCACCCGAGCCACGCGATGTGACCGGACGTGCGTCGGCTCAGGCGGTAGTCGTCGGCCGGGTCCCCGAGCAGGCGAGCGCGCACCTGCCGGGCCGAGTTCATGGGCGAGAGTGTATGCAGTGTCGCTGGGCAGGCCTGGGTGGGGCGGGGCGGCTCAGCGAGGCGGCGCCAGCCTCGTCCGCGCGGCTCGTCCTTGGCGCCAAAGCCGTGCCCAACGGTGGGATCGTCGTGCTCCCGCTCAGATGCTGATGCCGCGCGCCTTGAGCACGGCGTAACCCACGAAGGCCACGATGTCGAGGATCGAGTGGCAGACGACGAGCGGCATGACGCGCCTCGTCCGCACGAAGACCAGCCCGAGGACCAGTCCCATGACGATGTTGCCGGCGAAGCCGCCGAAGCCCTGGTAGAGGTGGTAGGACCCGCGCACCAGGGCAGACAGTCCGATGACGAGGGGCCAGGACCAGCCGATCTGGCGCCACCGCGTGTAGAGGTAGCCGACCATGATGACCTCCTCGAGCACGGCGTTCTCGATGCCCGCGAGCACGAGCACCGGCCCCGACCACCACACGGCTTCGAGGTTGGCGGCGGAGATCTGGGTGTTGATGCCGATCGCCTTGGCGAAGAAGTAGAAGGCGAGCCCGGGCAGTCCGATGAGCGCTGCCAGCCCGAGCCCGCGCAGCAGGTCGCGCGCCGGCTCGGTGCGGTCCAGCCCGATGAAGCGACCGGCGCGCACGTCGGCGGCCGGCCTGTGGATGTGGTTCATCAGATAGAGCGCCAGCGCGACCGCGACGAGCGGCAGGGCGATCCCGACGAGCTGGTAGGCGAGGTCCAGCCACGGTCGCCCGGGCGTCGCCGACTGGTTCATCGCCGTGGTCTGTTGCGAGAGTGGCACCGGCCGGGTGAGCTTCTCGATGATCGACAGGATCGCCCAGATCGCCGAGGCGCCCAGGCTGACTCCGAGCACGAGCACCGTCTCGAGGCCGAGAGCACGCCGTGCCGCGGGCTCGACGACCGCCGTCGGGTCGGCTTCCGACGGGGCGAACGAACCGGCATACCGGCGTGGCGTCATGGCGCCACTGTACTTTTGGCGGACCACCACCTGGCTGAGGCCGGGAGAGTGCAACCGTCCGTAGCGAGGCAGGAGTGACGCCATGAGCCAGCTCGGCGGGTGGACGCCCGGACGCCACGCGGCGGATGACTTCGACTACCCGACCTACCGCCGCGGTGACGGGCCGGGAGTCATCGTCATGCACGAGAGTCCCGGGCTCACTCCCGAGGTGATCGCCTTCGGTGACGAGCTCGTCGAGCACGGCTTCACGGTGGTCATGCCGCACCTCTTCGGAAGTGCCCACGCGCCGCCACGACGGCACGAGGGGGCGCTCGTCATCCCGCGGCTTTGCGTGACTCGTGAGTTCACGATGTTCGGGACCGGGGTCACGGCCCCTCTGGCGGCGTGGCTGCGCAGCCTGGCGCGCGCGCTCCACGCGGAGACCGGGGGACCCGGCGTCGGAGCCGTGGGCATGTGCGTCACGGGCGGTTTCGCGCTCGCGATGATGGTCGACCCCGCGGTGGTCGCCCCGGTCGTGGCGCAGCCGGCCACGCCCCTGCCCATCGGCAGGCGCCGGGCCGCCGACGTCAATCTCTCGGACGACGACCTCGCCGCCGTCGCGCACCGAGCTGCACAGGGATGCCCTGTGCTGGGGGTGCGCTACCGCCACGACTGGGTGACCGGCACGCGCTTCGACACCCTCACCGACCTCCTCGGGGATGCGTTCATCCGGGTCGAGCTCGACGGCCACGGACACGCCACCTTGACCGACCATCGCCACCCCGATGCAGTCGACCGTGTCGTCACCTTTCTGCAGGAGCGCCTCCTCGGACAAGGCCCACGCTGAGGCGGATCCGCCGTTCCCTGCGCTGACTGACCACTGGCCCGAAAACCTTTGGCGGACAAGCGGCTGCGCGGCCTACGGTCGGCAGATGTCCTCCGTGCTCCGCGATGCCCTGCGCTCCCGACTGACGGTCGCGATCCGCGAGCGGGATCGTGGAGCCGCAGCGGTGCTGCGCTCGGCGGTGGCAGCGCTCGAGAACGCCGAGGCAGTGTCCGTCGCGGATCAGCCAGTGGCCACGGGCTCATCAGACGTCGCTGGTGCGGCGCTCGGGGTGGGAGCGACCGAGGTGCAGCGTCGGGTGCTCGGTGCGACAGAGGAGCGAGCCGTCGTCGAGGCCGAGGTGCAGTCGCTCGCCGATGCGGAGCAGGCCTATGCCGCATTGGGCGACGTCGCCCGCGCGAGTGCCGCGGCGGCGGGAATCGCTGTACTCCGTGAGGTTCTCGACGACACAGCCGCCCAGCGCTCTTAGGGCAGTCGTCCACAGATCCGGTGCACAAGCTGTGCACCCGGGGCGCGGTGGTGTGGAGAACCATCTCCCCACTGTGGACGACACGCCGAGCGGCTGTGGAGCGGGAAAATAGTTCTCGTCAAGCCTTGCGGACCCTCCTCCGGGGCGGATAGAAATCTCTCACGCCCTCCCCTCGGGGAGAGCGGGACGGCTCGGAAACGAGGGTCCACACGGCGGGGCAACCCACCGCGGAAGCCGGGTGACGAGGCGACCGGGACCGGAGCAGAAGAGCAGTCGATCGGGAGCGTCACATCGACCGATCCCCAGAAGGGCCCTTGAGACTCATACTCCCAAGGGCCCTTCGCCTTGCGCGCTGCAGTTAGCGCACCCTGTGTCCTGCAATGGCGCTCGCGCCGGTCATCGTTCAGGTTGTCGCCCAGGTCATTGCCCAGGTCATCCAGGTCGTCGGTCGGCTCGCCGTCAGTGCGTCCGCTCCGGCGCCGGCCGCCAGGGCTTGAGCCACTCGGTCTCGGGCCAGCCCTCGCGCGCTGCGAGCAGCTCGTACATCGTCGCTCCGTCGATGGACTCACGGATGATGTCAGCGTGCCCTGCGTGGCGTGCGAGCTCCTCGACGAGGTGCCCAGCCACCCACCGGACCGACCACGCCTCGACGTCCTTGGGGAACCACGGCGCGTCGCGCGGCACGGGCACCGCGGCCGCGAGGTCTACGCGCCGGAGCACCTCGCGCGTCACCTCGCCTTGGGCCGAGAGCGCGGAGAGGAGCGACTCGAGCGTGTCGTCGTCGGTGACGCGGAAGTCCTCCCCCCAGGCCTGGGCACGCTTGCCGAGCGACTCGTCGGGCGGCGCCGGAGCCGCAGGAGCCGCCGCCATCCGCTCGGTCCAGCCTCGCTCGCACGTCGTGACGTGCTTGATGAGGCCGCCGATGCTGAGCGTGCCCGCGGTCGGGGCGAGCCGGATCTGCTCCTCGGTGAGGCCGTAGGAGACGGACGCGAAGGCGTCGCGCTGTTGGTCGACGTAGGCGATGAGGTTCTCTCGCTCGTCGGCGACGGGTGGGACGTGTGCAGCCATGGCGTGCTTCCTCGTTCTCTCAGTCGTTGCGGTGGGCGTAGAGGTCACGCAGCAGGGCGATCTCGGCCCCGTGGTGGATCAGCTCGCGGTTGATATGAAGCACGAGCGTGGCGCGGGAGAACTCGGCGTAGGGCCCCTCGGACGGGCCGCACGGCTCGGCCAGATCGTGCTCTCCCCAGCCGCGGACGCCGTCGAACCACGCGGCATACGCGGCGTCCAGCTGGGCGAGGGCGGCGTCTGCCGTGCCGGCGTAGTCGAAGGTCTGGTAGTCGGCCTCCGGACCATCGAAGTGGTTCTGCGCCCGTGCCCCGAGGACGCCCACGATGATGTGAGCGAGCCGCCACGCGATCGTCGTGACCGGTGCGGGCACTGGCTCGGGGTAGGCGAAGTCGATCGTCCACTCACCCCCGCCGCCTTGCAACTCGGTGTTGCCCTGCCTGCGCGGGTGGATGCTCCAGGCGCCGGGGGTCGGCGCCCAGAGGTACTCCTCGTCGGTGAGCCCCTCGAACCGAGCTCGCAGCTGGTGCTGCCAGTGCCAGTCGGCCTGCTCGACGAGGGTCGCGGTCCAGTCGATGGTCTTCGTCGTCTGCGTCATGATTCGATGGTCGCACCCATATAGGACAGAATCTGTCCTAAGAGAGTGTCAGACTCGTGGCATGTCCTTGACCGAGAGCGGCGGCGGCACGACCGCACGCGTGCTGCGCCTGCTCGACCTGCTGCAGAGTCGACCGGTGTGGAGCGGCACCGAGCTCGCCGACCGCCTCGGCGTCACGACCCGCAGCGTGCGCCGCGACGTGGACCGCCTGCGTGAGCTCGGCTACCCCGTCAACGCTGCCCACGGGTCCGGCGGCGGCTACCAGCTCGGAGCAGGTCGCCGCCTGCCACCGCTCCTGCTCGACGACGACGAGGCCGTCGCCATCGCGGTCTGCCTCCGACTGGCCGCCGGAGGCACCGTGGAGGGGCTCGGCGAGGCCGCCGTGCGCACGCTCGCCAAGCTCGACCAGGTGCTGCCGTCACGGCTGCGCTCGCAGGTCGAGGCCATCCACGAGGCGACCGTGACGCTCGACAGCGCGGTGGCCCCCGTCGACGCCGCGACGCTGCTCGTGCTCGCCAAGGCCTGCCGTGAGACCGAGCGCGTGACATTCACGTATGCCGGTCCGCGCGGTTCCGGCGAACGCCGCGTCGAGCCGTACCGCCTCGTCGCGACGGGACGTCGCTGGTACCTCATGGCCTACGACCTCGACCGCGACGACTGGCGCACCTTCCGCCTCGACCGGATGACCGACGTCGCGTCGCGGGGCTGGCGGTTCAGGCCGCGGCAGGCGCCCGACGCCGCCGAGCACGTGCGTCGCTCGATCACCCGCGACCCCTACGACCATGTGGCGCGCGTGCGCATCCATGCCCCGCGGTCGGTCGTGGAGAAGCACGTGCCGGCGTCCGTGGGCACCGTCATCGCCGACGGCCGGTCGCACTGCATCTTCGAGGCCGGCGGCAACCACCTCGGCGCCATGGCCATGCACCTCGGCGCGCTGCCGTGGGAGATGACGGTGCAGGGCCCACCCGAGCTGCGCGACATCATGCGTGACCAGGCAGGACGGATGCTCCGCGCCACCGGGATGGCCGCACCGGACGGCTGACCGCACCAGTGCGCCGCGGGCCGGCTTCGAGTCCCGCGCGGCCACTCGACCAACGTCAGCCGGTGTTGCGCAGCCCCGGCGGCGATGCCGGGGGCGATGCCGGCGCGATGCCGGCGGCGATGCCGACGGCGCTGCGAGGATGGGCGCATGGCCACCGGCACCCTCGTCCTCGCGGCGACCCCCATCGGCGACCCGCGCGACGCCGCCCCGCGGCTGTCCGAGGAGCTGCGCACCGCGGACGTCATCGCGGCCGAGGACACCCGCAGGCTCAAGCGGCTGATGACGACGCTGGAGGTGACGGTGTCGGGCCGCATCCTCAGCTACCACGAGCACAACGAGGCCTCGCGCACCCCCGAGCTGGTCGAGCGGCTCGTCGCGGGGGAGCGGGTCGTGGTCGTCACCGACGCCGGTATGCCGTCCGTCTCGGACCCCGGCTACCGGCTCGTCGCCGCTGCGGTGGAGGCCGGCGTGCGCGTCACCTGCGTGCCCGGCCCGAGCGCGGTGCTCATGGCCCTCGCCGTGTCGGCCCTGCCCGTCGACCGTTTCGCCTTCGACGGCTTCCTGCCGCGCAAGGCCGGGGAGCGGTCCCGTGTGCTGGCCGACGCGGCGCAGGAGCGACGCACCCTCGTCTACTTCGAGGCTCCCCACCGGCTGGCGGAGACGCTCGAGGCCATGGCCCAGGCCTTCGGCCCCAGCCGCCGCGCGGCGGTCTGCCGGGAGCTGACGAAGACCTACGAGGAGGTGCGGCGCGGCACGCTCGCCGAGCTCGCCGCCTGGGCCGCCCCCGGAGTCCGGGGCGAGATCACGGTCGTCGTGGGCGGCGCCGAGCGGGTGGTGACGACCGTCGAGGACGCCCTGGACGGCATACGGCAGCGGGTGGCCGCAGGGGAGCGGCTCAAGGACGTGGCGGCTGACGTTGCGGCGCGAACCGGCCTGTCCAAGAAGGCGCTCTACGACGCGGCGGTGGCCAACGGCTGAGGGCAGCCCTTGTCAGCGCCGTTGCCAGCGGCTTGGCTGGTGGCGGCGCCGACGAGCGGCGCCCTGACGACCGCACGACCGATCTCACTGGAGGAACCGCACATGGCAGCCATCCGCAACGCCTCGGCCCACTGGGAGGGCTCCCTCATGGAGGGCGCCGGCAGGGTGACCTTCGAGTCGTCCGACCTGGGCACCCACGACGTCACGTGGGCGGCGCGCGCGAACGAGTCGAACGGCCTGACCAGCCCCGAGGAGCTCATCGCCGCCGCACACTCGACGTGCTACTCGATGTCGCTCTCGCTCGGCCTCGCGAAGGCCGGCAACCCCCCCGAGGCCATCGACACGAAGGCGGCCGTCACCTTCGTGCCCGGCACCGGCATCACGGGCGTGGCTCTGTCGGTCACCGGCAAGGTGCCCGGCATGACGGCCGAGCAGTTCGAGGAGGCCGCGCAGGCTGCCAAGGAGGGCTGCCCCGTCAGCCAGGCGCTCAAGGCCGTGCCGATCACGCTCGAGGTGCACTTCACCGACTGAGCCACGGCACGTCTGGAGTGCCGCGTCCGAGTCAGGACTCGGCGGTCCTCTTCAGCCCCTCGAGCATCTGCTGCCAGTTCTGCGAGAACTGGTCGGCCTGCTCCTGGGACTCGTTGCCGTCCTGCTCGAGCGCGACGGTGGTGCGCCCGTCCCTCGTCGGAGTCAGCGTGTAGGTGAGGGTGTGGTAGCTCTCCGGCCGGTCCTCCTGCCCCATGAGCGGGCTGAAGTGCGTCATGGACAGGCGACTCGGGGCCTCGAACTCGAGCACCTCTCCCTTGTCCTCGTAGGGCCTGCCGTTCATCTCGCCCTGCCAGGTGATGGGGCTGCCCACCTGCCAGTCCGTCGTCAGAGTGGTTCCCGCCATCCACGAGCGCACCTGCTCGGGATCGGTGAGCGCGCTCCACACGTCGGACTGGTGCGCTTCGACGATGACTTCTGCCCGTGCCACGTGATCGGTCATCCATCCGTCCTACTCCTACCAGGGGGCCGACGCCAGATCTCCTTCGCGACCCCACCTGCCCCCCACCTAGGATTCACGGCATGAGTCATGTCCTGTCTGCCGTCGCCTGGCCGTACACCAACGGCCCGCGCCACATCGGCCACGTGGCCGGTTTCGGCGTGCCCTCGGACGTCTTCAGCAGGTACATGCGGATGGCTGGCCACCACGTGCTCATGGTCTCGGGCACCGACGAGCACGGCACGCCGATCCTCGTCCTTGCCGAGGAGGAGGGACTGGACCCGCAGCAGCTCGTCGACAAGTACAACGCCGTCATCGCCCAGGACCTCGCCGACCTCGGCCTGTCCTACGACCTGTTCACGCGGACGACGACGGGCAACCACTACGCCGTCGTGCAGGAGATGTTCCGGCAGGTGCACGCCAACGGCTACATGATCGAGCAGACCACCCGTGGTGCGATCAGCCCGTCGACGGGCCGCACGCTGCCCGACCGCTACATCGAGGGCACCTGCCCGATCTGTGGCTTCCCCGAAGCGCGCGGCGACCAGTGCGACAACTGCGGCAACCAGCTCGACGCCGACGAGCTGATCGACCCGCGCAGCAAGATCAACGGCGAGACCCCCGAGTTCGTCGAGACGCAGCACTTCTTCCTCGACCTGCCGGCCCTCGCCGTGGCCCTCGGCGAGTGGCTCGACGGCCGTGAGGCCTCCGGCACGTGGCGCCCCAACGTCATCAAGTTCAGCAAGAACCTCCTGCAGGACGTGCGCCCGCGGGCCATGACGCGCGACATCGACTGGGGCATCCCGATCCCTCTCGAAGGCTGGAAGGACAACCCCAACAAGCGGCTCTACGTCTGGTTCGACGCCGTCATCGGCTACCTCTCGGCATCGATCGAGTGGGCCCGTCGCCTCGGCGAGCCGGATCGCTGGCGCGAGTGGTGGAACGACCCGTCCGCCGTGTCCTACTACTTCCAGGGCAAGGACAACATCACCTTCCACGCCCAGATCTGGCCGGCCGAGCTGCTCGGCTACGCCGGCCGGGGTGACAAGGGGGGCGAGCCGGGGGAGCTCGGTGTGCTGAACCTCCCGACCGAGGTCGTCGCGTCCGAGTTCATGACGCTCGAGGGCAGGCAGTTCTCGACGTCACGCAAGCACGTCATCTACGTGCAGGACATCGTCGCGCGCTACGGCCCCGACCCGATCCGCTACTTCATCTGCGCCGCCGGCCCGGAGAGCCAGGACGCCGACTTCTCCTGGGCCGAGTTCGTGCAGCGCAACAACAGCGAGCTCGTGGCGGGCTGGGGCAACCTCGTGCAGCGCACGGCGACGATGGTCGCCAAGAGCTTCGGCGAGATCCCGCAGCCGTATGCCGTCGAGGCCGTCGACGAGGAGCTGCTGGCCACCGTCCGTGGCGCCTTCGACACGGTCGGGGCCTTCCTCGAGCGTCACCGCCAGAAGGCGGCGCTCGCGGAGGTGATGCGCGTCGTCGGTGAGGCCAACGCCTACGTCTCCCGGACGGAGCCCTTCAAGCTCAAGGGCGATGACCAGCGGGAGCGGCTCGCCACCATCCTGCACACGCTGGTGCAGGCGGTGTCGGACATCAACACCCTCATGTCACCGTTCCTGCCGCACGCGGCCAACCGCGTGCACGCAGTGCTCGGCGGGCAGGGGCAGCTGATGCCGATGCCGCGCATCGAGGTGGTGGACGACCTCGATATCGGGTCGCGGTCCTACCCCGTCATCACCGGCGACTACTCGGCCACCCCGAGGTGGGAGTCGCGGCCGGTCACCGTGGGCGCGAGGATCGCCAAGCCGACCGGCGTCTTCGTGAAGCTCGACGCGGAGCAGGTCATCGCCGACGAGCGCGCGCGGCTCGCCGACCCCGGCACCCCTGACGCCGGTATCCCCGACCCCGGCACCCCCGACCCCGCCGCCCCCCACCCCGTGCAGAGCCGCACGCCCGGGGAACGGTCCGCATGAGCCCACACGGCTCGGGGCACCGGGGCCTGCCCGAGCGAGCCCCCGACCCGCTGCCGATCGACGTCGTCGACAACCACGTCCACCTCGACATCACCCGCGAGGGAGACGACCCGTTCGAGCTCGCCGAGGCGGTCGAGCGCGCTGCGGCGGTCGGTGTCACGCGGCTCGTGCAGGTCGGCTGCGACCTCGAGGGGATCAGCTTCACGATGGACGCCATCGAACGGCATACGGCCCTCATCGGCGCAATCGCCTTGCACCCCAACGAAGTTCCACGGCTGGCGGCTGATGGACGACTGGACGAGGCGTATGCCGAGGTCGAGCGCTGCGCTGCGCATGAGCGGGTCCGGTGCATCGGTGAGACCGGGCTGGACTACTTCCGCACCGGTCCCGAGGGCGTGCCGATCCAGCAGGACGCCTTCCGCTGGCACATCGCCCTGGCGAAGCGGCTCGGCAAGGCGCTGCAGATCCACGACCGTGACGCTCACGAGGACGTGCTGCGCCTCCTCGACGAGGAGGGCGCCCCCGAGCACACGGTGCTGCACTGCTTCTCCGGCGACCTGACCATGGCCCGCGAGTGCGTCGCGCGCGGCTACTACCTCAGCTTCGCGGGGACGGTGACCTTCAAGAACGCCCGCCACCTGCGGGACGCCCTCACGGCCATCCCGCTCGACCGGGTGCTCGTCGAGACCGACGCGCCCTACCTCGCGCCATCACCCCACCGGGGGGCGACGAACGCGTCGTTCCTCGTGCCTGTCACGCTCCGGGCGATGGCCGGCGTGCTCAACCTCGACGTGCCGACGCTGTGCCGCGCGGTGTCCGACAACAGCGAACGGGTCTACGGTCCCTGGGACGGTCGGCGAGTGGGGCAGACTGCCTAGCGCACTCCGGGCGCGTCCGTCCATCGAAGGCGCCCGCCGTTACCGAAATTTGACCTTTGCTTGGTCATCCGCCACATTGGTGGACTGTTGGCCGGCTGCTGCCCCGCATCCGACCTCCCCCCGATGACGTGAGGAGGAGCGATCGAGAGCGCGTGGCACCCGGAACTTTCGACCTTCGGAGTGCAGTGCTTTCTCGCAACCTCAAGATCATCGCCGCCACCGGTGCCGCCGTCATCCTGACGGGTGGAGCCGTGGGCGCCACCCAGCTCGACAAGGCCGTCAACCTCTCGGTCGACGGCACAACCAGGCAGACCCACGTCTTCGGAGCCACCGTCGGTGACCTGCTCGACAGCAAGGGCATCGCGGTCAGGGCGGGCGACGTCGTCGTCCCGGCCGTGGACGAGGCGCTGCACGACGGTGACTCGGTCGTCGTCAAGTACGCCCGGACCCTGACCCTGACCGTGGACGGCCAGATCCGCACGGTCAACACGACCGAGACCACCGTGGACGGCGCGCTCCTCGCGCTCGGCCTGCGTGGCGAAGGCGCTCGCCTGTCGGTGTCGCGTTCGCAGTCCATCAGCCGCCAGGGCCTGGCCCTGACCGTCGTGACGCCCAAGGCCGTCACGGTGACCGTCGACGGCAAGACGACGACGAAGACCATCACCGCCACGACCGTCGGCGAGGCCCTGAGCCAGCTCGGAGTCAAACTCGGCAAGGCCGACAAGGTGAACCCGGCCGTGAGCACGCGGCTGCGGACCGGCGCCAAGATCGCCGTCGAGCGCTTCACGACCAAGGACGTCAAGCGCACCGAGCGGATCGGCTACTCGACGACGAACAAGAAGTCGTCCGCGCTCTACACCAACCAGACCAGGGTCGAGACGAAGGGCGTGGCCGGCGTGCGGACCATCACCGAGCGCCGCACCCTCAAGGACGGCAAGGTCGTCGGGGTCAAGGTCGTGGCCTCCACCGTCACGAAGCAGCCCGTCGACGCCGTGGTGCTCGTCGGCACGAAGAAGCGACCTGCTCCCCGCGCGGCGACGAGCACCACGACGACCGCTCCCAGGACGACGACTCGCACGACGCCGACTCCCACCACGACAAGCGGCGGCTCCACCTCTGGGGCAGGCATCAACCTGGCCCGCGCGTCGATGTGGGACACCATCGCCCGGTGCGAGTCCGGCGGCAACTGGTCCATCAACACCGGCAACGGCTACTACGGCGGCCTGCAGTTCGCGCAGGGCACGTGGGTCGGCGCCGGCGGCACCGACTTCGCCCCGCGCGCCGACCTGGCGTCGCGCGCCGAGCAGATCACCGTGGCCAACCGGCTCTACGCCACCAGCGGCACGAGCCCGTGGGGCTGCGCCTGAGCGCCCGAGCCTGACGCTCACACCGATCGAAAGAGCAATCCGCCCGCCCATCGAAAGAGCAATCCGTCCCCCGAAGCGCTGCGGCGCCGTCGCGCAGACCGGGGACGGATTGCTCTTTCGATCGGACGGATTGCTCTTTCGATCGGGGCCCTAGGGTGTGGGCATGACGAAGAAGGGCGACGCCGACAGCGTGGCCGCGGTGCCCGACACGGCGTTGCTCGGGCCGGCTCAGGTGCGGGCGCTCGCCGAGCGGCTCGAGCTGCGCCCGACGAAGCAGTGGGGGCAGAACTTCGTCATCGACCCCAACACGGTGCGCAAGATCGTCCGGGTGGCGGGTGTGGGCCCTGACGACGTCGTCGTCGAGGTGGGCCCCGGACTCGGCTCCCTGACGCTGGCACTGCTGCCGGTCGTGCGGCTCGTCACGGCCGTCGAGGTCGACCCGCGGCTCGCGGGCGCACTCGAGGAGACCGTGAGCCTCACTCCAGCCCGGCAACGTCGAGCGTCTGAGGCTCGTCGCCGCCGACGCGCTGACGGTGACGAAGCTGCCCGGTCCCGACCCCACCGCGCTCGTCGCCAACCTGCCCTACAACATCTCCGTGCCGGTGGTGCTCTCCTTCCTCCAGCACTTCCCGAGCATCGAGCGCGTGCTCGTCATGGTGCAGCTCGAGGTGGCCGAGCGACTGGCCGCGCGCCCGGGCAGCAGGACGTACGGCGTGCCGAGCGTCAAGGCAGCCTGGTACGCCGATGTCGAGCTCGCCGGCAAGGTCGGTCGCAACGTGTTCTGGCCGGCGCCCAACGTCGACTCGGGACTCGTGTCGCTGCTCAGGCGCAAAGCTCCCAAGACGACCGCCAGCCGGGAGCAGGTCTTCGGGTGCATCGACGCCGCCTTCGCCCAGCGCCGCAAGTCCTTGCGCGCCGCCCTTGCGGGATGGGCCGGGTCGGCCGTGCGGGCCGAGGCCGCTCTCGTCGCGGCCGGGGTGGAGCCACGCACGCGCGGCGAACAGCTCGACGTTCTGGCCTTCGCACGGATCGCCGAGGCAGCAGCCGCCCTCGAACGGCCCGGCACGTAGGGTGACCGCATGACCGTCGCCCCGACCGCGCCCGGAGCGGTCACCGTCCGTGCGCCGGCGAAGGTCAACCTCGAGCTGCGGGTCGGACCGCGCCGCGCCGACGGCTATCACGACCTCGCCACGGTGTTCCAGGCCGTTTCGCTGCACGACGAGATCTCGGTGACCCGCTGGGACGAGTGGCAGGTCGTCGCCGCCGGCCCGTATGCCGCCCTGACCCCCACCAACGGCGACAACCTCGCCCTGCGCGCGGCCCGCCTGGTGGCTGAGCAGTGGGACATCGAGGAGGCGCTCTCGATCCGCATCGACAAGGACATCCCGGTCGCCGGAGGGATGGCGGGCGGGTCGGCGGACGCCGCCGCCACCTTGCTGGCGTGCGACCAGCTGTGGGGACTGGGCCTCGCCCGCGACGAGCTGTCCGACCTCGCCTCTCGCCTGGGCAGCGACGTGCCGTTCCCGCTGACCGGTGGCAACGCGATGGGGTCCGGCCGTGGTGACCGGCTCGCGCCCGTGCTGGCGCGGGGCACCTTCCACTGGGTCTTCGCGATCAGCGACGAGGGGCTGCCCACTCCGGCCGTCTACGCCGAGTGCGACCGGCTGCGCGCGCGGAAGGGAGCCGACCGCGTGCCCGACCCGCAGGTGAGCTCGGAGCTCATGGCCGCCCTGCGCAGCGGTGACCCCGCCGCCCTCGGCGCAGCGCTGCACAACGACCTCGAGCCCGCGGCGTTCTCCCTGCGGCCAGACCTGCGTGAGCTGCGTGACGCCGGCGTCGAGTTCGGCGCGCTCGGTGGCGTCGTCTCGGGCTCCGGACCGACCGTGGCGTTCCTCACCGAGAGCCACGAGGCAGCGCTCGACCTGTCCGTGTCCCTCGCCGCCGCAGACCTCTGCCGCGACCTGCGCCGGGCCAAGGGCCCCGTGCACGGTGCGCACGTCGTGAACGGCCCCCGCACCACCGAGTGAGCAACGACTTCCCCACGATCGAAAGAGCGATCCGTCCCGATCGAAAGAGCAGTCCGTCCGGCGGCCAGCTGCCAGCGCTCGTGAGCTCAGCCGAAAAGGAGGGACGGATTGCTCTTTCGATCGTGCGGGACGGATCGCTCTTTCGATCGTGCGGGACGGAATGCTCTCTCGATCGGGGGACGGCATAGGGTCTGTCAGCGATGGCCAACCTCATCTCGCTCGAGCGCGTCTCGCTCGTCTTCGGCACGACCCACGTCCTCGACGAGGTCAGTCTCGGCGTGCTCACGGGCGATCGCATCGGCGTCGTCGGCGTCAACGGCGGCGGCAAGTCGACGTTGCTGCGCGTCATGGCGGGGCTGCAGGAGGCGGACTCCGGCCGCATCACGAAGCTGGGCGGTGCCGACGGCATCCGGATCGGCATGCTGTCGCAGGTCGACGCCCTTGACCCGGCGTGGACGGTGCGCGAGGCGGTGCTCGGCGACCGGCCGGAGCACGTATGGGCCGGTGACGCGCGCATCCGCGACGTGCTGGAGGGGCTGCTCGGCGGCATCGGCGCAGAGGGCATGGGCGGTCTCGACGAGCTCGTCGGACCCAAGTCCGGCGGCGAGCGCCGCCGTCTCGCCCTCGCCCGGCTGCTCGTCGAGGACCCGGAGCTGCTCCTGCTCGACGAGCCGACCAACCACCTCGACGTCGAGGGCGTCGCCTGGCTCGCGCACCACCTCGCGACCCAGCGTCCCCGACCCGGGCAACGCCACCGCCGCGATCACGCACGACCGCTGGTTCCTCGACGCCTACGCGACGCTGACGTGGGAGGTCGAGTCGGGCGGTGTCACCGCCTTCGAGGGCGGGTATGCCGCGTACGTCCTCGCCAAGGCCGAGCGTGACCGGCTCGCGGGGCTGGCCGCGGACCGGCGGTCGAACCTGATGCGCAAGGAGCTCGCCTGGCTGCGGCGCGGCCCCCCAGCCCGCACGAGCAAGCCGAAGTTCCGCATCGAGGCCGCGAACGCGCTCATCGCCGACGAGCCGGCGCCACGCAACAGCGTGGAGCTCGCCTCCTTCGCCAGCCGCCGCCTCGGCAAGGACGTCCTCGACCTCGAGGACGCCGTCGTTGTCGTCGGCGACCCGCCGCGGCAGCGCCGGCTGCTCGACGGCGTCACCTGGCGTCTCGCCCCGGGCGAGCGGGTCGGGATCGTCGGCGTCAACGGCGCCGGCAAGTCCACGCTCCTGCAGGCCCTGACTGGTGACATCCCGCTCGCCTCCGGTCGCCGCAAGATCGGCAAGACCGTCGCCATCGCCTTCCTCACCCAGGAGGTCCGTGAGCTCGAGCGCTTCGAGCAGTGGCGCGTCATCGAGGCCATCGAGGACGTCAAGCAGTGGACGACGTTGGCCGGCAAGGAGATCAGCGCCGGCCAGCTCGCGACGCGCCTCGGCTTCCCCGGCGGTCGCCAGCAGGCCCGCGTCAGCGACCTCAGCGGCGGGGAACGTCGGCGGCTTCAGCTGACCCGCCTGCTCCTGACCGAGCCCAACGTCCTCATCCTCGACGAGCCGACCAACGACCTCGACATCGAGACGCTGACCTCGCTCGAGGACGTCCTCGACGGCTGGGCCGGCACGCTCATCGTCGTCTCCCACGACCGCTACCTGCTCGAGCGGGCCTGCGACCACCAGCTCGCCCTGCTCGGCGACGGCCACCTGCGCGACCTGCCGGGCGGCGTCGAGGAGTACCTCCGCCTCCGCGCCGCCGCACGCTCCCGTCCCGCGCCGGCCGCACCCCCGGGCGGTATGCCGTCCGGCCGGCCCCGCGCCGCCTCGGCAGCGGGCGCCACTGACCCCACCGCAGCCGCAGCCGACCGCGCCGGCCTCCGCCACCGCCGCCCAGCTGCGTGAGGCGCGCAAGGTGATGGCACGCGTCGAGAAGCAGCTGAGCCGTCTCGCGGAGCGGGAGGAGCGGCTGCACGCCGACATGGTGGAGAAGGCGACGGATCCCACCGCCCTGGCCGAGCTCAGTGCGAGTCTGCGCGAGGTCGCGCAGGAACGGGAGGTGCTCGAGCTGGAGTGGCTCGAGGCCGCCGAGCTCGCTGGCTGAGCGGATCCCTCCGACGACGATCAGGGGTTGAAAGTATCTTGATATCAAGATACTTTCTCTCCATGGAGATGCGACTGCACCACGTACAGGTGTCGGGTCCGGCTGGGTGCGAGCACGCCGTGCGGGGCTTCTACGTCGGCGTGCTCGGCATGACCGAGATCCCGAAGCCGGAGCTGCTCCGGGCCCGCGGAGGGGCGTGGTTCCGCGCGGGTGGCGCCGAGATCCACGTCGGCATCGAAGAGGGCTTCACGCCGGCGCGCAAGGCGCACCCCGGCCTGGCGGTGGCCGATGTGGACGCGCTCGCGGCGGCGGTCGAGGCCGCCGGTGCGCCCGTCACGTGGGACGACGCCATCCCCGGACTGCGGCCGCTTCCACACGAGTGACCCCGTGGGCAACCGGCTGGAGTTCCAGCAGGACCAGCCGTGATGCACGGCTCAGAGCGACGGCTCACCCGGCCGGGTCTCCAGCGGAGCCAGCATCTGACGCAGCAGCCGGGCCAGCTCCTGCCGGTCACCGGGGGAGAGCTCCGACAGCAGCGACTTCTCCTGCTCGATGAGGTCGGCCATCGCCGCATCGACGACGTCGCGACCCGCCGCAGTCAGTCGCACGAGCACGCCGCGCCGGTCACCCGGGTCGGGACGGCGCTCGACCAAGCCGCTGCGCTCGAGCCGGTCGACGCGGTTGGTCATCGTGCCCGATGTCACGAGCGTCTGCTGCACGAGCTGTCCCGGCGACAGCTCATAGGGTTTGCCGGCGCGGCGCAGGGCGGAGAGCACGTCGAACGCCCAGCCCTCGAGCAGGTGCTCCGAGAAGGCGGACCCTCGTGCGAGGTCCAGCCGCCGGGCGAGCCGCGAGACGCGAGAGAGCACCTCGAGCGGGCTGGGGTCCAGGTCCGGTCGCTCCCGCCGCCACGCAGCGACGATCTCGTCGACGTCGTCGCGGCGGCCCTCGTCCTTCGCCATGACGACAACTCTAGCCACATCAAGACTCTTGACATCGAAAGAACGGGTGACCCGACATGAGCACCGGCGACGGGCAGGCAGAGACCTCCGCGACGACCTCCGCGGCGGCGTCCCACGACGTCGCCACCGCGCGGCTCGAGCCGCGACGCGAGCTGGGACCCGGCGCAGTACGCCCTCTTCGGCGACCACCGAGGCCGCCCCTTCCACGACCTGCTCGCCCGAGTGCCGAGCGAGCGGCCAGAGCGTGGTCGTCGACCTCGGCTGCGGGCCGGGCGACCTGACGCTGACGCTCGCCGACCGCTGGCCCGCCGCGCACGTCGTGGGCGTCGACAGCTCCCTCGAGATGCTCACCCGCGCGCGTGACCTCGACGCCGACGGCCGCGTCGAGTGGGTCGAGCAGACCGCCGAGCAGTGGGACCCGGACCTCCACGGGGCGGTCGACGTCCTCATCACCAACGCCACACTCCAGTGGGTGCCCTCCCACCTTCGCCTGCTGCCCCGCTGGGTCGACGCGCTCGCGCCCGGCGGCGTGCTCGCCATGCAGGTGCCGGCCAACTTCGCAGCCCCGTCTCACCGCCTCATGCGCGAGGTTGCCAGCCGCCACCCGCGTGCGGACGACCTCCGAGCCGGCCTCGACCGCGCCGACGCGGTGGCTCTTCCCGAGACGTATGCCGCTCTCCTGCTCGCGCGCACCCGCGAGGTCGACGTGTGGCAGACGACCTACCTGCACGTGCTTCCGGCGGCGGACACGGCCCCGCACCCGGTGCTGGAGTGGGTGCGCGGCACCGGGCTGCGGCCGGTGCTGGGCGTGCTCGCAGACGAGGCGGAGCGCGCCGCCTTCCTCGCCACCTACGAGAGGGAGCTCGAGACGGCATACCCCCGGCGCGACGGCGTCGTGCTCTTCCCGTTCACGCGGACCTTCGCCGTGGCAAGGACGGCGCGGCCGTGAGCCGCGCATCGCGAGCGAAGCTCCGGCGCGACGGTGGGGTGCGGATGGCAGATGACGTCGTCGTCCGGATGCATGACAGAAAAAGTCCTCATCCGGATGTCATGAATCGGCTCCGACACCGTCTTATCCCTGACGGACCAGCACGATCACCACTGGGGTGGGAAGAAAACCGGTGATGTGGGTCTGAAGGACAGCGCCTTCCCGGGCGGCGGAGGGGATCGCCCGAGGAGGCGCTGTCATTTCTGCGCATCGTCCACTTCCTGGGCCGATCCGAGGCAGAATGACCTCGGACGAGCCAAGGGAGGGACCACGTGGCGGCTGGAGCAGTGTCATGGGAAGCGGACCCCATCGAGTCCTGCTCCGACCAGGAGCTCCTCGCGGCTGCGCGCGCGGGTTCCAGCCCGGCCTTCGGAGAGCTCTGGCGACGCCACACCGGAGCCGCGCTGCTCGTGGCGCGGCGCCACCATGGCCGGACATCGCCTGAGGACATCGTCGCTGCGGCGGCGACGCGCGTTCTGGGGCTGCTGCGGGACGGCCGGGGTCCGGAGGAGAACTTCCGGTCGTACTTCCTCTACACGGTCCGCTCGATCGCGGTCGACTGCAGCCGGCAGGAGCTGAAGGAGGTCCCCGCGGACGACGAGCAGCTGGAGCATGCCCTGCGTCCGCAGGGCATGCCGGCCGAGCTCGACCTCGACCCGGAGCTCGTGCGACACGCCTTCACCGCCCTGTCAGAGAGCGACCAGCAGCTGCTGTGGCACACGACGGTCGAGGGAGGAGCGCCGAGGGTCGTAGCGCGCGTCCTCGGCCTGTCACCCAACACCGTCAGCGTGCGAGCCATGCGCGCCCGAGAAGCTCTGCGCTCGCGCTACCTCGACTCGGTCGCGGCCCGGTGGGCCCACCGGTGCGACACCGACGAGTGTCGGTGGGCCTTCGACCACCTCGGCGGCCTCGTGGAGAATCGCTTGCGTGCTGGTCAGCGGCGCCGAGTCGCGGCTCACGTCGCGACGTGCCCCCTCGCCTCGCGTGCGGTCGAGGACCTCACCAGCCTGCACCAACAGTTCGGGTCCTTCGTCGGCCCCCTGGTGCTGCTGGCCGGAATTGTCGGAGCTCGGTGGGCGGCCGCTACCGGCACGGCCGCTACCGGCACGGCAGCCACCGGAGTGTCGGCAACGGGAGTGACGGCGAGCGGCACGGCAGCGGCCGGAGTGACGGCGAGGGCGGCACGGCAGCGGCCGGAGTGACGGCGAGCGGCACCGCAGCGGCCGGAGTGACGGCGAGCGGCACGGCGGCCGCCGGAGCGGTGGCGACCGGAGCCGCGGCGACCAGCGCCGCCTCCGCTGTCGGCAGTGGAGCGGTCGTCGGCTCGGCGGCGACCATCGCCACCGGGGCCGGTGCCACCGCTTCTCTGGCCACGGCAGCGACCGTCTCCACGGGAGTCGCATCCCTGTTGCCTGCCGCAGTGCCGGCAGCCGTCGCGGCGGCCGCAGGCCCGGTCGGTCTCGCCTTGGCGGCACCGGCGGCCGTGGCAGCCGCCATCACGACACCGGTTGCCACGGCAATGGCCGGGCTGGCGCTCGGTCTGGGCCTGGCGGCGGCAACGCCGATGGTCGGGGCGAACGCAGCGAGCATCCCCGCGGTAGTGCGCCGCAGACGGCTCTGCCGCCGCACCGTCGCCCCGCGCACCGGAGTACGTTGCGGTCGGACCGACCAGCCTGCCGCAGCTGCCGGTGGCTGCGGCCCTGGCGTCACAGAGTTTCGCGGCGACGGCGTCCGGCCTCGCCATCATCGGTCTGGTCGGCGCGTCTCCTGCGGGCAGCGGCGAGCCGGCAGCGCCGTCCTCTGCTGCGCTGTCGGCACCGGCCGAGCAGGTGCCGGCGGCGGCTTGCAGCGGCAGCGCCGGCCCCTCCGTCGCATGCTCCCGTCCCTGCTGCTGAGTCCGCTCCCGTTCCTGCCGTCGAGCCAGCTCCGGTCGAGCCTGCTGCGGTCGAGCCTGCTCCGGTCGAGCCTGCTCCGGTCGAGCCTGCTCCGGTCGAGCCCGCTCCGGTCGAGCCTGCTGCGGTCGAGCCCGCTCCGGTCGAGCCCGCTCCGGTCGAGCCGCGCCCGTCCCTGCCGTCGAGCCCGCTCCGGTCGAGCCCGCTCCGGTCGAGCCGGCTCCCGTCCCTGCCGTCGAGCCGGCTCCGGTCGAGCCCGCTCCGGTCCCTGCCGTCGAGCCCGCTCCGGTCGAGGCCGCTCCGGACCCCGCGGTCGCGATGGCCACCCTTGTCGATGACGCGCCTGCCGAACCCGCCTCCGGGGAAGCCGACTCCGTGGACGTCGCCACCACCAAGGCGGCCGCTGTCGAGTCCGCGCCGGTGGACGAGCGCCCCACCGGGCCGAACAGGTCGATGGACCGGCGGACACATCGGTGGGGCCGGCTAGCAGCTGCATCGAGTGGTCGCCTCATCGTCGGGCAGAGCTGACGAGGCGGGGACTGCGATCGAGGCCGGAGAGGCCGTTCCAGGCGAGGTTGACGAGGTGGGCGGCGACCTGGTGCTTCTTGAACTTGCGCTGGTCGAGCCACCACTGCCCGGTCAGGGCGACCATGCCGACAAGCATCTGGGCGTGGATCGGCGCCGACTTCGGGTCGATGCCCCGCTGCTTGAACTCCGAGGCGAGCAGGTGCTCCACCTGGCTGGCCACGTCGCCCAGCACGCTGGCGAACGAGCCGGTCGCCTGGCCCGGGGGAGAGTCGCGCACGAGGATCCGGAAGCCCTCCGGGTCCGACTCGATGTAGTCGAGCAGCGCGAGAGTGGCATGCTCGAGCAGCACCCGAGCTCCCTCGCCCCGGTCGAGGGCGGCGTTGATGCCGCCGAGCAGCGCCTGGATCTCGCGGTCGACGACGACGGCATACAGACCCTCCTTGCCCCCGAAGTGCTCGTAGACCACCGGTTTGCAGACGTTGCCCTTGGACGCGATCTCCTCGACCGTGGTGGCCTCGAAACCCTTGTCGGCGAAGAGCTTGCGGCCCACGAGAATGAGCTGCTCACGGCGCTCGGGACCGGTCATCCTGGCCCGCGGGCGACCTCGGTCGGATCGCTCCGCGCGCTCTGGGGTCACCGCACCATTGTGCCGCCCGCGCCGCACCACGCCCGCCGCCGACCCTCCCGGGCGCGTCGTCGGGGTCGCCCTGAGGTGCCAGCAGGACGCCGGCTCGGACGGCGCGACCCCTGCACTACCCTGTGGTGGTCCGCGAGCGGGCCGCGCCGGCGGCCGATACCGACGCGGCGTGACGATCCCCGGTTGGTCTGTCGGCAGGGCCCGCCTGACTTTGAATCAGGACTAGCGACGCAGGTTCGACTCCTGCCCGGGGAGCCCAGCGGACGGCATACGCAGCCCGACGGGTGAGGTGGTGGCCGCCGAGTAGAGTGGCTCCGGCGCCCCTCGGACCGCGGTCCGGGACGGGGCCGGCGCCCGACCGCATCCGAGCCGAAGGAGCTGCGCCCGTGAGCGAATCGCGGCCCACAGCCGTGATCGTCCTCGCCGCTGGTGAGGGCACACGCATGAAGTCCGCGATCCCCAAGGTGCTGCACACGATCGGAGGGCGCTCCCTCGTGGGACACGCCCTGCGGGCGGCGCGGGGGATCGGTCCCGAGCACCTCGTGGTCGTCGTGCGGCACGACCGCGACCGGGTCGCCGAGCACGTGCTCGAGCATGACCCGGACGTGCTCGTCGCCGACCAGGACGAGGTCAAGGGCACGGGTCGCGCCGTGGAGTGCGCGCTCGAGGCCCTTCCTGCGGGCCTCACCGGCACGATCGTCGTCACGTACGGCGACGTGCCGCTCCTCGGCTCCGAGACGCTGCGCACCCTCGTGGCTGCGCATGAAGCCGCGGGCGGCGGCGTCACGATCATCACGGCCACCCTCGCGGACCCCACCGGCTACGGTCGCGTCCTGCGCGACGCGGAAGGCGCCGTCACGGCGGTCGTCGAGCAGAAGGACGCGACCGACGAGCAGCGCGCGATCCTCGAGGTCAACAGCGGCATCTATGCCTTCGACGGCGCGTTGCTGCGCGAGGTCCTGGCGCAGGTGGGCACCGACAACGCGCAGGGCGAGAAGTACCTCACCGACGTCGTCGCCATCGCCCGATCCCGGGGCGTCACGGTGCGGGCCCACGTGGTCGAGGACGTCTGGCAGACCGAGGGCGTCAACGACAAGGTCCAGCTCGCCCGGCTCGGTGCCGAGCTCAACCGCCGCACCGTCGAGGCGGCCATGCGTGAGGGCGCCATCGTCATCGACCCCGCGACGACGTGGATGGACGCCGACGTGACGATCGGCCCCGACACCGTCGTGCACCCGGGCACGCAGATCCTCGGAGCGAGCACGATCGGCCGCGACTGCGTCATCGGCCCCGACACGACCCTGCGTGACGTCGAGGTCGACGACGGCGCGAGCGTCGTGCGCACGCAGGCGGAGCTCGCCGAGATCGGTGCCGGCGCCCAGGTCGGGCCGTTCTCGTTCCTGCGGCCCGGGACCCGGCTGGGCGCCGACGGCAGGATCGGCGGCTTCGTCGAGACGAAGAACGCCGACATCGGCGACGGTGCCAAGGTGCCGCACCTCGCCTACTGCGGCGACGCGACCGTCGGGCCCGGCGCCAACATCGGCGCGGGGACGATCTTCGCCAACTACGACGGGTTGACCAAGAGCCGCACCACGGTCGGGGCGCACAGCTTCGTCGGCAGCAACTCCGTCATCGTCGCGCCGCGGACCATCGGTGCCGGCGCCTACGTCGCCGCCGGCTCGGCGGTGGTCAGCGACGTCGAGCCCGGCCAGCTCGCGGTCACTCGCGCCCAGCAGCGCAACATCGACGGCTGGGTCGCGCGCCGTCGCGCCGGCACGAAGACCGCCGAGGCCGCCGAGGCCGCGCAGGAGGCGCTGGACCAGATGCCATCCACCGAGCAACCCTCGACCGAGCTCCGGCCTCCCTCGAGCAGCCCTCCACTCAGCAGCTCGGCACCGAGCCGAAAGACGCGAACGGATGAGCGGCATCAACAAGGCGACCGAGAAGCACCTCATGGTGTTCTCGGGCAGGGCTCACCCGCAGCTCGCGTCGGAGGTCGCGGCTGCGCTCGGCACCGACCTCGTGCCGACGAGTGCCTACGACTTCGCCAACGGCGAGATCTACGTGCGCTACGAGGAGTCGGTGCGCGGGTCGGACGCCTTCGTGATCCAGAGCCACACCGCGCCGATCAACGAGTGGATCATGGAGCAGCTCATCATGATCGACGCGCTCAAGCGCGCCTCGGCCAAGCGGATCACCGTGGTGCTGCCCTTCTACGGTTACGCCCGGCAGGACAAGAAGCACCGCGGCCGCGAGCCGATCTCGGCGCGCCTCATGGCCGACCTCTTCAAGACCGCCGGGGCCAACCGGCTCATGGCGATCGACCTGCACACGTCTCAGATCCAGGGTTTCTTCGACGGCCCGGTCGACCACCTCATGGCGCTGCCCATCCTGTCCGAGTACGTCGCCTCGAAGTACGGCCACCTCGACCTCGCCGTCGTCTCGCCCGACGCCGGCCGGATCAAGGTCGCCGAGGACTGGTCGGCCCGCCTCGGTGGTGTCCCGCTGGCCTTCATCCACAAGACCCGCGACATCAACCGCCCCAACGAGGTCGTCGCCAACCGCGTCGTCGGGGAGATCAGAGGACGGGCCTGCGTGCTCGTCGACGACATGATCGACACGGCAGGCACGATCACCAAAGCCGCCGACGCGCTGCTCGAGGAGGGTGCGACCTCCGTCATCATCGCGGCGACCCACGCGATCCTCTCCGGCCCCGCCGTCGACCGGCTCAAGGCATGTCGTGTGGAGGAGGTCGTCGTGACCAACACACTGCCGATCCCGCCGGACAGGCGCTTCGACAAGCTCGCGGTCCTGTCCATCGCGCCGCTCGTCTCAATGGCGATCAAGGAGGTCTTCGAGGACGGCTCGGTCACGAGCCTCTTCGACGGGAAGACCTGACGCTCCCCGGGTGGCCAGCCGGGTGCAGAGCCACCGTCCTCGTGTCGCCGGGGACGTCCTACCCCTAGCGGTCCCGGCCGGCACGACGAGCACGGTATGCCGCCGTGTGCGCCCGGGCGGCACACCCGCCTTCGCAGAAGCGCCGCGAGCGGTTGCGCGACAGGTCGACGACGACGTCATCGCAGTCGACGGCCTCGCACACCCGGAGCCGGTCGAGCTCGCGCGCGCGCACGACGTCCGTGACGGCGATCGCTGCCTCCACCGCCATCCGTCGCGCCAGCGGGGCGTCGGACGGGGTGGCATGGATGTGCCAGCCCAGTGCGTCGTGGTCGACGAGCTGGGGCACGGCTCCGGCCTCGGCGAGCATGGCATTGCACAGCCCGACGACCCCGTCCTCGTCGAGCTCCCAGAAGCCGCGGAGCCGGTCACGAAGGGCCCTGACCTCGGCCAGCTCGTGCGCGTCGCCGTCGAACCGACCGGTCCAGCCCTGTTCTGCGTAGAGCCGAGCGAGGTCGTCGATGGTCAGGAGCCGGTCCGCGTCGGAGTCCCCGGGCAGAGTGCCCGGGCTGGTGTTGACCAGCGCGGCGGCCGCCGTCAGGGCCACCTCGGTGTCATGGGTGAACAAGTCATTGACTCCTAACAACGATCCGCAGTACTGTCACGAGTGTAATCGTTTTTGCTCCTGACAGTGCGGTGGTGACATGGGTCCTCGAAACGGCGACATGGTGACGTCCGCAGCACCGTCTAGCCGTGGCCCGGCTCGTCCCGGCGTGCAGGACGGAGCGTCCGCGCTGCAGCCGCTGCCTGGGCAGCATGTCCACCGACCGGCCCTCGGCCTCCTGGTGGCCCTCGTGTCGGCGGCCGCCTTCGCGACCTCGGGTGCGTTCGCCAAGTCGCTCCTCGTGGCGGGCTGGTCCCCGGGCGCCGTCGTCACCATGCGGATCACCCTTGCTGCTGCCGTCCTCTGCGTCCCGGCCCTGCTCGCGCTGCGGGCACGCTGGGGCGTGTTGCGGCGCAACGCCGCCGTCGTGGTCGGCTACGGGTTGACGGGGGTCGCCGGCTGCCAGCTCGCGTACTTCTACGCCGTCACGCACCTCTCGGTGGGCGTCGCCCTGCTGCTGGAATACCTGGCCCCAGTGCTCATCGTGGGCTGGCTCTGGGCCCGGCACCGCCGGGCGCCCCGACGGCTGACCGTCATCGGCATCGCCTTGGCGATGATCGGCCTGCTCCTCGTGCTCGATGTCGTCGGCGGTGCGACGCTGAGTCTCGTCGGCGTGCTCTGGGGCCTGGGGGCAGCGGTGTGCCTCGTGCTCTACTTCCTCCTCGCCGACCACGCGTCGGATGACCTGCCGCCCATCGCGCTCGCCGGCAGCGGACTCGTCGTCGGGGCCGTCGCACTGTGGCTCGCCGCCCTCACCGGCGTGCTCGACATGACCCGCGGCGCGGATGAGGTCCTCATCTCCGGAGCCACCGTGCCGTGGTGGGTGCCGGTCCTGGTGATCGCCCTCGTCGCGGCCGCCTTCGCCTACGTCACCGGCGTCATCGCGGTACGCATGCTCGGCGCCAAGGTCTCATCCTTCGTGGCACTGACCGAGGTGCTCTTCGCCGTCGCCTTCGCGTGGATCGTGCTCTCCGAGCTGCCGACGGCGATCCAGCTCGCCGGCGGGGCACTCATCGTGGCCGGCGTGGTCGCCGTGCGAGCCGACGAGTCCCGCGCTGATTTCGGGTGAGGGCCGCTAGCCCGTAAGATCGAGCAGTTGCCTCGGCGAGGGACGGCGCACGGCTGGCTTCGGCCGGTCACGACGCCGTCCGTGATCGACGCGGGCGACCTGACCAGCGAGCGCTGCAGGTCGGGTCCGCCTCTGCGTGCGGACCACGACATCCCGACCGAACACCCGCGCGGCGTCCCGCGTCGAGGCCGACCGCCGCCTCAGTCATCGACCTTCAGGAGACTCCCGTGTCTGACACGACCAAGCTCACCGCGCAGAAGCGCACGGACTTCGGCAAGGGTGCCGCGCGCAAGATCCGCCGTGCCGGCAACATCCCCGCCGTCATGTACGGCCACGGCACCGATCCGGTCCACATCTCGCTGCCCGGCCACGACACGATGATGGCGCTCAAGCAGGCCAACGCCCTGCTCACCGTCGTCCTCGACGGCGCCGAGCAGCTCGCGCTGGCCAAGGACGTGCAGCGAGACCCGATCAAGCCGGTCATCGACCACGTCGACCTCGTCGTCGTCCGCGCCGGCGAGAAGGTCACCGTCGACGTCGCCGTGCACCTCGAGGGCGAGGCCGCCCCGGAGACAGTCGTGACGCTCGACAACAACACCCTCCAGCTCGAGGTGCTCGCCACCAACATCCCGGAGAGCCTCGTCGTCAGCGTCGAGGGCCTCGCCGCCGGCACGCAGATCCTCGCCGGCGCGATCGAGCTGCCGACGGGCGCGACCCTGGTCACCGACGAGGAAGCCCTCGTCGTCAACGTCACGCAGGCCATCTCCGAGGAGGCCCTCGAGGCCGAGCTCGCCGAGGCCGAGGCCGAGGCCGGGATCGAGCGCGAGGAGTCCGACGAGGAGTCCGCCGGGGGCCGGGGCTGGCGCCGAGAGCGACAGCGCCGAGGGCGCCGACGACGCGACGTCCGACGAGGCCTGAGGCCTGCCGCACTCCAGCGCAACGCCGCGACGTATGCCGTGCGGTTGCCTGGGCGCACCATCCGCACTACCTCTCGAGGACGGTCATGGACACCTGGCTCGTCGTCGGACTGGGCAACCCCGGTCCTCACTACGCCGGCAACCGCCACAACGTCGGCGCCATGACCGCTCTCGAGCTCGCTGCCCGCGACGCCTCAGGCGCCGCGGGCAGCGCCACCTTCAAGACGCACAAGGCGCGCGCCAAGGTGGCCGAGGTGCGCCTACGGCTGCCCGGCCCCAAGGTCGTGCTCGCCATCCCCTCGGCGTACATGAACGAGTCCGGCGGCGCGGTGGCCGGGCTCATGAAGTACTACGACGTGCCCATCGACCGGGTCGTCGTGCTGCACGACGAGCTCGACATCGACGCCGGACTCGTCCGGCTCAAGCGAGGCGGGGGCGAGGGGGGTCACAACGGCCTGCGCTCGGTGTCGCGCTCGCTCGGCTCGCGGGACTATCTGCGGGTCCGGCTCGGTATCGGCCGGCCACCCGGCCGGCAGGACCCCGCCGACTTCGTCCTCAAGGACTTCTCCAGGGCCGAGCGCAGCGACGTGCTGCCGTTCCTGCTGGATCAGGGCGCGGACGCCGTGGCCGCCCTCATCGACGTGGGTCTGCTCGAGGCTCAGCAGCGGTTCCACGCCCCCCGCTGAGCCTCCCCGGGATCGCCGCTTCTCGCGCCCGCGTTTCCTGTCACATCGGGGCGATCCGGCGTCTCCTTTTCATCTCGAGGCCTTTATCGCAGGTTTTCCTGCGCCTGCAACGCTCCACTAGTACCGTCTGTCACGTCAGCCCCGCACCCGGTGCGGTTCTGACGACGGGGGTCCAAGGGGGAGCCCGGTGCTACACGAGCTGGGCAGATGTCATGGGCGGGATGCGACCATCCTGAGGGGATTGGGCGGGATGACGGAATACGTTGGTGCTGTCGGCACGTCGGCGAGAGTTCCCGAGCTACCGACGGGGGAGATCAGTGGTGCGCGGGCCTTCGCCCGGCGCGGTTCGGGCCGGACGTCGATGCTTGCCTACCGGCAGCGTGCGGTAGGGGCCGACCTGCTGGTGAGCATCGGCATCGCTGCGGCGATCTTCTTCCTCCGGTTCGGCTCGTCCCTCGGCCCCCGGGCGTGGCTGGTCTACACGGTGCCCTTCGTCTGGGCCGTCGCGGTGTGGGCCTCAGGCGGCTACCGTCTGACGCACATCGGCACCGGTTCCGAGGAGTATCGGGCCATCGGCAAGGCCGCGCTGGGCATCGCGTGCGCCTTCGCCCTGGTGAGCTTCAGCTTCGAGTTCGCGCTCCCGCGCTCGACCGTGATGCCCTTCGTGCCGCTCGTGTGGCTCGGGAGCGTCACGACGCACTGTCTGCTGCGTCGGGACCTCTTCAAGCGCCGCCTGCGCGGGCAGGCACTGTCCTCGACCCTGGTGGTGGGCCGGGTCGACTCGGTCGCCTCGATGATCCGCGAGATCTCATCCGAGCCGGCCTGTGGAATGCGAGTGATCGGGGCGTGCGTCTCAGGCATGGACGGCCGGCCGAACACCCTCTCGGAGATCGAGGGGGTGCCCGTGTTCGGGGTGCCTGAGTCGGCGCTCGCCGCGGTCGACGCGATGGGCGCGGAGGTGGTGGCGATCTCGAGCCACCCCGACCTTGTCGGGCCCCCACTTCGCCGCTTGAGCTGGTCACTCGCCGAGCGCGAGGTCGACCTCATCGTCTCACCCGGCATCGTCGAGGTGGCCGGCCCGCGACTCAGCCTGCGCCCGGCGGCCGGGCTGTCCCTGTTGCACGTCGAGCGGCCGAGCAACTCCTTCGGCGGCCTGCTGATCAAGCGGATGCTCGACTCGGTGCTCGCTCTGCTCATCGCCATCGCCCTCAGCCCCGCCCTCCTGCTCATCGCCCTGCTGATCAAGCTGCACGACCGCGGACCGGTGTTCTTCCGCCAGGAGCGGGTCGGCGCCCACTCGGAGCGGTTCGACATGTTCAAGTTCCGCACCATGGTCGTGGATGCCGACAAGCTCGAGGGTGCCATGTCGACGGGCCACGACGTCAATGACGTGCTCTTCAAGGACCGCCGTGACCCGCGCATCACCCGCGTGGGCCGCGTCCTGCGGCGCTACTCGCTCGACGAGCTGCCACAGCTGCTCAACGTGTTGATGGGGGACATGTCGCTCGTCGGGCCCCGCCCACCACTACCCAGGGAGGTCGACCTCTACGAGCCCGATGACGTCCAGCGCATGCGGGTCCGGCCGGGGATGACCGGGTTGTGGCAGATCTCCGGCCGCAGCGACCTCGACTGGGAGCAGTCGATCCGCCTCGATCTCTGGTACGTCGACAACTGGTCGCCCCTGCTCGACCTTCAGATCATGTTGCGCACCATCAGAGCCGTCGTCACTGCGTCAGGGGCGTACTGACCTTATGCCGACCACCGAGGGCCGGGGATCCACGACGGGTAGCCGACCCGATGGCTCGACGCCCGACGACCATCAGCTGGCCCGTCAGCTCGCCGACGGGGCGGGCGAGCTGCTGCTCCAGCTGCGCGAGAGCATCGACGAACCCTCCGAGCTGAAGCGCGAGGGTGACCGACGGTCGCACGAGTTCCTGACGGCCGAGCTCGCGCGGCTGCGGCCTCACGACGCAGTGCTGAGCGAGGAGGGCAAGGACGACGCGTCCCGCCTCACCGCGTCGCGGGTCTGGATCGTCGACCCCGTGGACGGCACCCGAGAGTACTCGGAGAAGCCACGCGACGACTGGGCCGTGCACGTCGCGCTCTGGGCCGACGGTCAGCTCGTCGCCGGCGCGGTGAGCCGGCCCGCCATGGGTTCCACGCTGGCCACGGACCGCCCGACCAGGGTCCCTGCACCGGTCGGAGGTCGCATCCGTCTGGCCGTGAGTCGTTCCCGACCGCCCGCCTTCGTCGGGCGGCTGGCGGAGCGACTGAACGCCGAGCTCGTGCCGATGGGCTCGGCCGGTGTCAAGGCCACTGCCGTGCTTGACGGGAAAGTTGACGCCTACGTGCACGCCGGGGGACAGTACGAGTGGGACTCGGCCGCCCCTGTAGCCGTGGCGTGCGCGTCTGGCCTCCATGCGAGCCGCATCGACGGTTCAGCCCTGCGCTACAACCAGGCAGATCCGCTCTTGCCGGATCTGCTGATCTGCCGTCAGGAGCACGCTGAGCTGCTCCTGGCCACCGTGACCAGCCTAATCACCGAGGACGCCCAGCAGTGACCAACACAATGCGTGACTACCAGCTCAGCCAGCTCGACGTGCTCGAGTCTGAGGCCATCTTCATCATGCGCGAGGTGGTTGCCGAGTTCGAACGCCCGGTCCTGCTGTTCTCCGGCGGCAAGGACAGCATCGTCATGCTTCGCCTGGCCGAGAAGGCGTTCTACCCGGCGCGCATCCCCTTCGCGGTCATGCACGTCGACACCGGTCACAACTTCGACGAGGTGCTCGCCTTCCGCGACAAGCGCGTCGCCGAGCTGAAGGTGCAGCTGCTCGTCGCCAGCGTGCAGGAGGCCATCGACGCCGGCACGGTGGTCGAGCCACCCGACGGCACGCGCAACCGCATCCAGACGCCGGTCCTGCTCGACGCTCTCGACAAGCACCGGTTCACCGCGATCTTCGGCGGGGCCCGGCGCGACGAGGACAAGGCACGGGCCAAGGAGCGCATCTTCTCCTTCCGCGACGAGTTCGGCCAGTGGGACCCGAAGAACCAGCGGCCGGAGCTCTGGAGCGTCTACAACGGCAGGATCCACGCCGGCGAGAGCATCCGTGTCTTCCCGCTCTCGAACTGGACCGAGCTCGACATCTGGCACTACATCAGGCGCGAGCGCATCGAGCTCCCGTCGATCTACTACGCCCACGAGCGTCAGGTCTTCGACCGCGACGGGATGCTGTACGCCGTCCACGAGACCAAGCAGCCGAAGCCGGGTGAGGAGGTGTTCACCGCGATGGTGCGCTACCGCACCGTGGGCGACGCCAGCCTGACGGCCGCAGTGCGGTCCGAGGCCGACACCGTCGACCTGGTGATCGACGAGGTGGCCTCCACCCGGGTGACCGAGCGCGGCGCGACCCGCGGTGACGACAAGTTCAGCGAAGCGGCGATGGAAGACCGCAAGCGTGAGGGGTACTTCTAAGATGATGGACATCCTGAGATTCGCCACGGCGGGCTCGGTCGACGACGGCAAGAGCACCCTCATCGGGCGACTGCTCTACGACACCAAGACGGTCTTCCAGGACCAGATCGACGCCGTCGAGAAGGCGAGCAAGGATCGGGGCGACGAGCACGTCAACCTCGCGCTGCTCACCGACGGCCTGCGCGCCGAGCGCGAGCAGGGCATCACCATCGACGTGGCCTACCGCTACTTCGCCACGCCGAACCGCAAGTTCATCATCGCCGACACCCCGGGGCACATCCAGTACACCCGAAACATGGTGACGGGCGCGTCGACGGCCGACCTGGCACTCGTGCTCGTCGACGCCCGCAAGGGCCTGGTCGAGCAGAGCCGCCGGCACGCCTTCCTCGCCACTCTGCTCCAGGTGCCGCACCTCGTGCTCGTGGTCAACAAGATGGACCTGGTCGACTTCTCGCAGGAGGTCTACGAACGCATCCGCGACGAGTTCACCCAGTTCGCCGCGAAGCTGCGCGTTCCCGACCTCACCGTCATGCCGGTCTCCGCACTCAACGGTGACAATGTCGTGACGCGCTCGGAGAACATGCCGTGGTACGACGGCCCGAGCCTGCTGCACCACCTCGAGAACGTGCACGTGGCGAGCGACCGCAACCTCATCGACGTGCGGTTCCCGGTGCAGTACGTCATCCGGCCGCAGTCCGACGCCTGGCACGACTACCGCGGGTATGCCGGCCAGGTCATGGGCGGCATCCTCAAGAAGGGCGACGAGGTCATGGTGCTGCCGTCGGGCTTCACGAGCCGGATCCTGTCGGTCGAGACGGCCGACGGCGAGGTCGACGAGGCCTTCCCGCCGATGTCGGTGACGGTCCGCCTGGAGGACGAGATCGACGTCTCGCGTGGCGACATGATCTGCCGACCGCACAACCAGCCGAGCGTGGCCCAGGACATCGACGCGCTCATCTGCTGGATGGACGAGACGCGCCCGATGCGTCTCGGGGGCAAGTACGTGATCAAGCACACGACGCGTACGGCGCGCACCCTCGTCAAGGACCTGCAGTACCGTCTCGACGTCAACTCGCTGCACCGTGACGACCACGCAGACCAGCTGAGCCTCAACGAGATCGGTCGGGTGCGCCTGCGCACCACCGTGCCGCTCATGGCGGACGACTACTCGCGCAACCGCAACACCGGGGGCTTCGTGCTCGTCGACGAGGCCACCAACCGCACCGTCGCCGCGGGCATGATCACCGAGGCCAGCTGAGCAGCTGACCATCCGCGCACCCGTCGAGGACGGCGCCGGTCGAACCCATCTGGTTCGGCCGGCGCCGTTGCGACGTCGGGCAGTTCAGCCGGTCGGGTAGCCGTAGCGGGCCAGCTGGTCACCCATGACGGCCTCCAGGCTCGTCACCTGGGCCGGGGTCAGGTCGCGCCGGAAGGCCTCGGCCCTCGCCTCGCTCAGGGTGTAGGCGCCGACGGAGCGCGCGAACTCGGGCGTCCAACCCAGCCCGAAGTGCTCGAGCACCCGGGTCAGCTCGGTGCGGTGGTCGCGCAGGACGTCCTCGTACCGCACGGTCATCCACCGGTCACCAAGGGCCTCGGCGCAGGCGTCGTGGGCCTCGGTCAGCATCCGCCAGGCCAGGCCGGCCAGCACGGGCTGGGTGCGCCCCTGGCCCTCCCAGGCGGCGTCGAGGTGGGCGGGCAGGGGGCCGAAGTGCCAGCCGGCGGGGCCGAGGTGGCCCTTCCACCAGCTCATCTGCAGCCACGAGTTGGCCACGGCCCGGCCGTCGCGCACGATGTGCACGAAGCGGGCATCCGGGAAGGCTTCGGCGAGGAGGCGGGCCCGCGGCCAGCCGGTGAACTTGTGCAGGAAGACGGGGTGGCCGAGCCGCTCCGTGCGTCTCTCGACGAACGTGTGCAGCCGCTCGTCGAGCCACGGGGTGAGGTCGGCGGCGAGCAGGTCGGATGCCGGGTCGACGAGGATCGGTGAGACCTCGCGTCCGAGGGCCCGGTAGCCCTCGGACGGGGCGAAGCGCACGCGGCCCTTCTCGGTGACGCCCGGCGGCAGCCGGCGCCACAGCTCGACCTGCCGACGGCTGGTGCGCTGCACCCCGATGTCGTCGACGTTGGTCACGAAGCCGGTGTCGGCGTGGCGGGCGAGCAGCTCGTGGACGAGCGTCGACCCGCAGCGCCCAGTGCCGAGGACGAAGGCCGTGCTGGCCATCAAAGGTAGCCCAGCTCGTGCAGCTGGGCGTCGAGCAACGTCAGCGTCTGCTGCTCGGAGTCGCTGAGCGACGCCGACCACGTGGCGTTCTTGTCGGGGAACTGCACCGCGCGCAGCGCCTCGCGCCAGTGACGGTCGTGCGGATCGAGTCCGGAGAAGGTGGCGATCTGCGACAGCACCGCCATCGGGTCGGCGACGAGCTGCTCGTAGTGGATGTGCATCACCTGATCAGCGGGCACCGCGGCGAGGCCGGCCTCGATGGCCTCGACCTCGCGGGCCCAGTGCCGGGCGCACAGCTCGAGGGGGTCGCCGCCCTGGGCTGCCCAGTCCGCGGGGAGCTGGTCGTCGAACCACCAGATCCGCATCTGGGGCCACCAGTCGACCTTGAGCAGCGAGTGGGCCACGGCCCGTCCGTCACGGGTGACCGACAGGAACCGGGCGGCTGGGGCGAGTTCGTGGAGCAGGTCGATCCGGCGGTTGTGACCGATGCGCTTGCTCACCAGGGTGGGTCCGCCAGACCACCGCGCCACCCGGGAGAGCGCCGGCACCAACCCGCGCTGGCGATCGGTGACCGGCTCGCCGCCCCACGTCTCGGGTACCCCGTGGTGCGCGAACAGCGGCTCACCTTCGGTGGGCTGCGGGTAGATCCGGTCGAGCACCGACCTGGCGCCCCCGTAGCGGTACGCGTTGTCCCCGTCGCTGCCGAACCACACGGAGGCCCGCAGCCTCGGGGTGGCCCTGGCCACCCGGTTGAGGCCCGAGAGGAGGGACACGGAGGGGGCACGGCGCAGGTAGTTGTTGACCCAGGACGCCTGTGGGTGCAGCGCCAGGAGGCGGTACACGAGGCTGGTCCCAGAACGGGGCGCGCCGACGATGAACAGCATCGGCGGGTCGGGATCGGCCATCGGGGACTCACTTTCGGGACGGGTCCTGGACGACGGCTGTGAGACCAGTTCCGTGGATGGATGCCCGCACGGCTCGTTGGCGCGGTACCCGGGGCGCAGCGCATAATCGGCATACGGACCGTGGGCGCTGGCTTTGATGCTTATCCTAAGCGTCATCCGCCCGGTTTCAGGCGGATCCGGGGAACGCCGCCCGGCTCGAAGCGCGGCGCACGAGTGAAAGAAACGGCTACATGGAATTGCGAGAACTGCTGCGTCGGCTCGGCCGTCGACTGTGGATCCTGGTCATCGTCCCGATCGTGGCCGTGGGCGTCATGGTGCCGCTGGCCAGCCAGGACCCGACAAAGTACGGCGCCACCGCGACGGTGAGTGTCAGCGTCCCGTCCGGGCAGGAGAGTGCCGCGAACCTCAACCAGGCCATCGCCTCCATCACCAGTGCGGCGGTGTCCCAGGGGGTGCTGGCATCGGTCGCCGAGTCGAGCGGGGCCACCGCGGCCCAGATCGAGGGGGGCCTGTCCACCCGCCGCATCGGCACGTCCGAGCTCGTGGAGTTCACCTACGTCGACACGGACAAGGCCGTCGTCGCCAAGGTCATCGACGCCATGCCCAAGGCTGCCCAGGAGGCCGTGTTCGCCTCGATCGTGCGTCAGGCGGAGAAGACCGAGGATCTTGCCAAGAAGTCGTACGACAGCGCTCTGAGCAAGCTGGCCGACGTGCGCAAGTCAACCGGCCTCATCCTTCCCGAGGCGGCCTACCAGGCGAAGAGCACGGAGGTCACCCAGCTGCGGGTCGCCCTCGTCACGGCCTTGACCCGCCCGGACACCCAGACCTCGGAGCCGATCGCCGCTGCGCTCGCTACGGCGGAGAAGGAGCTGGCCGCGCTGGGGCCGAAGGTCACCGAGTTCAGCCAGCCGCAGTTCGAGCTCGACCGGGCCCGCCAGGCGCAGGCCACGGCCGCGGGCGACCTGCTCGACGTGCAGTCACGTCGCGACAGCGCCGAGGCGGCGACCGCAACCGGCCAGGTGGTCGCCCAGGCTCGTAGCACCGACCTCGTGCGAGTGGCGGCCTCGGCCGCCGTCATCGGTTTCGCGATCGCCGTCCTGCTGCTGCTGCTTTCCGAGCTGCTGCGCCGCTCGCGACGCACCAGCGACGACGAGATCGCCGGGGCCGACGGCCCTGACAACGGATCCGATGGTCCGCAGCTGCCGGGCGACGGCAGCGGCGCCGGTGCGGCGGAGCGCAGCCCCCAGGGCGCCTCTGTCTGAGACTGTCTGCACCACGCGCGCACGAGATTCGGGACGGGGGTCTGGACATGTCGGTCGAAGTGCTGTTCGTCGGGGGAACCGGCCGCAGTGGGAGCACCATCGTCGCCAACGCGCTGGGGGGTGAGGCCTCGCTCGTGAGCGTGGGCGAGCTGCGCTTCCTCTGGCAGCGGGGCGTGATCGAGGACCGCCTCTGCGGCTGCGGCCAGCCCTTCTCGGCCTGCCCCTTCTGGTGCGACGTCATGAAACGTGCGTACGGCACCTCTGCCCCTGACGCCCAAGCGGTGCACCAGCTGCTGACCCGGCTCACCCGGCTGCGCCACCTGCCCGCCTACCGGTCGGCTGATGCCCGCGAACGGCTGGCAGCGGCATCCCACGCCGAGCGTGCCGCCGCGGTGCTCATTCCCCTCTACGAGGCGGTCGCCGAGGTGTCGCAGGCCCGCGTCGTGGTCGACTCGAGCAAGCTGCCCACGTACGCGATGCTGCTTGACGGCATCAACGGCGTCGACGTGCGGGTGGCGCACCTGGTGCGCGACCCGCGCGCTGCGGCCTTCTCATGGCAGCGCAAGAAGGAACAGCCGGACCGGCGCCGTCCCGGCCACATGGAGCAGCGCGGCTCGGTGAAGAGCGCTGCACTGTGGACGTTGTGGAACGCCGCCCTGGAGCAGGCCTGGCGGGGGCGCGACGACTCGTACCGGCGCCTGGCCTACGAGCGCATCGTCGCGGCGCCCGCGACCGAGCTGGCGACCATCGCGTCGATGGTCGGAGCGGGCGGACTGGCCGAGCGGTTCCTCGACGAGCACACGGTGCTGATCGAGCCCAGCCACACCGTGGCTGGCAACCCGGCCCGTCTCAGCAGCGGCCCAACCCGGCTCACGCTCGACGACGAATGGGCCTCGGCCATGCCGCGCCGCGACCAGCGCACCGTCGTCGCCATCGCCGGCCCCCTCATGCGCCACTACGACTACGACACCGCGCTGACGACCCTGGCGGCGAGGAAGTGATGGTGCAGCGCCCCGGAAACCGCCGCCGTCGTCTCGCTGCCACCGCCGCGGTCGTCACCGTGCTGCTCGGGGTGGCCGCATGTACGGCGGGCAACGACCCCGTGGACACGCGCAACGGCGCCGGCACGGCGGGGGGCCCGCCAGCAACCGGCAGCGTGCCGAGCCCGTCGGCACCGACCTCCACGGCCAAGCCTGAGGGCCTGCCCGACGCTCCGGCCCTGGGCCTCAAGTGGAACTGGGGTCAGAAGGCCACCCTCGACTTCCTCAAGGCGGAGCCTCCGGGGCCCACCTTCTACGAGGTCGAGTGGTGCGCGATGGAGCCCACCAAGGGCCAGATCGAGTGGGGCCAAGTCGACCAGATCGTCAAGCGGGCGGAGCTGCTCAGCAGCTCGCTGATGCTGAAGATCAGGGTCGGAGCCGGCTGCTGGGGCGCGCAAGGCGGGGGCGAGGCCGTTCGCGATCCTCAGGAGAACACCCGCAAGACGCCCAGCGAGTTCCCGACCGACCCGGCCGCCTACACGGCGTTCGTCACGGCCTTCGTGCAGCGTTACTCGGCGATGGGCGTGCACACCTACGCGATCGAGAACGAGGTCGACGCCAACAACTTCTGGTCCGGCACGCCGCAGGAGTACGTCGAGCTACTCTCCCTGGGCGCAAAGGCCGTGCGGGCGGCCGACCCCTCGGCGCACGTGCTGGATGCGGGCATCTCGAGCACCGGATATGGCGTCGCGATGGCCGGCGACCTTCTCGATGCGGGCAAGGACGACGAGGCACTCAAGCTCTACCAGGCGTACTACGCCCGCCGCCTCCAGGGTGACGCCTCGCGCTTCCCAGCGATCGACTCCGTCGCCGCACTGCGTGAGCTCATGAAGGATGAGCGGGTGACACGGGTGCGCGCCATGGTCGCGGCCACCTGGAAGGCCATCGGGTCGGGCGACGTCACGGCCTACCAGCTGCACTTCTACGAGGGCGCGGAGCTGGCGCCGGTGCTGCTCGACTACATCCGCGACCACATCGGTGAGACCCTGCCGATCGAGGGATGGGAAGTCGGACTCGCCTGGCCCGGCTCGGACTTCACCCTGGCCAAGCAGTCGAGCGAGGTCGCGCAGCTGTTGACCGTGCTCTACTCCCGAGGCGTCTCACCTCTCGTGTACCTGCCGCTGGCCTTCACCCCCGGACCGGGGAAGAAGGAGGTCTTCCGTGGCCTCATTGCTCCGGACGGTTCCGCCTACCCGGCCGCCAGCGCCTTCCAGCGAATGGGCGACGTCGTGAAGAACAGCGCGAGCGTCCGGCCGATCCGGGCCACCGGCTGGAAGGGGGCGGTCTTCAGGGATGCCGGCCAGACCAAGGCCGTGGTGTGGCGCACGAGCGGAACGGCAGCACTCGCACTGGCCGACGGCCAGGAACTCATCGACCTCACCGGCCGCGCCCTCGCATCAGGCACGCCCGTCTCCACCGACCCGGTGGTGCTGACGCTGCCCTTGACCGATGACACCGACCTCGGGTCGGCCCTCACCGCGGCTCTCGGCACTTCGACCACCGTCGAGTGAACTGACCACGGACGGCCGCAGCCCGGGGCCTCGCCGTGGCGAGGGCCCGGGACGGCCCTTCCCCCGGATGCCGCGGTGTGCGGTCTGTCCGGGCGTCAGCAGCCAGCGGCGGCCTGAGCCGGCAGCACGGGCGCCGGTGGGATGCTCGACCCGTTCCAGGTCGAGGACGTCCGCGTCCAGTAGTTACGCGCGCTGCGGCTCAGCATCACGGTGGTGAAGGAGTTGGCCGAGAAGGTGCCGTCGTTGAGCGCCCCGACACCCAACGACCTTGCCGTGCCGACCGGACTGCGGGCGACGTTGCACGACATGGTCACGTGGTTGCTGCTCGTGTCCAAGGAGGGGCTTGCGAGCTTGCCGTCCTTGAGGCGAACCGCGAAGCCGTACGTGCGGAAGCTCGTCACCGTGTTGCGGGTCCAGAGGTTGCCCCAGCCGCTCATCTGCTCGGCGAAGCCGATCGCCACGTTGCTGGCGGTGTTGCCCTTGACGGTGTTGTAGCTGGAGTCGACGTCGGTGTTGACTGCTCGCCCGTCGCCCGGAAGGTTGTAGACGGTGTTGCCGGTGATGGTGTTGTAGTTCGATGCCGATCCGACCCGGATGCCCTCCTGCATGAAGTGCGACGCGGTCGACGCTGCGACGTCGTGCACCCGGTTGCCGCTCAGGGTCCAGCCGTCGCTGTAGGTGATCAGCCAGATGCCGGGGCCCGTACCGCAGCTGATGTTGCCGATCTCGTTGCCGCTGATCGTGCCGAACCTCGAGAACGAGGCGTGGATGCCGCGACCGGTGATCGTGTTGCCGGTGATGCGCAGGCCGTCGCTCGGGTCGAGGGAGGCGTCGCGGGTGACCGTCTTCAGGTACGGGACGAGCTTGGTCTTCGAGCCCACCGGGTCGTTGGTGCCTCGACCGGGGGCGGCCCGGCGTGCCGACCAGTTGTGCGCCTTCACCAGGTTGGCGTGCCACGTGTAGGCGGAGTAGTCGCCCTTGCCGTTGCTGTAGATGCCGTTGACGATCTTCAGCCCGGAGATCGTCCAGTAGTCCGCTCCTCCGCTGATGGTGATGGTGCGGTTGCCGGCCGGCTGCCTCGACCCACAGGAGACGCTCGGCGGGCTGGAGGTGAGGGTGACCGCGCCGTCTCCGGCGTTCGTCAGGGTGATCG
Source organism: uncultured Actinomycetota bacterium (assembly GCA_963816385.1). Lineage (GTDB taxonomy): Bacteria > Actinomycetota > Actinomycetes > Actinomycetales > Dermatophilaceae > CAWFKL01. The sequence continues at coordinate 91,150 of CAWFKL010000003.1, forward strand.
GGGCCGACGCACTGCCGGACGTGCGGATCTTGACCTGGCCGACGTACGTGCCGGCGTGCACCTGGATCGTGGTCCCGGGCGAGGCGACGTCGACCGCCTTCTGGACGGAGCGGAACGGGCTGGTCGACGAACCGCTGCCCGAGTCGCTGCCGGTCGTGCGCACGTGCAGGGTGGCGCCGGCGGCGGCCGCGGTGGCGGCGCTGGTGGTGGGAGTGGTGGTCTCGACGGTGGGGGTGTTGCCGGACAGCCCGACGCCTGGAACCAGGGCAAGGGCAGGCGGACAGGGCAGGGACGATCAAGGGGTGGGGGGCCATGACACTCCAGAGCTGGGGCCGCGAGGGGTTGCGGCGTTTGCGTGGCGCCGCTCGGCGGAGGTGGAGGTCCGACGGGCGGCGGAACGGCCGACCCTAGGTGCTCACGAAAAGCTCCGTGCAAGTCGGCAGCTACCCACTTCCGGAGACGTCGAACGCCCCGGATGCCGTGTGCCGACATCCGGGGCGGAGGTCCCGATTGTGTTGCTTTGATGCCGATTTGGTGAGCGTGATACCTCTGGCCGCGCTGACTTGTCCGGAGTATCGAGTCAACCCGTCGGTGTGATCTTCCACACAGACACGCGTTCGTTGCCTTGTTCGGCGATGTACATGTAGCCGTCTGCGGTGACGTCGATGCCGTTCGGTTGGTTCAGTTTGCCCAAGCGCCACGCCCTTGCCGCCCAAGGCCTGCAGATATGCCCCGTTGCCCTTGTCGAAGACCTTGACGGAGGCGGCGGGAGTGTCGACGACGTACACCCTGGCGCCATCGACGGCGACCCCGAACGGGGTGTTCAGCTGGCCCACACCGGTGCCGGGCGAGGCGGTCAGCTTGCCGAGGTAAGCCCCCCCTGCCGTGAAGTGCTGCACGACGGCACGGACGCTGTCGACCACCCACACCGACCCGTCGGGGTCCATGTCGATGCCACGGGGGTACTTGAACTGTCCGTTGGCGGTGCCGTTGGACCCGAAGCTCGACAGGCGCGACACCCTCGGGACTGAGGACCTGCACGCGGGCGTTGCGGCTGTCGGCGACATAGATGTTGCCGTCCGCGGCGACGGTGACGGCGTGCGGGTTGCTGGAACTGCCCCAGCTTGCGCCGAGGCCGCCGATCTCCCACCGGTAGACCCCGTCCTTGGTGTAGGCCTTGATCTTGTGGTTGTCGGTGTCGGTGACGATCACGTCGTCGTTGAGCGGGCTCGTGGCGAGCAGCCGGGTGTAGTTGAACTCGTAGGGCGCCCGGCCCTCGTTCGCCCCACGTCTGCACGAACGCGCCGGCGTTGGTGAACCGCTGGATGCGCCAGTTGTACGTGTCCGACACGTAGATCGAACCATCCGTCCCGACGGCCACACCCCGCGGAGCGTTGAAGCCTCCGGTCGGGCGGCGGCGCCGGCGTCTCGGGCACCTGGTCGAGGTACACCCCGGTCGGCGAGAACTTCTGCGCTCGCCAGTTCGGCATGTCGCCGACCCACACGTTGCCGTCACCATCGACCGTGATCTCGCGGCCGCCGTCGGCGAACTGGCCATTGCCGTGGCCGTTCGAGCCCCACCGGAGCAGGTAGTTGCCCTGGAGGTCGAACTTGGACACCCGGTTGCCCTCCCCGTCCACGATGTAGACCCAGCCGTTGGCCTTGTCGATGGCGATGCCACGCATGTCGCCTGCGAACAGGCCGGGGGTCGTGCCCTTGGCTCCCCAGGAGCGCAGGTAGACGCCGTTCGGGTCGAACACCTGCACCCGGAAGTTGTTGGTGTCGACGACGTAGAGGTTGTCGTCGGCATCCAGCGCCATGCCGTGCGGCTGCTTGAACTGCCCGGCCGCGGTGCCGAAGCTGCCGAACTGCCCGAGCTCGGCGCCCGTGTCGGTCGTCATCACGATGTTGTTGTCCCACGTGTCGGCGACGTACACCCTGCCGGTGGAGGAGACCGCGACCCGTGAGGGATAGAGGTACTTGCCCGGGCCGCTGCCCTTGGCGCCCCACGACCGCACGAAGCTGCCGGTCTCGCTGTACACGTCGATGGTGTACTTGTCGGTGTCGGCCATGAAGATGTTGCCGTTGCGCGGGTCGACGGCCAGGCCGTACGGCGTGTAGTACTGGGTGGCACCGTTGCCGCTGTTGCTGATGATGACTCCGTCACCAAGGGGCCCGTCACGGAAGGGCGTCCCGTCCTTGTTCCAGTGCGTCACGCGGTAGTTCCAGTAGTCGCCGACGAGCACGGACCCGTCGCGCATGGTGGCCATTCCCCAGCCGTAGAGCCCGGCGTGCCCCTTGCCGCCGACCACGCGCGGCGACGTCATCGTCACCGGCGCCGCTGCAGCCGTGACGGCGGCGCCCGACGGCGGGCTGGCGATCTGACCACCCGGCGACGCGCCGCTGCTCGCAGCCGCCGTGACGAGGAGAGCCGCGGTTGCTGTCAGTGCCGCCGCCAGACCCAGAGGGCGACGTTGCCCCATTGAAACAGATCATGTGTGCATCTGCCCTTCGGACTGCATCGCTGCGCCCCGATGACCCCCATGGCCCGAGCTGATCCAGTCAGTGAATCAGGGGCGGCGACCGCACTGGGCCGAAATCCGAAAATCTTCCCAGCAAGGTGTGGTAGTGGGTGCCGCGGCGAGAAGGACGATTCGGCCAATCTGGGCTGGATCACCTCGTATCCCATGGCGGTTACCATGCGTTCAGCCAGGTCATCGGCGCAGAAAGCCCGGAAAGGCTACCGAGGCGCAAGACCGTCTGCGAGCATGTTCCCGGGGGTCGGAGTCGTCGCGCCACAGCGCGAGCGACCGGCATGGGGGTAAGGGAGAGGGACACGGTCATGGGCAACACGCGTCGGGGGGTCTTGGCGGGTATCACCACCACGGCCTTGGCCATCTCGATGGTCGGCATCGTCGTAGCACCGCAGGTGGCGCTGGCCGACCAGCAGCCGGCCGGCGTGATCGGGGGGCCCGGACACGCGACGGTCTACCCCTCGGGGATGGAGGTCGACCCCACGTCGGGTGACCTGGTGCTGGCCGACACCGGGAACGACGGCGTGGTCAAGTTCACGTCCGCCGGCGACGAGGTGTGGCGCAAGTCGACGTTGTCTGACGACGCCGACTCGCTCGACAACGCGCGTGACACGGCGATCGACGGCAGCGGCAACATCTACGTGGCCGACGACGCCAAGTTCCGCATCCTCAAGCTCGACAAGAACGGCGACCAGCTGGGCAACCCCTGGACGGGTCCGACCGGAGACAAGATCGGCTCGCCGATCGGCATCTCCTTCAAGAACGACCTGCTCTACGTGGCCGACGGCGCCAAGAAGAAGGTGCGCGTCTTCACCACGTCCGGAACCCAGGTGCGTGCGATCACCCAGAACGGCGTCTGCGCGTTCAGCAACCTGCGCGACGTCGACGCCGACGCCGCCGGCAACATCTACGTCGCCAACTACCTGAACAACGACATCCTCAAGCTGACCTCGACCGGTACGTGCATCACCAAGTGGGGGACACAGGGAACGGCGAACGGTCAGTTCAAGAACCCGTACGGGATCCGGCTCGCCAACGACCCCGTCTGGGGCGAGAGCGTCTACGTGGCCGACTCGAACAACAACCGCATCCAGATCTTCGACAAGATCGGTAACTGGCGCGCGTCGCTGGGCTCCACGGGCAGCGGCGCCGGCCAGTTCACGACGCTACGCCGGGTCGCCGTCGCCGCCGACGGTGACGTCTGGGGCGCTGACCTCTGGGGCTGGAAGGCTGCTCGCTTCGACCGCACTGCCACCGGCTTCACCTACGCACAGAGCATCGGTGGGCAGGGCCCGCCGACGACGCCGTCGTCGGTCTTCAACGAGCCCCGGGCGGTGGCTGTCGGCGCAGACGGCACCCTCAACATCGTCGACACCGTGAACCAGCGCATCGTGACCACCTCGTCGACGGGCGCCATCCTCGGTACCTGCGGGGCGCGCACCAACCTGCCCACCTCGATCAACTGGCCGCGTGGGGTCGCGATCGACCCCGTGACCGGTGACCGTTGGGTCGCTGACACCAAGCAGAGCCGCATCCAGATCTGGAAGACCACCTGTGGTGTCACCGCCCGCATCGGCACGCTCGGCTCCGGCACCGGCCAGCTGAACTGGCCGTACGCCATCTCGATCCGGGCGTCCGACCGTACGGCCTTCCTGGCCGACACCAAGAACAACCGCATCGTGGCCTGGGACGTCGCCGGCCGGAACCAGATCGCGGCCATTGGCAGCCTCGGCGCCGGCGACCGCCAGTTCAACAGCCCTCGCAGCGTCTCGGTCAGCCCGACCACCGGCAACCTGCTCGTCTCGGACTCGAAGAACAACCGCATCGTCGAGCTGACCTTCTCGCGCTCGACCGGCTTCTCCGTCGTGCGCACGCTCACGGGCGGTTACAACACCCCCGAGGGCGCGGCGCAGGACTCGCAGGGTCGCCTCTGGATCTCCGACACCAACAACAACCGGGTCGTCGTACTCAGCGACAAAGGGTTGACCGAAGACATCATCACGACGGCGAACGGCGTGGCCCTCTCCGGGCCGACGAGCGTCACGTCGACGTCGAGCACCACCTACGTGTCCGACACCCAGAACGACCGGGTGCTGACCTACACGACCGGGACCGTCGTCATCCCGCCGACGCAGCCTCCCGCCTACCAGCGCACCGTGCACTCGGCCGGCGTCGCGGACATGTACCCGGTCGACGTGGCCGACTCCGCCACGCACTACTACGTCGTCGATCCGGGCCGCTATCGCGTCGTCGGCGTCAACCGCCTCACCGGAGCGATCGACTACACCGTCGGGGACGTCCAGGGCAAGGGTGAGACCCAGTTCGCTGCGGCGCGGGCCATCGCCACCTCGTCACAGGGCGAGGTCTACGTCGCCGACACGCCGAACAACCGCATCCAGCGCTTCAACTCCACCCTGGCCTTCCTGTCGACGTGGGGCACCAAGGGCACGGCCGCCGGCCAGTTCAACCAGGTCTACGGCGTGGCGGTCGGACCGGGCCTCGACGGGGCCGGCCAGGACGCCGAGGTCGTCTACACGATCGACGCCGACCGGGTCCAGAAGTTCACGACGACGGGTCAGTGGCTTGCCACCTTCGGCGGCGGCACGCTGTCGCAGCCGCGTCAGATCGACGTCAACCGGGTCAACGGCGACATCTACGTCGTCAGTGCCCGCAGCCGTCAGGTCGTCGTCTACGGCAAGAACCTCGTCGAGAAGTTCCGTTTCGGCAGCCAGGGCTCCGGGCCCGGCCAGTTCAACGGCGACCCCCGTGGCGTCACCGTCAGCCGTGACGGCACGCTCGTCTTCGTCACCGACGACGGCGGCCGCCGCGTCGAGGCCTTCACCGCCTCGGGCACGTACCTCTACCAGATGGGCACCGCGAGCACCGGGACGGACAGCTTCGTCGACCCGCGTGGCATCCAGGCCACCGATGACGGCCGCCTGCTCGTCGCCGACGAGTGGGACTACGCCCTGAAGGAGTACGCCGTGGACGCCTCCGGCGCCACGTTCGTGCGGAAGCTCTTCGGTGGAGCGCCGCCCCAGCAGGGCGTCAACAGCCCTCGTGGCCTGGCGGTCAACGCCAGTGGTCAGCTCTACGTCTCCGACTGGTGGAACCAGCGGATCGTGCGCACCGACGCCGCGCCAGCTCCCGCCAGCTACCTCAGCTGGGGCCAGCGCGGCACCCGAGCCGACCCGGGTTCGCTGAACTTCGCCTGGGACGTCGCGGTGCAGCCCACCACGGGTCGCGTCTTCGTGGCCAACCGCGAAAGCCACGAGATCACGGTCTTCGACGGCGGCGGCGCGTTCGTCACCAAGTGGGGCACGCGAGGCACGGCCGTCGGCCAGCTGCAGTTCCCGCAGGGGCTCTCCTTCGCCCCCGACGGCACGCTGTGGGTCGCGGACTCGGCCAACTCGCGCCTCCAGCGCTTCAGCATCGACGGTGCAGGCAACGGCACCTTCGTCAGCACGGTCGGCGCAGCCGGCTCCGCTGCGGGCCAGCTCAACATGCCCACCGGCATCGACGTCGCGGCCAACGGAGTCGTGTGGGTGGCCGACACCCTCAACAACCGCGTGCAGTCCTACAACCCGGCGACGGGCACGTGGTCCGTCTTCACCCGACCGGGTGGCACGGGGACGCAGGCGATGCTCGTCCCGTGGGGCGTCACGGTCGCTCCCGATGGCTCCATCTGGATCGCCGACACGGGTCGGAACCGGGTGATCAAGATGTCGCCCACGGGCTCGCAGTACTTCAGCTTCACCGGAACGAGTGCAGGCACGACCAGCTTCTACGGTGTCTTCGACATCGAGTTCGGCGGTCAGGGGCAGGTCTACATCTCTGACACCTGGAACAACCGAGTCGTTCAGCTCGGCTGGTCCTGAAGCATGCCCACTGATGCTGTCCCCTGCCGGCGACCGCATCAGTGGGACTCGTCCCATCCTCTCCATCACTCGAAAGTGCGGACATGAGACCACTGCGTCGCCTGATCGCTGTCGCTGCCGCCATCACCACCGCCGCGATCGGCGCGGTCGTCGGCCCCGCCGGTGCCCAGGCAGTCGGCTACACCCCACCGTCCTTCATACGCTCCATCGGGGGGCACGGAGAGGCGGCTGTCTACGCGTGGGGGATGGCCTTCAACCCGGTGTCGCAGGAGGTGCTCGTCGGTGACTACTGGAACTTCCAGGTGCGTCGATACGGGCTCGACGGCAGTTTCAAGGGCTCCTTCTACCGAGCGGCCAACCTGCGCAAGGGCCAGCCGTACACCATCTCGGTCGACCCCTCCAACGGCGACATCTTCGTGGCCGAGCTGTCCGACGGGCTGCCCCAAGGCTATTTCGGCAAGTACGACAAGGCCGGCACCTATCTCGGCGAGATCCGGGTCTCCGGCGGCTACCCGGTGTGGACGTCGATCGACGCCGCACGCACGATGTGGATCGCCGACGCGCACAACGACACCACACCCCTGATCCGCCGCGTCAACATCACGACCGGGTCCACGATCACGAGCTTCGGTTCCTACGGCACCACAGCGGGCCGCCTCGGCAAGGAGCTGCACGGCATCGACACCGACAGTGGCGGCAACGTGTACGTCGCCGACTCGGCCAACCGCCGTGTCTCGGTCTTCACCACCAGCGGCACATACCTGCGCACCATCGGGGGGCCCGGGACCGGCCTCGGCCAGTTCGCCGGCGACCTGCGCGGGCTCGCGATCGACAAGGTCAACGGGCTCGTCTACGTCGTCGACGCCTCGGCGAGCGAGGTCGACGTGTTCACCACCGCCGGGGCGCCGGTGCGCACCTTCGGTTCGGAGGGCTCGGGTCCGGGCCAGTTCCGCGACGGAGGACGTGACATCACCATCGACTCGACCGGTGCGATCTGGGTGGCGGACTACGGTGGCTACCGGTTCCACCGCTTCGCTCCCGACGGCTCGCTCATGGGCACCTACCCCGACCCGGCCGCGGGCCCGGTCCCGGGCGGGTTCGCTCAGGTGCGCGACGTCGCGGTCGATCCGGTGGACGGCTCGATCTGGGCGGCCGACTCGTGGAACAACCGCTTCCAGAAGTTCGACCAGGACGGCAACCAGCTCGGGGCCTGGGGCATGCGCAACAGCTACGCCCCGTACGGCATGAACTACCCGCGGGGCATCGCGGTCGACCCCGACACCCGCCGCGTATGGGTGGCCAACACCCGCGACCACATGATTCGGGTGTACGAGCCCGACGGCACCTATGTGATGACCGTCGGCAGCACCCTCGACTCGGCGAACCCGGGCAGCTTCCGCTGGGTCATGGACCTGGAGTTCTACCACGGCAAGGTCTACGCCTCCGACTACACCGGCGGCTACTTCAAGGTGCTGGACGCCTCGACCGGCGCAGAGATCAGCCGGGTGTCGCTGGCGCAGAGCGGGGTGGCGGTCAACCCGAACACCGGCGTGCTCTACGTCGCCAGCTGGCAGAACAGGAAGGTCTACATGTACAACGCCGACACCCTGGTCTACCTGGGCTCGTTCGGCAGCGGCGGCACCGGCAACGGCCAGTTCACCAACCCGTGGGACATCGATGTCATGAACGACGTCGTCTACGTCGCTGATGCCAAGCAGGACCGGGTGCAGGCGTTCAGCACCACTGGCAGCTTCCTCGGAGCATTCGGCAGTACGGGCACCGGCGCCTACCAGTTCAACAGCCCCTCGGGCATCACCCACGACGCGGCGGGGAACATCTACGTCGCGGACGCCGCGAACGACCGCATCCAGGTGTTCTCCACCACAGTGGCGCCGACGACTGGTGACACCACGGCCCCCGTGGTCGCCTTCACCACGGCCAACAACGAGGTGATCCCGGCGGTTTCTCCGGTCACGATCGCCGGCACGTACTCCGACGCAGACCGCGTGGCGAAGGTCGAGGTCGCCATCCAGGACCGCACCACCAAGCTCTGGTGGGACACCTCGCTCGCGACCTGGAAGACGACCCGGTCCTACAACATGACCATGATGACCGGGTCGCCGTCGTCGGGCACGTGGAAGGCGCCGATCGTGACCTTCACCCGCGGGCAGAAGTACTTCGCGCAGGTGCGCGGTGTCGACGCCTCCGGCAACGTCTCGGCGCTGGGGCCGCAAGTCAACTTCGAGGTGGCCAGTGACGTCGCTCCCGACACGGTGGCCCCCTTGTTGACGATCACCTCGCCGGTGCGTGACGCGACGGTGCCCTCCCCTGTCACGATCGGCGGCCAGGTGACCGACGACCGCGCCATCGGTGGTGTCGACGTCGCGATTCGCGACGTCTCGACGAACCTGTGGTGGCAGCCCGCCACGGGGACGTGGGACGCCCCCATCAAGTGGATGCCGTCGACGGTTGCCCTTCCCGGCACCACCGGTTCCGGCTGGTCGCTCTCCTTCTCAGCGGTCGAGCCGGGCAAGCAGTACTTCGTCCAGGCTCGTACCACTGACCGAGCGGGCAACGATGTCGCCGTGAAGCCGACCACCCGGTTCAAGGCCTCCTAAGCCGATGGGGCCAGCCATCGCGCGACACCTCTCGCGGGGTCGGACGGCGGTTTGTCCGGTTCCGCGGTGCGGCGCTCCACGGTCAGGTATCTTGGGCCACGGCGGCGAGCCCAGAGCGGGCTGATGGCCTCGCCGCGCCGATGGGGGGAGCTCACCCCTCGTCGCCACGCGACCGGGCGCTTCCCCTCCACCCACCAAATCGCGTTCCAGCATGAGGAGTACCCAGTGGTCGAGCAGCTGCCCGAGCACATGTCGACCACGCGTCGCACTCGGGCCCGCCTGATGCGCCACGTGCACTGGGCCCGGCGAGACGGGGTCGCACGCCTCATCGAAGAAGACCGCCTCGACCCGTGGGAGCGCGCGACCGAGTCGCTGGCCCGCCGGCGCTGGCGGCGAGCCCACAGGGTCGCGCCTGGCGAAGCGCGCACGGTGCTCGTGGTGGGGGTGCAGCGGTCGGGCACCAACATGCTGACGCGTGGGCTCGAGTCGATGCCAGAAGTCGAAGTGCACAACGAGAACGACAGGTCGGCCTTCGACCGCTTCCAGCTGCGCTCCGTGGCTGCCGTCGGTGAGATCGCCCGGGCCAGCCGTCAGGCCGTGGTGCTGTTCAAACCGATCTGCGACAGCCACGACACCGATGTCCTGCTGGACTCGCTCGCCGACAGCCCCAACCCGCCGCGGGCCCTGTGGGCCTTCCGCGCGGTCGACGGCCGGGTGCGGTCGGCCGTCGCGAAGTTCGGCGACGTCAACCAACGAGTGATGGCCGAGATCGCCGCTGGTGGCGCCCACGGCCGCTGGCAGTCGGGCCGACTGGACGAGGAGACGCTGGGCACGATCCGCTCGCTCGACCCCGCCCGGCTCGACGCCGAGTCGGGAGCCGCCCTGTTCTGGTGGATGCGCAACCGTCTCTACTTCTCGACGGGACTCCACGAGCGTGATGACGTGCTGGCGGTGTCGTACGAGAACGTCGTCTCCGACCCCGAGGCGGGCCTGCGTCGGGTCTGCGGCTTCGTCGGCCTCCCGTACCGCTCCGAGGTCTCGGCCCACATCGACCAGCGCTCTGCTCGTGCGGCTTCCGCCCTGGCGCTCGACTCCAGGGTGCGGGCGCTCTGCGACGAGCTGCAGTCCCGACTCGACGCCGCCGCCCTGACAGACCCGCGTCGACGTGTCTGACCGAGCGGCATCCGAGCTCCCCGGAACGGCGACGTTGCCCGATCCGGAAAGGCCGCGCACTCGCGCCGACGCGAAGTCCCGGCGCGGAGTGCCGCGCTCCCAGGGTGGGAGCGGATCCGGTGGTCGATCCGATGGTCCGGTTGGTCCCGGTGGTCCCGGTGGTCCCGGGGGTCGGGGTGGTCGATCCGGTGGTTCCGGTCGCGCGGGCGCCGGAGTGGTGCGACAGAGCACCCTGACGAGCCTGGTCGCGCTTGTCGCGGTGCTGAGCGGTCTGCTGCTCGACCTGACGGTAGCCGCCGTGTTCGGCGCCGGGCGAGAGACCGATGCCTTCGTGGTCGCCGCCCGACTCCCGCTCGGTCTGTCGGCCGTCGTGATGGTCGTCGCCAACCAGGTGCTCGTGCCGAGCTTCACCACCTGGGCCGCGACCCTGCCCGCGGCGACCCGTCGGCGCATCGAGACCACCACGGTGCTTTCTGTGGTCGCTCTCATGGTCTCGCTGGCCGGACTGATGTCGCTGCTGGCCGAGCCTCTGGCCCACCTCTTGGCGCCGGGCTTCGACGACGCCCAGACGGCGCTCGCAGCGGAGCTCAGCCGCATCATGGTCTGGTATCTCCCATGCGTCGCGGCTGCCGAGGTGCTGCGCTGCTGGCTCAACTCCCGGATGTTGTTTGCCGTCCCCGCCGCCATGACCCTCATCCTCAACGGCGTCGGCGTGGCCATCATCCTCTACTCCCCGACGAGCATCGACTCCGTCGCGTGGGCCTACGTGGGCGGCTCGGCGGCCCAGCTGGTCGTCATGGGCGCTGTCGCAGCCCGCAAGGGCATGCGGCTTTCGCGGCCGGACTGGCGCCACGAGGAGGTGCGGCGCACCGCCGCTCTGTGTATCCGGCCCTCGCTCGGCGCCGGGCTGAACCCTCTCGTGCGTGTCGTCGAGGTCTTCTTCGCCTCGTTCCTGCCGTCCGGGTCAGCCACGATCGTGCACTACGCCAACCGGCTCACCTCGGCCATCGGTGGCACGGTCATCTTCCGTTCGGTCATCGTCGCCCTGCTGCCCCGCTTGACTCGGGCCTGGGGCGCCGGTGCCCGCACCGACTTCGACGACCTCGTTCGTCTCGGCCTGAAGATGATGCTCCTGGTCGCCGTGCCGATGGGTCTGCTCGGTGCCGTGCTCGCCCCAGAGGCGGCGCAGCTCGTGTTCGGCATCGGCCGCTTCGACGGAGCCTCGGCGGCCCTGCTCGGCACCGTGCTCGCCGTCTACGCCCTGAGCTTCCCCGGGTCCGGCATTCAGCGGGCCCTGTTGGCGCCGTCGTTCGCCCAGCGCGACACCAAGACGCCGTTGCGCAACACCGTCTACGGTGCGGTCGCGAACCTCGCTCTGCTGCCCCTGCTCGTGCTGCCGTTCAACGGGGCGGGCGCTGCTGTGGTTGGCATGGCCGCCGCCTACTCCCTCGCGCAGTACGTCAACGTGGCCCACGCCTGGTGGCGGGTCCGCCACGACGTGCGGGTCGACCTCTCCCCAGTGCGACCCGACCTCATTCGCGCCATGGCGGGATCAGTCCTGGCCGCCGCCGCTGCCGGCGGGCTGCTGCTGGCGACGGAGGTCGACGGCAGGGCAGCCCGTGCCGTCCTCTGGATCGCGGCGGCCCTTGTCGGGGCGTGCGTCTATGCAGTGGTGCTGCTCACCGATCCGACTACGCGTCGACGACTCCGCCGCCTCCGCCGCATCCGCAGACGCGAGTCATCCGGAACCGCCGCAGCACCGACCATCACCAGCTCGACCATCAGCACCAACGGCACCACCACGAGCCAACCGGCGTCGCCGACCGACCCGTCGGGACGTCATACACAAGGCCGGCCATCGTCACCGGTACGCACCTTTCGGGGGAAGCACATGTCAGCCACTGATGTCCGGGAGTCCGATCCGGCCAAGGTCCCCAAGCGCAGTTCCGCGCTGACCAGGCTGCGCTCCCGGATCGCCGGGTCGCTTCAGAACACCGCGTTCGCGGTCATCCTCGGGGTGGCGCTGACGGTGTACACCACGGTCGGCCTCGTCAACGACGCGCCGAAGCTGTCGATCATGCTGCCCCTGGGTGTCGTGGTCGCCGGAGCTTTGGCGCTGATCGCCATCAACGACGCCGAGACCTTCGTCCTCGTGGCCCTGGCGATCCGTTCGAGCCTCGACGCGCTCAAGCTCGGCGACTCCGCCGCCATCGACCCGGGTGCGTTGCTCGGGCTGTTCGTGCTCGGCCTCGGCGTCGTGTGGCTGCTGAACCGACGGTCGCAGGTCGGGGCCGGGGCCTATCCCTCGAGCCGTCTTGGCACCTCGATGGTCATCTTCATCGGCGTCGCCATGCTCGGCATCGTCACGTCAGCCGCTCCTCTGACGAGCGTCATCGAGTGGAGCCGCATCGCCAGCATCGCCGTGGTCTACCTCGTCGTCGAGCAGCTCGCGGCCCGGGCCCGCCGGTCGGCAGCCTTCGTCGGCGCCATCGGCGCGGCCGTGCTGATCCCCGCCGCGGTGGCCTTCAGTCAAGTGGCGTCCGGTCAGGGTCTGTTCGAGGCGGGCGGCTTCTCCCGGATCACGGGCACCTTCACGCACAGCAACCCGATGGCCTACTTCTGCTCCGTGGTCACCGTGGCGCTCGTCGCGCTCGTGCCCTTCACCCGCAAGCGTCGACGCACCGCGCTCCTGTGCGTGCTGGCGGTCACCCTCCCCTTGCTGCTGCTCACCTATACCCGCAGTGCCTGGCTGGCCACGTTCTGCGGCATCGTGGTCATGATCCTGAACCACAACCGCAAGCTGATCCTGCCGCTCGTCGGCGGCATCGTGGCCCTGCTGCTCGTCGTCCCGTCGGTGGGTGACCGGTTCAGCGACCTCGAGACGGCAGAGCAGATCAGTGGGCAACCGGCCAACTCGATGGCGTGGCGCCTGCAGTACTGGGGTGAGGCCCTGGCGCTCTCCGAGTCCAGCCCGATCACGGGAGTCGGCCTCAAGGCGGTCGCCAGCACCACGGAAGAGGCGAAACAGCCGCACAACGACTTCGTGCGCGCGTTCGTCGAGCTCGGCGTGCCGGGGCTGCTGGCCTATACCTTCATGCTCTTCCAGCTGGTGCGGCGCACCCTGACCGCGGTGCGTGTCAGCGAGCGGCTGCAGCCACACACCCTCGAACGAGGGGTGGCCCTTGCCTCCCTCGGAGTGGCCACCGTCGTCGTCGTGCTCAGCTGCGTCGCCAACCTCATGTCCCAGGTCGTCATCATGTGGTACGCCGTGTCGGTCGTCGCCCTCGCCAGCGGCAACCTGATGCGTGCCGAGCGGGTCGAGCGGCTCAGCCTCGATCCCACGCTGGCCAAGCGCTCCGGGTCTTGAGCGCGCCGTGAGGGTGTTGCACGTCAACAAGTTCCTGTACCGCCGGGGCGGGGCCGAGGGCTACATGATCGACCTCGCCGCCATGCAGCAGCAGGCCGGCGACCACGTCGAGTTCTACGGCATGTCCCACCCGGACAACGTGCCGCTGCACTACGCCTCCGAGTTCCCGAGCCACGTGGAGTTCGAGCCGCCGCCCCCCTCGCTCCCCGGCCGGGTGCAGGTGCTCGGGAGGATGATGTGGTCGACGAGCGCGGCGCGCGGGATCAGCCACGTCATCGACGACTTCGCTCCCGACGTCGCCCACCTGCACAACATCTACCACCAGCTCTCGCCCTCGATCCTTCGAGCGCTGGGGCGAGCCGGTGTGCCCGTGGTGATGACCCTGCACGACTACAAGCTGGCCTGTCCGACCTACCAGTTCCGCGCCCAGGGCCAGCTGTGCACGGCGTGCGTGTCGGGCGGTCCGCTGCAGGCGGCCAGGCGCCGCTGCAAGGACGGCGCCCTGCTGCCCAGCGCGATCGCGGCCACAGAGGTGGCGGTGCACCGGCGCTTCGGTGCCTACGACCCGGTCGACGTCTTCGTCTGCCCGAGCGTGTTCCTGCGGGACCAGATGCGGCTGGCCGGCGTCTTTCCCGACCGGATGGTGCATGTCGACAACTTCACCCCGACCGATGTGCCGGTACGTTCCGGCCCGGGAGCCGGCATCGTGTTCTGCGGGCGCCTGTCCGACGAGAAGGGCGTCGACGTGCTGATCCGTGCCGTCGGCCTGCTGGCCCGTGACGATCCCCGTGTCGATCCCTGTTTCCATCCCCGTGTCGATACCGGTGACGTCGACGGGCCGCTGCTGCACATCGCCGGCGACGGCCCCGAGCGGACTGCCCTCGAGACACTGGCCGAGCGAGAGGCCCCCGGACTGGTGCGATTCCATGGGCGGCTGCGTGCAGACCGGCTGCGGGAGCTCGTCGTGCGGGCCTCCGTCAGCGCCTGCCCGTCGCGGTGGTACGAGAACCAGCCACTCGCGGTGCTCGAGTCGTTCGCACTCGGAGTCCCTGTCGTCGCCAGCGACCTCGGTGGGTTGCAGTCCCTGGTCACCTCGGGTGTCGACGGCGACCTGGTGCCGGCGCAGGACCCCAGTGCCCTCGCCGACGCGCTGCGGCCCTACCTGCGCGATCCCGAGCACGCCACGAGCCGGGGCCTCGCCGCCCGTGCGTCGGCCGTTCGGCGGCACGCCCCCGCCGGGCACCTGCAGGCCATGAGCGGCATCTACGAGCGGGCGCGTGAGCACCGTCTGGCTCGTGCCGGATCGGTCGGACGGCCATGAGCTCGCTGAAGATCGCGATGATCGGCCTGCGGGGCCTGCCCGCCACCTGGGGTGGCGTGGAGCGTCACGTCGAAGAGCTCGGCGCCCGGCTCGCCGACCGCGGCCACGAGGTCACGGTCTTCACCCGTCCGGCTTACAGCGACCGGCGTGGGGACTATCGCGGCATGACCCTCAAGCCGCTGCCCACCGTGACGAGGAAGCACCTCGAGGCCACCGTGCACAGCGCGGTGGCCGCCGCAGCCACCGTCGGTCGCGGTTTCGATGTCGTCCACTTCCACGCCATCGGGCCGGGGCTGTTCACGCCGATCCCGTCGCTGATGAGCCGGGCGCGGGTGGTGCAGACGATCCACGGACTCGACGACCAGCGGGACAAGTGGGGCGGCGCAGCCCAGAAGGTGCTCGGCATCGCGCGGCGCATGTCCGCCCGGGTGCCCGACGAGGTGGTGGTGGTGTCGGAGGAGCTCGGGCGCGTCTATCGCGCCGAGCACGGCCGGGAGACGCACCACATTGCCAACGGGGCACCGCACGTGACCGCGATCCCGGCTGGGGAGGTGCTGGCCCGCCTCGGTGTGACGCCGCAGCGCTACCTCGTCTCCCTCGGCCGGCTGGTGCCCGAGAAGGACCCGGTGACGCTGATCCGGGCCTTCGCCAAGGTCGACACCGACGCCCGACTTGTCATCGTCGGCGGGTCCAGCCACACCAACGAGTACGTCGACCTGCTGCGCCGCCTTGCGGCGGCCGACGACCGGGTCGTGCTCGCGGGCTTCCTCTACGGCGACGAGCTCACCGAGCTGATGTCGTCAGCAGGACTGTTCGTGCAGCCCTCGCGGCTCGAGGGCCTGCCGCTCACGCTGCTCGAGGCGGCCGCTTTCGAGCGTCCCGTCGTTGTCAGCGACATCCCGCCGCACCTCGAGGTGGTCGGGGGCGCCAACGAGTCCGGCTGCCGGGTCGTGCCGGTCGGCGACGTGGACGCGCTCGCCGAGGCGATCCGGCTCGAGCTCGCCGACCCGGAGGACAGCCTGGCCGGTGGACGACGGTTGGGTGCTGCAGGTGATGCGCCGCTACGACTGGGACCGGGCCACCGACCAGCTCGTCGAGGTCTACCTGAGCGCGGTGGCCGGCCCGGGGCGTCGGGTGTGTGCGAAGCCCCCCTCGTCATCGGCGCTGAGGGGGGTGGCCGCCGCGCTCAGCGCGTTGTGGTGAAGCGGGTGTTCGGCTTGACGGCCTGCACGTTCCCGGCGCCGTCCTTGGCCCGGGCGAGCACGTAGTAGGCGCCCGACCCGGCCGACCGGGCCTCGTCGAAGGCGAGGGACCACGTCGTGCTGGTGGATCCCGACTGGGCCAGGGTGGCCGGCGACCACTGCTGCGACGAGTTCCAGCGTGCGGTGCCGGCGTTCCACCACAGCTTGGTCGTGCGGTCCTGGATCGCGACCTCCTCGGTCGCCACGCGCTGGTCGTCGGTCGCGGTGCCGGCGACCTGCACGACGCCCGAGGGCAGCACAGCGTTGAGGGTGGGGGACGTGATGGAGCTGAGCGGCGCCTGAGTGTCGGTCGGGGCCGTGCCCACCGTGTTGAACCGCCGGTTGGGGATGACGGTCGTGACGTTGCCGCTGGCATCCGTGGCCCGGACCTGCAGGTAGTACTGGCTGGCCGACTCGGCCCCGATGAAGGGGAACCACCACTCGAGAGAGCGCGTGGCGCTGCCCTTCAGCCCCGCCGTGGTCCACTGCTTGATCGCTGACCAGGTCGCGATGCGACCGTCCCACCACTGCTTCGTGACGCGGTTCTGCACGGCGACCTCCACCGTACCGACGCCGTTGTTGTCGGTGACCGACCCAGTGAGGGTGACCGGTGCCGGCACCGTCGCCTCGGCTGCCGGACTGGTGATGGCGACCAACGGCACGATGGCGTCGGCGGCGAGCGTCGTGGCGGGGTCGAACACCTGCACGCGGTCGTTGCCCCCGTCGGCCACGTAGAGCCGACCGGCTGCGTCGTGGGTGATCCCCGAGGGGTTGTTGAACTGGCCGGGCTTGCTGCCGGCCGTGCCCCACTGGCCGAGGTAGACACCGGCAGTGGTGTAGGCGACGACCTTGTTCTGCTCGGAGTCCGTCGAGTAGACCACGCCCCGCACGACGTCGATGTCCCAGCCGTTGGTGAACTGGCCGGCGCCGGTGCCGCGGGAGGCGAACTTCGCGGGGATGCCGGGGGTGCCGTCCGACTTGTAGTGCCAGATGACGTCGGTCTGCCAGGACGAGAGGTAGATGTCGCCGGTGTCGGGGTCGACTGCCACACCACTGTGCGCCTTGTCGATGGACCACAGCTCGCTGCCGTTGGTGGCGTCGAGCACCTTCATCTTCTGGCCCGCGTAGTCGGAGACGTAGGCCTTGCCCTGGTAGAACTCGATGTCCATCGGGTTCTTGAACTGGCCGGGGTCGGTGCCGAACTCCCCACCGACCTCGAACGCAAGGGTCAGGTCGGAGTTGAGCACGCGGATGCTGTCCTGGTTGGTGTTGGCCACCCAGATGCGCTCGGTCGCGCGCTCGACGGTCGCGGGCTCGACGGCGATGCCGCGCGGATAGTTGAAACCGAGCGGCCGGTCGGTGCTGCGTCGGCCCCAGGCGCCGAGCGGGCTGCCGTCGGTGTCGAAGCGCTGGATGCGGTGGTTGTTCTGCTCGACGACGAGCACCTGCCCGTTGGCGGGGTCGATGGCCACGTCGCGCGGAAGCGACAGGGCGCCGGCGGGTGCGTTCTGGGCCGGCTGCGGGAAGGTGCCGACGAGGGTGCCGGTCGGGCTGAACTCGTGGAACCGCGTGTTGCCGAAGTCGCTGACCCACACGTTGCCGGTCCTGTCGAGCACGAGCTGGCGGCCGCCGTCGCCGAACTGGCCGGTGCCCGTGCCGCTGGAACCGAACGCTCCGATCGGGTCACCGGTCGTGAGGTCGAAGCGCTCGACCTGCCCGCCCTCGGCGTCGACGACGTAGAGCGTCGAGGTTGCGTCGTTGACGGTCACGCCGCGCAGGTCGCCGGCGAACTGGCCCACGCCGTTGCCCCCGGTGCCGATGTCGCGCAGCCAGTCCCCGTCAGGCGCCCAGACGTGCACGGTGCGGTTGAGGGTGTCGGCCGTGTACACCCTGCCGGCCGCATCGACGGCGATGCCGGTGATCTGTTGGATCTGCCCCGGGCCGGTGCCGTAGGTGCCCCAGTGGGCCACCTCGGTCACCGTGTGCGCGGCGTCGTCCACCGCGTACTTGCGCACCTGCGGCGGGTTGGTGGCGTCGTGCCAGACGTGGCTGTCGCTGACGTAGAGGAAGCCCTCCGCGTCGATCGTGATCCACGCGTGGTAGGACGCCGCGATGTTGAGCTCCCAGAGGAACGCGCCGGTCTTGTCGAACTTGGCGATGTAGCCCTTGTCGTCACGGCTGCGGTCGGAGGTGTAGATCGAGCCGTCGCGCTGGTCGACGGCGACCGACTCGGGGTGACCTCGACGCTGCGAGGCGGGGCGATAGAAGGAGCCGAGCAGCGTGCCGTCACGGCTGTAGCGGCGCAGCTGGTAGTTCATGTAGTCACCGACGATGACCTCGTCGGTGACCGAGTTGTAGGCGATGCCCCAGGCGTAGATGCCGGCGTTGCCACGCGCGGCCATGGAGCGCACGAACGACGGAGCCGTCCACGACGCTGCCGTGGCAGTGGTGGCAGCCGCCACAGTGGTGGTCGAGCCCGAGGCCGCCCCGCTCGAGCTGCCGACAGCCGTGACGGGGGCGGCGCCCGCGGCTGCGAGGTTGCCGACGCCGATCGGCGCGACCAGGGCGGCGCCGATCACCAGACCCGCGGTGCGGCTGCGCAGCCGGTGGTGACCAGGGGCGCGCAGGGCGACGAGGTTCGTGGAGAGGGCATGGAGGGCGTGCGTCAGCACCCGGAAGGACATGGGCCCGATCGTCGCATCGGCCCGCCTGCGGCGCTGCCGTTTCGCAGAAACGAACATACCGGAATCGCCTGAGGCGTCTGCTGGTCCGGCGCTATCTTGTGGCCCACCCAGCGGGTCATGGACGGCTCGGCCCGCGTTCCCAGCCCGATCCCGTTCGAGGAGCCACAACACGATGAGACCAATTCGAGTGCGCAGGGCGGTGGCGACGGCAGCCGTGTCGTTGGTCGCATTGATGCCCCTGCTCCCGCTGTCCACGGCCCAGGCCATCCCCGCGGCCGCCAAGGCACCGATGGCCGCCGCCGCGGCCTGGACCCCGCCGACCTACAGCCGCACGGTCGGGCACCCGGGACACGCCGGCCTGTATGCCTGGGGCGCCGCCACGGCGCCCGACGGCACCATCCTCGTCGGCGACTACTGGAACTACGTCGTGCGCCGCTACAGCACCTCGGGACAGCTGCTGCAGACAATGTCGTCCAAGGGTTTGGCCGACGGCCAGAACATGGCGCCCCACGGTGTCGCCGCCGACCCGATCGACGGGTCGGTCTACATCGCCGACATGAACAACGCCTCGCACCGCATCATCAAGCTGGCGGCCGACGGCACCTTCGTCCGAAATGTGTCCACGTACGTGCCCGGCGTCACCATCCCCTACGCCTACGTCACCCACATCACGGTCGGCGCCGACGGTGACCTGTATGCCGTCAGCTCGCACAACGTGCCCTATCTCTTCTCGAGCGTCCTCGTGTTCAGCCGCGACGGCGTGTTCAAGCGCGCCATCACCGGCGTCGGCAGCGGCCCGGGCCAGCTCGGCCTCATCCACGGTATTGCGGTCGATCGGGGTGGCAACGTCTTCCTCGCCGACGCCACAAAGGGTGTCATCTCGAAGTTCGACGCGACGGGGGCCTTCGTCACCACGATTGGCCGCCGCGGTTCGGGGCCAGGGCAGTTCCCAGGGGACATGCGCGGGCTGGCCGTCGACGACGTGAACGGCTGGCTCTACGCCAACGACTCCGCTCAGAGCCAGGTCGAGAAGTTCACCACGACCGGCACCTACCTGATGACCTTCGGCTCCGAGGGCACGGGCAACGGGCAGTTCCGTGACGGTGGCCGCGAGCTGACGGTGGGCCGCGACGGAAACGTCTACGCCCCTGACTTCGGCAACTACCGCGTCCTCGTCTTCTCGCCGACGGGGACCTTCCTGCGCTCTCTGCCGCAGCAGGCGCCGCCGCCGCCGCTCGGGGGTTTCAACCAGGCGCAGGGCGTGGCGGTCGACCCGGCGAACGGGCAGCTCTACGTGGCGGACACCTACAACCACCGCATCCAGCGCTTCACGGCCGACGGTGAGTTCGCGCAGGCCTGGGGGTTCCGCGGGAGCACCGATCGCAACTCCTTCAACTATCCACGAGGCATCGCGGTCGATCCGGGGACCGGCGATGTCTGGGTTGCCAACAGTCGGCAGGGCAACATCAAGCACTTCAGCGCGGCGGGCTCCTTCATCGGCTCGTTCGGGCAGTGGGGCACGGCGTTGGGGCAGTACCAGCTGCCCCGCGACCTCGCCGTCCGCGCCGGGCGGGTCTACATCGCCGACTCGAACAACCGGCGCGTGGTGGTGACGACGACCGCCGGCGCGCTCGTCTGGTCGGCGCCGTGCGGCACCACCTTCGTCGCGGGTCAGGGCCCGGGTCTGCTGCAGGGGTGCACCGGCATTGACGTCGACGCCGACGGCAACGTGTGGGCCGCCGCCGTGACGGAGAACGTCGTCTACAAGTGGTCCGCGACCGGAAGCCTGATGGCCAAGTACGGCTCGGTCGGCTCAGGCATCGGACAGCTGCGGGCCCCGTACGACGTGGCAGTGCGCGACGGCAGGGTCTACGTGTCGGAGTCGAACAACAACCGGGTCTCTGTCTACGACACCTCCTTCGGCTACCTGGGCCGGTTCGGCAGCAAGGGCACTGATGACGGCCAGCTCACGACGCCCCGGGCCATCGACGTCGACAACGCCGGCGCCGTCTACGTCATGGACTCACAGAACGAGCGGGTCCAGGTGTTCGCGCCGGCGAGCTGAGGTCGTTCGCGTTCCCGCCCCTGCGCTCAGCGCAGGGGCGGGAACGGCGCAGGAGGCCCGGGTCCCGACGGAGGGGACCCGGGCCTCTAGCTGTACTCGGCCGGGCCAAACGCCCGACGCTACGCCTGGGGTCGGGCGGAGTCGTCGGCGACGGGCCGGTGAGCGGAATCGGCGGCCGGCGCGACACCAATCGCGTCCGTCGGTGTGGCGGCGGGGGGTCGCGGATGCGGACGCAACAGGTCGAGCCCACGGTAGAAGGCAGGGAGGCCCTGGCGCCGACGGGCCAGCGCCCACGCGGTCGGGCCTGCGGTGACCACACCGGCCAGCACCCAGCCGAGGGTGCCCGTTGAGAGGCCGAGCAGCTTCAGGCCCGAGGCGAGCAGCACCAGCGCCAGGGCGCGGCGGATGATGCCGCTGGGCGCGGTCGCGGAGGCGCGCGCGCCGATCCACACCCCGGGGATGCTGCCGACGAGCAGCGGCAGCGTCACGTCGAGCTGGAAGTCGCCGAAGAAGAAGTGCGCGGTGGCTGCGGAGGCCACGAGCGGCACGGCCTGCACCAAGTCGGTGCCGACGAGGCGGCCCGCGGTGAGCGTGGGGTAGAGGGCGAGCAGGCAGATGATGATGAGCGATCCGGAGCCCACCGAGGTCATGCCCACGACGAGGCCGCCGAGGGCCCCGACGAGCACCGTGGCGAGGGGGCGGATCGTCACCTGCGGCTTCACGTCCTCCGGACCCTCCGTGAGGCCGTCGCGCCGCAGACGGGCCCGCTCGACCATGCCGCGGTAGGCCTTGTAGACCAAGGTGCTGGCGGCGAGCAGCAGCGCCAGGCCAAGGGCCACCTTCACGGCGTTCTGGACGGACTCCCCGTCGCCGAAGGACCGCAGCAGGAACACACCGGCGAAGGCTGCCGGCACCGATCCGAGGCAGAGCCACTTGACCAGATGGAGGTTGACGGTGCCGCGGCGCAGGTGCACGACCCCCCCGATCGGCTTCATGAAGGCCGAGGCGACGAGGTCGCTGGAGACCGCTGCGAGCGGCGGCACGTTGAAGAGCAGCACGAGCACGGGCGTCATGAGCGCGCCACCGCCCATACCTGTCAGCCCGACGACGAAGCCCACCACGAGCCCGGCCACGACGAGGGCGATGGAGAAGTCCACGACAACCCCCTTCACGAATCGGTCGCGCCGGAGCCCGTCAGTCCGGTCGCGACGCCTGCACAGGGTGGCACGGGAGTGGATCAGGCGTGGGGATTCCGCCGGAACTCACCTGGACGCCATGTCGACGCCATGGGACTCGGAGTCGGGCCAGGCGTGCCTCGGCACCAGCCAGCCCTGCGTGCGCAGCAGGTCGATGACGCGCCGTACCGACTCCTCGCGTGAGAGCACCGACGTGTCGACGGACAGGGCGGCGTCGGTCGGAACCTCGTAGGGGTCCGAGACGCCGGTGAACTCAGGGATCAGGCCGGCTCTGGCCTTGGCATAGAGGCCCTTCAGGTCACGGGCCTCGCAGACCTCGAGCGGGGTCGAGACGTGCACCAGGACGAAGTCGCCCACTGCCCGCACCATGCCGCGAACGGTCTCCCGGGTCGCTGCATACGGCGCGATGGGCGCACAGATGGCGATGCCCCCATGGCGGGCGATCTCGGCGCCGACATAGCCGATACGGCGGACGTTGAGCTCCCGGTCCGCCTTGCTGAAGCCGAGGCCAGACGACAGCATCGTGCGCACGACGTCGCCGTCGAGCAGGCTGACGGTGCGTGCGGAGTTCGCGCTGATCCACGCGCTGACATCACGGGCCAGGGTGGACTTGCCCGAGCCGGAGAGCCCGGTGAACATGAGCACGAGGCCGCGCTCGCCGCGGGGCCGACGCCACCGCCCCAGCCGCTCCGCGACGCGAAGCGAGATCCCGGGGTGGTTGGCGCCATCGGGGCGGCCGGCCTCCAGCCGAGCCCAGATGTCCCGCCAGCACTTGGCGGCAGGCGAACCGTCGTCGGCGTCGATGAAGAGGGTGGCTGACGCTCCGAGGGCGCTGCCCAGCCGGGTGGCGAGTGCGGCGTTGCTCTCGGAGTCGCGCCAGGCGAGGGGCGCCGTGACGACCTGGGCATCGGTGAGCGCCAGGTCGTCCAACCACAGCCGGACGACCTCCGCCATGACCTGAGTGGGCACGGGTGAGCCCGGGTCGTCGCTGACGACTGCCAGCACCGAGCCGCGCGCCTCCGGGTCGACCTGGGCGTCGTCGGCGGCGAGTGCGTCCTGGAGGGCAGCGGCGTCGGCGTCGACCGGCGGCCGGCCGAACACCACGACGGTCCGGCCCGTGCTCGGCCACAGGTCGGCTCCGGTGATGGCGTCGCGGCGTCCGGGGCCTCCCTCGCGCTCGCGCACTCGCACCAGCCTGCCCTGCAACCGCACTTCGTCGGCTGGTTCGTCGGCTGGGACGTCGACGGCGACGCCGGCGTGGAGATCCGGCGGGGACGCCGGCACGGTCGGTCTCATCTCCCGCCCCGGGCCCGGGGTCGAGCTCGAGGCGGGCGAGCGGCGTGAGCTCCTCGTCGCGCAGCACGAGGCTGCCGTGCTGGCGGGCGGCCTCGGCCACGACGGGGGAGACGGCGATGGCCATGACCGGCCCTCGGGTGCTCGACACCGGGGCCGCGTCCCGCTCGCCTTGACGCACGGGCCCACCGAGCAGATGGCCGGTCGGCAGCAGACCGAAGAGGGCGAGGTCGATGTCGCGGGCCACCCTGGCGTCGATCCGCGCGTCGGGCAGGTCGAGCCGAGCGGGGTGGGTCCGGGTGCGAATGGTGAGGACTCCTTGAGCGAGGGCGCAGGCATGATCGGCGTGGCCCGTTGACGTCTAGGCGCGACGATAGCGCGCAGGGGGGCGCCTCACGGCAGGTTTCATCGAGGCGCAAAGGCCCCAGGCGCAACGGTCGGTGGGTTGGACGAGCCGCTAGGTGGGTGGCCCGTCCCCGTCCCACCACGCCCGGCCGTCCGTGGGCTGAACTAGGCTGCACGACTGGGCCCCGGTGTCTCCCGGTCGTGCCCTCGCAACAGGACAAGGAACCACGCTTCGTATGTCAGTGACCGCCGTCTGCGAGTCCCTCCGCCTCGACGACCGGGTTCGCACCGTGCTCGGCGCCCTCGACCGCAGGGAGGTCGACGTCACCGTCACGGGGGGCGCCCGCCCAGCGCTCGTGGCCACCGTCGCCGGCCTGCAGGAGTCCGGGGTCGCGGCGGGCGCCGATGCCGCCCGCCCGCTGCTCGTGGTCACTGCCACGACCCGCGAGGCTGACGACTTCGCTGCCGCTCTGGCCTCGTTCCTGCCCGCCGGGAAGGTCGCCACCTTCCCGAGCTGGGAGACCCTGCCCCACGAGCGTCTCAGCCCGCGCAGCGACACTGTCGGTCGCCGGCTCGCCGTGCTGCGTCGCCTGGCCCATCCCGACCCCGACGACAGCGCCTACGGTCCCCTGTCGGTGGTCGTGGCGCCGGTCCGCGCGCTGCTCCAGCCCATCGCGACCGGCCTGGCCGACCTCGCGCCCGTTTCGCTGCGGGTCGGTCAGGAGATGCCGCTCGAGGCCGTCGTCGACGCCCTCGCCGCCGCCGCCTACACACGCACGGACCTCGTGGAGCGACGCGGCGAGTTCGCCGTGCGCGGAGGGCTGCTCGACGTGTTCCCGCCCACCGAGCAGCATCCCGTGCGCGTCGAGTTCTGGGGCGACACGGTCGAGGAGATCCGCTGGTTCAAGGTCGCCGACCAGCGCAGCCTCGAGGTGGCCGAGCACGGCCTCTGGGCGCCGCCCTGCCGTGAGCTGCTGCTCACCGACACGGTCCGAGGCCGAGCCCGCGAGCTGGCCCGGCAGCTGCCCGGCGTGGGCGACCTTCTCGAGAAGGTGGCCGAGGGCATCGCCGTCGAGGGCATGGAGTCGCTCGCCCCTGCGCTCGTCGACGGCATGGAGTCGGTGCTCGACACCTTTCCTCCCGGGTCGATGGTGCTGCTCTGCGACCCCGAGCGCATCCGCACCCGCGCGCACGACCTCGTCGCCACGAGCGCCGAGTTCCTCGACGCGAGCTGGAGCAACGCGGCGGCCGGCAACGTCGTGCCCGTCGACCTGCAGGCGGTGCTCGGTACCGCCTCCTACTGGAGCCTGGCCGACGTGCGCCGCCACGCCCTGAGCACCGGTGCCCGGTGGTGGTCGCTCTCGAGCTTCACCGCCGACGCCGAGTTGGCCGACGTCCACGACACCGTGACCGCCGATGCGGACGCCGCCGTGACGCTCGACCTCGGCACAGCGGAGGTGGAGCCGTTCCGGGGTGACACCGAGGCCGCAGTGTCAGCCCTGTCACGCTGGGTGGCTGACGGCTGGTCGGTGATGGTGGTCGTCGACGGTCCGGGGCTGGCCCGCCGCGTCACCGAGATCCTCGGCGAGCACGAGGTGGCCGTCACGATGACGGAGACGGCGCCGGGGGAGCCGGTGCCACCCGGCATCGTGCACGTCACCACGGGGTCCATCGGCCAGGGCTTCCTCTTGCCGGCCCGACGTCTCGCGGTCGTCGCCGAGAGCGATCTCACCGGGCAGCCGGGTGGTGGCACCACGACCAAGGACATGCGGCGGATGCCATCGCGCCGGCGCAACCAGGTCGACCCCCTCCAGCTGCGGCCCGGCGACTTCGTCGTGCACGAGCAGCACGGCGTCGGGCGCTTCGTCGAGATGATGCAGCGCACCGTGCAGGGCGCCACTCGCGAGTACCTCGTCATCGAGTACGCCCCGAGCCGGCGCGGGCAGCCCGGCGACCGGCTCTACGTGCCGACCGACCAGCTCGACCAGGTGACAAAGTACGTCGGCGGCGAGCAGCCGAGCCTCAACAAGATGGGCGGCTCCGACTGGAGCAAGACGAAGTCTCGGGCCAAGCGCTACGTCAAGCAGATCGCCGCCGACCTGATCCGGCTCTACAGCGCGCGGCAGGCGACGAAGGGTCACGCGTTCGCTCCCGACACCCCGTGGCAGCGTGAGCTCGAGGAGGCCTTCGGCTACGTCGAGACGCCCGATCAGCTGATCAGCATCGACGAGGTCAAGGCCGACATGGAGAAGCAGGTGCCGATGGACCGGCTCATCTGCGGTGACGTCGGCTACGGCAAGACCGAGATCGCGGTGCGCGCGGCCTTCAAGGCGATCCAGGACGGCAAGCAGGCTGCCGTGCTCGTGCCGACGACGCTGCTCGTCAGCCAGCACCAGCAGACCTTTGCCGACCGCTACGCCCAGTTCCCCGTCGTCGTGCGGTCGCTCTCGCGCTTCCAGAGCGACCGGGAGGCCAAGGAGGTGCTGGCCGGTTTGGCCGACGGGACCATCGACCTCGTGATAGGCACGCATCGACTGCTCGCCAAGGACGTGGTGTTCAAGGACCTCGGCCTGGTCGTCATCGACGAGGAGCAGCGCTTCGGCGTCGAGCACAAGGAGCTGCTCAAGACGATGCGCACAGCAGTCGACGTGCTCTCGATGTCGGCCACCCCCATTCCGCGCACTCTGGAGATGGCGGTCACCGGAATCCGCGAGATGTCCACTCTGGCAACCCCGCCCGAGGAGCGCCACCCGGTCCTGACCTTTGTCGGCGCCTACGACGAGAAGCAGATCACGGCAGCGATCCGTCGCGAGCTGCTGCGCGAGGGTCAGGTCTTCTTCGTGCACAACAAGGTGAGCAGCATCGAGAAGGCAGCGAGCCGGCTGCGCGAGCTCGTGCCCGAGGCGCGCATCGCGACGGCCCACGGCCAGATGGGCGAGCACCGGCTCGAGCAGGTCGTCGAGGACTTCTGGCAGAAGCGCTTCGACGTCCTCGTCTGCACGACGATCGTGGAGACGGGCCTCGACATCTCCAACGCCAACACGCTCATCGTCGAACGCTCCGACATGCTCGGCCTCAGCCAGCTGCACCAGCTGCGCGGCCGCGTCGGTCGCGGACGAGAGCGCGCCTACTCCTATTTCCTCTACCCACCAGAGAAGCCGATGACCGAGACGGCGCACGACCGGCTGCGCACCATCGCGAGCAACACCGACCTCGGCTCCGGCATGGCGGTGGCGATGAAGGACCTCGAGATCCGCGGTGCCGGCAACCTGCTCGGTGGCGAGCAGTCGGGGCACATCCAGGGTGTCGGCTTCGACCTCTACGTGCGCCTCATCGGCGAGGCCGTCGCCGACTTCCGCGGAGAGTCGACCAACGTACCGACCGAGATCAAGATCGAGCTGCCGGTCGACGCCCACCTGCCCCACGACTACGTGCCGGGGGAGCGGCTGCGGCTCGAGGCGTACAAGAAGCTCGCCGCGGTCGAGAGCGACGCGGCCGTCGACGAGATCGAGGCTGAGCTTCGCGACCGCTACGGCGCCCCGCCCGAGCCGGTGAGCAACCTCCTCGAAGTGGCCCGGCTGCGCGTCGTCGCCCGGCAGGCACGCATCGGCGACATCGGCCTGCAGGGCAAGGTGGTGCGGTTCGGCCCCGTCACCGAGCTGCGCGAGAGCCAGCAGCTCCGGCTCATGCGCCTCTACCCCGGCACGCTCCTCAAGCCGGCCATCGGCACGATGCTCGTGCCGGCGCCGATGACAGCCCGCGTGGGCGGCAAGCCGCTGCGCGACGTCGAGGTGCTCACGTGGGCCCGCCAGCTCATCACGGCCGTGCTGCTCGACGACATCGCGGCCGGGCACGCCATGGCGAGCGCGGGTGTCCTGGCACCGTAGGATGACTGACGCATCGACTCGGAGGAGGAACCAGTGAAGGCTCTGCCCGCGCGACCGACCGGGCTCCCTCGGTCGCCCCGGCGACTCGGCGCGTCCGTCGTGGCAGCAGGGGTGGCCGTCGCCCTGCTCGGTGGATGCGGCTTCGAGACCCGCCAGTCGGCCGCGGCCGTCGTCAACGGCGAGACCATCACGCAGGCTGACGTGCGCACGACCTACGACCAGCTCCAGGCCGCCAAGTACGACTTCACCGAGAACGTCGTGCTCACCGCCCTCATCGCCGCGCCGCTGCTCGAGGAGGCCGTGTCCCCCGGCGGCGGCTGGAAGCCCGACGCGACCTACGCCCAGGTGATGACGACGATCCCCGACGCGACCGAGTCGACCAAGGACTTCGTCGCCGCGGTGTCGCTCATCCAGTCGCAGACGATGACGCCGGCCCAGGTCGAGGCCTACCGCGCCGACCTCGGCAAGGCGGAGATCTCGGTCAACCCCCGGTTCGGCGAGGTCATTCCCTCCCAGGAGGGGCCGGTCTACTTCTCCATCGGTCTCACGACGCCGAACTGGATCAAACCCATCGCCACGCCGGCGCCCACGGCGACGACGCCGGCCGCCCCGTAACAACGACCGGATCTCGGCCCTCGTGAGCGGTCGCCTCGTCCTGCTCGTCTCAACCCCGCGGATCGCCCCGGGGCTGCTCACGCGCGAGGCCTGGGCCACGCTCCAGCAGGCGTATGCCGTGTGGGGCCGACCCGAGGAGCCGCAGGCTGCCGCTGTGGCCGAGGCCGGCATCGCGCTCGCAGATCACCCCGACGACGACGCTGCCGACCCCGCTCTGCTGGCCCGAGCCCTCGTCGAGGAGGCCGTGGCAGCCGGGGAGCAGCCCGTCGTCTGGGTCGGCTCGTCGGATGGCGACCCAGGACTCAGCGAGGCCGTCGCCGTCGAGGTGTCCCGGCTCCCAGAGCCGCCCGACGTCGAGCTGCTCATCGCCTCCTACGACGTGCCCGGGGCGCGGCTGCTCGACGTCGTGGCCGTCATGGACCGGCTCCGCTCGCCCGGTGGCTGTCCCTGGGACGCCGAGCAGACCCATGCGAGCCTCGTGCCCTACCTCCTCGAGGAGGCGCACGAGGCCATCGAGGCCATCGAGTCGGGCGACGCTGCGCACATGCAGGAGGAGCTCGGCGACCTGCTGCTGCAGATCGCGTTCCAGGCCCGCGTCGCCCAGGAGCACCCGAGCCACCCCTTCGACATCGACGACGTCGCGGGCGGGCTTGTCGAGAAGCTGGTGCGCCGTCATCCCCACGTCTTCGCCGACGTCGAGGCCGCCACGCCCGACGCGGTGGCGGCCAACTGGGACGTCATCAAGGCCGGCGAGAAGCTCCACCGCACCCACCCGGTCGACGGCGTTCCCGTGTCGCTGCCGGCGCTCGCGCGAGCCGAGAAGTACGTCGGCCGGCTCGATCGAGCCGGCCGCACGGATCTCGTCGACGCGGCGGTCTCGGCCGGAGGGCTGGGCGCTGCCCTGCTCGGGCTCGTGCGTGACGCCAGGGCAGAGGGCGTCGACGCAGAGGGCGCCCTGCGCGAGACGCTGCGCGTCCTTGCCGCCGCCAGCGCCGGCATCATGACGCATGACGCATGACGCATGACGCATGACGTCGTGACGCTCGCCGAGGTGCCGTCTCAGCCGTGGCTGGCGTGACATCGGGGCCACTCGACGCTCTGAATGGCTGCGGCACCAGACGCGCCGGGTCGGTCCGATGGTCGCGCCGCGCCGGGGTCTAGGCTCGGACGCAGTCCCGTCCAACCCCTAGCGCGCTCGGCGAGCGCGATCGTCGAGGAGTGTCTGTGGCCACCATTGAGGAGATCGGCGCCCGCGAGATCCTGGACTCGCGAGGCAACCCCACCGTCGAGGTCGAGCTGCGACTCGATGACGGCACCTTCGCGCGCGCCGCCGTGCCGTCCGGCGCCTCGACCGGCGCCTTCGAGGCGTCGGAGCGTCGCGACGGTGACAAGGGCCGCTATCTCGGCAAGGGCGTGCAGCAGGCCGTGGACGCCGTCATCGAGGAGATCAACCCGCGCCTGGTCGGCTTCGAGGCGAGCGAGCAGCGGCTCATCGACGCCGAGATGATGGCCCTCGACGGCTCCTCCAACAAGGAGAACCTCGGGGCCAACGCGATCCTCGGCGTCTCGCTGGCCGTGGCGCACGCCGCCGCCGAGTCGGCCGGGCTCCCGCTCTTCCGCTACGTCGGCGGCCCCAACGCCCACGTCCTGCCGGTCCCGATGATGAACATCCTCAACGGTGGCTCCCATGCCGACTCCAACGTCGACATCCAGGAGTTCATGATCGCGCCGATCGGCGCGCCGACCTTCAGGGAGGCGGTGCGCTGGGGCGCCGAGGTCTACCACGCCCTCAAGAAGGTGCTGCAGGAGCGCGGCCTCGCGACCGGTCTCGGCGACGAGGGGGGCTTCGCACCCAACCTCGATTCCAACCGGGCCGCCCTCGACCTCATCCTCGAGGCGATCGAGGCGGCCGGCTACGTCCCCGGGCGCGACATCGCCCTGGCCCTCGACGTCGCGGCGTCCGAGTTCCACGACAGCGGTGCCTACGCGTTCGAGGGTGGCTCGAAGTCCGCCGACGAGATGGTCGCCTACTACGCCGAGCTCGTCGCGGCCTACCCGCTCGTGTCGATCGAGGACCCCCTCGACGAGGACGACTGGGACGGTTGGAAGGCGATGACCGACCTGCTCGGCGACAGCGTGCAGCTCGTCGGCGACGACCTCTTCGTCACCAACCCCGAACGTCTCGGGCGAGGTATCTCGTCCGGCACCGCCAACGCGCTGCTCGTCAAGGTCAACCAGATCGGAACGCTGACCGAGACCCTCGACGCGGTGACGCTGGCGCAGACGAGCGGCTACCGCTGCATGATGAGCCACCGCTCGGGCGAGACCGAGGACGTCACCATCGCGGACCTGGCCGTCGCGACGAACTGCGGCCAGATCAAGACCGGCGCCCCGGCCCGCTCCGAGCGGGTCGCGAAGTACAACCAGCTCCTGCGCATCGAGGAGGAGCTCGACGACGCCGCCGTGTACGCCGGTGCCGGCGCCTTCCCCCGCTTCGACGCCAGCCGGTACGGCGCCCAGGGCTGACCGTGGCCGACCGCACGCCGCCGCGCCCGGGACGCTCCTCGAGCGGCCGGGGCGACGGCGCCCGCCCGAGCCCTCGGCCTTCGGCCAGTGCGCGACCGACCCCCACGCCGCGCAGCCCAGCCCCGCGCACGTCGTCAACGCCGCGCCAGGCCAGCGCTCGATCGGGACGGCCCGCGGGCACGGCGCGCGGCACGTCCCGAGCTGGCGCCTCTCGTCCTGCGCGGTCCGGCCCTGGCAAGGAGCGCCCCGGACTGGCCGCACGCCCGCGGACCCCGACGCCGCAGCCGCCCTCGGCATCGACGGCCTGGGCGAGGGGAGCGATCCTGCTCACCATCGTCGTCATGCTCTCCGTGACGCTCGTGCCCACCCTGCGATCGCTGATCCAGCAGCGGGGCGACACTGCGGCGCTGCGGGACCAGGTGGCCCAGCAGCAGCAGACCGTCGCCGACCTCACCCGTCAGGCGGCGCTGTGGAAGGACCCTGCCTACATCGAGCTGCAGGCGCGTGAGCGACTCAAGTTCGTCAGGGTGGGGGACCGTGCCTACACCGTCATCGACCCGTCGCGGAACGACGCGAGTGCCGCCGCGGCCGAGCGACCCGTCGTCGCGGCCCCCCTCGCCAACGACTCGGCTCCGTGGTACGGCAAGGTGTGGCAGTCGATCCAGATCGCCGACCGTCCGACGGCCGGCCTTGCCACAGGGCAATGAGCGCGGCCCCGTCCGAGGTCGACCCCGCCGACCTCGACGCCGCGCGTCGCCAGCTCGGGCGCCCCGTGCGTGGCGTGGCCGCGGTCGCCCACCGCTGCCCGTGCGGGGAGCCCGACGTCCTGCGCACGCACCCGAGGCTGCCCGACGGCACGCCGTTCCCCACGACCTTCTATGCGACGTGCCCGCGGCTCACCGGGGCCGTCAGCACGCTCGAGAGCGGTGGCGTCATGCGTGAGATGACCGACCGCCTCGTCGAGGACGCCGACCTTGCGGCCGCCTACGCTGCCGCCCACGAGCGATACCTCGCGAGCCGGGCCGAGCTCGGCGACGTGCCCGAGATAGCCGGTATCTCCGCCGGAGGCATGCCGACCCGCGTCAAGTGCCTCCACGTCCTCGTCGCGCACGCCCTCGCCGCCGGTCCCGGCGTCAACCCCCTGGGCGACGAAGCCCTCGCCATGCTCGACGACTGGTGGACGCCCACGTCGTGCGCGGCGCAGCACGCGGCGGAGAGCACGTCAGGCCACTCGGCGGAGAGAGCAGCAGACAACTCGGCAGACAGCTCGGCGCAGAGATGGGCAGGGAGCTCGGCACCAGCCATCGTGGAAGGAAACGGACATGACTGACTCCACAGTGCGCGTCGGGGCCATCGACTGCGGGACCAACTCGATCCGCCTCCTCGTTGCCGACGTCGATCGCGCAGGTGGCTCGCTCGTCGACCTGCAGCGGCGCATGGAGATCGTCCGGCTGGGGCACGGCGTCGATCGCACCGGCTCCATCGCACCGGAGTCGATGGAGCGCACGCTTCGCGTGACGCGGGAGTATGCCGCGACCTGTCGTGAGCTCGGCGCCGAGCGGGTGCGCTTTGTCGCGACGTCGGCCTCGCGCGACGCGAGCAACTCGGGAGAGTTCGTCGAAGGTGTCCGTGCGGCGTTCCGTGAGCACTACGGTGACGACCTCACGCCCGAGGTGGTCAGCGGCGACGAGGAGGCCGCGCTCTCCTTCGCCGGCGCGACCGGCGGCCTCTCGGCAGTGGGTGTCACCGGCCCCTACCTCGTCGTCGACCTGGGGGGCGGCTCGACCGAGCTCGTCCGCGGCACCGACCACGTCGAGGCAGCCCGCTCCGTCGACGTCGGCTGCGTCCGCCTCACCGAGCGTCACCTTGCGAGCGACCCTCCGACGACCGCAGAGATCGCCGCGGCCGAGGCCGACGTCGACGACGCGCTCGACCGTGCCGAGGAGGTCGTGCCCCTCGGCGGAGTCTCCTCGCTCGTCGGCCTCGCCGGCAGCGTCACCACGATCACCGCGCATCTGCTGCGCCTGCCGGAATACTCAGCCGAGCGCATCCACCTGGCTCGGTCGAGCCCGGACGCCATGGTGAAGGCCTCCACCGACCTGCTGTCCATGTCCAGGGCCGAGCGTGCCGCCCTGCCCTACATGCACCCCGGGCGTGTCGACGTCATCGGAGCCGGCGCGCTCGTCTGGCGGCGGGTCGTCGAGCGTGTCGCGCTGCGCGGGGGTCTCGGAGAGGTCGTCACCTCGGAGCACGACATTCTCGACGGCATCGCCCTCAGCCAGCTCTGAGCACGACTCGCGGCGTCAGTCACCGGGCAGGTGACGCCCGCCCGTCAGCGGGCGGAGACCTCCGCGGCCGAGGGGCGCCGCCCGCGATCCGCGGACCCGACCGGAGCGGCAGGCTCCGGGGGGCGACGGCGCGACACGATGAGGCGCCCGACCATCCACAGGGCGGCAGAGACGCCGAGCGCCCACGTGCCGTTGGACAGCGTCGCGTCGACGGCGCCGTAGGTGACGAAGAAGAGGGTCACGAAGATGACGCTCCTGGTGGCCGGCTCCGACAGCCGGACAGCGCCGAGCAGGACGCCGCCCCAGAGGAGGTACCACGGGTGGACCACCGGGCCGGACGCGACCAGCGCCAGCAGCGCGCCGGCAGCCGCGACCATCGGCTTGCGGGGCGCGAGCCGCCAGACGATGGTGACGATGGCGACAAGACCGGCGACGAGGCCGATGCTCTGCGCGATCGGCACAGCGGCCGCGGCCGTGGCGAGCGGCATGCCGGCGAGGTTCACGAACCACTCGATCGACGCGCCCACGAAGGTCGGAGGGGCGATGAGCGAGCGGAGGCTCGCGGGCACCGACAGGTTGGAGATCCAGCCCCAGCCCAAGCCCGTGACGGCCGTGATCACCGCGAACGTGGCTGCCGTGACGAGCGTCAGGCTGGCACCGTGGCGGATGAGCGAGCGCAGCCGGGCGGACGCGCCCAGCCCTGCGGTGCCGTCGGCCTGCATGGCCATGCCGATGACGCCGACGAGCGCGAGGGCACCCGTCTGCTTGTATGTCGCGGCGGCGGCGATGAGGGCTGCACCGACCCAGAACCGTCCACGGCTGGCGACGTAGAGCGCGACGGCAACGAGCGCGACCATGACGGCGTCACCGTGCGCGCCCCCGACGAAGTGCATGATGACGAGCGGGTTGAGCACCGCGAGCCACAGGGCATGCGCCGGGGCGACCCCGAAGCGCTTGGCGAGCCGCGGAAGGGTCCATGCGAGCAGGGCGATGGCGGCCAGCGCTGGCAGGCGCATGAGCACCGCTGCGAGGTAGGCGCTGTCGCCGCTGATCGCGACCACGAGGTGCTGCACCTGCAGGGCCAGCGGGCCGTAGGGAGCCGGCGTGAGCATCCACATCGGGTCGACCTGGTCGGCGTACTGGCCCGGCACCCAGTAGGGACCGTACGCGTACGGATCCAGGCCCCGCTGCACGATGAGACCCTGGGCGGCATAGCTGTAGGCGTCGCGGCTGAAGAGCGGAGGCGCGAGCAGCACGGGCAGGCTCCAGAAGACCCACGTCAGGCTCGGCACACGTCGCCCGTCGCGCGGACGCATGCGCAGCCACGCGTCGACGAGCAGGGCGAGGCCTGCCAGCAGGAGCACGGTCGCCGCGAACCGCCCGACGCCCTCTCCCATCCAGCCGAGGTGCAGGCTCTCGATGAGCGGCGCCCGAGGCGGCAGGAACGCGGGAGTGAGCGAGCCGGCGCCGACGAGGGCCATGCCGAGCGTGCCGCGGCGGACCATCGGGTCGGCCCACGCGCTCCGGAGCGCCGCCAGCAGGCGGACGCACCACGCGAGGACGGCAGCCCTCACCTGATCCGGGCGTGCCAGAACCGTCGGGGACGAGCCCACGACACGTTGCTCCAGCACTCTCGACTCCTCGTTGCGTATCGTCTGTCTGCTTCTTCTCGCCGTGGCTCGTCGTTGTGCGCAAGGCTGGGGGCCCGAAAAAGAACGCAGAAAACCGCCCCTGGACCCTGGTTGCCGTCCTATTCTATGCCCCCGCCTCCACGCGACCGCGCAGGCGCCCGAGGCGCGGGCACTCCGTGTCCAGATCGTGTCGCACCTCACATCGGGTGCACAACGGACTTTCCGGACCGCCGCCCGAGAGGGAGGCCGAGCTCCTGGGCGGACGTGCACGCACAAGGGCGTCGTACCCCCGGAGGGACTCGAACCCTCACCGTCGGCGATTTTAAGTCGCCTGCCTCTGCCAGTTGGGCCACGGGGGCGGCGGGGCCAGTATGCCGCGTCACGATCGCGTCTCGGGCGCCGCACCGTGCCTGCGGGAACCTTCGGGTGGGGCGCGTTCGCTTAGTCTTGGGGACAGTCGTCATGCCCAGGAGCGGGTCGTGGCACCCAGTGCTTCAAGGAGCGCACTCACATGGCAGGTGGAAACCCGGTCTTCGACCGGCTCAACAAGCAGATCGAGAAGGAGCGCTACGCCGGCTTCGGCGCCCCCCAGGGCAGTCCGCAGCAGCCCGCGCAGTCGGCGCAGTCCGGTGGTCAGGCGATGACCGCCGGTTACGCCACCTCGGACGCCATGACGTCCGAGCAGCTGAACGAGATGTACGCCCGTGACAGCGCCGGCCCCGCCGACACCGGCCGCGTCACCATCGACGACGTCATCCTCAAGAGCCTCTCGCTCTTCGTCGTCACCGTCGTCGTGGCCGGCGTCTCGTGGGCCTGGACCGCGGCCAACCCCAGCATGACGCTGCTCTTCTGGATGGGCGGCATGATCGGCACGCTCGTCATCGGGCTCGGCATCGCCTTCATGAAGACGGTCTCCGTCCCCCTGATCATGGTCTACGCCGTCCTGCAGGGTGCCTTCCTCGGTGCCTTCAGCCAGTACATCAACTCGATCCCGCAGTACGAAGGCGTCGTGCAGATGGCCGTCCTCGCGACGCTGTGCGTGTTCGTCGCGATGTACGTCGGCTACGCCACCGGCTTCGTCAAGGTCAACGCCAAGACCCGCCGGATGTTCTTCTTCGCGATCGTCGGCTACGCCCTCTTCTCGCTGTTGCAGGTCGTGCTGCTGTGGACCGGCGTCATCAGTGGCTGGGGCTTCGGCGAGAGCGGCCCGCTGGGCATCGGCCTGTCGATCCTCGGTGTCGGCCTCGCGTCGTACTCGCTGGCGATCGACTTCGACTCGATCGACCACGCCGT
This sequence comes from uncultured Actinomycetota bacterium, assembly GCA_963816385.1. Classification (GTDB taxonomy): domain Bacteria; phylum Actinomycetota; class Actinomycetes; order Actinomycetales; family Dermatophilaceae; genus CAWFKL01. The sequence continues at coordinate 127,105 of CAWFKL010000003.1, forward strand.
GCAGGTGGGGGCCCCGAAGAGGTACTCGTGGCTGCTCGCGCACGGACTGATCGTCTCGATCGTCTGGCTCTACATCGAGTTCGTCCGCCTCTTCGCGCGCCTGCGCGACTGACTCACGCCTCGCCCTCCATGGCGCCGTCCGGCGTGGGTTCGCCGATCCCGCAGGTGGTGTCCGACGAGCTGAAGCGCGTGGTCGAGCGGTGGCACCAGCTGCCGCTCGACCACGCGCTTTCCCGTATGCCGTCCGTCTCGCTCCTCGTGCAGTCGCTGGCCGACCGCGTGGCCGCGGCACGGGGAAACGCGCCACAGCCCGTGCCCGACCTCGGCCCAGCCAGCGCCGTCGACCAGCTCGCCGTCATGGTCTTCGACCTCTTTCGGGCGGCGCCGGGCACCGACCCGGCCTCGGTCGCGCACGAGCTGGCCGGCATACGCCGAACCCTCTAGCGACATCGAAAGAGCACCTCGTCCCAAATCGAAAGAGCATCTCGTCCGACATCGAAAGAGCAATCCGTCCGGTCGGCGCGACGGCGCGGCCACGCCCTGGGGGACGGATCGCTCTTTCGATCGGACGGAGTGTGCGCTCTCGATCAGCTGAGGCGCTCGAAGATGACGGCCATCCCCTGGCCTCCGCCGACGCACATCGTCTCGAGACCGAACTGCTCGTCGCGCTCGCGCAGCGCGTTGATGATCGTGCCGGTGATGCGCGCGCCGGTCGCTCCGAACGGGTGGCCGATCGCGATGGCCCCACCGTTGACGTTGAGCTTGTCGTAGTCCATGCCGATCTGGTCGGCCGAGCCGATGACCTGCGCCGCGAACGCCTCGTTGATCTCGTAGAGGTCCATGTCGCCGATCGACATGCCGGCTCGCTTGAGGGCCAGGCTCGTGGCCTCGACGGGGCCGAGCCCCATGATCTCGGGGGACAGCCCGGTAGCCGCGGTGGAGACGACGCGCGCGAGCGGCTCGAGGCCGAGCTCCCTCGCCCGGGTGTCGCTCATGACGACGAGGGCGGCAGCGCCGTCGTTGAGTGGGCAGCAGTTGCCGGCCGTGACCGTGCCCTGCTGGCGGAACACCGGGTTCAGGCCCTGGACGGCCTCGAGGGTGACTCCCGGGCGAGGACCGTCGTCCTTCCCGACGACGGTGCCGTCGGGTGTCGTGACGGGCGTGATCTCCCAGTCGAAGAAGCCGCGGCCGATCGCCGCCTCCGCACGGTTCTGGCTCGTGACACCCCACTCGTCCTGACGGTCGCGGCCGATGCCGTATGCCGTCGCGACGTTCTCGGCTGTCTGGCCCATCGCGATGTAGATGTCGGGCAGCTTCCCGTCGTCACGCGGGTCCGTCCATGTCTCGTTGCTCTCGGCGATGCGCTTGGTGCGCGCCTGGGCCTCGGCGAAGCGGCCGTTCTGCTGGTCCTCCTTGGCGCCGCCGGCTCCGGCCCAGTCGGTGTACTGCGAGACGCACTCGACGCCGGCCGAGACGAAGACGTCGCCCTCGCCCGCTTTGATGGCATGGAAGGCCATCCGCGTCGTCTGGGCCGACGAGGCGCAGAAGCGGTTGATCGTGGCGGCGGGGGTGGCGTCGAGGCCGAGCAGCGTGGCGACGACCTTCGCCATGTTGGAGCCGTGCCGGCCGGACGGCTCCGCACAGCCGAGGTAGATGTCCTCGACGAGGCTCGGGTCGAGGGCCGGCACCTTGTCCAGGGCAGCCTGGATGACGGTGGCAGCGAGGTCGTCCGGGCGAACGTCCTTGAGCGAGCCCTTGAAGGCGCGCCCGAACGGCGAGCGGGCTGTCGAGACGATGACGGCTTCGGTCACGGGTCCTCCTGAGGACTGCTGAAGCGGCCCCGCACCGTCGCGGGAACAGGTAAGCGCTTGCTCAGCAGATCGATGGTAGGCCGTGTGGTGACCATCGCGACAGCCGCCCCGGCTATGGCGTATGTCTCCCGAAGAGCCGGTCCCCGGCGGCAGTTACGCTGGATCAGCACGTCGCGAGTGCCGCCGGCCCTAGCCGGCCCGTGCCCGGCCCGTGCCATGCACGGCCAGCGACGGGCGTCCGTCAGACAGGGGAGATCCATGAAGCGCACGACGACCCGTGCCGTCGTGCTTGCCGGTGCGCTCGTCATCGGCCTCGGCGCCGCAGCGTGCTCGCAGACCGAGACGCCGCCCGAGACGCCGACCGTGGGCCCGTCGGGCACCGCCGCGGTGGCCACGTCGACGTCGACGTCGGCGGCGACGGCAGACGCCTCGGCGCCCACGGCGAGCGAGGTGCTCGAGAAGGCCCGGTCGAACGCCCTTGCGGCCACCTCCGGTGCCTTCAGCGGCACCGTGCAGGACGACGGCAAGGAGACGACGATCGACTTCGAGGGCACGAGCGACGGCAAGACGGCCGACATCACCATCTCGATGGTGGGCGACGGCAAGGCCCGGGTCATCTCGGTCGACGACGTGGTGTTCATCCAGGGAGACGAGACCTTCTGGAAGCGGCAGCACGCTCCCGCCAAGGTGCTCGAGGCCAAGGACAAGTTCATCAAGGCGCCGACCTCGGCTGCGGCGATGACGCAGAGCCTGAGCCTCAACGCCTTCCTCGAGAAGGCTTTCGGTGCCGTCACGCCGGGCCAGGTCGCCACTGCCGTGACCGAGGAGACGGTGGGCGGGGTCGACTGCTGGGTCATCACTGACACCAAGGGCAAGGCCGAGGGCGCGCTCTACGTCTCCAAGGACGACTTCGAAGTCGTCCGCTTCACCGGCTCCACCAAGAGCCCGGGCCAGCTCGACTTCTCCAAGTGGAACGAGGACCTCGGCATCACGGCGCCGGATCCCAGCCAGGTGCTCACGCTCAGCTGAGCACGGGCCCCGCCGCGACGTCGGAGGCGCGCAGTCGGGCGACGCAAGCCGTCCGCCGCCGTCGGCCGCGCCGCCGCGCCGTGGGCCGCGGCGGCGGCTCAGCGGACGGGGGTGCCCTCGGGGGACGGCATACGACCCTCGTCCTCGTCGGCGCCGACGCCTGCAGAGGGCGTCCCGGTGTCCTCCAGGGGTTGCGGGTCCACGCTCGCGGTCGGCACGGTCGGACGCATCCGGTGCAGCAGCACGGCCCAGCGCCCGCGCCGGCCACGGGCTTGCCCGGCCAGCTCGGCAGGCGCCGGCGCGACCTCGGTGCCCGGGTGTGCCACGGCGCGGGTCGCCGCCTCGGCGACGGGACGGATGCCCTCGCCGCGCTGCGGGCTCGGTCTGGTGGGGGTGGTGCGCTCACCGAAGAGGTCGAGCGCGGCGCACACCGATGGCAGCAGGGCTGCGGCCACCCTCGCGTAGCCGGCGGCGCTGGGATGGAAGCGGTCCTCGCTGAACATCGTCTTGGGATCGGCCGAGAAGATCGGTCCGAGCAGGTCACCGACCGAGACGGCCCGACCGCCGGCCTCGACGACGGCGACGGTCTGGGCCGCCGCCAGGTCGCGGGACCAGCGCCGGGCCAGCGCGCGCAGGGGCTGTGGCACCGGCTCGACGGCCCCGAGGTCGGGGCACGTGCCGACGACGACCTCGGCGCCGGCGGCGCGCAGGCGAGTCACGGCCATCTCGAGGTGGCGCACGGCGACCGAGCGGTCGATGCGATGGGTGACGTCGTTGGCGCCGATGAGCAGGAGCGCGACGTCGGGCTCGGGTGCCTCGATGAGCGCGCGGTCGACCTGCCCCTCGAGTCCCGGCGATTCGGCTCCGACGACCGCCACGTTGGTGACCTCGACGGGACGCCCGCTGAAGGCGGCCACCCCGTTGGCGATGATGGCCCCGATGGTCTCGTGCGGGTGCGCGACGCCGAGGCCCGCAGCGGTCGAGTCACCGAGCATGGCGACCCGGATCGGCCGGCCGGGACCGGAGCCGTAGCGACCGGCGTTGACGGGGGGTGCCTCGAACCGCCGACCGACGATGCGCCGCGTCATGGCGGCCTCGATGCGCAGCACGCCGTAGGACAGGACGCCGAGGGCCCCCAGTCCGGCCACCCCGACGCCGCCCCCGAAGGCCGCGGTCTGGGCGATCCTGCGTGCGCGCCGTGCCCGGCCCATCACCGACCCCCTCTGCCTCGTTGTGACCCCGCTGAGGTCCCCACAACGCTAACGCGCGGGGCGAACGGTTTCGTCCCCGCCCTAGGATGGTGGGGTGAAGTACGCAGAGAACGTGGCCGACCTCGTCGGCAACACCCCCCTCGTCAGGCTTGGCTCCGTCGTCAGGGACACGGGGGTGACCTGCACGGTTCTGGCGAAGGTCGAGTACTTCAACCCCGGCGGCTCGGTCAAGGACCGCATCGCTCTGCGCATGGTCGAGGCCGCCGAGCAGGACGGGTCGCTGAGGCCCGGCGGCACCATCGTGGAGCCGACGAGCGGCAACACCGGCGTGGGGCTCGCCCTCGTGGCCCAGCGCCGCGGGTACTCCTGCGTCTTCGTCTGCCCGGACAAGGTCAGCCAGGACAAGCGCGACGTGCTCAAGGCGTACGGCGCCGAGGTCGTCGTGTGCCCGACCGCGGTCGAGCCCGATCATCCCGACTCCTACTACTCCGTGTCCGACCGGCTCGTCCGCGAGATCGACGGAGCCTGGAAGCCGAACCAGTACTACAACCCCGAGGGACCCAACAGCCACTACCTCACGACCGGGCCGGAGGTCTGGGACGACACCGACGGCCGGGTCACCCACTTCGTCGCGGGCGCGGGCACCGGCGGCACCATCAGCGGCTGCGGCCGTTATCTCAAGGAGGTCAGCGACGGCGCGGTGCGCATCGTCGCAGCTGACCCCGAGGGCTCGGTCTACTCCGGCGGCACCGGCCGCCCGTACCTCGTCGAGGGCGTCGGCGAGGACTTCTGGCCGGGGGCGTACGACCCGTCGGTCGTCGACGAGGTCATCCCCGTCAGCGACGCCGACTCGTTCGAGATGACGCGCCGGCTCGCCCGCGAGGAGGGCCTGCTCGTCGGGGGGTCCTGCGGCATGGCGGTGGTCGCCGCCCTGCGCGCCGCCCGGGACCTGCCCGACGACGCGGTCGTCGTCGTGCTGCTGCCCGACTCGGGCCGCGGCTACATGAGCAAGATCTTCAACGACGACTGGATGCACTCCTACGGCTTCCTCACCGACCACACGGAGCAGACGGTCGGCGACGTGCTGCGCACCAAGAGCGGTGCCATGCCGGCGCTGGTGCACACGCACCCCGGCGAGACGATCCGCGACGCGGTGCAGATCCTCCAGGAGTACGGCGTCTCCCAGATGCCCGTCGTCAAGGCCGAACCGCCGGTCATGTCGGGTGAGGTCGCCGGGGCGGTGAGCGAGCGTGCGCTGCTCGATGCGCTCTTCACCGGTCGAGCGCACCTGGCCGACGCCGTCGAGAAGCACATCGAGCCCGGCCTCCCGCTCGTCGGAGCCGGGTCGCCGGTGTCGGCTGCCCGCAAGGAGCTGCACAACAGCGACGCGATCCTCGTCGTCGACGACGGCAAGCCCGTCGGTGTGCTGACTCGCGCGGACCTGCTCGCCTTCCTCAGCGACTGAGGTCACATCGCCCGTATGCCGTTGGGCGTGCTTCAGCGAGAAGCGCGCCCGCGCATACGGGGCAAAAGCACTGCCCCTCAGGCGCCCTGCTCTTCCTTGCGCACAGCCTTCTGGGCCTTCTTGAACTCCCGGACCTTGACTCTCGACTCGTCGTCGACGACATCGGCGATGGAACGATGGCCCGGTCGACCGTAGTCACCGGTCGCAGCCTCCCAGCCCTCGGGCGCCACGCCGAACTGCTTGGCCAGCAGCGCGGCGAAGATCCGCGCTTTCTGGTCGCCGAAGCCTGGAAGGCCGCCGATGCGCCGAACGAGCTCGGTGCCGCTGTCCACACCGGCCCACACGTTCGCGGCGTCGCCGTCCCACTCGTCGACGAGGGACTGGCACAGCTGCTGGGTGCGCGTGGCCATCGAGCCGGGGAAGCGGTGCAGGGCCGGCGGCGTGCGGAAATGCTCGAGCAGCGTGTCGGGCGGCAGGGCCGCGATGGCGGCGGCATCGAGCCGTCCGTCCGGTGGCACGCCCATCCGCTCCGCCAGCACGCTGGGGGAGGTGAACGCCTTCTCCATCGGGATCTGCTGGTCGAGCTGCATGCCGAGCAGCAGGGCCAGCGGGTCGCGCTCGAGGAGCTCGTTGGCGGCCGCGGTGGAGCCGAGATGCAGGGGCATGGGCACCATCCTGTCGCATCGGAGGTCCGGTCGCCTCGGGGGCAGCGGCCGGCCCGCGTCGGTCGGGAGGCACGGCCGGGCAGGGTCGGTCGGGAGGCACGGCCGTGCAGCGACGCCCCGGGTCAGCCGAGGTAGCGCTCGACGACGATGTCGACGAGCGCCGCTGCCGGGTCCTCGTGGGGGAGCAGCAGTGGCGGTGCTGTGACGTCCGCCCCGGCCCGTGCGGTGAGGTCGGCGAAGAACCCCGGGGCGAGCAGGTAGGTGGCGACGACGACCCGTTGCCCGGCCTGACGCGCGTTCGTGACCGCGTCCGCCACGCTGGGGCCGGCGGCGGAGAGGTAGGCGGGCGTGACCGGCCTGCCCAGCAGGCCGGCGAGGTCGGTGGCGACGCGCTCGCAGTCGGCGACTGCCGACCGCTGAGACGAACCAGCGGCCGCCATGACGACGGCGTCGTCGTCACGCAGCCCCGCCATGACGAGGCGGTCACGGAGGAGCTCGGCGAGGCGCAGGTCCGGGCCGAGCGCATCCGCGAGCGATGCCTGCGCCGAGGTCGCCGCCGCCTCCGTGAGATCGACGTAGACGTGGTAGCCGGCTGAGAGCAGCAGAGGCACGAGCCGTGACGTGCGGCCCTCGAGCCGGTCCATGACCCGCACCGGCGTGGGCGGCTGCACGTCGACGAAGGCCGCGCGCACCTCGAGGTCGGGCCGCGCTCGGCCGATGGCCGCGACCAGACCGCCCACGGCCCCGCGTCCGGCCGCCGAGCCCGTGCCGTGCGCGCAGGCGATCAGGGCGGGGGCGTCGGATGCCATGCACCTACTCTGGCAGCCGCGGCTCGGTGCAGCCGCTTCGTGGGGGCAGGCTGCGCCCCGCGTACTCTCGCCGTATGCCGTCCGCCGACCCCCATGCCGAGAGTGCCGTCGCGCTGAACACGCTGTCCGTCGGCACCTCCGGCCCGCGGATCGCGTTCCTGCACGGCCTCTTCGGACAGGGTCGCAACTGGATGCAGATCGCCAAGGCGGTGAGCGGGCCGGAGGGTGAGGACGCCCGTTGCCTTCTGGTCGACCTGCCCGACCACGGGCGGTCTCCGTGGTCGCAGGAGTTCTCGCTCGATGGCTACGCCGACGCCGTGGCAGCAACACTGCGCGACACGGCCCCCGAGGAGCCCTGGACCGTGGTCGGCCACTCCCTCGGCGGCAAGGTGGCGATGGTGCTCGCCCTGCGCCACCCCGAGCTCGTCGAGCGACTCGTCGTCGTCGACATCGCGCCCAAGGGCTATGGCTCGCTGGAGCGGTTCGAGGGCTACATCCGGGAGATGCAGCAGCTGCCCCTCGTCGAGCTGACGAACCGCGCCGACGCCGAGGCACGGTTCGAGGAGCCAGACCCCGGCGTCAAGGCTTTCCTCCTGCAGAACCTGCGCCGCCACGGGGACACGTGGCGCTGGCAGGTGAACCTCGACCTCATCGCCGCGGACGCAGCGCTCGGCACCGGCTCGCAGATCGCCGGCTGGCCGGACAGCGTCGAGCACCTACCGCCGTATGCCGGTCCCGTCCTCTGGGTTGCCGGCGGCGACTCGCGCTACATCAAGCGTGAGGACGGCGAACGCATGCGGCTGCACTTCCCGCGCACCCGCCTCTTCACGATCAAGGGCGCCGGGCACTGGGTGCACACCGATGCCCCGGAGATCATCGTCACCGCGCTGCGCCGCTTCCTCGCGACCTAGCCGCGATCGAAAGAGCAATCCGGCCCGCACGATCGAAAGAGCAATCCGGCCGGCCCTCCGAGCAAGGAGCCCGCCGCACATGGCGGCCGGATTGCTCTTTCGATCCCACGCGCGGCCGGATTGCTCTTTCGATCGCTTGCTCTTTCGATTGCTAGAGCAGGCGGCGACCCATGGCCCAGGCCGTGAGCTCGTGCCGCGAGCTCAGCTGGAGCTTGCGCAGGACGGAGCTGACGTGCGTCTCGACGGTCTTGACGGAGATGAAGAGCTCCTTCGCGACCTCCTTGTATTGGTAGCCGCGGGCGATGAGGCGCATGACCTCGCGCTCGCGGGCCGACAGCCGGTCGAGCTCCTCGTCGATCTCGGCTACCTCACCGGCGGCCGCGCCGAACGCGTCGAGGACGAAGCCCGCCAGGCGCGGGCTGAAGACGGCGTCGCCGTCGGCGACCCGGCCGATGGCAGTGAGCAGCTCCTCGGCGTTGATCGTCTTCGTCACGTAGCCCCGGGCGCCGGCGCGGATGACGGCGATGACGTCCTCGGCGGCATCCGAGACCGACAGGGCGAGGAAGCGCACGGGCACGCCGGCACGCGACTGGACGGTCGTGCAGGCTCGGATCACGTCGGCCCCGCCGTGGCCGTTCCCGCCGGGCAGGTGCACGTCGAGCAGCACGACGTCGGGCTGTTGCTCCGTGATCACCGCCACGGCCGACTCCACGGCGCCCGCCTCGCCGACGATCTCGAGCCGGAAGGCCGCCGACGTCTTGAGTCCGGAGAGCTCGGCGCGCACGCCGGTGCGGAACATGTGGTGGTCGTCGACGATGACGATGCGGATGATCCGAGGGTCGGTCACGAGGGCTGCTCCTGCGGTTGAGGATCCGGCTGCTCCGCCGGAGCGGGCGGGGATGAAGCCACCACGGCCTCGGGGCCGTCGACCGGCAGGCGGAGCTCGACCTCCGTGCCGTCGGGGCGGCGCCGGATGCGCGCCGAGCCTCCGTGGCGCTCCATGCGGCCGATGATCGACTCGCGCACCCCGGCACGGTCGTCGGGCACCGAGTCGAGGTCGAACCCCGAGCCGTGGTCGCGGACGAAGGCCTCGACGGCGTCGGGGCCCACCTCCACGTAGGCGCTCACCGGCGGGCTCGCGTGCCGCACGGCGTTCCAGGTGGCCTCGCGCACGGCCTTGACGAGCGCGTCGAGATGCTGGTCCATCGGCCGGTCCCCGGTGACGACGAGCTGGACCGGCACGCCGTGGAGGTCCTCCACCTCGCCCATGGCGGCGGTCAGGGCGCTGCTCAGCGTGCCGCCGCGGGCGTCGGCGTCGTAGAGGTACGTGCGCAGCTGTCGCTCCTGCGCCCTGGCGAGCCGGGCGACCGTGGCGGCGTCGGTCGACTGGCGTTGGATCAGGGCGAGCGTCTGCAGCACGGAGTCGTGCAGGTGCGCGGCGATGTCGGCGCGCTCGGTCGCCCGGATGCGGGCCGTCTGCTCCTCGCGCAGGTTCGTCCAGAGGCGCAGGATCCACGGGGCGCAGAGCACCGAGACGCCGACGAGGGCGGCGAGCACGGCACCCGTGACCTGCCACAGCTCGGTGAGGTTCGTGCCTCGCACGAGCAGGGCGACGAGCCCGAGCAGCGTGAAGCCGAGGCCGATGACGAGCCAGATCCAGCGGACCGGGCGTCGGCCGCCCAGAGGGCTGCTGTCATCGAGCTGCGACCAGAAGAAGATCGCCCCTATGACGATGGCGACGACGGGCACGACGATCTCGGCGTGGACGTCGAAGCCGACGCTCCCGAGCCAGAGCGCGCCCGCGGCGACGAGGGCCGCCACGCCGAGCAGGGTGATGACGACGGCCTGGTTGCTGCTGCGCACCCACGAGCGCAGGGCCGGCAGGTCGATGCCGTGGGCGACGTGGTGGACGGAGCCCCTGGACGTGTTGCCAGCCTCGCCCGTCGTGCCGGCCTGTACGCCGGGTGGCGCGGTCGTCGGTGCACCGGCCGCGGTCGCCAGGCCGGTCGTGGGGTCCGCCATCGAACCCACCGGTCCCGAGACTGCCCCGGGCGTCGTCGCGCTGCTCGAGCCGACCAGAGGCGATGGGGCGCCGATTGCGGTCTGCGCGGAGGGCATACCGGAAAGTGCTGCGGCAGAGCCCTCCTCGCGCATCGTGGCCCAGAGGAAGATGTAGACGACGAGGCCCGCACCGAAGGGGATCGTCGTCGCGACGAAGCCGATACGGACCCAACCGACGGGGAGGCCGAGGTGGTCGGCGAGGCCCACCGCCACGCCCGCGAGGACCTTGTCGGTGCGGTGCCGGACGAGCGGCGGGCGCTGCTTGGCCCGCCAAGCGGGCACGGGAGCGCCCGCCGGTGGCGTCGGCTGCGGCTGCTGCACCTCACCCTCCTCGGTCCTCGTCGTCTGCACGTCACCATCCTCGCCCACCCCGAGGGTGAGGGCGAGCCTCACGGGCCGGTTTGGGGGTCGCGTCAGGGTACGGTCAGGGTCGACCCTCATGGCCGGTGCAGCGGGGCCGGTCCACTCTGGGGACATGACGAACAGCAACCAGGCCCCGACCCAGGGGCACGGCCTCGATGGCTTCTACGCGGCGCTGCGGCGACCCGGGATCGTGCGGGGCACCGACCAGCGCTGGTTCGCCGGAGTGTCGACCGGCATCGCCCGGTGGCTCGGCGTCGACCCCCTGGTCGTGCGGGCCGGCTTCATTCTCCTGTCCATCTTCTTCGGCGTCGGGGTCGGCCTCTACCTCGTGCTGTGGCTGCTCATGCCCGACGACCGCGGCAACCTCGCCGTCGAGCGCGCCCTCCGGGACGGTGACGGCGGATCGATCTTCCTGCTCGTCGTGACCGGGATCGCGGTGCTCGGCGGTGCGCCCTGGTGGGGCGGCGACTTCCACGGCCCCCGCATCATCGGCTTCGGCCTGCTCGTGGCCGGCGCATGGTGGTTCCTCACCCGCACCGACACCGGCCGCGACCTCATGACGAACAAGCCCTGGCGAAACGGGGCGCCGGGCGGCCCCTCGACCGGCAACGCTGCAGCGAACGCCGGCGCCGCCTACGGAGCGACGTCGCCCACCGCCACGGCGCCGCTGGCACCGCCCGCCACTTCCGGACAGGCTGCGACGCCCCCCGCACCGACGGCACAGCAGCCGGGTGAGCCGCGCGAGGTCGTGCGGAGCATCGGCTTCGCCGCCGGCCTGCTCGTGCTCGGCCTTGCCGTGCTGGCCGGCGTGGTGCTGCACCAGGTCGCGCTCGCCGCCGGGTGGGCCGGCAACCCCGTCGCGATCGGCATCGCCGCCGGTGTCGGCGTGCTCGGTCTCGGCATCGTCATCTCGGGCCTGGCCGGTCGGCGGGCTGGCGGGCTGTCCTTCTTCGCCGTGGTCGGGATGATCGCCTCCCTCGCCATCTCGTCCGCTCCCGCGGGGCTGACCATGCCCTTCCGCGCTGGCGAGAAGGTGCACACCGTCACGACCCTGACCGGAACCGACGAGTTCCAGCTCGGCCTCGGTGAGATGACGGTCGACCTGCGCCACGCCAAGTACGCGGAGACACCGGCCAAGCCCGATCTCGTCACGGCCACGATGGGCGTCGGCCAGCTCAACATCACCGTGCCCGAGGGTGTGGCCGTCCAGGTCAACACCAAGGCCCGCCTGGGCGAGGTCAACGCGGTCGGCGCGACGACGACGAGCCCGTCGATGAGCCCCAACGACAGCATGCCCGGTGTGACCGGCGCTGGCACGAACGTCGTCGAGACGATGACCTTCGGGCCCGTCGGCAAGGCTCCCGAGATCGTCGTGGACGCCGAGGTCGGCATGGGCGAGATCGTCGTGGGGAGCGCGTCATGACCGAGCGCCCGGACCCGACCGCCCCTACCGCACCAATTCCCACCGCACCGACCCCCATCGCACCGACTCCCAGCCCAGACCCGAAGGACACGGAGCTCCTGATGACCCAGCACGACGACCCCACCAGCTCGATCGAGACGGTGCACACCCAGGCCGTGCCCCAGCCCAACCCCTTCCGGGTCGAGCCCGCCACTCCGGTGCCCGACGACGTGTCGAGCGAGCGCCTGACCACCGACCCTGCCGCGTGGGCGCCTCCCGCCAGCAGCGGCCCGATGCCCGCGCCACACGAGGTTTCGACGCCGGCGTCCTCTGGCTACAGCGGCCATCACTCCGGGCGGCCCGGATCGCACCACGCCCACGTCACGGTCCGCAAGGGCCCCCGACCGGGAGCGGTCGTGCTCGGCCTGCTCAGCATGATCGTCGCCGCGTACGTCATCGCCGTGAACGTCACCGACGCCGATGTCGAGTTCCGGATCGTCGGCCCGGTCCTCATCGGGGCGCTCGGCGGGTTGCTCCTGCTCGTTGGTCTCGCTGGCGTCCTCGTCGGGCGTCTGCGCCGCTGACGGCCCTGCCGCCGTATGCCGTCCGGTCCGGGAGACGGGTCCCGCCGGACGGCATACGGCTGCTCGGCGTGGCTAGGCTCGGACCCGGTCGGGCCGAGTGGCCCGGCGACCTCGAAGGGAGCAGCCAGGTGGCCATGAAGTCCGGGATCGACCTCGACGCGTTCGACCGCTCGACGCGGCCGCAGGATGACCTCTTCCGCTTCGTCAACGGCTCGTGGATCGACACGACCGAGATCCCCGGCGACCGGGCGCGGTTCGGCACCTTCGACGTGCTGCGTGAGCAGTCGACGGAGCGTGTCCGCGACCTCATCGAGGAGGCGGCGGCCGCCCACGACGGTGCTGCCGGCACCCCTGCCCAGCAGGTGGGTGACCTCTACGCGAGCTTCATGGACACCGAGCGCATCGAGGAGCTCGGTCTCGCCCCGCTGCAGGCCCTGCTCGTGGACGTCGCATCCGTGACCGACGTGGACCGCTTGGGGGCCGTGCTCGGCCGGCTCGAGCGCGAAGGCGTCGAGGGCGTGCTGGGCCACTGGGTGGCACCGGACCAGCGCTCGCCCGAGGACTACGTCGTGTATCTCGAGCAGCACGGGCTCGGCCTGCCCGACGAGTCGTACTACCGCGAGGAAAAGCACGCCGACACCCGCTCGGCGTATGTCGCCCACATCGGGCGGCTGCTCGAGCTCGGCGGCATCCCCGATGCGGCGGCGAAGGCGGAGCGCATCATGGCGCTCGAGACGACCCTGGCGGCCGCCCACTGGGACAACGTCACGACGCGAGACGCGATCAAGACATACAACGCCTACACGCTCGACGACGCGAGAGCGCTGGCGCCCCAGTTTCCCTGGGACAGCTGGCTCCGCGGACTGCAGGCCCCCGACGGCGCGTTCGCCAAGGTCATCGTGCGCGAGCCCAGCTTCGTCTCGGCGTTGGGCGCGGCGCTGGAGTCGGTGGACATCGCCGACTGGCGGGCGTGGCTGACGTGGCGGGTGCTGACGGAGCTCGCCCCGGTGCTGCCGCAGGCGCTCGTCGACGAGCACTTCGACTTCCACGGTCGCACGCTCTCCGGCCAGCCCGACAACCGGGAGCGGTGGAAGCGCGGTGTCACCCTCGTCGAGGGCTGCGTCGGGGAGGCGGTCGGGCAGCTCTACGCGGAGCGGTGGTTCCCGCCGGAAGCGAAGGAGCGGATGCAGCAGCTCGTGGCGAACCTCGTCGAGGCCTTCCGTCGCTCCTTCCAGTCCCTCGAGTGGATGAGCCCGGAGACCCGTGCCGAGGCGGTCGCAAAGCTCGACGCCTTCACGCCGAAGATCGGCTATCCGGACGTGTGGCGTGACTACTCGTCGATCGAGGTCGTCGCCGACGACCTCGTCGGCAACACGAGGCGCAGCAGTGCCTTCGAGCTCGACCGCAACCTCGCAAAGATCGGCAAGCCGATCGACCGCACCGAGTGGCTGATGCTGCCGCAGACGGTCAACGCCTACTACATGCCGTCCATGAACGAGATCGTCTTCCCCGCCGCGATCCTGCAACCGCCGTTCTTCGACATGGACGCCGACGACGCGGTCAACTACGGCGGCATCGGGGCCGTGATCGGCCACGAGCTCGGGCACGGCTTCGACGACCAGGGCTCGCGCTACGACGGCTCGGGCGCGTTGCGAGACTGGTGGACCGAAGCCGACCGTGAGCGCTTCGATGCGCTGGCGGGCCGGCTCATCGAGCAGTTCAACGCCTACGTCCCGGCCGGGCTCGACGGCTCCCACACCGTGAACGGCGCCCTCACCGTCGGCGAGAACATCGGCGACCTCGGCGGCCTGCAGATCGGCTACTCCGCCTACTGCATCTCAACCGAGCCCGGCGGCGACTCCGAGGGGAAGTCCGACGGCAAGTCCCACGGGATGGTCGACCTCGACGGCTTCACGGGCCCGCAGCGCTTCTTCATCGGCTGGGCTCAGGTGTGGCGCGGCAAGTCGCGTGAGGCCGAGGCCATCCGCCTGCTGGCGATCGATCCGCACTCGCCTCAGGACGTGCGCGGCAACGCGGTCCGCAACCTCAGCGAGTTCCATGCCGCCTTCGGGGTGTCAGCGGGCGACGGCATGTGGCTGCCGGAGGACCAGCGCGTGCGCATCTTCTGACGGCCGCAACACACGGGACCGGTCGTGGGCGAGCATGGCGGCGGCCGGCACGTCGTCGGGTGTCACTCGACGAATGACCCTCTGGCTCAGGCCGACTCGGCCACCTGCTTGAGCTTGGCCAGCCCCTTCTCCAGGTCCGGACCGATCATCTTCTCCATCGAGTAGACCTTGCTCATCAAGCGCATGACGAGGTTCTGGGGTCCGGTCATCGTCCACGCGACGTGGGTGCCGGCGTCGGTGGGCGTGAGCGTGAAGTCGACGCGGTTGTGGGCCTTCATCGGAGCGGCGAAGAGCAGGTCGATCCCGAGATGGTGTGGTGCCGCCTCGAGGATCTCCATGCGACCCTCGCCCGCCTTGCTGTTGCCCTTCCAGGCGTAGACAGCGCCGACTCCGGAGGCCGGCCCGTCGTAGGCGCGCTCCATGGCCGGGTCGAGCCCCTCCCACGGCGACCAGGCAGGCCACTCGTGAAAGTCGTCGAGCAGTCGGTGGACCCGCTCCGGTGCCGAGGCGATGGTGGTCTCGCGGGTGATGCGGAAGGTCTTGTCAGCCATGGCGGCATCCTGCCACTCGCCGGCGGTCCGCTCGTCGGGACGGTGCGAGGAGCGCGACGGCCCACGCCTAGGCTGGAGCGTGATGACCTCCGCACCCACGCCCGCTCCCACGGCCACCTCGGATCCCGTGCCCGACATCCGGCTCGTGGTCGTCGACCTCGACGGGACCCTGCTCGACGGGGACGGCGAGATGCCGCAGGGCACCCTCGAGACGATCCGGGCCCTGCAGGACCGCGGCATCGCGTTCGCGCCCGCCAGCGGTCGTCAGCACGCGACCCTGGTGCGCCACTTCGACGAGGTCGGCGGCGAGCTCGTCGTCATCGCCGAGAACGGTGCCTACGTCACCCGCGGTGGCCACGAGGTGAGCACCCACGCGCTCGACCTGGACTGGGTGCGGGAGCTCGTGCGGCACGTGCGCCGGCTCGGGCGAGGCGGCGTCGACCTCGGAGTGGTCGTCTGCGGCAAGGCCTCGGCCTGGATCGAGCGCACGGACGCGCCCTTCGTCGACGTGGTCGAGCGCTACTACCTCAAGCTGTCCACGACGGACGACCTCACGTCGGTCGAGGACGAGGTGCTCAAGGTCGCGGTCTACGACTTCGGCGATCCCAACGCCGTGACCGCGCCAGATCTCACGAACTTCTGTGCACCCCAACCGGTCGTCGTCTCGGGCCACCACTGGGTCGATGTCATGGGCCTCGGCGTGCACAAGGGCCTCGCGGTGCGCGACCTGCAGCGTGCCCTCGGCGTGACGCCGGCACAGACGATGGCCTTCGGCGACTTCCTCAACGACCTCGAGATGCTCGAGGCGGCCGACCACTCGTACGCGATGGCCAACGCCCACCCCGAGATCCTGCGGGTCGCGAGACATGTGGCCCCGGCCAACACCGACAACGGCGTGCTGCGCACCCTGCAGGACGTGCTCGACCTCTGACACACCGGTGGCAGGGGCATCGACAGGTGTTTCCGGTCATCTCCCGAGGTTGTCGCCGCCCGCCCATCGGCCCGGTGGCTCGGTGCCGTCGAGCAGGCATGGTGCCGCGGCTCCATCATCGTCCGGGCCTGCTGGCTGGCCTGTAGCGACGGGCAGGACGCGCCGCCCATGGTGGCCGAGATGGGCCGCTACTGGGACACGCTGGACGACGACGTGAAGGCGCTGGCCCGGAGGGTGCAGCCGCGATGAACACCCGACCACCCGGCCCGGCACGCCGACCGCCCAGAACCGTCACGGTCATGGGTTCACACAACGACGGCGCCGCGTCCGGACGGCAGGGCCGGACCCCGTCAGAGGCCACGATCTACTGGCGCCTACCTGATCCACCGGAAGCTGCCGCGCACCCAGCCGCCGCGGCCGCCAGCTCCGCAACGGCCGACCCGGCCGACCCGGAACCTGCCACCGTGATCCGCGCCGCCCTGACCCGGCATGGGCAGAACTTCCCGGGGGCCGACATGCTGGACCTGGGCGCCGGGCAGTTCAGGGTCATCGACCACGACGCCCGACGGGTCGTCCGATGAGATGGCTCCGGGGCCGCGCTGTCCCGTACGACGCGCCCACCCTCATCGGGTCCCCGACCGGGGACGCCTTCACCGAGACTGTGGCCCAGGGCGCGTTCCGACGCTCCCTGAAGGAGACGCGGTCACGCGTGCCGCTGCTGGGGCAGCACAACGCCAAGTCGTTGCCCATCGGCTCCGCCCGGGAGTGGGACGACCAGCCCGACGGCCTCTACGCCGTCTGGGACCTGGCCAACACCCGGGAGGCCCGGGAGGTCTACTGGCTGATCGACGCCGGGCACGTCTCCGCCCTGTCCGTCGGGTTCCAGCCCATCGTGTCGGACTGGACGCTGGGCCGTGACGGCCGCCCGGACCGGGTCACCCGGGTGGAGGCGCGTTTGTTGGAGGTGTCCGTGGTCACGTTGGGCGCGTACGAAGACGCCCGGATCATCGGGTGGGGCCACGCCGCGCCGCAGGGGGTTGTGCCGACGCCCCGTCTGGACGCGGCCAAGGCATGGGACCTGACCGCCGTGGCGTAGGCCAATTGCCGGGTGAGTGATCCGCCTCTCCGGGTCGTGCCGAACGCCGTTCCGCTTGCTGTGGGGAAAACCTTGGCACCACTCAGCCCATGCCACCCAAGCCCATGCCTCCCATGTCCTGGTCCACAGCATCGACCATCCCGCAGCGACGACAGGTCAACCGAACGGTGCGGTCGGGCAGACGCTGCCGATTCCATCGGTGACCCACGATCCTGCAGACCCATCTGCCTCCAGCCATGGATCAAGTGTCCTCCACGCATGTCACCAGCGGCGCGGAACCTCCCATGCCCGACTGGACGCTGGGCCGTGACGGCCGCCCGGACCGGGTCACCCGGGTGGAGGCGCGCTTGTTGGAGGTGTCGAGAGCTGCTGGACGAAGTCCGGGCACTGCGGCCGGCAGTGGAGAGAAGCGCGGCCGGTCCGCAGTCAGACCTCAGAGTCAGGCAGACGCAGCCCGGTAGCGGCCAACCGTGACCGCTTGACTTCCTCCAGAGCCCGGTCACTTAATGAGCATCCATAGGGGCCGTGGTTGCAGTAGCCGCCGGGGTTCTTGTGCAGGTAGCCCTGGTGGTAGTCCTCAGCGAGGTAGAACGGACCGGCGTCATCGGCCGAGCGGATCTCGGTCGTGATCTGCCCGAGGCCGTTGTCGTCCAGCACCTTCTGGAACGCTTCGCGGGTGGCCTCCGCGGCGAGCCGCTGACCCTCGGTCGTCCAGTAGATGGCGGAGCGGTAGGCGGTGCCGACGTCGTTCCCCTGCCGGTTGGCGGTCGTGGGGTCGTGGTTCTCCCAGAAGGCCTTGAGCAGCAGCTCCGGCGACGTCCTGTCGGGGTCGTAGACGACGCGGACCGTCTCGGCGTGGCCGGTCAGGCCGGTGCAGGTCTCCTCGTAAGTGGGGTTGGGCGTGTAGCCACCCATGTAGCCCGCGGCCGTCGAGACGACGCCGTCCTGCTTCCAGAAGATGCGCTCGACACCCCAGAAGCAGCCCATCGCGACGTAGAGCACCTCGGAGCCCTCCGGCCATGGTCCTTCCAGCGGCGTGCCGAGCACGACGTGGGTGGGGTTCACGGCATACGGGCGGGTGTCACGTCCGCTCAGGGCGTCCTCGCGCGCGGGCATCTGCGTCTTCTTGCCGAATCCGAACACCATGCCAGTGTCACTTCCTTCGTCTCGTCAGCGTCCTACCCCCTCCAACACCCGGCGCGGCTGCTCTATGCCGTGCGCAGCGACCCACAGTTCACTGCCTGCCGGGGCGGCACGGCGACAGACTGCCGGGCATAAGTGACGCCGACCTCGAGATCCGTCCCATCGACCTGCTCGACGAGGGCTCCCGCGATCCCGAGGGGTGGAGCGGGGTGCACGCCTCCGCGCAGCGGCACCTCTTAGGGGAGCAGGGCAGCTCGTGGACGCTGGAGGAGATCCGGGCCTTCCAACCGGTCGAGGGAGAAGCTGCGGGTGGCGCGCGCGGCGTGGCGCAGTGGACGGCTCGTCGGCGCCCTCGACGTGCTCATGCCGACGACCGACAACCTGTCGCTCGCGATCCTCTGGCTCTCCGTAGCGCCGGATCAGCGCGGTCGCGGCGTCGGGTCGGCGCTGCTGGCGATGCGGCGCAGCGCTTCGCCGAGCGGCACGGCTACGAGGTCGGCCTGACGATGCTGCGCATTGCCATGGCGCTACCGGCCGACCGCGGCGTTCTGGGCGCCATCTCTGCCTCGGGTGACGACGACTACGTCCTCGAGTCCTTCGTGGACCACATCCCCCGAGGCGTGGCTGCAGGACCGAGCCGTGCACTCATCACGCCACGCCGTGAGTCTCCTGCGCCGGTGCGGGCGGTCCGGGGGGTGGGCATAGGGTCGTGCACATGTCTGACCAGCAGGGCTTCTCGACGCGCGCGATCCACGCCGGGCAGGAGGCCGACCCGCTCACCGGCGCGGTCGTGACGCCGATCTACCAGGTGTCGACGTACAAGCAGGACGGCATCGGCGGCTTCCGCAGCGGCTACGAGTACAGCCGGTCGGCCAACCCGACGCGGACGGCGCTGGAGGAGTGCATCGCCGCTCTCGAGGGAGGCAGCCGTGGCTTCGCCTTCGCCTCCGGTCTCGCCGGCCAGGACACCGTGGCGCGCGCCCTGCTGCGCCCCGGCGACCACGTCGTCGTGCCCAACGATGCCTACGGCGGCACCTATCGCTACTTCAACACCGTTGCGGGGCCGCAGGGCATCGAGCACTCGATCGCCGACATGGGTGACGTCAAGGCGGTTCGCGCAGCGATCCAGCCGGGGCGCACCAAGATGGTGTGGGTCGAGACGCCGACCAACCCGTTGCTGGGGATCGCCGACATCGAGACGATCGCCGCCATCGCCCACCAGGCAGGCGCCGTGCTCGTCGTCGACAACACCTTTGCGACGCCCTACCTGCAGAGTCCCATCGCGCTCGGCGCCGACGTCGTGACGCACTCGACGACGAAGTACGCCGGAGGGCACAGTGACGTCGTCGGCGGTGCCGTCGTCACCGCCGCCGACATCCGCGTGCGTGGCCTCGAGGACGCCGAGGAGCGGATCGCCTTCCACCAGAACGCGATCGGCGGCGTGGCTGGTCCGTTCGACTCGTGGCTCACTCTGAGAGGTCTCAAGACGCTGGCGATCCGCATGGAGCGGCACTGCGACAACGCGGAGAAGGTCGTCGACTTCCTCCTGGGTCACGACGGCGTCTCCCAGGTGCTCTACCCCGGCCTGGCGACCCACGCGAACCACGACGTCGCGGCGCGCCAGATGAGGCGCTTCGGCGGGATGGTGAGCTTCCGCGTGCGGCGTGGCGAGGATGCTGCCGTGAAGGCCTGCGCGGCAGTGCGCCTCTGGACGCTCGGCGAGTCCCTCGGCGGTGTCGAGTCTCTCATCGAGCACCCGGGGCTGATGACGCACAGCTCCGTCGCGGGCACGGAGCTGGAGGTGCCCTCCGACCTGATCCGCCTGTCGGTGGGCATCGAGGACGTCGACGACCTCATCACCGACCTGCGCGAGGCGCTCGACATCCACGGGTGACGCGAGCCCCCTCATGACGATCCTCGCCGTCGACTTCGGCTCCACCTTCACCAAGGGCCTCCTGCTCGACGACGACGGCGCCGCGCTCGCCACCGCGTCGACCCCCACCACGGGGACGACGGCGGGCACGCAGCGGGCCGGCGACATCCTCGACGGCTACCGCACGCTGCGTGACGAGCTCGACGTCCCTGCCGGCGCGGCCGTGCACGCCTGCTCCAGCGCCGGCGGAGGGCTACGCCTCGCCGTCGTCGGCTACGAGCGCACCGTCACCGCCGAGGCTGGCCACCGCGTGGGCCTCTCGGCGGGGGCGAGAGTCGTCCACGTCGCGGCCGGACGGTTGACGACAGCCGAGGTCACGCAGCTGCGCCGGTCACGTCCCGACATGGTGCTGCTTGTCGGCGGCACGGACGGCGGCAACGCGGACGTCTTGTTGCACAACGCTGCCCGTCTGGCCGAGGGCGCCATCGGTGGGCACGGTGACCGCGCCGTGCCGGTGGTCGTCGCCGGGAACGTGGACGTGCGGGACGATGCCGCCGCGCTGCTCGCCGGCACCGGCCGGCCAACGGTGCTTGCCGACAACGTGCTGCCGCAGATCGGCGTCATCGCGCCAGAGTCCGCGCGTGCCGCCATCCGGGCGGCTTTCCTGCGTCACGTGATCGGCGGCAAGGGACTGTCGCGGGACCCTCGGTTCGGCGCCATGGTGGAGGCGGCGACGCCGGACGTCGTCCTTCGCGGCGTGGAGGTGCTCGCCTCGGTCGCGGGTGGGGGCGACGTCCTCGTCGTCGACGTCGGCGGGGCCACGACCGATGTCTATTCGTGCCTCACGCCGGAGGGGGAGGACGCCACGTTGCGCAAGGACGTCGTCGCACCGCTCTGGCACGCCCGAACCGTCGAGGGCGACCTGGGGATGCGGTGGAACGCCGAGCACGTCGTCGCGGCCGCCGCGGCCGAGCACCTGTTGGAGGGTGCGGCAGACGTCGAGGCACTGACGGCGTATGCCGCCCGCGTCCACGAGCGGCCCGGCTCACTGCCGGTCGACGACCGCGAGCGCTCGCACGACCTGGAGCTGGCTCGGCTGGCGGCGCTCGTCGCCGTTCGCCGGCACGCCCGGGCGGCCCAGCCGACCGAGTCGGCCCGCCCGCTGGCCAACGTCACGACCCTTGTCGGCTCTGGCGGCGTGCTGCGCCACACCGACGAGCGCGGCCGCCGCCACGTGCTCGAGGCGGTGCTCACCGACCACGCCGGCGGCTGGAAGGTGCCGCGCTCAGCGAGCATGACGGTGGATTCGGCATACCTGCTCTTCGCCGTGGGCCTGCTTGCCGATCCCCACCCCGCCGTCGCCGAGGCCGTCGCGGCCCAGATCCTCCGCTGACCCCGTAACCCCGTCGAGTGGCCGCGTCGTCACACGGGCCACCGAGGCGGCCGTGACAGCGGGGCCACTCGACGGAGGGCGGGGCCCGGTCGTCTGGCGGACCGGCCCCTTCTGCGACTCGGCTCCGACAGGTCAGCCGGTATAGGGCTTCGCGGCGATGATCTTGACGTCGATCGTCTTGCCGTTGGGGGCCTCGTAGGAGGTCGAGTCGCCGACGGCCTTGCCGTTGACGGCGGCCCCCATGGGGGACTTCTCGGAGAAGACCTGCAGGCCGGAGCCGTCGGCGATCTCGCGGTTGCCGAGCAGGAAGGTCTCCTCGTCGCCGAAGATCTCGACCGTCACGAGCATGCCCGGCTCGACGACGCCGTCGTCAGCGGGCGTCTCGCCGATCGTCGCGGTCTGGAGCAGCTGGGTCAGCTGGCGGATGCGAGCCTCCATCTTGCCCTGCTCCTCGCGAGCGGCATGGTAGCCGCCGTTCTCCTTGAGGTCGCCCTCCTCGCGGGCCTCCTCGATCTTGCGCGCGATCTCGATGCGACCTTCGCCCGACAGCTGGTCGAGCTCCGCCTTGAGGCGGTCGTGGGCCTCCTGCGTGAGGAAGCCAGCAGCAGTCTCGGTCACTTGGTGTCACTACTCCTTGTATGAGTCGACGCCCACGCGGTGTCGCGCGGGCGCCCACATAGCGCAGGGCCCGGGGGGTGTCACCGACTCGTGTTGCCCGCTGGCGACGCTTCCGGACCCTGATGAAAGAACAAGGATAACAAAACCCCGCCCGCAGGCGTTAGTTCGCTCAGGTTCCGGGGGCAGAACGGGGGCTACGAGCAGGTCTTGACCTCGCCGGTGACCGCCCGGGACGTCGTGCGCACGGTGACGGTCTCGGTGCTGGTCACCGTGCCGGTGCCCGCCGGGGGGGCGGAGTACGGCACGTCGACGCTGCCCACGGTCGAGAAGTCGCGCGCCAGCGCCTGCACTGTGCACGTCGTCGGCTTCCCGTCGGGACGGTTCAGCTCGAAGGTGACCCGGACCGACTGGTCGTCGATCACCTTGTAGCCCGTGGTCGTCCAGCTCGCGAGGCCCAGGGTCGACGACAGCCCGAACCACACTGCCAGCGCGACGCCGGCCGCGACCCCGATGGTGCCGATGACCCACCACTTCGCCGTGCCGGGAGCCGGGCGGGGCAGGGTGGTGCGCGACGGCATACGGCAGTCCTGGCGGTCGGGAGCCCCGCACGGTCGGCGGAGCGGGAGTGAGAGGATGTCTGACGGGCCAAGTCTCCCTCATGGGAGCCGCGGCCCTCGCGCCGGGACGCCACGGCCGCTGACGACATCGCGGCGCGCCCCCCGACGAGCACGACACCCGCACGAGAAGACGGACAGGAAGCCACGTGGCCCAGGGCATGAGGTTGATGGCGGTGCACGCGCACCCCGACGACGAGTCGAGCAAGGGCGCCGCGACGACGGCGAAGTACGTCGCCGCGGGCGCGTCCGTGATGGTCGTGTCGTGCACCGGCGGTGAGCGTGGCGACATCCTCAACGAGAAGCTGAAGAACGACGCCCACATCCTGCGCGACATCGCGCAGGTGCGTCGCGACGAGATGAAGGCCGCACAGGAGGTCCTCGGCTGCGAGCACACCTGGCTCGGGTTCGTGGACTCCGGCCTGCCCGAAGGCGACCCGCTTCCGCCGCTGCCCGACGGCTGCTTCGGCCTGGAGGACATCGACGTGACGACGGAGGCGCTCGTGCGCGTCATCCGGGCGTGGCGCCCGCACGTTCTGACGACCTACGACGAGAAGGGTGGCTACCCCCACCCCGACCACATCATGTGCCACACCGTCTCGATGGCCGCGTTCGAAGCGGCCGGCGACCCCGCCCGCTACCCCCACGCCGGTGCGCCGTGGCAGCCGCTCAAGCTGTACTACAACGGCGGCTGGTCCAAGCCCCGCCTCGAGGCCATGCACGAGGCGATGCTCGCCGAGGGCCTCGAGAGCCCGTATGCCGAGTGGCTGGCCAACTGGAAGCCGCGCCGTTCCGGGCGCACGACGACGACGGTCGAGTGCGGTGAGTTCTTCGAGACGCGTGACCGCGCGCTCATCGCCCACGCCACGCAGGTCGACCCGGACGGCTTCTGGTTCCAGGTGCCGCTCGAGATCCAGCGGCGCGTGTGGGGCGTCGAGGAGTTCGAGGCGGCCGTCTCCTACGTCCCGATCGCCGAGGACGAGGACGACCTCTTCGCCGGCCTCGGGTCGCCGGCCGAGGCGGACGCACTCGCCACGCGTGCCGGGCTCGAGATCGCCTACGACGGGCGGCTGACTGAGGCCGAGGTCGCCGCTGATCTCGAGGCGGCGCAGGCGCAGGCGCAGCGCGACGCCGGGCACGCGCGCGGCGACAGCTCCGACACGCACGCCGACGACGACCGGAGCGGTCCGAGCGAGTCGAAGGAGTCGAGCGAGGGTCGAGCGAGTCGAGCGAGCAGAAGGACGAGGAGGCCTGATGGGCGGCGGTGGCAACCTGCCGATCGGCCCCGGCATCTGGGGGTTCCTCGCCTTCTTCGTGCTCGCCGTGGCGCTCTGGCTGCTGGTGCGCAACATGAACGCCCGGCTGCGACGGATGGCCTACAGCGACCGGGACCGAGCGGAGTCGGCAGCCCGCGAGGCGGAGGCGGACCGGCTCGGTCGGGCAGATCGCTCGAGCTCCAGAGCCGACCTCAGGGCCGCACCGCAGGGCGGACCGAAGGAGCGACGAGCGACTCCGACGGCACGTCCCCCGGCGACCCCGAAGCACCGGAGTCGAGCGACGGACGGCCGGGCGGACGCTGACGCGTCAGCTGACGGCCTGGTAGCCGACGATCGCGAGGGCGACCGCAGCGAAGTGCGTCAGGAAGCCGCCCAGCGTGAGGGCGTGGAACACCTCGTGGAACCCGAACCACTTGCGGCCACGGGTTCGGCCGCTTGGTGCCGTAGATGATGCCTCCGGCGGTGTACATCAGCCCGCCGATCGCGATGAGGGCGCCGATGAGCGGCCCGCCGGCGCGCCAGAACGGCACGACGTAGAAGACGGCGGCCCAGCCGAGGGCGATGTAGAGCGCGGTGTAGAGCCAGCGCGGGGCGCCGACCCAGAAGATGCGGAAGAGGACGCCGGCGATGGCCGCGCCCCAGATGACGGACAGCAGCAGGCGGGCCTGGTCGGCGGGCAGCAGCGTCACGGCGAACGGCGTGTACGTGCCGGCGATGATGAGGTAGATGTTCGAGTGGTCGAGCCGCTTGAGCAGGGTGCTGGCGCGCGGGCCCCACGTGCCGCGGTGGTAGATCGCAGACACCCCGAAGAGCAGGGCTGCGCTCACGGTGAAGACGATCGAGGCGTTGCGCGCCGCACCGGGGTCGGACACCAGCACGAGGACGAGCCCGCCGATGACGGCGACGGGGAACATCGCGACGTGCAGCCAGCCGCGCAACCGTGGCTTGACCACGGCGACGAGGTCGGAGACCGCCCCGCTGGGCGGCGCCGACCCATCCTCGCCGAGGTTCTCGGGCGTGGTGTGCTCCGTGCTCATGGTCTCAGCATAACCTACGCAACCGTAGGTTACGGAAGCGTAGGTCGCCCCGCGCCGTTGGCTCGTGCCTCTCCCGGGGCACCCGACGACGAGGGGTACGGTGGAGCCGCGGCCCTCGGGGCTGCTCTCCCGGTGGCGCGGCCCACGGGCCGGCTCGCTGTGGCAGCCACGGCACGAGAGTCGGCGCGGCGACACGGTGAAGACACGCTGAAGACACGGTGAAGGAGGGCTCTGTGGGGTGGCGCGACGTGGTCTACGGCGCCTACGAACGCCGAGTCCTCAAGGACCTCCCCAAGGAGTCGCTCCCGCGGCACGTCGCCGTCATGCTCGACGGCAACCGCCGCTGGGCGCGGGCCCGTGGTCACGGCACGGCCGACGGCCACCAGGCCGGCGCCGACAAGATCGAGGACCTGCTCGCGTGGTGCAGCGAAGCCGGCGTCGAGTACGTCACGCTCTGGCTCCTGTCGACCGACAACCTCCTGCGGCCCGCGGCTGAGCTCGACCCCCTGCTGCGCATCATCGAGACGGCCGTTGCCGACCTGGCCGACAGCGGTCGCTGGCGGCTGCACATCGTCGGCGCCCTCGACCTGCTGCCGGACGGCACCGCCGCGAGCCTGCGCCAGTCCGCCGAGCGCACCCGCGAGGTCGACGGACTCGCAGTCAACGTGGCCGTGGGCTACGGCGGCCGGCGCGAGATCGCGGATGCGGTGCGTGACCTGCTCCTCGAGCGCTCCGCCGCGGGCCAGAGCACCGAGCAGATCGCGGAGGCGCTGACGGCCGACGACATCGCGGAGCACCTCTACACGAAGGGCCAGCCGGACCCCGACCTCGTGATCCGCACGTCGGGCGAGCAGCGGCTCGGCGGCTTCCTGCTCTGGCAGAGCGCGACCTCGGAGTTCTACTTCTGCGAGGCGTACTGGCCCGACTTCCGGCACGTCGACTTCCTCCGTGCCCTGCGGGCGTATGCCGGCCGGCACCGTCGCTACGGCACCTGACGTCTGGAGCCCGGCGGGGAGTGCTCCCCATCGCGTGCGGCCACCACGCCGCGTAGGTTGCTCTCGACGTCCACACCAGGGGAGATCGATGGCCATCTACAAGAAGGGGGCCGACCCGGTCGCGCTGCGATCGGCGGCCGACCGGCTGACCGCTCACGCCCGCGACTGCGAGTCGGTGCGCAGTGAGGCCTCGCGGGCCGTCGGCACCCTGAGGGGCAACTGGGGCGGCGGCGACCTCGACCACCTGATGAGCCGGTGGCCTCCGGTCGAGGCCCAGCTCGCCGCCTTCGGCACCGACCTCGACGCCCTCGCCCAGGCGCTGCGCCGCAACGCAGGTGGTCAGGACGTCACGAGCGGCAACGGATCCGGCAACGGATCCGGCGGTGTGCCGGTCGGCCCCCTGGGACCCCTCGGCCCGACGCCGCTCGGGCCGGGAGGCACCTCGGGCAGCGCCACTGCGGCCGACCGGTCGATCCTCGACGGCCTCAACAACGGCATGACGGTGGCCGGGCTGCCCAGCCTGCTCGCGGCCACGGCGGGCGTGCTGGCGACCTACAGCCGCGCCGACGGATGGCTCCGGAGTGGCCGGTACCTTTCCACGATCACCTCGATGGCCAGGGTGGGCGACCCGATGTTCGACCTGCTGCCGACGGCCTCGAGATTCGGCGGCACGGCCAACCTCGTCGCGGACGTCTGGGATATGAAAGGGCTCTCGGGCGTCTTCGCCGAGGGCAGCCGGGCCGGGTCGCTCGTCGGCAAGTTCGGCGTGCTCGGCCCCGTCGCCATCGGCATCAGCGGCGCCCAGCTCGCCACCTCGATCGTCGAGGGCGACACCCGCGGCATCATCGAGAACGGCCTCGGCACCGGCCTCGCGGTCGGCGCGGTCTTCGCTCCGCCTCCCATCAACGTCGCGTGCGGCATCGCGGGCCTCGGTCTCGCGGCCTACCAGAACATCCCCGCCGTGCACGACGCGGTCGACGCCGTCGGCGAGGGTATCGGCGACGTCGCCGAGGGAATCGGCGATGCTGCCGCCGACGCCTGGAACAGCATTTTCTGACCACCCCGCACCTGCGGCCCAGGGGCGACGTGGTGCGCAGCGGCCGCCCCCGCCACGCGCAGCCGGAGCCGCACCGGCAGGATGGTCGGAGCACCGAGACCCATGAAGGAGCACCACCCATGGCCACTGACCCGCTCGCCGGATCGGATCTGGCGCGTGTCCCGCTGCCCGACAACGTGTATGGCTTCGGCTGGGCCGAGATCCGCTACCTGCTCGGTCGGCACGGTGGCGAGAGGACGGCGATGACGACCCGGTCGCTCGGCTTCGACGTTGCGCCCAACGACGAGGTCGTCGTCGCTGCCGGTGTCGCCTCGCTGCTCGCGCGCGGGCTCGCCGCCGCCGAAGGCGACCGGGCCGTGAGTCGCGGCGAGGCCGCCGTGCTCGAGACCGTGCTCGCCGGCGCCCGCCGGTGGACCGGCATCAGCTTCCGCGACGGGGACGAGGGCGACCTCATGGTCGTGCTCGAGGACGGCGGCGTCATCGCCATGCTCCAGCCCCGCAGCCTCGGCACGTGGTTCCTCGGGCTGAGCGACGAGGTCGACCAGCCGGCGGCAGTGCTCGCCCGCGCCATCGAGGCGATGCACGAGGTGCGCGGGGGAGCCGGCCGTTTCGGCATCGAGGCACGCACGCTCGACGGTGCGCAGGGCACGCGCTTCCTCGCCCGTTCCGGCGATGGGTGGTCGGTGTCCGACACGAAGGACGGCGTCGAACGACCCGTCGCGGGTGGCGACCTCGCCGCCGAGCTGGCCGCCCTGCTGCCGCAGGTCCCTGCGTGACGACCCCCGACCGGGCCTCGGGGCCGGCGCCCAGGCGCACCGATGACCCGCCGCCGTATGCGTGGCTTGACGACCCGGCCCAGCCGTTCGGTCCCGTTGGCATCGGCACGACCCTCACGATGGGGTCGCTGCTGCTGGGGCTCGGCCTGCTCGGGGTCGGTTACGGAGTGCTTGGCGGCCCTGACGCCCGCGCGGCACGGCTGGGGGTCGGGGTGGTGTTCGTCGTCATCGGCGCCGTCGTCCTGCGCATGGGCATGGCTCGGCGCGCCTGGCGCGCCCGCAACCCCGGCCTCGACCCGCTGCAGGCAGCGAACGCGTCCGGCGCCAATGTCGGCTCGGCCCTCGGCGACGACTCCGCCACGGGCCGCATGGGTCGGTGGATCCTCGTCGCCGTCTGCGCGGCGGTCGTGCTCGTCTGCCTCCTCGCGCTGACGCGCATCGGATCCGGCCAGTCCGAGGGCGGCGCTGGAGCGATCGTCATCGTCGTGCTGCTCGGCGCCCTCGCCGGCAGCGTAGGCGTCCTCGGCCTCCGCCGGCGCAAGTGATCCTTCGCTCAGAGCCCGCACACGGCATACCGCAGCGGGGTGGCGCGTAGCCCGCAGCCGGCGGCGCGCCGACCTCGGTGTCAGCGGCGTGTGAACACTCGCGCGACACGAGCGCGAGATGCGTCGCGCGGGAGCGCGGGAGTCGTACGGTCGATGCGTGTGCGGACACCCGTCTCGGCACGCCAGGAGGCCCATCCATGGAGCGATCGCTTCGGACGGAGGGCCGGGCACCACGCCACCCTCTGGTGGCCGCCCGGCACCTCGGGAGCGACTGGGCGCGTGCCGAGCGCGCGCGCCGCCTAGGAGTGGAAATGGCTTCGAAGAGCTCGGCCCCGGCTGACACCACGCGTCGACCGTCATCTCGCAGCACCACGGCCTCGCACACGCACGGGCGCAACGCCCGGGCGGACCCGCCGGGCGCGGCACGCAAGACGTACGTGCTCGACACCTCGGTGCTGTTGTCGGACCCCCGTGCGATGCTGCGCTTCGCCGAGCACGAGGTCGTCCTGCCCGTCGTCGTCGTGACCGAGCTCGAGGGCAAGCGCCACCATCCCGAGCTCGGCTACTTCGCCCGGCAGGCGCTGCGCCTGCTCGACGACCTGCGAATCAGCGAGGGCCGGCTCGACCGTCCGGTGGCGGTCGGCGACGTGGGAGGGAGCCTGCGCGTCGAGCTCAACCACACCGACCCGTCGGCCCTGCCGGCTGGCTTCCGCCTCGGCGACAACGACACCCGGATCCTCTCGGTCGCCAAGAACCTCGCCAACGAGGGCTGCGACGTGACGATCGTCAGCAAGGACCTGCCGATGCGGGTCAAGGCGTCGGCCTGCGGCCTCCAGGCGGAGGAGTACCGCCACGAGCAGGGAGTGGACTCCGGCTGGACCGGGATCCAGGAGCTGGACCTGCGCACCGACGAGCTCGACCTGCTCTACGAGCGTGGCCGCATCGAGCATGACCGGTGCGGCCGAGCTGCCCTGCCACACCGGTCTGGTCCTGCTCTCGCCGCGGGGAAGCGGTCTGGGGCGGGTGGGTGCCGACAAGCAGATCCGGCTCGTGCGCGGTGACCGTGACGCGTTCGGGCTGCACGGTCGCAGCGCCGAGCAGCGGATCGCCCTCGACCTGCTGCTCGACCCCGACGTCGGCATCGTGAGCCTCGGTGGCCGAGCCGGGACCGGCAAGTCGGCGCTCGCGCTGTGCGCCGGTCTCGAGTCGGTCATGGAGCGCCGCGCCCAGCGCAAGGTGCTCGTCTTCCGGCCCCTCTTCGCCGTCGGGGGCCAGGAGCTCGGCTACCTGCCCGGCACCGAGGCCGAGAAGATGAACCCGTGGGGTCAGGCCGTCTTCGACACCCTGAGCGCTCTGGTGTCGAGCGAGGTCGTCGACGAGGTGATGGACCGCGGCCTGCTCGAGGTGCTCCCGCTCACGCACATCCGCGGTCGCTCACTGCACGACGCCTTCGTCATCGTCGACGAGGCGCAGTCCCTGGAGCGAAACGTCCTGCTCACCGTCCTCAGTCGGATCGGCCAGAACTCCAAGGTCGTGCTGACCCACGACGTCGCCCAGCGCGACAACCTCAGGGTCGGCCGGCACGACGGGGTGGCGGCGGTGATCGAGAAGCTCAAGGGGCATCCGCTCTTCGCCCACGTGACCCTGACCCGCAGCGAGCGCAGCCCCATCGCAGCCCTCGTGACCGACCTGCTCGAGGGCCTCGACGCATGACCTGAGTCACGTCCGAGCGACCCGACCAGCGCGGGACCGATCGCAGACTGTGGACACGATTTGCACGGAGGCGGCGTCGGCTGGCACGGTGGTGCGTCGATGCTGCCGTCGCCCGGGCTGGCCTTGGCGACCCCGACACGTCCCGTCGGAGGCCGCCCGCGCGTCACTCGATGATGCGTGGGGTATGCCGTCCGGCCCATCCCCGCAGGAAGGTGTGACTCCGCTTCGTGGCTCGTTACCGAGGACGCCACCGCGTCGCCGGACCGGCAAGCGCCCGGTCCGCTACCGCCCCAACCGCCCCACGGAGCGCGAGCCGGCACGCGCGCCGCCTCGTCCGCCGGGCCGGCGAAGCCGAGCCCTTCGAGGCGTATCTCCCGTGCCGAGAGCACGCCGCCTCGACGACGTCGCCCGGCCGCTGCTGGCCGGCGCCCTGTCTGTCGGGCTGGTCGGCTCAGGGGTGGCCTACGCCGCCGCCAACAATGTGATCGGTTCGGGTCCCGCGGCCGTCGTGTTCGGCTCCGCGGCGACGGCGCACACGAACCAGGCGGTCCCCGTGAGCGACGTCGAGACGATCAATCGCGCAACGGCCTCGGTGTCGCGCAACGAGCGCCGCACAGCCCTTCCCGCTACCCGGGCCCGGGAGGCCAAGGAGCTGGCGGCGAAGCAGAAGGCTGACGCCGCCCGCAAAGCCAAGGCGGCCGACGAGGCCAAGGCGGCCGCTGACCGCGCCGCGCGTGACAGGGCCCGCCTGGCGGACATCGCCAGCGCCAGGAAGAACCCGCAGGCGGCGGCCCGCTCGCTCATGGCCACACAGGGCTGGACGAGCGACGCGCAGTACCGGTGCCTCGTCAACCTCTGGATCGGCGAGAGCGACTGGCGGTGGTCGGCCGAGAACCGGAGCTCGGGCGCCTACGGCATCCCGCAGTCGCTGCCTGCCCGCAAGATGGCCCAGATGGGTGCCGACTACCGCACCAACCCGGTGACCCAGATCAAGTGGGGACTCTGGTACATCAAGATGTCCTACGGCACCCCGTGCAACGCCTGGTCGACCTGGCAGGCGCGCTCTCCGCACTGGTACTGACACCGAGAATCCGGCCGCGAGCGGCCTCGTCCCGCGTGTGCCCCCGCCGGCGCGCGTGGACCCCTCGCTCGACGTCATGTGGGCAGTCGGATCGTGAACGACCCCTGCAGGCGCACCGGCGGCAGACGGGCCCGGTCCGTCGGGCCGCAGCGCTCGGCTGATCGGCGTGGTTCGGGGGCACGGGGGCGCAGGCCGTCCGCGGCCGTGAGCTCCCGTGCGTTCAGATCTTGCGCAGCCGCACCCGCGTGACCTCGTGGTTCTCGCCCTTGGAGAGCACGAGCGTCGCGCGCGACCGGGTGGGCAGGATGTTCTCCACGAGGTTGGGCCCGTTGATCTCGCGCCAGATCCGGTTGGCGGTGGCCGCGGCCTCCTCGTCCGAGAGCGCGGCATACCGGTGGAAGTACGAGTTGGGGTCGGAGAAGGCGGTCTGGCGCAGCCGCAGGAAGCGCTCGACGTACCACGTGCGCACGTCGTCGACCCATGCGTCGACGTAGACGGAGAAGTCGAAGAAGTCGCTGAGCGCGAGGCCCGAGCCGCGCACCGGGTGCACCTGTGGTGCCTGCAGCACGTTGAGGCCCTCGACGATGAGCACGTCCGGGCGGCGCACGACGATCCTCTCGCCCGGCACGATGTCGTAGGTCAGGTGGGAGTAGACGGGGGCGCTCACCTCGTCGCGCCCGGACTTGACCTCGGCGACGAAGCGGAGCAGCGCGCGGCGGTCGTAGGACTCGGGGAACCCCTTGCGCTGCAGCAGCCCTCGGCTCTCGAGCTCGGCGTTGGGGAAGAGGAAGCCATCGGTCGTCACGAGGGCCACGCGCGGCGTGTCCGGCCAGCGGGCCAGCATCTCGCGCAGGATTCGGGCTGTCGTGGACTTGCCGACGGCCACGGACCCGGCAACACCGATGACGAACGGGGTGGGGGCCGGGCGCTCGCCGAGGAAGTCGCTCGTCACCTGGTGCAGCTGTCGAGTCGCTCCGACGTAGAAGTTGAGCAGGCGTGAGAGCGGCAGGTAGACGTCCTCGACCTCCTGAAGGTCGATCCGGTCGCCGAGGCCACGCAGTCGGGTCAGGTCGGCGTCGTCGAGGTTGAGCGGGTGGTTCTCGCGCAGCCGCGACCAGGCCGAGCGGTCGAACTCGACGTACGGGGTGGGCACCCCCGAGGAGGTCCGGCTGGTCCCGCTCGTCCCGCTCGCTGGCTGCACCACGTGCGCCATTGTGTCGGACCGGTGCTGTCGCGGGGCAGTCGGGCGGGTACCGTCACGCGCGGACGGGTCCCCTACGCTGGGCGCCATGTGCGGAATCGTCGGCTACGTGGGCCGCTCCAACGACGGCACTGCGCTCGACGTGGTGATGGAGGGGCTGGCCCGGCTCGAGTACCGCGGCTACGACTCCGCCGGGGTGGCACTCCTCGACGGCGACCACGTCGAGACCCGCAAGAAGTCGGGCAAGCTGGCCAACCTCACTGCCGAGCTCGAGTCACACCCGCTCGGACCGTCGACGACGGCGATCGGCCACACCCGGTGGGCCACCCACGGAGGACCGACCGACGCCAACGCGCACCCGCACCAGGGCGGCCGCGACGGCAAGCTCGCCCTCATCCACAACGGCATCATCGAGAACTTCCACGCCCTCAAGAACGGCCTGCTGGCCGACGGCGTCGAGTTCACGAGCGAGACCGACACCGAGGTCGTGGCCCACCTCGTCGCTGCGGCCTTCGAGC
Organism: uncultured Actinomycetota bacterium; assembly: GCA_963816385.1. GTDB lineage: Bacteria > Actinomycetota > Actinomycetes > Actinomycetales > Dermatophilaceae > CAWFKL01. Next base: position 159,964 of record CAWFKL010000003.1, read on the forward strand.
GTCGACGGTGACCTCACCGATGCGATGCGCGCCGTCGTGGGCGACCTCGAGGGCGCCTTCACGCTCCTCGCGATCCACGCGGACCAGCCCGGCGTCGTCGTCGGCGCCCGGCGCAACAGCCCGCTCGTCGTCGGCCTCGGCGACGACGCCAACTACCTCGGCTCCGACGTCGCGGCCTTCATCGGGCACACGCGCTCGGCGCTGGAGCTGGCACAGGACCAGATCGTCACGATCACGCCCGACGGGGCGACCGTCGTGAACTTCGACGGCACACCTGCGGAGGGCACGGCATACGAGGTGACGTGGGACGCGGCCGCCGCCGAGAAGGGCGGCTACGCCACCTTCATGGAGAAGGAGATCCACGACCAGCCGCACGCCGTCGCCGACACGCTCCTGGGCCGCACCGACGCCGAGGGCCGTCTCGTCCTCGACGAGCTGCGCATCTCGGAGGAGCAGCTTCGGGCCGTCGACCGCATCACCATCGTGGCCTGCGGCACCGCCGCGTATGCCGGCATGGTCGCCAAGTACGCCATCGAGCACTGGACGCGCATCCCCGTCGAGGTCGCCCTGGCCCACGAGTTCCGCTACTGCGACCCGATCGTCAGCGAGCGCACCCTCGTCGTGTCGATCAGCCAGTCCGGAGAGACGATGGACACGCTGATGGCCGTCAAGCACGCCCGCCTGCTCGGTGCCCTGACGATCTCGGTGTGCAACACCAACGGCTCGACGATCCCGCGCGAGTCGGACGCCGTGCTCTACACGCACGCGGGACCCGAGATCGCCGTCGCTTCGACGAAGGCGTTCCTCGCCCAGATCACCGCCTGCTACGTGCTCGGCCTCTATCTCGCGCAGCTGAGGGGCGGCTCCTACGCCGACGACGCGCAGTCCGTCATGAAGGAGCTCGGCGAGGTGCCGGCCAAGATCGAGGCGCTGCTGGGTCGGATGGACCGCGTCAAGGAGATCGCCGGCTTCATGGCCGACACCCGGGCCGTGCTCTTCCTCGGCCGCCATGTCGGCTACCCGATCGCGCTCGAGGGCGCGCTCAAGCTCAAGGAGCTGGCCTACATCCACGCCGAGGGCTTCGCCGCCGGCGAGCTCAAGCACGGGCCCATCGCCCTGATCGAGCCGGGACAGCCCGTGTTCGTCGTCGTGCCGTCGCCGACGAGCGAGCACGGCCTGCACGGCAAGGTCGTCAGCAACATCCAGGAGATCCGCGCCCGAGGTGCCCGCACGCTCGTCGTCGCGGTCGAGGGCGACGAGGCGGTCGTGCCCTTCGCCGACGAGATCATCTCCGTGCCCGAGACCTCGCCCCTGCTCGCGCCGCTGCTGACGGTCGTGCCGCTGCAGGTCTTCGCCCTCTGGCTCTCGACGGCCAAGGGCCTCGACGTCGACCAGCCGCGCAACCTCGCCAAGTCGGTCACGGTCGAGTGATCATCGGGGTCGGGATCGACGTGGTCGACATCGCACGCTTCGAGCAGACGCTGGAGCGCACCCCCGGGCTGCGCACCCGGCTCTTCACCGAGGACGAGCGCGGCCTGGGCATCGCCTCGCTCGCGGCGCGGTTCGCCGCGAAGGAGGCGCTCGCCAAGTCGCTCGGCGCGCCGGCCGGCCTGCAGTGGACGGACGCCACCGTCGTGACCAACGCCGATGGGCGTCCCTCCCTCCAGATGCGCGGCACCGTGCTCAGGCGGGCGAGCGACCTCGGCGTCGACGCCCTGCACGTCTCCCTGTCCCACGACGCGGGCGTCGCGTCGGCCGTCGTGATCGCGGAGGGCTGATGATTCGCGCGCACTCCGTCGAGACGATCCGGGCCGTCGAGGCACGCGCCATGGCCGGCCTCCCGGACGGCGAACTCATGGAGCGCGCCGCCCGGGGTCTCGCCGAGGTGGCCGCCGCGCGGCTCGCGGACGACGGACGGCAGCACCGTCGTCGGCCTCGTGGGCTCGGGTGACAACGGCGGTGACACGCTGTATGCCGTCGCGCACCTCGCTGAGTCGGGCTTCGCCTGCGCCGTGGTCGTCGTCGCGAGCGGTGGCCGAGAGGCGCTGCGCCAGGACGCACTCACGACGGCGGAGGACCGGGGCGTGGTCGTCCACGTCGCCACCGACGACGAGCTCGCCGCGGCTGAGGTCGTCGCCGAGGCCGACCTCGTGCTCGACGGCATCGTCGGCATCGGTGGCCGACCGGGCCTGCGGCCGGAGGCGGCCCGAGTCGTCGACGCGATCGACGACGAGGCCTGGGTCATCGCCGTGGACGTCGCGAGCGGGCTCGATCCCTCGGGAGAGACGGGCGAGGACGACGCCGTCTGGGCCGACGAGACGGTGACCTTCTCGACCCCCAAGCCCGCGCACCTGCTGCCCGCGGGTGAAGCCGCCACCGGCCGGCTCACCGTCGTCGACATCGGGCTGGACCTCACCGACGAACCGGCGGCGGTCGAGCGACTCGACTACGACGACGTCGCCCGGATGTGGCCGGTGCCGTCGGCCGGCGACGACAAGTACTCCCGTGGCGTGCTCGGCGTCGTGGCCGGCAGCGAGGAGTACCCCGGTGCCGCCGTGCTGACGACGACGGCCGCCGCCGAGTCAGGAGTCGGCATGCTTCGTTACCTGGGCCCTCCCACACCGGTCGGGCTCGTCCACGCCGCCGTGCCGGAGGCGGTCATCGGCACCGGCCGCGTGCAGGCGTGGGCCGTGGGTCCCGGTCTGCCCGCCCAGGAGCCTGACCCCTCCGGCCACTCCCAGCTCGCCGCCGCGCGCGTCGCCCTGTCCGGCGACCTGCCCGTCGTCGTCGACGCCGGCGGTCTCGAGCTCGTCGTCGGGCCGCGCGCTGCCCCGACCGTGCTGACGCCGCACGCCGGCGAGCTCGCCCGGCTGCTGTCCCGGCTCGACGGGTCGACGGACGGGACGCAGGCGGGCGCGGACCGGCCTGCAGGCTCCCGGGACGCCGATCGGCCTGTCGACCGACCCACGGTCACGGCTGACGACGTCAGGGCCGATCCCCTCGGCCACGCCCGGCGGCTGGCCGCCCTCACCGGGGCGACCGTGCTGCTCAAGGGGGCCACGACCCTCGTCGTGACCGGCGACCGGGCGGTGCGCTCCCAGGCCGACGCGCCTCCGTGGCTCGCGACCGCGGGCGCCGGAGACGTGCTCACCGGTGTCATCGGCGCCCTGCTCGCGGCTGGGCTCGACCCCCATGACGCCGCCTCCCTCGGCGCGCTCGTCCACGGCGTCACCGCCGACCGGGTCTCCGGCGGCGGTCCGCTGCGGGCACTCGCCGTGGCACACGGCATCCGCCCGACGGTGCGTGACCTGCTCGCGCGCGGCCGCACGGCGCGCGCCTGAAGCGGAACTGCGAGACTGCACCCCGTGAGCCACAGCGCCCCCTCCCGTCCTCGTGAGCACCTCCCTGCCACGGACGGCTCGGCGAGCCCACGCACGGCGTCACCGTCTGGGCCGAGATCGACCACGAGGCCATCGCCTCCAACGTGCGGATCCTGCGCGAGCGCGCGCCGGGCTCCGAGCTGATGGCGGTCGTCAAGGCCGACGCCTACGGCCACGGCCTGCTGCCCGTCGCCCGCACCGCCGTGGCGGCCGGCGCGTCGTGGCTCGGCGTGGCGCAGTTCGGCGAGGCGTTCGCCCTGCGCGACGCCGGCGTGACCACCCCCCTGCTGAGCTGGCTCTCGGTGCCGGGAGCCGACTTCGCCGGTGCCGTTCGCCGCGACGTCGACCTGTCGGCCTCGGCGCCCTGGGTGCTCGACGAGATCGCGGCGGCGGCGCGCGCCGAGGGCCGCACCGCCCGGGTGCACCTCAAGGTCGACACGGGGCTGGGCCGCGGCGGCGCCTTCGGCGCGGGCTGGGACGAGCTCGTGCGGCACGTGCGACCCCTCGAGGCGGAGGGAGCCGTGCACGTCGTCGGCATCTGGCAGCACTTCGCCCACGCCGACGCGCCCGAGCACCCGACCGTCCTCGCCCAGCAGGAGCGCTTCTTCGAAGCCGTGTCCATCGCGGAGCGAGCCGGCTGCCGACCCGAGCTGCGGCACCTGGCCAACAGTGCGGCCACCCTCGTGCACCCCAGTGCGCACGCCGACCTCGTGCGTCCCGGCATCGCGGTGTACGGCCTGACGCCGGTGCCACAGCTCGACGACGACTTCGGCCTGCGGCCCGCGATGACGGTTCGGGCCCGCCTGGCGCTCGTCAAGCGCCTTCCCGCCGGGCAGGGCATCAGCTACGGCCACGCCTACGTCACCGACAGCGACACCGTGGTCGGCCTCGTTCCGGCCGGCTACGCCGACGGCATCCCGCGGGCGGCGAGCAACGTCGGGCCGCTGCTCGTCGAGGGGCGTCGCACGACCGTCGCCGGGCGGGTCTGCATGGACCAGGTCGTCGTCGACCTGGGCCCCGAGTCACGACGCCGAGGCGGGTGAGGTCGTCACCCTCTTCGGTGGAGCGCCCGGCGAGCCGACCGCGCAGGACTGGGCCGACGCGACCGGCACCATCAGCTACGAGATCGTCACCCGGCTCGGGCCGCGCGTGCCGCGGCTGCACGTCGGTGCAGCAGGCACCGCATGACCCCGGGAGCTCGCCGAAACCCCGTCATCGGCATCGCGGCGGCCACGATCGGCGTGGCCGCCGGCGTCGCCGCGGGCATCGCCGCGGACCGGGCCGGCAAGCACCGGGCCGGGATGGCCGCCCTCGAGACGCCAGAGCTGCTCGACATCGTGCCGGACGAGGAGCACGCCGTGCTCACCTCGGACGGCGTCACGCTGCACTGCGAGGTCGACCTGCCCGACCCGGACGTCGCTGCGGCGGCTGCCGAGGGCGCCACCCGCACCGGCAGCATCGACGACCTGCCCACCATCGTGCTGACCCACGGCTACTGCCTCAGCCTGCGATGCTGGGTCTATCAGCGGCGCGCGCTCAAAGCCGCCGGCTACCGGGTCGTCAGCTGGGACCAGCGGGGACACGGCCAGTCGGCTCGCGGCGATCGCTCGAGCTACACCATCGAACGCCTCGGTGAGGACCTCCGCGCCGTCATCGACGAGCTGGCCCCGACGGGCGACCTCGTGCTCGTCGGGCACTCGATGGGCGGCATGACGATGCTGGCGCTCGGTGAGCAGGACCCCGCCTTCGTCGTCGAGCGGGTCACCGGTGCAGCGTTCGTCGCCACGAGCCCGGGCGGTCTCATGCTCGCCAACGGTGGACGCGTCGCGACCCTCGGACGGCTCACTCTGGAACGTCTCGGACCCGGCGTGCTCGGATCGCTCGCACAGCGGCCCGAGCTCTTCAGCCGTGTCCGACGCGCGGCTCGTGACCTCGAGCACTTCATGGTCGAGCAGAACTCCTTCGCCTCGCCCGTGCCACGCTCGGTCGTGCGTTACACCGCCGACATGCTGCTCGGCACGCCCCTCGACGTCATCAACGACTACCTGCGCTCCTTCGACGGCTTCGACAAGCGCCCGGCGCTGCTCGAGTTCCAGCACGCCATGGTGCTGGTCTTCAACGGGCGCGAGGACATCCTCACCCCGCCCTCGCACAGCGAGCTCATCGTCGAGGGGATCCCCGGCGCCGAGCACATCATCGTCAACGACGCAGGCCACGTCATCATGCTGGAGCACCCGGACCTGCTGAACGCCCATCTGCGTCCAGCTCGCCGACCAGGCCACCCGCGCCGCGCGCCGAGCGGATCGACGTCTCGCGCCAGCCCGCGGGTACGGCGCGTCGTGACCGACGTCGCCAAGGGCCGCCGCCAGCGGCGTCTCGGCGGCAGGCCGATGCACTCCTGCGTTCGCGCCGAGGAGACACCTCCGTGGAGCGTGACTTCCGCTGGGCGCGGCCTCGAGGAGCACGCCGCTCTTCGGTCGCGCCCTCGGCGGGCTGCTCCGAGAGCGGTGACCTCGTGGTCCTCACCGGCGACCTGGGAGCGGGCAAGACGACCCTGACCCAGGCGATCGCCGACGGGCTGGGCGTGCGCGGCCCGATCACCGTCGCCGACCTTCGTCATCGCCCGGGTGCACCCGTCCCTCGTGCGGCGGTCCTGCCCTGGTGCACGTCGACGCGTATCGGCTCGGCAGCGCAGTGGAGCTCGACGACCTCGACCTCGACGCCGACCTCGGACGCGAGCGTCGTCGTCGTCGAGTGGGGCGCAGGGCTCGCCGAGCAGCTGAGCGACGACTCGGCTCGAGCTCGTCATCACCGGGCGAGCGGGAGCGGCGGGTGCACGCCGTCGCGGTGGGTCGGCGTGCCGAGCAGGTGCTGTCCGCCGTGGCCGCTTCGGTAGCCTGACCGCGTGCTGCTGCTCGCGATCGACACCTCGACGACGGCGATCACCGACGGCCCTGCACGACGGGTCGTCGGTCGTCGCCGAGGTGACGACTCTCGACGCCCGGGCCCACGCGGAGCACCTGGCGCCAGGCGTGCACGCTGCGTTGGCCCGCGCCGGGGCCGCGCCCACCGACGTCACCGACGTCGTCGTCGGCATCGGCCCAGGCCCCTTCACCGGCCTTCGGGTCGGCATCGTCACGGGGCGCATCTTCGCCTTCGCGCTCGGCGTGCCGGTGCGCGGGCTGACGAGCCTCGACGCACTGGCGCACGAGGCGTGGCTCGGCGGTCGCCGGGGCGACCTGCTCGTCGCCACCGACGCCCGCCGCAAGGAGGTGTATGCCGCCGCCTACGTCCTCGGGGACACCGCCGCCCGGCGCGTGACGGGTCCCCTGGTGGCGCGAGCGTCAGACCTCGCTGCCGGGCTGCGCGAGCTTCCGGCCGTGGGGCGCGGCGCGTTGCTCTACCCGGACAGCCTCCCCGTGCCGGTCGAGCCCGTCGACGTCAGCGCCGGAGCGCTCGCGGACCTCGCCGTACGGCGGCTGGCGGAGCAGGCTGGCGCGGACGACAGGTGGCGCCCCGGGGGCACCCGACGCGGCGGACGGCATACGGCAGCACGTCGATCCGGGTGGCGGGTTCGACGGTCTCGAGCCGCTCTACCTTCGACGCCCGGACACCGCTCCCGCCCCGCCGAGCCGGAAGTCGACCCTCGGGTGAGCGCCGCGACCCCGCTGCCCGCCGAGGCCACGCCGGACGGCGTGACTCTCCGCGAGCTCGAGTGGACCGACCTGCCCGTGCTCGCAACGCTCGAACGTGAGCTCTTCGCCGACGACGCCTGGTCGGAGCAGACCTGGTGGGCCGAGCTCGCCGGACGACCCCGGCGCGACTACGTCGTGGCGCTGATCGACGACGCCGTCGCCGGGTATGCCGGTCTCGACGTCGCCGGCGAGATCGCGGACGTCATGACGGTGGCCACCGCCCCGGCACACCAGGGCCGCGGCATCGGCCGCCTGCTGCTGCACGAGCTGGTCCGTCGTGCGGTCGACCGGGGCTGCCGCGCGCTGCTTCTCGAGGTGCGCGCCGACAACGCCGCCGCGCGAGCCCTCTATGAACGCAACGGTTTCGAGGTCATCTCGGTGCGCCGCCGCTACTACCAGCCGGGAGACGTCGACGCGCTCGTCATGCGCCGCGTGCTGACAAGGGGAGACCCATGAGCGACGAACCACTGGTCCTCGGCATCGAGACCTCGTGCGACGAGACGGGCGTCGGGATCGTGCGAGGAGAGACGCTGCTCGCCGACACCGTGGCGAGCAGCGTCGAGGAGCACGCTCGCTTCGGCGGCGTCGTGCCGGAGGTGGCGAGCCGCGCCCACCTCGAGGCGATGGTCCCGACGGTCGAGCGCGCGTGTCGCGACGCCGGCGTGTCGCTGCGCGACCTCGACGCGATCGCCGTGACGTCGGGCCCGGGGCTGGCCGGTGCGCTGCTCGTCGGCGTCGCCTCGGCCAAGGCGCTCGCGGTCGCCCTCGGCACGCCGATCTACGGCGTCAACCACCTCGCCTCACACGTCGCGGTCGACATCGTGGAGCACGGACCGCTGCCCGAGCCGACGATGGCGATGCTCGTCTCCGGTGGGCACAGCTCGCTGCTCCTCGTCCCCGACGTCACCCACGACGTCCGGTCGCTCGGAGCCACGATGGACGACGCCGCGGGTGAGGCGTTCGACAAGGTCGCGCGAGTGCTCGGGCTGCCCTTCCCTGGTGGACCGCACATCGATCGCGCTGCGCGAGAAGGGAATCGGATCGCCATCGACTTCCCTCGCGGCCTCACGAGCGGCCGCGACCTCGAGCGGCACCGCTTCGACTTCTCCTTCTCCGGCCTCAAGACCGCCGTCGCGCGCTGGGTCGAGACGCAGCACCGCGCGGGCCGGAGCGTGCCCGTCGCCGACGTCGCCGCGTCGTTCCAGGAGGCCGTCGTCGACGTGCTCACCCGCAAGGCTCTGCTCGCCTGCACCGAGCACGACGTCGACCACCTCCTCATCGGCGGTGGCGTCGCCGCCAACTCCCGCCTGCGCGCCCTGGCGCAGGAGCGGTGCGACCGGGCCGGCATCGTCCTGCGGGTGCCCCGGCCCGGGCTCTGCACCGACAACGGGGCCATGGTCGCGGCGCTCGGCGCACAGATGGTGGTGAAGGGGCGTGCGCCGAGCGACCTCGGACTGCCCACCGACTCCTCGATGCCCGTCACGCTCGTCCAAGCGTGACTTCTGACTGGCGGTGGCGCTGACTCGGCCGTTGCGAGGGTCAGCGGGGGCAGGTGGCAAGGGCCATCCTGAGCTTGAGCGCGACGACGCGGGTGGCGGCGGCCCGGACCTTGGCTGCGAAGGACGGCGAGGCGGCCATCCTGGCGGTCAGGGCGTCGTGCATCGTCGGGACCGTGGACGGCCGCGCGGTGAGGACGATGTCGCCCCCGGCGTCGACGAAGCGGGTCGCGCGCTGGCCCACGGGCACGTCGAGACGGCCCTCGCGGCGCCCACGTCGTCGGTGATGACGACGCCCTTCCACCCCAGCCTGCCCCTCAGCAGGTCGGTGACGATGGGCTTCGAGAAGGCGGCGTTGGTGCCGGGATCGAGCCGCGAGTAGATGGCCGAGCTGACCATGACGAGGTCCACGTCGGCGTCGATTCCCGCGGCGAACGGCTCGAGGTAGGGGTCGTCGGCCGTCGTGCGGCTGTCGGTGATGCCGCTCGCCGTGACGTCGGTGTTGCCGGTGATGCGGCCGATGCCGGGGAAGTGCTTCACCGTCGAGGCGACGCCTCCCGCGTGCATCCCGGCGACGAACGCCGGCACCAGGTCGGCGACGCGCTGTGGATCGTCCGAGAACTGCCGACCGTACTGACCGATCGGTCCGTTGCGGGTGCCGAGCGACGCGGGCACGGTGTCCGCCACCGGCGCGAGGTTGACGTTGATGCCGGCGCGCGGCGAGCTGCCGGGCCCAGCGCGCGCTGTCGGCGCGCAGGTCGGTGGTGCTGCCCTGGCCCTGGATGCGCGCCGAGGGGATGGTGCTGAAGCCCGCGCCCTTCAGCTGCTGCACGGCGCCACCCTCCTGGTCGGCGGCGAGGAGCAGGCCGAGTCCGGCGGTGGTCCGCGGCGTGGCGAGGGCCTGCAGGTGGGCGGTCGTGCGGCGCACGGCCGAGCTGCCCGCGTCCCAGCCGCCGAGCAGGATGACGCCACCGAGGTGCCGGGTCGCCACGAGCCTGTCGAGGCTCGTGCGCGAGGCGCCGTCGTCGAGACCCACCATGAGGAGCTGGCCGGCGCGCTCGTCGGCGTCGAGTCCCTCGACGATGCGGGCGGCACAGGACGTGGGCGTCGCGGGAGCGGCGGTCGCAGAGGCTGCTCGGTGAGGCCGTTGGCGAGGCGTGGGGCGTCGCGGGAGGCCGTCGGGGAGGCCGTCGGCGTGTCCGTGGTCGTCGTCGCCGCCCTCGAGGTCGATGCGGACGCCGTCGCGTGCTCGTGGCGGTGCTCGATGCGGCGGGCAATGTCGCGGCGCGCTCCGTCGGGCCCGCGGCCGTGGAGCAGGCTGCGAGCAGGGTCGTCACGGCCACGGTGACGGCCAGCAGGGCACGGGACCGCATACGGCGTGGCACGGCTCGACTTTAACCCCGGCGCACGACGAACCCACGCCATGCCCGAGGACGGCAGCCGGGCGCGTGGCGATAGTTTGCCGTGGTGACGAGTCACACCCATACGACCACTCCCATCCCGATCGTGCTCGACGTCGACACCGGCGTCGACGACGCGTGCGCACTGCTGCTCGCCGCCCTGCACCCGGGGCTCGACCTGCGCGCAGTCTCCTGCGTGGGCGGCAACGCCCCGGTCGACGACGTCGTGCGCAACACGCTCGTCGTGCTCGAGGCAGCCGGGCGCGCCGACGTGCCGGTCGCCAGGGGAGCCGGGCGGCCGCTGCTCGAGAAGCCCGTCGACGCCCGGCACGTGCACGGCGACGACGGCATGGGCGACCTGGGCTGGCCACCGGCGCAGGCCCAGCCCGACCCGCGTCACGCCGTCGAGCTGCTGCGTGACGTATGCCGTGAGGCGGTGGTGACGGGACGCGCCGTGACGCTCGTGCCACTCGCGCCGCTGACCAACATCGCGTTGCTGCTGCGGACGTATCCAGAGGTGGCAGAGGGGATCTCGGAGATCGTCTTCATGGGCGGCGCGGCGAACGTGGGCAACGCGACGGCCTCGGCCGAGTTCAACGTCTTCCACGACCCCGAGGCTGCCGCGATCGCCCTCGACGCCGCCGCCGACCTCGGCATCCCCGTGACGATGTACGGCCTCGACGTCTTCTACGAGCCGGTCATCACCCGCGAGGAGGCCGCCGAGCTCGTCGCGGTCGGGGGCCGCGGTGCGGCCGAGCTCGGTGGGCTGCTGCTCCAGTTCCAGCACGAGCGCTTCGGGCGGGACGCCTCGACGATCGGCGATGCGGGCGCCGTGTGCGCGGTCATCGACCGGGCGTCCCTGACGACCGAGGAGCTGCCGCTGCGCGTGGAGCTCGCCGGCACGTGGTCGCGGGGGCGCACCATCGTCGACCGACGCGACTGGAGCGGCGACATGGCGCACGACCCGCACGGGGAGGCGCCGGTGCGCGCTGCACGTCGCGCTGGCCGTCGACGGCGCCGGCTACGCGCGGCTGTGGCTCGACACGCTGCTGGGCCGGCTGGGCGACGCCTGATGGGCCGCGTCGCCGTGCTCGGCTCGCTCAACGTCGACGTGGTGACGCTCGTCGAGCGTCACCCGCGGCCCGGCGAGACGGTTCTCGGCCGGGCCGGTGGACGGTTCGCGGGCGGCAAGGGCGGCAACCAGGCGGTGGCCGCAGCACGTGCCGGCGCGGAGGTCGCGATGCTCGCCAGGGTCGGCGACGACGACGCGGGGACCTCCTACCGGCGGCGCCTGGAGCGACTGGGCATCGACGTGCGCCGCCATGTCGACGAGCAGGTCCGCGCCCACCGGGACCGCACTCATCACCGTCGACGACGCCGGCGAGAACTCGATCGTCGTCGTCGCCGGCGCCAACGGTGAGGCCGACGCCGCGCTGTCGTCGGCGGCTGGGCGGCTGGGCCCCGGTGACGTGCTGCTCTGCTCGCTCGAGGTGCACCTCGACACGCTCGTCGCACGCCGCTCGCGCCGCCCACGACGCCGGCGCCCGGGTCGTCGTCAACCTGGCTCCGTTTGCCGCGCTGCCGCCCGACGTCATCGCGCTGGCCGACCCCGTCGTCGTCAACGAGTCGGAGATGGCCCTGCTCGCCGACTCGTCCCTCCTGCCCGAGTCGCTGCTCGTGACGTTCGGGCCGGCCGGGGCCCGGTGGGGTGCGGCCGGCGTGGACGGCATACCCGTGCCGGCCGACCGGCTCGCCGACACGGTGGGTGCGGGTGACGCCTTCTGCGGCGCGCTGGCGGCGGCACTGGCGGCGGGTGCAGACGCGCAGGCGGCCCTCGAGGCGGCCAACGGCGCCGGCGCCGCTGCCGTGCGCTGGAACGGAGCCCAACCCGACGCCGCCCTCTGAGGTGCGTCTTGGTACCTTGCCTGTTACGTAACTGTCGTGGTTACCTAGGCTCCTGTGAGCGGAGCATTCGAGGCGTTGGCCGACCCGACACGACGCACGATCGTCGAGCGGTTGGCGCGTGAGGAGATGACGGCGGGCGAGATCGCCGCCCTCTTCGACACCGCGCGGCCCGGTGTCTCGCGTCACCTGCGGGTCCTGCGCGAGACCGGGCTCGTCGAGGCGGAGGCCGTGGCGCAGCGTCGGGTCTACCGGCTCGCGCCGGGCGCGCTCGACGAGGTGGAGCAGTGGTGCCTCGCCGTCCGCGCCTTCTGGGACCAGCGCCTCGACGCCCTCGAGACCGAGATCGCCCGCGGCAAGCGCGACCGACGACAGGAGCAGGCATGAACGAGCTGACCCAGGTGCTGGGCCGCATCGAGCGGGAGCCGGAGGCCGTCACGGCCGCCTTCGACCGCCACTACGACACCACGGCCGACGACCTCTGGCAGGCCTGCACCGAGCCCGAGCGGCTCGCGCGCTGGTACGCCCCCGTCACCGGCGACCTCCGCCCGGGCGGCGAGTTCACGATGCACTTCGACGACGGGGACGTGACCGCCTGCCGGGTCCGCTCGTGCGACGCGCCGACCCGTCTCGTGTGGGAGTGGCCGGTCCGCGGAGCCGCCACGCTCGTCACGCTCGAGGTCCGCGCCGACGGTGACGGCTCGCGCCTGCTGCTGCGGCACGAGCGCCTGACCGACCCGCAGGCTGCCGCCTACGCCGCCGGCTGGGACGCCTACCTGCGCGCGCTCGACGCCCACGTCGACGGCTCGCCGGCTCCCGACTGGGGTGCCACGTGGAGCGCGGTGCACGAGCTGTATGCCGCCGGCAGCTGAGCCCGCGTCGCGAACCGGCACCAGCCGCGGCCTCAGGCGGCGCTGACGACGAGCGCCACCTGACCGCCGCCGACACGGGTCAGCACGAGCGTCGCCTCGGAGCCACCCCTGCCGCGGCCCGTCATCTTCAGCTGACGTCGCAGCAGGTCGGCGTCGAGGGTGACCCCGCGCTTCTTGATGGTCACCCGGTCATGTCCCTGGTCCCGCAGCCAGCGCGCGAGGCGCTTCGTCGAGAGCGGCATCGCCTCGACGATGCGGTAGCGGCGTGCCCACCCGAGCTCGTGCGCCTCGGCGGCGGTCACGTAGCCGACTCCCGAGGCCAGCTCTGCCCCGCCGACGGCCGCCACGAGTGCGCCGGTCAGGCCCGCGCGGATCACGGCGCGGTCCGGCTCGTAGAGCCACTCGCCGAGGTCGTGCACCGAGGCGAGACCGGGGTGGCCGGTGGCGGGGGCGGCGTCGGCCTGCGTGACGACGGTCGTGGCGGCGTCGGTGCAGACGGCGGCGGTCCGGCCGGCCGTCGTCACGAGCGGACCCCACCAGATCGCGCACTCGAGGACCTCACCGTTCCATGAGGTCCACTGCGCCTCCGTGCCGGCCGGGACGGCGCCGTGGGGCATCGAGGGTGAGAGCTTGGCGCCGGTCGCCGGCACCTGGCGCGCCACGGCCTGGACGTCGTCCCACGACGGGGAGATGGCGTCGAGGGAGAAGACCCGGCGGGTGCGGCCCGTGCGCGTCCGCGACCCCGCTGACCCGGCGCGCCGGGTCGAGGAAGGCCCCGATCCGACGGTGTGCGGCACTCGTGGAGGCCAGGTCGACATCCTCGGCCCAGGCCCGGGTGACGGTGGTAGCGGGCCAGTGGCGCAGGTTGACGGCGGCGATCGCAGCCGTGACGGGGTCGGCGTCCACCGCCCGCACCTCGATCTCGAGGGAGCTGAGCGCCATCGCGTCGGCACCGAGGCCGCAGCCGAGGTCGTGCACGAGCGAGATGTCCGCGGCGGCATACCGCTGCGCGTGCCGTGCCGCGATCGGCAGCCGGGTCGCCTGCTCGAGCCCGTCGGAGGTGAAGAGCATCCCCGCGGCGAACTCACCGAACTTCGACACCGCGCGGGCGCGCAGGCGCGACTGCGTGAGCACGGCAGCGACGAGGTCGGCGTCGTAGCCGGCGTCGCGCAGGCTCTCCTGCAGGCGCAGCGAGCTGCCCTCGTCATAGGGCGGCAGGGCCGTCAGCAGCGCCCAGCCCTCACCGCTCGAGAGGCGATCGACGAGGGCGGGGTCCATGTCGCCATCCTCGCACCACGGCGAGAACCGGCCTCGCCGGTGGTCCGGGGTGGTCGGGCGTCGCAGGCCGTTCTCGGCCGTGAGCTCCCGAGTGTTGGCACTCGACTTGACCGAGTGCTAACGCCTGCCTAGATTTTGACCTGTTGGCACTCTCACCCCGAAAGTGCCAGCTCCCTCTCCGAGGGCGGTCGACCCCCGCGACGGCGGCCAGCCTCGAAGAGCCATCGTTCGTAGTCCTCAATCGAGAAGTCCCGAAGGGTAGGTCACCACCGTGTCGGTTTACATCAAGCCGCTCGAAGACCGCATCGTCGTCAAGTCCCTCGAGGCCGAGCAGACCACCGCGTCCGGCCTCGTCATCCCGGACACCGCCAAGGAGAAGCCCCAGGAGGGCGAGGTCCTGGCCGTCGGTCCCGGCCGTTGGAACGAGGACGGCGACGAGCGCGTCCCGCTCGACATCCAGGTCGGCGACAAGGTCATCTACAGCAAGTACGGCGGCACCGAGGTCAAGTACGGCGGCGAGGAGCTCCTGATCCTCTCCGCGCGTGACGTGCTCGCCGTCGTCGGCTGAGCCGACTCATCGCTGTATGCCGTGACCGCACCCCGGTGAGCCCCTCGGGGTCTCCCCGGGGTGCGTCCGGCTTCACCCCAGACACTTCGCCGCAACGCAATCGAGCCTGAAGGAACACCATGGCCAAGAAGCTTGAGTTCAACGACTCAGCCCGCAAGTCCCTCGAGCGCGGGGTCGACGCGCTCGCCAACGCCGTCAAGGTGACGCTCGGCCCGAAGGGCCGCAACGTCGTCATCGACAAGAAGTGGGGCGCCCCGACGATCACGAACGACGGTGTGACCATCGCCCGCGAGATCGAGCTCGAGGACGCCTACGAGAACCTCGGCGCCCAGCTCGCCAAGGAGGTCGCCACCAAGACGAACGACGTCGCCGGTGACGGCACGACGACCGCGACCGTCCTCGCCCAGGCCATGGTCAAGGAGGGCCTGCGCAACGTCGCCGCAGGCGCCGCCCCGGCCGCCCTCAAGCGCGGTATGGACAAGGCTGTCACGGCGGTCAACGACCGCCTCCTCGAGAACGCCCGCGAGGTCGACGGCAAGGACGAGATCTCCTCCGTCGCCACGCTCTCCGCACAGGACTCCACCTTGGGCGAGCTCATCGGCGAGGCGTTCGACAAGGTCGGCAAGGACGGCGTCATCACCGTCGAGGAGTCCTCCACGACGGCGACCGAGCTCGAGTTCACCGAGGGAATGCAGTTCGACAAGGGCTACCTCTCGGCGTACTTCGTCACCGACACGGAGCGCATGGAGACCGTCCTGGAGGACGCCTACGTGCTCATCAACCAGGGCAAGATCTCCTCGGTCTCCGAGGTGCTCCCCGTCCTCGAGAAGGTCGTGCAGTCGGGCAAGCCACTGCTCATCATCGCCGAGGACGTCGAGGGCGAGGCCCTCTCCACGCTCGTCGTCAACAAGATTCGCGGCACCTTCACCGTCGCGGCCGTCAAGGCCCCTGGTTTCGGCGACCGCCGCAAGGCGATGCTCCAGGACATCGCCATCCTCACCGGTGGCCAGGTCATCGCCCCCGAGGTCGGGCTCAGCCTCGACCAGGCCGACCTGACCGTCCTCGGCCAGGCCCGTCGCGTGGTGCTCACCAAGGACAACACGACGCTCATCGACGGCAACGGTGAGCAGTCCGAGGTCTCCGGCCGCGTGCAGCAGATCAAGGCCGAGATCGAGCGCACCGACTCCGACTGGGACCGCGAGAAGCTCCAGGAGCGTCTCGCCAAGCTGGCCGGTGGCGTCTGCGTCATCAAGGTCGGTGCCCACACCGAGGTCGAGCTCAAGGAGAAGAAGCACCGCATCGAGGACGCGATCTCCGCGACGCGCGCCGCGATCGAGGAGGGCGTCGTCGCCGGTGGCGGCACCGCGCTCATCCACGCGGCGTCCGCGATCGACGCGCTCGAGCTCACCGGTGACGAGGCGACCGGCGCCAGCATCGTGCGCAAGGCCGTCGCCGAGCCGCTGCGCTGGATCGCCGAGAACGCCGGGCACCAGGGCTACGTCGTCACCTCCAAGGTGGCCGAGCTCGAGCTGGGGCAGGGCCTGGACGCCGCCACGGGCGAGTACGTCGACCTCATCGCCGCCGGTGTCATCGACCCGGTCAAGGTCACCCGCTCCGCCCTGCGCAACGCCGAGTCGATCGCGTCGATGATCCTCACGACCGACACGCTCGTCGTCGACAAGCCGGAGGACGAGGAGGCCGCCGCCGGTGGTCACGGCCACGGTCACGGTCACTGAGGCCGAGCCTCACGGCATACCGGCGTCGGCTGCGTGAGCAGCACGGTCGCGCACACCACAGCGAGGGCCGCTCCCGATGGGAGCGGCCCTCGCTGCGTCCCGGCCGGCGCAGACCCCGTCGTGTGCGCAGCAGCCGAGAGTCAGGGGGCCTCAGGAGGTCACGAGGCCGCGTAGATGGAGGTGCTCAGGGAATCGTCGTAGAGGGCCTCGCGCTCGGTCTCGGTCAGACCGCCCCACACGCCGTACGGCTCGCGCACGTCGAGCGCGTGCGAGCGGCACTCGAGCATGACCGGGCAGTCGGAGCAGACCGCCTTGGCCTGGTCGTCACGGTTGCGGCGACGAGGCCCGCGCTCGCCCTCGGGGTGGAAGAACACCTCCGGGCTCACGCCGCGGCAGGCGCCCTCGAGCTGCCAGTCCCACAGGTCGGCAACAGGTCCGGGCAGGCGGGTGATCTCAGCCATTCATCTCGTCTTTCGCTCGGGCGGTGTGGGTGCCGCCTGTCATCCGGTGGACCGTCCCGTGACCTTCGGTGGCGCGCTCTGGCGGTGTTGCTCGGGAAAGGCCGCGAAACGACGCTAACCGGGCGGTCGATCACGGTGAAAGAGCGGAATCTTCAAGACTTGTTCAAGAAATGCCCTGCAGATGGCATGCTCGGGGGCGGCGTCTCGGTGTTCGAAACGCCTGCGGGAGCGGGTGCCGCCCTAACATGGGCGTCGCTTCGACAAGGCGTCACCGGCGATGCGACCCATCTGCCGGCGACACGAGGGGTTCGGGGGCAGGAATACAGATGGGTGCGGGTTGGTCCTCGCGAGTCGGCGTAACGCCGACCGCCCCGGGGGCGATGGAAGGGGTGGACGCACCCGCATCGCTTCAAGAGCTGGCGGCTGTCGCCGCGTGCGACACGCAGGCACGCGGCGTCCTGCTGGCTCGGGTCAGAGACATGGCCGCGAAGTATGCGCGTGTCCGGCTCGGCCGGTTCGGTGCCGAGGACACGGCACAAGACGTCGCGCAGGAGGTGTGCATGGCTGTGATGACGGCCCTGCCGACGTACGAGGATCGGGGCCTGCCCTTCGAGGCGTTCGTCTACACCATCACCTCGCGCAAGCTCGCCGATGCCCAGCGCGCCGCCATGCGCGGCCCGACGCCCGTCTTCGAGGTGCCCGACGAGGTCGACCTGGCACCGGGGCCCGAGTCGACCGCCGTGATGCGTGACGAGGCGGCCACGGCCCTGGCGCTCATGCAGCAGCTGCCCGTCCAGCAGCGCGAGATCCTCACCTTGCGCGTGGCGGTGGGCCTCTCGACCGAGGAGACCGCGGCAGCGCTCGGGATGTCGCCCGGCGCGATCCGAGTGGCGCAGCACCGCGCCCTCAACAGGCTGCGGGCGCTGCTCGCGGAGTCGAGCCGAGGAGGTGCGGCATGAGCGAGCCGACGCCGATGGACGACCTCGTCGCCGACGACCTCCTCCTCGATCGCCTGGCCCTCCGGCACGACGCCGGCGACGAGCCCGTGGCCATGATGCTCCGTGCCGTGGCCGCGCACGCCGACCGGCCGCTGAGCGGCCGTTCGCGCCGTCGCCGGAGCCCCGCTCGCCACGTGTTCGTCAGCCTTGCCGTCCTCACGGTGGGAGTCTCGGGCGCCGGCGTCGCCGCGGCGGTCACGCTGCCGACGTACCTGCCGGGCATGCACGAGAGGGCTCGCGTCGAGCGCGCGATGGACGACAGCGTCGCCGACGACCGTCCCAGCGCGCTGCTGTCACGCCTCGGCATCCCCGACCACGCGGACCTCGGCGCCGCCCACGGCCTCGTGCTGGTGCGACGCGCCGATGGGCGGATCCTGCTCGTGCCCGCCGCAGCGGCCGCCCCCGTGACGGGCCTCTCGATGGGTCCCGTCCGCCTCGACCTCCCCCTGGCCGCAGCCGCCTCCGGCGCGCCCACGGCAACCGGCGAGGGCAAGCGGCAAGGACATGGGCAAGGACATGGGCAAGGACATGGGCAAGGACATGGGCACGGGCCGTAGCGACGGCTGCCGCCCTCAAGGGCATGGGCCCCGTCAACGCCTCGACGGGGACGCACGGCGGTGGCTCCACGCCGGAGGCGACGGCGGCGCCGGCCACCGACGACGCCGGCACGGCGGCCACAAACGACAAGAAGGACGCTCCCGTCAAAAGGGGCAAGGGCAAGGGCAGGACCACGCCCGCCCCGACCGTCGAGACCTCCGACGAGGCCGACACCCCGCAGACGCAGCCGGAACCGGACCCGACGGCCACCGGAACGGGCAGCGAAGCGACCTCGGGCGCCAGCGCTTCGATGAGGCGCGGCCGGACGACGACGGGCCCGGTCGGCCGGTCGGCCAGCACGGGCGACACCTCGACCTCGAGGTCGACCGCGTCGCGCCGGCCCGTGACCATGGCCGCCACCGGCCGGCCCGACCAGACCGGCTCCGCCCACCCGGCCCGCGGCGCCAGCCAGACCAACGCATGGCATGCGAGGACGCCCACGTGGGCCAACCCCGCCAGGCCGGCGATCCACCCGCAGGTCCTGCCGGCATCCGAGAATGGCGGCGGCCATTCCGTCCGAGGCGCCGCTGCGTCGGAAGGGGCGAAACCCCACATCCCGATCTCGCCGTCGGAAGCCCGACCCGGACCGGCTGCGCCTGCCGCGCCCGCCGAGTCTGCCCAACGCGCCGAGTCCGGCGCGCCCGCCGCCCACGCCCAGTCTGGCGCGCCCGCCACCCACACCTCCTGAGCGCCCTGGCCGAGCAGGCCTGTCCGGGCACGCCCTTGCGGGACCGTAGACTTGGCCAATGAGCCTCGGATCGTCTGACGTCCCCGCTCCTTTCGCTGCGATGGGGCTGACGTACGACGACGTGCTGCTCCTACCGGGCTACAGCGACCTGGCGCCCAGCGAGATCGACACCTCGACGCGCCTGACCCGTGAGCTGACCCTCCGGGCGCCGCTCATCTCGGCCGCCATGGACACCGTCACCGAGGCACGCATGGCCATCGCGATGGCGCGTCAGGGCGGTCTCGGCGTGTTGCACCGAAACCTCTCGATCGGCGACCAGGCGTACCAGGTCGACCTCGTCAAGCGGACCCAGACCGGCATGATCTCCAACCCGATCACCATCGGCCCCGACCGCACCCTCGAGGAGCTCGACCAGATCTGCGGCGAGTACCGCGTCTCGGGCCTGCCCGTCATCGGTGACGACAAGAAGCTCATCGGCATGGTGACCAACCGGGACCTGCGCTTCACGCCCGTCGCGGACTGGGCCACGACGCTGGTGCGCGACGTCATGACGCCCATGCCGCTCATCACCGGCACGGTCGGTATCGACCGCGATGCCGCCACGGCGCTGCTGCGCCAGCACAAGCGCGAGCGCCTGCCCATCGTCGACGACGAGGGCCATCTCGCCGGCCTCATCACGGTCAAGGACTTCGTCAAGGGTGAGCAGTTCCCCGACGCGAGCAACGACGCCGAAGGACGCCTCCTGGTCGGTGCCGCGATCGGCTACTTCGGTGACGCGTGGGAGCGCGCGACGACCCTCATCGAGGCCGGAGTCGACGTGCTCGTCGCGGACACGGCGCACGGCCACGTCCGCCTGCTCATCGAGATGGTCGAGCGGCTCAAGAGCGACCCGGCCACCCGTCACGTGCAGGTCATCGGCGGCAACGTCGCCACCCGTGCGGGCGCGCAGGCCTTCGTCGATGCCGGTGCAGACGCCGTCAAGGTGGGCGTGGGCCCCGGCTCGATCTGCACGACGCGCATCGTCACGGGCGTTGGTGCGCCCCAGGTCACCGCCGTCCACGCGGCCGCGCAGGCGTGCCGGCCGGCCGGCGTTCCGGTCATCGCCGACGGCGGCCTGCAGTACTCCGGCGACATCGCCAAGGCCATCGTCGCGGGCGCCGACTCCGTCATGGTCGGCTCGCTCCTCGCCGGCTGCGAGGAGAGCCCCGGCGAGCTCATCTTCGTGGGCGGCAAGCAGTTCAAGGCCTACCGAGGCATGGGCTCGCTGGGGGCCATGAGCTCGCGCGGCAAGAAGTCGTTCTCCAAGGACCGCTACTTCCAGGCCGAGGTGGACTCCGACGACATGATCGTCCCCGAGGGCATCGAGGGTCGGGTCGCCTACCGCGGACCGCTCGGCGCCGTGGCGCACCAGATGCTCGGTGGCCTGCGCCAGTCGATGTTCTACGTGGGCGCGCGCACCATCCCGCAGCTGCAGCAGAAGGGCCAGTTCGTGCGCATCACCTCGGCCTCGCTCAAGG
The DNA here is from genome assembly GCA_963816385.1 of uncultured Actinomycetota bacterium. Classification (GTDB taxonomy): domain Bacteria; phylum Actinomycetota; class Actinomycetes; order Actinomycetales; family Dermatophilaceae; genus CAWFKL01. Next base: position 180,552 of record CAWFKL010000003.1, read on the forward strand.
AGAGCCACCCGCACGACATCCAGGGCATCGCGCCGGCCCCCAACTACACGTCGGCTGAGCCGGACGGAGCCCTGTCGCGCCGCCGCCACGAGGCCCGTCACCGAGGCCGTATGCCGTCCCGCTGAGCCGGTCGGACGGCATACGGGCGAGCCGGGGCTCGGTCGCTAGGATCGCCGGGTGAGCGAGATCGAGATTGGCCGAGGCAAGCGCGGACGGCGCGCCTACTCCTTCGACGACATCGCTGTCGTGCCCTCCCGGCGCACCCGTGACCCCGAGGAGGTCTCGGTGTCGTGGCAGATCGACGCCTACCACTTCGACATCCCGGTCATGGCGGCGCCGATGGACTCGGTCGTCTCGCCGGAGAGCGCCATCGCCCTGGGCAAGCTCGGAGTCCTGCCGGTCCTCGACCTCGAAGGACTCTGGACCCGCTACGAGGACCCCGCCCCTCAGCTCGCCGAGATCGCGTCGCTCGAGTCCGCGGCCGCGACGACCCGGATGCAGCAGATCTACGCCGAAGCCGATCAAGCCCGAGCTCATCACCGAGCGGCTGCGCCAGATGCGCGAGGCCGGTGTGACCGTCGCCGGCGCACTCTCACCGCAGCGCACGCAGCAGCTCTGGAAGAGCGTCGTCGACGCCGGTGTCGACCTCTTCGTCATCCGCGGCACGACGGTCTCGGCCGAGCACGTCTCTGGCCGTGCCGAGCCGCTCAACCTCAAGCGCTTCATCTACGAGCTCGACGTGCCGGTCATCGTCGGCGGCGCCGCGACCTACACGGCGGCTCTGCACCTGATGCGCACCGGGGCTGCGGGCGTGCTGGTCGGCTTCGGCGGAGGCGCCGCGCACACGACCCGCACCACGCTCGGCATCCACGCCCCGATGGCCTCGGCCGTCGCCGACGTGGCCGCGGCCAGGCGCGACTACCTCGACGAGTCCGGCGGTCGCTACGTCCACGTCATCGCCGACGGTGGCGTCGGAACGTCCGGTGACATCGTCAAGGCGGTCGCCTGCGGCGCCGACGCGGTCATGCTCGGTGCCGCGCTCGCGCGGGCGAGCGACGCGCCGGGGGCCGGCTACCACTGGGGCCCCGAGGCGCACCACCCCGAGCTGCCGCGCGGGGAGCGGATCGAGCTCGGCGGGCACGCCTCGCTCGAGGAGATCCTCTTCGGGCCGGGCCGTCAGGCGGACGGCACGACGAACATCATCGGGGCCCTGCGCCGGGCGATGGCGACGACCGGCTACTCCGACGTCAAGGAGTTCCAGCGCGTCGAGGTGGTCGTCTCGCCCTATCTGGGCGCCTGACCGCTCACGTCCCCCGTTGGTCGCCCACGCTTCCGACCGTCCGTGGGCGGCGGTCCACGAGGCGGACGGTTTGGACCGGCGAGGATCCGAGTCCACGTCGTGCGAGACAGGAAGAGGGTGGGGCCGTCACCCCTCAGAGACGACCCCACCCGGACGCGTCGTGGACCCAGGGGCCGCGACGACGCGTCACCCGTACAACGAGGCGCACGGCACGGGGTTACGGACAGTTCTCCGGGCGCTCGCGCAGCGGGTCCGATGTGACGACGGGGCCACTCGACGGTCTCTCCTCGTCGAGTGGCCCCGTCGTCACAGGCTCTGCGCCGCACGCCGCACGCCGGACGCCGCACGGCACGCGCACGTCGCACGTCGCACGCGGCGCGCCGCACGCGGCGCCGGCCCGCCTGGCTCAGGTGGCGATGGCCGGCTGCGGCTCGTCGCGCCACGAGCGCCACAACGCGGCATACGGCCCGTCCGCGGCCAGCAGCTCCTCGTGCGACCCGATCTCGCTGATCAGCCCGTCCTCGACGACGCAGACCCGGTCGGCGTCGTGGGCCGTCATGAGCCGGTGGGCGATGGCCACGACGGTGCGACCCTCGACGACCGCGGCGAGCGACCGCTCGAGGTGGCGCGCCGCGCGAGGGTCGAGCAGCGAGGTCGCCTCGTCGAGGACCAGGGTGTGCGGGTCGGCGAGCACCAGCCGGGCGAGCGCCAGCTGCTGGGCCTGCGGCTCGGTCAGCCGGTGGCCACCGGAGCCCACCATGGTGTCGAGCCCGCGAAGGCAGCAGCTCGGCCCACTCGCGGGCATCGACGGCCGCCAACGCCTCGATCAGCTGCCCGCGGGACGCCTCCGGACGAGCGAGCCGTAGGTTGTCCTCGAGGGTGCCGACGAAGACGTGGTGCTCCTGCGTGACGAGCGCGACCTGGCCGCGCAGCTGAGACAGCTCGAGGTCGACGAGGCGCACGCCGCCGACGTCGACGCGACCCTCGCGCGGCCCGTCGATGCCGGCCATCAGGCGCCCGAGGGTCGACTTGCCGGCGCCGGAAGGCCCCACGATGGCGAGGCGCTCGCCGGGACGCAGGTCGAGCGAGACCCCGCGCAGCACGTCGCGGCCGGCACGGTAGGCGTACGTCACGTCCTCGACCTCGAGGTGGTCGTCGCGCGGCTCCTCACCCGTGGCCGCGCGGTCGGGCGGCACGTCGCCGATGCCGATGACCCTGGCCAGCGACGTCGCACCGACCTGGATCTCGTCGAGCCACGAGATGAGCTCGTCGAGCGGTCCTGCCATCTGCTGCACGTAGAGCGCCACGGCGGTCACGGTGCCCACGGTCGCGACGTCGCGGGAGATGAGCCAGCCGCCCCAGAGCAGCGTCACTGCGACGGGCATGAAGAAGGCGAACTCCACCGCCGGGAACCACCGCAGCCGCAGGCGCAGGGTGTAGGCCTCGGCGTCGTAGCAGTCGCGCAGCGCGTCGTCCATGCGCCGGCGGCGACGGGCGCTGAGGCGCAGGGCGTCGACCGTGCGGGCCCCGTCGGCCGACTCGGTGACGACCCCGTTGAGGACGGCATACGTCGCCCGTTCCCGCAGGTAGCCCTCGGGCGCGTGCCTCAGGTAGCGCCGCGTCGACACGACGAGGATCGGCACGCCGACGACCACGGCCAGCGCGACCTGCCAGCCGGTGACGAACGCCGCGATCAGCGTGATCGCCGTCGTCACGACACCGACGAAGATGGCCGGGATGCCGAAGCGCACAACCTGCGAGAGCGCCTCTACGTCGTTGGTCGTGCGCGAGACGAGGTCGCCGGTGCCGGCCCGCTCGACCGTGGAGAGCGGCAGCTCGACGACGCGCCCCATGAACTGCTCGCGCAGCTCCGCGAAGACCGTCTCGCCCATGATGAACGAGGCGCGGCGGGCGAACCACGTGACGACCGTCTGCACGACGACCGCCCCGGCGATCCACAGCGCGAGGGAGTTGACGACCTCGAGCGAGCGCCCGGAACTGATCTCGTCGACGAGCAGGCCGATGACGCGCGGCGCGACGAGGGCGGCGACGGCCGCGACGGAGTGCAGGGCGATGACCCAGGCCAGGCTGCCGCGGTGGCGGCGCATCAGCCCGCGCGTGTGGGCGCGGACGGAGGCCGTGTCGGCGACGGGCAGGGTGCGGCTGGTGGGTGGTGGCGTCGACGGCATCAGTCGTCCTCTCCACGGACGACGGTGCGTCGGTAGTCCGGGTGGCTGGTCATGAGCTCGTGGTGCGTCCCCGTGGCGACCGCCTTGCCGCCGCGCAGGTAGATGACGGTGTCGGCCTTGTCGAGCAGGAGCGGGCTCGTCGACATGACGACGGTCGTGCGCCCGGCCCTGGCCTCGGTGAGCCGCTCGGCGATGCGGGCCTCGGTGTGGGCGTCGACGGCGCTCGTCGGCTCGACGAGCACCAGGGTCTCGGCGCCGGTCAGCAGCGCGCGGGTGAGGGCGAGCCGCTGGCGCTGGCCACCGGAGAAGGCGCGGCCGCGCTCCTCGACCTCGTTGTCGAGACCACCCGGCAGCGCCTCGAGCACGTCCTCACCGCTCGCGACGGACAGCGCCGCGAGGATGGACGAGTCATCGTGCTCACCTCGCGGGTCGAGCTCCTCGCGCAACGTGCCGGTGAAGAGGCGCGGGTCGGTCTCGGACACGACGATGCGCCGTCGCAGGTCGGCGAGCGGCGCGTCCGCGAGGCGGGTTCCGTTGAGCCGGGCGTCGGTCTCCTCGGCGCCGTAGCGGCCGAGGCGGTCGGCCAGCGCCGCGGAGTCCTGGGGACGCGCGGACACGACGACCGTGAAGCTGCCCGGGCTCGATGCCGACCCCGCTACGCGGCTCGACGAGCCGCGCGGGATGGCTCGGCAGGTCGTGCGTCTCGGCCGCGTCGACGTGGTCGGGCTGCACCCGCAGGATCCGGATGAGCTTCCCGGCGCCGATGTGCGCCCGGGTCGCACGGTCCACCATCTCGGTCGCCGTGCGCAGCGGGATGACGAGGAAGGCCGTGTAGCCGTAGAAGGCGACGAGCTGGCCAGCGGTGATCTGACCCTCGATGGCGAAACGGGCGCCGAGCCACACGACGATGAGCACGAAGACGCCGGGCAGCAGCACCTGGGCTGCGTCGAGGGCGGCCTGGTAGGCCGCGACGCGGTTGCCGACGGCGCGCACGGACTGCGACTGGGCGGCATACCGCCGCAGGAAGGTGTGCTCCCCGCCGATGCCGCGCAGCACGCGCAGGCCGGCGACGGTGTCGGCGCCGAGACCGATGAGCCGACCGGCCTCCTCGCGCTGCGCGAGCTGGCGCGCCTGCAGCGGCCGGACGATGAGGCTGAGGCAGCCGACGAGCACCGGCACGCCGATGAGCACGACCAGACCGAGCGGCGTGGACGCGCGCAGCAGGATGAGCGCGACGACGACGTAGGAGACGATCGCCCCGATGAAGCGGGCGAGGATGTCGTAGAGCCCGCCGATGCGCATCGCGTCGGAGCTGACCGTCGCGACGACGTCGCCCGTGGGCACGGTGCGGGTCAGCGCCTCTCCGGTGTCGGCGGCCTGGTGGCCGACGAGCTGGGCCGAGCGGAAGGCACCCTGCAGCCAGTTCACGACGGCGTACTTGTGCCGGAGCGCGCCGGCCGCGGCGCTGACGACGACGAGCCCCACGAGGATCGCGCACCAGAGCACGAGCGAGCCCGGGTCGGCACCGATGATGCCGTCGTCGATCGCCTTGCCCATCGCCGCCGGGAAGAGGGCCTGGCTCACGAGCCAGACGATGCCGAAGCCGATCGCGACGACCAGAGTGCGCCACTGCTGCCTGCCCACCCACCTGAGGTATGCCGTGGGGCCGGTCAGGTCGGGCGTGCCGGGGTCGGCGAGGGGCAGGAGGATCACTTGCCCCATTTTACGTCCGGCGACGGAGTGCCTCATACCATTTTCCGGCAGGGTCGGGCCCGAGCCGCAGGAATTGAACCTGCCTCGAGATCACGGGTGACGTATGCCGCCCCGCTAGGTCGCGTCGTCCGCTTCGGCTCGCGCGAGGGCGGCGGAGAGCTCGTCGACCTCGAGGGTGCTCTCGTCGACGTTGCCGTTGTGGTAGGCAGCCCGGCCGACGAGGTGGGCGGAGACGGGCGAGGTGAAGAACTGTGTGGCCGCGAGCATCACGAGCGTCGTGACGGCAGACCAGGTGCGCAGCGTGGCCGCCAGGCCGGTGAGGACGAGGATGAGCCCGAGCGTCTGCGGCTTCGTCGCGGCGTGCAGGCGCGAGAGCGTGTCGGGGAAGCGCATCAGGCCGATCGCGCCGGCGAGGCAGAGGACGGCGCCGAGCAGCAGCAGGACGGCGCCGACGACGTCGAGCACGGTGGTCCAGGTCATCGTGGCCCCCCGTCCCCCGCCGGGTCGGGGTGGGGGGCACCCGGGTGTCGCCCGCGGGGCCGACGACGCCGGCAGGCCCCGCTGTGTCGGCTGTCTCGGCGTGTCGGCCGTGCCCGCGCTGTCGCTGCTGTCGGTGCTCGGTCGGTGCCGCCGTCGTCGGCGTCGCGGGACATGAAGCGGGTCACGGCCACGCCGCCGACGAAACCGACGAGGCCGAGGACGAGCAGGAGCGGCAGGTTGGTGGCGGTGCGCTGCCACGCCGACTCCGTGGCGACGCCCGCGATCACGATGACCATGAGGATCTCTGCGGCAACGATGCGGTCGAGGTTGCTCGGCCCACGGAAGAGCCGGACGAGCACGAGAGCGGCCGCGGACCCGAGCAGTGCGAGGGCGAGGGCGGCGACGACGGTCATGCGGCGGCCTCCTTGGCCTGCTCGAGGCGGGCGATCTCCTCGCGCGAGCCGAAGGCACGCACGACCCGCTCCTCGACCTCGAGCACGTGCCGGCGCCCGTGCTCGATGGCGCCCTGCCCCTCGATGTCCAGCAGGTGGAGGAAGAGCACGGAGGACGAGCGGCGAGCGTCGACGACGGCCGAGCCGGGCACGAGCGCCACGAGCTCGGCCGTCAGGGTCAGGTAGAAGTCCGAACGTGACCGCAGCTGCACCTCGATGACGGCGTTGCGGGGCTGCCGACGCCCCAGCGCGAGCCGTAGCACCTGCCAGGACGCCGCGACCAGGTCGAGGAGGAAGACGGTGATGAGCCACAGGACGGCGGTGCGGCCGCAGGCGACCCTGGAACTCGATCGAGGGGAGCGGAAACGCGAGGGTCACGAGCAGCCCCACGAGCACTCCGTTGACGAGGTTGCCCCAGCTGAGCCGGTCCCACAGCAGCATCCAGGCCAGCGCGACCGTCGCGACCGCCCGCGGCTGCAGGGTGCGTCGACGGCCTCGCGTCGGCTCGCCGTTCGGCTCGCTCGTACGGCTCGCTCGTCGGGCCCTCATCGGCGCACCTGCTCGGGCAGCACCGACGTGACGTAGGTCGAGCGGATCTCGAGGTCGGCAGCCGCACGCTCGGTGAAGGCGTGCAGTGGTCCGGCGACGAGGGTGATGAGCAGGCCGACGGCCGTCATCGCCGCCGTCGCGCCGAGCATCATCCGTGGGAGGGAGCGCGGCACCGGTTCGACGAACGTGCGCACCGTCGTGTCGAGCGCCGTGGCGACGCCGACGGCGACGGCGACGGTCAGCCGGAGTCGGTCGAGCCGGAGTCGGTGGACACCGGGGCGTCCGCCTCGGGCTCGGACGGTGCCCGCCGCGGTGGGGACCACGCTCGGCCGCTCGGCCAGCTCGGCCGCGGCCGCGAGGGCGGCCACCTCGCGGGCCTCGGCGACCGGGCGCCAGAAGGCCTGGCTCCACACCTTGGACAGCGCGTACAGGGTGAGCAGGCTCGTCGCGATCCCGCCGACGACGACGACCCAGGCGAGCGGCGTGCCCACGTCGATCCCGGCATCGATGAGCCCGATCTTGGCGAGGAAGCCCGACAGCGGAGGCACGCCGGAGAGGTTCATGGCCGAGACGAAGAACAGGATCGCCAGCACGGGCGAGGCCATCGCCAGCCCGCCGAGGCGGTGCAGCGAGGTGGACCCACCCAGCCGCTCGACGAGACCGGCTGATGAGGAAGAGCGAGGTCTGGATGGTGATGTGGTGCACGACGTAGAAGATCGCCCCCGCCGTGCCGGCCTGCGTGGCGAGCCCGATGCCGAAGATCATGTAGCCGATGTGGCTGACCAGCGTGAAGGACAGGATCCTCTTGAGACCCGACTGCGACACGGCCCCGAGGATGCCGATGACCATGGTCAGCAGGGCGGCCCAGAGCAGCAGGTCGGTGAGCGGCGACTCGGGGAAGAGCAGGGTCTGGGTGCGGATGATCGCGTAGACCCCGACCTTGGTCAGCAGGCCGGCGAAGACCGCGGTGACCGGGGCGGGGGCGGTCGGGTAGCTGTCGGGCAGCCAGGCGGACATCGGGAAGACCGCGGCCTTGATGGCGAACGCCGTCAGCAGGCAGAGCTGGAGCACGAGCGCCACAGCGGGTGCGAGGTCGCCCAGTCGGATGGCGAGCTGCGCGAGGTTGACGGTGCCCGTCGCGGCATACGTCGCGGCGATGCCGATGAGGAAGAGCGCCGAGCTGAGCAGGCTGACGACGACGTAGGTCGTGCCGGCGTGGATGCGCGAGGCGGACCCGCCGAGGGTGATGAGCACGTAGGAGCTGAAGAGCAGGATCTCGAAGCCGACGAAGAGGTTGAAGAGGTCACCGGCCAGGAAGGCATTGGCCACGCCGGCCGTGAGAACGAGGTAGGTCGGGTGAGAAGATCGACAGCGGGGTCTCGCGGGCCACCTCCTCGTCGTCGTCGGCGTGGCCCTGGCCGATGGCGAAGAGCAGCACGAGCAACGTCACGATGCTCGAGACGAGGAGCATGAGGGCGCTCAGGCGGTCTGCGACCAGGGAGATCCCGAGGGGCTCCTGCCAGGCGCCGAGCCACAGCACCTGCGGGCCGTTGACGTCGGTCTGCCAGACGAGGACCGCCGCCACGACCACGACCGCAGTGAGCACGGCGATGCTGACGCCCCGCTGGAGCCGGTCCGAGCGCCGGAAGGCGAGGGCCAGTGCGGCGCCGAGGAGAGGGAGCAGGACCGGCAGCGGCAGCAGGTTCGGCACCGGGAAGTCACCCATGCGGCCCACCCGCCTCGGCGCGTTCGTCGGAGGTCGTCGTCGACTCCTCGGACCGGTCGTAGGTCTCGGAGGTCTCGTCATCGCGGGCGAGCCCCTGGATGTGCGCGTCCTCGGCGTCGTCGGGCACGTCGTCGGTGCCGGAGATCTGCCAGAGGCGGTAGGACAGGGCGAGCAGGAAGCCGATCGTCGCGAGCGAGATGACGATCGCCGTCAGCACCATCGCCTGGGGGAGCGGGTCGCTCATCGCAGCCGGGTCCTCACCGACGAACGGCGCGCTTCCCGGCGCGCCCGGAGACGACGAGGTAGAGCACGGCCACGCCGTTGCCGATGAGCACCATGCCGAGCAGCACCCGCACGAGGCTGCGGTCGAGGGCGAGCGAGGTGCCGGCCGCGACCAGGCCGACGACGACGATGACGAGCGTGAGGTTCGGCGTCAGCGTCGACTCGAACCCCGCGGGGACGGCAGCGGCGCGCGCGGTCATGTGCGAGCCACCTGCGGCTGCTCCTCGGACTGCTCCTCGGCGATCTGCCGGTCGATGCCGGTCCCGAGGCTGCGCACGATGTCGAGCATCATGCCGATGACGATGAGGTAGACGCCGATGTCGAAGAAGAGCGACGTCACGAGGTGCACCTCGCCCCATGGCGGCAGGGTGAAGTCGACGGCGGTGGTCTCGAGGATGGTGCCGCCGAAGGCGAGCGGCGCCAGGGCGGAGCCCACCGCGACGAGCAGGCCCAGCCCGACGAGCAGGCCGGCGTCGAAGGGCGCCGCCTCGTCGAGCTCGTAGCGACCGCCGGCCAGGTAGCGCACGACCAGCGCGAGGCCGGCGACGAGGCCCCCGGCGAAGCCGCCGCCCGGCTGGTTGTGGCCGGCGAAGAGCAGGTAGAGCGAGGCCGCGAGCATGATGTGGAACACCAGGCGGGTCACCACCTCGAAGATGACCGACCGCTTCTCCTTGCGCATCGTCCGGCCACCGTGCAACCACGTGCCACGGGCGGCGTCGGTCGACGGGAGGCCCTTGGCGGTGGCCCGCGAGAGCCGGGTGTTGCGCGTGCGCACGAAGATGAGGCTCGCGATGCCGGTGGCCGCGGCGACGAGCACCGAGACCTCGCCGAGGGTGTCCCAGGCGCGGATGTCGACGAGCGTGACGTTGACGATGTTGCGGCCGTGGCCGAACTCGTACGCCTCGGTGGGGAAGTCGACGGACACGGGGGTCGTCGTGCGTCCTCCCGACGCGACGAGCGCGATGGCCCCGACCGACGCGCCGACCGCGACGCCGAGCCCGAGGCGCCACGTGCGCGAGGGCGAGTCGGGGTGGCGGGTGAACTTCGTCGGCAGCCTGCGCAGGGCGAGGACGAAGACGACGAGCGAGACCGTCTCGACGAGCATCTGCGTGATCGCGAGGTCCGGCGCTCCGTGCAGGACGAAGAGCATTGCCACGCCGTATCCCGTGACGCCGACGAGCATCACGGCCGTCAGCCGCCGTCGGGTGACGAGCACCAGCACCGCCGCTGCGAGCATGAGGGCCCCGACGACGGCCTGAGCGGGGCTGTCCCACAGCCGCACCGTCCGGCAGCTGCCCGCTGGTCACGGCCGCCGCGCCGGGCAGCGCGACGAAGACGAGGAGGATTCCCGCCAGGTAGATCGGCAGCGACCCACGCTGCGTGACGGCCGTTGCCTCCACCGCCCCGCGGTCGATGGCTCGTATCGTCCGGGCGAAGCCGCGCTCGCCGTCGACGTATGCCGGCACGCGCGCCTGTGCCCGGGCCACCGCCTCACGTGCGGCGAAGAGCGCGACGCCGATGGCGAGGGAGAGCAGTGACAGGAGCAGGGGCACCGTCAGGCCGTGCCAGAGCGCGAGCGGCGCTGGCGTTTCGCCGGTCGGGAACTGGACGGCATACGGCATGAGCCACGGCGACTCGAACGAGGCGAGCAGGCCCAGCGCGAGGCACGCGACGCCCAGCACGAGCGGCGCGAGCGACGATGCCGGGGTGCGGAGCCGTGATCGGCGTCGGGGCGACCCCGGGCTTGCTGGCGAACGCCCCCCAGAGGAAGCGGCAGGTGTACGCGGCGGTGAGCGCCGAGCCCACGACGACGGCAGCGAGCGCGACGTAGCCGTAGACCGCCGGCAGGGGGGCCGCCTCCTGGGCCTCCTCCCACAGCGACTCGAAGGCGCTCTCCTTCGAGACGAAGCCGGCGAGCGGGATGACCCCGGCCATCGACAGCCCCGCCAGGAACGCCGGCACGCTCACCGGGAGCAGGCGAGTGCCGACGCCCGAGAGCCGGCGCAGGTCACGTGTGCCGGTCGCGTGGTCCACGACTCCGACGACCAGGAAGAGGGTGGACTTGAAGAGGCCGTGGGCGAGCACGAGCGCGAGCGCGGCCAGGGCGGCCGTCTTGGTGCCGAGTCCCGCGATCGCGACGATGAAGCCGAGCTGGCTCACCGTCCCGTACGCGAGCAGGAGCTTGATGTCGCTCTGCCGCAGGGCTCGCCAGCCGCCGACGATCATCGTCAGCAGGCCCAGTCCGAGAGTCAGGGCATACCACGCCGGCGCGCCGGCGAAGATCGGTGCGAGCAGGGCGACGAGGTAGATGCCCGCCTTCACCATCGCTGCGGCGTGCAGGTAGGCGCTGACCGGGGTCGGCGCTGCCATGGCCCCCGGTAGCCAGAAGTGGAACGGCACGAGCGCGGACTTCGACAGGGCACCGACGAGCAGGAGCACGACGGCGACCGCTGTCACACCGTCCACGGCGGGCGGGTCTGCCAGCAGACCGCTGATCGAGTACGTGTGGTGCACGCCGATCGTGATGATGCCGACGAGCATCGCGAGGCCGCCGAACGTCGTCACGAGCAGCGCCTGCATCGCCGCGCGCCGGTTCGTCGAGCTCGCCGGGTTGTGCCCGATGAGCAGGTAGGACAGGACCGTCGTCAGCTCCCAGAAGACGTAGAGCATGAGCAGGTTGTCGGTGAGGACGAGACCGAGCATCGCCCCGGCGAAGGCGGTGAAGACCGGCGTGAAGCGCCACAGCGTGGGGTCGTCGTCGTGGAAGTACCACGTGCAGTAGAGCAGCACGAGCGCGCCGACGCCGGTGACGAGCAGTGCGATGACCCACGAGAGCGTGGTCAGCCGGAAGTCCAGGTCGATCCCGAGACCAGGCACCCACGGGATCCGCTGGGTGGGCAGGCGCCCCTCACGCACGTCCGTCGCGACGGTGAGCAGCCAGACGAAGGCGGTGGCAGGGGCAAGGGCCAGCACCGGGAACGCCTTGGTGCGCCAGGTCCTCGCCAACCACGGCGCGAGAGCGGCAGCAAACAGGTGCAGGAGCAACAGTTGCGCCACGGCGGCCCCTCGGTCGTCGGGTTGTGGGCCGGGCCCGAGCGGGCCGACCGGTCAGGTCGTGCCTCAATCCTATGTCGTGGCGAAGGCCCGGCCATGGAGCGCACTCGTTCTTGTCTTGCGTCCCCTCACTTCAGGGCGACGTGCACGTTGACGCTGTTGCCCTGCTTGGAGGTGCCCACGACGCGGATCGTCGTGCCGGTCTTCGGCACGTCGACGCCGTACCAGCCAGGCTGGCAACGGCCGGGATGCGAGCGGACAGGTCGATGCTCACGTGCGTGGCACCCACTTTCCCTGGCGCTGTTTCGAAGTTGTCCACCTTGGCCCCGTTCCTTCCCCGTCGAGTGGCCCCGTCGTCTCACCTGCCTCAGCGCGGGCGTGTGACGACGGGGCCACTCGAGTGAGACAGAGCGGTGGGTGGCCGGTGCTCCCGCCGTAGGGGAGCTCGGGTCGACGCCCCGGGTGACCTACGCTGTGGGGGTGCTCCGAGGACTGCTCAGCCCCAAGTGGCTGGGGCTGTTCGCCGTGGTGCTCGTCGCCGTGGCCGCGTGCACGATGCTCGGCCTGTGGCAGCTCGGGGTGGCCCGCGACGAGGGCCACAAGGCGGCCGTCGCCGCGGCATCGCAGCTCCAGCCGGCTCCGCTGCAGCAGGTGACGCGTGCCCATGCCGGCTTCGAGGCGGAGCTCTCCAACCGTCCGGTCACCGTGACCGGCACCTACGACGACGTGCGCACGATCCTCGTCGTCGACCGGCGGCTCGGAGACCGGGCCGGTTCCTGGGTCGTCACCCCGCTCACGACCGAAGGCGGCACCGTCGCGGTGCTGCGCGGCTTCGTCGAAGGGGTTCCGGCGACCGCGCCCCCGGCGCCGCAGGGCACGGTCACCGTCTCCGGGTCCCTGGGCCCGACCGAGTCGTCGCGTTCCGGCCCCGCCCTGCCGGCCCCGCAGCGCCGCTCGGTCGACCTCGCATCACTCGTCAACGAGTGGCCGGGCGATCTCTACAACGTCGTCGTGCTCGCGTCGGCCGAGGCCGCCGGTCCCGACCCGACCGGCCCCGCGGTTCTCGCCCCGGGCCTCCGCCGGGTGCCGCCACCGGACATCGACACCCCACTCAACCTGCGCAACGCGGCGTATGCCGTCCAGTGGTGGGTCTTCGGGGTCTTCGCGATCTGGATGTGGTGGAAGATGTTCCGATCCGAGCAGCAGGCGGACGCCGCGCCGACCGCAGAGAAGGAAGAGGTCCACGCGTGACGACCTACCCGCAGAAGCTGGCCAAGCCGAAGCAGATCCGCAGCGCCCTGTCGACCTACCGTGTCATGGCCATCATCGCGGGCATCGCACTGTTCATCCTCATCGTCGAGATGGTGATGAAGTACGTGCTGAAGCAGACCAACGTGCTCACGGAGTACTGGAGCCCGATCCACGGGGTCATCTACATGGGGTATGCCGCGTCCGTCGCGAACCTCGGTGTCAAGTGCGCCTGGGGCGCAGGCCGCATCGTGAAGAACCTCCTGGCCGGCTTCGTCCCGGTCCTCCCCTGGATCGCGGAGCGGCGCAACCACGCCGAGGTCGAGGCCATGCTCCAGCGCGCGTACTTCGCCGAGTCGGACCCGGCCGCACGCTGACCCGGCGTCCGCGCCGGCGCCGACCGGACGGCATATGGCAGCGGGTGAGGGCTGACCGCCCACCGATAGGCTGGCGGCGTGACCGACGAGCCCACGTCCGAGCCCGCCAGCCTTGTGGGACGCGGCCGACGCGGCCGACGCGGCGACCGAGCCGTCGACCGACCTCCAGGGCCACCCGGTGCTCGTCGTCGACTACGGCGCGCAGTACGCACAGCTGATCGCCCGCCGCGTGCGTGAGGCGCAGGTCTACAGCGAGGTCGTGCCCCACTCGATGCCCGCCGCCGCCCTGCTGGCCAGGCATCCGGCGGCCATCATCCTCTCCGGCGGCCCGAGCTCGGTCTATGCGCCGGGGGCGCCGGCTCTCGACGCCGCCCTGCTGGAGGCGGGGGTGCCCGTCTTCGGGATGTGCTACGGCTTCCAGGCCATGTCGCGTGCCCTCGGTGGCACGGTCGCGCGCACCGGTGCCCGCGAGTACGGCAAGACGACAGCCGCCGTCGTCGCCGCCGAGTCGACGCTCTTCTCCGGCCAGCCGGCGAGCCAGGTCGTGTGGATGTCGCACGGGGATTCGGTCACCGAGGCGCCCGCCGGGGCGCGGGTGACGGCCACCACGGCCGGCACGCCCGTCGCCGCCATCGAGGACGACGAGCGCCGGCTCTACGGCGTCCAGTGGCACCCGGAGGTCCTGCACAGCGAGCAGGGTCAGCGGGTCCTCGAGAACTTCCTCTGGAAGGGTGCTGGCATCGCGCCGGAGTGGACCGCCTCCAACGTCGTCGAGGACCTCGTCACGACGATCCGCGCGCAGGTCGGTGCGGACCGAGTCCTCTGCGCGCTGTCGGGCGGGGTGGACTCGTCGGTGGCAGCAGCACTGGTGCAGAAGGCTGTCGGCGACCAGCTGACGTGCGTCTTCGTCGACCACGGCCTCCTGCGCGAGGGTGAGGCGGAGCAGGTCGAGCAGGACTTCGTTGACGCCACCGGGGTCGACCTCGTCGTCGTCGACGCCCGCGAGCGCTTCCTCGCGGCGCTCGCCGGCATCACCGACCCTGAGGCGAAGCGCAAGGCCATCGGCGAGCAGTTCATCCGGGTCTTCGAGCAGGCCGCGCGCGACGTCGTGCGTCGGGCAGCCGTCGATCACAGCGACGAGGAGCATCCGGTCAAGTGGCTCGTCCAGGGCACGCTGTATCCCGACGTCGTCGAGTCGGGCGGCGGCGAGGGCGCAGCGAACATCAAGAGCCACCACAACGTGGGGGGCCTGCCCGATGACCTCCAGTTCTCGCTCGTCGAGCCGCTGCGCACCCTCTTCAAGGACGAGGTGCGTCAGGTCGGTCTCGAGCTGGGCGTGCCCGAGGCGATCGTCTGGCGCCAGCCCTTCCCCGGGCCGGGCCTCGGCATCCGGATCATCGGTGAGGTGACCGCCGACCGGCTCGACGTGCTGCGTCGGGCCGACGCGATCGCCCGCGCCGAGCTCACCGCTGCCGGACTGGACCGCGACATCTGGCAGTGCCCGGTGGTCCTCCTCGCAGACGTCCGTTCGGTGGGGGTCCAGGGTGACGGGCGCACCTACGGTCACCCGGTCGTGCTGCGGCCGGTCGCCTCCGAGGACGCCATGACGGCGGACTGGGCACGGGTGCCCTACGACGTGCTGGCCGCCATCTCGACCCGAATCACCAACGAGGTCGAGGAGGTCAACCGGGTCGTCCTCGACGTCACGAGCAAGCCACCGGGCACCATTGAGTGGGAGTGACCGGGCGGCGGGCGCAGCCGAGATATGCCGCCCGGCTGGCTGACGGCCCGCCGGACGGCATACCCCCGAGGCGCTCTCAGCGGCCGGTTGCCGCGATGTAGGTCGTGTCGACGCTGTTCGGGCCCAGCAGGACCGCGGGGGCGAGGCACCGCTCGGGCAGCGCGACACGGGTGTCGATGGTCGCGTCACCGGCCGGGCTGAAGGGCACGCTCGCCGTGAGCGGCAGCGGGCTCGCCGCTGCACACGACGGTGGCCGACAGCCTTGGGACCGGGTTGACACCGGTCGTGGGGATGATCAGCCCCTCGACCTCGACCTGGAGGTCGCCGTTGGCGCGCAGTCGCGCAGTGCCCTCCGAGATGACCCATGGCGCCATACCCGGGTTGAGGCCGAAGAGCGACGGGTCGTCGGTCAGGCTGCCCTGGATCGGCGCGCGAAGGATGTCGCTGCGCGGGCCGGGACTGTTGCCTCCGCTCGCGGTGGCGCTGGAGGTGGCCGCGAGCAGGCTGGCGCCGATGAGGAGGCCAGCGGTGAAAGAGGCGGTGCGAGAGATTCGGTGCATGTCACGCTCCTGCGAGGGGTGGTGGTGTGGGGAGGGTCCCTCTCACGAGGACGACGGGAAGCGCCCCGCCGGGTTCACGGCGCGGCCCGAGGGCGCGAGTCCCAGTCGGCTCCAGGGGTCCCGGGATGCCCCTCTAGGGTGGAATCCATGTGCGGAATCAGCGGTCACCTCGGCGTCACGTCCGACGAGGTGCTGGTCGAGCGCCTCGCGCGGTGCCACCACCCGTCGCCCGCGGCGCACGCGGTCGTCGCACGCGTCGGCTCGGCCGTGCTCGCCGTCACGCGCGCCGACGGGGACGCGGGGGAGGGCCGCCTCGCCACGAGCGTGTCCGGTCGGCCTCACGCTCGTGCTCGACGGTGAGCTCTACGACACGGACGCCGTTCGCGACGAGCTCACCACGCTGCGGCCACGACCTCGTCGCGGGTGACGCGGCGCTGGTGCTCGCGGCATACGGGCAGTGGGGCCCCGAGGGTCTTGACCGGCTCGAGGGCTCCTACGCGCTCGCGATCCACGACCGCGAGACCGACGCCGTGACGCTCGCGCGCGACCCCTTCGGCACGCGACAGCTCTACGTGGCACGCGCCGGTTCGGACGGCTGGCTCTTCGCGAGCACGATCCGGCCGATCCTCGAGAGCGGTCACCACGCGCGCCGGCCCAACGACCGCACGATCTACCGCTACCTCTGCTTCCGCGTGCACGACGACGGTCCGGAGACCTTCTTCGCCGGTATCGAGCGGGTTGGTGCAGGGGAGTCGATGACGCTGACCACCGGCGGTTCCGAGCGCCACCTGTGGAGCAGCCTCCTCGACGAGCTCGGAGGCCACCCGCGACGCACGGCCGTACGGCGCGCGCGTGGTCGAGGACTTCCGCCACCTGCTCACCTCGGCCGTGCGCCGCCGAGTGAACGGCGCCGTGGGGACCTCGCTCTCGGGTGGCATCGACGCAGCCGCAATCGCGTCGGTCGTCGACGGCCTCGGTCGCACCGACACCGGATCCGGGCTCCCTTCGCCCGGCCGGCCGCACGTGCAGCAGACCTGGTCGGTGCTCTTCCCCGACACGCGCGCCGACGAGGTGCGCCACGTCGACGCGATCGTCGACGGGCTCGGCGATCGCGTGGAGGCACACCGAATCGAGCCGACGCCGACAGAGTTCAAGCTCGACCTGCGTGAGTTCGTGCGGCTTCAGGAGGAGCCGCTGGTCTCGACGGGCGCCTACACGCAGTTCCGTGTCCTACGCGAGGCGACGGCGAGCGGCTCGCGCCCCGCGGCGCTGCTCGACGGTCACGGCGGCGACGAGACCCTCGGCGGCTTCGGCCCGCACCACCTCGTCCACGTGCGCGAGCTGGCCCGCTCCGGCGGCACCCGGGGCGCGGCCCGCGCCGCGGCCGAGCTCGGCCGGTCTCTCGACGTCCTGGCCCGCAGGGGCGGCCCCGTCGTCGCCGACCGGGTGCGGGGGCGCCGCGACGTGCCGGTCCGCAGCCTGCTCGGGGAGCAGTTCGCGGCGGAGCACGCCGACGAGACGTATGCGGTGGAACGGGGCTCGCTCCACCACCGGCTCGTCGACGACGTCGTGTCCGGGTCGCTGCCGGCGCGGCTGCGCTATGCCGACAAGAACGCCCGACACTTCGGCGTCCAGGTGCGCCTGCCCTTCCTCGACCGCGACCTCGTCCGCTTCGTGTTCGCGTTGCCGGAGGACGCCCTCATCCACGAGGGGTGGAGCAAGCGGGTGCTGCGCGACGCGATGAAGGGCCGGATCCCGGAGTCGGTGCGGCGTCGGCGCGACAAGATCGGTGCGACGACACCGCAGGGCGAGTGGTTCATGCGCCTCAAGAACCACATCTACGGCGTCTTCCTCTCGGAGGCCTTCGCCGAGCGGCGCTACGTCGACCAGAGCGCCGTGCTGCACGCGTTCGAGGGCTGGATCAAGGGCACCAACTCGATCGACTCCATGACGGTGTGGCGGATGCTCAACCTCGAGCTGTGGCTCGAGGAGTTCTTCGACGAGCACGAGGAGGCGGACGACGGTGCGCCGCGGCCGAAGACGGACTACGAGCCCAACCCGCGCAAGCTGCTCGACCTCACCCTCGACGACGGAACCGTCGTGCGCCGCTACCCGCTGCGCACTGAGCTCTATGCCCGCGAGGACGACCTCGACGCCAAGACGCTCGGCTACGTCGACCGCTTCTTCGCCGGCTTGCGCACGGCGGCCCTCGAGACCACCGTGCCGACGAGCGGCCGATGGTACTTCTTCATCTCGGAGAAGGTCGTCGCCATCACACAGGGCCGGTCCTTCTTCATCTGGGACATCAAGGTCGGCCGCCCCGCTCGGGTGCTCAGCCGCTACGTGACGCGCACCCCCGCCGGCATCGGCCTCGGCTCACCGTTCACGATGCAGCTCGCCATCGAGGAGGCCGGACTGCCGCGCGTGCTCTTCGCCTCGGCGGGGGGCGTCATCGGCAAGCTCGTCGGTCGCCGCGGGCTCTTCTACGAGCTCGTCGGTGGGGACATCCGAGCCATCGACGGGCCCACGGAGTACTCCGTCTACCCCGCCAACGTCTCGGCCAAGCTTGGTCCGAAGGATCCCGACGTCGTCGCCGCACGTCTGTCGGCGGCCATCCGCGAGCGGGTGCCGGCGACCTACCGTGAGACGTTCGCCGGCACGGTCGTCATGGACGCCAACGACATCGGCCGCAACGTCCTCGGCACGGACGCCCCAGGTCCCAAGGAGCGCTACGAGGCGATGTTCGCCGACAACCCGCTCGGCCAGGGCTCCGAGCAGACACCCATGGCCATCGTCTTCGAGCAGTAGCCCTTCGGGGCGTCGACCACGCCTGCCGCTCCCTCGGCCACACCGGCCTCCGTATGCCGTTCGGTCCGTGCCCGAGGACACGTCCGGTCGCATCAAGGGAGCCCCGCGAAGACGTCGCGCCGGATGGGGTCTCCCGGGCGCGCGACCGGGTCGACGAACCACTCCCGCCCGAAGACGAGGTCGTAGAGCGGGCGAGGAATGCGCAGGAAGGCAGCCAGCGTGCGGTCCGCTCCGCCGTCGGCGCTCGCCTGTGACGCGTGGGCGCGCATCGAGGCCCGCTTGGCCGCGATGTGACGGCGCACGCTGATCCGGTGGGTGATCTCGCTGCGGGCCGAGAAGGCGCGGTCGAAGCTCGAGCGGTCGAACTCCGGCGGGAAGCGATAGACCTTCGCCGCCAGGTCGATGGCTCTGCAGATCGTGTCGCGCGGGACCGTCGCCTCGAGCAGACGCGGGGTGCCCGCCAGCTCGGCCGCGCGCCGGCCGACGACGTGCACCTTCTTGTGGTCAGGGTGCCCGTAGCCGCCGTTGGGCTCGTAACCGAGCAGGACGTCGACCTCCTCCTCACGCAGGATCGCGGCCAGCCGCTGCGCCGCCTCGTCGACGTCGGCCCGCACGAAGCGGGTCGCGCCCGGCGGGTCCGGTGGCACCTCCGGCCCCAGACCGCTGTCGGCGTAGCCCAGGTGCTCGACCCGCGCGACACCGAGCGCGCCTGCGCTGCGGCGCAGCTCGTGCCATCCGACGGCTGCCGAGCGAGCCGTCGGCGGCATACTCGCTGAGCCGCCAGGCCGAGCTCGCCGTCGGTGGCCACGACGACGACGACGCGGTGGCCCTCGGCTGCGGCGCGCGCCATCGTGCCCGACGTGAGCAGCGCCTCGTCGTCCGGGTGGGCGTGGAAGGCCAGCAGGGTGCGTCGCATCGGCCCATCGTCTCGCATGACACAGTGAGACCCGTGAAGGTGGCTCTCCTCTCCGACTGCTATCTGCCGAGGCTCGGCGGCATCGAGGTGCAGACCCACGACCTCGCGCGCGAGCTCGTTCTCCTCGGCCATGAGGTCGAGGTCTTCACCGCCACCCGCGGAGCCGCGGGCGAGATGCACGGGGAGATCACCGTCGTCGACGACATCCCGGTGCACAGGTTGGCCGCCCGCATGCCGGGAGCGCTGCCGATCAACCCGCTGGCCCCGGCCGAGCTGCGCCGACGCCTGGTCGCCGGCGAGTTCGAGGTCGCACACGTGCAGACTGGGGTCGTCTCGTTCTTCGCCTGGGACGCGACCCGCGTCGCACTGGGCCTCGGGCTGCCCACGGCGATGACATGGCACTGCATGCTCGCGGACCTTGCACCCCTCTTCGACGCGGGCCGCTTCGTCCGTCGCTGGGCCGCAAGAGGCGTCGCGATGTCGGCCGTCTCGGACGTCGCGGCGGCTCCGCTTCGCCGGCTGGTGAGCCCCGGCTCGGAGGTCGCCGTGCTGCCCAACGGCATCGACGTCGACCGCTGGGC
Organism: uncultured Actinomycetota bacterium; assembly: GCA_963816385.1. Taxonomy (GTDB): domain Bacteria; phylum Actinomycetota; class Actinomycetes; order Actinomycetales; family Dermatophilaceae; genus CAWFKL01. The sequence goes on from CAWFKL010000003.1 coordinate 200,528, forward strand.
CACCGGTCCGGTCGAGCGCGCGCCCGGCCCGCTGCGTCTTGTCACTGCGATGCGTCTGGCGAAGCGCAAGCGGCCCGCGGCGCTCATCGACGTCGTCGCGCGTGCCGAGGCCCTCGCGGGTCGCGGCTCTCTCACGCTGACGATCCTCGGGGAGGGGCCGGAGCGGGCGCGCGTCGAGCGCCACGTCCGCGAGCACGACCTCGGCTGGGTGCGCCTGCCGGGCCGGGTGACGCGTCAGGAGCTGAAGGAGCTGTATGCGGCGTCCGACGTCTACCTCTCGCCGGCTCGGCTGGAGTCCTTCGGGATCGCCGCCCTGGAGGCCAGGACCGTGGGCTTGCCGGTCATCGGCCGAGCCGGCTCCGGCGTGGGTGAGTTCGTGCGTGACGGTGTGAACGGGCTTGTCGTCTCGAGTGATTCGGAGATGGCCTCGGCCATCGCTGCCCTCGCCACTGATCACTTCCGCGTCGCGGAGCTGCGCTCGTGGAACGTTGCCAACCCTCCGGAGCAGGAGTGGTCACGGGTGGCCCGCCTCGCGGTGGACGAGTACGAGCGGGCGACCTCGCTCGTCCGCTCATGACGGCCGGGGCCAGCGAGCCCAGGCCGCCGGTGCGCACCAACGTGCCCGGCGGGGTGCGTGTCACCGCCCGCGACGCAGGTGGAGCCGTGGTGGCCCGCGCCCCCTTGCCTCATGGTGCTGACCCCGCGCACGTGCTCGGACAGTCCGGCTGGGCGGTCGAGTCCGCGCAGGTCCGCAGCGCTCCTGGAGGACGGGGCACTCGAGCTGACCTATGCCGTCAGGCGGCTGGACGGCATACCGCCCCGCCTGCCCGACGTGCCGCGCGACGCGGACGTGCACCCCGACGAGGTCGGTGAGGCCTACCAGCGGGTGGCGGCCTATGCCGTCGTGACCAGTGCGCGGGGCGTGCTGCTGACACAGTTCAACTCGCTCACGGCGATCCCCGGCAAGTGGGGCCTGCCGGGCGGTGGACTCGACGAGGGCGAGGATCCCGTGGCCGGCGTGCACCGCGAGGTGTGGGAGGAGACCGGGCAGCGGATCGAGATCGGTGAGCTCGTGACGATCCAGTCGCAGCACTGGGTCGGCCGCGCACCGGCCGGTGGCGTGGAGGACTTCCATGCCGTGCGGATCGTCTACCGCGCGAGGTGTCCCGAGCCGAGCGATCCGACCATCTACGACATCGGCGGGACGACCTCGGACGCCCGATGGTTCCGGCGCGACGAGATGGCCGGGCTGTCGATGAGCGCGTCATGGCGCGGGCTGGCGGCCCTGTCGGAGGCGCTCTCGGACCGTCCCTAGGGTGACCGCCATGAACGGCCCCCATCATCTTTTCGTCGCGCTCGACGTGTTCGAGCTGCTCGACGTTCGACGGCGCGCGGCGGCTTTCCAATGTCCTCGTCGCCACTCAGTCGTCGTTGCCCGCCCGCCCGCGCGTTCCGCGCGCTCATTCACGCTGAGATGCCCATGCACCTCTTTCAAGGAAAGGGCCCGCCACGTGATGCGGCGGGCCCAATCCGACGCTCGAAGGACATTCTTCGGCCTGAGTCAAAGTGCATTCTTGCCCCTCTTTGTCGTATTTCAGGCTGAGAGGCAAAACCGCACGATGTGCGCGATCCCCTAGAAATCCGATGCGGATGTTGCCGCAGGCTTCCCTCGCGTCCAGCCATTGCGGCCAGCCTTGCCCTGGGAGTCTGCGGGGAGCGGCGCGCAGGCTGGCAGGTGTGCCGGTCAGGGCCCTTCGCCACCGCCACCGGCCAGGATGCCGGTGTGCCCGTTGCAGGCGTCGCCAGGGTGCTCGCCCTGGGTGGCCAGGAACGCTCGCACCTCCCGGGGGATTTGGCCCCAGCTCTGCACCCGACCGGGCTCGTAGTGCGGGTCGGACGGGTCGAGGAACCGCTCCGGGTTCTGGCCCGAGAAGCCGCAGATCGAGTTGGCGTGGCCGCGCATCCCGGTCTCGTTGATGTTCCCGGCGCTGCTGTTGCCCTGTGCCTCACCGGCGGAGGCCGAGGACATCCCGGTGAGGACGAGGACAGCGGCAGCAGCCGGAACGAAGAGCAAACGCTTGAGGTGCATGGTGCTCCTTCATTGACGATCCATGAATCACCAACCGTGTGGTTGGTGGGTCGATGGTATGAGCCACCGGAGGCGGTCGTCGGCGGTTTCGTCTTCATGCTGTCGCAATGCGCGAGCGTATTCACGCAAGAGGCGCAAAAGGGCCGCCCGAGCGCAGGACGACAAGCGGAGGAATACGCGTAGTCGGGTGAAACCCGAGAATTGGGATGCAAGGGCACCTATTGGATGAACCGGCTTCGATCCCTTTTGTGCCAGAGCTGCCAAACGGCCGAGCCATGCGCGTCGGAGCGAACACCACCACACGCCCGGCGGCGGCGGGTGTGCGCGCACGCAGTGGTGCGATCAGGGGCGCTCGAACTCGAGCTGCCCACCCACCCAGGTCTGCAGCACCACGGTGTCGCGGATGCCGGAGGGGGCGGACTCCTCCAGCGCGAAGACGTCGCGGTCGACCGCTACGAGGTCCGCGAGCTGCCCGACCGCGAGGCGGCCGACGTCGGTGCGGCCCACCGCCTCGTGCGCCCCCACCGTGTGGGCGTGCACGGCCTCCTCGAGCGTGATCCGCTCCTCTGGCCGCCAGCCGCCGAGGGGATGGCCGTCGGCGCGCTGACGCGTGACGGCGGCGTGCAGGCCGTAGAAGGGATTGGGGTCCTCGACGGGTGCGTCGGACCCGAAGGCGACGCGCACCCCGGCGTCGAGGAAGCTGCGCCACGCATAGGAAGCCAGCCGTCGGGGTCCGATGATCGCCTCCGCGAGCTCGAAGTCAGCCGTGCAGTGGCTCGGCTGCATCGACGCCACGACGTCGAGCGCCCGGAAGCGCGGGAGGTCGACGGGCAGCACGTGCTGGGCGTGCTCGATGCGCAGCACGCTGTCGTGCCCACCGGCGCGGACCGCTTCGAACGCATCGAGGACGAGCCGGTTGGCCTCGTCGCCGATGGCGTGCGTGCACACGTCGAGGCCCGACCGCACAGCGAGCAGGGTGCGCTCGAGCAGCACGTCGTAGGGCATGGCAGCGATGCCGCACCCCTCATGGCCGACAAAAGGCTCCGTCATGTGTGCGGTCTGCGAGCCGAGCGCCCCGTCGCTGAAGAACTTGACCGGCCCGACGCGAAGGCGGTCGTCGCCCTGGCCGGAACGCCGACCCTCGCCGATGGCGAGCTCGAGGTCTTCGTCGCGCGTGCACTTGGTCACCCGAAGCCGCAGGACTCCGTCGGCGTGCATCGCGGCATAGGCTGCGCGCACGTCCTCGCCGTCGATGTCGGTGATGCTCGTCAGACCGACGGACAGGAGCTGATCCTGGCAGCGCTCGAGCCATGGCCGCAGCGGTCCCTCGTCGTGGTCGATGACGTCGAGCAGCTCCTGCGCCGACTCCCGCAGGATGCCCGTCGGCTCCCCCGACGCATCGCGAACGATCTCGCCGCCGACCGGGTCAGCGGTGTCACGCGTGATGCCGGCTCGTTGCAGCGCAAGGGAGTTCGCCCAGATGGTATGACCGTCGACGCTCGACAGCGCCGCCACGCGGTCGCCCGACACGGCGTCGAGGGAGTGCCGGTCGGGCTGGACCGGGACGTCCCAGACGTTGTGGTTCCATCGGCCGCTGTGCAACCACTGCCCGGGAGCCAGCCCGTCGGCGTGGGCCTGCACGAGAGCGAGGGTCTCGTCGAGAGAACGCGCCCGGCGCAGGTCGACCGATGAAAGGTCGCGTGAGAGCCACCCGGTGTGGATGTGGGCGTCGTGCAGGCCCGGAAGGACGAGGGCGCCTGGCAGGTCGACCTCGTCGGCCGCGCACGCCGGCCCCTGTCGCAGCCGCTCCGACAGCCGCCACGCGCCCGTCCTCGACGAGCAGGGCGTCGGTCCAAGGCTCCTCGCGGTCCCCGGTCCAGATGTGGTCGTGCCGGAACAGCGTGCGGTTCATGCGCCCGGCACCAGGATGAGCTTGCCCGTGGTCCGTCGTGCCTCGAGCGCCTCGTAGGCGTCCCCCGCCCGCGAGAGGGGATATCGCCCCCCGATCTCCAGCTTGAGCGAACCGTCGGCGATGGAGCCGAGCACCTCGCGGGCGCGCCACTCGTACTCGCGGCGGTCGGACACGTAGTGGGCGAGCGTCGGCCGGGTGAGGAAGAGCGAGCCGCCGCTGTTGAGCCGCTGGATGTCGAAGGGCGGCACCTGTCCGCTGGCGCCGCCGAAGAGCACCATCATCCCGCGAGGTCGCAGCGAGGCCAGCGACGCATCGAACGTCGACCTGCCGACGCCGTCGTAGGCGACGTCGACACCCTGGGGACGGCGTCGCGCACCGCAGCCGGCAGGTCTTCGACGTCGGAGTAGTTGATCAGGTGCCGCGCCCCGAGCTTCCTGGCGATCTCCAGCTTCTCGTCCGTGCCTGCCGTTGCGACGACCGTGCCGCCGCGGGCGGTCACCAGCTGCACGAGCAGCTGCCCGACCCCACCGGCGGCGGCGTGCACGAGTGCGACGTCCCCCTCGGCGACGGCATACGTGCTCGTCACGAGGTAGTGGGCAGTGAGCCCCTGGAGCATGGACGCGGCAGCGACGTCGAGGTCGAGGCCGTCGGGCACGGGGACGACCATGGCAGCGGGCTTGTTCGTGACGGTCGACATGCTGCCCGGCGACTGGCACCACGCCACGCGGTCTCCGACCGTCACGCCCGTCACGTCGGCGCCCACTGCCACGACGGTGCCCGCACCCTCCTCGCCGAGGACGAAGGGCGTCTGGACGGGGTAGACGCCCTGCCGCTTGTACACGTCGATGAAGTTGACGCCGGCGGCGGCCACCTCGACCTGCACCTCGCCGGTCCGGGGTGGCGGCACGTCGTGCTCGCGCACCTCCAGCACGTCGCGGTCACCGGGCTCCGACACGAAGACGCTCGTCGCAGTGGTCATGCCGACAACCCTACGACCGGGCCCATCAGCCCTCGGCGAGCCGAGCCAGCGCCGCACCGTCGACACGGTGAGTGGTCCACCCGTCGAGCGGGGTCGCGCCCCGGGACCGGTAGAACTCGATGGAGGGCGTGTTCCAGTCCAGCACCGTCCACTCGAGGCGGGTCCAGCCGCGCTCGACGCAGATGGCCGCGAGCCGCGAGAGAAGGCTCGCACCCACGCCGTGGCCGCGCTGCGCCGGCTCGACGAAGAGGTCCTCGAGCCAGATGCCCGCCTGGCCCGTCCAGGTCGAGAAGCTGCGGAACCACAGCGCCATCCCGACGACCGCGCCCTCCCGCACGGCCACGAGGGCGTATGCCGTGGGGTCGCCCGTGCTCGGGAAGAGGGCCCTCTCGAAGTCGGCTGGGGTCGCCGTGGCGGCTTGCGGCTCCCTCTCGTAGTGGGCGAGCTCCTGCACGAGGCGGATGAGGTCGGGCACGTCTGCCGGAGCAGCCTCCCGGATCTCGAAGGGCTGAGGGACGGACGTCATGCCACCATCCTCGCCGGTCCGGCGGCCCCGCGCAGGAGTCGGAGCGTAGCCGCGCCCACGGTGTGTGGCTGGCGAGCGGTGTGGGCGCCGACACGTAGGCTGGGACCATCATGAGCACGCTCTTCGACGACCTCTCCTTCCCCGGCTTCGACCGTGAGCGGGGAGCCGTCGGCACCGTCGGCCCGACGTCAGCCGGAGCGGCGTCAGGGGTGACCGAGCGGGGCGTGCCGACGTGGGCGGAGGCGGCTGCCCGCGGGGGAGTCGCGACGTCCGACGCCCGGCACACCGACCTCGACCCGGCGGCCCTGCTCGAGGGGCTCAACCCTCACCAGCGCGAGGCCGTGACGCACGAGGGGACGCCGCTGCTCATCGTCGCGGGCGCCGGTTCGGGCAAGACGCGCGTGCTCACGCACCGCATCGCCTGGCTGCTCGGCGAGCGGCACGTGCAGCCCGGTCAGGTGCTCGCGATCACGTTCACCAACAAGGCTGCCGCCGAGATGCGTGAGCGGGTGGCCACGCTCGTCGGCCCGCGAGCCCGGGCGATGTGGGTCATGACGTTCCACTCGGCGTGCGTGCGCATCCTCCGACGCGAGGCCGCCAAGGTGGGCATGAAGTCCACCTTCTCGATCTACGACGCCGCCGACAGCCAGCGCCTCATGAGCCTGGTCCTGCGCGACCTCGACCTCGACCCGAAGCGCTACCCCGCGCGCGGCTTCTCGCACCAGGTGAGCAATCTCAAGAACGAGCTCATCGACGAGGAGACCTACGCGGCGCAGGTGGCCGAGGGCAACCACTACGACCGCACCGTGGCCTCGGCCTACACGCAGTACCAGCGCCGCCTGCGCCAGGCCAATGCCCTCGACTTCGACGACATCATCATGATGACGGTCAACATCCTGCAGGCCTTCCCGGACGTCGCCGAGTACTACCGCCGCCGCTTCCGGCACGTCCTCGTCGACGAGTACCAGGACACCAACCAGGCGCAGTACCAGCTCATCAAGGAGCTCGTCGGTGAGGTGCGCGGGCCCGACGGCAGCTACGCCGTGCCGCCGCCCGAGCTGTGTGTCGTGGGCGACTCGGACCAGTCGATCTACGCCTTCCGCGGCGCGAGCATCCGCAACATCCTCGAGTTCGAGCAGGACTACCCCGACGCCCGCACGATCCTGCTCGAGCAGAACTATCGCTCGACCCAGCGCATCCTGCGCGCCGCCAATGCCGTCATCGCCCGCAACGAGGAGCGCCGGGCCAAGAACCTCTGGACCGACTCCGGCGACGGGGCGATGATCACCGGCTACGTCGGCGACAACGAGCACGACGAGGCCGCCTTCGTCGCGAAGGAGATCGACGCGCTCGCCGAGTCCGGCGGGGTCCGCCCCGGGGACGTCGCCGTCTTCTACCGCACCAACGCTCAGAGCCGCGCCATCGAGGAGGTGCTCGTCCGGGTCGGCCTGCCCTACAAGGTCGTCGGCGGCACCCGCTTCTACGAGCGCCGCGAGGTCAAGGACGCCCTCGCCTATCTGCGCGTCATCTCCAACCCCATCGACACGGTCAACCTCCGGCGCATCCTCAACACTCCCAAGCGCGGCATCGGCGAGCGCGCGGAGGCGTGCGTCGCTGCCCTCGCCGAGCGCGAGCGGATCCCCTTCGTCGCGGCCCTCGGCCGGGCGGAGGACGCGCCGGGCATCGCGACCCGGTCGGTGGTCGCGATCAAGGGCTTCACCTCGCTCCTCGAGCGGCTGCGCACCGCCTACGAGTCCGACGACTCCGTGGCCGCGCTCCTGGAGATGACCCTCGAGGAGAGCGGATACCTCGCCGAGCTGCGCGCCAGCCACGACCCCCAGGACGAGACCCGGGTCGAGAACCTGGCCGAGCTCGTCGCGGTGGGCCAGGAGTACGACCAGCGCCGCGCCACGGAGCTGCAGGAGTCCGGCGGCGAGCTGCCGCCCGGCGTCGAGCCCGAGGACGTCGGCCCGGCCGGCGCGCTCGAGGAGTTCCTCGAGCAGGTCTCGCTCGTGGCCGATGCCGACGAGATCCCCGACGAGCCGGGTGCCCGGGCGCAGGGCGTCGTCACCCTGATGACCCTGCACACCGCCAAGGGCCTCGAGTTCCCCGTCGTCTTCCTCACCGGTATGGAGGACGGCACCTTCCCGCACCTGCGGGCCCTCGGCGACCCCAAGGAGCTCGAGGAGGAGCGCCGCCTCGCCTACGTCGGCATCACCCGGGCCCGCGAGCGGCTCTACCTCTCGAGGGCGGCCGTGCGCTCGGCCTGGGGTGCGCCGCAGTACAACCCGCCCTCACGCTTCCTCGACGAGATCCCGGGCGACCTGCTCGACTGGCAGCGCCTCGGCCCGTCCTTCAGCGGTGCCCGCGGCTCCGACCGGCCGGCCGTCGCGACGCTGGCCGCCCGACCGGGGGTGCGCAGCGCGGGCAAGCGCCCCGTCATCGCGCTGGAGTCCGGCGACCGTGTCAGCCACGACTCCTTCGGTCTCGGCACCGTCGTGCGCGTGGAGGGCCAGGGCGACAAGTCGATGGCCCACGTCGACTTCGGTGAGGAGACCGGCACCAAGCGCCTCCTGCTGCGCTATGCACCGCTCGTGAAGCTCTGAGGCCTGCTCGTGAAGCGCTGAGGCCATAGAGGCAGCCGGAACGACGAAGGCCCGCTCCCACAGCGTGGAGCGGACCTCGACGTCGCGTGGGCGGCCGGTCAGATGCGGACGCCGCGCTTGGCGAGCCAAGCGCGGGGGGCGACCGCGCCGGCGTCACCGGGGTGGATCTCGAGGTGCACGTGCGGGCCGGTCGAGTGGCCGGTGCTGCCGCTGTTGGCCACCTTCTGGCCGGGGACCACCTTGTCGCCGAGCGGAGACGAGCAGGCGGCTGTTGTGCGCCATCCACGAGACGGTGCCATCCCAGTACCGGATCTTGACCAGGTAGCCGTAGCCCTCGGTGGACCAGCCGGCGAAGACCACGGTGCCCGTCGAGAGCGCGTGGACGGGCGTGCCGGTCGGGCAGGCGAGGTCCTGGGCAGGGTGCATCTTGCCCCAGCGGAAGCCGTAGCCCGACGTCAGCTTGTAGTGGGAGACCGGCACGACCCAACGACGCGACAGCGCGATGGCGCGCTTGCGGGCCTCCGCCTTCGCAGCAGCGGCAGCCTTGGCCCGGGCTGCCTGCTGGGCAGCCTTCTCGGCTGCGGCCCTGGCGCGGGCCGCGGTGTCGGTACCTGCCTGGGATGCGCTGACGATCAGCGTCTTCGCGTCGCGGGCGACGTCACGCGACGAGCGGGCGTCCGACCGGTTGGCGGTGGCGGCTGCCAGTGCTTCCGGGTCGGCTGCGAGGTCCACACCGGCAACGGTGTTGGAGGCGTTCTTGATGAATGCAGCCCCGGTGCCCAGCTCGCTCGCGCCCGCGTCACGGACGACGAGCCCACCGGCCACGGTGGCGCCGAGCAGAGCAACGGGGACGACATACTGTCGACCCCGGCTGAGCTTCGGTGCGGGACGGTGACGCCCGACGTAGATTTTTGACACGAAGAAGATACCTATCGTTGCCGATTGCGAGCCCCTACCGTAACGTGACCGATTCGTTATGCGAAATCGGGTAGGACCGCGCGAGGAGCCCGCTGGCGAGATTGTGACGGGTCGACCCTAGGACATCCCGGCGAGCAGCCTCAGCCCTTGTCCCCAGAGGTCAACCGAGTGCTCGCTGGGCATCCGGCAGCACGAAAAAGGGTCCGTGCGAACGCTGCTCAGGACGTCGACGAACGCGGCGCAGACCCACCGTGGCGGGCCGCGGAGGTGGTGACGCGTCGGGTGCGCAGTCCGCTGACGCCCGGGGTGACGGTGGCGCCGGAGCTGTCGAGGTGCGCCAACGCCGTCGAGATGCCGTGCACGACACTGCCCGTGATGGGCAGGCTCATGTGGCCGACACCGTGCAGGGCGACGTTGTGGACGTTGAGGTCCTCGTGGTGCAGGGCTGCGTTGCGCTGCGGCACGACGACCTGGTCGAGGTCGGACCAGTAGACGAGGAAGCGGGTCTGACAGTCCTTGACCGGGCCGGCGAGCTCGTCCATGAGCGCGCTCCCCGGCCGGAGCTGGCGGGTCAGGCCGTTGTTCCACGAGTAGGCGAGGTAGCTGCCGTGGTGCGGGGTGCCGAGGGTGACGAGGGTGTGCACGTGCGCGTCACCGCCGAGGCGGCTGACGTAGTAGCGCGCGATGAGCCCGCCCATCGAGTGGCCGATGACATGGATCCGCTCGTAGCCGGTCTCCTCGACGATGCGCTCGACCTCGGCGCCGAGGCGGGCAGCGGCCGAGCGGATGTCACCGGTGAGGATGGAGTAGTTGATCGTCTCGATGCGCCCGAAACCGCGGCGCACGAGACCGCGGCGCAGCACGGTGAAGATCGAGCGGTTGTCGATCATGCCGTGCACGAGCAGGATCGGCGTCTCGGCCGCTTCGACGTCCTGGACCGCGAGGCCGCGCTGGCTGGGCGGCAGGTGCTCGAGGCGGTAGCCCCGTCGCCGGTCGCTCGCGTGGACGCCGAGCAGGCCGAGGGGGTAGAGGCCGAGGTGCAGCCCCATCCACGTCGCCTCCAGGGCCGCGCCGGCCAGACCGGTGGGAGTGAGCAGGGCCTCGACGACCTCACCGACGGCGGCCAGCACGCCCCGGCGCCGGCCGGGCGCGCGGTCCTCGCCACCGGGCGCCCGCGGCGTCCTCGCCGCTCGTGCTGCCACTGCCATTCCTCGACGGTACCCCGCGTGATGCCGCCTGCATCACGATTGGCGCCCGGGCGTGTGGCGCCTCGCTAGGCTGCGCCGCATGAGTGAGACCACCTCGAGCGTGATTCGCGTCGTCGTCGCCAAACCCGGCCTCGACGGGCACGACCGCGGCGCCAAGGTGGTCGCCCGCGCGCTGCGCGACGCCGGCATGGAGGTCGTCTACACGGGGCTGCACCAGACCCCGGAGCAGATCGTCGAGGCCGCGATCCAGGAGGACGCCGACGTCGTCGGGCTCTCCGTCCTCTCCGGGGCCCACCTGACCCTCTTCGCACGGGTCGTCGAGCTGCTCCGCGAGCGCGACGCCAGCGACATCGTCGTCTTCGGTGGCGGCATCATCCCCCGCGACGACATTGCGCAGCTCGAGGCCCTCGGTGTGGCGCGGATCTTCACGCCGGGTGCGACGACGACCGAGATCGTCACCTGGGTCCGCGAGAACGTCCACCCCGACTGACAGCGGGCACCCGACGCGCCATACGTCCTCCTCCGCGCATGGCTGCACCAGGCGCGCGGTGCACCGGGCGACCTGGTGCATCAACCCGCGTGTCGACACCAGGACACACGGCGTCCACACCTCCTGAGGCCTCCCTGTCTTTGTCCACACCCGCCGCGATCGGGCAGGTGTGGTGCGAGGTGCGGAGGCAGGCTCGCGTCATGTCCCCTGAGCTGCTGGGCGCCGACGGCATCTTCTCCGCTGCGGACGCGGCCACTCACGGCCTGGACGGTCACGCGCTGGATCGCTGGGTGCGGTCCGGAGCCTGCGTGCGTCTGACCCGCGGATGGTATGCCGTGACGACGGAGGGCAGCCTCACACCGGAGCGCCGTCACGCCCTCACCGCTCTCGCCCTTGCGCGGGCCTACGCCGGCAGGGCGGTGGTCAGCCACCACTCGGCGCTGGTCCTCCGCGGGCTTCCGACGTACGCCGTCGACCTGGCGACGGTGCACCTGACCTCCCTGCCGCGTCCAGAGGGAGCGGCAACCGTGCCCAACGTCTCAGCCCGGCGGACCGGACTCCTGATCCACCGACCGCTCGCAGCGCTCCCGGTCGCCGCGTGCGCCGTCAATGGCACCCACGGCGGGGCGCCCACGAGCAATCTGGCGACGATCCGCGGCAACACCCTGTCGGTGCCGCTGGCCTGCGCCATCGCGCAGACCGGCCTCGTCCACGGGCCCGAGGCCGCTCTGGTGTCGGCTGACGCCGCACTCCGGGCATCCCTCGTGACGGCCGACCAGCTGCGCCGTGCGGTGGCGGCCCTCGTGGGCCATCCCGGCATCGGGCCGACGCGAGCCGCACTGGTCCACGCGGACGGCCGGCACGAGTCACCGGGGGAGTCGCGCACCGCCTTCGTCCTCCGGGCACTCGGCTTCGAGCTGGACCCGCAGGTCGAGCTCGAAGCGGAGGGCCGACGGTTCCGTGCGGACTTCCGGATCCGAGGCACGCGGGTGCTCGTGGAGTTCGACGGCGCCGTGAAGTATGCGGACGGACGGGCGCTCTTCCACGAGAAGCAACGCGAGGACGCGCTCCGACGTGCGGGCTGGGTCGTCGTGCGAGTCGTGTGGGCTGACCTCGCCCACCCGGCTCGCCTGCTGCGCCGGGTCCGCGAGGCCATCGCCCTCGCAGCTGCCTGAGGCTCCCACGCGGCATACGGCCTCGTCCGCGGGTTGCTGCACCGGGAGTGGTGTTACTGCACCGGTAGTGCGGCGCGCGGGCCCCGCCATGCACGAACCCGCGTGCCGACGAGCTGGAACGCTCGCTCGGGCGGGCCCCAAGGCGTCGCCAGGGATCAGAGCCACTAGAGTCCGGGGGACAGCCTGATTCGGTTGCGCCGTGCGCGCTGGGACCGACCGAGCGCGATCGAGAGCGCGGGGCCCCGGGACGCCGCTGCGGTGCAGGCGACGACGATTCGCACCGACGACGAGGACGGACCGCCCGTGGATCTCTTCGAGTACCAAGCCCGCGACATGTTCGAGAAGCACGGTGTGCCCGTGCTGGCCGGCGCCACCGCTACCACCCCCGAGCAAGCCCGTGCGGCTGCCGAGACGATCGGGCCGAGATCGGGCGGCGTCACCGTCGTCAAGGCGCAGGTCAAGACGGGAGGCCGGGGCAAGGCCGGCGGCGTCAAGGTCGCCAAGAGCGCCGAGGAGGCGGAGCGGCTCGCGGCCGAGATCCTCGGCATGGACATCAAGGGCCACACGGTCGGCACTGTGATGATCGCGCAAGGAGCGCGCATCGCCGAGGAGTACTACTTCTCGATCCTGCTCGACCGCGCCAACCGGACCTACCTCGCCATGTGCTCCGTCGAGGGCGGCATGGACATCGAGCAGCTGGCGGTCGAGCGCCCTGATGCGCTCGCGAAGGTGGCCGTCGACCCGAACGTCGGCATCGACGAGGCCAAGGCCCGCGAGATCGTCGAGACCGCCGGCTTCGACGCCGACACCGCCGCCAAGATCGTCCCGGTCCTGCAGACCCTGTGGACCGTCTACCGCGACGAGGACGCGACGCTCGTGGAGGTCAACCCGCTCGTCAAGACCGAGGACGGGGACATCATCGCGCTCGACGGCAAGGTGACCCTCGATGGCAACGCCGACTTCCGCCATCCCGACCACGAGGCCCTCGAGGACTCCGCCGCGGCCGACCCGCTCGAGGCCGCCGCGAAGGAGAAGGGCCTCAACTACGTCAAGCTCGACGGCTCCGTCGGCATCATCGGCAACGGGGCCGGCCTCGTCATGAGCACCCTCGACGTCGTGGCCTACGCCGGTGAGGAGTACGGGGGCGTCAAGCCCGCGAACTTCCTCGACATCGGCGGAGGCGCGAGCGCCGAGGTCATGGCGGACGGCCTGCACATCATCCTCGGCGACGAGCAGGTCAAGAGCGTCTTCGTCAACGTCTTCGGAGGCATCACGTCCTGCGACGCCGTGGCCAACGGCATCGTCGGTGCGCTCGACAAGCTGGCCGACGAGGCGACGAAGCCGCTCGTCGTGCGCCTCGACGGCAACAACGTCGAGGAGGGCCGACGCATCCTGCAGGAGCGCGCGCACCCGCTGGTCTCGATCGAGCCCACCATGGACGGCGCCGCACGGCGCGCCGCCGAGCTCGCCGCCAACTGACCCCGAGCCACAGAAGAGAGAACGACGAACCATGGCTATCTTCCTCAACGCTGACTCGAAGGTCATCGTCCAGGGCATGACCGGCTCCGAGGGCATGAAGCACACGCAGCGCATGCTGAAGTCCGGCACCGACATCGTCGGAGGTGTCAACCCGCGCAAGGCCGGGACGACGGTCGAGTTCGAGGGCGGCGTCTCCGTTCCCGTCTACGGCACGGTGCAGGAGGCCATCGAGGCCACTGGCGCCAACGTGTCGGTCATCTTCGTGCCCGCACAGTTCACCAAGGCCGCCGCCGTCGAGGCGATCGACGCTGAGATCCCGCTCGCGGTGGTCATCACCGAGGGCGTCGCCGTCAAGGACACCGCGGAGTTCTACAACTACGCCAAGGACAAGGGCACGACGCGCATCGTCGGACCCAACTGTCCGGGACTCATCACTCCCGGCGTCAGCAATGCCGGCATCATCCCGGCCGACATCTCGGGCCCGGGCCGCATCGGCCTCGTCTCGAAGTCCGGCACGCTGACCTACCAGATGATGTACGAGCTGCGTGACTTCGGCTTCAGCTCGGCTGTCGGGATCGGCGGCGATCCCGTCATCGGCACGACGCACATCGACTGCCTCGAGGCGTTCCAGAACGACCCCGACACAGACGCGATCGTCATGATCGGCGAGATCGGTGGAGACGCCGAGGAGCGCGCTGCCGCCTACGTCAAGGAGCACGTGACGAAGCCGGTCGTGGGCTACGTCGCTGGCTTCACGGCTCCCGAAGGCAAGACCATGGGCCACGCGGGCGCCATCGTCTCCGGCTCCTCGGGCACCGCCCAGGCCAAGAAGGAAGCTCTCGAGGCAGCCGGCGTCAAGGTCGGCAAGACGCCGTCCGAGACCGCCGACCTCATGCGCGAGATCATGCAGGGCCTCGCGGGCTGAGTCGCTCGACGCGCCGTCGGCCACGCCGGCCGTTCCGAGCCAGTCCACCCTGTTCCAAGCCGTTCCGACGCCGTCCCTGGGCCACCTCGGTGCGATGTCGACGGCACTGCTGCGTATGCCGTCCGGCATGCTCGTCGTCCCTCGCTCGAGACTCGTCGGGGTGGGCACGGCGTGGGTGCTCGCCTCGCCCGGTCGCTCTTGTGACCATGGGAGCGAGCCGGACGGCATACCACCCGCTCGCCGTCACCCGATGCCCACGAGACGCCCTGACGAGACGCCCGACGAGACGTCACGAGGGCGGCTCCCGACCCAGGAGGACTGAGCGCCCTGGACCCCGTGACCCCGAGGCCGTCGTCGGCGCTGCCGGCCTCCTTGCGTGCCGGAGCGCTGGCCGCGATCGGCACCTGGGCGGTCGTCGTGCTCCCGGCCCTCCTCGGCTGGGTCGCCGCCCCGGAGAGCTCGGTCGGCTGGTTCTCGGCGGTGTCCGTCGGCAGCGGGATCTGGTTCCTCGGCCACGGGCAGTCCATCGGTGCAGGCGGGGTGGCGGTCACGTTGACGCCGCTGCTGCTGCTCGCGGTCGACGTCTACATCGCCTACCGCTGGGCCCGTCGTCTCGCCGCGACGCAGCGCGCCGCCGTCGGAGCGGCCGCCTGGAGTGACGTCGCGCTGCGCGGGGTCGTGCCCGGCTTCCTCGGTGGCTACCTGCTCATGGCCGGCGTCTTCGCGCTGCTCACCCTGGGAGGTGTGGCCACACCGGGCCCGGCCGCCGTGCCCGGGGCACTGCTCGCGCCAGCCGTCGCGCTCGGCTTCGTGCTGCTGCGTCCCGAGGACCAGGAGTCCCCGGCCTTCGTGCGGGCGCTCTTTCGCCGCGGGCCGACGTGGCTGCCCACGGTGTGGCGCGTGGGGTGGCAGGGAGCCGGAGTGCTCGTGGGGCTCGGCGCAGCGGTCGCGCTGGTCAGGTTGGCGCTGACCCTCCCCGCGGTCCTGTCGATCCAGGGCGCCTACGGCGTCAACCCGGGCGGTGCCGCCATCGTCGCCCTGGCGCAGGTCGCCCTGCTCGGCAATGCCGCCACCTGGGCACTCGGCTTCGTGTCCGGACCGGGCTTCGCGCTCGCGCTCGGCTCCACGATCTCGCCCGACGCCGCCGTGCCGGGCCTGTTGCCACTCGTCCCCCTCCTCGGAGCGGTTCCCGAGGCAGCCGACTACCCCACCGCCATGTATGCCGTCCTCGTCCTGCCGGTCCTCGTCGGCCTCTTCGTCGGGCGGGCGGTCGACCGCGAGCTCGAGTTCTTCGGCAACGTGCGCGCCCGAGTCGGTGCCACCGTCGTGGCAGCCCTGGTCCCGGTGGTCGTCGGCGTGGCCCTCACGGCGCTCGGCAATGGCGCGGTCGGGGTCGACCGGTTGGCTGCAGTGGGCGTGCCCCTCCTGCCGCTCGCGGGGGCTCTCGCCGTAGAGGTCGTCGGCGGGGCGCTGCTGTGGCTGGGCGCACTCCTGCTGCTCGAGCGTCGGACCCGTGGACGGCTGGTCGCGGACGACAGTGCAGTGCCGGAGGGCACCGGGGTGCCTGCAACCGGCACAGACCCGGAGCCGGCCTCGGTGGCGGAGGCGAACCGCTAGCCCGGCTGGGGCGAGCCTCACGACGCGAGCCAGCCGAGCAGGCTGCCGTCCTGCAGCTCGCCGCACGCCGCACGTGCCGCACTCGTCTGGGCCTGGTCGACGCACTCCTCGAATGCGCTGACCGGTCCGTAGAAGATCGCCTGCACGACCAGGGTCAGCAGCATCGAGACGATGACCCCGAAGCTGAGGGCGGTCCAGATCTTCTCGCGCGCGGGCCGGTCCCTGAGGAAGCGGAGGAGCCTGACGCTGAGATAGGCGGCGACGGCGAGCGGCAGCGCCGCGACGAAGCGCTTCGGCAGCGGCAGCGTGATCGCGATGAGGCCGAGCAGCACGAACGGGATGAGGGGAAGCGTGCGCCGCGCCCGCTCCCGGGCGCTCGTCGCTCGCTCCTCGCGGGTGGGCTCGGTCATGGTCACATCCTCGCCCACGGCGGCGACGACGCGCGCAGCCCGGCCTCGCGAGCGGGCCACACCGACCGACGGCCGACCACGACGGCGACGTGCCGGCCGCTGACTAGACTGCGGCCCGTGACGCCCGACGCCGCCCCGCAGGCCGAACCGGTCGACGTCGTCGTCCTCGTCTCCGGCGCGGGCACTCTGCTCCAGGCGCTCATCGACGCGAGCGCCGACCCGGACTACGGGGTGCGGGTGGCGGCGGTGGGGGCCGATCGCGAGTGTGACGGCATCTCACGGGCAGATCGGGCCGGCATACCGACGTTCGTCGTTCGTCCTCGCGACTTCCCCGACCGCGTCGCCTGGGACCGCGCGCTCGCCGAGCACGTGGCGGCCGTGTCGCCGCCCCTCGTCGTGACCGCCGGCTTCATGCGGATCCTCGGCCCGGCGACGCTGGGAGCACAGCCCGTCGTCAACACGCACCCGGCCCTGCTGCCGAGCTTCCCGGGAGCGCACGGCGTCCGTGATGCCCTGGCCTACGGGGTGAAGGTGACCGGCACGACGTGCCACGTCGTCGACGCCGGCATCGACACCGGGCCGATCATCGAGCAGCGGGTGGTCGCCGTCGAGGACGACGACACCGAGGAGAGCCTGCACGAGCGGATCAAGGAGCAGGAGCGCGACCTGCTGGTCTCTGTCGTGCCGCGACTGGCGCGCGAGGGGTTCGCCGTCGAGGGGCGACGAGTTCGGATCGGCGGCGCGTGACCGCTACCCTGAGCGGACACGACTGGCGCAGGTGGGTGACCACCGGGGAGTGACGTCGGAAGCATCGAACGCCTGGGTGCCCCGCGAGATCGACACCGTGAGCCCTCCAGGGAGCCCACGAACCGACCGACGTCACACGAGCCAGGAGCGCGCCATGACCGCCGCCACAGGTGCCAGCGAGGGCCGTCGCCCGATCAAGCGGGCACTCGTCTCCGTCTACGACAAGTCCGGACTCGATGACCTCGCCCGGGCGCTGGACGCCGCGGGTGTCGCCATCGTCTCGACCGGCTCGACGGCGAAGGCCATAGCGGCCGCCGGTGCCCCAGTGACCCAGGTCGAGGAGCTGACCGGCTTCCCCGAGTGCCTCGACGGCCGCGTCAAGACGTTGCACCCCAAGGTGCACGCGGGCATCCTCGCCGACTCACGCAACCCCGCACACCTGCAGCAGCTCTCCGAGCTCGGCATCGAGGCGTTCGACCTCGTCGTCGTCAACCTCTACCCGTTCCGCGAGACCGTGGCGTCGGGCGCGAGCGAGGACGAGTGCGTCGAGCAGATCGACATCGGCGGCCCGGCGATGGTGCGCGCCTCGGCGAAGAACCACGCGAGCGTCGCGATCGTGACGAGCCCGACGGCATACGGCCACGTCGTCGATGCGCTCGGTGCGGAAGGGTTCACCCTGGCCGAGCGCCGGCGGCTGGCGGCCGAGGCGTTCGTGCACACGGCGAGCTATGACAACGCCGTCGCGAACTGGATGGGCACCGTCGTCGCCGACACGACGGACGGCACCGGCTTCCCGGCCTGGACGGGCGCGACCTTCGACCGCGCGGCCGGGCTGCGCTACGGCGAGAACCCCCATCAGAGCGCCGCGCTCTACCGGCACTGGCGATCGGGAGTAGCGAGCGCGCGGCAGCTGCACGGCAAGGAGATGTCGTACAACAACTACGTCGACACCGACGCCGCCGTGCGCGCCGCGCACGACCACGGGAGCCAGCCGACGGTCGCGATCGTCAAGCACGCCAACCCGTGTGGCATCGCCATCGGCGCGACGATCGAGCAGGCCTACGAGCGAGCCCATGCCACCGACCCGGTGAGCGCCTACGGCGGCATCATCGCGGCGAACCGCACGGTGACGGCAGCGATGGCCCGCGCCGCCAAACCGGTCTTCACCGAGGTCATCATTGCGCCCGACTACGAGCCGGAGGCGCTCGAGATCCTCACCGCGAAGAAGAACCTGCGCATCCTGCGCCTGCCCGCCGGTGTGGCGCAAGCAGCGGACCCGGTCGAGATGCGCGCCATCAGCGGGGGACTGCTTGTGCAGACCGTCGACCGCGTGGATGCCGTGGTACGCGGTGAGGGTGGCAACGTGACGGGCGGCGACGACGCAGCGAGCTGGCGCCTCGTGGCCGGGAACATTGCGGACGACGCGACGCTCGCTGACCTGCAGTTCGCCTGGCGCGCCATCCGCGCCGTGAAGTCGAACGCGATCCTGCTGGCGCGCGACGGCGCCGCGGTGGGGGTCGGCATGGGCCAGGTCAACCGCGTCGACTCGTGCTACCTCGCCGTGCGACGAGCCGGCGAGGAGCGCGCCCTCGGTTCCGTGGCGGCGTCCGACGCCTTCTTCCCGTTCGCCGACGGCCTGCAGATCCTGCTCGACGCCGGCGTGCGTGCGGTCGTCGCCCCCGGCGGCTCGATCCGCGACGACGAGGTCGTCGAGGCGGCGAGGGCGGCGGGCGTGACCATGTACTTCACCGGCACCCGCCACTTCGCCCACTGACGCAATCCAAAGAGCGATCCGTCCGATCGAAAGAGCAATCCGTCCCGGTCTGCGCGACCGCGCGGCACCGCTCTGGGGGGACGGATTGCTCTTTCGATCGGACGGATTGCTCTTTCGATCAAGGGCGTGGGGGTCAGCGGGTCCAGCGGTAGCCGGTGGGCTCGCCCTTGCCGAGGTCCACGATCGCAGCGACCGGGCCACCACCGTCCGGTCCCTGGTGGGCGGCCGACACCGACACGAAGACGGCCGGGTCACCGGTCACGGCGGCCGTCACTCCGCCGACCGCCGACTTGATCTGCCGATGCCAGTGCACGTCCGAGTCGTCGAGCATCGCGTTGCGCCGACCGTGCACCTGCCCGTCCCGGCTGACCTCGCACTTGAGGAACACGTTGACGAGCCGGCCCTGCAGGTCGCTGCTGTGCGGGCGGTCGGGCAGGTCGAGGCCGGCGTCCTTGATCGCGGCCCACACACCGTCGGCGTCCAACGCGTCCTGCATGACGGAGTGACCGATCCGGTAGCGCCCCCCGACACCTTTCGCGTTTCCCACGACGACGACCTGCGCCTGGTCGAGCTCGACGCCCGAGCTGCACGAGGCGACCGAGGAGAAGAGCGAGCGGTTGCGCATGATGTCCGCGTCGGTCGGCATCTGGATCTCGCCGAGGGCGACGGCGATGCCGAGGCCGGTCGTGCCGTTCGAGAGGTCCATCGACTCGTGGGTGTGCTCGGTCCAGACCTCGTGCCCACGCGACTTCGCGTCACGGATGGTGTGGATCGTCAGCAGCGGCGTCTTGGTCTGGACATAGTGGACGTCTGCTGGGTCGCTGATGCCGGCGCGCTCCATAGCCACCCCGACGGCGACGGCCACCTTCTCGACCATCGCCACATAGCCGATCTCCTCCGGCCTGATCGGCTCGCTCATCGCGAAGCCGACCGTGAGGCGCAGGTCGTCCGACGGCTCCGTTCTGTCGGCGGGCAGTGTCGCGAAGATCGTCGCGTGCGGGCTGATGACCCCGTCAGTGCCGCCCGACCAGACGATCGGCACCTGTCGCACCTGCTCCGCCGGCGCCCCCTTCTCGACGAGCACCTCGCGGAAGGCGCGATCGGCGATGATCCGGGTGTAGTCGTTGACGCCGCCGTTGCCCTCGGTCTTGCCGATGATGGCGACGACACGCGCCGCCTCCAGAACGCCGTCGTCGATGAGCGCGGCGAGCTCTGACGCGTCGGCCACCGAGTGGATCGGGACCTTGCGCACCTCGATGGCTTCGGGCACGTGAATCACCTTTCTGTCGCTGAGCTTTCGATCACGGTGCCGACGGCTCGCAGCCATCCGTCGGGGCTGCCGACCGCGTCGGCGAGGTTGTCGAGGGACGTGATGACGCAGCGTTGCCCACCTGCTCGCACGAAGCGCATCGCCGCCTCGACCTTGGGTCCCATCGAGCCGGCAGCGAAGTGTCCCTCCGCGGCATACGACTGCATCTCCTCCAGCGTCACCCGCCCGAGCCGACGGGCCTGCGGTGTGCCCCATCCGACAATCGCGTGGGGGATGTCGGTCGCGATCACGAGCACGTCCGCCGCGACGGCTTCGGCGAGCAGGGCGGCGGTGAGGTCCTTGTCGACGACGGCCTCCACGCCGTGCACGTCGCCCTCAGGCGTGCAGACGACGGGGATGCCGCCACCTCCCGCTGCCACGACGACATAGCCAGCGGCCAGCAGCGCCAGCACGGTATGCGTTTCGAGCACCTCGAGCGGCTCGGGGGAGGCCACGACCCGGCGCCAGCCCTGCGCGCCGCGGTCCTCCCACCGCTCGCCGTGCTCGATCAGGGCCCGGGCCTGGTCGTCGGGAAGGTAGCGCCCGATCGGCTTGGTGGGACGCGCGAAGGCGGGGTCGGCCGCGTCCACGAGCGTGCGGCTCACGATCGCTGCGACACGGTACGCAGCGCCGTGTCGGCGCAACGCGGACTCGAGGGTGTCGAGGATGGTGAAGCCGATCGTGCCCTGCGTCTGGGCCCCGCACCAGTCGAGCGGGACTGGTGGCACCACGTGAGCGGCCAGCTCGTTCTTCACGAGGAGGTTGCCCACCTGGGGCCCGTTGCCGTGGGTGAGGACCACCTCAGAGCCCGCCGCGACGAGCGCCGCGACCGGCTCCATCGCCGCGGCGATCGCCGAGCGCTGCGCTCGCGGCGTGGCACTGCCGTCGGGACCGGTCATGGCGTTGCCTCCGAGCGCGACAACGACCCTCACCGGGTCGGCCCGGGCCGGGTCGCGCTCGTCATGGGGGGAGCCTAGGCAGCCGCTCCTCCCTCGGCGTCGTCACCTCCTGCCCAAGCGTGCCGACCGGCTTGGCAGATGTATGCCGTTCGGCCGGTCCGAGGGCCGTCCGGCCTCGGCCGGACGCGGGGCGTGGCGCAGGCCGGTCACGCAGCGGCCACCCTTGGGTACGACTGCGGATGTAATCTCGGCACAGGAAGCGTGGTGTCTGGCCACGCGTCACGGAGGTGGATCGTGGGACCCGGAGTCGTGGTCGCGGTGCTGGGCGCCATCCTGACGTTCGCGGTCCGGGCGAACACCTCGGTGATCAACCTGACCGTCGTCGGAATCATCCTCATGATCGCGGGTGGGTTGCTGATCTGGAACGCCCGCAAGGGCACTCGGCGCAAGCGCATCGTGACGCGAGAGGAGCGGCCCGCGGGCTCCACGACGCCGACCCATACCGTGCGCCAGACGATCGAGGAGCGCGACGTCGACTGACCACCGCTCGGCGCCCCGTCCGGCCACGTCGGGAGCGAGCTTCCTAGGGGCACTTGACCGGTCGCACCGCGGGGTCCTAACGTGAGTTCGCCGGGGTGAGAGCGCTCTCACGCCACCGGCATCGGTACCTCGCACTCACTCGGCAACGGCGCCCAGGAGGCCCCCATGCGTATGCCCACCCGTCGACGTCTACGACTTATCGTCGCCACGCTGGCGTTGACCTTCGTCCCAGCGGCCGCGGCTGGCGCAGCCATCGCACCCTCCGCGCCCCCGACGTCCTCGCCGATGTCCGCACCGGCCAACGCGCCGGACACGTCGGGGGCATCGGGCATAGCCGACGGCAGCCGCTTCTACGTTCCCCAGCTGCAGCACTACCAGGATGCGCTGCGCCAGATCGCCCAGCTCACGAGTAGCGGTGACCGCGCGACGGCGCGGGCGCTGCGCACGATGATCCAGACGCCCCAGGCGGTCTGGCTGACCGAGAGCGACCCGCGGAAGGTCGAGCAGCAGGCCCGGCAGGTCGTCGCACGGGCGGCGGGCAAGCACGAGGTGCCGGTGCTCGTCGCCTACAACGTGCCGTTCCGCGACTGCGCGCAGTACTCCGCCGGTGGTGCGACGAGCAGCGCCGAATACGCCGTGTGGATCGACGCGCTCGCCCGCGGGATCGGCACCGGGCGCGCGGTCGTGCTCCTCGAGCCCGACGGCCTCGGGCATCATCCCCTGGTACACGTCCATCAACGGTGCCCACGAGTGGTGCCAGCCCGCGGAGGCCGACCGGGCAACCGCGGCCGCCGACCGTTTCGCTCAGCTGAACCACGCCGTCGACGCGCTCAAGGCGGGCCCCGCCACGTCCGTCTACCTCGACGGGACGCACAGCGCCTGGCTCGGCGCGGGCGACATCGCCGACCGGCTCGTCAAGGCAGGGGTCCAGCGGGCCGACGGCTTCTTCCTCAACGTCTCCAACTACGAGACCACGGAGCGCCAGCTGAAGTTCGGCGACTGGATCTCACAATGCATCCACTACGGCACCAACCCGGCCGAGGGCGGCTGGCGGCTGGGCCACTTCGAGTACTGCGCCAGCCAGTACTACCCGGCCAACCCCGCCGACTTCTCGACGTGGGGCCTCAGCGACGCCTGGTATGCCGCGAACGTGACCGGAGCCGCCAACCCGCCGTCCGGCCCGGACGACCTCGCCCACTTCGTCGTCGACACGAGCCGGAATGGCCAGGGCCCCTGGGCCCCGCCCGCGGGCGCCTACCCTCCGGGCCAGGACGTGCAGGTCTGGTGCAACCCTCCCGGGCGCGGTCTGGGGGCGCGGCCGACGACGGACACCGGCGACCCCCTCGCCGATGCCTTCCTCTGGGTCAAGGTCCCGGGTGAGTCCGACGGATCGTGCACGCGCGGGGCCACGACCGGTGGTGGCGTCGACCCCGAGTGGGGGATGGTCGACCCCGCTGCCGGCCAGTGGTTCCCGGAGCAGGCCGTGGACCTGATCCGGCACGCGGTGCCGCCGCTGGGCTGACCCCGGTGTGCCGCTGGGTCGGGCCCCTTGCGGCCCAGCGGTCACCCGGCCGGTGGCTCGCCGGGGTCAGAGCCAGTCGACCTCGGCCGACGTGCGGCCGTCGGCGAGTGCGGCATATCCCGGTCCCCGGTCGAAGAAGGGCTGCTCGTCCGGCCTCGCGGCGCGCAGCTCGTCACGCAGCGAGTCGGAGCTGCTGCGGTCCACGACCGGCGCGTCGCGGTCACCGGTGGCGACGACGCCGTAGTCGCGCCGCGCGCCCTCGACCGACACCTTGCCCCAGCGCAGGTCGCGCTCCACGTCGTCGTACGGCCGGTCGAGGGGGTCACCCCAGCCTCCCCCTCCGGTCGTGCGAATGCGGATGACCTGCCCGGCGCGCACCGGCTCAGCGTCGGCGAGGGCGTCGACACGACGTTCGTCCGGGCCACCGAGGTCGACGGTGACGTCGAAGGAGCGACCAGCGCGGCCGCCCTTGACGCCCCAGCAGGCGAGGATCGACCGGTCGGCGATCGACATGAAGTGCGCGTCCTCGAGCATCCGGATGTGCTTCTCGTAGCCGAGGCCCCCACGGTGTCGGCCCGGTCCGCCCGAGTCGACCGCGAGCCCGAGACGCTCGACGAGGAAGGGGAAGCGGCTCTCGGTGAACTCCGTCGGCAGGTTGCGGCTGTCGGGAACGACGTGGATCGTGTCCTCCCCGTCGGCGTAGTAGCGTCCGCCCGAGCCGCCGCCGAGGACCTCTCGCATGAGGTAGTCCTTGCCGTCGCGGTCCTTGCCGTACACGCCGGTGTAGCGGATCGTCTCCTGGTCGGCGGGCATCCGGCCGTCGACCGCCTTGGCCACGGCCCCGGCGAGCACCCCGAGCAGTCGCAGGATGACGAAGGTGCGGGCGTTGGTCGGGGCCGGATAGACGGGCGTCAGCAGCGTGCCCTTCTCCGGGAAGCGCATCTCGATGAGCGGCACGACACCCTCGTTCACGTCGAGCTCGGCCATCCGCTCGGGGGTCTCGGCGAGGTTGCGCAGGATCGGGGCCAGCCACTTCTTGAGGAAGTTGCCTCCGACGTAGTCGCCGCAGTGGTTGATCGGGCCCTTGGCCTGGGGCGCGGTGCCGGTGAAGTCGATGACGAGCCGAGGACCGCCGTCGGGGTGGTCCGGGGAGTGCCCGGGCCCGCCGGTCGACTCCTTCGTCAGCGTGATCCGTTGGGTGTGCAGCCGGGGCTCGTCGACCCCGTCGTGCTCGGCGTAGTCCTCCCAGACGTACGTCCCGTCGGGGATGCGCGCGAGGATCTCGCGGCGGTAGGTCTCGGTCGTGCGCTCGAGGATGGCGTCGAAGGCTGCCTCGACGCTCGCGCGCCCGTAGCGCTCGAAGAGCTCGCGGAGGCGGCGTGCCCCCATGAGGCAGGCTGAGCACTCGGCGTCGAGGTCCGCGGCGAGGCTGTCGGGCATCCGGCTGTTGCGGGTCATGATGCGCAGGGCCGCCTGGTTGGGAGCTCCTCTGTCCCACAGCTTGATCGGCGGCACGCAAAGCCCCTCCTCGAAGACCGTCCGTGCGTTGCTCGGCATCGAGCCGGGCACGGCGCCGCCGATGTCGTCGTGGTGCCCGAAGGCCTGGACGAAGGCCACGACCTGCCCGCCCGAGAAGACCGGAACGGTGACGCACAGGTCAGGCAGGTGGCCGATGCCGCCCTCGGACTCGTAGACGTCGTTGTGGAAGTAGACGTCGCCCTCGCCCATCGTGACGATGGGGAAGTCGCGGACGACGGGGTGCACGAGCGCACTGTAGGAACGGCCAGTGAGCTTGCGCAGCTGCCGGTCGTGGATGCCGGCCCGGAAGTCGTGGGCGTCGCGGATCATCGGCGACCGCGACGTGCGGGCGATGGCGGTCTCGACCTCCATCTCGACGCTCGCGAGGGTGCCCTGCACGATCTCGACGAGGATCGGGTCGGCTGGCGTGCCCTCGGGCGTCAGCCGGTTGCCGTGCTCGTATGCCGTGGGGAGGCCGGCCGGGTTCATGGCGTCTCGCTCATCTCAGGCCTCCGCGACCGACGCGTACGTGGAGACGACGAGGTTGCCGAGCCCGTCGACGCGCAGGCCAAAGCCCGGATGCACCGGCAGTGTCGAGCCGAACTCCTCGACGACACAAGGGCCCTGGACCACGTCACCGGCCAGCAGCGCGGGCCGCCACCACAGGTCGGTGTCGACGTAGCCCTCGTCCGGGTCGAAGCAGACGGGTCTCGTGCCCCGGTGGGCGCGTTGCCTGACGTCGACGGTCGACGTGGCCGCGGGGGCGAGCTCACGGACACCCGGCCGGGTGATCGGGCCGACCCCGGTGACGCGGAAGTTGACCCACTCGACCTGTTGGCGTGGGTCGCCCCGGAAGTCGTAGCCGTAGAGCCCGCGGTGCTCGGCGTGGAAGGCGTCGGCCACCCGGGCGGCATACTCGTCGTCGACGAGGCCGTCGGGGGCTGCCACCCGCACCTCGTAGGCCTGACCGAAGTAGCGCAGGTCGACACTTCGCGAGTACCGGTGCTGGTCGCGGGAGAATCCCTCTGCGTCCAGCGCTTCGGCGGCTCGAGCGGTGAGCGCGTCGAAGAGCCGCCCCACGGCCGCGTGGTCGAGGGAGTCGTGACGCGACACGGCGGTCTGCACATAGTCGTTCTTGACGTCGACGGTCAGCAGTCCGAAGGCGGAGACGTTGCCCGGATCCTGCGGGACGACGACGCCCGCGAGCCCGAGGATGTCGACGAGCCTGCATGCGAGCAGGGAGCCGGATCCCCCGAACGTTGCGAGCACGAAGTCACGCACGTCGAGTCCGCGCTTGACCGAGACCTGCCGCAGCGCGTTCGCCTGGTTCCAGGCGGAGATCTCCAGGATGCCTGTGGCGCATCGCTCGAGGTCCAGCCCGAGCCGGGCGGCGAGTGTCGACAACCCGGCGCGAGCGGCGTCGACATCGAGTGGGATCTCGCCACCGAGCAGGTGCGGGGGGATCCGACCGAGCAGCAGGTGGGCGTCCGTGATGGTCGGCTCAGTGCCGCCCTTGGCGTAGCAGAGCGGGCCGGGGTCGGCGCCGGCCGAGCGCGGGCCGACTCGAAGCGAGCCCTCGGGTGAGGTCCACGCGATCGACCCGCCGCCCGCGCCGACCGTCACGACGTCGATCATCGGGATCTTGCTCGGGTAGGCGCCGACCGTGCCTTCGGTCGTCAACGTCGGCGCGCCCTCGAGCACCACGGAGACGTCGGTCGACGTGCCGCCGCCGTCGCAGGTCAGCACCCTGTCGAAGCCGGCACGGCCGGCGACGAGGCCGGCACCCAGCGCCCCGGCTGCGGGTCCGGAGAGCACAGTCGTGATCGGCTGGCTCACGACCTCTTCGGCCGAGAGCACGCCGCCGTTGGACTTCATGATGTAGAAGGGAACCCGACTGCTCCCGGTCGCCGTGAGCCCGGTGAGACGGCTGCGGATGTTGCCGACATAGCTCGACACACGCGGCTTCACGGCGGCATCGACGAGGGTCGTCATAGAGCGTTCGTACTCCCGATACTCGCGCAGCACCTCCGAGCTGATCGACACGACGGCGTCCGGGTGCTCGACCCTGAGCACATCGCGCATCCGCCGCTCGTGAGAGTCGTCCGCATAGGAGTGCAGGAAGCAGACGGCGATGGTGGTCACGTCCCGATCCCTGAACCAACGTGCGGTGCGCACGGCGCCGTCCTCGTCGAAGGGGCGGATCTCGTTGCCCTCGAAGCCGATCCGGCCTCCGACGGTGCGCACGAGGTCGGCGGGCACGATCCGGGGCGGCTTGACCCAGAAGTAGCTGTTGCCGTAGCCGTCCGGCACCGCCTGGCGTGCGATCTCGAGCAGGAACTCGTATCCCTCGGTCGTGACGAAGCCGAGCCGGCCGACCTTGCCCTCGAGCAGCTGGTTGGTCGCGACCGTGGTGCCGTGGGTGATCGCCGTGACATCCGTGCCGGTCGCGCCGAGCAGGTCGAGGACCTTGTGCACGCCGGTCATGAAGCCGTCGGCCGGGTCGCCGGGCGTCGACGGCGTCTTCGTCGTGACGAGGTCACCGGTGTCCTCGTCGAGCGCGACGACGTCGGTGAACGTGCCACCGGTGTCGACACCGATCCGGATGCGACGCGTCATGACAAGCATCCAACAGAGGCCCGGCCGCAGGGGCGTCGGCACAACCTGCCAAGGAGGCGGTCGGCATACCGGCGATGACGGGACACTCGTGCGCCGCCTGACCTTCCGGCACCGGCACCGGCGAGCGCACCCAGGCTCCTGCTGGGTCACAGTGCGACGCGCGGTGATGCACCAAGTGATTGCTTGCGGCAGAGTGTTGTGCGCACCCGGCAGGCGTCTGGCTGGTGACAGGCCGTCCCTGGCAGGTGATCCGAAGTGGCACGCAACGGTGCACCGCGCCCGGCTGCACCTCAGGGAGGCGAACATGGCCGAGGACGTCTGCGTACTGGCCCAGCGGCACACGCGCATGCGACGCGTGATCGACGAGTCGACCGGCGCCCGCTGGTGAACGGGTGATGAGCGCG
The DNA here is from genome assembly GCA_963816385.1 of uncultured Actinomycetota bacterium. Taxonomy (GTDB): domain Bacteria; phylum Actinomycetota; class Actinomycetes; order Actinomycetales; family Dermatophilaceae; genus CAWFKL01. The sequence goes on from CAWFKL010000003.1 coordinate 228,191, forward strand.
CACCCGGACACCATCCCCCTGCAACGACGCGTGGCACGCCTGGGGTGGCTCACTGCTGCGCTGGTCGCGGTGACCTTGGCCCTCATCGCTGTTGCCCTCTGGCTGGCGCTGGGCACGTCGTCGCGGCAGACGACCGCGCAGCTCCCGCTCAACGCCGGGGACGACGGGCTGGGCCTCGCGCCGATCCTGGCGGCCGGTGCGGCCGTCACCGCATTGTTTCTCGGTCTGGCCGCGCTGCACGCGGCCGCCGCGATGCGGGTGCTGGCTCGTGACCGCCGGATCCCGGCTCCGCTCTCGCCCCGGCTGCGCACAGCGCGCGGGTTGTTGCTGACACCGTTGGGTCATTCCACTGTCACTCTGGCAGACGAACCCGAGCCGCCGCCCGGAAGGCTGCCCGACTCTGCTCCGGCCGCGGCCCCGCTCCGTCTGACCGTTCTCGTGCCGGCGCACGACGAGAGCCTGACAATTGCCGCGGCACTGGAGTCGCTGCGCGCTCAGACCAGACCCCCTGACAGGGTGGTCGTCGTCGCAGACAACTGCACGGACGACACCGCAGAGCGTGCGCGCGCGCATGGTGCAGAGGTCTTCACCACCGTCGGCAACAGCGAGAAGAAGGCCGGCGCACTGAACCAGGTCCTCTCACGCTTCTTCCAGGAGGCGTCCTACCGAGACGTCGTCATGGTGATGGACGCGGACTCCGTGGTGGTCGAGGACTTCCTTGCCACTGCGATGGGACGGCTGGAGTCAGACCCCTACCTCATCGCGGTCGGCGGTGTCTTCTCCGGCGAGGACGGCGGCGGCCTGGTCGCCCAGCTGCAGCGCAACGAGTACACGCGCTACCAGCGGTACATCTCCCGCCGTCGCGGGAAGGTGTTCGTCCTGACGGGCACCGCATCGCTGTTTCGCGCCTATGCGCTCAAGGCGGTCGCCGACTCCCGCGGTGAGCTCATCCCCGGCAACCCCGGTCAGGTGTACGACACCCTGGCGATGACGGAGGACAACGAGATGACCCTCTCGCTCAAGTCCCTCGGTGCCACCATGCTCTCCCCCATGCAGTGCCGGGTCGTCACCGAGGTGATGCCCTCCTGGCGGGCTCTGTGGCGGCAACGCCTGCGCTGGCAGCGCGGCGCCCTCGAGAACATCGGGGCGTACGGGCTGACCCGGGCGACGATCCGCTACTGGCTGCAGCAAGTGGGCATCGGCTACGGCACGGTCGCCCTCAACGCATACCTGCTTCTCATGCTCATCACCCTCCTAGCCGCCGACGGCTTCGAGATGAGCTGGTTCTGGGCGCTCATCGGGGCGATCTTCATGGTCGAGCGCGTCGTCACGGCGTGGCCCGCCGGATGGACCGGTCGACTCATCGCGCTCCCACTGGTCATCGAGATCGGCTACGACCTGGTCCTGCAGGTGGTCTACCTCAAGTCCCTGGTCGACATCGCCACCGGCCGGGCATCCGGTTGGAACTACGTACCCCGTCCGGTTGTCGCGGGCGACGCAGGTGCGACGCGATGACCACTGGCGTGCTCCTTCCGGCCGAGCTGCTCGACTCTGGGTGGTTCCAGGCGCTCGCCGCGTTTGTCGCCATCAACACCTTGGTCTACGCCACCCTCAGCGTGGCCAAGCTGATACCCCGCCGTCGAGAGTGAACGACTTCCACCCAGTGGGACAGTAGGTGGTCAACCGACGTCACCGCGGTGGATGAGGGCATGGGGGAAGGAGGTCTGCGCCGGGCGCTCGAGGTCGTCGCGGTGGTTGCGAATGAGGTCGAGGTTGCGGTCGCGCAGATGGTCGAAGGACTGACCGATGTTGGAGCCCGGTGTCAGCGACGCCAGGGCGTCGGCGGGGTCGAGCCGGGCCGAGACCCAGCCCTCGTGGCTGGCTGCCTTCGCCACGACGTGTCCGATCGGCGTCACGACGTGAGAGTTGCCGAAGTAGAGGACTCCGCCGGGGTCGGTGCCGACTGCGTTGGCTCCGATGACGTAGACATGGTTGTCGTAGGCGCGGGCGCGTGATGTGAGGTCCCAGATGTCGGCTGAGCGCAGCAGGGCCGACGGCCGGCAGATGAGCTCGGCACCCTGGACGGCCTGGATGCGTGACAGCTCGGGATAGTCGCCGTCGAAGCAGATCATCATGCCGATGCGACCGAGCTCGGTCTCGCACACCGTCACGGTGTCGCCAGGCGTCACCCAGCCGCCACCGGTGACGATCTCGGAGCAGAACGGGTGCGTCTTGCGATAGACACCGAGCACGTCTCCGGACGGGCCCACGAGCACCGCGGAGTTGTGGACCACGCCGCGCTCGGTCCCGCGCTCGTAGGTACCGATGCACACGTGCACGCCGAGCTCTTCGGCGACCGCCTGGATCGGCTCGACCATCGGTCCGGGCAGCTCAGTGACAAGGTCCCAGAGCTCTTCCTTGGAGCAACCGGGCGTGAAGCCGGTCGTGGCCGTCTCCGGGAGCACGACGAGCTCGGCGCCCGTCGCGCGCACGCACTCGCGGGTCAGCTCGACGCAGCGACCGAGGTTGGCCGAGACGGTCGCGGGCGTCAGGCTGGCCGGGAGTGGCGCGACCTGCACCGCTGCGGCGACGAAGGCACGCACGTCAGCGCCTCCGCCCCAGTCGAGCACCCAGGGCGACACCGATGAGCGCTACCGCCCCACCCGCGATCACCCCGACCGCGAATCCCGCAGAACCGTCGAGGGAGAAGCCGCCCGAGTGGCCCGACCCTCTCGTTCCAGCGGTCCGCCGGGAGAAGGTGCGGCCGTCGGGTGACGGACCCTGGGAGGCCAGGCCGGCGTCCACGCGTACCTCCGCGGGGTTGACCACGACGGCCGCCGTGGGCACCCCGGTCAGCTCCGCGTCGACCGCGCTGAAGAACTGGCCGGCGAGCTTGCGCGTCACGCCGGAGAGCATCCGTTGCCCCACTCCTCCGATCGCTCCGCCCACGGAGGCGTCGGCGTCATAGGCAAGGTCGGTGCCGCCGCCCGCGCCTGGGCTGAGCCGGACGACGACGCGGGCGTCGACCGTGCCGGGCACTCCCGCGCCGGACGCCTTCATCGTGAACGACCCGGGGCGCTGCGGGTCGTGCAGTGCGACCTCGCCCACGTAGGTTCCGCGGATGGCCGCGACGCCGGCGCTGACGGTCATGGCGTAGCGGTCGACCTCCGAGCTCGGTCAGCTCCTCGCACCCGGGCAGGCACCGGGCGAGGACGGCGGGGTCGTGGAAGGCGTCCCACACCTGGCCGGGCTCGGCCTCGAGCGTTGCGCTCCCGGTGATCTTCATGCCGTCGTCTCCTTCGAGGCGGTGCGGGACGCCCGGTGCAGCGAGGGGATCTCCCCGGCATCGTGGCGTCGGCGCAGCTCCCACAGGTCGTTGGGTGAGATGGGCATGCGGCGGATGGGGAAGCCCTCGGCGTCCTCGATGGCCGAGGCGATGACGGCGGATACCGGGATGCAACCGGCCTCACCAGCGCCCTTGATGCCCAAGGGGTTGAGCGGTGACGGTGTCTCGAGGTGGTCGGTCTCGATCGTCGGTACCTCCGACGCGTAGGGCACGAGGAAGTCCATGAAGGAGGCGTTGAGCAGCTGCCCCGACTCGTCGTATTCCAGCCGCTCGTAAAGGGCCCCGCCGATGCCCTGGGCGACGCCGCCGTGCACCTGGCCCTCGACGATCATCGGGTTGATCATGGTGCCGCAGTCGTGCACGACGCAGTAGCGCAGGATGCGGATCTCGGCCGTCACGGGGTCGGTCTCGACGATCGCGGCGTGCATGCCGTTGGCGAAGGTCGCCTGGGTCGGGGAGTAGAAGTGCCTGCCCTCGAGGCCGGGCTCCTCGCCGATCGGCCACCGGCGGCTTCTCCGGGTCGAACGTGCCGGCGAACTGCGTTGCCGCCTGGGCCGCGTGGTCGAACGCGTAGCGCAGCGGGTTGGACAGCACCGAGACCGTGCCGAGCGACATCGACGTGCCGGGAGCGCCCTTGACACGCACCGTGCCCTCGACGATCTCGAGGTCCACAGGCGACACCTCGAGAGCGTCGGCGGCGACGCGCAGCGCCTTGGCGCGGACATCGCGCGCTGCGAGAGCGATGGCGCTCCCGCTCATGACCGCGGCCCGCGAGGCGAACGTGCCCACGGCATACGCCATCTTGCGCGTGTCGCCCGTCGTCACGTGGACGTCCTCGAGACGCACGCCGAGCTCCGTCGCCGACGATCTGCGCGAAGACGGTCTCGTGACCCTGCCCCTGCGACGTGAGGCCCGTGGACACGTTCACGCGTCCACTCGTCTCGACCTGGACGTGGCCGCCCTCGTACGGCCCGACCCCGGTGCCCTCGACGTAGCAGCCGATGCCGATGCCGACCCGGCGCCCCTCGGCCTCCGCCGCCTCCCGGTATGCCGTGAAGTCGTCCCAGCCCACGAGCGCCTTGATCTTCGCCAGACTCGCGGGGAAGTCGCCGGAGTCGTACTTGAGGGGTCGACCGTCCTGGAAGAGGAGGCCGTGGTCCCACGGCATCTCGCTCGGGAGGATGAAGTTGCGAGCGCGCACCTCGGTGCGGTCGAGCGCGAGCTCGTCGGCGATCGCGTCCATCACACGCTCCATCGCGAAGCAGCCCTGCGGCCGTCCGGCGCCACGGTACGGCGTGACGAGGACGGTGTTGGTGTAGAGCGACCAGAACTCGCACCGGTAGGTGCCGGGCTTGTAGGGCCCGAGGAGCTGGGTCGAGGTGATGATCGGGACGATGATGCCGTAGGGGGTGTAGGCGCCGTTGTCGTGCCAGAGTTTCACGTCGAGAGCGAGCAGCCTTGCATCGTCGTCGAATCCGACGGTCACGGTCTGGAGCTGCCCGCGCTCGTGAGCGGCGGAGACGAAGTGCTCGCGACGGTCCTCGGTGAACTTGACGGGACGGCCGAGCAGTCGCGCGGCCCACGGCACGAGCACCTCCTCGGGCCACGGGTGCACGATCTTGACCCCGAAGCCCCCGCCGACGTCCGGGGCGATGCACTCGACCTTCTCGAGAGGCAGGTCGAGCTTCGCCGCCACGGCGGCGCGCACGCCGGTCGAGGTCTGGGTCGAGGACCACAGGCGCAGCTCCCCGCGCTCGTCGTCCCACCGGGCGTAGACGCCGCGCCCCTCCATCGGCGTGCTGGCGCTGCGCTCGATGTCGAGCTCCAGCGTCATCGTGTGCGGGGCCGTCGCAAGGGCCGCCTCGACGTCACCGACCTCCTGCAGCATGTGGGCCGCGACGTTGCCGGGGACGTCGTCGTGGACGAGGAGCTCACCCGCGCGGGCGGCCTCGATGCCGACGACGGGCGGCAGCTGCTCGTAGGTGACGCGGATGCGCTGGCAGGCGTCCTCGGCCACGTAGCGGTCGCTCGCGACGACCATGACAACCGGCTCGCCGACGTGGTTGACCTCGTCGCGCGCCAGGGCGTGGCCCGTGCGTCCCTGGGTCAGGGTCGGATGGGGGATGAGCAGGGGCAGCGGCTCGCCGACCCGACCGGGCAGGTCCTCGTGGACGTAGATGCCCACGACGCCCTCGACGTCGATCGCGTCAGTCGCGTCGATGTCGAGGATGCGGGCATGCGCGTGCGGACTGCGCACGAAGGCCGCTGCGAGAGCGTCGTGCCCGAGGTCGTCGAGATAGCGACCGCGACCGGTGACGAGCCGCGGATCCTCCTTGCGCTTGATCGGGGCACCGAACAGCTGCGTCGTCACTGTCGTCGCTCCGCTCGGATCTCGGCGGCGCGCAGGACGCTCTTGACGATGTTCTGATAGCCCGTGCACCGGCAGAGGTTGCCCGAGATCGCTTCTCGCGCCTCTGCGCTCGTGGGCGACGGGTTCTCCTCGAGGAAGGCCGTGATGGTCGTGAGGAAGCCGGGCGTGCAGAAGCCGCACTGCAGACCGTGGCACTCGGCGAACGCCTGCTGCACCGGGCTCATCGCCTCACCGGCCGCGACCCGGGCGTCCGGCGCCGAGGCGAGCCCCTCCACCGTCGTGACCTCGTGGCCGCGGGCCGACACGGCGAACATCAGGCAGGACCGCATCGGCTCGCCGTCGACGAGGACGGTGCAGGCACCGCAGACCCCGTGCTCGCACCCGACGTGCGTGCCGGTGAGGCGCAGGTCGTGGCGCAGGTAGTCGGACAGCAGCCGGCGGGCCGGCACCGATGCCGTGTGCCGGACGCCGTTGACCGACACCGTCACGTCGAGCAGGGTCTCAGGCTCACCCATCGCGGGCCCCCGCTGCCGCCGTGACGCTCTCGTGCAGCACCCGCCGGGTGAGCTCGCCGACGAGCATCCGGCGGTACTCGGCCGTCGCGTGGATGTCGGTCTCGGGTTGCACGTGTCCGCGTACGACATCCGCGGCGACCTCGACGGCTGCCGACCACTGCGGCGACCCAGGCTCGGTGCCCGACAGCACCTCGTCGAGGTCGAGCACCGACGGCACGTCGGTGACGGAGACGAAGGAGGCCCGCGCGCCGGTCACGACCCCGTCAGAGACGGTCACCGCGACGGCGGCGCCGGCGAGCGCGTAGTCGCCATGTCGCCGAGCCGACTCGCGGAACGCCGTACGCGTGCCGTGGGCAGGTCTCGCGAACCGCACCGCGACGACGAGCTCGTCGGCTCTCAGTGACGTCTCCAGTGCGCCCTCGAAGAAGTCCGACCAGCGGATGTCGCGAGACCCGGAGGCGCTGGTCGCCTCGACCACCCCGTCACACAGGGCGAGCACCGCCGGCATCTCGCCCGCAGGGTCGGCGTGCGCGATCGAGCCGACCGTCGTGCCGCGGTTTCGGATCGCGGGGTGGGCGACGTTCACGGTGGCCTGCCGCAGGAGGGGGAGGGCGGCATACGCCTCCTCGGAGCGCGCGAGGGCCGCGTGACGCACGAGCGCGCCGACCCGCACCTCACCGTCTCGGACCTCGATGCCGTCGAGCCGCGAGACGCCGTTGATGTCGACCAGGTGGGCCGGCGAGGCGAGGCGCATGTTGAGGATCGGCACGAGGCTCTGCCCACCCGCGAGCACCTTGCCGTCGTGGCCCACGTCGGCGAGCACGGCAGCGGCCTCGCCGACGGTGCGCGGCGCGTGGTGCACGAACGGAGCGGGCTTCACCGCATCGATCCTGCCTGCAAGACCGCGCCGAGACTAGGGGCGGCGGTCGTCGGTCGCTCGGGCCTGGTCCTGCTGGTAGAGGTCGTCCACGCCGTCGCTGTCACCGTAGTCGGCCCTCCCGAGCGCGATCATCGTCCCCCCAGCAGCGTCGGCGCGGTCGCGGAGCTCGGCCGGAGCGACGGCGCGTGCGATGTGGTACGCGGCCACGGCGACGATGGTGCCCAGAGCGATGCCCCCGAGCTGGAAGTCGGCGGAGAAGACCAGTGACACGTTGCCGATGCCGATGACGATGCCCGCGGCGACCGGGACGAGGTTGATCGGGTTGCCGAAGTCGACGCCGTTCTCCTTCCAGATCTTCGCGCCGAGCAGGCCGATCATGCCGTAGAGCACGACGGTGATGCCGCCGAGCACTCCACCGGGGACGGACGCGACGAGCGCGCCGAACTTGGGCGAGAGCCCGAAGACGATGGCGACCACGGCGGCGACGTAGTACGCCGCGGTGGAGTAGACGCGGGTCGCGGCCATGACGCCGATGTTCTCGGCGTAGGTCGTCGTCGGTGAGCCGCCGACCGAGGACGCGAGTACGGTGCCGACGCCGTCGGCGGCGATCGCGCGGCCCATGTACGGGTTGAGGTCCGACTTCGTCATCTCCGCGACGGCCTTGACGTGGCCGGTGTTCTCGGCGATGAGGGCGATGACGGCCGGCAGCACGAGCAGGATCGCCGCGAGCGAGAACGAGGGCCCGTGGATGCCGACGATCTCCTGGCCGTTCGGTCCGGTCGAGGTCGACGGCGGGAGGCCGAACCACGGCTGGCTCGCGATGCTGTCGAAGTTCGTGCGCCAGTGCGTCGTGACCTTGCCGGCCGCCGGGTCATAGGACGTGATCTGGCCGAAGAGCTGGTCGAAGAGCCACGAGATGAGGTAGCCGAAGATGAGGGCGAGGAAGACGGCGATGCGCGAGATGAAGCCCTTGAAGGCGACGGCGCAGATGATCGTGAACGCCATGACGAGCAGCGCCACCCACTGGTCCTGCGGCCAGTAGATGTTGGCGACGACCGGCGCGAGGTTGAAGCCGATGAGCATGACGACGGCACCGGTGACGACCGGGGGGAGCGCCTTGTGCAGCACTGAGGACCCGAGGAAGTGGATGAGGACGCCGACGAGCGCGAGCACGGCACCGGCGACGAGGATGGCGCCGGTCACGTCGGCGGAGGTGCCGCCCTGCGCCCGGATCGCTGCGACGGCTCCGACGAAGCTCGCCGACGTGCCGAGATAGCTCGGCACCCTGCCGCTGACGATGAGCAGGAAGCAGATCGTCGCGATGCCGCTCATCATGATCGCGAGCTGGGCGTTGAGCCCCATGACGAGCGGGAAGACGAAGGTGGCGCCGAACATCGCGACGACGTGCTGGGCGCCGAGACCGATCGTCCTGCCCCAGGACAGGCGCTCGTCGGGTGCGACGACGTCGTCGGGGGCCATGGTCTTGCCGTCCCCGTGCACTTTCCAGCCCAAAGCCATGCCGACTCCTATGGTCGCCGCGCGAACGCGGACCCTCTCCGGTGCGGATGGCCGAAAACTACTCCCGCTGAGGCGAGCCTCGTTCGTCAAAGGTTCATACACGCCGATACAGGCCCGCTGTCAGGTGATGATGTATGCCGTGCAGCACGATCGAAAGAGCAATCCGTCCCCGACCCGAGGGGCTGCGCGCTCCCGCTCAGCGGGGACGGATTGCTCTTTCGATCGGCCTTGGCCGCTGCGGCGCTATGAGCCGGGCGACCGGGCTGCGCTCTACGACATCTGTCTGCGCACCGGCGCGGCGGGTGGTGACGCGACCGACCTCTACGCGGTGCCGGCGCTGCTCGGCGAGGTCTACGTGGGGCCCTACGTCGAGCTGCAGCCCGAGCTCGCCTTCGTCCTCGATGACGGCGCAGGACCAGGCGGCTACGTGCTCGGCGCCCTGGACACGCGGGCGTTCGAGGCCCGCTGCGAGCGGGAGTGGTGGCCGCAGCTGCGGGCCCGCTACCCGTCGAGCGGCCCGGCAGAAGGCTCAGCCGACGCCCACCTCGTCCGGCTCATCCACCGACCGCCGAGTGCACCCGACGGGGTGGTCGCCAGCCATCCGTCGCACCTGCACATCGACCTGCTGCCGACGTGGCAGAGCGGTGGCTGGGGGCGGCGGCTCATCGAGCGGCTCCTCGTGGCCCTGCACGAGGCCGGCTCGCCGGGCGTGCACCTCGGGGTCGGCACGGACAACCCTCGGGCCGTGGGCTTCTACCGCCACCTCGGCTTCACCGAGCTGGAGGCGGCGGGCTCCACGCTCTTCCTCGGACGCTCGACACACCCGTCATCGAAAGAGCAATCCGTCCCCTGACAACGCTCGCCCGCGTGGTCTCCCGGGGGGACGGATTGCTCTTTCGATGGGACTCAGATGCCCCGCATCGCGTGGATCTTGAGCGCGAGCGCCAGGGTCAGCCGAAGGTCGGGGTCGGTCGTGAACGGGCCGAGCATCCTCTCCAGCTTGGCGATGCGGTAGCGCAGGGTGTTGTAGTGGAAGAAGAGCCGGCGCGCGGTCTCGGCGACGTTGAGGTTGGTCTCGAGCAGGATGGCGAGGGTCTCGCGGAGGCCGGCGTTCTCGGAGGAGTCGTCGGTGGCGAGCGTGCCGAGCGAGTCGTGCACGAAACGGCGCAGGTGTGCGCCGTCAGGCACGAGGGCGAGAAGGCGATAGATGCCGAGCCCGTCGACATGAGTCAAGGCTCCGTCGCCGTGCATCTGGCGTCCCACCGTGACCGCAGCCAGCGCCTCCTCGTAGGCCTGCGGGAGGGCGGCCACGGACGTGATCGGCCGGGACACGCCGGCGGAGAAGCTGCGGCGCCCACCGCCGCCGTCGCCGCGCACGACGCGCACGAGCTCGGCGACCCCGCGCATGAGCCGGTCGGTCTCGGCCTCGGCCGGCACGCCGACGAGGGCGACGACCTCACGGCTGAAGCCCATGACGGGCGCCCGCGCATCGCGCGCCCCCATCGCGTGGGTCCACGCGCGGGCGAAGCGGTGCTGGAGGAAGCGCACCTCGTCGGGCTGACGGCTCGTGCGGTCGTCGTCCTCGTCGGTCTCGGCGACGACGACGACCATGGGCCGGTCGATGTCCCACCCGAGCGAGGCCGCATGTGCGATCGCCTCGGTCGGCGTGCCGGCGCGCCCGGCCAGCGCGTCGCGGAGGAACTCGGCACGGTACTTGCTCTCGACGGCCGAGACCGCCTGGTCCTTGGTGATGGCGAGGGCAGCAACCGTCGCGGCGCGCTCGAGCAGCCGCACGTCCTCGGCGGTGAGCTCGCGGTGGCTGCAGAAGGCGATGAGGACGCCGTGGTCCAGGTGGCCCGCGAGGATGCGCACGGCGGCGCGCCCGCCTCGCCCCGAGTCGTGCCCCGAGTCGTGCCCGAGTCGTGCCCCGAGTCGTGCCCGGAGCGATGCCCGATCCCCATCGGCTCGCGCTCGGTCAGCAGCCGACCGGTGCGGTCGAAGCAGTCGAGGCCTTCCGCCCGCGTCAGCTCACGGTTGGACCCCGCTCGTGCGATGACGCGCCCGTCGGTCGTCGTCACCATGGCGGCGCCGTCGAGGAAGCCGACGACCTGCTCGCAGAGGTCGTCGAGCGAGCCACCCGACAGGACGATCTGCACCAGCGCGCGGTCGGCGTCGTCGAGGCGGCGCAGCATGGCGGTCTGGTGCTCGAGGATCGCGCCGAGGACCTCCGTCGTGAAGGCGGCCGAGTGCTCGAGCGGCACGTCGAAGAGGGGGAGACCGGTGCCGGCCGCCGCCGTCGCGAGCTGCCCGTATGCCGTGCGGTCGAGCCCGGACGCCACCAGGGCGGCCGCACCCGCGCGGCGCAGGTCCTGGACGACTCCGCCGGGGCCGAGGCCGTCGACAGTCTCCACGCGAAGCGCGGCAGCATCGGCCAGGACGAGGCAGTGCGCAAGGCTGCCACCGGCACGGGCGCGCGCCAGGGCCAGCCGCAGCGGCAGCGGACTGTCGGCCGTCGTGTCCAGCCCAGTCGAGTCCGCCAGGACCGATCCATGGGCGGCGGCCGCGAGACCTGCGATGAGGCGCAGCGAGATCCCCGAGGCGTCCGTCTCCGGCGACGCGGCGCGGCGCGGCGCGGCGGCTGGCAAGTCACCGTCGTGCCGACCCGCATCGTTGGCAACTTTCACCATGAGCGCACCCTACCGACCACGGATAGCGTCTCGACACGCCATGCGAGCAGGCGGTCGGCAGGAGGCGGAGACGGATGGGGCCCGGACGCGACGTCGAGCTGCTGAGCGCCGCCGTGTCGCCGCTCGTGGCCGGGGCGGTCGCCGGGCCCGCAGCTGCTCGCCCCGTGATCGGGGCCTTCGCCAGCTGCGTCCACATCGAGCTCGGTGCCCACGGCCACGTCCTGGCACTGCTCGCCGCTGATGCGCTGCACCTGCCCGTCGGTCTCCGGCTCTCGGTGCCGTCCTCACGCCTGCAGTGGGGTGTCGGTGCGGGGGACTCGGTCCTCGTCGGGGCGGGCCGGGTCGCCCTGCCCGGCCGCGACGTCGTCGCTGCCCGGCTGGCCCGCCCGGCTCGCGTGCGCCCCACTGGCCGCGCCACCGGAGGCGGAGCGAACTGCCTGCCGGACCCGGGCGTGCTCGGCGAGCTCACCCACGACCTGACCCGCGCCGTGCTGGTCGGACGTCCCGTCGACGCCGGCCTATGCGGCCTCGTCGGCGCCGGCAGGGGCCTCACGCCGAGTGGTGACGACGCCCTGTGCGGGCTCCTCCTCGCTCTCGGTGCGGTCGCCGACCCCACCGCTGCACCGGCCCTCGCACACCTGCGACGCCGGCTACACCCGCTGCTCGGTCGCACGACCAGCCTCTCGGCCGCCCTGCTCACCGCAGCCGCGTCCGGGTATGCCGTCCCCGACGTCACGCGGCTGCTGGCGCTGCTCTTCCCGGCGACGTCGAGCGACCCCTCCGACGCCTCAGGCCGGCGGGTCAGCACCGGATCGGGTCCGGTGGCCCCGCTGCCCGACCCGGCGGCATACGGCCCGGTGCTGGATCGGGTGCTCGCGATCGGCCACTCGTCCGGGCGCGACCTGCTCTCGGGGGTGGCGGGGGCGGTCCGCGCGTTGGCTGAGTCCGACCGACCGGTCCCGCGGAGGCGGCGAGCTCACCGTGCCTGATCACGTGGAGCGGCGCGCCGGCACCTATCTCGACTCCGTGAGCCTCATGTTGCTTTCACGCGACGTCGCGAAGGCGCCCGGGATCGATGCGGCGCAGGTGGCGATGGCGACGGAGCTCAACCTCGAGGTGATCCGGGGCATGGGCTTCGAGGTGTCGCCCGGCTCGCCCAACGACCTGCTCGTCGCCGTCCGCGGCAGCCATGACGCCATCGCTGCAGCGCTCGCACTCGTGGGGGAGGAGCTCGACCGCCGGGGCCGGGGGAGGACGACCCCGGCGGGCCTCGGCTCCGAGCCCGCTCCTCGGACGACCGCCGCCGCCATCCTGTCGGCCGGGGCCGACCTCGTGATCGTCTCGGTGCCGGGCGAGCACGCCGTGGTCGAGGCCCGCGACGCCATCGACGCCGGCGTCAGCGCGATGATCTTCTCCGACAACGTGCCGCTCGCTGCCGAGGTGGCACTCAAGGACGCGGCGGAGCGCGCCGGCGTCCTCGTGATGGGCCCCGACTGCGGCACCGCGGCCGTCGGAGGGGTGGCGCTCGGCTTCGCGAACGTCGTGCGCCCCGGACCGGTCGGCATCGTCGCAGCCTCGGGCACGGGCGCGCAGCAGGTCATGTGCCTGCTCGACGCGGCCGGCGTCGGCATCAGCCACTGCCTCGGGGTCGGCGGTCGGGACCTCTCTTCCGAGGTCGCCGGCCGCTCGACGAAGCAGGCGCTTGCTGCCCTCGCCGACGACCCCGCCACCGAGCGCATCCTCGTGGTCTCCAAGCCGCCGGCTCCCGAGGTGCTCGCCGACCTCGAGGAGTATGCAGCCGCGCTCGGCACGCCGGTCCACTGGGCGACCCTCGGGCCGGGTCGCCCCGACCTCACGGCCGCGGTCGAGTCGACCCTCGTCGCTGCTGCGGTGTCGCCGCCCGACTTCTGGCCCTCGTGGAGTGGGGGGCGGGGGGCCTCCACGTCTCTGAGGAAGCAGGGTGACTCCCTGCGCGGCCTCTTCTGCGGCGGCACCCTGGCCGACGAGGCGATGCTCGTCGCCTCCCCGGTGCTCGGGGACATCCGGTCCAACACGCCGCTGCGTGAAGACCTGGCCCTGGGGGCCGACCTGCGCGGCAGCGGCCACGTCGTCGTGGACTTCGGCGACGACGCGCTGACGCGCGGCCGCGCCCACCCGATGATCGACCCCTCGCTGCGCCTGGAGCGGATCGCCACCGAGGCCGCCGACCCGACGTGCGGCGTGCTGCTGCTCGACCTCGTGCTCGGCCATGGCGCCCATCCCGACCCCGCGCCCAGCCTCGCGTCTGCGATCGACGCCGCCCGGACCACGGCCCGCGAGGACGGCCGCCGGCTCGACGTCGTCGTCTCGCTCACCGGCGCCGAGGGCGACCCTCAGGGGCTCTCGCGGTGCGCAGCGCTGCTCGTCGAGGCGGGTGCGCACGTCCGGCTCTCGAACGCCGAGGCGACGCGGGAGGCACTGCGTCGGCTCGGCCACGACGTGCCGACGCCGGCCGACGCAGTGGAGGGGACGGCATACGTCGGCGGCGGCGCCCGCAGTGCGCCGAGGTCGTCGGGCACCCTCCACGAGCTGCTGTCGACCGAGCTGACCGTGGCGACTGCGGGGGTGGGTGTCTTCGCGGATGCCCTGCGCGCCCAGGCTGTCCCGGTCGTCGAGGTGGACTGGCAACCGCCGATGCCGGGCACGGAGGTGGCGCTCGCGAGGGTGCTCGCGGATCACCGGCGCCGCGCGGCCAACGCCGAGGCGCTGCGCCGGATGACCGCGGCAGGAGCCGACCTCGTCGATGTGCGACCCGCACGTGACGCACTCGGCCTCGAGGCCGGCACCTTCCTGCACGCCGGGCCGCCCATCGAGTTCTCCAGGGCCTCGGGGCCGCTGAGGGGTGCGTTGATCGGGGCGATGCTGCTCGAAGGGCTGGCGCACACCGCCGCTGAGGCGCAGGAGCGTCTTGAGCGCGGCGACGGCATCACGCTCGAGCCCTGCCACCACCGTGACGCGGTCGGCCCGATGGCCGGTGTCATCAGCCCCTCCATGTGGCTCTACGAGCTGCGCGACGACGTGCACGGCAACACCTCGTGGTGCTCGCTCAACGAGGGCCTCGGCAAGGTGCTGCGCTACGGGGCCTACGGGGCGGACGTCATCGACCGGCTGCGGTGGATGAACGGCGTGCTCGCGCCGATCCTCCAGCAGGCCGTGCGCGCGCGCCTCGACGCGAGCGGCCCGGTCGACGTCAAGGCGATCATCGCGCAGATGCTCCAGATGGGCGACGAGGGGCACAACCGCAACCGCGCCGGATCGCTCATGCTCTTGCGCGAGCTGCTGCCGACGATGATCACCGCCGACGCGTCCGCGAGCGAGATCGCCGAGGCCGTGCGCTTCTCCGGCGCCAACGAGCACTTCTTCCTCAACCTCGGCATGCCCGCCTGCAAGCTGAGCACGCTCGCCGCCCACGGCATCCCGGGCTCGACGGTCGTCACGACGATGGCACGCAACGGCACCGACTTCGGCATCCGCGTGTCCGGCACGGGCGACGCCTGGTTCACCGGGCCGGCCCTCACGCCCGAAGGACTCTTCCTCGGCTCGTACGGTCCCGACGATGCCAACCCCGACATCGGCGACTCCGCGATCACCGAGACGGCGGGCATCGGTGGCTTCGCCATGGCGGCCGCCCCGGCGATCGTGAAGTTCGTCGGAGGCGACGTGCCGTTCGCCCTGCGCACGACCCAGACGATGTATGCCGTCACGGTCGGTGAGCACACGGCCTACCAGGTGCCGATCCTCGACTTCCGGGGCACGCCGACCGGCATCGACGTCGCAGCGGTGGTCCGGACCGGCATCCTGCCCCAGATCAACACCGGCATGGCGGGGCGCGTGGCAGGCACCGGGCAGGTCGGGGCAGGGCTCGTGACCCCTCCGGCCGAGTGCTTCACCGCAGCCCTGACAGCGCTGGCCGAGAGCTCGGGTGGCCTTTCGCGGTAGGCCGAAAAGGATTGTGGCGCTTTCGGTGGCGCGTCCTAGGGTGGACGGGCCATGCGCGACTTCCCACCCGTCATCCGGGCCTACACCGATCGCGGCGCCGACGAGCCCGACACCCGCACTCCGCTGAAGTTCCTCTGGTGGATGGTGCGGGCCAACGGCGTGCTCTTCTGGGTCGGACTGTTCACGGCACTGCTGTGGATGGTGCCGCAGACGGTCGGCCCGTGGATGGTCGGACGCGCCATCGACACCGGCATCGTGCCGGCCAACTCGGCCGAGACGGCCCGATGGGTGCTGGTGCTGACGATCGTCACCCTCTGGGTGCGGCCGGCGGCATCTCGTTCCACACCATCATCGTGCGGGAGTGGCTCATCGCCCTCTACGGCACGACGAGCCTGGTGACGCGCAAGGCGCTCCAGCTCGGCCACGTGCTGACCCGACGGACCCCGACGGGCGAGGTGCTGTCGGTCTCCGGCAGCGACGGCGACCAGTTCGGGGGTCTCATGGAGGTCACGACCCGCGCCGTCTCGCAGCTACTCGCCTACCTCGTCGTCGCGGCCATCGTGTTGAGCACCTCGGTGCGGATGGGCCTGCTCGTGCTCGTCTCCGCGCCGCTGCTCGTGCTGCTCGGTGCGCCCCTGCTCCGGCCGATGCAGCGGTGGCAGGGCGTCGAGCGCGGGCGCAACTCAGAGCTCACCTCGATGGCCACCGACATCGTCGGCGGGCTGCGCATCCTGCGCGGCATCGGCGGCGAGCAGACCTTCGGCGGCAACTACGCGGCGCAGTCGCAGCGCGTCCGGGAGTCCGGGGTGGCCGCGGGTCGCTGGCTCGCCGCGGTCGAGTCGGTGGGGGTGCTGCTCTCCGGGAGCTTCGTCCTGGCCCTGATGTGGGTCGGCACCCGCGAGGTGGCCGAGGGCCGGCTCACCGTCGGGCAGCTCGTCAGCTTCCTGGGCTACGGCCTGTTCCTCATCCAGCCGATGCGCACCTTCGTCGAGTTCGCCCAGAAGTGGGCCCGCTCGGTCGTGTCCGCCCGCAAGGCCGTCGCCGTGCTGTCGCAGCGGCCGCCGTGGGTGCACCCCGAGGATCCCGTGCCGCTGCCGACCCACGCGGTCATCGTCGACCAGGCCTCCGGAGCGACGTTCGAGCCGGGGCGAGTCACGATGGTCGTGTCCGCAGTGCCCGACGACGCAGCGGCGCTCGCCGACCGTCTCGGCCGCTACCTGCCCAGTGACGAGGGAACCCTCGTCAGCGACGAGATCCCCGAAGACCTCACGGGTCGCGCTGCGCGGCGAGAGCGCTCTGCCCGGGCCCGAGCCCGCGCGGAGCAGGCCCGCCTTGACGACGAGCGAGCGCGCCGGCCCTGGGGCGTCACCGTCGGAGGTGTGGACCTCGCGAGCGTCGAGCTCGCCGACGTGCGAGCCGGGATCCTCGTCAGCGACACCTCGCCGCAGGTCTTCGCCGGGACTCTGCGGGAGGCCGTCGACCCGCTCGGGCGCCTCGACCGGCGACAGGCCGAGCGAGCACTGTGGACCGCAGCCGCCGAGGACGTCTTCGACGCCCTGCCGGGTGGCTGGCAGGGCGAGATCGAGGAGCGGGGCCGGGGGCTCTCCGGTGGCCAGCGGCAGCGGCTCGTCCTCATGCGGGCGCTCGCGGCCGATCCCGACGTGCTCGTCCTCGTGGAGCCCACGTCCGCCGTGGACGCCCACACCGAGGCACGCATCGCCGAGCGGCTCGGTGAGCACCGTGCCGGTCGCACGACCATCGTCACGACTGCGTCACCCCTGCTCTTGCACCACGCCGACGAGGTCATCCTGCTCGAGCACGGCGTGGTCGCGGCACGCGGCCAGCACGCCGACCTGCTCGCGGGCTCGGCGGCATACCGGTACGTGGTCGCCCGTGGCGCCGCCAGCGGCGAGTCCGTGCTGTCCCACGCTGCCGCTCGAGGGCAGGAGGCGCCATGAGCCGGGCCGACACCGCGGTCCCCACCGTCGACAGCCCGGACGCCGAGCTGGACCTGCGTCTCAGCGCCGACATCGCTGCCGAGTCGGCGCGCACCTGGGGTGCAGTGAGCACGGTGCCCGCCGTGCCGGAGGAGCTGAGACCGCCGCAGAGCGCGAGCCTGCGCCAGCGCGTGGCGGCCCTGCACCGACGGCACCTGCTGCGCGAGCGCCGCGCTCACGAGTTCGTCGCCGACCAGATGAACCGCTCCAAGGGCCTGCCGATCGCCGACAACCGGCGGGTGGCGCGCTTCATCGCCCGACTGTTGGGCGACCACCGACTGCTCGTCGTCACCGTGGTCGTGGCGAACTCGCTCGCCGCTACCGCTGGCCTGCTCGTGCCCCGTCTGCTCGGCAACCTCGTCGACGCGACCGTCGCCGACGTGGCCGCTGGTGAGATCGACGCGGCGCTCGCCGGTGCGAACGCCGCCGCCCTCGTCGTGGCGGGGCTCGTCGTCACGCAGGGCCTGTTCACCTTCGCAGCCAAGATGTCGTCCACGGTGCTGGGCCAGAACGTCCTGGCCAGCGCGCGCGAGTTCGTCGTCCGGGCGATCCTCCGGTTGCCGCTGTCGCGGGTCGAGAGTGCGAGCTCGGGGGACCTCGTCACGCGCGTGACCCGCGACGTCGGCACCATGAGCGAGAGCGTGCGGTGGGCGCTTCCGGAGGCCATCATCGCGAGCATCACCGTCGTGCTGACGCTCGTGGCCATGGTGAGCAACTCCTGGGCCCTGTCCCTCCCGTCGCTCGTGCTCATGGCCGTGGCGCTGGTCCAGGTGCGTCGCTACCTGCTGCGGGCCGCCAAGGGCTACCTCACCGAAGGCGGAAGCTACTCCCGCATCAACACGACACTCACCGAGACGGTCGAAGGCGCTCGCACCGTCGAGTCACT
This sequence comes from uncultured Actinomycetota bacterium, assembly GCA_963816385.1. Classification (GTDB taxonomy): domain Bacteria; phylum Actinomycetota; class Actinomycetes; order Actinomycetales; family Dermatophilaceae; genus CAWFKL01. The sequence continues at coordinate 246,369 of CAWFKL010000003.1, forward strand.
CGCGCTCGGCCAGCAGCGACTGCGTCGTGGCGACGACGACATCGCCGTGTCCGGGCAGGCAGAGCGCTACACGATGACGCTGCGCAATCTGCTCTTCGTCGTCATGGATGTCGCGTTCGGTCTTCCACACGTGCTCGTGCTGATGTTCGGTGCCATCGGATATGCCCAGGGCTGGGCCACGATCGGCCAGCTCACGACAGCCATCCTCTACACGAACGCGCTCTGGGGGCCGTTCGACATGCTCGTGCACACGATCGACCGGGTGCAGGTCGGGGCCGCGTCGACGACGCGACTGCTCGGCATCGCCACCGTGCCGGCTGACCGCGAGGCCGGAGAGGCACGCCCCGAGGGCCGCGAGCTCGTCGGCAAGGACCTGCGCTACGCGTACCGCGCCGACCACGACGTGCTGCACGGCATCGACCTCGACCTGCGCACGGGTGAGCGCCTCGCCATCGTCGGGCCGAGCGGCTCGGGCAAGTCGACGCTCGGACGGCTGCTCTCGGGCATCCATGGACCGCGCACCGGCTCGGTCTCAGTGGGAGGAGTGGAGCTGACGGCGTTGCCGCTCGACGTGCTCCGCACCGAGGTCGCGCTCGTCACGCAGGAGCACCACGTCTTCATCGGCTCCATCCGTGACAACGTCGTGCTCGCTCGCGAGGGCTCGACCGACGAGCAGGTGCGCGCCGCGCTGGGCGCCGTCGACGCGCTCGACTGGGTCGACCGGCTGCCCGAGGGCATCGACACCCGCATCGGTTCCGGCCAGCAGGTCCTGACCCCGGGCCGTGCGCAGCAGATCGCCCTGGCCCGGCTCATCCTCGCCGACCCGCACACCATCGTGCTCGACGAGGCCACCTCGCTCATCGACCCACGCACGGCGCGTCACCTCGAGGGCTCGATGAACGCGCTGCTGACCGGTCGCACGGTCGTGGCGATCGCCCACCGGTTGCACACCGCCCACGACGCCGACCGCATCGCGGTCGTCATCGACGGACGCGTCGTCGAGCTCGGCAGCCACGACGAGCTCGTCGCCCGTGAGGGCGAGTACGCCGCACTCTGGCGCGCCTGGACCTCCTGAGCTCGTCGAGTGGCCCCGTCGTCACAGGGTCCTGCGCTGGCGGGCGTGGGACAGGTGAGGTCGCGCGGCCACTCGAGTGAAGCTGCTGTCTCGTCGAGTGGCCCCGTCGTCACAGGGTCTGCGGTGGCGGCGTGGGGCAGGTGGGGTCGCGCGGCCACTCGAGTGAAGCTGCTGTCTCGTCGAGTGGCCTCGTCGTCACAGGGTCTGCGGTGGCCGGCGTGGGGCAGGTGAGGTCGCGCGGCCACTCGAGTGAAGCTGCTGCCTCGTCGAGTGGCCTCGTCGTCACAGGGTCTGGGGTGGCGGGCGTGGGGCAGGTGAGGTCGCGCGGCCACTCGAGTTGGTGGAGTGTCAGGACTGCGGACCCGGGCGGCCCTGCGAAGCACAGCCACGCACGACGTGCTCCAGCGGCGCGGCAGCATCGGCCAGCAGGCCCTCGACGGGTCGACGAGGTCGTGTGAAGGTGGGGCCATGAGCAGCGAGAGCGAGAACGGCACCGACCGCACGGCATACGTCATCGTGGGTGGTGGTGTCGCGGCCGCGAAAGCGGTCGAGGGCATTCGCGAGCGCGATCACGACGGGTCGGTGGTCGTGGTCACCCAGGAGGACCGACTGCCCTACGAGCGGCCGCCCCTGTCGAAGGGTCTGCTCAAGGGAGCCGAGGAGGTCGACAGCGTCTTCACGCATCCGAAGTCCTGGTATGCCGAGAACCACGTGGAGCTCCGGCTCGGTGACCCGGTCACGTCCCTTGCCCCGGAGGAGCACGTCGTCACCCTCCGAAGTGGTGGGTCCCTCTCGTACGAGAGGCTGCTCCTGGCCACCGGTTCTTCCCCGCGAGCGCTCGACGTCCCCGGCGCCGATCTCGGTGGCGTGCTCTACCTGCGCGAGCTGCAGGAGTCGGCAGCCCTGAAGGAGACCTTCGGCGAGGGGGCCCGCATCGTCGTCGTCGGGGCGGGCTGGATCGGGCTCGAGGTGTCAGCCGCGGCCAGGGAGGCGGGCTGCACGGTCACCGTCGTCGAGCCGCAGGCCGCCCCGCTGCTCGGCGTCATGGGGCAGACGATCGGCGGCTGGTTCGCCGAACTGCACCGGTCGCACGGAGTGACCTTCCGCTTCGGTGAGGGGGTCGAGCGACTCGAGCCCGGCGACGACCCGGCACACGTCGGCGCTGTCGTGACGAGCGCGGGCACTCGGCTGGCTGCCGATGCCGTGGTCGTCGGCGTCGGGATCACTCCCAACACCGCGCTGGCCGAAGCGGGCGGGCTCGAGGTCGACAACGGCGTCGTCACCGATGCGCAGCTGCGCACCTCAGCGGACGGCGTGTGGGCGGCCGGGGACGTCGCGAACTGGCAGAGCACCACGCTCGGCACGCACGTGCGGGTGGAGCACTGGGCCAACGCCAACGACGGCGGGCTGGCGGCCGGCCGCTCGATGGCCGGGGCGGACGTGACCTACGACCCGATCCCGTTCTTCTTCTCCGACCAGTACGACGTCGGGCTCGAGTATGCCGGCCACGTCCCCCGCGGCTCCAGCGCCGAGGTCGTGCTGCGCGGTGAGCCGTCGAGCAACGAGTTCATGGCCTTCTGGGTGGTGCCCGAGGGGGAGGGCGTCCGGGTCCTCGCGGGCATGCACGTCAACGTGTGGGACACGATCGAGCACGTGCAGCGGCTCGTGCGCGAGCGCACCGTCGTGGATCGCGAGCGGCTCGCTGACCCCGGCATCGACCTCGACGACGTGGCACGGCGCCCGGCCTGAACGGTTCGGGCATTCCCACGCTTCAACGGTTCGGGCGATCCCACGCCTCAACGGTTCGGGCACTCCCGCGCCTGAACGGTGCCGGCGTGCCCGGTCGCCCGGCCCGTGCGTCGCCTCGGAGCCGGGGTGGCAGGATGGCTCGCGTGACGGCACGCATCCTCGATGGCTCGGCCACCCTTGCATCGATCAAGCTCGAGCTCACCGACCGGGTCGCCCGTCTGGCGGAGCGCGGCGTCGTGCCCGGCCTCGGCACGGTGCTCGTCGGCGACGACCCGGGGAGCCACTGGTACGTCAACGCCAAGCACCGGGACTGCGCGCAGATCGGGATCACCAGCCTCCGCCGCGACCTGCCGGCCACCGCTACGCAGGCGGAGGTCGAGGCCGTCATCGACGAGCTCAATGCCGACCCGGCCTGCACGGGGTTCCTCGTGCAGCAGCCGACCGGTCTCGACGAGCTGGCGCTGCTCTCGCGCGTCGACCCCACCAAGGACGTCGACGGCCTGCACCCGATGAATCTCGGCTGGCTCGCTCTCGGCAAGCCGGCGCCGCTGCCGTGCACGCCGATGGGGTGCATCGAGCTGCTGCGTCGGTTCGACGTGCCGATCGCCGGGGCCAAGGTGGTGGTGATCGGGCGCGGCCTGACCGTCGGACGGCCGCTCGGGCTGATCCTGACCCGCAAGAGCGAGAACGCCACCGTCACGCTGTGCCACACCGGCACCCGCGACCTCGCCGCGGAGGTGCGTCGGGCCGACATCGTCATCGCCGCCGCCGGCGTGCCCGGCATCGTGACGCGCGACATGGTCAGGCCGGGTGCCGCGGTGCTCGACGTCGGCGTCAGCCGGGTCGAGGGCAAGATCGCGGGGGACGTCGCGCCCGACGTGGCGCGAGGTGGCCGGCTGGGTCAGTCCCAACCCCGGCGGTGTGGGACCGATGACCCGGGCGCTGCTGCTCTCGAACATCGTCGACGCCGCCGAGCGACACCACGCTGCTGCCGCGGTGACCGCATCGCTCGGGCGGGGCTGAGCCTCGCCATGCAGTGGCGTGGCAGCGGCTTCGTCGTCCTGTCGTGGTGGTGGCTCATCGCCACGATCGTCGCGGTGGGCGTGCTCGTCATCGGCTTCGCCGACCTGCGCTGGGGCGGGAGGATCATGGCGGTCGGCTTCCTGCTCGGCGCGGTGATCCGGCTCGTCGCCCGGCCGGCGCGCAAGGCCGGCGGCCTCAACGTCCGGTCCCGCACCCTCGACGTGGTCATCCTCGTGACGCTCGGCGTCGGGGTGCTCGTCGCCTCGGCGACGGTCAACCTGGGCGACCCGGTGCGTCGCACGTCCGTGCGGGACCACAGCTCGCTGACCTTCCGGCGCCTCATCGAGGCCACGTATGCCGTCCGGCTCGGCTGACGCGGGCCAAGGGCGCCGACCGGTCGGCGCCCTTGCGCGTCAGCAGTGGGCTCTCAGATGAGGCCGAGCCCCTTGACGGCGTCACGCTCCTCGGCGAGCTCGGCCACCGAGGCGTCGATCCTGCCGCGGGAGAAGTCGTCGATCTCGAGGCCCTGGACGATGCTCCACCGGCCGTCGGTGACGGTGACCGGGAAGGAGCTGACCAGCCCCTCCTCGACACCGTAGGAGCCGTCGGAACGGACCGCCATCGAGACCCAGTCGCCTTCGGCGGTGCCCTGCACCCAGGTGCGGGCATGGTCGATGGTCGCCGACGCGGCCGATGCGGCGGAGCTCGCACCACGGGCCTCGATGATCGCCGCACCGCGCTTGGCGACGGTCGGGATGAACGTGCCGGCGAGCCAGTCCTGGTCGCCCACGGCCTCGGCGGCGTTGCGTCCGTCGACCTCGGCGTGGAACAGGTCGGGGTACTGCGTGGCCGAGTGGTTGCCCCAGATCGTCATCCTGCGGATCTGCGTGACGGGCACGCCGAGCTTCGCAGCGAGCTGGCTGATGGCGCGGTTGTGGTCGAGTCGCGTCAGGGCCGAGAAGCGCTCGGTCGGGATGTCCGGGGCGTTGCTCATGGCGATGAGCGCGTTGGTGTTGGCCGGGTTGCCGGTCACCGTGACGCGGACGTCGTCGGACGCGACCTCGTTGAGCGCCTTTCCCTGCGGCGCGAAGATGCCTCCGTTTGCCTCGAGCAGGTCGCCGCGCTCCATGCCGGGGCCACGGGGGCGGGCGCCCACGAGCAGGGCGTGGTTGACTCCGTCGAACACCGCCGTCGCGTCGTCGCCGATCTCGACCTTCGCGAGCGTCGGGAAGGCGCAGTCGTCGAGCTCCATGACGACGCCCTCGAGCGCCTTGAGGGCGGGCGTGATCTCGAGGAGGCGCAGCTCGACGGGAGTGTCCGGACCGAGCAGGGCGCCGCTCGCGATGCGGAAGAGGAGGCTGTAGCCGATCTGGCCTGCGGCGCCGGTGACGGCGACCTTGACGGGGGTTGTGCTCACGGGAAAGGGCCCTTCGCGTCGATGTGTCGCTGGACGTCCCGACGCTATCAGGGGCACCCGCCAGGCTTGGTCAGGCGGCGAGGGCCAGGGTCGCGAGGGCGATGAGCCAGCTGACGAAGCTGCCGACGAGGAAGTACTCGGTCACGTCGTCGATGCCGGCCGGCCCACCGGCATACGACCCCGTCGGCCGGCCGGACGCGCCCTGCCGCGCGGCGACCTGGATCTCGGGGAAGCGCAGCAGCCCCTTGGCGGCGATGACGAGGCCGGCGGCGCCGAACTCGCCCGCGAGGCCGAGGCCGAGGATGACGAGCCGCTCCATCGGTCCCAGCAGCCGGCCGCCCTTGAGGCGGTCGACGTGGCCGCTCGCGGGTGGCGAGATGGTCGGTGACGGAGCCGGCGACCGCCGACGGGCGCAGCGCCCCGATCGCCAGCAGGAAGAGGCGCACGATGACGTTGGCGGTCGCGATGTTGAAGGCGACGAGGCCGGCGAGCAAGAGCAGGCGGTCCACCCCGGGCGGAGTCGCACCCGGCAGGTCGGCCCAGCTCAACCAGCTCGCGAGCGGACCGCCGGGCGCGCTCGCTGCGCCGGAGAAGCCGATGAGTCCGGCGACGAGCGCCGCGAAGGTGGCGAGGGCGGGGAGCGCACCCCGGCCGGTGAGCTGGGTGCGCCGCGAGAGCTCCATCCACGCCGCGGCCACCGCGACCCCGAGCGTGAGCGCCACGACGTCGGGCCACGCGTCGACGTCGGCCAGCACGGCCACGACCGCCACGACGGTCGGCGTCGCGACGTGGGCCGCCACGCGTGCACGCGGACCACGTCGAGGATCGCACGAGGTCACCGGTGCCGAGCCCGATGAGCACGATGGCGAGCCAGGTCACGGGAGCTCCCCGAGCCGCTGCATCGCTTCCACCGCGACGCCGAGCCCGTCTCGCCGCACCCGCTGGGACACCGCCGACGCGCTGATGCCCGCCTGGTCGGCCAGGTCCTGCTGCGTGTGCCCGCGCATGAGGCCTCCGAGGATCTCGCGTGAGGTGGTCGACATGGAGCCAACCATGAAGTCCAGACAGTCGAGGGCCGCCTGCACCGCTCCGACCGTGCCCGGCGCGTCGGGGCCGGCGTATGCCGTACGCGAGGTGCGCGTCTGGGCCTTGAGGGCGCGCTGCTCCGCCGCGGTGATCGCGTCACGGGCTGCCCAGTACGCCGGCCCGTCGTGGATGCCGCGCACCGGGTCCAGGGTCGTGACGGAGCCGCGCCCGATCCCGAAGCGGACGTCGGTGCGTGGGTGCAGTGCGGCGCGCACGAGGAAGCTCGCCGTGAGCGCCCGCCCCAGGGTGGAGTAGACGCCCTGGAACTCGTCACCCAACGTGATGACGAGGTCGTCGTCGGCCTCGACCGCAGCGTTGGTGTCGGCGAGTGCCCGCGAGAGCTCGTCGTGCAGGGCCTGTCGGTCGACCCGGGTGCGAGAGCGCACCACGTCACCGATGAGCGCGACAGAAGAAGCAGGAGGCTTCATCGCAGGCATCTGAACATCATAACTTCATTTCCTGGATCTGAAGCCTCATGCTGTAGTGTCTTCTGCTGTGAGTTACGGCCTGGTGCGGCCCGCAGGTCGGGGCACGACCGCCGGCTGATTGCCGCCGAGTGACGCCTGGCACGCTCCGCTCGGCCTGGTACGGGCACCGGGGGCAACCGGCTCAGTCGTCGAGGACCGGCCGACCGGCCTCGTCACGGGCTGCGTTGTCGATGTCGTCGGTCGAACCGTCGATGTCCATCTCGGCGCGGTCCTCGCCGGTGATCCACGCGAAGGTCGCCCCGGCGATGAGGGCGCCGACGATCGGAGCGACCCAGAACGCCCAGAGCTGCGGACCGGCGTCGTTGCCGTTGAAGAAGGCGACCGCCGTGGAGCGGGCCGGGTTGATCGAACCGTTGCTGACGGGGATCGCCACGAGGTAGGCGACGAGCAGGCCGAAGCCGATCGCGAGCGGGGCGAAGCCCTGGGGGGCGTCGGACTTCGTGGCACCGAGGACGATGTAGACGAAGAACGCCGTGACGAGCGCCTCGACGACGAGCACGGCGCCGAGGCCGAAGCCCCCGGGCGAGTGCTCGCCGTAGCCGTTGGCGGCGAGGTTGCCCGTGACCGGCAGGCCCTGGCTCTTGAGCAGGCCAGCGAGCGCGGCACCCGCGAGCAGGCCGCCTCCGACCTGCGCGCCGAGGTAGGCCGGCACGTCCTTCCAGTCGAAGCGCCGGGCCACCGCGATGCCGAGCGTCACGGCGGGGTTGAAGTGGGCCCCCGACACGTGACCGACGCCGTAGGCCATCGTCGCCAGCGCGAGGCCGAAGGCGATGGCCACGCCGAGGTGGCCGATCCCGTAGTTGACGGGGTAGTCGTCGGACAGCGCCTGCCGAAGGAACCTGCCGTTGAACACCGCCGAGCCGCAGCCGATGAAGACGAGCCAGAAGGTGCCGAGCGCCTCGACGGCCAGTCGTGAGCGCAGCTTGGGGGTGTACATCTCGGTCTCCTCCAGCGTGGGCGGTGCGGGGCTGTCGGGGCTGTCGTGGCTTGGGGCTGGCGCCACGCCCGCCCGCACTCCGGTGCTGGCAGCGTAGTGGACCGCTGCAGCTCCGACCGACGATGCACACCGAGACCTTCTCGGCTCCGTGAGATCGCTCCCGGTGCCGGTGGGCTGCCCGCCGCCCTAGGCATCGACGTGACCGTCACCCTGCGGCGAGGTGTGCGGCCAGACCGGCCCGCCAGTCGCCGATCGGCTCGACGTCGGCGGCGATGAGCGTGTCGTGGGAGAGCACTCCGTAGGCGGGCCGGGCCGCGGGCCGCGGGTAGTCGTCGGTCGTGATGCCGTGGACGCGCGCCGGGTCGTGGCCGGAGCCCTCGAGGATGGCGCGGGCAAAGCCGCACCACGTCGTCTGGCCCGACGCCGTGCCGTGGTAGGTGCCGGCAGGCGCATGGGCAGCGACCATCCGCACGACCAGGTCCGCGAGCGCCCTGGTCGAGGTGGGCTGCCCGTGCTGGTCGTCGACGACGCTGAGGGTGTCGCGCTCGGCGGCCAGGCGCAGCATCGTCGAGACGAAGTTCGGGCCGCCGCTGCCGTAGAGCCACGCCGTGCGCAGGATCCAGTGGTCGGCGCAGACGCGCCTGCACCGCCCACTCGCCGGCCGCCTTGGTGCGGCCGTAGGCCGAGCGGGGCGCCGTCGGATGGTTCACGGCATACGGCTCGGTGGCCGTGCCGTCGAAGACGTAGTCGGTCGAGATCTGCACCATGCGGGCGCCGGCGTGGGCGCATGCGCGCGCGAGGTTGGCAGCGCCCACGGCGTTGGTGTTGAACGCGGTTGCCTCGTCGGTCTCAGCAGCGTCCACGTCGGTGTATGCCGCCGTGTTGATGACAAGGTCGTGTCCCGCGACGCCGGCGATGCACTCCGCCGGCGTCAGTCACGTCCAGGTCGGGTCGGCCGAGGGCGGTGACGGTGTGCCCCGCGTCCCGCAGGGCGGGCACGAGGTCGAGCGCGAGCATGCCGCCCGCACCCGTCACGAGCACGCGCAGCGGGGCCGTGGCCCAGGAGGGAGCGGTCACCGGCCGAGCCTGGCGTAGACGTGCTCGGCGTCGACGCTTCGAGCTGCGCCACCAGTCCTCGTTGGCCTGGTACCACTCGATGGTCGCGGCGAGTCCGGAGCGGATGTCGGAGTAGCGCGGGCGCCAGTCGGTCTCGGCCCGCAGCTTGCTCGAGTCGATGGCGTAGCGCAGGTCGTGGCCGGGGCGGTCGTTGACGTGCTCGAACCAGTCGGCCGGCTTGCCCATGAGCTCGAGGAGCAGGGCGACGATGTCGCGGTTGTTCTGCTCCCCGTCCGCGCCGATCAGGTACGTCTCGCCCGACCGGCCCTGCTCCAGGATCGCCACCACCGCGTCGTTGTGGTCGTCGACGTGGATCCAGTCGCGCACGTTGAGGCCCGAGCCGTAGAGCTTGGGCTTGGTGCCCTCGAGGATGTTGGTGATCTGGCGCGGGATGAACTTCTCGACGTGCTGGCGCGGGCCGTAGTTGTTCGAGCAGTTCGACACCGTCGCGGTGATGTGGAAGGAGCGGATCCAGGCCCGCACGAGCAGGTCCGCGCTCGCCTTCGTCGCCGAGTAGGGGCTCGACGGGTTCACCGGCGTGGCCTCCGTGAAGCGCTGAGGGTCGTCGAGCTCGAGGTCGCCGTAGACCTCGTCGGTCGAGATGTGGTGGAGGCGCTTGCCGTGCCGGCGCACCGCCTCGAGCACCGTGAAGGTGCCGACGACGTTGCTCTCGACGAAGGGCCACGGGCTGTCGAGGCTGTTGTCGTTGTGGGACTCGGCGGCGAAGTGCACGACGGCGTCGTGGTCCTCGACGAGCCGGTCGACGAGGGCAGCGTCGGCGACGGAGCCCTCAACGAGCTCGACCGACCCGTCACCGCCGAGATCGGAGAGCACTGGTGCGAGCGAGGCCCGGTTGGCCGCATACGTCATCGAGTCGATCACCGTCAGCACCCAGTCAGGACGGGTCTCACGCGCCCGCAGGACGAAGTTCGAACCGATGAAACCGGCACCTCCGGTGACGAGCAGTCGCATGGCGCACACCCTACCGAGGCGGTTCCCGTGCTCCCCACGATGTGCTCGTTATGCTGCCGACCGTGAAGATCTCGGTCATCGGATGCGGTTACCTGGGCGCCGTGCATGCTGCATGCATGGCCGACATCGGCCATGAGGTGATCGCCCTCGACATCGACGCGGCCAAGGTCGACCGGCTCAGCCGCGGCATGCCGTCGTTCCACGAGCCCGGCTTCGAAGAGGTGCTGCAGCGCGCGCTCGCCTCGGGTCGCCTCCACTTCACGACCGACCCCGCATCGATCGGTGATGCACGGCTGCACTTCCTCGCGGTCGGCACCCCGCAACGCGGGGGCAGCTACGCCGCTGACCTCACCCAGGTCGACACCGCGGTGTCCTTCCTCATCGAGCACGCCCGCTCGGACACCGCACCAGCGGTCGTCGTCGGCAAGTCGACCGTGCCCGTCGGCACCGCCGCGTCGATCGCCGACCGGTTCACGGACGCCGGCCTCGACGCCATCGTCGTCTGGAACCCGGAGTTCCTCCGGGAGGGGTATGCCATCGCGGACACGACCCGGCCCGACCGGGTCGTCTACGGCCTGCCGGAAGACCGCGACCGGGGCGAGATCGGTCGAGCCGCCCTCGACGAGGTCTACCGCTCGATCCTCGACGCCGGCACGCCGCGTCTGCTCGTCAACTATCCGACCGCCGAGCTGGTCAAGGTCGCCGCCAACAGCTTCCTCGCCACGAAGATCTCGTTCATCAACTCCATGGCGGAGCTGTGCGATGCCACGGGCGCCGACGTCACCCGGCTGTCGGAGGCGATCGGCCACGACGACCGCATCGGACCGAAGTTCCTCCAGGCCGGCATCGGCTTCGGCGGTGGCTGCCTGCCCAAGGACATCCGCGCCTTCATGGCCCGCGCGGGCGAGCTGGGCGTCGACCAGTCGCTGACCTTCCTGCGCGAGGTCGACTCGATCAACATGCGCCGCCGCGACCACGCCGTCGAGCTCGCCGCACAGATGTGCGGCGGCCGGCTCGTCGGCCTCAGGGTGGCCGTGCTGGGACTGTCCTTCAAACCCGACAGCGACGACGTGCGCGACTCACCGGCGCTCGACATCGCCGGTCGGCTCTGGGGTCGGGGAGCCAACGTCGTGGCGACCGACCCAGCCGGGGCGCAGGCCGTGCGCCTCGCCCGACCCGACCTGCACATCGTCGACAGCGCCGACGAGGCGCTCGAGGGAGCCGACCTCGTCATGCTGCTCACGGCCTGGCGCGACTACGTCAGGCTCGACCCCTCGTACGCCAAGTCCCTCGTCGCCGTGCCCCGCATCATCGACGGCCGAAACGCGCTCGATGCGCGGGCGTGGGCCGAGGCGGGTTGGGACTACCGCGGCATGGGACGTACGGCGTCGACCTGGTGAGACGTCGCGCGTCGTCGAGCGCATAGGCTGCGTGGCCATGAAGGGCATCATCCTGGCCGGCGGCTCGGGCACGCGGCTGCACCCCATCACCCGCGGCATCAGCAAGCAGCTCATGCCGGTCTACGACAAGCCGATGGTCTACTACCCGCTGTCGACGCTGATGATGGCTGGCATCCGCGACGTCCTCGTCATCACCACGCCGCAGGACGGCCCGCAGTTCGAGCGGCTGCTCTGCGACGGCTCGCAGTGGGGCATGTCGATCACGTATGCCGTCCAGGCCAGTCCCGACGGACTCGCCCAGGCGTTCATCCTCGGTGCCGACTTCATCGGGGACGACGAGGTCGCCCTCGTGCTCGGCGACAACATCTTCTTCGGCCCCGGTCTGGGCCGTCGCCTCCGCGACAACACCGACGTGCGCGGGGGTCACGTGTTCGCCTACCGCGTCGCCGACCCGACGGCATACGGCGTCGTCGAGTTCGACGCCGACGGCACGGTGCTCTCGATCGAGGAGAAGCCGGCCCGGCCCAAGTCCAACTACGCGGTGCCGGGCCTCTACTTCTACGACAACGACGTCGTGGAGATCGCGCGCGGCCTCGAGCCGAGCGAGCGCGGCGAGCTCGAGATCACGGCCGTCAACGACGAGTACCTCCGCCGCGGCAGCCTCACCGTGACGCCGCTGCCGCGGGGCACCGCGTGGTTCGACACCGGCACCTTCACGGGCCTCATGGAGGCGAGCCAGTACGTCCACGTCGTCGAGGCGCGGCAGGGCCAGAAGATCGGCTGCGTCGAGGAGATCGCCTGGCGCAACGGGTGGCTCGACGACGAGGGACTGCGCCGGCACGCCGACGAGCAGGCCAAGAGCGGTTACGGTCTCTACCTGCACGCGCTGCTCGCCGAGGCCCAGGAGATCTGATGGAGATTCGTCCGCTGTCGATCGCCGGCGCCTGGGAGGTCACACCCCGGCAGTTCCCCGACGAGCGTGGGCGTCTTCCTCGAGGGCTTCCGCGCCGACCACCTCGCCACCGCGATCGGGCACGAGCTGGACGTGCGCCAGACGAACATCTCCGTGTCGACGGCCGGCGCCCTGCGAGGGCTTCACTACGCGGACGTGCCGCCCTCGCAGGCGAAGTACGTCACCGCCACGAGCGGGCTCTTCATCGACTTCGTCGTCGACCTTCGGGTCGGGTCCCCGACGTTCGGCACCTGGGACTCCGTCGTGCTCGACACGGTCGACCGTCGCGCCGTCTACCTCTCGGAGGGCCTCGGCCATGCCCTGGCCTGCCTCGAGGACGGCACCGCCGTCTACCTCTGCTCGGAGGTCTACAACGTCGCCAGGGAGCGGGCGATCAACCCGCTGGACCCGCGCATCGGCCTGAAGCTGCCCGAGGACTTCGAGCCGCGACTGTCGGCCAAGGATGCGGCGGCGCCCACCGTCCAGGCCGCGCTCGACGAGGGCCTGTTGCCGACGTTCGAGGCGTGCATCTCCTTCGTCGACTCGCTGGCGAGCCGCCGCTCGGACGCGGCCGCGCGTCGCGGCGGAGCGCCTGGCGCGCCGTGACCGACCAAGCAGCGGGATCAGGCACCGGTCCGGGCGCGAGACCCGTCCCGGCCGTCGGTCGGGTGCTCGCGGTCTGCACCGGCAACGTGTGCCGGTCGCCCTACATCGAGCGCCGCCTCGCCGCGATGCTCGCCGACACCGACCTCGTCGTCTCGAGCGCGGGCACCCGGGCCCTTGTCGGTGCACCCGTCGAGCCGGGGTCGGTGCGAGCCCTGGAGTCGGTGGGAGCGGACGCCAGCGGCTTCGCGTCACGCCAGGTGACGGGCGCCATCCTCGTCCAGGCCGACCTCGTCCTGGCCGCCAGCCAGGCCCACCGCGCCGAGGTCGTCCGGGTCAACCCCAGCGTGCTGCGGCGCACCTTCACCCTCGGCGAGCTCGCGGACCTGCTGCGCGACGCCGACCTTGGGAGGCGGGGGCCGCCCTCGACCCCGGTCTGCCGTGGGCGCGACGCCTCGCCGAGATCGCCTTCACCCGTCGTGGCCTCGTCAGGGCGCGACCGGCGGACGAAGCAGACATCCCCGACCCCTACGGACGCGACGCGGCTGCATACGCCAACATGGCGAGCGAGATCGAGAAGGCCCTGCTCGTCGTGGGACCGGCCCTGCGACCGCCCGACGTCTAGCCGGAAGCGGCGGCTGGCGCTGCGGACTCGTACGATGTGGCCCGGCAGGGCTGCGGAGACGAAGTTGGGGGAAGGCATGCGCAACAAGGTGGCCACGATAGGTCTCGTGGCCTTCCTCGCGCTGGACGTCGCGCTCGTCGTGCTCGCCCTACGTCCCGGGCGACTCGCCGGGAGCGAGGCTCCCGTGGCCGAGCCGACGGTCGCGGTGACGACGACAGCGCGACCCTCGTCGACCTCGACGCCGAGCGGCCACTGCCACCTCAGCATCGACCGGCACGCCCGCGCAGGCGCTGGCCGCCGTCGCCGGTGGCCGTCACCTTGGGCTCCCTCGACGGCACGACCGCGTGGCGCGCCGCCACCGGCTCGTGCGCCGAGGGCGGGTCGGCCATCTCCGTCACCGGCGACGGCGGCGAGACGTGGGACACGACGAAGAGCCCGTCGCGCGCCGTGACCCGCATCCAGCCGCTCGACCAGGACCGTGTCTTCGCTGTCGGGGCCGGGGCCGACTGCGTGCTCAAGCAGTTCGCCAGCAACGACCGTGGCGAGACCTGGCAGGCACCGACGAGCGTCGCCGGAGGTTGGGCCCGACAGCTCGACGAGGCGACCGACGTGCTGACACCGCAGGACGACCGCGCCCAGCCGTGCGGTCCCTCGACCGACGTCATCGACCTGTCCCGCACGTCCGCCAGCCAGGCGCAGGCCCTGTGCGCCGACGGTGACGTGAAGGTGACCAACGACGGCGGTGGCACGTGGGTCGACTCGGGTGCTGTTGCCGGTGGCCTGGCGCTCGGCAACCGCATCGAGGCCGATCGGCTCACCACCTACGTCGCGCGGGTCGGTGGCGGTTGCGCAGGCATCCAAGTGGTGCGGGTCGCGAAGGGCAGGGGCCTCGAGAACGTCGCGTGCGTGGGTTCGAGCGTGCCGTCGAAAGCGGGCCAGGTCGCACTCTCCGTGGTCGCGGGGGCTGGCTGGATGGCCGTGGGCGACCAGGTCTGGAAGGCCCCCGCCGACCTCACCACGTGGAAGCTGGCATAGGTGTCGACGGCCGATCCCGGCACCGGATCGCGAACGTCCGGCTCCACGGGATCGCCGTATTGGCCGGCCCTGGATGGGCTGCGCGCAATCGCCGTCCTCGTCGTGGTTCTATCTCACCTGCCGCTGGAATGGGCGCGTCACGGGTCTGCCGGCGTTGACGTCTTCTTCGCATTGAGCGGCTTTCTCATCACCTCGCTCCTGTTGAGGGAACGGTCTGCAGCGGCATCGATCGACCTCAGGGCCTTCTACACCCGACGAGCATTGCGACTCGTGCCCGCACTCGTCGTGGTCGTGGCGGGCGTGGTGGGTTTGGCCCTTGTGTCAGGCCACCTCGAGAGCGTGTTGCCGGGGGCCGTGGCCGCACTGCTCTATCTGTCGAACTGGTGGAACTTCAGCAGCGGGCACGACATGCCACTGCTGGAGCACACGTGGACGTTGTCGATCGAAGAGCACTTCTACCTCGTCTGGCCGATCATCCTCATCGGTCTGGCCTCGGTCCGACGATGGCACCGCAGTCTGGGCATCATGGCGATACTCGTGATCTGCGCTCGTCATGGTGTCCGAATGGCCGGAGTACTGGGATGGAGTGCGGCAGTCCTATCTTCGGAGCGTTCCCCTCGTGTTCGGCTGCGCCGCCGCCTTCATCTCGAGGCAACACGTGCTGGCGCACCGGCTGCGGTCGGCGGCCACGCCGTTGGCACTTCCGGTGCTTGGCACGCTGCTGGCCCTTCTCTTGACACCCAGCCTGCTCGAGGGTGTGCCGATGTCCGGTCCTGCCAGCGTCCCGGGGCTGCTGTCGGCACTCCTCGTGCTGTTGCTCGTGTCGGCGCCGGCGACCTTGGCGTCTCGCGGGCTGGCCTGGGCACCCTTGCGTTGGACGGGTAGAAGGGCCTACGGCATCTATCTCTTCACCTGGCCGATGATCAGCTTGGCGATGCACCAGGTGGACCTCGGCCTGCCGGTGTTGACGCGGACGGTGCTTGGGGCGCTCGCGGGTGTTGGCATGGCGGCAGTGTCATATCGATGGCTCGAGATGCCCTTCCTCAGGTGGAAGAAGCGGCTGGTGCGGGTACCGAACGTGGCGTCGCTGTAGCCGGCCTCACTGGTAGGTCTCAAGCGAGTCCTCACGGATGGCCGTGCCGAGGTCGCTCATGCGGCCCCGGTCGACGATGTCGATCGAGGCGCCCTCAGGGCTCGTGCCGAAGCCGCTGAACGGGGCGGTGATGAAGCGGACGTCGCTGCCGCGCAGGTCCGCGCATGGCGACGGCCTCCGAGCGCATGGTGCCGACGTCGAGCGTCTGGTCGACCGTGAGGTTGTCGGTGGCCGCCTGGAGGAAGTCCTTGAGCCGGAGCGGGTTGGTGATGACGTCGCGGCTCAGGCCCTTGAGCATGATCGCCTTGATCACGGCCAGCTGGCGTCGGCCGCGCGAGATGTCACCTTCGCTGAGCTGCTTGCGCTCGCGGACGAAGGCGAGCGCCTGGGTGCCGTCCATGTGCATGACGCCCTCGTCGAACTGATTGCCGTCGCTGTTGCTCGCCTCCTCGACGTCGACGTCGACACCACCCACGGCGTCCGTCATCGCCTTGAAGTTCTCGAAGCCGGTGATCGCCACGTGGTCGATCTTGACGCCGAGCAGGTTCTGCATCGTGGTGACGAGCAGCGGCGCGCCGCCGAAGGCGTACGCGGCGTTGAGCTTGTTCTTGCCCTTGCCGGGGATCGACACGTAGAGGTCGCGGGGAAAGTGGATGAGGGTGACGTTTCGGTGGTCGGCCGGCACGTGTGCGAGCACCATGACGTCGGAGCGCGATCCCGAGCGCCCCGGGCCCGCGTCCCCGCCGATGATGAGGTAGTTCGTCCCCTTGCCGGCCGGCAGCGGCACCGGGTTGCCGCCTGCGTCAGTGGGCAGTGCCCCGGCTGCAGAACCGTCCGGCAGCAGCAGCTCGTTCTTGACGTTGTTCGTGACGATCTGGTTGAGCCACGCGAGGTAGCCCCCGACCACGAGGACCGGGACGAGCAGCAGGACGAGCGCGACGACGAGCACCGTGCGGTTGCGGCGCCGTCGCCTCGAACGCTCGGCGGGGTCGTCGTCGTCGGCGCCGACGTCGAGGACAGGGCCGTCGTCGGCCTCCGGATCAGGCGCCGGGGCCGCCCTCGTGTCCTCCACGCGCACAGTGTAGGTGGGCTGCTGCCCGCCCCGGCCCGAATACCTATCGGTGCTGGCGATCCTCGTCGGGGCGCACGGCGCGGCATGGTTGCTCGTCATGCGCATGATCCGACGATCCCGTCGCCAGCAGGCGGTTGACCTCGGCGCGGATCCGGACGCGAAAGCGCTCCTCGGAGAAGCCGTCTGCCTGCTCCCGGATCGCGTCCCGGTCCCACGAGCGCTCGCTCGAGGCGGCCATCGCGCTCCGCAGGTCGGCGACGGTCGGGTTCGGCGAAGAAGGCTCCGTTGACGTGCTCGTCGATGGTGTCGAGGTAGCCGCCACCGCGCAGAGCCAGCGTCGGGACTCCGAACGTCGCTGCCTCGAGGGGCGTCAGGCCGAAGTCCTCCAGACTCGGGGCCAGGAGGATCCGCGCGTGGGCGTAGGTCCACCTGAGCGCGGCGTCCGACAGGTCGCTGAGCATGCGCACGTTGGCCGGTGCGCCCGCCTGGAGCTGGTTGGACAGCGGCCCGTGCCCGACGACGACGAGCCGCTCGGGACGACCACGCACCGCCTCGATGGCGACGTCGACGTTCTTGTAGGGCATCAGCCGAGACACGATGAGGAGATAGCCGTTGTCGGCCCAGTCCGCCAGGGCCGCGACGCGCTCGTGTGCGCCGTTGCTCGTCGATGCCGCGGGGCGGTGGGAGCACCTTCGCGTCGATGCCGTACGCCGTCGAGATGCGCTCGCGCACCGCCCTGGAGTTCGCGAGGTAGCGGTCCGCCGACGCCGCGGCCCGTCGGTCCCACCGTAGGAGCCAGCCGCCGAGCACGCTGAGGGCGCGCGCCCGCGCCGACCGGCTCCCACTGTCCCCGAGATAGGCGTCGGCCTGATAGAGCCAGCGGGCTGGAGCATGGCAGTAGACCAGCTTGCGACCCGTCGTCGGCACGCCGTGCGCCCACCCGGAGCTCGACGCCACGACCACGTCGGCGTCGATGGGAAGGCGCGACACGGCATACGGCAGCAAAGGCAGCGCGACGCGGTGGTCACGGCGGAACGGCGCCGATCCGGTTGATCGGCGACGTGACGATGCGCGCCCCACGGAACTCCGGAAAGGTGCCGTCGGCGTCGTAGAGCATCGTGTGGATGCTCGCGTCGGGGAAGGCGCGGTGGAGCGCGAGCACGACCCGCTCAGCACCCCCTCGTTGCGTGAGGTAGTCGTGCGCGATGGCGACGGTCGGGCGTTCGGTCATCCTGCTCCTCTCGGGCGCACGCAGCGGATACGTTCTCATCGTGAGCCCAGGCAGGGCGCCCCGCGCGTCGGAGGACCCAATGGATGCTCTCACGATGACCCTCGCGGTGAACGGCAAGACCGCTCGCGCAGGCCATGACCGGTACCCAACGTTACGCGTACGAGCTGCTTCGGCGCCTCGCACGCGACCGGCCCGGCGAGATCGTCCTTCACGTGCCGCGCGACGCGGTGGTCCCGGACGAGCTGGCGGCCGCGGTGGTCGTGCGTCGCTCCCGGTTGCGCGGGCAGCTCTTCGAGCAGGTCGCGCTGCCCTGGGCCGCACGCCGCGACCTGCTGCTCAGCCTGGGCGGGCCCGCGCCGCTGCTCGGCCGGCGTCAGGTGGTGACGCTGCACGATGTCTCGGTCTTCCGGTTCCCGGAGACGTACAGCGCCGTCTTCGGCGGCTGGTACCGGCTGCTCTACCGGGTGCTGGCCCGGCGGGCCGCCCACGTGCTCACGGTGTCGGAGTTCAGCAAGGCCGAGCTCGAGGAGGTGCTCGGCATCGACCCGGCACGGGTTACCGTCGTGCCCAACGGCTGTGACCACGTCGACGACGTCGTCCCAGTGCCCCCGGTCCTGGATGCTCCGGCTCTGCGCGCGGTGCCGCACGGAGGGGTGCCCGCGCCGTTCGTCCTCTGCGTCGGCACCTTCGCGCGCCACAAGAACCTCGCGCCGGCGCTCGACGCGCTCGAGGCCGTCTGGGCTCGACAGCATCGTCGTCGGTGCACGGGGTTCTGCGCGGATCTTCGCTGACGCCGGCACCGAGCGCTGGACCCGTGCCACCTTCGCCGGACGGCTTTCCGACGCGGAGCTGGTCTGGCTTTACGACCACGCCGCGGCTCTCGTGTTCCCTTCTCGCTATGAGGGATTCGGCATCCCTGTCGTCGAGGCGCAGCGCCGTGGGTGCCCTGTCGTCGCCGTCAGCGCCGCGTCAGTGCCCGAGGTCGCGGGGCTGGGGGCCGTGCTCTGTGACGTCGCGGACCCCGCGGCGATCGCGCAGGCGGTGCTTGCGCTCGAGGGGGATGCCGCAGCGCGGTCCGAACTCGTGCGCCGCGGGCGCGCGAACGCGTCGACCTTCACCTGGGGCGCGTCGGCGCAACGGCTCCGTGGGGTGCTCGACGACTGGCGGTGAGAGCCACGCCGAGGTTGCGACCGGTCGACACGCACGACGAGGCCGTACGCTCCTGTGAGACTCACGGAAAGGCTGAGGCGCAGGTGGTGGGGGAGGGTCCATACGGCGGGAACAGTCGACCGACGACCACGCGCGTCACGGGCCCACTGGGCAGAAGGGTGGTCAGGTGACGGTCGACCGGCCCGACGACCGACCTGACCCCAAGCCCGGGAGCGGTCCCGGCGGTCTGCCGGGATCGGGCCAAGGCGGTCTGCCGGGCCTCGAGCCGGACGGTGTGCCGGGCCTTCAGACCCCGCAGGGGCTGCAGAGCGGTGCGGTGCGCGGCGCCATCTGGACCGTGATCCACACCTTCATCTCCCTTCCCGTCGCCTTCGTCGTGAACCTGCTCGTTGCGCGCACCCTGGGCGCCCCGGACTACGGGCGGCTCGCCTTCCTCACCGCCCTCATGGAGGTCGTGTCGGCCCTCATGGCGGGCGGCTTCACCGCGGCCGTCATCCAGTTCGGGGCGAAGGCGCATGCCGCAGGTCGTCGAGGCGACGTGGCGCGCCTGCTTTCCCAGGCACAGGGCTTCCGACTCCTTGTCGTCATGCCGGTGCTCTCGCTGCTCGTGCTGCTCGTCGCCGACGTGTCACCGCAGGCGATGGCCGTGGCCGTCGTCTTCGGGGTCGTCCTGCCGGCCGCGCTCGACGGCACGGTGGCCTGCCTGACGATCGAGAACAAGACGGCTCAAGCCGCGCAGATCGTGCTCGTGATCAGCCTCGTCATGCAGGTCGTCGTGACTGTCGTCGCACTCAGCACCCGCAACCCCGACGCGATCTGGACGTCCCGGCTCGTCGTCAGCGGGATCGGGCTGCTGCTCTGCATGATCCCCATCTCGCACGCGTACCGTCGCGCAGTGCTGAGCCCGCGGCTGTTCCGCTCCATGCCGCCGGGTTTCTGGCGGTTCGCACTGCCCGTGGGACTCGCCGGTGTCGTGGGCGGCCTGGTCATCTCACGCAGCGAGGTCTTCGTCCTCAACTGGCTCTCCACGCCCACGGCGCTCGGGGTCTTCGCCCTGGCGTTCGGTCTCGCGTCCCACGTCTTCGCGCCGGCGCAGGCCTTCGTCGGTCCGCTCGTCCCGGCCATCTCGGGGCTGCGCGAGGTGGAGGCGTCCGCCGTCCCGGATGCCTTCCGCCGCGTCATCCGCGCTGGCTCGACGGTCGCCGGCCTCATCGTTGCCGTCGCCGTCGTGCCTCTCGCGGTGCTCGTTCCTGTGCTCTACGGCGGGGAGTTCGCCTCGGCCGCACCGCTGTTCATCGCCCTCAGCCTCGCCGGCGCCCTCGTCCTCACCGCCACGCCTGTGGTGGCGTTCGTATCGGCCCGGCTCTCGGGCGGTGCCCTGCTGCGTGCCTATGTCGTCGCCCTCGCGGTCGATGTCGCGCTCGCGGTCGCGCTCGTGCCCCGCATCGGTGTCTGGGGGGCCGTCATCGCCAACGTCGCGGGGACGTTGCTCAGCCTTGCCTTGCTCGGGCGCACCGAGATCCGTCTGCTCGGGCTGCCCCTCCGCCTCCTCATGCGCGACTCGGCCCCGCTCTGGTGGGGGCAGGCCATCGCGCTCCCGGCGGCCGTCGCCGCGCTGGGGCTGGGCGGCAACGCCTGGCTGCGTGCCGCTGCCGCGGGACTCGCGGGCCTGCTCGTCTACCTCGGCGGGCTGCGCCTCCTCCACGTCGGCCTGACGCCGCGCGACGGGGACGCCATCACCCGAGTGCTCCCACGGGCCGTGGCTCCGTGGGGCGGGCGGGTCGTGGGTCTGCTCAGTCACTCGGTGGCGGGGCTGGGGGACCGTGGCGGGCGGGGTTGAGGGGTCCCCGGAGCGAGGAGGGCGCGCACAAGGATCGCCATCCTCGGCACGGGCCCATCGGCCGAGGGGTGGCGCAGGCTCGGACGCACCCGGTTGAGCACCGAACTCCCAGCCTGTCGTCGATCGCAGCCCCGAGGGTCGCGCCGGCTCCGAGCGGGGTGCCGTGTCGGGCGACGCCTCCGGACGAGGGGAGCCGGTATCGTGCAGCCATGTCGCAGGGAGCCGATCCTCGGGATGCGAGCCTCTACCTCGACCTCCTCAAAGGCGTCTTGACCCGATCGGTCCTCGAGGACAGTGACCACATCCTGAAACCCGACCCCTCTTCCCGCAGCCTGCGGGGGCGAGTTCGGAACTTCACACTGGCCGCGTTCGACCGTCGAGGGATCGAGCTCGTCAAGAAGGTCCCGTATGACGCCGCCCTGCGTGAGGAAGGTATGGACTGGCCGGCGCGCGCCGAGTCCATGATCGGCCTGAAACGGATGAACAACCTGCAGGAGTGCATCGAAACCGTGCTTCGAAGAGGGCGTCCCTGGCGATCTCATCGAGACCGGGGTGTGGCGCGGCGGCGCTGTCATCTTCATGCGCGCGGTGTTGAAGGCGCACGGGGTCACCAACCGCACCGTCTGGGCAGCGGACTCGTTCCGTGGGCTTCCGCCACCGGATCCACACCGCTACCCCGCGGATGCGGGGGACCAGCACTTCTCGGTTGACGTCCTTCGCGTCGGCGTTGACATCGTGAAGCACAACTTCCGCCGCTACGGCCTTCTCGATGACCAGGTCCGGTTCCTTGAGGGTTGGTTCGCCGACACCCTGCCGACGGCACCGATCGACCGGTTGTCTGTCCTCCGCCTCGATGGAGACATGTACTCATCGACGATGCAGGCACTGGAGGCGCTCTACCCCAAGTTGTCGCCCCGCGGATTCTGCATCGTCGACGACTACAACCTCGAGGGCTGTCGGAAGGCGACCGACGACTACAGGTCCGCCTACCGCATCACCGACGAGATCGTTCCCATCGACTGGGGCGGGGTCTTCTGGCGCAAGACCTAGGTTCGCTGGGTGCCCCACCCAGCTGCGTTCGAGCGCAGGGCTCATGGGGCATCGCGGCGAGGCTGCGCTCAGGGCTCCGTCGATGCACGCGCGCGACAGAATGCGTGGATGCAACCCACGATTCGCCGCTTGGTCAGGGATGCCGCACGGCACCGCTCAATCGGGCTCGTCCTGGGCGCCGCCAACCGGCTGTACTGGGTCGGGCGTTTCTACGGCGACACGGACAAGACAACTCACGGCTACCTGCCGCTGTACGCCAACTATTTGCGGTCGATGCGGATGCGCGCCAACGTCGTCCTGGAGATCGGCGTGGGCAACGACGCCTTGCCGCTACCGAGCGGGTCGCTCAAGATGTGGCGCGACTACTTCCCCCGGTCCGTCATAGCGGGCATCGACATCCACCCGAAGGTGGTCGATCTGGGGCCGCGGGTCCGGTTCTTTCGAGCCGACCAGTCATCGACCGACGATCTGGCCAACGTTGTGCAGGCGCTCGGTGGTCGGCTCGACGTCGTCATCGATGATGGCTCACACGTCGCTGAACACCAGTGGGCCAGTTTCCGAGCGCTCTTCCCCTGCGTGAGCCCGGGTGGCTGGTACGTCATCGAGGACCTGTCGACAAGTTACTGGCCGGACTTCGGAGGGATGATCCCAGCCGACGCGACGACGGCGATTGGCCTCATCGCCGCGCTCGTGAGCGACGTACAGCTCGACGACCCCATCTATCGCGACCATCCAGAGTGGGGGCCACGACCAGCTGTGGTCGTGCAGCCCGGCGTCGCAGAAGTCCATGTCCACCCTGGAATCGCCTTCATCCGCAAGGCCTCTCCCGCCTGACTGCCGAGCGGTCCGAGCTCCAAGGCGTCAGCTCGCCTCCCACATCCACATCATCGAGCGTTGGCAGGTCCGCCAACGTCGTCGTCATCACGCTCAACACTCTCCCGTGCCGAGGGCAGGAACGTCACCGACCTCTCTCACATGATCCTGACGCACTTGGGAACACTAGATTTGGGCAGGTGCCTAGAGTCAGTGTGGTCGTGCCGACCTACAACCCCGGGGACTTTCTCATCCGGTGCCTCGAGTCGGTGCTCGCCCAGAGCATGGCCGACCTCGAGGTCGTCGTCGTCGACGACGGGTCGTACGAGCCTCAGGGGTGGGTGACCGATCTCGACCCACGGGTCGCCTTCGTGCGCCAGGACAACCGCGGCGTCTCCGTCGCGCGCAACGTCGGCGTCGCGGCAGCGGGGGCCGACTGGGTGGCCTTCCTCGACCAGGACGACGAGTGGCTGCCCGACAAGCTGGCCATGCAGCTCGACCTCGTGGGCGCGCAGCCGCGCGCGGCCTTCTACTGCACCGGTTTCGACTGGGTACGCCGCGACGAGGTCGTGCACGCGGACTTCGAGCGGTTGTCCTACCGCGGGCTGCTCAGCACGCAGACAGCGCTACTGAGCTCGGCGCTGATCGCACGTGCGGACTACGAGGCCGTTGGCGGGCTCAGACCCGCTCCTCATGCAAACGCAGGACTGGGACCTCTTCCTGAGGCTCACCATGGGCGGCCGCGACCCGGTGATGGTGCCCGACCGGCTCGTCCGCTACCACCTCCACGGCGGGAACGCCTCTCGCGACTACGTCACGGCTCATGCACGAGCGGCTCGCGGTCCTCGCTCGGCACGAGTCGCGGGCCCGGCGCCGCAGCGACGGCATGACGATGGCGGCCATTGACCGCGGCCGCCGCCGCACCCGCGAGCTTTTCGCCCACCAAGCGGTCGACGCGGCTCGCGAGGGGGCGCGCGAGCACGACGGGCGTGCCGTGATCGAGCACGGGGTGCGTGCGGCGCGGCTGAGCCCCACGGTCTTCGCCAGCGCTGTGGGGCAGGCCGTGGCTGCACGTCTCCCTCACCGCACGCGCATCACGTCGTCATAGATGCCCACGTAGCGTTGTGCGGTCTGGGTCCAGGTGAAGTCCTCGAGTCTCTCGCGGCCGTTCACGGAGAGCCTGCGACTCGTCTCGCGATCCGTGAGCACGCGCATCATGACGGCGGCCAGGGCATCCACGTCCGTTGGGTCGACGAGCAGCCCATCGACGTCATGTCGCACGAACGATGCTGGGCCCCCCAGGCTCGTGGCCACAAGCGGAGTGCCCGAGCGCCACGCCTCGAGGGCCACGATGCCGAAGGCCTCGCGCCGGGACGGCAGGACGACGAGGTCGCTCCGACGCATCCAGGCATCGACGGCGCCCTGGTCCAGGGGGCCGACGAGGTGCACATCGGGTGTCACTCCCAGCTCTGAGGCGAGGTGATCCAGCGCGAGGCGCTGTGATCCCGAACCCGCGAGCACGAGCCGGAGGCCGGCGGGCTCGCCCATGCGCGCGAAGGCGCGCAGGAGCAGGTCGAAGCCCTTGATCCTCTCCAGCCTCCCGACGGCGAAGATCGTGGGCGGTGCCACCTGGCCAACGGCCGCGAAGGAGGCTCTGATGATCCCACGGAGAGGTCGGCGCAGGCCCAATGCCATTCGGGACCACGACGCCACCGCGCAGGCCGAAACGCGCCCGGAGGTCGTCGAGGACCTGCTCGGAGCAGCCCGTCGTCGCGTCGGCGACCGAGAGGGCGCGGACGAGGCCGCGTCGCATCAGGATTGAGGTGCCGAAGATGTCATGGTCGTCCGCAAAGGTCTCCCCGTGGGCGGACACCACGAGAGGGGTCTTGGTGAGGCGGGCGAGGGCGGCGGCATACAGTCCGTTGGGCCCGAAGCACTGGATGTGCAGGACCTCGGGCCGGAAGGCCCGATGTGCCTTGGCCCACGCGCGCAACGCGGCTCGGACTGCGCACGGCGAACCGCGCGACAGCCAGCGGGCTCCTGGCTGGCAACGGTGTCGGCAGGTGTCGCACGACGATCCCGTCCAGCCGCGTCGTTCCCAAGCGTTCGCCCCTGTCGACGGTCCACACCTCGACGGTCACGCCGAGCGTCCGGAGCTCACTCGCCACCTGCCGGACGTGCGTTTCGACGCCGCCGAGATGCGGATGGTACGAGGAGGTGACAAGAGCAACTGCGCCGCGGCACGGCCTGTCCTTCCGTCGGCATGCTCGGGGTGAGCGACGCTGACACCCTACGATGCAGGGGCATCATTCGATGTTGCCCCTCGGTGCGTGCCGAGGGCACGAGTTCCGGCAGGGGAGAGCGGTGCATCGTCGACTCACGCTCGCCAACCTCGCGACTTCCGTGCCGATGGGCGCCCAGGCCTATGAGCGCCACGTCATTGCGCGCGCTCCTGCAGCCTTGGCCCAGCTGGCTGGGCCGGGGGAGTCGTGGGAGGTGCGCAACGCCGTCGTCCGCTCCCTGCGGGCCGCCCTTGCCGGGCACGCACCGGCTGCCGATGGGCCGCCTCGCGGCAGCGTCCCCACGAGTCCGGGCGCTGGCCGGTCGGGCTGTCTTCGGCGCGCGCGGGGCTCGTGCACCGGATGAACCTCGAGCTGCCTCCGGCCCCGCTCGAGGTGATCACCCTGCACGATGTCGTGGCGTGGAAGTACTCGGACGAGTCGCCGCCCGTGGCCGCCGCCGCGGAGGAGGCTCGGCGCGCTGCCGCCGTCGTCTGTGTGTCCCACTTCACGGCCATGGAAGCTGTCGACCTGCTCGGCATCGAGTCGCCGCACGTCGTGCCCAACGGCGTCGAGGCGCGCTGGTTCGATGCAGAGCCGTTGTCGCCGACGGTGCTCGGCTCGATGGGCGTCGACGGACCCTATGTCCTTGCCGCCGGCGGGGCCTCACAGCGCAAGAACCTCGCTGCCCTGGCGGAGGCCTGGCCGGCTGTGCGAGCTGCGCGGCCGTCGCTGCGACTCGTACTGGCCGGACCTCCACACCCTCGGCGCGAGACGCGCTCTTCGCCCACCTGCCAGGCGTGCACCTCGTCGGCCTCATTCCCGACGGAGCACGTCCCGGGCCTGTATGCCGCGGCCTCCGTCCTCGTCGTGCCCTCGCTCGACGAGGGGTTCGGGCTTCCAGCTCTCGAGGCGATGGCGGTCGGCACCCCCGTCGTCGCGGCGAACCGCGCTGCGCTGCCGGAGCTCGTCGGTGACGACGGAATCCTCGTGGAGCCCACGCCCGGCGGGCTGTCCAGCGGGATTCTCGACGCGCTCGCGCGGCGGCGCTGACCTGGATCGCATGGTGAAGCGAGCGCGACTTCGGGCGGCGGGCTACACATGGGAGGCCACCGCACTTGGCCACGCGCGCATCTGGCGCGACGTCGCTGGCCCGGAGGCCTGAAGGGGAGCGTCGAGCCGTCGGACAGATGTGCTCCAGGCAGGTCCGCACGTAGTCGGGTCGGTTGGACGTCGCGGCGACGGCGCGAGGCAGAGGGGCTCCGCACGGGCCACGACCATCAGTACCGCAGCCCCGAGCCGTCCGCCGAGTTCCCGCTGCGTCGGGCTACGAGGTTGAGCACATCCACGCCGAACACCGCCACTGTGGCCACGATCACGCCCCCTACCACGAGCACGCTTCCCGCGACGTCCCTCGGTGCATGGGCGTACCAGCTGACGTTGCCGAGGCAGAGGACGTAGGCGAGTCCGGCTGCGGCAGCCAGACCCGGGCGCCCCACGGGGTCGGCCACAGGACGATGACCGCAGCCAGGAGTCCTAGCCCCGCGGTGGCGTGATTCGAGGGATAGGACCCACCCACAGGGCCGGTGGCGTCCTGCAGATGCAACGGAGCGGTCAGGATGAGAGGAACGGTCGCCACCACGAGCCCGGCGAGGACCGGCCGCCAGTGCCGGCGCGCGAGCCCGACGAGGAAGAGCAGGCTCGCCACGACCGCGAGAGCCACGGGTGCCACGTCGCGCGCGAAGCGGTCGAGGGGCTGACGCAGCCAGCCAGGCAATCCGTTGAGAATTGCGCTCCACACCTGGTCGTTGACCGTGTCGCCGAGCCACGTCCGCGTGGTGACGCAGCCCGAAGCCGACGAAGAAGGCCGCGAGGAACATGGCGACACCGAGCAGGAGCGCGCGTGTGCGGGCTGTCACCTGCGCTCCGCTCGTAGCACGGAAGGTGGCACGACGTGGCCCCCCATCAAGGAGTGGCCAGCGCGGATCAGGGCCGTGACCGATGGCGTGCCATGGTCAGCCTTGGCGCTCGGTTGCGGGCCGCCGCTCACCACGGCCCGTCTCGACTCCGGCGTCGCGGTTGTGCCCGTAGTAGCCGTAGCGGTGCGTGGTCGAACCGCTGACCTGCACCATGTTGAGCGCGAAGCCGGCGATCGGCGCGTCGACCGTCTCGAGGGAGTGCACGGCGCTCGCGAGGTCCCGCTTCGTCGTGCGATCGGCGGCCACGACCATGATCAGGCCCTTGGTCAGCTTGTTGATGAGTACCGCGTCGATGACGGGCACGACGGGTGGGCTGTCGAAGAGGATGAAGTCGAAGTCGTGCGGACAGCTTGCCGAAGAGCGCCTCCATCGGCTCGGAACCGAGCAGCTCGCTCGGGTTGGGCGGAATGGCGCCGGCCGGCAGGACGTGCAGGGAGGACTGCTCGCCAACGCTGAATGACGTCGTCCGGATTGGCTTGCCCGAGAAGCAAAGTGGTGAGGCCGAAGGTGCCGTCCAGGCCCATGGTGCGTGCGACGGAGGGGTTGCGCAGGTCCCCGTCGATGAGCAGCACCTTCGAACCAGCGTCGGCCATGGACAGCGCGAGGTTGATCGTCGTGGTCGTCTTGCCCTCACCGGGCACGGCTGAGGTGATGACGAACGAATGCGCTCCGGTCGTGACATCGACGAAGAGGATGTTGGTGCGCAGTCGCCTGATCGCCTCGGCGTGCCGTCCGTGCGGGTCCGTGTCCACGCTGAGCGTGTCGTTCTTGCGCGATCCTTGATGAGGGGGATGTCACCGAGCAGGGGACGACGGGACACCACCTTGATGTCCTCCTCGTTGCGCACCTTCGTGTCGAGCGCGTGGAGCAGCAGAGCGATGCCGATTCCGATCGCCGAGTCCGATGAGGGCGCCCAGCATGAGGTTGCGCTTGGCGTTCGGTGAGGTCGGCTCTCCCGGCGGGTATCGCCGGAGTGATCGTGGTCGACGACGACGGACTGTCCGTTGGCGGCCAGCAGTGGCGAGAACTTCTTCGCGACCTGGGCGAGAACGGGCCCAGCCTCGTTGGCGGTTCTCGCCACGAGCTTCGGCGTCCGCGCCGGTGGCCGTGATCACCATGAGATTCGTGCTCGGAGACTGCCGCCGTCGACCGACAACGGGGTGTCAGGCGGCCAGCCCGAGCCGCTCGCGGAGGGGGTCGAGCACCTGCCGACGAGCCGAGGACCGCGACGTACCTGTTGAGGTCGGAGGCCTGGATGATGTACGAGCCGAACGCGGGCTCTTCCGTCCGTGGCCGGTCCCGTCGCTGACAGGTAGATCTTCGCGCTACTGCGTGTAGACGGCAGGCGTCAGCATCGTCTGGACCGCCGCCGCGCCCACCACCACCAAGAGGCTCAGTGCGATGATGCGCCAACGTGCTCCCAGAACGCTGAGGAACTCCCGGAACGTCACCTTGCCCCCGGCCCAACTCGACAATACGTGCGAGCATCCTCCCATATCATCGCTGCTGGTGTACGTCGACTCGGTCAATCCAGCCGGCTTCGTAGGACGAGGGAGGAATGCTCATGTGGGCACTTCGCGTGTCCCACAGCGCCGTCGTCGACGCTTGGCGCGAGCGCGAGCGGTGCTTGGTGCGTCGTGGACACCGGATCAGCATCGTGGCTGCCGCGCCGTGGGAGAGGGTGGCCGCGACGTCGCCACTGCGGCCCGCACCGGGCGAGGACGTTCGTCCGGCGAGCACCTGGGGCAGCGCACCCCGCGCTCTTCCTCTACGACCCCCGCCCGCTCTGGCGCGCGCTTCGCCAGCCGGTCGACGTCATCGACATCCACGAGGAGCCGTTTGCCCTCGCCACGGCCGAGATCCTGCTGCTGCGGCGTCTCGCCCGGCAGCGCGCCCCGTACGTCCTCTACTCGGCGCAGAACCTCGACAAGCGCTATCCCCGTTCCGTTCCGTTGGCTCGAGCGAGCCGCGCTGCGGGGCGCTGCAGGTGTGTCGGTCTGCAACGACGAGCGCTGGCCGCATCGTCGAGCGCAAGGGCTTCCCGGGCCGCGCGCGCGTCATCCCGCTCGGTGTCGACGTCGGCGTCTTCACGCCGTCGCGACGTCGCCGCGCCAAGCCGTCGGACGGTCGGGTTGTCGTCGGCTTCGCCGGTCGCCTCGACCGTCACAAGGGGGCGCATGTCCTCGTCGAGGCGGTCGCCGCGGAGCCGGCCCTCGTCGCTCGGATGGCAGGCGATGGACCCGAGCGACAGAACTCGTTGCATCTTCGGCACGGCTCGGCGTGACTGACCAGGGTCGAGTTCCTCGGTCCGCTCGACGCCGGCCGACGCTGCCCGACTTCTACCGCAGTGTCGACGTGCTGGCCGTGCCGTCGCTGACGACGCCGAGCTGGGTGGAGCAGTTCGGACGTGTGGCGGTGGAGGCGATGGCCTGCGGCACCCCGGTGGTGTCGAGCGACAGCGGCGCACTCCCCGACGTCGTTCAGGGAGCAGGCATGGTCGTGCCGGAGGGCGACGCCCCGGCGCTCGCGGGCGCCCTCGCCCGCATCGGGCAGGACCCTCAGCTCGCGCATCGCCTGAGCTCGTCGGGCTGGCCCGGGCCGCTGCCCTGTCGTGGGAGCGGGTCGCCGACGACTACGAGTCGCTCTACAGGTCAGCACTGCATGACCACGACCGCCTCCGATGAACCGCGACCGGTCGAGGTCATCGTGGTGGCCTACGGCCACCCGGAGATGCTGGCGCGATGGCCCTCGCTCCACTCACGGGATGGACCGTTCACGTCGTCGACAACTCATCCTCGCCGGAGGTCCGCCTCGTGTGCGAGCAGGCCGGAGCCCACTACGTCGACCCGGGCACGCAATGCAGGATTCGCCGCCGGCGTCAACGAGGGACTGCGCCAGCTCTCGGACCCCGACGGCCCACGTGCTGCTCCTCAATCCTGATGCGGTCGTGACGGGCGCGGTCATCGAGCGGCTACGTGACACCTTGACCTCGCGATCCCGGCCTGGCGAGCGTGGGGCCTGCCCAGGTCGACGATGAGGGGCACGACGTCGCGCGTCGTTCTGGCCCTTTCCCAGCCCCTCGGGCGCCTGGCTCGACGCGGCAGGACTCGGCCGGCTACGGCGGCCGCGCTTCGTGATCGGCTCGGTGCTCCTCCTGCGGCGCGAGGCGCTCGACCAGGTGGGAGGGTTCGACGACGAGCGGTTCTTCCTCTATGCCGAGGAGGCCGACTGGGCACGTCGCGCTGCCCGAGCTGGGCTGGCGGCACACCGTCGATCCCGGAAGCGCGGGCCGTGCACGCAGGCGCCGGCATGAGCGCGGACCCCGTCCAGCGCGAGGCGCAGTTCCACGCGTCACAGGAGATCTACCTGCGCAAGCACTTCGGCTCATCGGGCTGGCAGGTGGCGCGCGGCGCGGTCGATCGCCGGGTCGGCGCTGCGCGGCGTCGTCCTGCCCGGTGACCGCGGCACGGCGGCCCGCCATCGCACGCGCCTCTATCTTGACGGTCCGCTCCGGCATGGTCGGGCCGGGTCGGCGGCGCGGCCGGCTCGCTCCATTGCCGGAGGTGAGCGTCGTGAGCGCACGGTGCAGTGCCCAGAGGCGCTGTGCTCCGAGCCGTGGCGGGCCGCGCACTGGTGATCAGCAGCGCCGCGCTCGTCCTTCTCGCGGCTGGCTATCTCGCGGGCGCGCTCCCCGCTGCGGCACTCGCGCTGGGGCTCGGCGTCCTGGCGGTCGGGGTCACCGCGGTGCAGCCCAGCCTCATCCCCCTCATCACCTTGCCGACCCTGGTCGTCGTCCTTCGCGTGGGCGGTGGCGAGATCAACTTCGCCTTCTCCGACCTCATGCTTGCGGTCGCGACCATCCCCGCCATCGTGCTGGCCAGGCGGCCGTTCAGCCCGCACCTGCGCACCATGCTGTGGACGGCCGTCGTGTACCAGTTCGTCACCTTGCTGACCGTCATCAACAACCCCTACGCGGCCAACATCGTCGAGTGGGTCTCACGCCGGCGTCCTGGTTCTCGGTGGTCTTCTCGTCGGTTGGTCCGTCGGCTCGAACGGCTACGGCCGGGTCGGTATGCGCCTGCTGCTCGGCGGCGATGACGGTGCTTGCGCTCATCGCTGTCGTGCAAGGAGCCATGCAGTGGGCCCAAGGCGACTTCTCGGCTGTCTACGTCGAGCTGGCCGTTCGATATGCACAAGAACTTCGTCGGCACGATGAGCGCCCTGGGCGCGGCCATCGCGTATGCGCGTCCGGCGTGGATCGGCCTGTCCAACAGGATGGCGCTCGCGGCCGGGCTCATACTCGTCTCGAGCGTCTTCTTCACGCAGTCAAGGCAGGCGGTCATCGGCCTCGTTGCTGCCGTCTTCGTGCTCGTCTTCCGCTCACGCAGTGACCGTCGGCGCACCAAGCTCATCCTGCTGCATCGCCGTTCCCGTGCTCGCCGTCGTGACAACGGTCCTGCAGGACCAGATCGAGTCGGGTGACCGGTTCAACTCCTTCTTCCAGCGCATTGCGTGGTTCCAGGATTCGATGTCCGTATGGTCGACCGATCCGGTCTTCGGGGTCGGTCTGCGATGGTGGTACACCGATCGCTTCCCGGTCCGCTTCCAGCCCCCGAACGCCGAGGTCGAGGTGCTGACCTCCGCAGGGGTGCTCGGCCTCGTCGCCTTCCTCGCGCTCTCCTTCGTCGCGCTGCGGGTGAGCTGGCGAATGCACGTCGCCTATGGCTCGCTCGCTCTGGCCGTGCTGGTGAGCCGCTTCACCCAGGCCCAGCTCGACCTCTTCTGGGCGGCGTCGCAAGCCTCGCTGCCGTTCGTCGTGGTGGGTGTGTGCATCGGTGCGGAGTGGTTCGACAGTCAACGAGGAGTCGATTCAGGCAGAGGTACGTCGCGATTCGCGGCTTGCCGCGCCCGTGGGTGCCGGCGGCAGTCACGCAGGCGGTGGACACCAGCTCGCACGAGCCCCGGGACCGGCACGGCCGGGGCCACATGAGAATCGTCCACGTTGTCGCCTCGGACGCGTTCGCGGGCGTCGAACGTTACGTCGGCCAGTTGGCGCGCACCCAAGCCGAGAGCGGTCACCGCGTCACCGTCGTCGGAGGAGCCGCCGGGCACATGGCGCCGGAGCTGGCGGGGGTGCACCACATCGAGGCGCTCAGCACCTGGGATGCGCTGCGGACTCGTGCGTGCCATGCCGCGGCGTCGCCGCGGATGTGGTGCACGCCCACATGACCGCGTCTGAGGTGGCGACCGTAGGAGGGCTGCTCGGGCGCGACGTCGCTGTCGTGGCAACCCGGCACTTCGGCGTCCAGCGAGGACGCAACTCGCTCGTCCGTCGGGCGCTCGCGCCCGTCGCCCGCCGCTTGGACGCTCAGATCGCCGTCAGCGACTACGTCGCGCGGCACATCGATGGAGCGAGCGTCGTCGTGCGGCCCGGCGTCCCCGACCACGTCTCTCCCACGCCGTATGCCGCCCGCGACCGTGTCGTGCTCGTCGCCCAGCGCCTCGAAACGGAGAAGCACACGGCTGATGCCGTCGACGCCTTCGCCCGATCCGGTCTCGCCGCGTCGGGCTGGACGCTCGAGGTAGCAGGGGCGGGCGCCGAGGCCACCCGCCTTCGACGCCGCGCCGACGAGGCGGGTGTCGGGCACTCAGCGCGCTGGCTCGGACACCGTACGGACGTGGCCGACCTCATGCAGCGCAGCCGGATTCTCATGGCGACCTGCCCCGCCGAGCACTTCGGCCTCACTGTCGTAGAAGCGATGTCGTGCGAGCTGCCCGTCGTGGCGGTCGGCTCCGCTGGCCACCTCGAGACCGTCGGGCTCGTCGAGGGAGCAGCCCTGTACGCGACCGGGGGATGTGCACCGGGCGGCCGACTGGCTTTGTGTCGCTGGCGCTCGACGAGGCCGGATCTGCCGACTACGCCCGACGGCTGGGGGAGGAACAGCGCCGCTCATTCGGTCTCGAGCGTCAGCGCGTCGAGGTCGACGCAGTCTACGAGGCCGTCGTATGACCGACCTCGTCGTCAGCTCGCTCGAGGCCTGGGACTCGGTGTGGCGGCGCAACCAGCACCTGGTGGCAGGCCTGCTCGCGACGCGACCCCGACCTGCGCGTGCTCTTCGTCGAGCCGGCGACCGACCCGTTGCACGCGGGGCTGGGCGGCCACCGACCACGGAGCGGACGAGGCCTTCGTCCGCACCACGGAGACGGCATACGTGAAGGGGCACCTCTGGCTGCTCGAGCCGACCAAGTGGCTGCCCCGCCGGCTCGACCGGCGGTCGGACAAGCGCTGGGCGCGCCAGGTGCGTGCGCGCGGCACGGGCTCTCGGGATGCGTGACCCGGTGCTCTGGGTCAACGACCCCCGGGGAGCGATGCTCGTCGAGGCGACGACCTGGCGCTCGCTCTACGACGTCACCGACGACTGGACGCTCGCCGACCGGCCCGCCGCCGAGATCGCGCGCATCGTGGCCCAGGAGGACGTGCTGTTGTCGCGGCTGCGACGAGGTCGTCGTCTGCTCTGCCGCCTTGGCCGCGAGCAAGGGCGCCCACCGCGACGTGACGCTCATCCCCAACGGTGTCGACGCGGCGGCCTACTCCGTTGCGCACCCGCGCCCCCGTGACCTACCCGAGGGGCCCGTCGCGCTGTATGCCGGCACCCTCCACGGCGACCGCCTCGACGTCGCAGCTGTGCGCTCGCGTTGCTGAGGCCCTGACGGGTCGGGGACACCTGGTGCTGCTCGGTCCAGACGCGCTCGATGCGGCCCAACGCACCGCGCTCGAGGTGGCGGGGGTCATGCTCCTCGGGGCGCGGCCGAGTGCCGACGTGCCGGCCTACCTCCAGCATGCCGACGTGCTCGTCGTGCCGCACATCGTGACGCCCTTCACCGACAGCCTCGACCCGATCAAGCTCTACGAGTACGCAGGCTGCCGGCCGGCCCGTCGTCACCACGCCGGTTGCCGGGTTCCGTGACGCCGCCGACGACACTCGTGACCGTCGCGGAGCGGTGCCGCGTTCGTGGCGGCGATCGTGGACGCGATGGCTTCGAGACACAGGGCCCCTGGTTCCGTCCGCAACTCTCAGGGACCATGCCGCGGAGGCGGATTGGAGCGCTCGCGTCCAACTGATGGGCGAGGTGCTGGCCCGACTGCGCTGGCAGGAGGCGCGCATTGACGGGAGGTGAGCACCCCAGCAACGGGCTGGGCCCGCCACCTTGAGCCCGCCGGACCGCATACCGCCGTGGGCATGGTTGACGCACGTCGTTGGGAGGGGCGCGTGCCATGGGCAAGAATGCAGCCATGTCATCGACCGACTCCACGCACCGCCCTCGCAGCCTCTCCGGTATGCAGCCCACGAACGACTCGCTGCACCTCGGCAACTACATCGGGGCACTCGTCGAGTGGGTGCGGCTGCAGCAGACCCACGACGCCTTCTACTTCGTGGCAGACCTGCATGCGCTGACCGTGGCCACCGACCCGTCCGTGCTGCGCGAGCGGACCCGCCTCACCGCGGCGCAGTTCATCGCGGGTGGCGTGGACCCTACGCGGTCAGTCCTCTTCGTGCAGAGCCACATCTCGCAGCACACCGAGCTGTCGTGGGTGCTGTCCTGTCTCACCGGCTTCGGAGAGGCCGGTCGCATGACCCAGTTCAAGGACAAGTCGGCGAAGGGGGCCGGGCCCAACGTCGGGCTCTTCGTCTACCCCGTCCTGCAGGCAGCCGACATCCTCGTGTACGACGCGAACGTCGTGCCGGTGGGGGAGGACCAGCGCCAGCATCTGGAGCTCTCGCGCGACCTCGCGGGCCGGTTCAACCAACGCTTCGGCGACACACTCGTCGTGCCCGAGCCGCACATCATGAAGGCGACGGCCAAGATCCAGGACCTCCAGGACCCCACCGCCAAGATGAGCAAGTCGGCATCAACCGACACGGGGCTGATCAGCCTGCTCGACGACCCGGCCCGCACGGTGAAGAAGATCAGGTCGGCCGTCACCGATACCGAGCGGGAGATCCGTTTCGACGTCGAGGCCAAGCCCGGCGTCTCCAACCTGCTGTCGATCCACTCCGCCCTCTCCGGCGCGCAGCTGCACGATCTCGAGCGGGCCTACGAGGGCAAGGGCTACGGCGACCTCAAGAAGGACGTGGCCGAGGTCGTCGTCGCAGCGGTCACGCCCCTTCCGCGCGCGCACCCTGGAGCTGATGGCTGACAGAGCGGAGCTCGACCGGATCCTCGCCGACGGCGCCGAGCGCGCCCGTGCCATCGCAGAGGCGACACTGCGTCGCGTCTACGACCGGATCGGGCTGTTGCCACGCGCGCGGGATATCCAGAGCTGATCCGCGGGACGGGCCGTGACGGATCGTGGACGAGCTCGCGACCTGCGACGTGGCGAGATCACGCCGCTGGGGGCGCGTTCGTCCGTCACGCCTGGCCGAGATGGATCGATCGACGAGGTCGACGAGGGTGACGAGGTTCAGACGAACCGCTTCGCGTAGCCGAGCCGGTACGTGAGGTCACGCGAGCGGTCACGGATATAGCGTGCGGGATTGCCGCCCACCATGGTGAACGGCGAGACGTCCCTGGTGACGACTGCCGCGGCTGCCACGACGGCACCCTCTCCCACCGTGACCCCCGGCAGGATGACCGCGTGGCTGGCCACCCACGCGTGGTGACCAATCACGACCGGGCCACCGACCTCGGCGAAGTCGCTCGAGTCAACGTCGTGCTGGCGGGTGTAGATGGAGACGTGACTGCCGATGTTGACACAGTCGCCGATGACAAGCCCGTCACGCCCATCGAGGAAGCAGCTGTCGCCGATCGTGCAGTCGGCGCCGATCCGGATGCGCTCGGGCGCGTACATCTCTGCGCGCCAATGAATGCTGGACGAGTCCGGGATCACCAGGCCCGCGCGGCGGTAGAAGTACTTGCGCACGCCGTGCGACGGAACGTGGCCAAGGTCGGCCAGCAGGCGGAGCCGAAGGTCTGACCACACGTCGCGCTCGCGTTGGACGGCCCGACGAAGGGGGTCTGGAGCGACTCGCTTGATGCGATCCCGGACTTGGCCCTTCACATTGCCTCCACGTGGCGCTACCGCGTCTGATGCCATCTGTGATCCGCTTGACCCATGCCCGAGCAACCGACAACGTGCTGGGGGCCGCACCTTGGGCAACTCGACAAGAATCGACCTTCGATGCTCGCCATGGATGCGCACCACGTTGTGGTGGTCCTCAACTACCGCGGACGCGAGGACACGCTCGCCTGCGTGCAGTCCATCCTATCGGCGGCAGCCGGAGCGACGATTCTCGTCGTCGACAACGGCTCCGGCGATGGGACACCCGAGGCGGTGCGCCTGCGGTGGGGTGACGAGGTCTGCGTGCTGGAGCTTGCGAACAACACAGGCTTCACGGGCGGCATGAATGCCGGGGTGGAGCAGGCCTTGTCGGCCGGTGCCTCGTGCATCACGGTGTTGAACAATGACACAACTGTCGAGCGCGGCGCCCTGGAACGCGTCGCTTCCTACGCCGTGGCTTCTCGCTGCATCGTGAGTCCGGAGATCCGCTATTTCTCTGCGCCACATGAGGTCTGGTTCGGCGGCGGAACGATCGACCCCGACACAGGACTGGCCAGGCACCTTTCCCAGCGCGAGGTTTCGGAACTTTTTCCGGGGACGGGGCCTCGGTCCGTCGACATCTTGACCGGGTGCTGCCTCACGGCCTCGGCCGAGACCTGGCGCGAGCTGGGGGGCTTCGATCCCTGGTACTTCTTGAACTTCGAGGACTCGGAGCTCAGCGTACGTGCGCGACGACGAGGGATCGACCTCGTGGTGCTCCCACAGGCCGTGATCCATCACCGGGTCTCCGCGAGCTTCGTCGGCTCCGCGGCACAGCTCGGAACGTACTACTACGCGCGCAACGGGCTGCGCTTCGTTGGCAGGGTGCTCGGGGAGGACCTGGCGACCCGAGCGAGGTTCGCGCGTGCTCACCTGCTGCCTCAGATCGTCGGCGCGGCGCGGCGCGGCGCGGTTCGCGACACGCTTCAGCTGTCCATCATGGTCACCACTGGGGCGGTTCACGCGGCCCTCGGCCATGGCGGTGCGGCCGCGTCATGGCTCGAGTGGCTGGCGGCCCGGTCCGCATCTCGATCACCGACACCCAGCAGATCGCCCACCAGCCGATAACGGCCACGTGCTCAGGTGGCCGCACCCTGCATGCCGGGCGAGCCGGCCTGACGCTCTCGCCGAGACGCGGTGCGGGTCTCCGGATACATGCGCAAGCGGCGAGGTGAGCTCCTCAGGCCCGGGGACCCCTCACTGCGGGCGGCTTGCGTGCCACCATGACGATCATCGGGCCGAGGGTTGGCCGGGCCACCGACAACCGGTCGAGGCCCTGCTTGACCGTGCGTCGCACGAGGGACGGGTCGTCGACATGAAAGTGTCGGCTGGTCGAGAGCTCGATCTCGAGACCGGCCATGCCCATGCAGCGCTCGACTTCAGAGAAGAGATACTCGCGCGCGTGGCGCGCATGCGGCACGCCACCGATCCAGTCGTCGAGCGACGTGTGCACGGAGCCACCGCGAAGTAGTCGCACGCGGTTCATCAGGTAGGCGGCGTTGGGCGTCGTGAAGAACAGATAGCCGCCGGGCCTCAGCACGCGAGCCACCTCCAAGAGGGAGCGGGTGGGGTAGTCACGCAAGTGCTCGAACACCTCCGTGAAGATCACGCCGTCGAAGGCCTCGTCCTCGAGTGGGTAGGGCGTCTGTTCCAGGTCCCACTCGACGTAGCGGACCCCACCCCGCGCGAACAGCTCCTTCATCCGGCCCTCGGTGCCGTCGGCCCAGCCGTCAGAGGCGACCCCGATGTCGACGGCCGTCGTGTCATAGCCCTTGCCGGCGATCCTGACGATCTGGTCGCCCGGCGCCGCCCCCAGCTCAACGATGCGGGCGGGCGGGGCCAGCCGCTCCTCGATGAGGTCCGCGAGAAATGCGTACCTCGCCTGGGCGGCTATGTGCAGGCTCATGACGGGACTGTAGCCGGATGCAGACAGTCGGCCCCGAGGGTTGGGCGTACCTCGGCGCGAGGACCACCAGCGTTCGATACGGTCTGCGGGTGACGTTTGCTCCCTCCACGACCATCGGCGTCTCCATCCCGGTCCCCGACCCTCACGGCAGCTTCCTCCAAGCGTGCCGGGCCGAGTTCGGCGATCCGGCGGCATGGGACATCCCGGCACACATCACACTGTTGCCCCCCACCGTGCTCGACGAGCAGACGTATGCCGAGTTCCTCGCCCACTGCCGCAAGGTCGCCTCGCAGCACGCGCCCTTCGACGTCGTCCTGCGGGGCACCGGCACCTTCAGACCCGTCTCCGACGTGGTGTTCATGCAGGTCGCCCGCGGCGTCTCGGCGTGTGAGGAGCTCGAGGCCGACCTCCGCTCCGGCCCGGTGCGCCGCGAGCTGGCCTACTACTACCATCCTCACGTCACCATCGCACACAATGTCGCGGCGGAGGCCCTCGATCGGGCCTTCGAAGAGCTTGCCCACTACGGCGTTGTCTTCGCGGCCACGTCATACCACGTCTACGAACTGGGCGCGGACGAGGTCTGGAGGCCAGTCCACGAATTCAAGCTCTCGGGGGGATGATTGGTGCGGCCGCTCCCGGAGGTTTCCACGAGGCTCATGGCCTCCCGTCCCGTTGCCGTGTGGAAGCGCTATATCTTCGCGAACGGCAACCTTCTGGCGGCTGGCGTAGCGTATTTCGCGTTCTTCTCGATCATTCCAGCCATGACTCTGGCCTTCGCCGTTTTCGGCTTCATTCTGCAGGGCCGCCCAGACGTCCTGCAGAGCCTCGTCGACTCGGTCAACGAGGCCTTCCCCGGAATGGTCAAGACGGCAGAAACCCCAACTGGCATCATCAGCATCGAGGTCCCGTCCAGCCTGACCCTGACGTTGACCGGCATCATCTCCTTCCTCACGCTGCTGCTCGCCGGGCTCGGCTGGGTCAGTGCCCTGCGCACCGGCATCCGCGGCTTGTTCGGTCTGAGGCCCTGGGCCGACAACGTCGTGCTCCGTCGCGTCCACGACCTCTTCGCCCTGGTGACGCTGGGGCTCGCCGTTCTTGCGTCGGCCGTCATCACGACCGCCGTCGGTGGGTGGGCGGACGCAGTGGCGCAATGGCTCGGGTCGCCGGGCGGCGACCTCGGGGTGAGAATGACGGGCTTCCTCCTGGGAGTCCTGTTCGACACCCTCATCATGGTCGTCCTGTTGCGAATGTTCTCGCGGGTTCCCTTGCCTTGGCGCAACGTGCGCGATGCGGCCCTGCTCGGCGCCATTGGGATCACCGTGCTGAAACTCATCGGCGGCTTCTTCATCGGCAGGGTCACCTCGAACCCGGTCCTCGGTGCGGTAGCCGTGTCGGTGGGGCTGCTTGTCTGGCTCAATCTCATGTCACGCGTCGTCCTCCTGGCGGCCGCCTGGGCTGCGATCGACGTCGATGTCGCGCACCTGGGAGAGGCTGGCATCGGTCCGCCCCTCGAGCCGCCTCCGTCCACGCGGCACTAGGAAAGCGTGGCACGGGCGGGAGATGGCCCGTGAGGCACCCGATCGGTCAGCGTCGGCCGAGGCCATCGCAGACCTTTGGGTGCGCCCTAGTTCCTCGGGAGAAGGTTTCCGGGCTCAGTGCCGTGGGGACTCCTGCCCGAGGCCGAGCGGTGTCGCCTGCGGCGCAGTACCACGATGAACGACGCTGCGACGAGCGACAGGGCGGTTACCCATGCGACGACATCGGCCACCGAGCGGGAGCGGGTCGGCGCCACCGTCCCGGGAGCGGGAGCCGCCACTGGCACGGGCGTTCCGGTGGCGGCGGGGGGCTGCGGCACTCCTCCGCCACCGGTGGACGTGTCGGGCGAACTGGTGACGGAGGGCATTGGCGTGGGTGGACCGGCCTCGCCCGGCGCGACAAGAGTCCCCACCGGCGTCACCCTTTCGGCGTTGGCGAAGCCCCAGTCGAGCAGGGCGGCGGTCGGCTCCCACGAGCCGGTGACACTCCCCATCTGGGCGACGATCAGGGTGCGCCCGCCACGCGTGGCGGCTCCGACGAAGGTGTGCTGGGCCATGTTGGTGCGTCCCGGCTTGATGCCGATCGCGCCCCGGTAGTGCCCGAGCAGCTCGTTGATGTTGTAGATCTGGAAGGGCTTCCACACCTTTCCCTGCTTGTCCTTGCCGCCCGGGAAGACGGCGTCGCGCTTCGCGATCACGGCGCGGAAGGCCGGCAGCCGCATGGCCCGGCGTGCGATGAGGGCCAGGTCGTAGGCGCTCGAGCGCTGGTTGCCCTCGTCCAGGCCGCTGGGATCAACGACAACGGTGTCGTGGGCACCGAGGGCGCGCGCGGTGGCGTTCATCAGCCTCACGGTTCGGTCGTAGCCGCCGGCGGCCTCAGCGAGGGCGTATGCGGCGTCGTTGGCGGAGAACATCAGCATCGCGTCGACGAGGCTGCCGACCGGGTAGCGGTTGCCCGCGAGGATGCCGACGCGCGAGCCGGCGGCCGCCTGGGCCTCCTGGCTGGCGATGACGACCTTGCGGGCGTCGAGCCGGGGCAACAGCGTGAGGGCGGTCAGGATCTTGAGCGTGCTGGCCGGACGCATCCAGGCGTGTGGCGACTTGGCGGCCAGGATCTCGCCGGAGTCCAGGTCGGCGATGACGTAGGACACGTCGTAGACCTCGGGAGGCACGGCCGCTCCGCCCCCGACGTCGGCGATGACTCCGCTGCCGTCAAGCAGCTCGCCGCCCACCACTGAGTCCCTGGTCCATCGAGGGTGCGCAAAGGGCGTCGGCGCCGCGTTGCGGCAGACCACACGGGGAGTGGCCGGAACGGATGGCGGGGTCAGCCGGGCCGGGCGGGACGTGGAGGCAGACGTGGCAGGAGTCGGAACGCTCGTCGCGGCGCTGGTCGCAGCGCTCGTCGCAGTGCTCGTCGTGTGGGGCGCAGTTGCCGCGGGTCGTGGTGGCGGGGGAAAGACGCGAGGCTCGAGCGTCACGCCCGGAGGCACGGTGGTCGCGGACTGCCACGGCTGGCACGAGGGCGCCGTGGCCGCAGCCAGCTGGACGAGCGCAGCAGCAGGGCTGGGATGACGGTCCGAGGCGGCATACGCCGTCGTAACGCCCGCAAGGAGGGGCAGGAGCGCGAGCGTCACTCCCGCGGCCTGCCTGGGCAGCCGGCGGCGTCGGTGGGGGTGTCCGGGCGTCATCGCCGGGCAAGA
The DNA here is from genome assembly GCA_963816385.1 of uncultured Actinomycetota bacterium. GTDB lineage: Bacteria > Actinomycetota > Actinomycetes > Actinomycetales > Dermatophilaceae > CAWFKL01. Next base: position 287,615 of record CAWFKL010000003.1, read on the forward strand.
CTAACCCGGCGCCGGGGCCGGCGCGGGTGGTCAGTGCGCCCCAGGCAGGTCGGCCCCCTCGGGTCACTGCCCGTGGATCAGCGCGTGACGCAGGTCCTTGTTGAGCTGGTTGATGACGTCCATCGGGATCTCCTTCGGGCACGCCGCGGAGCACTCTCCGATGTTCGTGCAGCCGCCGAAACCCTCCTCGTCGTGCTGGGTCACCATGCTGACGACACGAGCGTCGCGCTCCGGCTGGCCCTGGGGCAGCTCACCGAGGTGGGTGATCTTCGCGCCGAGGAAGAGCATGCCGGACGCGTTGGGGCAGGCGGCGACGCAGGCGCCGCAGCCGATGCACGCGGCGGCCATGAAGGACCGGTCGGCCGCGGGCTTGGGCACCGGCACGGAGTGGGCCTCGGGGGCCGCGCCGGTGTTGGCGCTGATGTAGCCGCCCGCCTGGATGATGCGGTCGAGGCTGCCGCGGTCCACGACGAGGTCCTTGATGACCGGGAACGCGTCGGCGCGCCATGGCTCGATGGTGATCTCGTCGCCGTCGGAGAAGCTGCGCATGTGCAGCTGGCACGTCGTCGTCACCTCGGGCCCGTGCGCTCGGCCCGAGATCATCAGGCCGCAGGCGCCACAGATGCCCTCGCGGCAGTCGGAGTCGAAGGCGATCGGCTCCTCTCCGCGCTCGTTCAGCTGCTCGTTGAGCACGTCGAGCATCTCGAGGAACGACATGTCCTCGGAGATGTCGGACACCGGGTAGGTGACCATCTCGCCCTTGGTGGCTGGGCCGGCCTGTCGCCAGATCTTGAGGGTCAGCTTCATCGGGGTCCCCGCAAAGTATCGGAGTGAGGAACGAACGGAGAACTTTGTGGGGTGGTCATCGGGGTCCCCGCAAAGTATCGGAGTGAGGAACGAACGGAGAACTTTGTGGGGTTGTCGTCATCCGGGTGGTTGCCATTCCGCTCACTTGTAGCTCCGCTGCTTCATCTCGACGAACTCGTAGACGAGATCTTCCTTGTGCAGGGTCGGAGCCCCGTCCTGGCCGCCCCACTCCCAGGCCGCGACGTAGGCGAACTCCTCGTCGTGCCGGAGCGCCTCGCCGTCCTCGGTCTGGCTCTCGGCGCGGAAGTGCCCGCCGCACGACTCACGCCGGTGCAGGGCGTCGATGCACATGAGCTCGCCCAGCTCGAGGAAGTCGGCGACGCGACCGGCCTTCTCGAGGCTCTGGTTCAGGGTGTCGGCCGCGCCGAGCACCTTCACGTTGCGCCAGAACTCGTCGCGCAGCCCGCGGATGAGGTCGATGGCCTTGAGCAGGCCCTCCTCGGAGCGTTCCATGCCGCAGTACTCCCACATGATGCTGCCGAGCTCGCGGTGGAAGGAGTCGACGGAGCGGTCGCCGTTGATGGAGAGCAGCTTCTGCACGCGGGAGCTGACCGAGGCGTGCGCCTCGGCCACCGCGGGGTGGCTCGCGTCGAGCTTCTCGAACGGACCCTTGGCCAGGTAGTCGCGAATCGTGTGCGGCAGCACGAAGTAGCCGTCGCCGAGGCCCTGCATGAGGGCGGAGGCGCCGAGCCGGTTCGCACCGTGGTCGCTGAAGTTCGCCTCACCGGTGACGAAGAGGCCCGGGATCGAGCTCTGCAGGTCGTAGTCGACCCAGAGACCACCCATGGTGTAGTGCACGGCAGGGTAGATGCGCATCGGCACCTCGTAGGGGTTCTCGCCCGTGATCCGCTGGTACATGTCGAGCAGGTTGCCGTACTTCTCCGCCACGGCGTCGGCGCTCATGCGCTTGAGGGCGTCGGTGAAGTCGAGGTAGACGCCTCGTCGGAAGTCGCCCACCTTGGGGCCCACACCGCGGCCCTCGTCGCACACGTTCTTGGCCTGCCGGCTCGCGATGTCGCGCGGCACGAGGTTGCCGAACGAGGGGTAGATGCGCTCGAGGTAGTAGTCGCGGTCCTGCTCGGGGATCTCGCGCGGGTCCTTCTCGCAGTCCTCGGCTCTCTTCGGCACCCAGATGCGGCCGTCGTTGCGCAGGGACTCCGACATCAGGGTCAGCTTGCTCTGGTGCTCACCGGCGACCGGAATGCAGGTCGGGTGGATCTGCGTGTAGCAGGGGTTGCCGAAGTAAGCGCCCTTGCGGTGCGCACGCCAGGTCGCGGTGACGTTGCAGCCCAGCGCATTGGTCGAGAGGAAGAAGACGTTGCCGTAGCCACCGCTGGCGAGGACGACGGCATCGGCGAGGTGGGTCTCGATCTCGCCGGTGACGAGGTCGCGCGCGATGATGCCGCGCGCCCGGCCGTCGGCGACGATGACCTCGAGCATGTCGTGCCGGGTGAACATCTCGACGGTGCCGGCGGCGACCTGGCGCTCGAGCGCCTGGTAGGCGCCGATCAGCAGCTGCTGGCCGGTCTGGCCGCGGGCGTAGAAGGTGCGCGAGACCTGCACACCGCCGAAGGAGCGGTTGTCGAGCAGGCCGCCGTACTCGCGGGCGAACGGAACGCCCTGCGCGACGCACTGGTCGATGATGTTGGCGCTGACCTCGGCGAGGCGGTAGACGTTCGACTCGCGCGAGCGGTAGTCGCCGCCCTTGACGGTGTCGTAGAAGAGCCGGAACGTCGAGTCGCCGTCCTCCTTGTAGTTCTTCGCCGCGTTGATGCCGCCCTGCGCGGCGATCGAGTGCGCCCGACGCGGCGAGTCCTGATAGCAGAAGGACTTCACCCGGTAGCCGGCCTCGCCGAGCGTCGCCGCGGCCGCCCCACCGGCGAGGCCGGTGCCGACGATGATGACCGAGAGCTTGCGTCGGTTGGCCGGGTTGACGAGCGAGGCATCGAACTTGCGGCGGTTCCAGCGTCGCTCGATCGGCCCGGACGGAGCTTTCGTGTCGTGGATCGGCTCACCCTCGACGTAGAGGCCGTGGACGAGTCCCGTGCTGGAGGTCGTGGTCACAGGTCAGCTCCCCTTGACGATTCCGAACAGGATGGCGAGCGGTGGGAGCGCAAAGCCGATGGTCGTCACCAGGGCGATCACGAGACCGGTGGTCTTGGCTCTGCGCCGCGCCGCGCTGCTGCCCGCCCAGCCCAGCGTCTGGGTCGCGCTCCAGACGCCGTGGTAAAGGTGCAGCCCGAGGGCGACGAGGGCGAGCACGTAGATGAGCACGACCCACCAGACCTGGAAGCTGCTGATGACGAGCGCTCCCGGGCTGCCGGCCGCAGCGAGCGGGCCGACGTTGAACTGCACGATGGTGAACTGCAGCAGGTGCCACACGAGGAAGAGCAGCAGGGCGACCCCGCCCCAGCGCATCATCCTGCTCTTCACCGTGGCTTTCGCCGCCGCCTTCGCGACGTAGCGCGTCGGGCGGGCACCGTTCGCCTTGGACCAGAGGTAGAAGGCCGCCCAGGCGTGGGCCACGAGCGCGAGGATGAGTGCGACGCGGAAGAGCCACAGGAACCCGCCGAACGGCAGGATCGGCGTGAACATCGTGCGCAGGTGGATCGCGTAGTCGTCGAAGGCCGCCACGCCGCCGAAGATCTTGAGGTTGCCGTACATGTGCGCCAGCACGTAGAACACGAACAGCGCGCCTGACACGGCCATGAGGATCTTCATGAACACGGTGGTGCGGCGAGCCGACGCAGGTCGCTTCGATCCCGTCGTCGGGAGGGTGTTGGTGGCCACAACCGAAACCCTATCCCCGCGCCGTCGCGCCGACCCGGCCGCTACCGCCAGGTAGGCGAGAGTGTGAGCATTTGCACTGCCGCCGCTCAGGTATGCCGCCGGGCTGGCTCGACCAAGCCGGCCGAACGGCATACGTCGGCTGGCGTCAGCCCTTGCGCAGGCCGATCTTGGTGCCGAGCCACACGAGCGGGTCGTAGTGACGCCCGACCACCCGCTCCTTCATCGGGATGATCGCGTTGTCGGTGATCTTGATGTGCTCGGGGCAGACCTCGGTGCAGCACTTCGTGATGTTGCACATCCCGATGCCCTGCTCCTCCCGGGCGAAGTCGACCCGGTCGTTGCGCGCGTCGAGCGGGTGCATGTCCAGCTCCGCGGCGCGGATGAGGAAGCGCGGGCCGGCGAAGGCCTCCTTGTTGTCCTCGTGGTCACGCACGACGTGGCAGGTGTCCTGGCAGAGGAAGCACTCGATGCACTTGCGAAACTCCTGCGAGCGCTCGACGTCGACCTGCTGCATGCGGTAGTCACCGGGGGCCACCCCCTCGGGCGGCGCGAAGGCCGGGATCTGGCGGGCCTTGGCGTAGTTGAACGACACGTCCGTCACGAGGTCGCGGATGACGGGGAAGGCGCGCATGGGGGTGACCGTGACGGTCTCGGTCTCGGTGAACGTCGACATGCGGGTCATGCACAACAGGCGCGGCATGCCGTTGATCTCGGCGCTGCAGGAGCCGCACTTGCCGGCCTTGCAGTTCCAGCGCACGGCGAGGTCGCCCGACTGGGTGGCCTGGAGGCGGTGGATGACGTCGAGCACGACCTCCCCCTCGTTGACCTCGACGGTGTAGTCGACGAGCTCGCCGCCATCCGCGTCGCCCCGCCACACCCGGAACTTCGCGTCGTAGCTCATGACTCGCTCCCGTCGGTGGTCGCTGTGGTGGACGTCGACCTGCTCGAGCCGCCGGACCCGCCCAGTGCGCCAGGCAGCGCGGCGAGCTCGCCCTCGGTCAGGTACTTCGCGAGCTCGTCGCGCTTGAAGAGCGCGACGAGGTCCTCGCGCATGGAGGGCATCGGCTGCTCCTGCACCGTGATGCCGTCCTCGTCGAGGGCGCAGATGAGGTTCTTGCTGCGCCAGGCGGGGTCCATCGCCGGGAAGTCGTCACGGGTGTGCCCGCCGCGGCTCTCCTGGCGCAGCAGGGCTGCCCGCGCCACGCACTCGCTGACGGCGAGCATGTTGCGCAGATCGAGTGCGAGGTGCCAGCCCGGGTTGAACTGCCGGTGCCCCTCGACAGTGAGGTGGGAGGCCCGCTCCTTCAGATCCTCGAGCGTCGCGAGCGCCTGCTCGATCTCTTCTGCCTTGCGGATGATGCCGACGAGGTCGTTCATCGTCTGCTGCATGTGCTGGTGCAGGGTGTAGGGGTTCTCGCCACCCTCCTCCTCGAAGGGCGCGAGAGCGTTCCGTGCCGCCTCGTCGATGGCGGCGTCGTCGACGGCGGGGCGCTCACCACCCAGCCCCTTGACGTATGCCGCCGCGCCGAGTCCCGCACGGGCGCCGAAGACGAGCAGGTCGGAGAGCGAGTTGCCCCCGAGCCGGTTGGACCCGTGCATGCCGCCGGAGACCTCCCCCGCGGCGAAGAGGCCCGCGACGCGGGCCGCGGCCGCAGTGTCGGGGTCGACCTCCACACCGCCCATGACGTAGTGGCAGGTCGGGCCGACCTCCATCGGCTCCTTCGTGATGTCGACGTCCGCCAGCTCCTTGAACTGGTGGTGCATGGACGGCAGGCGCTTCATGATCTCCTCGGCGCTGCGGCGCGAGGCGATGTCGAGGAAGACGCCGCCATGAGGCGAACCGCGGCCGGCCTTCACCTCGGAGTTGATGGCGCGGGCCACCTCGTCGCGGGGGAGCAGCTCCGGCGGCCGCTTGTTGTTGTCCGGGTCGGTGTACCACCGGTCGCCCTCCTCCTCGGTCTCGGCGTACTGACCGCGGAAGACGTCGGGCACGTAGTCGAACATGAAGCGTTTGCCCTCGGAGTTCTTGAGGACACCGCCGTCGCCGCGCACCGACTCGGTCACGAGGATGCCCTTGACCGAGGGCGGCCAGACCATGCCGGTCGGGTGGAACTGGACGAACTCCATGTTGACGAGGGTCGACCCCGCGCGGAGGGCGAGCGCGTGGCCGTCGCCGGTGTACTCCCACGAGTTCGACGTCACCTTGAACGACTTGCCGATGCCACCGGTCGCCAGCACGACGGCCGGGGCGTTGAAGCGGATGAACCGGCCGGACTCGCGCCAGTAGCCGAAGGCGCCGGCGATGGCTCCGCTCGCGTTGCGGAGCAGGTCGGTGATGGTGCACTCCGCGAAGACCTTGAGCCGGGCCTCCGGATCGCCGAGCTCTCGTTCGTCCTCCTGCTGGAGGGAGACGATCTTCTGCTGCATCGTGCGGATCAGCTCGAGACCGGTGCGGTCGCCGACGTGGGCGAGGCGCGGATACTCGTGACCACCGAAGTTGCGCTGGCTGATCCGACCGTCGGCAGTGCGGTCGAAGAGCGCCCCGTAGGTCTCGAGCTCCCACACCCGCTCAGGCGCCTCCTTCGCGTGCAGCTCCGCCATCCGCCACGAGTTGAGGAACTTGCCGCCCCGCATCGTGTCGCCGAAGTGCACCTTCCAGCTGTCGTTGCTGTTGACGTTGCCCATGCTGGCCGCGATGCCGCCCTCGGCCATCACGGTGTGCGCCTTGCCGAAGAGCGACTTGCAGATGATGGCGGTGCGCATGCCCGACTCGCGGGCGGCAATGGCGGCCCGCAGCCCGGCGCCCCCTGCGCCGACGATCAGCACGTCGAAGTCGTAGTGCTCCATCTCGGCGGCCATCAGTTGACGAACCTCAGATCGGTCAGGGCCCCGGCTGAGACCAGGGCGATGTAGGCGTCCGTGAGCATGAGAGTCCCCAGGGTCGTCCAGGCCAGCTCCATGTGGCGAGTGTTGAGCCGAGAGACGACTGTCCAGGCGCGGTAGCGCACCGGGTGCTTGGAGAAGTGCTTGAGCCGCCCGCCGATGAGGTGGCGGCACGAGTGGCACGAGGCGGTGTAGGCCCAGAGGAAGGCGACGTTGACGACCATGATGACCGTGCCGAGACCGATGCCGAAGCCGCCGTCGGCTCCGTGGAAGGCCCGGAGCGCGTCGTAGGTGTTGATGAGCGAGACGACGATGGCCGCGTAGAAGAAGTAGCGGTGGATGTTCTGCATGATGAGCGGGAAGCGCGTCTCACCGGTGTACTTCGCGTGCGGCTCGGCTACGGCGCAGGCCGGCGGCGACAACCAGAACGACCGGTAGTAGGCCTTGCGGTAGTAGTAGCAGGTGAGGCGGAATCCGAGCAGGAAGGGCAGGACGAGCAACGCGAAGGGCACGAACGGCGGGAACTCGCCGAACCACGTGCCGAAGTCGCGAGATGCCGGGATGCACGACTCCGAGACACAGGGCGAGAAGAACGGCGAGAGGTAGTGGTACTCCTCGACGAAGTAGAACCGCTGCGATGCGGTGCGGACCAGCGCGTAGAGCAGCCAGATGACGAGCAGGGTGAAGGTGGTCGCCGGCTGGACCCACCAGCGGTCGACACGCAGAGTGCCTTCGCCGATCTGTGGCCTTCCGGGCGCGCCCACGCCACGTGCCGTTCCGCCTGAGCCGGCGGAGGGGCCGAGCCTCGTGTCACTCATCCTGCGAACCTCCACCGTCGATGGCCGGGAGCGTCGCTCACTCTAGTGAAGCGACCTTGGAGGAGGCCTGCTTTGTCGCGCGACATTCCGGGTCACGATGAATGCTCCGGAGCCGCGCCGGGTCGGCGTGCCAGTAACACCGTTCCTCGGATGGATCGGGGTCCGCCAAGCGCTCGCGGTGCCTGATCGTGGGCACCACGGCATGGGAGACTGGGCTGGTGACGGATCCGATCGGGGACATCGCAGCGCCCTCGGGTTCGCGAGCGGTCGGAAGGCTGGGCAACGGGGTCGACCAACCAAGCCATCAGGTGTCATCCCGCGCGTGGAGTGAGCTGAACCGAGCGGAGGTCGCGTTCCTGCTCAGCGAGGCGGGCGTGCCCATGCTCCACATCAAGGGGCCCACCGTGGCGCTGTGGCTGTACGACCTCGATGAGCGCCCATGGGGTGACGTTGACATCCTCGTGGCTCCTGATCGACTGAACGACGCGGTGTCCGCACTGATGGACGCCGGCTATCGGCCCCGCTTCGCGGGTGTCGGGCCGGGCACCACGGAAGACCACGCCGTCACCCTGGTGCGATCGGACGACGGCGCGGGTGAGACGGAGATCGATGTCCACTGGCGCTTCGAAGGAGTGGGGGTGGCAGCCGACCAGGCGTTTCGTGAGCTGTGGAGACGCCGGGAGCCCGACACCATGGCTCACGTTGCTGTGTGGTTCCCCGATCTGCCCTCGAGGGCGCTCCTGATCCTCTTGAACTGCGCACGCTCCCCCACATCCCGGTCACGCCGAGACCTCGAACGACTCATCGAGTCAGCCGACGACAACGACTGGCAGAACGTGATCAGTCTTGGCCGCAAGCTCCACGCTCTGCCCGCGATGCGGGTGGGCTTCGAGCGGTCACCCAACGGCGGAAGGCTCGTCGCCTCCACGGGGCTGGAAACAGTTGAACTCTCCCCAGAGTGGGCCCTTCGAGCTGCAGGCGCTCCCAGGACTGCCCTGCGCCTCGCCAGGCTCAGGCAGATGTCCTGGCGGCGACGTGTGCGCGCTGTCGTTCGCTGGCTGGTCCCTCCCGCAGCGGTCATACGAATGCGCGACCCGAGCGCCAGGGGCGGCGCGCTCAACCTCGTCCTCGGCTACCTCCGTCGACTGGTTGACGGGGTCCGGGCCCTCGGTCCGTCATGGCGCGCGTTGCGGCGGGCTCGACCGTCAGAAGGGGCCAGCCCAGGGAAGCGGTCTGTGGGAAGATCCGGTTTGTGACCGTCTTCATCGCCATTGTGCGGCTGGCGCTGGCTGCCGTCTTCGTCGTCTCAGCCGTGGCCAAGATCCGCGACCGGGACGGGTCGCGCGGCGCCGTTGTGGCGTTTGGAGTGCCCACTACCCTGGCCGGCCCGATCGCCTTCGCTCTTCCAGTGGTCGAGCTGCTCTGCGCCGGGTTGCTCGTGCTCGGGGATCCGTTCGCGACAGCTGGCGCACTCGCTTCGCTGCTCCTTCTGGCCGTCTTCACTGGCGCCATCGTCGTCAACCTTCGACAGGGGAAGCGTCCTCAGTGCCACTGCTTCGGATCGCTGGGCGGGCAGACCGCGATCAGCTGGAGCACCGTCTGGAGGAACATCGGCCTGATGGTGCTTGCCGGCACGTCCTTGCTCGGACCGGCACCCAAGCCCTCGGTGCCGGAGGCGCTGACCGACCTGGCCTCCGGTCAGGGACTCGTGGCTGTCGGTTTCGCCGTCCTCCTCGCTGCCGTCCTCGGACTGTCCCTGGGCCTTCGAGCGCTGGTGACTCGCTACGGCACGGTCTTGCTCCGTCTGGAGGCGCTCGAGAGGGCCGCAGGCATCGCAGAGCCGCTTCCAGCTCCCGACTTCCGGCTCGCGAATCTGCGCGGTGAGGAGGTCACGCTCGACGACGTTCTGGCACGCGGGCGTCCACTCCTGCTCACCTTCATCAGCCCGAGCTGCCACAACTGCACCGACCTCATACCTGACCTGTCCGCCTGGCAGGGTGACGCTCACCACGACCTCGAGGTCGTCGTGGTGAGCGACGGCAGCATTGCGGACAACCGCACGAAGCTGGCGGGCTCGCCAGACCTCGACGTGCTCCTCCAGCAGGGCAACGAGGCGTCGACCGCGTACGGGATCCTCGGCACGCCGGGGGCTGTCCTGGTCGGTGTTGACGGGCTCCTTGCGGGTGTGCCGGTGCACGGAGCGGATGGAGTCCGAGGCCTCCACGAGCGGACGATCCAAACCATCCGCGGTGGGGGGCCATCGGCGCACGGCCATCCGGGCGAGGACGCACAGGTGCACTCGGTCGGGCGGCGACCGGTCGAGGTCGGGGACGTCGTGCCCGAATTGGAGCTGCGTGGGGAGGACGGTGCCGAGGTCCGGATCGACTCGGGGGGTGACGGGGACGTGACGCTGCTCTTCTGGCGCGACACCTGCAGCTACTGCCGGGGCATCCTTGAGCAGGTGCGGGCGCTCGAACCCCACGTCGACGTGCGGCTCGTCACCGAGTCTCCAGCCGACGCCATCCGGGCCAGCGGCCTCGAGAGTGCGATCGTGCGCGATGGGGGAGGGGCGTTGCAGGGCTGGCTCCAGATCCCGGGCACACCGTCAGCTGTCCGCGTGCGCAACGGGGCCTTGGTTAGCCAGGTGGCAGTCGGGGGTCCCGCTGTGCTCGAGGTTCTCCGCGCTGACCAAGGCGCCACGGCGCTCGCCCAGCCGTAGGGAGTTATGCCGGACTTTGCGCTCGGAACACGTTCCCCCAAGGGGAGGGGCTGCTAGTGTGACCGCAGGGCACTGCAGCGGGGAGGCGTCGCTACCGCTTCGTCGCGATCGAGTAAATGGGGGGCCACTATGGCCGGCATGTTCGACGCATTTGCCAAGCGCGCGGCCCGTCGAGCCGCGGCGGACTCACTGCACTCAGCCGATTCCCGGCCGCACGGCGTCAGCCGTCGGCGTCTTGTGGCAGGAGCTGCGTGGACTGCCCCTGCGCTGGCGCTGACCACCGCCTCCAACGCCTGGGCCGTCGGGTCCACCGGCGGGCTGGGACAGTCCTGCGGCAACCTGGGGCAGGGGAACTGCAACAACCCGTACAGGTGCAATGGCAACTTCCGTCAGTGCAATGGCTGCCGGGAGCCGAACATCTGCGGCGGCGAGGGTGCTTCGTGTTGTGACGACCAGCCAGTGCGACCCGAGTGACGACCCGGACCTGGTGTGCGTGCCGCAGGCGGGGACGCCGGGCTTCAGTTTCTGCAGGCGCCCTTGTACCGCCAATGGTGACTGCTTCGCGGGGCAGGTCTGCAGTGCCGCCGGCTTCTGCGGCCAGAGTTGCGAAGCCAACCGTGACTGCCTTGGCACGGCTCGTTGTAACGCCGCAAACATCTGTGAATACCAGATTGACTCGCAAGCGGTGGCGTGCTGAGACCTTCGTGTCACCAGGCACTCGGGTACAGGTTCTTCGTCAACTGTGACGACCCCCGGTTCGGGCCGGCAGTAGAAGCTCTCCTTGAGGAGCTGGTGGCCCCCCCGGCAGTTGCTGGAGGGGCCGACCATGGTGCTCCTGGAGCGATCTTCTTCCGCACCTCCGAGGACTCGGTGGCGGCTCGGAACGCTGCGCTGGTCTCCGTGATGAGCAGGATCAACAAGCGGGCACTCGAGAGCGCCCACGGATCACTGCTCGTCCACGCTGGGGGAGTCTGCACATCCGACGGCGGGACCGCGATCATCTGTGGTCCATCGGGGAGCGGCAAGAGCACCCTCGTAGCGGGGCTCGTCCGTCGCGGTCACGGCTATGTGACGGACGAGGTGCTGTGCCTGCGCCCCGTGGATCTGGTGATCTCGCCGTACCGCAAACCCCTTCAGCTCAAGCGCGGCTCTCACCCGCTCTTTCCCGACCTGCGGCCGAGGCCCGGCACGATCGAGGCCGAGCTGTTCAGCGACCAGTGGTTGGTCCGGCCTCAGCTCGTCGGCACGGGTCCGCGCCCCACCGTCCCACTGCTCCCCGAGGTCCTCATTTTTCCGACACACGTGCGCGGGGAGCGACTGCGGATCGAGCAGCTCTCGCCCGCCGAAGCGGGCTTTCTGGTGGCTCGGAACGCCTCCTTCCCCGAAGCGGTCCGAGGAGGCGTCCTGGAGGCGGTGAGCCGACTCGCCCGACGCGCTCCCGCGTTCCGCCTGTTCCATGACGACCATGGCGTCGCCCTCGATGCGGTGGAGGAACTGTGGGCCAGCCCGAGGTGAGCGAAGGCCTCGCGATCTCGGACGGGGTCGCCTGGGTCCGGGCGGACGGGGAGGTACTCGTCCAGGACTCCGCGGCCCGCGTGCACCTCCTCGCTGGCACGGCAGCTGAGCTCTGGCTGGAGCTGCCGTTCACCGGAGGCGTGCGGGCACTGGAGACCCTGATGCAGGAGCGCTATCCCGACGCTTCCAGCATCGCTGAGGACATTCGAGAGTTCGTGGCCGAGCTCTCGGGCCTGGGCCTCATCGACCTGCTTCCCGAGAGCCCTCCGTTCGCCGTCCCCGCCGACGTGGCCTGGACCGTCGACGAGGATGTCATCGTGCTTGCCCATCTTCGGACCGGCCACCGGACCGCCCTCAACCCCGTTGCCAGCCGCATCTGGGAGCTCGTCGCGGAAGGGCGTTCGATCGCTGCCGTCCTTCAGGCACTGTCGGCGCAGTTCAGCGACATGCCCGCGGAGGCCGACGCCACGGTGCGAGGCGTACTCGATGAGCTCGCCGACCAAGGATTCCTGTTGCGACTCGGCTCCTCGTCAGACGGTGGCAGGAAGCTGCGGCTCCAGCGGCCAACGCGCTGGCTGGTGCGAGTGTGTTTGCCGCTCTCGCGTTCTTGCGAAGGAGTGTGGCAGCCACGTCGCCGGTCAGGTCACCCGGAGTCACCGACTCGCCATGAGCCCCTCATGTCAGCTCGACCCGCCCCTGGGCGGTCAGGGCCTCGACGATCTGCTTGACCTCCTGGGCCCTCTCCGGCGTCGTGATGAGCAGGGCGTCCTGGGTGTCGACGACGATGAGGTCCTCCACCCCGATGAGGGCCACCAGTCGGCCGCCGCTCACCACGGTGGCCTTCGAGTCGATGCTCATGATGTCGTCGGCAGGCCCGATGACCTTGATGCCGGGCACCTCGTCGGAGACCTCGACGAGGTCTGCCAGCGAGGTGAAGTCGCCGATGTCGTCCCACCCCATGGCGGCGGGCACGACCGCGACCCGCCCGGCGCGTGCGGCCGGGCTCGGCGACGGCGTGGTCGATGGCGATCTTGCGGAGGCCGGGCCAGAGGTCCTTCATCCGTCAGCTCGTCGCCGGCGATCGTGCGCAGATGCGAGGTCATCTCGGGATACTGCTCGGCGAGCATCTCGAGCAGCGTGGTGGCGCCGACCACGAACATCCCGGCGTTCCAGCGGTATTCGCCCGAGGCGACGTAGTCCGCCGCCGTCTGGGCGTCGGGCTTCTCGACGAAGTCGAGGACCCGGCGCGCCGACGGCGCCCCATCGACCTCGAGCCTCTCACCGACATGGATGTAGCCGAATCCGGTTGCCGCGTGGGTGGGCTCGATCCCGATCGTGACCAGCTCACCACGTCGGGCGAGGACGACGGCCTCCTCGATGGCGCGCCGGAACGCTGCGACGTCCGTGACGACGTGGTCGGCCGCGAACGACCCGAGCACGGCCTCAGGGTCACGGCGTTCCAGGATCGCGGCAGCGAGCCCGATCGCCGGCATCGAGTCACGGGGCGAGGGCTCGGCGATGACGGAGTCGAGGCTCAGCATCGGCAGCTGGCCCCGCACGGACTCGAGGTGCCCGCTGCCGGTGACGACGAGGATCCGGTCCCCAGCGAGCGGTTCGAGGCGGTCGTACGTGGCCCGCAGCAGCGTCAGGCCCGAGCCGGTCAGGTCGTGGAGGAACTTCGGGTACTCCCTGCGCGAGAGAGGCCATAGCCGTGTGCCCGACCCACCGGCCGGCACGACCGCCCAGAACCCATCGATGGCCGTCATGGGGGACACGGTAGCGATCCCCGCGACGCCCTCGAGCCGTTCTGTCAGCCGATGTCGCGGCGACGCAGCGCCGCGATGCCTGTGCCGCCCAGCGCCGCGGCGACGATGGCGAGCGTGATGAGAGGCGTCCACTCCAGGCTGCCGCCAGGTAGGGCCGGCAGGTGCGCGAAGGGCGACAGGTCGACCAGCCACTCCGGCAGGTCGAGCAGGTCGCCGAACTCGCCGAGCAGGAGGAAGACGATGAGGGCGGCCCACGCCAGGCCGGTGAAGCGTGGCAGCGCGCCGTAGAGCAGCACGGCCACGGCCATGACCACCCAGACAGCCGGCAGGGTCGACACCGCGGCCCCCACGAGACGACCTACCGTGCCACCGATGTCGCCGATGTCAGCGCCGTGCACGAGGCCCGCCACGACAGCCCCGACGAGCATCGCACCAGCCGAAGCGAGGAGCGCGAGCACGACGTGCCCGAGCGCCCACTGCACCCGTTCCACCGGCGTGGCGAGGACGGCTTCGGCTCGACCGGTCGTCTCCTCGGTGTGCATGCGGGTCACGAGGGTGACGGCCAGCGCTGCGGCGCCCACAGCAGCGAAGTGCAGCTCCGTCGAGAAGTAGATGTCGGTGATGGACCCGGCATCCCCTCCCATGGCCCTGAGCATGTCGGCGACCTCGGGAGAGCCGACGAACGTCTGCACGCTGCCGGCGATGGAGCCGAGCACGATCCCCAGCACGACGTAGGCGACGCCCCAGCCGACGACGGTGCCGCGGGCCAGGCGTCGGGTCAGTGCGCTGGCAGTGCCGATCCTGCTGCGCTCGTGGCCGGGCCGGCTGGGCAGGACACCGGCCCCGAGGTCCCGACGCTCGAGCAGTGAGAAGGCGACGGCGACGAGCACGGAGAAGAGCGCGAGTCCCAGCACGATGACCCAGTAGCGGTTGGCGCCGTAGGGCGACACCTTGACGCCCCATCCGAGCGGTGAGAGCCAGGTGAGGAACCGGGCGGGGCTGTCGCCGGCCGCGGTGTCGCCCACCGCGCGCAGGAGGAAGGCGACCGCGAGCGCGCCCAGCGACCACGCTGCCGTGCCGCGGGTGCTGCTGGTCAGCTGCGCGGCGACCGCGGTGACGCCGACCCACGAGAGGCCCATGACGAGCCATGCGACGCCGAGGGCGACCGAGCCCGCGGCGTCGAGACCGACGGCGATCGACAAAACGACCGTGAGCACGACGGTGAGGAGCACCGCGAACGTGCCGAGCAGCACGCCTGCCGCCAGGGCTGCGCGGCGACCGACGACGCCGGCGCCCAGCAGCTCCAGCCGCCCGGCCTCCTCCTCCGTACGCGTGTGCCGGCGGACGACGACGTAGGCGAGCAGCGCCAGGAAGACACCCCCGAGCAGCACCGACTTGAACGTGGCGATCGAGTCGATGCCCAGGCTGGAGATCGGGCCGTACATGGCGACGAGCGCGGGGTTCGACAACGTCGGCGCCATCGAGGCCTGAGCTGCCCCCAGGTCGGGGAAGAGGGCGAAGGTCGCCTGGGCGGAAAGCCCGACGAAACCGGCCAGCCCGATGGCACTGGCCGGGATGAGCACTCGGTCGCGCCGCGCAGCGAGGCGCAGCAGCGACGTCGTCCCGGTGAGGCCAGCGCCGACGGGCCGCGACGACAGGGTCGCGGTCGTCATGCCGTCGCCGCCGGTGTCGTGCGGTACTGGTCCATGAAGAGCTCCTCCAGCGTCGGAGGAGCGCTCGTCAGCGCCGTGATGCCGTGCCTCCCGAGCACCTCGAGCAGCTGTCCGAGCTCGCCACTGCCGACCGTGCAGGTCACGTGCTGACCGGACACGACGACGTCGGCCACGCCCGGCATCATCGTCAGCTGACCGGCGTCGACCGGGTCTGCGAGGCTTGCCTGCACCGTGGTCCGCGACAGGTGGCGCAGCTGCGAGAGCGTGCCTGACTCGACGTTGCGGCCCTCGCGGATGATGCTCACCCGGTCACAGAGCCGCTCCACCTCGGACAGGATGTGGCTCGACAGCAGCACCGTGCCGCCCGCCTGCCGGAACTCGCCGATGACGTCGCTGAAGACGGCCTCCATGAGTGGGTCGAGCCCCGAGGTGGGCTCGTCGAGCAGCATCAGCTCGACGTCCGAGGCGAGGGCTGCCACCAGCGCGACCTTCTGCCGGTTGCCCTTGGAGTACGACCGGCCCTTCTTGGAGGGGTCGAGGTCGAAGCGTTCGATCATCGAGTCGCGGCGCTTCTCGTCGATGCCGCCGCGCAGGCGGGCGAGGATGTCGATGACCTCGCCGCCGGTGAGGTTGGGCCACAGGGCGACGTCGCCGGGCACGTACGCGAGCCGCCGGTGGAGCGACTCGACGTCGCTCCAGGGGTCGCCACCGAGCAGGGATGCTGCGCCGCCGTCGGCGCGCAGCAGGCCCAGCAGGATGCGGATCGTCGTCGACTTGCCGGCTCCGTTGGGGCCGAGGAAGCCGTGGATCTCGCCGACAGCGACCTCGAGGTCCAGCCCGTCGAGGGCAACGGTGCGGCCGAAGGTCTTGCGCAGGTCGTGGACCTGGATCGCGGAGGTCATGGTTCGACAATACACAACATTCACGGTTTACTGAATAACGTGAGAGACTCGGTAGCGGGTCCAGGCACGAAGGAAGAGGACCGATGGCAGCAGCGCGACGGCGACCAGCACGCGACGAGCGGGCCGTCTCGGCCTACGTCGAACGCTTCGGCGACACCCTCACCGATGCCGGGATGCCACGCCTCGCCTCCCGGGTCTTCGCCCAGCTGCTCGCCGATGAGGACGGCCGCATGACGGCCGCCGAGCTGACCGATGTCCTCGACGTGAGCCCCGCCGCGATCTCCGGCGCGGTCCGCTACCTGACGCAGACGTACCTCATCGGCAAGGAGCGCGAGCGGGGGTCCCGGCGTGACGTCTACGTGGTGCAGGCCGACGCGTGGCACGGCGCGATGCTGTCCCGCGACCGCGTCCTCGCCCAGATCGAGACGAGCCTGCGTGCCGGCGTGCCGGCCGTGGGCGGCCTCGCCACGCCGGCGGGCCGACGACTCCAGCTCTCGGTTGCCTTCCTCGAGTTCCTCGGGGAACGGCTCGGCGCGCTCGAAGGCGAGTGGGACGACCGCAAGGCCGCCATCACGCAGGGCTGGCCCGACGCGACGACGTGAGATGCGTAACCGTTGCTGCTGCGACGACGGCTCCGCGGTAGCGCGCGGATACGCTCGAGCGCATGGCTGACAGCACCGGCGCTCGCTCGGAGTCCGACCTCCCGATTGCGCCCGTCTACGACGCGTCGACGCTGGCGGGCTTCGACCCGGAGGCGAAGCTCGGTGCGCCGGGAAGCTACCCGTTCACGCGGGGGGTGTACCCGTCGATGTACACGGGCAGGCCGTGGACGATGCGCCAGTACGCCGGGTTCGGCACGGCCAAGGAGAGCAACGAGCGCTACCACCAGCTCGTCAAGGCCGGCACCGGTGGGCTGTCGGTCGCGTTCGACCTGCCGACCCAGATGGGCTACGACTCCGACGAGCCGATCGCGCACGGCGAGGTCGGCAAGGTCGGTGTCGCGATCGACAGCCTCGATGACATGCGCACCCTGTTCGACGGGCTGCCGCTCGACCGGATCTCGACCTCGATGACGATCAACGCGCCGGGGTCGACGCTGCTGCTGCTCTACCAGCTCGTCGCGCAGGAGCAGGGGCGTGGCCGGCGACCAGCTGACCGGCACGATCCAGAACGACGTGCTGAAGGAGTACATCGCCCGCGGCACCTACATCTACCCGCCGCGTGCGTCGCTGCGCCTCATCGCCGACATCTTCGCCTACTGCCACGCGGAGCTGCCCCGCTGGAACACCATCTCGATCAGCGGCTACCACATGGCCGAGGCCGGGGCGACGCCGGTGCAGGAGATCGCGTTCACCCTGGCCAACGCGATGGAGTACGTCCGGGCCGCGCAGGCCGCCGGCCTGCACGTCGACGACTTCGCACCGCGGCTGTCCTTCTTCTTCGTCGCCCGCACGACCCTGCTCGAGGAGGTCGCGAAGTTCCGGGCCGCCCGCCGCATCTGGGCGCGGATCATGCGCGAGGACTTCGGCGCGCAGAACCCGAAGTCGCAGATGCTGCGCTTCCACACCCAGACCGCCGGGGTGCAGCTGACCGCGCAGCAGCCCGAGGTCAACCTCGTCCGGGTCGCACTGCAAGGGCTGGGCGCGGTGCTGGGCGGCACGCAGTCGCTGCACACCAACTCCTTCGACGAGGCCATCGCGCTGCCGACCGAGAAGGCGGCCCGTCTCGCGCTGCGCACGCAGCAGGTCATCGCCTACGAGAGCGACGTGACCAAGACCGTCGACCCGTTCGCCGGCTCCTACGTCATCGAGTCGATGACCGACGAGATCGAGGCCGCCACGCTGGCGCTGATCCAGGCCGTCGAGGACAGGGGCGGCGCGGTCGCGGCCATCGAGCAGGGCTTCCAGAAGTCGGAGATCGAGCGCTCCGCCTACCGCACGCAGCTGCAGATCGACTCCGGGGAACGCACGGTCGTCGGCGTCAACCGCTTCATCCTGGAGCAGGAGGAGCGCTACGAGCCGCTGCGCGTCGACCCGACGATCGAGCAGGAGCAGCGCGAGCGCCTCGCCGCGCTGCGCGCCGACCGCGACCACGACGCCGTCACCGCCGCCCTCGCGCGCCTGCAGGACGCGGCCCGCGGCACCGACAACGTCCTCTACCCGATGCGCGAGGCTCTCGCCGCCCGGGCAACCGGAGGCGAGGTCGCCCACGCCCTGCGCGAGGTCTGGGGCACCTACCAGACCCCGCGAGACCTTCTGAGGGGTCGACCGACCGGCCGTCCCTCGCCGGGCAGGTCGAGGCGGAGTCGACGACCGTACCGAGCGCAACTCGGCATACGTCCTGTCGCTCGACCCGGTATGCCGGTCAGCCGGGGCGGGCTCCGACACGGGCGGCCGCTGCACTTCCGGCCGTGACCCCGGCAGCCAGGGCCGTGGCCGGCGTCTCGCCCGCAAGCCACGCGGCGAGCAGCCCGGCGTTGAAGGCGTCGCCGCAGCCGGTCGCGTCGACGACCGTGACGCGGGGGGCCTCGACCGACACGTCGACCCCGTCCGCGAGCCAGCGCGCCCCCGCCGCGCCGTAGGTCGCCACGACCTGACGGGTGTGGCGCAGGATCGCACCGAGGCCGCCAAGTGCCGCCACCTCGCTCTCGTTGGGCAGCAGCAGGTCGACGCCCGACACCCAGGAGAGGAACGCGTCGACGCCCTCGCGCTCGATGAGCGCCGGTGCCTGCGGGTCCACCGACGTCGTCCACCCGAGCGAGCGGGCCTGCTCCAGCGCCACGAGGCCCGCGGCTCGCGACCCGCTGTCGAAGAGCACGTAGCCCGAGAGGTGCAGGTGCGGTTGCGGATGAGCGGGCAGCCCCAGCCCGGCGAGGTCGACGTCACGGACGGCAAACGCCGTGTTGGCCCCGCGGTCGGGGAACATCGTCCGGTCGCCGTGCGCATCGAGCAGGATCACGACCATGCACGTCGGCAGCTCGTCGTCGACGGCGAAGGCGCAGCGCACCCCCTTGTCCTCGAGCTCGCGACGGCAGGTCTCGCCGGCGGCGTCACGACCGATCCGGGCCAGCAGCGTCACCTCCGCTCCACCCGCCGCCAGCCACGACGCCGAGTTGCCCCCCGCCCCGCCCGGCACGAGCGCGACGGCGGACGGCGTGTCGGAGTGCCACTGGATCTCGCCGCGCGGCCGGGTGATGACATCGAGCCCGACGTCTCCGACGACGACGACCGGCCGGGTCACCCCCCGACGCCGACCGACAGGGCGGCGATCTCGGTCGCCACCTCGCCGGCGAGGCGAGCGTTCGACAGCACCAGCTCGACGTTGGCCCGCAAGCGACTCCCCGCCCGAGCTCTCGTGGAAGTACTCGAGCAGCCGCGGCGTCACGTCCTTGCCGTGCACGCCTTCGCGCTCGCAGCACCGCCAGGCCCTCGGCGAGCAGGCGGTCGTGCAGCTCGCGGTCGACCTGCCGATCTGCGGGCAGCGGGTTGGCGAGCACGACGCCCGCCGGCATCGGCCCCGAGCCGGGCACGCGCGACGACGACCGCCGCCGCCTCCCGGGCCGAATCGACCCGCCACGGCACCTTGTGCCCGGAGTCGGAGAGGTAGAAGCCGGGGAACGCGTCCGTCCGGTAGCCGAGCACGGGCACCGAGAGGGTCTCGAGGTACTCGAGGGTGCCGGCGACGTCCAGGACGGACTTGACGCCCGCGCAGACCACGAGAACCGGCGTCGACGCGATGACGCCGAGGTCTGCCGACACGTCGAAGGTCGCCGACGCGCCGCGGTGCACCCCACCGAGACCACCGGTCGCGAAGACGCGGATACCGGCGAGGTGCGCGACCGCGGAGGTCGAGGCGACGGTCGTGGCACCGGTCCGACCGAGGGCCATGGCGACGCCGAGGTCGCGCATCGACAGCTTGGCGACGTCGGGCTCCGTGCAGATTCGCTCCAGCTCGTCCGGTCCGAGCCCGACGTGCGCGACGCCACTGAGCACCGCGATCGTCGCCGGCACGGCTCCACCGGCCCGCACCGCGTCCTCGATCTCGGCTGCGATCCGGATGTTGTCGGGGTGCGGCAGCCCGTGCGCGAGGATCGTGCTCTCGAGGGCGACGACCCCGCGACCCTCCGCCAGTGCGGTGCGCACCTCCTCCTGCACGACGACCAGCTCGGGCGAGCAGCAGGTGCGGCGGCATGGCTGACACTTTAGTTACGGTCGGCGTGCCTGGCCGCCACGCGGGCAGGAGGCGCACTCGCGCATGTTCGGCAGCGCGTAGATGAAGCAGCAGGACTCCCGCCTCCGCGCCGGCCCGACCACCCGGCCGGCCGCCCCGTCGGCGAGCCGCACGGCCGCGTCCCACATGTCGTGGACGACACCCCACCGCTGCCGCGTCCCCATCTTCACCTCCGGCGCGAACTCCCGCACGACCTCCTCGACGAGCCCGATGTATGCCGTCCGCGACAGTTCCAGCAGCAGGTCCTCAGCGTCAGGACCGTCTGCACCACCGACGGCCTCCACGCCGTCGACAGGCTCCGCACCCTCCACCTCGACAACGTCGAGACCATCGCCGGCGAGGCGTACGAGGCTCGCGGGATCGACGACGATCCGGTGCGGGTGCAACCCCGCCGCGAGCTCGAAGCCCAGGCCGCCGGGGTCTGGCACGACGACTCCCTCACCGAGGCGGACGGCATACGCCAGCGGGGTGGCGGCCACCTCGCACCACCACTGCAGGACGAAGGCCGCGGGCACGTGCGGGGGGACCGCGACCCCGGCCGTGCGCTCCTGCTGCAGCCGCAGCGCGTCGCGCCACGGGGCGAGCGGATCGCCGCCTCCCCGCACCCTCGCGATGACGTCGGCGAACCACACGGTCGCCGGGGAGCCGTGCGTGACGATCGTGGTGAACGGCAGAGCGCGGTCGATCCGGCCTAGCAGGCCCAGCGCGGCGTCGCGCGGCACTGGATGGCCCACTCGTCTCCCTCCGGTCGGACGCCAAACGGTCGGTGCACCGCCATCTTCTCGCTAGACTCCGGTGCTCGTGACCCAGTCCGCAGTCCCGATCCCCTTCGAGGCGATCGCTCACGCCGTCTCCGACCACGCGGACGAGCTCGTCGCGGTCCGGCGGGACCTGCACGCCCACCCCGAGCTCGCCCGCGGCGAGGTGCGCACGACCTCCGTCGTCGCCGAGCGGCTCGAGCGAGCCGGCATCCGCGTGCGCCGCCTGCGTGGCACCGGTCTCGTCGCAGACCTGGGAGCGACTCAGCCGAGCCGGGTCATCGCGCTGCGGGCCGACATCGACGCGCTGCCCATCCGCGAGCAGACCGGCCTCGATTACACGTCCCGCACCGACGGCGTGAGCCACGCCTGCGGTCACGACCTGCACACGACCGCCCTGCTCGGCGCGGGCCTCGCGCTGCACTCCGTGCAGGACCGCCTCGTCGCGGCCGGCGTCGGTGCGCGGCTGATCTTCCAGCCGGCCGAGGAGGTCATGCCCGGTGGTGCCGAGGAGGTCGTCGCACAGGACGGACTCGTCGGCGTCGACCGCATCTTCGCGCTGCACTGCGACCCGGCGCTCGACGCGGGGCAGGTCGGGTTGCGCGTCGGCGCCATCACGGCGGCAGCCGACCAGGTGGAGATCACCCTCTCGGGTCGCGGTGGCCACACCTCGAGGCCCCACCTGACCCAGGACCTCACGTACGCGCTCGCCAAGGTCGTCACGGAGGTGCCGGGCGTGCTGTCGCGCCGCCTCGACCCGCGCGCCGGGGCCGCCCTCGTGTGGGGCTCCGTGCACTCCGGCGGCGCCTACAACGTCATCCCGGCCACCGGCAAGGTCGGCGGCACCCTGCGCATGCTCGACGCCAGCGTCTGGGAGGGCGTGGAGCGCCTCCTCGAGGAGGTGGTGCACGCCGTCGTGGCGCCGTATGCCGTCCAGGCCGACGTCGTCATCACCAAGGGAGTGCCGCCGGTCGTCAACGACGCCGCGTGCATCGACGCCCTCACCGCCGCGGTGACCGGTGCCGGCGCCCACGTCGCACCGACTCCGCAGTCGCTCGGCGGGGAGGACTTCGCGTGGTACCTCACGCACGTGCCCGGCGCGATGGCGCGGCTGGGCACCCGCACGCCGGGAGGGCCGACGTATGACCTGCACCGGGGCGACCTCGTCGTCGACGAGAGCGCGATCGCGGTCGGCGCACGCACCCTGGCCAGTGCCGTCTTCACGGCTGCGGCCACCGCAGCCAGCTCGCCGGGTCTCGGCGGGGTAGCGCACCTCTCCGCGGTCGCGGATCGGTAACACTTGCCGGGAGATGCCCGCTGCGGTGCAGATCCTCTCGGGCGCG
The DNA here is from genome assembly GCA_963816385.1 of uncultured Actinomycetota bacterium. Taxonomy (GTDB): domain Bacteria; phylum Actinomycetota; class Actinomycetes; order Actinomycetales; family Dermatophilaceae; genus CAWFKL01. The sequence continues at coordinate 309,879 of CAWFKL010000003.1, forward strand.
GGTTACAGTTCCGTGCTATGTGGGCCGATGTCGTCGTCGGCCCTTCGGACTGAAGGAGAGCGCCTTGCGTTCACATGTGAAGTTGAGTGCGGTCGCAGCGGCTGGACTGGTCGCAGCACTCGCGGGCTGTGGCGGGTCGACTGGGCCCTCCACCGGGTCTGGAGGTGGCGGCACTAACTCGGCAGCGTCGGGCGACTGCTCGAGCGCCGAGGTGTACTGCGTCGGCCTGGTGACCGACGTCGGCAAGGTCGACGACAAGGGGTTCAACCAGGCCGCATGGGAGGGCGTGGAGGAGGTCAAGGGTGAGCTCGGCGCCCAGACGAAGTACATCGAGACGACCGACCCCAAGGACTACGCGAAGAACATCAAGCAGTTCACGGACGCGAAGTACGACGTCATCGTCACCGTCGGGTTCCTCATGGGTGACGCCACGCGCGCCGCAGGCAAGCAGTACCCCGACACGAAGTTCATCGGGTTCGACCAGTTCCAGGCCGACGAGGTCCCGAACGTCACCTCCTTGATCTTCCACGAGGACCAGGCGGGCTACCTCGCCGGCTACCTCGCCGGTCTCATGACGAAGACCAACAAGATCGGTGTGGTCCTCGGGCAGGAGATCCCCCCGACGAAGGCATACGCAGCCGGCTACGAGAACGGCGCCAAGGCAGCGAACCCGAAGATCACGGTCCCCAAGGTCTACCACCCAGCCGGCAACACGGCCTTCAACGACCCCGTGTGGGGTGCCGGTGAGGCAAAGAAGATGCTCGCCCAGGGCGCAGACTTCATCTTCGGCGCCGGTGGCGGCACGGGCAACGGTGCGCTTCAGGAGACCGCGAAGACGACGGGTGCCGGCGACAAGCTCTTCTGCATCGGCGTCGACCTCGACCAGTGGGAGACTCTTCCGGCTGCGCACCCGTGCCTCATCACGTCGGCCGAGAAGCACGAGAAGGACGGCATCGGGGAGCTGCTCAAGCAGGCCAAGGGCAACACGATCAAGCCCGGCAACTTCTACGGCACCGTGGGCATCGCGCCGTTCCACGACTTCGACAGCAAGGTGCCGGCCGACGTCAAGACCAAGGTCGAGGACATCGTCAAGAAGCTCAGCGACGGCTCGCTCCAGACGGGCTACAAGCCCTGACTGGCTCCCTCCGAGGGCCGATCGCGATCGCATAGAGTCCCTTCATGAGGACGTCGAGCGGGTGCTTCACTGAGGCACCCGCTCGACGCCGTTCCGCGCCGCTTCCCGGGCGCGCGCGACCTGAGCCTGTCCCGACTAGGAGTCGAGAGGACCGAGATGGCCGATCCGAGAGATGAGCCGTCGGGCCGTCACCCCGAGCAGGCGGGCGCCGTGGCCACGGAGGCGTCGCCGCCTCCGGTCGTTCCGGAGCGCGGTGCACCGCCGCCACCCTCCGGTCCGCTTGGCCTGCTCGTCCGGCAGCAGTCGGTCGTCGTGCCGATCGTCGCGGTCCTGGCCGCCCTCGCCATCGGCGGCATCCTGATCCGGGCCCAGGGAGTCAGTCCCCTCTACGCCTACCAGAGCCTCTTCTCCTACGCTCTCGGCACCGCCGACGGACTGCAGGCAACCTTCGAGAAGATGGTGCCCCTGATCCTCTGTGGTCTGGCCGTCGTCATCCCGCTCCGCGTCGGCCTGTTCAACATCGGGGCTCAAGGGCAGCTCATGTTCGGCGCCATCGCCGCTGCGGCGGCCGCGCACGCGGTTCGCGACGCCCCCGGCTTCCTCATCGCCGTCATCGCGATGGTGGCGGGCGTCCTCGGCGGCGCCATGTGGGCCTCGATCGCTGGTGTCCTCAAGGCGAGCCGCGGAGTTCACGAGGTGATCTCGACGATCATGCTCAACTCGATCGCCGCCGGCCTCATCGACTACCTCGTCAACGGACCGCTCAAGGACCCCGCCTCGGCCTACCCCGCGTCCTACCCCGCGCCGGATGCCGCCAAGCTGACGCCGCTCGGCTTCGTCCCGATCGGACTGCCGATCGCCCTCGTGCTCGCGATACTCGTGGCCTGGATGTTGCGACGCACGACGCTGGGATTCCAGTTCGAGACGATCGGCCGCAACCGTCACGCGGCCTCCTATGCGGGCATCAAGCTTGGGAGCATGATCGTGCTGGCCATGGCGATCGCCGGTGGCCTGGCCGGTCTGGCGGGCTCGCTCGAGTACCTCGAGATCGACCCGTACCGCTACCAGGACGGCATCGCCGGCTCATTGGGGTTCGACGGCATCACGATCGCCCTGCTGGCTCGATCCAGTCCGCTCGGCACGATCCCTGCGGCGCTGCTCGTCGGAGCACTGCGAGCCGGGTCCTCGACGCTGATGTTCAACACCGGCATCCAGCCAGAGATCGTCGACATGATTCTCGCGATCACCCTGCTTCTCGTATCCCTGCCGATCATCGCCAAGCTCATCTTCGGACGGTATGCGGCCAAGTCGACAGCCCTTGCCTCCAGCTGGGGGTCCTGACATGGAGTGGTTGAAGCGCAACCGCTACTCGGTCGGCCTCGTCGCCATCATTCTCGTCGCGTCCTACGCGTTCTATGCCGTCAACGAGAACATCGCGACGTCCATGTTCAAGGGAGCCTGGTTCTTCGCGGTGCCCCTCGTTCTCGGAGCGCTCACCGGGGTGATGGGGGAGCGCTCGGGGGTGGTCAACATCGGCATTGAAGGGCAGATGCTCGTGGCGGCCTTCGCCGGGTTCTTTTCGGCGGCCGCAAGCGGCTCACTCCTCGTCGGAGTGCTCGTCGGCATGCTCTCCGGCATCGCCATGGGAGCCTTCCTCGCCCTGACAACGGTCAAGGGACTGATGGACCAGATCATCGCGGGTGTCGTCATCAACATCGTCGCGACCGGTCTCACGTCGTTCTTCTACCGACCTGGCAAGGTCCTCTCGGCGAACATGCCGCAGTGGGAGATCCCGGTGCTGTCCAAGATCCCGCTCATCGGGGAGGTCTTCTTCCAGACGGGCCCCATCGCCCTGTTCGCCCTGCTCTCGGTGCCGGTCGTGCACTTCGCCCTCTTTCGGACCCGGTGGGGCCTGCGCACACGCGCGATCGGCGAGTATCCCTCCGCCGCCGACACGGCCGGCGTCGACGTCATTCGGATGCGGCTCGTCAACGTCACAGTGGGCGGCATCTTTGCCGGCGCGGCCGGCGCGTTCCTGTCCATGGAGGCGACTGCCGGCTTCGAGCGCGGCATGACAGCCGGTCGAGGCTTCCTCGCGCTGGCCATCCTCATCTTCGGTGGGTGGCGACCGCTGCGAGTCTTCGCGGCCGCACTGTTCTTCGGCTTTGCGAACGCGCTGGCGTCGCAGCTGCAGGGCGTCATCAACATCCCCCAGCAGTTCATCACCCTGCTGCCCTACCTGCTGACCCTCGTCGTGCTCGCGGTCGCGGCGGGGCGCGTGCGGGCACCGGCCGCGGTCGGCCAGCCGTTCGTCAAGGGAGCGGGCTCGTGAGCGAGGTGGGCAGCGAGCGCCTGCTCGACATTGCCGGCGTGTCGAAGTCCTTCGGCACCGTCCGGGCGAACCGAGACATCAACCTGAACGTCGGCCGGGGCGAGATCGTGGCCCTGCTCGGCGAGAACGGCGCCGGGAAGTCGACGCTCGTCAAGCAGATCTTCGGGCTCATCAGCCCGGACGAGGGCACGATCACGATCAAGGGCAACGCCTCGCCGGTCAAGGATCCCCGCGACGCCATCCGCCGCGGCATCGGGATGGTGCACCAGCACTTCCAGCTCGTTCCGGTCATGACGGTGGCCGAGAACATGGCCCTCGGGCACGAGACGACCAGCCGGGGCGTCCTCGACATCGAGGGCGCACGACGCATGGTCCGCGAGCTCTCCGAAAGGCATGGATTGAAGGTCGACCCCGACGCCGAGGTCGAGGACCTACCTGTGGGAACGCAGCAGCGCGTCGAGATCCTCAAGGCACTCTCACGCCGCGTCGACCTGCTCATCCTCGACGAGCCGACCGCGGTGCTGACGCCTCAGGAGACCGACGAGCTGCTCGGGGTCATGAAGGAGCTTGCTGCGAGCGGGACATCCATCGTCTTCATCACCCACAAGCTGCGCGAGGTCCTGGCAGTGGCAGACCGCGTCTACGTCCTGCGTCAGGGAGCCGTCGTCGGCGAAGTCAGGACAGCCGACACCGATGCGCGTGGGCTGGCCACGATGATGGTCGGCCGCGACGTCGTGCTGCGCGTTGACAAGGCCGAGGCGAAGCCCGGCGACGACGTGCTGTCGATCAAGGACCTCGTCGTCCTTGACGACCGCCAGCTCCGGGCCGTCGACGGCTTCTCGCTGGACGTCCGTGCCGGCGAGATCGTCGGCGTCGCCGGCGTCGAGGGGAACGGCCAGCGGGAACTCGTGGAGGCCATCGCTGGCATGCGGCCACCGCAGTCCGGACGCATCGACCTGCTCGGCAAGGACATCACGAGGTCTAACCCGCATCAGACGCACCTCGCGGGCGTCGGCCACATCCCGGAGGACCGGGAGCGCCACGGACTCGTCGCGTCGTACTCGCTGGCCGACAACCTCGTGCTCAACCGGTTCTCCGAGAAGCCCTTCGCCAACGGCTTTGTGCGTGACTTCGACCAGGTCCGCCAGAACGCCGAGGCGCTCTTCGCCGAGTTCGACATCCGAGCGTCGGGCGTCGGGGCCCCAGCCGGCTCGCTCTCGGGCGGCAACAAGCAGAAGGTCGTCGTCGCACGCGAGATGGGCTTCGGCCCGAGACTGCTCATGGCCGCCCAGCCGACGCGCGGGGTCGACGTCGGCTCGATCGAGTTCATCCACCGCCGCATCGTCGCCGCTCGCGACGAAGGCGCCGCCGTGCTGCTCGTCTCTGCAGAGCTCGACGAGGTGCTCTCGCTGGCCGACCGCATCGCGGTCATCCATGGCGGCAAGGTCGTCGCCCAGATGCCGGGCAAGGGAGCCGACCGCACCGAGATCGGTCGGCTCATGGCGGGCGACCACTAGTGGCCGGTCCCGAGGGGGGCGACGCGCCACCCGTCGAGCCGACGTATGCCGCGCCGCCTAGCGAAGGGCATACGGGAGCTGAGGCGGGGGTGGCCGACCGCGACGGCGTCGACTGGGAGGCGCTGCGGGTGCGAGCGGTCGAGCTCATGGAGCGCGCCTACGCGCCCTACTCGCACTTCCCGGTCGGCGTGGCCGGGCTCGTCGACGACGGCCGAGTCGTGGCGGGCTGCAACGTCGAGAACGCCGCCTACGGCGTGGCGCTCTGCGCGGAGTGCGGCATGGTGTCGCAGCTGCACGCCACCGGCGGCGGTCGGCTCGTCGCGGTCGCGTGCGTCGGAGCCGACGGTGCAGCCGCTCATGCCGTGCGGCCGGTGCCGCCAGCTGCTCTGGGAGCACGGGGGGCCGACGTGCCTGCTCATGACTCCCGAGGGCGTGCTGCCGATGTCCGACGTGCTGCCGCAGGCCTTCGGGGCGGACAACCTGCGCCTCACGCCGGGGCTGACTTCGCGTCGGGCGGCAGCGGCCTCGCGTCGGCTGCGCCATGATGGACCGGTGAGCGAACCGTTCGACGCCGTCGACGTCATCTCTGCCAAGCGCGACCGCGAGGAGCTGTCCGACGCCCAGATCGACTGGGTGATCGACGCCTACACCCGCGGGGTGGTGGCCGAGGAGCAGATGTCGGCGCTCGCCATGGCCATCTACCTCAACGGGATGGGCGCGCGCGAGATCGCCCGGTGGACCGACGCGATGATTCGGTCGGGTGAGCGGCTCGACTTCTCGGGGCTCTCCCGTCCGACGAGCGACAAGCACTCGACGGGGGGTGTCGGTGACAAGATCACGCTCCCGCTGGCGCCGCTCGTGGCCGCGTGCGGGGTGGCGGTGCCGCAGCTGTCCGGCCGCGGGCTCGGCCACACGGGGGGCACGCTGGACAAGCTCGAGGCGATCCCCGGCTGGCGTGCGTCGCTGTCCACCGAGGAGATGCTGGCGCAGCTCGAGGAGGTCGGTGCGGTCATCTGCGCGGCCGGCGCGGGGCTGGCACCCGCGGACAAGAAGCTCTACGCCCTGCGGGACGTGACGGCCACCGTGTCGTGCGTGCCGCTCATCGCGACCTCCATCATGAGCAAGAAGATCGCCGAGGGCACCGGATCGCTCGTCCTCGACGTCAAGGTGGGGTCGGGTGCCTTCATGAAGGAGGTCGGCCAGGCGAGAGAGCTCGCGGAGACCATGGTGCGCCTGGGCACAGAGGCCGGCGTGCGGACCGTCGCCCTGCTGACGAACATGCAGACACCGCTCGGACTGACGGCCGGCAACGCCCTCGAGGTCCGCGAGTCCGTCGAGGTGCTGGAGGGTGGAGGACCGCCCGACGTCGTCGAGCTGACGCTGGCGCTCGCCCGCGAGATGGTCGCCGGAGCCGGCCGCGACGACCTCGACCCCGCCGACGTGCTGGCCGACGGCCGGGCGATGGACGTCTGGCGCCGGATGATCCGTGCGCAGGGGGGAGACCCGGACGCCGCGCTGCCCGCAGCCCGCGAGACCCACGTCGTCCCGGCTCCGGCGGACGGGGTGCTCGTCCAGCTCGATGCCCTGGCCGTGGGGGTCGCCGCGTGGCGCCTCGGTGCCGGCCGCGCCCGCAAGGAGGACCCGGTGCAGGCCGGCGCGGGCGTGCAGCTGCACGCGAAGCCCGGCGCCGTCGTCCGAGGCGGCGATCCACTCCTGACGCTGCACACCGACGAGCCCGAGCGCTTCGAGCGCGCCCTTCAGGCTCTCGACGGTGGCTACCTGATCGCTCCGGAAGGCTCCCGCCCGGACCTGCCGCCGATCGTCATCGACCGGGTCTCCTGAGCCCGGTGTACTCAGGACAGGTCGGCGTTGCGGGCCGACCCGAAGCAGCACCGGCGCCGATTAGGAGTTTGGCTCGGGGCCCGTGTAACGTCTCCCTTCGTCAGCCCGACAGGGAGGAACGGACGCCACCGCGGCGGTGAGAGATCACCGAGCGAAGCTGGCCGGTCCCGGGGCTGATCCCCAGTGGCGGATGGACGGTCGGTCGACCTGTCGTCTCGTCGTGGGGGCCCGTCAGTGACGGGTCGGTTCGGGCCGGCTCCTCGGAGCAGGAACGAGTTTGACTCGCTCACGTGCGGGCGGGTAACTTTGTTGGTCCTGCCCCGGAGCACCGCTCGCTGAGCGTTGTGATGGTGTGTGTCCGATTCTTGAGAACTCAACAGCGTGTCAGATAATCGATGCCAATTGTCTCGTTTCGGGGTCTGCTGGTTGCGCTCTTTTGTGGGGTGTGGTTGGTGGGTTTCGGGGTGAGTTGTTCTTTGGTTGGATACGAATGAACAGCTTTTTGCTGGTTTGTTCGGCTTCGGCTGGGTTTCGGATCCTTCATGGGTTCAGTGGTTTTGCTTGCTGCCTTTTGGGGTGGTGGGTGTTTGAACATCAACGGAGAGTTTGATCCTGGCTCAGGACGAACGCTGGCGGCGTGCTTAACACATGCAAGTCGAACGGTGATGGCCAGGCTTGCCTGGTCTGATCAGTGGCGAACGGGTGAGTAACACGTGAGTAACCTGCCCCAGACTCTGGGATAACCCCGGGAAACCGGAGCTAATACCGGATATGACCCTCGCGCGCATGTGCAGGGGGTGGAAAGTTTTTCGGTCTGGGATGGGCTCGCGGCCTATCAGCTTGTTGGTGAGGTAGTGGCTCACCAAGGCGACGACGGGTAGCCGGCCTGAGAGGGCGATCGGCCACACTGGGACTGAGACACGGCCCAGACTCCTACGGGAGGCAGCAGTGGGGAATATTGCACAATGGGCGGAAGCCTGATGCAGCGACGCCGCGTGAGGGATGACGGCCTTCGGGTTGTAAACCTCTTTCAGCAGGGAAGAAGCGGAAGTGACGGTACCTGCAGAAGAAGCACCGGCTAACTACGTGCCAGCAGCCGCGGTAATACGTAGGGTGCGAGCGTTGTCCGGAATTATTGGGCGTAAAGAGCTTGTAGGCGGTTTGTCGCGTCTGCTGTGAAAATCCGGGGCTCAACCCCGGACTTGCAGTGGGTACGGGCAGACTAGAGTGTGGTAGGGGAGACTGGAATTCCTGGTGTAGCGGTGGAATGCGCAGATATCAGGAGGAACACCGATGGCGAAGGCAGGTCTCTGGGCCACTACTGACGCTGAGAAGCGAAAGCATGGGGAGCGAACAGGATTAGATACCCTGGTAGTCCATGCCGTAAACGTTGGGAACTAGGTGTGGGTCTCATTCCACGAGGTCCGTGCCGCAGCTAACGCATTAAGTTCCCCGCCTGGGGAGTACGGCCGCAAGGCTAAAACTCAAAGGAATTGACGGGGGCCCGCACAAGCGGCGGAGCATGCGGATTAATTCGATGCAACGCGAAGAACCTTACCAAGGCTTGACATACACCGGAATCACTCAGAGATGGGTGCGTCTTCGGACTGGTGTACAGGTGGTGCATGGTTGTCGTCAGCTCGTGTCGTGAGATGTTGGGTTAAGTCCCGCAACGAGCGCAACCCTCGTTCCATGTTGCCAGCAGCACTTCGGTGGCTGGGGACTCATGGGAGACTGCCGGGGTCAACTCGGAGGAAGGTGGGGATGACGTCAAATCATCATGCCCCTTATGTCTTGGGCTTCACGCATGCTACAATGGCCGGTACAAAGGGCTGCGATACCGTAAGGTGGAGCGAATCCCAAAAAACCGGTCTCAGTTCGGATTGGGGTCTGCAACTCGACCCCATGAAGTCGGAGTCGCTAGTAATCGCAGATCAGCAACGCTGCGGTGAATACGTTCCCGGGCCTTGTACACACCGCCCGTCAAGTCACGAAAGTCGGTAACACCCGAAGCCGGTGGCCCAACCCTTGTGGGGGGAGCCGTCGAAGGTGGGACTGGCGATTGGGACTAAGTCGTAACAAGGTAGCCGTACCGGAAGGTGCGGCTGGATCACCTCCTTTCTAAGGAGCGTCTGCTCGTGGGCCCCTGTCGGGGGTTCGCGTGCCAGAGCCCGGTCTCGTCCCCGAGTGTGGGGCGGCGGGTGCTCAAGGGTGGAACATCGATTGTCGGACATCGACGCTGGTCGTCACTGCAAGTACGGGCTGGGCTCCTTCGGGGGCGTGGCTGTGGAACGTGGTGGTGGTCGGGGTGGGTGTCCGTGACACGTTGTTGGGTCCTGAGGGATCGGGCGAGCATGTGGTGCGTCCTGGGGGGAGCTGGAAGGGCTTCCGTGCGGGGTGTGCTGGTGTGCCGGCTGGTTCTTCTGGTCGTGGGCCCCGCCGAGGGGATGACGTTGGTCGTCTCGGGTGTGGGGTGCCGGTTGTATGTTGAGAACTTCACAGTGGACGCGAGCATCTTTAGTAGTGTTCAAGTTTTTAAGGGCACACGGTGGATGCCTTGGCACCAGGAACCGAAGAAGGACGTAGGAATCTGCGATAAGCCTCGGGTAGTCGATAACCAGACTGTGATCCGAGGATTTCCGAATGGGGAAACCCGGCTGGAGGCAAGTCCAGTCACCCGCACCTGAATATATAGGGTGTGTGGAGGGAACGTGGGGAAGTGAAACATCTCAGTACCCACAGGAAGAGAAAACAACAGTGATTCCGCGAGTAGTGGCGAGCGAAAGCGGATGAGGCTAAACCGGGCGTGTGTGAGAGCTGTCAGGCGTTGCATGTCCGGGGTCGTGGGACCCGCCAGCCGGTGCTGACATGCCGGCGGGGAGTGAGAAATCTGCGTCATAGTCGAAGAGCATTGAATGGCTCGGCATAGAGGGTGCGACCCCCGTAGACGAAATGGTGTGGACTCCCGGTGGTGTTCCCAAGTAGCACGGGGCCCGAGAAATCCCGTGTGAATCTGGCAGGACCACCTGCTAAGCCTAAATATTCCCTGGTGACCGATAGCGGACAAGTACCGTGAGGGAAAGGTGAAAAGTACCCCGGGAGGGGAGTGAAATAGATCCTGAAACCGTGTGCCTACAATCCGTTGGAGCCTCCCGCCGTTGGGCGTGTGGGGTGACAGCGTGCCTTTTGAAGAATGAGCCTGCGAGTTAGTGCTCAGTGGCGAGGTTAACCCGTGTGGGGAAGCCGTAGCGAAAGCGAGTCCGAACAGGGCGGCAGAGTCGCTGGGTCTAGACCCGAAGCGGAGTGATCTACCCATGGCCAGGTTGAAGCGCAGGTAAGACTGCGTGGAGGACCGAACCCACTTAGGTTGAAAACTGAGGGGATGAGCTGTGGGTAGGGGTGAAAGGCCAATCAAACTCCGTGATAGCTGGTTCTCCCCGAAATGCATTTAGGTGCAGCGTCACGTGTTTCTTGCCGGAGGTAGAGCTACTGGATAGCTGATGGGCCTCACCAGGTTACTGACGTTAGCCAAACTCCGAATGCCGGTAAGTGAGAGCGTGGCAGTGAGACTGCGGGGGATAAGCTCCGTAGTCGAGAGGGAAACAGCCCAGATCACCAGCTAAGGTCCCTAAGCGTGTGCTAAGTGGAAAAGGATGTGGAGTTGCTGTGACAACCAGGAGGTTGGCTTAGAAGCAGCCACCCTTGAAAGAGTGCGTAATAGCTCACTGGTCAAGTGATTCCGCGCCGACAATGTAGCGGGGCTCAAGCACACCACCGAAGCTGTGGCATTGACATATTTGCTCGGCGCCGGCACCTGCGGGTCCGGCGTCCAGGCGTGTTGATGGGTAGGGGAGCGTCGTGTGGCCAGGGAAGCGGCGGTGTGAACCAGCCGTGGAGGCCACACGAGTGAGAATGCAGGCATGAGTAGCGAATGACGGGCGAGAAACCCGTCCGCCGAATAACCAAGGGTTCCAGGGTCAAGCTAATCTGCCCTGGGTAAGTCGGGACCTAAGGCGAGGCCGACAGGCGTAGTCGATGGACATCCGGTTGATATTCCGGAACCGGCGAAGAACCGCCCCTGACGAACCGAGTGATGCTTAGTGCCTGACGCACGCCCACCAACCCTTCGGGGTTACCGGGTGTGCGGAGCGCACGACCCGAGCTCGTAGTAGTCAAGCGATGGAGTGACGCAGGAAGGTAGCCGCCGCGTGGCGATGGTAGTCCACGTCCAAGGGTGTAGGGCGCGGTCCAGGCAAATCCGGACCGCATGAAGCCTGAGACCTGATAGTGACCGCGAATGCGGGAAGAGGGTGATCCTATGCTGCCGAGAAAAACTTCTAGCGAGGTTCGAGCCGCCCGTACCCCAAACCGACTCAGGTGGTTAGGTAGAGAATACCAAGGCGATCGAGTGAATCGTGGTTAAGGAATTCGGCAAAATACCCCCGTAACTTCGGGAGAAGGGGGGCCCTGATCGTGACGCCACTTGCTGGCTGAGCGTGATCGGCCGCAGAGACCAGGGAGAAGCGACTGTTTACTAAAAACACAGGTCCGTGCCAAGTCGCAAGACGATGTATACGGACTGACGCCTGCCCGGTGCTGGAACGTTAAGGGGACCGGTCAGCCTCACGGCGAAGCTGAGAACTTAAGCGCCAGTAAACGGCGGTGGTAACTATAACCATCCTAAGGTAGCGAAATTCCTTGTCGGGTAAGTTCCGACCTGCACGAATGGCGTAACGACTTCTCCACTGTCTCAACCACGAACTCGGCGAAATTGCACTACGAGTAAAGATGCTCGTTACGCGCAGCAGGACGGAAAGACCCCGGGACCTTTACTACAGCTTGGTATTGGTGTTCGGTACGGCTTGTGTAGGATAGGTGGGAGACTGTGAAGCCGTCACGTCAGTGATGGTGGAGTCAACGTTGAAATACCACTCTGGTCGTTCTGGATATCTAACCTCGGTCCGTGATCCGGACCAGGGACAGTGCCTGGTGGGTAGTTTAACTGGGGCGGTTGCCTCCTAAAAGGTAACGGAGGCGCCCAAAGGTTCCCTCAGCCTGGTTGGTAATCAGGTTTCGAGTGTAAGTGCACAAGGGAGCTTGACTGTGAGACAGACATGTCGAGCAGGGACGAAAGTCGGGACTAGTGATCCGGCGGTGGCTTGTGGAAGCGCCGTCGCTCAACGGATAAAAGGTACCCCGGGGATAACAGGCTGATCTTGCCCAAGAGTCCATATCGACGGCATGGTTTGGCACCTCGATGTCGGCTCGTCGCATCCTGGGGCTGGAGTAGGTCCCAAGGGTTGGGCTGTTCGCCCATTAAAGCGGTACGCGAGCTGGGTTTAGAACGTCGTGAGACAGTTCGGTCCCTATCCGCTGTGCGCGTAGGAAACTTGAGAAAGGCTGTCCCTAGTACGAGAGGACCGGGATGGACGAACCACTGGTGTGTCAGTTGTCCTGCCAAGGGCACCGCTGATTAGCTACGTTCGGAAGTGATAACCGCTGAAAGCATCTAAGCGGGAAGCACGTTTCAAGATGAGGTTTCCAGGCCCGCGAGGGCGAGAGGCTCCCAGCTAGACTACTGGGTTGATAGGCCGGACGTGGAAGCACAGCAATGTGTGGAGCTGACCGGTACTAATAAGCCGATAACTTGACTCACAAAGATGCTCCGCGTCCACTGTGCAGTTCCCGAGATACAAACGGGAACCGCCACCCCCACCCCCCGGCAACCCCCGCGCCGCCACCACGGCGCGCGGCACCCCCGAGGGAGCACCACGCCGGGGGTCGGCGAACCCACGACAACAGATATCTCCATAGAGTTACGGCTGCCATAGCGAAGGGGAAACGCCCGGCCCCATTCCGAACCCGGAAGCTAAGCCCTTCAGCGCCGATGGTACTGCACTGGTGACGGTGTGGGAGAGTAGGACGCAGCCGGACACACCTTCAGACAAGCCCCGCCGGGTGACCGGCGGGGCTTGTCGTATTTCACGCCCAAGCCGCCGGAGAAGGGCCTGCTCGCCCCCACGCGGCCGCCGATGGCTTGCAGGGCGCCTTTGCACAGGGGCTTTGCTGGGCGGCATTTGCCAAGGCCGCATTTGCGGATGCCGCATTTGCGGATGCGCCATTTGACGCTGCCGCCCAGGGCGTAGGGTGGGCCCGTGCCAGAGTTGATACCCACCCCGACCCGCATCCCCGTGCCCGGCGGGAAGGTCATCGACGAACACGTCGGTGGCGTCACGACACCCGACGCCAACCTGCAGGCTTCGGTGAGCGTCGCCCACATGACGGCGCCCGGCAGTTGGTCAGAGCCCTTCCAGACCCCGGAGTTCGACGAGATCACCCTCGTGCTGGCCGGCACCGTGCTCCTCGACCACGACGGCGGCACGCTCGAGGTCCCGAAGGGCCAGACCGTCATCACGCGCGCAGGTGAGCGGATCCGCTACTCCTGCGGGCCCGAGGGAGCCGAGTACGTCGCCGTCTGCCTGCCGGCCTTCTCCCCGGACGCCGTCCACCGTGAGGATGGGGAGTGAGCAGCGGCTCCGCTGCCGCCGACCGTTCGCCCACCGCGCCGGTGCTGACTCGGGAACTCGCGCGGTCGGCCCCCAAGGTGCTGCTGCACGACCACCTCGACGGCGGTGTGCGTCCGGGGACGGTCGTCGAACTCGCTCACGCCAACGGCTACGCAGACCTCCCGGCTGACGACGGCGAGGCGCTCGGGCGCTGGTTCCGCGACGCCGCCGACTCCGGCTCCCTGCCGCGATACCTCGAGACGTTCGACCACACCATCGCCGTGATGCAGACGCGCGAGGAGCTCTTCCGCGTCGCTAGCGAGTGTGCCCAGGACCTCGCCGCCGACGGGGTCGTCTACGCCGAGAGCCGCTACGCGCCCGAGCAGCACCTGCGGGCCGGACTCACGCTCGAGGGGGTCGTCGAGGCGGTCAGCGCCGGTTTCCGCGACGGTGAGGCCCGGGCGGCGCAGGCCGGTCACCAGATCAGGGTGACGGCCTTGGTGACGGCCATGCGGCACGCGGCGAAGTCCGCCGAGATCGCCGAGCTCGCCGTCCGGTATCGCGACGAGGGGGTGGCGGGCTTCGACATCGCCGGGGCCGAGGCGGGGCACCCGCCGACGCGGCACCTCGACGCGTTCGAGTACCTCCGGCGCGAGAACGCCCACTTCACCATCCACGCCGGCGAGGCGTTCGGGCTGCCGTCCATCTGGGAGGCCATCCAGTGGTGCGGCGCCGATCGGCTCGGTCACGGCGTTCGCATCGTCGACGACATCACCATCGACGGAGCGCCCTTCGCCGACTGGCTCGACGGCGCGAAGAGCAATCCGGCAGCGCTCGTCGAGGTCGAGCTGGACCGGGTGCGGCTCGGTCGCCTCGCGGCCTACGTGCGCGACACGCGCATCCCCCTGGAGATGTGTCCGAGCAGCAACCTGCAGACCTCGGCGGCGCTCTCCATCTCGCTGCACCCCATCACATTGCTCAAGCGGCTGCGCTTCCGGGTCACCCTCAACACGGACAACCGCCTCATGAGCGGAACGTCGATGAGCCGCGAGGCGGTCCTGCTCGCCGAGGCCGCCGACTGGGATCTGCTCGACCTGCGGTGGGTGACGATCAATGCGATGAAGTCCGCCTTCATCCCCTTCGACGAGCGCCTGGCCCTCATCAACGACGTCATCAAGCCGCGGTATGCCGCCTTGATCGACGACGCTCACGCCTGAGCGGCTGCTGCGCCTGGTGCCGTAGCGCATGCCGGGCCATCGCGAGAGTGGGCGTCGGTGGATGGTGAGCCGCTCCGCTCACGGGTCGGAGGCGGGCATCGACGTCAGCGCGGAGAGCTCGCTCTCGGCTTGTCGGGGATGGACGCACCTGGCCCCGAGCGCCTCCGCCTCGGCGACCACCCGCGGCTCCTCGCGCAGCAGCGCGAGGCCGCGGCGCACGAGGATGTGCGGTGGTTTTCGTCGTTCGCGGAGGTCTCGCACGAACCGGCGAGCCGCCGTCAGGAAGCGGTTCTGGCGCACGCACAGCGCGTCCGCCAGGAGGCCCTCGTCGCGCAACGGCTGCACCAGCCGACCCGCGAAGAGGCCCTCCGCCACGATGTGGTCGCCGGGCGAGGCGCAGAGGAGGTGCCGACCGGTGATGGCGGACGTGCCGATGTCATAGACAGGCACCTCGACCCGGCCCTTGTCGACGAGGGTGCGCAGCGCCTCGACGGCTGCGTCGGCGTTCCACGAGTCGGCGTCGTCCCAGTCCGGGATGCCGAGCGGAGAACGCGGCAGGTCGGGGTCGTCACCTTCTCGGTAGAAGTCGTCGAGCCGGACGACGGGCCAGCCGTGCGCCGCGCCCAGCCGCTGGGCCAGCCGGCTCTTGCCCGCTCCGCTCGGCCCGGTCAGCAGGATGACGCCGCGACGTGCCCGTCGCGGCTGCGGCGCCGGCTCGCCGGACCTCGTGGCTGACGTGCGCAAGCTCAGAGGCCCTTGGGATGCCAGACCGTCTTGGTCTCGACGAAGGCACGGATGCGCTCGAGACCCGGAGCCTCCATCCAGTCGGGCTCGACCGGGGCGCCTCCTTCGACGCGCGGCCGCAGCACACGCTTGAGGTTTCCGGCGGCATCGGCCTCCAGCGCTCCCCAGTCGACGCCCTCGGCGCCCGCGACCCCAGTCAGATCGATGGCGTTGACGTCGCGGTGCGCGGCCAGCCAGCCGGCCACCTCCGCGGTGCGCGCCGTGATGATGTTGACGACGCCACCGGGCAGATCCGAGGTAGCGAGCACCTCCCCGAGCGTGACTGCCGGAAGCGGGCGTGCGGTGGACGAGACCACGATTGCGGTGTTGCCCGACGCGATGACCGGCGCCACGACAGAGACGAGGCCGAGCAGCGAGGACGCCTGCGGCGCAAGGACGCCCACAACCCCGGTGGGCTCAGGAGCAGAGACGTTGAAGTAGGGTCCCGCGACGGGGTTGAGGTTGCCGAGCACCTGCGCGATCTTGTCCGTCCAGCCCGCGTACCAGACCATACGGTCGATCGCGGCATCGACGACCGTCTCCGCCGCCCGCTCCGTCAACCCCTCGCCGGCGCCGACCTCAGCGACGAACTGGGCCCGACGCCCCTCGAGCACCTCGGCTACGCGGTAGAGCACCTGGCCACGGTTGTACGGTGTCGCGGCCGACCACCCCGCGAAGGCGCCGCGGGCGGCCACGACGGCGTCACGCACGTCCTTGCGAGAACCCTGCGCGGCGTTGGCGAGAAAGTCGCCCGTGGCCGAGACCACCTCGTACGAGCGGCCGGACTCGCTCCGCGGGAACGTGCCGCCGATGTAGAGCTTGTAGGTCTTGCGAACGTCGAGGCGGCTCATCGAGTGGCTCCTGTCAGGGTCGCAGGAGTGCTCGTGACGTAGGCGTCGAGGCCGTGCCGACCGCCCTCGCGCCCGTAGCCGGACTCCTTGTAGCCGCCGAAGGGCGAGGCCGGGTCGAAGCGGTTGAAGGTGTTGGCCCACACCACGCCGGCGCGCAGCTGGTCGGCCATCCAGAGGATGCGGGAGCCCTTCTCGGTCCAGACACCCGCCGAGAGGCCGTATGCCGTGTTGTTCGCCTTCGCCACGGCCTCCTGTGGAGTGCGGAAGGTGAGCACCGACAGCACCGGGCCGAAGATCTCCTCCGTCGCCACGCGGTGCGTCTGCGCGACGCCGGTGAGCAGGGTGGGTGGGTACCAGTATCCCTTCGCCGGCAGTGTGCAGGCGGGGCTCCAGCGCTCGGCACCTTCGGCCACCCCGGCGTCGACGAGCATCGTGATGCGGTCGAGCTGCTCACGGGAGTTGATCGCCCCCAGGTCCGTGTTCTTGTCCATGGGGTCGCCGAGACGCAGGGTCTGCAGGCGGCGCTTGAGCTTGGCCACGACCTCGTCGTGGACGTTCTCCTGGACGAGCAGGCGCGAGCCCGCGCAGCACACCTGACCCTGGTTGAAGAAGATGCCGCCGACGATGCCCTCGACGGCCTGGTCGATCGGCGCGTCGTCGAAGACGACGTTGGCCGCCTTGCCGCCGAGCTCCAGCGTCGCCCTCTTGGTCGTGCCCGCGATGGACCGGGCGATGGTGCGGCCCACCTCGGTCGACCCGGTGAAGGCGATCTTGTCGACGCCCGGGTGCTCGACGAGAGACTGACCCGTGCGGCCGTCGCCCGTGATGATGTTGACGACCCCGGCCGGCAGCTCGGCCTGGATGCACACCTCGGCGAAGAGCAGTGCGGACAGCGGCGTGCTCTCCGCCGGCTTGAGCACGACGGTGTTGCCGGTGGCCAGCGCCGGCGCGATCTTCCACGCGAGCATGAGCAGCGGGAAGTTCCACGGGATGACCTGGGCCACGACCCCGTGGGGGCGGGCCACGACGCCGGGAGCCGACAGGCCGGCATACTCCAGCTTGTCCGCCCAGCCCGCGTGGTAGAAGAAGTGCGCGGCGGCTGTCGGCACGTCGAAGTCGCGCGTCTCCCTGATCGGCTTGCCGTTGTCGAGCGTCTCGAGCACGGCGAACTCACGGGCCCGCTCCTGCAGGATGCGCGCGATGCGGAAGAGGTACTTGCCCCGCTCCGCGCCGCTGAGCCGCCCCCACTCGCCCTCGAACGCCGCGCGGGCCGCGGCGACGGCCCTGTCGACGTCCTTGGGTCCGGCCTGCGTCACCTCGGCGAGGACTGACTCGTCGGCGGGATTGAGGGTCGCGAAGGTGGCCTTGGGGCGTGTGAAGACTCCATCGATGAAGAGGCCGTAGGAGGGGCGGATCGTGACGACGGAGCGCGACTCGGGCGCGGGCGCGTAGTCGAACGTGGGCATGCAGACTTCCTTCGTCGCTCAGTCGATCGTCACGTAGTCGGCGCCCGAGTAGGCGCCTGTCGCGAGCTTCTGCCGTTGCAGGAGAAGGTCGTTGAGCAGCCCGGATGCGCCGAAGCGGAACCACTCCGGCGTGAGCCAGTCCTCCCCGGCGATCTCGCTGACCATGACGAGGTACTTGATCGCGTCCTTCGTCGTGCGGATGCCGCCGGCGGGCTTGACGCCGACCTGCAGCCCGGTGAGGTCGCGCCAGTCGCGAACCGCCTCGAGCATGACGAGCGTGACGGGCAGGGTGGCGGCCGGCTGGACCTTGCCCGTCGAGGTCTTGATGAAGTCGCCTCCGGCCAGCATCGAGAGGTAGGAGGCTCGGCGCACGTTGTCGTAGGTGACGAGCTCACCGGTCTCCATGATGACCTTGAGGTGCGCGTCCCCGCAGGCCTGCTTGACGTCGGCGATCTGGTTGAAGACCGTGAGGTAGTCACCGGCGAGGAAGGCCCCGCGGTCGATGACCATGTCGATCTCGTCGGCGCCCGCCTGAACGGCGTCGCGGGTGTCGGCGAGCTTCACCGGCAGGCTCGAACGTCCTGATGGGAAGGAGGTCGCGACGGCGGCGACGTGGATACCGCTGTCACCGAGGGCCTGCTTCGCCGTGGCCACCATGTCGCCGTAGACGCAGACCGCCGCCGGGCGCGGGGTGGTCGGGTCGAGCGGGTCGGGCACGAGGGCCTTGGCGCACAGGGAGCGGACCCTGCCCGGGGTGTCGGAGCCTTCGAGAGTCGTCAGGTCGATCATGCTGATTGCGGCGTCGATCGCCCACGCCTTGCTCGTGGTCTTGATCGAGCGGGTGCTGAGACCGGCCGCCCGGGCCTCACAGCCCACCTGGTCGACGCCCGGAAGCCCGTGCAGCCAGGATGTCATGGCGCGGTTCGTGAGGCGTGACACGCCGAGGACGTCACGAGCCTGCGCCGTCAGGTCCGACGCCATGCGGGTCGTGGTGCTTACAGTCACCCCGGGAGTCTATCCACGACTCGAGACGGTCACCGATGCCTGAGACGGCCCGCAGCCGCCTGCCCAGGGCGCATGCACAGCACCCGCTGCGGCCACCGCGCTCCTGCGCGTGAGACAGTCGTGGGGTCGATGACCAGCACGAAGGTGGCAAGAGTGACGATGGGCGAGGCGCCGCGACCGGCGCAGGCCGCGACGAAGCGGAAGGGGCGCACCCTGCGTCCCGGCTCGAGCATCACGGTCGGCGTCATCGGTACTCATCGCGGGGGCGGCGCTCATCGTGCCCGCCCTGCTCACCTCCCCCCGCAGCTGGACGCTCATCTCGGCGGTCACGCTGGCCCTCGTGCTGTTGTGGCTGTTCGTCGCCCGACCGTGCGCCGTCATCCACGACGACGGCATCCGCCTCGTCAACCCGCTCCGCAACGTCGAGATCACCTGGCCGACGATCACCGAGGTGCGTTCCCGGTGGGCGCTCGAGCTCGTCGCGGGCGGAAAGAAGTACACGGCCTGGGGGGTCCCCGCCGATCCCGGGCGCCCGAAGTACGGCCGCTCGCTGCTGACGCTGCCCGCCAACAAGGTGGCCAAGGCCGGTGGCCTCGCGGGCACGGGGGCCACGCCACCTCGTGACGACGGCCCGGCCAAGCGGTCCAAGGTCGAGGCGCAGGCCGTGGCGGCCGAGGTGGAGGCGAGGATCGCCGCCGATCGACGTCGCAAGGGCGACAAGACGCCCCGCATCGCCCACCAGAGCTGGGACCCGTTCGCGGTGGGACTGCTGGTCCTCGCCCTTGCCTTCTTCGCGCTGGGCGCCTTCGTCCTCTGACCCGGTCGAGCGGGTCGAGCGGGTCGAGCGGCGTCCTGCCTCGGACGCGCTCAGGGCAGCGTCG
The DNA here is from genome assembly GCA_963816385.1 of uncultured Actinomycetota bacterium. Lineage (GTDB taxonomy): Bacteria > Actinomycetota > Actinomycetes > Actinomycetales > Dermatophilaceae > CAWFKL01. The sequence continues at coordinate 329,414 of CAWFKL010000003.1, forward strand.
AGGACGACATGAGCTGCTCGAAGGCGGAGCGCAGGGCCGCGAGCCGGGTCTCGGCCGCCGCACGAGACCGGGGCAGGTCCTCGCGCGTCGGCACCGGTTCGATGACCTCGAGGTAGACCTTGACCTTGGGCTCGGTGCCGCTCGGGCGCACGATGACCCGGGAGTCGTCGGCGAACAGGTAGCGCAGGCCCTCGGTGGGCGGCAACCCGCCGCCCCCGCGGCTGAGGTCGTCGATGCGTGAGACGTGCAGGCCCGCGACGGTGCCGAGCGCGTCGGCCCGAAGCCGCCGCATGAGCACGTCGATGTCGGCCAGGCCGTCGACGCGGACGGAGAAGGAGTCGGTGGCGTGCACCCCGTGCTCGGCGGCCAGGTCGTCGAGCAGGTCGATGAGGCCGCGCCCCTGCGCCTTCAGGCCTGCGGCGAGCTCCGCGAGCAGCAGGGCGGCGCTGACACCGTCCTTGTCCCGCACGAGGTCGGGAGCGACGCAGTAGCCGAGAGCCTCCTCGTAGCCGTAGCGCAGCCCGTCGACCCGGGCGATCCACTTGAAGCCGGTCAGCGTCTCCTCGTGGCGGATCCCCGCGGCCCGCGCGATCGAGGCGAGCAGTCGCGACGAGACGATCGAGCTCGCGAAGACGGCCCGACGCGCGACTCCCCGCGCGACGACGTGGGCGCCCAGGAGCGCGCCCACCTCGTCGCCGCGCAGCATCCGCCAGTCACCGAGGGCGGGGTCCGGGACCGCCGCCGCACACCGGTCCGCGTCAGGGTCGTTGGCGATGACGAGGTCGCAGCCGACCTGTCGGGCGCGAGCGAGCGCGAGGTCGATCGCACCCTGCTCCTCAGGGTTGGGGAAGGCGACGGTCGGGAAGTCGGGGTCGGGCACGGCCTGCTCGTCGACCGCCACCGGAGCCGAGAACCCGGCCCGCACGAACGCCTCGTGCACCGTGGCGTGCCCGACGCCGTGCAGACTCGTGTGCACGATCGACAGGTCGCGCGGTGAGCCCGGGTCGACGACGGTGACGACGGCGTCGAGGTAGTCCGAGAGCAGCGCCCTCGCCGAGCGTCTCCCAGCCGTCGTGCGCCCGCGCGACGTCGGCGACGTGCGCCACCGTGGCGATCTGACGCGCGATGCCGGCGTCGGCCGGCGCCACGATCTGGCTGCCGTCGCCGAGGTAGACCTTGTAGCCGTTGTCCTGCGGCGGGTTGTGGCTGGCCGTCACCATGACGCCGGCGTCAGCGCCGAGGTGACGGATGGCGAACGCGAGCACCGGCGTGGGCAGCGGCTGGGGCAGCAGGAGCGCGCGCCCGCCGGCCGCGACGACGACAGCCGCCGTGTCCCGGGCGAAGACGTCGGAGTTGTAGCGCGCATCGAACCCGATGACCACCGTGGGGTGCTCGCTCGCGTGTCCCTCGTCCTTGAGGTATGCCGTCAGGCCGGCTGCGGCGCGGATGACGACGCTGCGGTTCATCCGGTTGGGGCCGGCGCCGAGGGCGCCACGCAACCCCGCCGTGCCGAACTCCAGCAGGCCGACGAACCGGTCGGCCAGGTCAGCGCGTGCAGACTCGTCGCCGGCTCGTGCGGCGGTGAGGACGTGCTCGAGCTCGGAGCGGGTGGTCGGGTCCGGGTCGTCGTCGCGCCAGGCCCGCGCCGCGGCATACAGCTGCTCCAGCGCGTCGGCCGTCGGAGGTGGCGCCATCAGATCCGCCCGACGACCTCGGCGAGGAGGCGCCCGCAGCGTTCCGCGGCGGCCTGCCCGGCCTCGAGCACCTCGGCGTGCGACAGCGGCGCGTCCGAGATGCCGGCGGCGAGGTTCGTCACGAGCGAGATGCCGAGGACCGCGAGGCCGCACTGGCGGGCCGCGATGGCCTCGAGTGAGGTCGACATGCCCACGAGGTCGCCGCCGATGACCTTGGCCATCGCAACCTCGGCGGGCGTCTCGTAGTGCGGGCCGCGGAACTGCACGTAGACGCCCTCGTCCAGAGCCGGGTCCACCTCGCGCGCGAGGTCGCGCAGCCGCGGGGTGTAGAGGTCGGTGAGGTCGACGAAGTTGGCACCCTCGATCGGGGAGTGCGCCGTGAGGTTGATGTGGTCGCGGATGAGGACCGGCGTGCCGGGGCGCCACGCGGGGGTTGAGCCCGCCGCAGCCGTTGGTCAGCACGACGGTCGAGCAGCCCGCGGCCTTCGCCGTGCGCACGCCGTGCACGACCGCGCGCACGCCACGCGCCCTCGTAGAAGTGGGTGCGCGTGCCGAAGACGAGGGCGCGCCGGCCGGTGTCGCCGATGGCGACCGAGCGGATGCTGCTCGAGTGCCCGGCGACGGCGGCGCTCTGGAAGCCGGGCACCTCCGCCTGGTCGACCGTGGCGACCGTCTCGCCGACGAGGTCCGCCGTCTGGCTCCAGCCCGAGCCGAGCACGAGGGCGACGTCGTGCCGAGCCACACCGGTGCCCTCCGCGATGACGGCTGCGGCCTCTTCTGCGACGGCGAAGGGGTCGGTCGCGGGGTCGGACAGGAGCCGGGGCGTCGTCGTCACGCACAGGACTCTAGCGAGGTGCCCGGGTCTCCATGCCCGGTCGGGCCGATGCGGGTGGATGGTTGGATGGTGGCGTGATCACGCGAGACACGGCCGTCGTCATCATCGGCGGTGGGCCCGGTGGGTACGAGTCCGCCCTCGTCGCCGCTCAGCTCGGGGCCACGGTCACCGTCGTCGAGCGGGACGGCGTCGGTGGGGCCGCGGTGCTCACCGACTGTGTGCCGAGCAAGGCGCTCGTTGCCACAGCCGACTACATGTCCGACTTCGAGGTCGCCGCGCGCCTCGGTGTGCGGCTGCAGGACCGTGACGGCGACGAGGTCTCCGACGCCGTGGCGCAGGCCACGACGGTCAACGAGCGGATCCTTCAGCTCGCCGCTGCCCAGAGCTCCGACATCCAGCGCAGCCTCGAGCAGGTCGGCGTGACGGTCGTGCGTGGCTCGGCCCGGCTCGCGAGCCGTGATCTCGTCGTCGTCGACCTCCCCGATGGCGGCCATGCCGAGCTGCCCGCCGATGTCGTGCTCGTGGCCACGGGCGCGGCACCCCGTGTCATGGACACGATGCGCCCGGACGGCGAGCGCATCCTCACGTGGCAGCAGATCTACTCCCTGCGAGAGCTGCCTGAGCGCATCGTCGTCATCGGGTCGGGTGTCACCGGCGCCGAGCTCGCGCAGGCCTACCTCGGGCTCGGCTCCCAGGTCGTCCTCGTCTCCTCCCGCGACCGCGTGCTGCCGGGCGAGGACGCCGACGCCGCGACCGTGATCGAGGACGTGTTCCGCAAGCGCGGCATGGAGGTGCTCAACAAGTCGCGCGCCGCGGGCGTCGAACGCACCCCCGACGGTGTCGTGGTGACGCTCGTCGACGGCCGCACCGTCGAGGGGAGCCATGCTCTGCTCGCCGTCGGCTCGGTGCCCAACACGGCCGGCCTCGGGCTCGAGGGGCTCGGCGTCGAGCTCAGCCCCTCCGGCCACGTCCAGGTCGACCGGGTCTCGCGCACCACCGTCAGCGGGGTGTATGCCGCCGGCGACTGCACCGGGGTCCTTCCTCTCGCGTCCGTGGCCGCCATGCAGGGCCGCATCGCCATGTGGCACGCGCTCGGCGACGCCGTGTCACCGCTCAATGTCACCGGCGTGGCGGCCAACATCTTCACGGAGCCGGAGATCGCCACCGTGGGTATCGGGCAAGCCGCCGCCGACGAGTCCCCAGAGGTCGAGTCGGTGATGCTGCCCCTGGCGCGCAACCCCCGGGCGAAGATGCAGGGGATCGCCGACGGCTTCGTCAAGCTCTTCTGCCGCAAGGGCTACGGCACGGTGCTCGGCGGCGTCGTCGTCGCACCGAAGGCCTCCGAGCTCGTCTACCCGGTCGCCCTCGCAGTGCAGAACCGGCTCTCGGTCGACCAGGTGTCGAGCACCATCACCGTCTACCCGTCGCTGTCGGGGTCGATCGCGGAGGCCGCCCGCCAGCTGCACCAGTCGGACTGAGCGGGCGCGAGCCCTCGGTCATCGAGAGCGGGATCAGCTCGGGCCGGCCGGCGCCACGGGGCCCTCGCCGTCATCCCCGCTGCGGGGCGCCGGCTGCTGCTGCTCGGCCTCCTCCCGGGCCCAGCGCTCGCGCCGCCGCCGTGAGGCGACCTCGCGGATCTTCTTCTGCACCGGGTAGAACACGGCGATGACCGCGAGGAGGATCAGAAGGTTGGTGAAGGAGAACCCCGGCTGGTCCGAGGTGGCAACGGGCAGGGCTGCAAGCACCCCAGCAGTGTGCCAGAGGCGTACCCTCCGTGACGTGGCGGCGCCCGTCGCCACGTCAGGGGTCACCGGCCCGTGGCTGCTCGAGAGGAACCGCGAGGACACCCATGAGTGACTGGATCCAGAAGGCGAAGGACTTCATCAAGGGGCACCCGGACCAAGCAGGGCAGGGGCTCGACAAGGCCGAGGAGATCATCAACGAGCGCACCGGCGGCAAGTACGCCGACGAGCTCGACCAGGGCTCGGACAAGCTCCGCGAGGGACTGGGGCTGCCGCCTGAGGCGGACGCCGCCACCGTGCCGACGCCGCAGCCGGCTCCAACCCCGGGTCCTGCCCCCACCCCGGGTCCTGCCCCCACGCCAGCGCCGGCCCCGACGCCGGAGCCAGCCCCGACCCCGACGCCGGTCCCTGACCCGGGAACGAGCCCCAGCTCGCCCGTCGACCCGGTGGATCCGCCTCCGGTCGACCCGAACCTGCCCGGCTCCCCGGCACCCTCCGAGATCCCCCCGATGGGCGAGCCCGCCGGTGAGCAGGACCTGCCGGGCGTGCCCGACCCGAGCGCCCCGACGCGCCCGACGCGCCTGGCGCACCTGGCGCGGACGAGGGCGACATCACCCTGGGTGACCCGCCCAGGTCGCGCTGACACGAGCGCTGTCCGTCGAGTGGCCACGACCCGTCGCGGGCTCGTGGCCACTGCGCGCGAGCAGCCGTGTGCCGCCCGATGCCCAGACCCCGGAGCGGAGGTCAGGCCTGGGCGTCCTTGATCTCCGCGAGCACGGCGCCTGAGGCGACCGTCGCACCGACCGTCGCGGACAGGCCGGTGACGACTCCAGCCTTGTGCGCCGTGATCGGCTGCTCCATCTTCATCGCCTCGAGCACGATGACGAGCTCACCAGCCGCAACGGTGGCGCCCTCCTCCACCGCGATCTTGACGATGGTGCCCTGCATCGGAGCCGTCAGGGAGTCGCCGGACGCCGCAGCACCCGAACGCGCGCCGCCGGAGCGCTTCGGCGCCTTCTTGCGCGCGGCGACGGAGCCGTTGCCGCCACCGATCGCGAGGTCGCCGGGGAGCGAGACCTCGAGCCGCTTGCCGCCCACCTCGACGACGACCGTCTGGCGCTCGGCCGCCTCGGGGGCGCCGTCAGCGGCACCCGGCCCTGCGGCATACGGCTCGATGGTGTTGTCGAACTCGGTCTCGATCCAGCGCGTGTGGATCGTGAAGGGCTCGGTGCCCGTGGGAGCGAACGCCGGGTCGGCCACGACGGCGCGGTGGAACGGCACGACCGTCGGCATGCCCTCGATGACGAGCTCGGCGAGCGCTCGGCGGGAGCGCTCGATGGCCTGCGCCCGGGTGCGGCCCGTGACGACGAGCTTGGCGATCATGGAGTCGAAGGCGCCCGCCACGGTGTCGCCCTCGACAAGTCCGGAGTCCCAGCGCACGCCCGGTCCCTGGGGCACCACCATGCGGCTGACCGTGCCGGGTGCGGGGAGGAAGCCGCGGCCGGCGTCCTCCCCGTTGATGCGGAACTCGATCGAGTGGGCGTGCGGCTCGGGGTCGCCGTAGTCGAGCGCCTCGCCGTTCGCGATGCGGAACTGTTCGCGCACCAGGTCGATGCCGGTGACCTCCTCGGTCACGGGGTGCTCGACCTGCAGGCGGGTGTTGACCTCGAGGAAGCTGATGTCGCCGTGCGGGGCCGACGAGGAACTCGCAGGTGCCCGCGCCGACGTAGCCGGCCTCGCTCAGGATCGCCTTGGAGGCGCGGACGAGCTCGGCGTGCTGGTCCTCCGTCAGGAAGGGGGCGGGGGCCTCCTCGACGAGCTTCTGGTTGCGGCGCTGGAGCGAGCAGTCGCGGGTCGAGACGACGACGACGTTGCCGTGCTCGTCGGCGAGGCACTGGGTCTCGACGTGTCGCGGGTGGTCGAGGAAGCGCTCGACGAAGCACTCCCCGCGGCCGAACGCCGTGACGGCCTCACGCACCGCGGAGTCGTAGAGGTGCGGGAATCTCCTCGATGGTGCGGGCCACCTTGAGGCCGCGGCCGCCGCCGCCGTACGCCGCCTTGATCGCGACGGGCAGACCGTGCTCCTTCGCGAAGGCGACCACCTCGTCGGCGCCCTCGACCGGGTCCGTGGTGCCGGGCACGAGGGGGGCGCCGGCCTTCGTGGCGATGTGGCGGGCCTTGACCTTGTCGCCGAGCGAGTCGATGGCCTGCGGGCCCGGGCCGATCCAGGTGAGGCCGGCGTCGATGACGGCCTGGGCGAAGGAGGCGTTCTCGGCGAGGAAGCCGTAGCCGGGATGCACGGCGTCGGCACCGGCGCGACGCGCGACGTCGAGCAGCTTCGCCTGGTCCAGATAGCTCTCGCCCGGGGTCGCCCCGCCGAGGGAGTACGCCTCGTCGGCGACCTTGACGTGCAGGGCGTCCCGATCCGGGTCGGCGTAGACCGCGACCGAGGCGATCCCGCTGTCGGTGCACGCTCGTGCGATGCGGACCGCGATCTCACCACGATTGGCGATCAGGACCTTGGTGATGGAAGCCATGGAGCGGAGCCTAGCGGCCAGTGGGTAGGGGGAAATCATGACATCGAACACCTTCGCCTCCCTGCCCCTCACCCACGCGTCGGCTGCCGGAGTGGCCATCCCACAGCTGGGCTTCGGTGTGTGGGAGGTGCCCGAGGAAGACGTCGAGTCGGTCGTGGGCAAGGCCCTTGAGGTCGGCTATCGCCACATCGACACGGCACGGGCGTACGACAACGAGGCGGGTGTGGGACGCGCGCTCGCTGCCAGCGACGTCCCCCGCGACGACATCTTCGTGACGACGAAGCTGTGGAACGACGACCACCGTGATGCCGCGTCTGCCTTCGACGCCTCGATGAAGCGGCTCGGCATCGACACCCTGGACCTCTACCTGATCCACTGGCCAGCCCCGAAGCAGGACGCGTACGTGGAGGCGTGGAGCGCCATGCTGGAGCTGCAGCGTTCAGGCCGAGTGCGCTCCGTCGGGGTCTGCAACTTCCAGGTGCCGCATCTGCAGCGACTGCTCGACGAGACAGGCGAGCTGCCCGCGATCAACCAGGTCGAGCTGACCCCGTACCTCCAGCAGCGCGAGCTGCGCGCCTTCCACGCCGATCACGACATCGTCACCGAGGCGTACAGCCCTCTGGCCACGGGGACTGGTCTGCTGGACGACCCCGTGGTCACCGAGATCGCGAAACGGCACGAGGTGACACCGGCGCAGGTCGCGCTGCGCTGGCACCTCGAGCTCGGCAACGTCGTGCTCACGCGTTCGGTCACGCCGTCACGGATCGAGGACAACTTCGCCATCGGGGAGTTCTCGCTGGACCGGGACGACCTCGACGACGCTCGCCGGCCTCGACCGCGGCACGCGCACTGGCGCTGACCCCGACACCTTCGGCTGAGGGCAGCACTGAACGAGAGAGCGGGACCCGCCGGGCCGGTCCACTCGTACTAGGTTGACGACATGGGACTCTTCTCCCGCAAGGGCAAGGGCAAGGACGCGGACGTCGACGCGGACGCGGAAGGTCTTCCCGACGACGTTGACGACGGAGCCGTCGCCAGCCTGCCGGACCGGCCGCAGTCCCGCCCGCTCGACGCCGCCGACCGGGAGCGCATCGAGGCCGCCCTTGCCCGGGCGAGCGCCGAAGGGGTCGACGTCGACGACCTCGATTCGATCGGAGCGCACTACGACGACGCCTATCGCCGGGCGGCCGCCGACCCCGGCGCGCTGAGTCCCGACACCGTCGTGGAGACGTATGCCGTCGCCATCGGCGAGCACCTGGCGCGGCACAGCGCCCGCGAGTGGGCTGTGGTCACCGACGTCTTCGGCACCGACCTGGGTCTCGTGGCCGCCCGCGCCGACACCGTCATCGTGCCGCACAACCTCGTCGGCGCGCGCTGGATGCGGCGTGAGACGGGGTGGATCCCGGGCGTCGTGTCGCACCTGGTCCGCATCCGTCCCCGCCCGTCCTGACCGCACGTATCGGGGCGCCGCCTAGGATCGGCCGCATGGACAGTGCCACCGACGACCTGACCGATCCGCGCAGCAAGCGGGACCTCGAGCAGACGATCGAGCAGGACTTCACGCGGAAGATGTCCTATGGCGACTACCTCCGGCTGGACACGCTGCTGAGCGCGCAGCATCCGCTGAGCGACCCGCCGCAGCACGACGAGCTGCTCTTCATCATCCAGCACCAGACGTCTGAGCTGTGGCTCAAGCTGCTGATCCATGAGCTGCGTTCTGCCCGAAGCCTGCTCACAGCCGACGAGCTGGCGCCGGCCCTCAAGCGCCTGGCTCGGGTCAAGCACATCCAGCACACCCTCACCGACCAGTGGTCGGTGCTGGCGACCCTGACGCCGAGCGAGTACGCCCAGATCCGTCCCTTCCTCGCCGCGAGCTCGGGCTTCCAGTCGGCGCAGTACCGTGAGGTCGAGTTCCTCCTCGGCAACAAGAACGCCGACATGGTCGCCGTCTTCGCGCACGACGAGCGCGCCCGTACCGAGCTCGACGGGCTCCTGCACGAGCCGAGTCTCTACGACGAGTTCCTGCGCTACCTCGCTCGTCGGGGGTATGCCGTGCCGCCGCGGCCTGCTCGACCGCGACTGGAGCCAGCCCTACCGACACGACGAGGGGCTCGTGGACGTGTTTGCCGGCGTCTACGCCAAGCCCGTCGACCACTGGGGGGTCTACGAGACGTGCGAGGAGCTCGTCGACCTCGAGGACAACTTCCAGCAGTGGCGCTTCCGTCACCTCCAGGTGGTGCAGCGCACGATCGGGCAGAAGACCGGCACGGGCGGCTCTACGGGCGTCGCCTTCCTCCGGCGCGCGCTCGACCTGACCTTCTTCCCCGAGCTCTACGAGGTGCGGAGCCGGATCGGAGGCTGACGGTGGCGCGGGACTGGGATGAGCGGGCGGACGAGCTCGCCGCGGAAGCGCTCGCGGCTGGGCGCCCGACCACATGGTTCGACACGCTCTACGGCGAGGGAGAGCGCGGCGACGTCTCGATGCCGTGGGACCGCAGCGACCCTGACGAGTGCTTGGTCGCGTGGTTGTCCGCCGCCGCCATTCGCGGCCCGGGTCGGCGAGCCGTCGTCGTCGGGTGTGGCCTGGGCGCCGACGCGGAGCACCTCGCATCGTTGGGCTTCGAGACCACGGCGTTCGACGTGTCACCGACCGCCCTTCGCGTAGCGAGGGAGCGCCATCCTGGCTCGAGCGTCGACTACCGGACAGCCGACCTGCTCGACCTGCCGAAGGAGTGGAACGGAGCGTTCGACCTCGTGGTCGAGATCTTCACGATCCAGGCACTTCCTGATCCCCCTCGCGCACAGGCCGTTCGGGGCGTGACGAGCCTCGTGGCTCCGGGCGGCACACTCCTCGCGGTCGCCTTCCGAACCCCGCGCGAGCAGGATGCAACGACGGGTCCGCCGTTCGCCCTGAGTCGCTCGACGATGGAGTCGCTCGCCGGCGACCGGCTGAATCTGGAGTCGCTCGATGTCGTCAAAGCGGGGCGGTGGCGAGCGGTCCTCAGCCGGCCTGCGCAAGGCGGCTGAACGGCATACCGGCGCTTTCGCGTTGCCGGGCTTGTGCCCCTGCGCCAAGGTGGTTGGAGTGACCCCGGTGGCCTTGGGCCGCACCAGACGCATGGGAGGCGACATGGCTCAGGTTGCGCAGCAGGAGAAGCACGAAAGCGGGGAGCTCAAACGGGTCATGGGCCCGGGCCTGTTGCTGTTGTTCATCGTCGGCGACATCCTCGGGACGGGTGTCTATGCCCTCACCGGAGACGTGGCAGCCGAGGTGGGTGGCGCGGCGTGGGCACCGTTCCTCGTCGCCTTCGCCATCGCGCTGCTGACCGCCTTCTCCTACCTGGAGCTCGTCACGAAGTACCCGCAGGCTGCCGGTGCCGCGCTGTACACGCACAAGGCGTTCGGCATCCACTTCCTCACCTTCATCGTCTGCTTCACCGTGATGTGCTCGGGCATCACGTCCGCGTCGACCGCGTCGCGGGCGTTCGCGGCGAACCTCGCCAAGGGGTTCGGGCTCGACGACAAGAACAGCGGGCTGATCCTCGTCGTGGCCCTGGCCTTCATGTCCCTCGTGGCGGCCATCAACTTCCGCGGTGTCGGCGAGAGCGTCAAGGCCAACATCGTGCTCACCCTCGTCGAGCTCTCGGGTTTGCTGCTCGTGATCTTCGTCGGCTTCTTTGCGCTCTTCGGCGGCAAGGGGGACTGGTCACGCACCGTCATCTTCGAGTCGCCCGGCGACAAGTCCGCGTTCTTCGCAGTGACGGCGGCGACCTCGCTGGCCTTCTTCGCGATGGTCGGTTTCGAGGACTCGGTCAACATGGCGGAGGAGACCAAGGACCCGGTGCGGATCTTCCCGAAGATCATGCTCACCGGTCTCGGCATCACCGGCCTCATCTACGTGCTCATCTCGCTGTGCTCGGTGGCCCTGGTGCCGGTCGGGGAGCTGGCGGACAGCGACACGCCGCTCGTGACGGTCGTCCAGACAGCCGCTCCGGGGGTGCCTATCGGCACCCTCCTCCCGTTCATCTCCATGTTCGCCGTGGCGAACTCCGCCCTCATCAACATGCTCATGGCCTCGCGGCTGCTCTACGGGATGAGCCGCCAGGACGTGCTCCCGCACTTCCTCGGGCGCGTGCACCCCAAGCGCAGAACTCCGTATGCCTCGATCATCTTCACGACCCTGATCGCGTTCGGGCTCATCGCCTACGTGTCGTTCGCTAGCACGGACGCCATCGCCGCCCTCGGTGGCACGACGTCGCTGCTCCTCCTCGGCGTCTTCACGATCGTCAACATCGTCGTGCTCGTGCTGCGGAACGATCCCAAGAGCGAGAAGCACTTCGTCACCCCCTCCGTGCTGCCGGTGCTGGGCGCCATAGCCTGCTTCTTCCTCGTCCTGCCGACGTCCGGGCGACCGGCCGAGCACTACAAGATCGCCGGCGGCCTGCTTGCTCTGGGGGTGCTCCTCTGGGCCCTGACCTGGATGGCGAACCGCGGGCTGCGGGCCAAGAAGACCTACTTCCGCGACACCGACGACATCGGCGGGAGCGGTCCGCTCAACTGATGCCTGGTCCACGGGCTGCGCACCCGAATGTGCTGTCACGATCCTGGGCCGGGCGGAGCTGGATGCGGCGGCCGGTCCAGGCCACGGCTGGCCGACAGACCACGGCTCCACGGCATCGGACGCGGTGGCCCACACTGGCACGGGCAGCTGGCCAGGCAGGCCTCCTCGAAGCAGTCGTCAAGACACGAGCACGGCACCTGCGGTCGCGGCGGCGGCTCAACCCGAGGCTGTCGACGCCGCATCAGCCGACGTCGTTCGGCCAGCTCGTCAGTGGTGGGATGGTCCGGCGGACGGGTCCCACCCGTGCCCCTCGCGGCCCCAGCAGCCAAGATGCGGTCCCGCTCGTCGCGCAGGTGGTACCACCCCTGCGCCTGCGGGCGGTCGTACCGTGGCCACAGCCGTCGGCGGACTGGCACCTGGTCCGGCGGTTCAACATCGAGGTGCGCCGGGAACCGCCGACCAGCGTTGTCTCGCACGGCGGTGACTGGCGTGGGGGCAACGGGGTCGCCGTTGCCGTCCACGACGAGCATCCGCAGCCCTGCGACGGCGAGGATGTCGCTCATCAGCTCGACCGACGGCACAGTCAGCCCCGACTCGATGCGACTGACTGTGCTCGGCGCGAGCCCCACGCGTGCGGCGAGGCCACGCTGGCTGAGGTCGGCGAGCCTACGGGTGCGGACCACCATGCGTCCCGCGCCGCCCCGCTCGAGCGTGGGTGGGTTCGATTCCACTGATTTGGTGCTCATGCGCCGAGCGTCCAACCGCGCCCTGACAGCCGAGGCCGTCACGACGGCAGTTGTCCACACTCGCCTTTCCCGCCGCGTCAGCCGTCCACAGCCAGCTCACTACGCCACTGCTGCGCTTCAGACAGCACAGGCTCGTCAGTGCTGCTGGGAAGGCAGCAGTGGATCGTCTGTGCTGCGTGGGGGGCAGCAGTGACGTAGGGAGGTCAGGCGGTCTTGGCGCGGACCTGGCGCTTGATCCTGCCGAGCATGGCGACCATGCCGCGAAGGCGCAGGGGGGAGACCGCCTCGGCGAGGCCGAAGCGCATCGGGGCGTCGTCGGGGACGGCGAGGACCTCGGCTGCGGAGAGACCGTTGAGGCCCTCGTGGAGGATGCCAGCGAAGCCGCGCGTCGTCGGGGCCTCGGCGGGGGCGTCGAAGTAGAGGTGCACGTTGCGCTCGTCGAGCGAGGGACCTTCGTCGACCTCCACCGTGAGGAAGACGGGGGACTGGCACTCGTCGACGCGTTCCAGCTGGTCCAGATGGCCGGCATACCGATCCGGCAGGCCGGGCAGCTCGTCGCTGAACTCGAGGAGGAGCGCGAGCTTGAGGTCGTTGCTGGCGGATCGGAAGTCGTCGGCGATCTCCGCCAGGGACGCCGGCAGCTGGTCGCCCGGCCGCGAAGTGGTCGGTGCAGACGTGTCGGACACGGGAATCACCTCTCGATCGGCACGCGCACCGAGTTGCCCCACTCGGTCCACGAGCCGTCGTAGTTGCGGACCGAATCGAAGCCCAGCAGGTGGGTCAGCACGAACCATGTGTGCGAGGAGCGTTCGCCGATCCGGCAGTAGGCGACGACGTCGTCGGACGGCGTGAGCCCCTGCTCCTCGAGGTAGATCGCCTCGAGCTCCTCGCGCGACTTGAAGGTGCCGTCCTCGTTGGCGGCGCGCGCCCACGGCACCGACTTCGCGCCGGGGATGTGCCCGCCGCGCATCGCGCCTTCCTGAGGATAGTCGGGCATGTGGAGCAGCTCGCCGGAGAACTCACCGGGGGAGCGGACGTCGACGAGCGGCTTGCCGAGGTGCGCGAGCACGTCCTCCTTGAAGGCGCGGATCGGGACGTCGTTACGTTCTGCGACGGGGTAGTCAACCGTCGGGGCCGTCGGCACGTCCCGTGTCAGCTCGCGTCCCTCGGCGATCCACTTCGCGCGGCCACCGTCGAGGAGTCGCACGTCGTCGTGGCCGAAGAGGCTGAAGACCCACAGGGTGTAGGCAGCCCACCAGTTGCTCTTGTCGCCATAGACGACGACAGTCGTGTCGCGGCTGATGCCGCGCTCGCCCATCACTTGGGCGAAGCGGGCGCCGTCGACGTAGTCGCGCAACACCGGGTCGTTGAGGTCGACGTGCCAGTCGACCTTGAGGGCGCCGGGAATGTGGCCGGTGGAGTAGAGCAGGACGTCCTCGTCGGACTCGAGCAGGGCGATGCCGTCGGGCCCGCCGATGCGGCCGGCGTCGATCTGCTCGGCCAGCCATTCAGTCGTCACGAGCCGCTCCGGGTGGGCGTAGGCGGAGTACTTGGCGTCGTCGCTCGCGGGGGCGCTGCTCATGCCTCCATCGTGTCACGCGACGCCGGAGCGGTCACAGCCGGTCGAGGTCCTCGCGGCACCGGCGCTCGAACTCCCCGAGCTCGGCGATGGCGTCCTGCACGTCGCGCAGCCGCTGGTCGAGGTCGGCACGTCGCTCGTCGATCTGCCCGAGAACGTACTCGAGCTGGGTCCGTCGCCCACGGGGCGCGTCGAAGAGGTCGATGATCGTGCGGATCTCGTCGAGCGGGAAGCCGAGCCGCTTGCCTCGGAGGATGAGGGCGAGCCGGGTGCGGTCGCGGCGGTGGTAGACCCGCTGGGTGCCGCGCCGTTCGGGGGAGATGAGTCCGAGGTCCTCGTAGTGGCGCACGGTGCGGTGCGTGATCCCGAACTCGTCGGCCACCTGGGCGATGGTCCACGTCTGGCCGGTGCGGGCGTCCGCCCGGGCGGTCGCGGTGCCACTTGTCATGAGGTCGATCATGCTTTACGTTTACGTCAACGTCAAGCACGTGTCACGAGCGCGTGCTGACAGCCACCAGCCAGCAGGAGAAGAGTGATGTTCGAGCTCAGCCAGGACCACGAGGACTTCCGACAGGTCGTCCGCGACTTCGCCGAGAAGGAGGTCGCCCCCAACATCGCCAAGTGGGACGCCGCCTCGCACTTCCCGACCGACCTCGTGCCCAAGATGGGTGACCTCGGCCTGTTCGGCCTCGTCGTGCCGGAGGAGTTCGGCGGCGCCGGCGAGAGCGGCGACTTCACGAGCCTCTGCGTCGCGATCGAGGAGCTCGGGCGCGTCGACCAGTCGATCGGCATCACGCTGTCGGCCGGGGTGGGGCTCGGGATCAACCCGATCCTCACCTACGGCACGCAGGAGCAGAAGGAGCGCTTCCTGCCGGACCTCGTGGCGGGCCGCACCCTGGCCGGCTTCGGATTGACCGAGCCCGAGGCTGGCTCCGACGCCGCGGCCACCCGCACCCGCGCCGTCCGTGACGGCGACGAGTGGGTCATCGACGGCGCCAAGGCCTTCATCACCAACTCCGGCACCGACATCACCTCGGTCGTCACCGTGACCGCGCGGACGGGCACGAACGCGGACGGCTCGGCGCAGATCTCCGCGATTCTTGTGCCCGCCGGCACACCCGGGCTCATCGTCGAGCCCGCCTACCACAAGCTCGGCTGGCACGTGTCCGACACCCACGGGCTCACGTTCGAGCGCTGCCGCGTGCCGGCCGACAACGTGCTCGGGGAACCAGGCCAGGGCTTCAAGCAGTTCCTCAAGACCCTCGACGACGGCCGCATCGCGATCTCGGCACTCGCCGTTGGTTGCGCGCAGGCCTGTCTCGAGCTCGCGACCGACTACGCGAGGACGCGCGTGGCCTTCGGTCGGCCCATCGGTGTCAATCAGGGCATCTCGTTCCAGCTCGCCGACCTCGCCGTCATGGTCGAAGGTGCCCGGCTGCTGACGTACAAGGCCGCCTGGCTCAAGGACGAGCTGAACGCCGGCCGGCGCTCCGTCACCGAGGTCAAGCAGGCCGCCTCGATCGCCAAGCTGCAGTCGACCGAGGCCGCTGTGACGGCGACCCGGATCGCGACCCAGGTCTTCGGGGGCAACGGCTTCATGGAGGAGTACCCCGTGGCCCGCTTCTACCGTGACGCCAAGATCCTCGAGATCGGCGAGGGCACCTCCGAGGTGCAGCGCATGCTCATCGCACGCGGGCTGGGCCTGCCGGCATGACCGAGCCCGCGCCGGCGCTCGCAGGCGGCCCCGACCCCAACAGCGACCCGCGCGTCGCCGACGTGCGCGCTCGCCTGCACACGGCATATCTCGCGTCGGCGAGCGCGCCCGCCAAGGCACAGGCCAAGCTCGACGCGCAGGGCAAGATCTACGTGCGCGACCGCATCGCCTTGCTCTTCGACGAGGGCTCCTTCGTCGAGGACGGCCGCTACGCGAACGCCCTGCAGCCCGGCCTGCCCGCCGACGGCGTCGTCACCGGCCGCGGCACCGTCGACGGCCGCCCGGCGATCGTCATCGCCAACGACCCGACGGTCAAGGCCGGCTCGTGGGGCGCGCGCACCGTGGAGAAGATCGTGCGCGCCACCGAGATGGCCCTGCGTGAGGAGCTGCCCGTCTTCTGGTTCGTCGACTCGGCGGGCGCCCGCATCACCGACCAGGTCGAGATGTTCCCCGGCCGCCGCGGCGCCGGGCGGATCTTCCACAACCAGGTCGCGCTCTCGGGCAAGGTGCCGCAGATCTGCTGCCTTTTCGGCCCCAGTGCGGCGGGTGGCGCGTACATCCCGAGCTTCTGCGACCTCATCATCATGGTCGAGGGCAACGCCTCGATGTATCTGGGCAGCCCCCGCATGGCCGAGATGGTCGTCGGCGAGAAGGTCACGCTCGAGGAGATGGGGGGCGCCCGGATGCACTGCACCGTGTCGGGCGTCGGTGACCTGCTGGCGCATGACGACACTGAGGCGATCGAGCTCGCCAAGCTCTACTTCTCCTACGTTCCCGGCACGTGGCGTGACCACCCCCCGACGTATGCCGTTGAGGAGCCTGCCTCGCCGCTGACCTCTCGCACCGTCCCGGAGCGCGAGTCGGTGCCCTTCGACATCCACGCCGTCATCGACGGTCTCGTTGACGACGACTCGTTCTTCGAGCTGAAGCCGCTGTGGGCCGCCGAGCTCGTCATCGGCTTCGGGCGCATCCAGGGCGAGAGCGTCGGCATCGTCGCCAACAACTCGGCGGTCAAGGGCGGCGTGCTCTTCACCGACAGCGCCGACAAGGCGACGCGCTTCATCTGGCTCTGCGACGCCTTCGGCATTCCGCTGGTCTACCTCGCCGACGTGCCGGGCTTCATGATCGGGTCCGAGGTCGAGCGCGGCGGCATCATCCGCCATGGAGCCAAGATGGTCAGCGCCGTCTCCTCGGCCACGGTGCCGCAGGTCTGTGTCGTCGTGCGCAAGGCCTACGGCGCCGGGCTCTACGCGATGGGAGGCCCCGGCTTCGGCCCTGACGCCACCATCGCGCTGCCCACGGCGCGCATCGCCGTCATGGGTCCGGAGGCGGCCGTCAACGCGGTCTACGCCAACAAGATCGCCGAGATCGAGGACCCGCAGGAACGGGAGCGTTTCGTCGCCGACCGTCGCAGTGAGTACGAGCAGGACGTCGACATCGAGCGCCTCGCGGCCGACCTCGTGCTCGACGCGGTCGTCGAGGCGGATCAGCTGCGCTCGGAGGTCGCCCACCGACTGGCTTATGCTTCCCGGCGTGACCGTCACTTCAGCGAGCGCCGACGCTCCGTCCCGCCGGTCTGAGCCGCGCCTCGGTCACCGCCTCGAACACCCCGACCGCGAGTCGGAGGCGCTGCAGCCGGCCTACCGTCGGTTCGCGGTCTGGTTCCCGTTCGCCGTCTACGGCATCTCGCGCCTATGGGTCCTGGTGGCGGGCATCATCCTGGCACGCAACCAGATCGCGTTGCCCATCGGCACCATCAACATCCGTGTCTTCTACCCCTCGCCCGAGAGTCCCGGCTACCTCACCGTCATGAGCGGCTGGGACGGGCAGTGGTATCGCGTCATCGCCGAGCAGGGCTATCCCTCCGTGCTGCCACGCGCCGGGTGGGGTGGCATCGACATGAACCCGTGGGCGTTCTTCCCCGTGTTCCCGCTGGCCGTCGGCGCGATCATGAAGGTCACGGGCCTGCCCTTCGAGGTGGTCGGGCCCGGGCTCTCGACCCTCATCGGCTTCGTTGCGATGCACCTCCTCTTCAAGCTCGTCGACCAAGCCGTGGGTCGCTGGGAGGCGATCGTCGCGGTCACGGCCACGAGCTTCTTCATCGCCTCGGCCGCCTTCTCCGCGTCCTACACCGAGTCGGCTGCGCTCCTGCTCGTCGTGACGGTCCTGCTGCTCCTCCGCGCGAGACGCTACGGCTGGGTCGTCGTCGCCCTGCTCGCACTGTCGCTGACCCGCAACGTCGTCATCGCGATGGTCCCCGTCATCATCTGCCACGCCGTCGTCCGGTGGCGCCAGCACGACGAGGGCCCGAGGCCGGTCCGCTTCCGCTGGGGCATGGCCGCCCTCGCGGCGTATGCCGCGGCGCTGACCTTCCTGTGGCCGACGATCGTCTCGATCGGCACCGACACCCCCGACGCCTACAACCAGACGATGCTGGCGTGGAACATCGAGACGAAGATCAAGCTCTACCTCTGGTGGGGCCTGCTCTACGACTACTGGGGGGTCCTCGGCCAGGGCCTCGGCGTCCTCGGCATCGCCGGCTTCACGTGGTTCATGCTGTCGAAGAACTCGTGGCGGTGGGGGCCCGAGATCTGGGGCTGGGCCGGCGCCTACCCCGCCTACATCTTGCTCGTGACGAGTACGACGCCGAGCCGGGTGCGTTACGCGATGCTCGCCTTCCCCTTCACCCTCGTCATCGCGTGGTTCCTCAAGCTGCCGTGGTGGCGGCGCTACCGCTACTGGCTGCTGCTCGCCATCGCCCTGCTCGGGGCCGCGCAGATGTGGTACTGGCTCCAGCACTACCTCGTCATCGAGAACCTCACCGACGACCTCTACCCCTGACCTGCGCCCCCCACGACGTCGAACCACTCGACGCCCGCGTCGGCGAGCAGGTCGCGCAGGAGCGGCAGGGACAGCCCCACCACGTTGTGGTGATCCCCCTCGATGGCGGTGACGAAGGCGCCACCGAGCCCGTCGATGGTGAACGCCCCCGCGACCAGGAGCGGCTCGCCGGTCGCGACGTAGGCGTCGATCTCCGCATCCGAGAGCTTGGCGAAGTGCACGGTCGTCGAGGCGGTGGCCCCGAGCGTGGCCCCGCCCTCGCCGTCGCGGTCGTCGACGATCCAGTGCCCGGTGTGGAGCACGCCGCTGCGCCCCCTCATCCGGCGCCAGCGCACGCGCGCCTCGTTGGCGTCGGCGGGCTTGCCGTGCACCTCGCCGTCGAGCTCGAGCACGGAGTCACAACCGAGCACGACGGCGTCGGCGTCGGTCGCGACAGCTGCGGCTACGTCCTCGGCCTTGGCGCGGGCGAGCAGCAGGGCGACGTCGGGCGCCTGGAGCGGCCCGTAGCGCTCTGTCGCCTCGGCGACGGTGAGGTCCTCGTCGATGCCGCTGATGACGACCGAGGGCCAGATGCCGGCGGCGCGGAGAGTCGTCAGCCGCGCTGGTGAGGCGGAGGCGAGCACGAGGCGTACGGCAGGCTGCGCGGGGAGCGTGGCAGGCACATACCGCAGCATAGGACGGCGCGGCCCGGGCGCGACGCCCCCTGACGCGGCGTGGACGCGGCGTGGGCGCGGCGGCGCACAGCCTGGCGAGCCGGTCCACCGGTGGCCGGCTGCGCGGGAAGGATCGTCCGCCGATCGGCCGACGATGCTTCCCAGCGGGCGCGCCAGGTGTCAGATCTCCCCGAGGACCGCGGCGCGCAGGGTGTCGAGGCCGACGCCCCCGATGTCCAGAGCGCGACGATGGAATGCCTTGAGGTCGAAGGCGTCTCCCTGGCGTTGCTTGACCTCGTCACGCAGCTGCAGCCAGAGCCGTTCGCCGATCTTGTAGCTCGGCGCCTGCCCCGGCCAGCCGAGGTAGCGGTTGAGCTCGAAGCGCAGCACCTTCTCGTCCATGAAGCCGTAGCGGGTCAGGTAGGTCCACGCCTTGTCGTAGTCCCACGCGCCGCCGCCGACCTCGTCGGGAGCGTCGAAGCCGCAGTGCACGCCGATGTCGATGACGACGCGGGCCGCCCGGAGCGACTGCCCCGCAAGCCAACCCATCCGGTTGCCCGGGTCGTCCATGTAGCCGAGCTCGGCCATGAGCCGCTCCGCGTAGAGCGCCCAACCCTCGCCGTGGCCGGAGGTCCAGGCCGCGAGCCGGCGCCACTTGTTGAGCAGCGCGGAGCGGTAGACGGTCTGTGCCACCTGCAGGTGGTGGCCCGGCACGCCCTCGTGGTAGACGGTCGTCAGCTCGTTCCAGGTGCGGAACTCGGTGTTGCCCTTGGGCACCGACCACCACATCCGGCCGGGACGTGAGAAGTCGTCGCTCGGACCGGTGTAGTAGATGCCACCCGTCTGTGTGGGCGCGATCATGCACTCGATGGTGCGCACCGGCTCGGGGATGTCGAAGTGCACGTCGGCGAGCTCGGTGATGACCTCGTCGGCCCGCTCCTGCATCCACGCCCGAAGTGCATCGGTGCCGTGCAGCTGGTAGCGCTCGTCGGCGTCGAGGATCTCGACGCCGCGTCGCACGCTGGCGCCCGGCTCGAGCCCCTCGGCGATCTCCTTCATCTGGGCGTGCAGGCTCGCGACCTCCTGCTGCCCCCAGGCGTACGTCTCCTCGAGGTCGACGGCAGCCCCGAGGAAGTAGCGGGACTCGAGGGCGTAGCGCTCGCGGCCACTGGCGTCGACCTCCGGCGCGTGCGGCAGCAGCTCGCGCTCGAGCCAGTCGCCCATCTCGCCGTATGCGCTCGCCGCGGACTGCGCCGACGCCGCCAGTGCCTCGCGCACGTCGCCGTCGACGAGGCCGTTGCCCACTGTGGCGTCGGCGACGATCTTGGTGAAGTAGCCGTCCTGCGTGGTGAGGTCTCGGGACTGCTCGGCGCAGGCCTCGACCTGGCGTCGGGGCGAGACCTGGCCGCGGTCGCGGGCGAGCAGCAGCGACTCCTTGTAGCCCTCGAGGGCGGCGGGGATCTTGCCCATGCGGATCGCGAAGGTGCGCCAGTCGTCCGCGCTCTTCTGCGGCATCAGGTCGAAGACGTCACGGATCTCCTGCAGGGGGGAGGCGAGGACGTTGAGCGACATCTCGTCGAGTCCGGCGGCATACCGGTCCTCGGAGAGCTGAAGGCGCTCGGTCATCGCGGCGAGGGTGACGCGGTCGACGTCGTCGACGGGCGCAGCACCGGCGAGCTCGGCCAGCGTGGTGCGGCGCAGCTGCGAGTGCGCGGCGTTGCCGGCGGGGGAGAGGTCGTCGAGGTCCTCCTCGCCGCCGGCCACGCCGAGGAAGGTCGCGCTGATCGGGCTGAGGGCCGCGGCGGCGTCGAAGTGGCGCTCGGCGATGCGGTCGACGTCGGTCTGCGCACGGGACGCGGCGCCGTCGGTCAGGGTTTCGCGGGTGTCTGTCACCCGCCGAAGGTACTGCACCCTGACGGCGTCACGGGAGCCGTCAGACGCGGGGCGGCGTTCGCCGGTCAGCTCAGCCCGGGAGCGCGCTGTCGCGCCAGCCCACGCCGGGTGCCGACGGACGTCGAGCGGCCTGGGGCGACACGCCCACCAGCCGGCGGGCCGGGTCCGCCCAGGCGGAGCGACGGCCGCTGGCGGGTGACGACGCCGGAGTGTGGCCCACGACGGAGAGAACGACGACGAGCGCCGCCAGCTCCTCGTCGCTCGGGTGGCCCTCGACCCGAAGCACCGGCACGTCGGCAGCCGCCGAGCTCACCGCGCGGGGAGTCTGGTCGCTCACAGCGGGATGTTCCCGTGCTTCTTCGGGGGGAGCGTCTCGCGCTTGGTGCGCAGGGCCCGCAGGGCGCGCGTGACGTTCATCCGGGTGTTGGACGGGGTGATGACCGTGTCGATGTAGCCGCGTTCGGCCGCGATGTACGGGTTGGCGAGGGTCTGCTCGTAGTGCTGGACGAGCTCGTTGCGGCGGGCCTCGACGTCACCGCCCTGGGCAGCCGTGGCGGCCAGCTCCTTGCGGTAGAGGATGTTGACCGCCCCCTGCGCACCCATGACGGCGATCTGCCCGGTGGGCCAGGCGAGGTTGATGTCTGCGCCCAGGTGCTTGCTGCCCATGACGTCGTACGCCCCGCCGTAGGCCTTGCGCGTGATGACGGTGATCTTGGGCACGGTGGCCTCGGCGTAGGCGTAGAGGAGCTTCGCGCCGCGACGGATGATGCCGTCCCACTCCTGGCTCGTGCCGGGGAGGAAGCCGGGCACGTCGACGAAGGTCAGCACCGGCACGTTGAAGCAGTCGCAGGTGCGCACGAAGCGGGCCGCCTTCTCGGAGGCGTCGATGTCGAGGCACCCGGCATACTGCATCGGCTGGTTGGCGACGATGCCCACCGACATTCCGTCGATCCGTCCGAAGCCGGTGACGATGTTGGGGGCGAAGAGCGCCTGCACCTCCAGGAAGTCAGGCCCGTCCTCGCCTCCGTCAACGATGTGCTCGACGACCTGCTTCATGTCGTAGGGCACGTTGGGTGAGTCGGGGATGACCGTGTCGAGCCAGCGGTCGTCCTCGGTGACGGACAGGTCGCCCTCGCCCTCGCCGTAGGCGGGTGGCGTCTCGAGGTTGTTGCTCGGCAGGTACGAGAGCAGGGCGCGGACGTAGTCCACGGCGTCCTGCTCGTCGGTGCCCATGTAGTGCGCGACCCCCGAGCGGCTGTTGTGCGTCTGCGCACCGCCGAGCTCCTCGAAGCCGACGTCCTCGCCGGTCACGGTCTTGATGACGTCGGGCCCGGTGATGAACATGTGCGAGGTCTGGTCGACCATGACGGTGAAGTCGGTGATGGCGGGGGAGTAGACCGCACCGCCGGCGCACGGTCCCATGACGAGCGAGACCTGCGGGATGACGCCGGAGGCGTGCACGTTGCGCCGGAAGATCTCCCCGTAGAGTCCGAGGGACACGACGCCCTCCTGGATGCGCGCTCCGCCGGAGTCGTTGAGGCCGATGACGGGGCAGCCGATCTTCATCGCGAAGTCCATGACCTTGACGATCTTCTCCCCGAAGACCTCGCCGAGAGAGCCGCCGAAGACCGTGAAGTCCTGGGCGAAGACGGCCACCTGTCGACCGTCGACCGTGCCGTAACCCGTGACGACCCCGTCCCCATACGGGCGGTTGGCGTCCTGGCCGAACTGCGTGCTGCGGTGCCGCGCGTACTTGTCCATCTCGATGAAGCTGCCCTCGTCGAGGAGCATGGCGATGCGTTCTCGGGCCGTCTTCTTGCCGCGCGCGTGCTGCTTCTCGACCGCTCGCTCGGACCCGGCGTGCGCCACTTCGGCGACGCGGCGCTTCAGGTCGGCCAGCTTCCCCGCCGTCGTGCTGAGGTCGGGGCTTGTGCCATCCGCCGAGGCGTCGGCGAGTGCCTGATCCTGTGCCATGGCCCGCACTCTAGCCTTGGGCTCGTGCGCGACTCCCTGGACCACGAGATCGTCCGTGCGGCCTTGGTCACGTCCGGCCAGCCGTGGCGAGCCGTGGAGTTCCACGCCGCCCTCGGCTCGACGAACACCCGGCTGCGCGATCTCGTGAGCGGGGCCGACCGGTCGCCGGGCGCGTATGCCGGCTCGACGGATCAGGAGGCCAGTGGCCTCTGGTGGGTGGTCCTGACCGACCACCAGACGGGTGGGCGGGGCCGGCTCGGGCGGGTGTGGGAGGTGCCGGACCGGGCCTCGGTCGCCGTGTCGTGCGCGGTGCCGGTGGCGGACCCCGCGGTCGCCGGCTGGCTGCCCCTGCTCGCCGGCCTGGCACTGTCCCGGGCGCTGCGACGGGTGACGTCCGCAGCCGGGCACGAGCTGGACCCGCGGCTCAAGTGGCCCAATGACGTGCTGCTCCGGGACGACGGGGACCGCAAGGTCGGCGGGATCCTGAGCGAGCTCGTCCGGATGCCCGGCGACACGGCATACGCCGTCGTCGTCGGCACCGGCGTGAACGTCGATCAGGACCGTGACGAGCTGCCGGTCGACACGGCCACCTCGCTGGCGCTCGCGGGGGCGTCCGTCGCTCGCGAGGACGTCGTCGTCGGCTACCTGCGTGAGCTCGCCGAGCTGCTCGCGGCCGACCCCGGCAACCGGCTGGGGCAGGGCCGGACCACGGTGGGCCGACCGGGCCCGGACGTGCGGTCCGCCTACGTTGCGGGCTGCTCCACCGTGGGTGCCCGGGTGCACGTGCACCTGCCGGGCGGGGAGGTCGTCGAGGGTGACGCGGTCGATGTCGACACGGATGGCCGACTCGTCGTCGACACCATGCGCGGACGACGCAGCTTCGCGGCCGGCGACGTCGTGCACGTGCGGCGCTGAACCCTCCGGCTGGCATGATCGGGGCCATGACCGCCTCGGGCTCCGAGCCGGCCGACCGGGCTGGAGAGGACGTGACCGAGCAGCTGCTCGGGCGCCCGCGCGCGCTCCGCCGTCGCGACGTGAGCCGGGGTGCCGAGGTCTCGCTCAAGTCCGCACGCAAGTTCTGGCACGCCCTCGGCTTCCCCGTCGTCGACACCGACGACGCGCTCTTCACCGAGGCCGACCTCGAGGCGCTCGCCATCGTGGCGGGCATCGTGCGCGAGGGCCTGCTCGACGAGACGACGGCACTGGCCATGACCCGCGCCTTCGCGCGCTCGGCCGACCGCCTCGCCGGCTGGCAGTCCCAGCTCATCGCCGAGGCGGTCGAGGCCGACCGTCCGGAGGTGTCGCAGCTGCTCGACGAGCGGGTGCCGGTGGCACCGGCGCCGGTGGAGACGACGGGGGCGGAAGCCGCAGCGGCCGAGAGGGGAGTGGCGGCCTCGGAGTCGAGGTCCGTGCCCGGCTCCGAGACCGCGGCCGAGACCGCTCGCCGGCTCGCCGAGCTCACCGAGCGGCTCGAGCCGCTCCTCGTCTACGCCTGGCGTCGCCACCTCGCTGCGACGGTGTCGCGGATGCTCGCCGATGCCGACCCGGAGGCCTACGGCCTGACCAAGATGCGCTCGGTCGGATTCGCGGATCTCGTCAGCTTCACGGCTCTCGTGCGCCGCCTGTCGGAGCGTGACCTCGCCCGCCTCGTCTCCCGCTTCGAGGCCCTCTCGGCCGACGTCATCACGGCGCACGGCGGTCGCCTCATCAAGACCGTCGGCGACGAGGTGCTCTTCACGACGATGGCGGCCGCTCCCGCCGCGGCCATCGCGCTGGACCTCGTCGACGCGATGGCCCAGGACGACGTGCTGCCCGACGTGCGGTGCGGCATGGCGCGGGGCCCGATCATCTCGCGCCTCGGCGACGTCTTCGGCACCACGGTCAAC
This sequence comes from uncultured Actinomycetota bacterium, assembly GCA_963816385.1. Taxonomy (GTDB): domain Bacteria; phylum Actinomycetota; class Actinomycetes; order Actinomycetales; family Dermatophilaceae; genus CAWFKL01. The sequence continues at coordinate 354,069 of CAWFKL010000003.1, forward strand.
CGCGCCTCGCGCCTCACCGCCGTCGCGGGTGCGGGCTTCGTCCTCGTCGATGCGACGATGGCCCGCGAGCTGGCAAGCCTCTCCGGCTTCGAGCTCACCGGTCAGCGCCGGCGTGTGCTGCGCGGCGTCGGGGCCGTCACCCCGAGCGTGTTGCGCCGCGCGTCGAGCGCCGGCCGCCGACCCACCTGACGCCCCTCAGACCATCCGTCCATCGTCGCAAGGAGAGCCCGTATGCCGCCCAGTCCCGTTCTCGTGCGTGTCGAACGCTTCGAGCTGCCCGGCACCGAGCACGTGGCCGAGATCGTGCTCGACCGGCCATCGGCGATGAACGCCGTCTCGAGCGAGATGGCTCGGGCCATCGCCGGCGCCACCGCGTCGGTTGCCGCCGACGACACCGTGCGCTGCGTCGTGCTGACCTCCAGCCACGAGCGCGCGTTCTGCGTGGGCGCGGACCTCAAGGAGCGCAACACCCTCACCGACGCCGAGCTCGTCGAGCAGCGGCCGGTCGCGAGGGCGGCATACGGCGGGGTGCTCGCGCTGCCCATGCCCGTCATCGCAGCCGTCGACGGCTTCGCCCTGGGCGGTGGCTTCGAGCTCGCCCTGTCCTGCGACGTCATCGTCGCAGGTGATGGCGCGACCCTGGGGTTGCCCGAGGTCAGCGTCGGCGTCATCCCCGGCGGTGGTGGCACCCAGCTGCTCGTTCGCCGCGTCGGCTGGTCCCGGGCGGCGCGCACGATCTTCACCGCGGAGCGGCTGGGCGCGGCGGCCGCCCTGCGGCTCGGTGCCGTGGACGAGGTCGTGCCCGCCGGCACGGCGCGCGACCGGGCGCTCGAGCTCGCAGCGGCCATCGCGGCCAACTCGCCCGTTGCGCTGCGCAACGCGAAGCGGGCGATGCGCCTCGGTGCGGACGTCGACCTCGCCACCGGTCTGGAGGTCGAGGACGCCTGCTGGCGTGCCACGGCCTTCTCCGGCGACCGGCGCGAGGGCGTGGCCGCCTTCGTGGAGAAACGGCAGCCCGCGTGGCCCGGCCGGTGACCGACGTCGCCGGCCTGCACCGATCGCCCGCCCCGTAAACGCGGCGCGCCGCGGCACGCTGTGGATAGGCTGCGCGAGATGGGGCAGGTGAGGCAGCAGCGGACGAGGACGGTGACATGACACGAGTGCTCCTGGCGGAGGACGACCCGGCCATCTCCGAGCCGCTGGCCCGCGCCCTGCGACGCGAGGGCTACGAGGTCGACGTGCGCGGTGACGGTCTGGCCGCGCTCGAGGGCGCCAAGGAGAACCCCGACCTCGTCCTGCTCGACCTCGGACTTCCCAAGGTCGACGGGCTCGAGGTCTGCCGGCGCATCCGCGCGGAGGGCCGCACCATCCCGGTGCTCATCCTCACCGCCCGCGCCGACGAGGTCGACACCGTCGTCGGACTCGACGCGGGCGCCGACGACTACGTCACGAAGCCGTTCCGGCTCGCGGAGCTGCTCGCCCGCGTGCGGGCGCTCCTGCGGCGCACACCCTCCGACGCCGCCTCCACCGGCGAGCTCGTGCGCATCGACTCCGACGGCCGCCGCGCCTGGTTCAAGGGAAGCGAGCTGCAGCTCACGGCCAAGGAGTTCGACCTCCTGCGGGTGCTGGTGCGCGAGCAGGGCAAGGTCGTCTCACGGGAGCAGCTCATGCGCGAGATCTGGGACACCGCGTGGTTCGGCTCCACGAAGACCCTCGACATGCACATCTCCGTGCTGCGCCGCAAACTCGGAGACGACGCGACCTCGCCCCAGTACATCGCCACGGTGCGCGGCGTGGGCTTCCGTTTCGAGCGGCCCCGGGCCGACTGACCGTGCGCCGGCAGCTTGCCCGCACGTCCGTCGTCAGCGGGGTCGTCACGGCACTGGTCGCCGTCGTGCTCGCGACCGCGGCAGCGTGGTGGGCGATCACCAGCCGGCCCGACTCCCTCGACGAGTGGCTTCTGCTCGACCCGACGCTGGGCGTGGCGCGCGTCGTCGGAGTGCTGCTGGTGGCGGGCATCATCGGCGTCGTCGCCGGTCACCTGGCGACGACGCGCACCCGCAGACACGTCGAAGGCGCCTCACAGGAGCTCGTCGCCGTCGCCGAGCGGCTCGCCGCCGGGGAAGCCCGGCTCACCCCCGTCCGCTCCGGCATCGCGGAGATCGACACGGTCTCAGAGGTCATGACGCGCCGGGCCCACGACATGACGAAGTCGCTGGCCGCCGAGCGGGACTTCGCCTCCGACGCCTCACACCAGCTGCGCACGCCGCTCACCGCCCTTCTCATGCGTCTCGAGGAGATCGCGGTGACCGACGACACCGACGTCGTCAAGGAGGAGGCCAACATCGCCATAGCGCAGGTCGAGCGCCTGACCAGGGTGGTGGACGACCTGCTCGGGCGCACCCGCGTAGCGGCCGGCCCTGCGCCGGCCGTCTCGCTCGACTCCGTCATCGCCGCGCTGCAACGGGAGTGGCAGCCCGCCTTCGCGCAGGCGCGACGGTCGGTGCGGGTGCGGGGTGAGCGGGGCCTCTTCGTCAGGTCCACACCCGTCGCCCTGTCACAGGTCCTCTCGACGCTGCTCGAGAACTCCCTGACCCACGGCCGCGGCACGGTCGACGTGCACGCCAGGCGGTCGGGGCCCTCCGTGGTCGTCGAGGTCAGCGACCAGGGGGACGGGGTGCCGTCGGCCATGGCACCGCACATCTTCGAGCGCTCGGTGAGCAGCGGGGCGAGCGGCAGCACCGGACTGGGGCTGGCGCTGGCCCGGGATCTCGCGGAGTCCAACGGTGGGCGCCTCGACCTCGTCCAGGCGCAGGGGGCTCGCTTTGCGCTCTTCCTCTCCGAGGCCGAGACCGACTGACGCGCGCCGAGAGGGCTCCAAGGAAGGCGGGGTAGGGTGCCCGAGTGAGGCGCGTGCACCATTTTCTGTTCGTGCGCCACCGGCACAACTGGCTCCTGCTGGGCCGCTTCGCGCTGGTGGGCGCCTCAGGCGTGCTCGTCAACATGCTGACGCTCATCATCGTCAAGAAGCTCGGACCCGACGCTCGGGAGGCCATCGTCGGCATTCCCTTCACCGAGTTCAACGTGCGGTGGTACCACGTCTACTCGACCATCGCCTTCCTCGTGGCCAACCTCTGGAACTTCCAGCTCAACCGCTCGTGGACCTTCCGATCGAGCCACCGCGCCGTGTGGTGGCGCGAGTACCTGCCGTTCCTCACGGTGGGGCTGCTGGGCCAGCTCGTGGGCCTCGTGCTGCTGACCCTGCTCATGCACGAGGGCTCGCCGTTGCACCTCTCCCCTGAGGTGTTCGACGACTCCACGGGGCTGCGCACTCGGCTCTACTGGGCCCAGCTCATCGTCATCGCCGTCGTCACGCCCGTCTCCTTCGTGCTCAACAAGCTCTGGACCTTCGCGGCCGTGCGCACCCACCACCCCGACCTCGCCGACCCGAGCCACGTCGAGGAGGTGCTCGAGGAGCCCGTCCCCGAGCCTGTCTCCCCGGCCCTGCAGGTCGCCGCAGCGGCCCGGCCCGGTCGCCGCGACCCGGCGGCCTGAGCGCTCTGCATGCGCCACTAGGCTGTGGCGTCGTGAGAGAGCCCACGAGCCAGCCCCAGCGTGCGCCCGGCGGGTTCCCCGTCGTCGGTGTCGTCGGCGGCGGGCAGCTGGCCCGGATGATGCAGGGCCCGGCGGTGGAGCTCGGAGTGCAGCTCTCGGTGCTCGCGGAGAGTGACACGGCTGCCGCCGCCCTCGTGGTGCCCAGCGCACCCGTGGGGGACCACACCGACCTGGAGACGGTGCGCGCGTTCGCGGCATCGTGCGACGTCGTGACGTTCGACCACGAGCACGTCCCGGCAGCCGTGCTCGAGGCGCTGGAGCGGGACGGCGTGGCGGTGCACCCGAGCCGGGCCGCGCTGCACTTCGCCCAGGACAAGCTCGCGATGCGCGAGCGCCTCGATGGCCTCGGCATCGCGTGCCCGCGCTGGGGCCGGGCCCGCACGGCGGAGGATGTCAGGGCGTTCGGCGACGCGGTCGGGTGGCCGATCGTCGCCAAGACCCCTCGCGGTGGCTATGACGGCAAGGGCGTCTGCGTCGTCCGCTCGGCCGAGAACGTCACAGGCGACCTCGGCGAGTGGCTGGCGCGGATCGGTGAGCCCGGGCCCGTCGAGGACGGCCTCCTGCTCGAGGAGCTCGTCGACTTCGTGCGCGAGCTCGCCGTCCTCGTCGCCCGCAGCCCGTCGGGCCAGGCGGCAGCCTGGCCCGTCGTCGAGACGGTGCAGACCGACGGGATCTGCACCGAGGTGCTGGCACCCGCGCCGGACCTGCCCCCCGCCCTCGCCTCCGTCGTGACGGAGGCGGCACTGCGGATCGCCGGAGAGCTCGACGTCACCGGTGTGCTCGCCGTGGAGATGTTCGAGGTGCGCGGCGGCCCGACAGAGGGCGGCACGCCCGGCACCGGGGCGGCCGGGAGCGCCGGGAGGGCGGCATACGTGGTCAACGAGCTCGCGATGCGCCCGCACAACAGCGGCCACTGGTCGATGGACGGCGCAGTGACCGGCCAGTTCGAGCAGCATCTGCGCGCCGTCCTCGACCTGCCGCTGGGCGACCCGCGTCCGGTCGCGCGGTGGACGGTCATGGCCAACGTGCTGGGTGGCGACCACGAGCAGCTCTACCCCGCCTACCGGCACGTCATGGCGCGCGACCCCGGGGCCAAGGTGCACCTCTACGGCAAGGGGGTGCGCCCCGGACGCAAGATCGGCCACGTCAACGTCAGCGGTCCCGACCTCGCCGATGCCCGCGAGCGTGCGGGTCACGCCGCCGACTACCTGCGAGGAGTGATCACCGAATGAGTGAGGCACAGGTCAGCCGCACGACGGGCACGCCCGGCGATGCCAACCAGGACGAGCCCGGTCGTCGGCATCGTCATGGGCAGTGACAGCGACTGGCCGGTCATGCGTGAAGCGGCCAGGGTGCTCGAGGAGTTCGACATCGCCTACGAGGCGGACGTGGTCTCGGCGCACCGGATGCCCGACGAGATGATCGCGTACGGCCAGCAGGCCGCCGGGCGTGGCCTTCGGGTCGTCATCGCCGGTGCCGGCGGCGCTGCGCACCTGCCCGGCATGCTGGCCTCCGTCACCCCGCTGCCGGTGATCGGGGTTCCGGTGCCCCTCGCCCACCTCGACGGCATGGACTCACTGCTCTCGATCGTGCAGATGCCGGCGGGGGTGCCCGTCGCCACCGTGTCGATCGGGGGCGCCCGCAATGCCGGCCTGCTCGCCGCGCGCATCATCGGAACCGGCACCGACGAGCTGGCCGTCGACGTGCGCGAGCAGATGCTCACCTTCCAGGCCGACCTGCGCGACCAGGCGCACGCCAAGGGCGCGGCCCTGCGCGAGCAGGTCGCTCGTGGGCTGACCGGCTGAGCGGCTGAGCGGCTGACCAGCCGAACGACCGGACGGGTGCTCCGTCAGCCGACGCCGTCGGTGACGGCCCTGCCACCGTCTCCCGGTTGCACGCGGGGATACTCGATCTTCGGGCACGTGTCCATGACGACGGCGAGGCCCGCGGCCTCGGCTCGCTGCGCGGCTCCCTGGTCGACGACGCCGAGCTGCAGCCACAGGGCTTCGATGCCGAGTCGGTCTCGCTGCTCGATCGCCTCGTCGACGACCGCGCCGACGCGGCTGCTGTTGACGAAGAAGTCGACGACCTTGACGGTGGTGCCGTCGGGGATGTCGGACAGTGTCGGGTAGCCGCGGGCGCCGTGGACCGTCGCCGCGCTGGGGTGCACGGGCACGAGACGCAGCCCCAGCTCGTGGTGGAGCCAGAGCGAGACGCGGTATGCCGTGCGGTCGGGGTTGTCGCCGAGCCCGACCACCGCCCAGGTGGCCGGCGTGTAGAGCAGGTCGCGGATGACGTCCGGGGAGTTGTGGTGCGGACTCATGCCGACATCCTCACACGTCCTGCTCACACGTCCTGCTTACCCGCTGGTTGGGTATGGGGCCGGGCAGAGCAGGAACGGAGTCGAGCGGTCCGGCCCGGCTCCCGACTCGAGGTCTGGGCAGCTCGTCCGCCGCAAGCGCTCGCGCAGCGGCGCCCAGCCGCGGTCCCACCCGTCGTGAAGTTGAGAGGATCATCGAATGCGATTCGGAATGTTCGTCCCGCAGGGTTGGCGCATGGATCTCGTCGGCATCGAGCCGGCCCGGCACTGGGAGACGATGCTGAGCCTGGCCCGGCATGCCGACGACGGGGACGTCTTCGAGTCGATCTGGGTCTACGACCACTTCCACACCACGCCGCAGCCGTCGGGCGAGGCCACCCACGAGGCGTGGACGCTCATGGCCGCCTATGCCGCCGCGACGAGCCGCGTGCGCCTCGGCCAGATGTGCACGTGCATGTCCTACCGCAACCCCGCCTACCTCGCGAAGGTGGCCGCCACCGTCGACGTCATCTCGGGGGGTCGCACCGAGATGGGGATCGGCGGCGGCTGGTACGAGCACGAGTGGCGTGCGTTCGGCTACGGCTTCCCCCGAGCAGGCGACCGGCTGGGCGCGCTCCGCGAGGGCGTGCAGATCTTCCGTGACATGTGGACCAAGGGCGAGGCCACTCTCGACGGGAAGTACTACCAGGTCGACGGAGCCATCTGTGCGCCTCGCCCGCTGCAGGGCACCTCGGCGGCGGGCAGCGCCGACAACGGCATCCCGATGTGGATCGCCGGCGGCGGCGAGAAGGTGACCCTGAAGATCGCGGCCGAGTACGCCGACTACACGAACTTCGACGGCTCCCCGGAGGGCTTCGCGCACAAGAGCGAGATCCTCAAGGGACACTGCGACGACCTCGGCCGCGACTTCGGGTCGCGTCGTCCGCTCCGCGAACTACAACGTCGTCATCGCAGAGACGGAGGCGGAGGTCGAGGACCGCCTCCAGTTCTACGGCGATCTGCTGCGCAAGGGCGGGCTGTCCGACGCCAAGGCCGCCGCGTCGGTCGAGGACCTGCGCAAGCAGCCTGCGGTCGGCACGCCGGACAAGATCGTCTCGATGTTGCGGGACATGGAGGCGCGCGGGATGACGTACGCCATCACGTACTTCGCCGAGGCCGCCTACGACCGTTCGGGCATCGAGCTCTTCGAGCGGACCGTCGCCCCGGAGCTCAAGGGCTGACGCGGGCGCGGGGCCGTCGTGAGAGGCGTGAAGCGGTCGACCGCGACCGCCGAGCCCGTGGGAGCGCGCGTCACCACGCCGTCCAGCCGCCGTCGACGGCGATGACCTGGCCGGTGACGTAGGCGGAGGCGTCCGAGGCGAGCCAGCTGACGACCCCGCGGAAGTCGTCCTCGGTCGCCATGCGGGCGAGCGGGGTGAGCCGCTCGTAGCGCTCGACGAAGGCCTCGGCCTGCCCGCGGGCGATGCCACCGGGTGCGAAGGCGTTGACCCGAACGTCGGGCGCGAGGACGGTCGAGAGGTAGCGGGTGAGCTGGGCGAGGCCGCCCTTGCTGGCGGCGTATGCCGCCGGGTTGCCCATGCGGGTGCCCTCGTAGAGGCCCATGTTGGGGCCGACGAGGCCGTAGATGCTCGAGACGTTGACGACGCTGCCGTGCCCTCCGGCGCGCAGCAGCGGCGCGAGGCGGCGGGTCAGTGAGAAGGGCGCCGTGAGATTGAGCGCCAGCGCCGTCGCGAAGGCGTCGTCGGTCTGCTCGGCGAAGGGAACGGCATACCCCGGCACGCCGGACGTGCCGGTGAAGGCGGCGTTGTTGACGAGCACGTCGCACGAGCCGAGCCGCTCCACGGTGTCGACCACCCGCGAGAGACCCTCGGCCGTGAGGAGGTCAGCGGCGAGGCCGAGATGCCCTTCGCCGGGGAGCGCGCTGGCGGTCGCGGCGCAGGCAGCCTCGTCGAGGTCGACGACGACGACCCGGGCACCGTCCGACGCCAGCGCGTCGGACAGCACGGCCCCCAACGGCCCCGACACCTCCGGTGACGACGGCGGTGCGGCCGGCGAGGGCGGAGCCGACCGGGTCGGTGGCGTCGGTGGGAGTCATGGGGCCTCCGTCGGGAGCCAGGGTAGGGAGATGAGGCCGGCGTCGACGAGCGCCTCGACGAGGCGGAACTCGTAGTCGTCGTCGATCGAGAAGGCCTGTGCCTCGGGGATCTCGAGGCCCGCGTGGGTGCCCTCGTCGAACCACGACGACTCCAGCCGGCGCACGAAGTCGGCACGCCACAGGTAGAAGTTGCCGTTGATGCGCAGGAAGCGGCCGGCGTCCTGGCGGCGGGTGACGCCGGTGCCGCCGGCGATGAAGCGGGTGAGGGCGCCGTCGCGCGTCGGGTCGGGCCGCACGCCGACCCACACGGGGTTGAACGTCGGCTCCGAGACACTGATGACTCCGTCGAGCCCGTCGTCGGCGCCGAGGCGTCGGACCGCCTCGGCGAGCTGCTGCGGCACCCGGCCGGGCTCGTGGGGTCGAGCAGCAGCACGGCGTCGTAGCTGCTGCCCTCGTCGCGCTCGACCCAGTCGAGGGCGTGCCGCACGACGGGCGCCATCGGCGTGTCGTCGGTCGCGAGGTCGGCGGGCCGGAGGAAGGGCGCCTCGCCGCCGTGTGCACGGGCGACGGTGGCGATCTCGGGGGAGTCGGTCGTGACCACGCACCGGGTGACCTCGGGCGTGAGCGGTCGCGGCGCGGACGCTGTGGGCGATGAGGGGCAGCCCCTTGAGCGGGCGGATGTTCTTGCCGGGCAACCCTTTCGAACCACCGCGGGCGGGAACGACAGCGAGGACCCGTCGCACCGGGGCCGCGTCCGGGGTGGCAGGGAACTCGGTCACGGGACGCGCCCGCCGGTCCGCGGACCGCACCTCGCGCGTGCCGAGCGAACGGGCCTCGTCGCAGAGGCGCACTGCGGCGACGCCCTCTGCCAGCGTGGCGGGTGCGCCCGCCAGGTGACGCTCCTCGGCGGCCGTCGACGGGTGCAGCGCAGCGCAGCACGGGCCTGCGTGGCCATGACGGCGTCGCGGTCGAGGTCGGCGGAGAACTCGTGCTCGGTGCCGGTGCTGGGCTCCGTCGCCTCCGACTCCTCGCCTTCGGCGGCACGCACGGCGACGACGGCGCGCAGCACGTCCCACTCGTAGGTGGCGCGCGGCGTGTGCACGACGATGCCGCGGGTGGACTCACGCGTCACGTAGTCGAGGCGGGCGCTGACGGTGACGTCACGGTCGGTGCGCCACAGCAGTGACGCGATCTGGTCGACGTCGATGTCGAGCGGGCCGCCGATCTGGACGTCCGCACCGACGAGGTGCGGCGAGCCGAGCAGCACCGTGGCGTAGTCGATCTCGTGCACGAGGTCGCGAAGGACCCCACCCTCGCCGGGCCGCGCGGAGTACGACTCGCGGTAGTCGCGGTCGGGGCGCCAGCCGGGCAGCCACGACTGGCAGCGGACGTGTGCCGACGTCACGTCGCCCGCGGACCGGACGAGTCCGAGCAGGTGCCGGAAGGCCGCGTGGGCGCGCAGCGGCGCCGCGACCCAGACGGCGCCGTGACGGGGATGGCCCGTCAGGCGGCGTGGCCAGCTCGGCCGTTGCGGCGACCGGCTTCTCGACGAGCACGCGGTCGGCGCCGGCGTCGAGGGCGAGGATCGCGTCGGGCACGTGGCGCGAGGTGTCCGTGGCGACGACGACGAGGTCGGCGGCCGCCAGGGCAGCCGGACCGGTGGAGTCGTCGAGCAGGCGGGCGCCGGTCGCAGGGTCGGTGTCCGTGGCACCGCCACGATCACGGACCGGCCACAGCGACACCTGCGCCCCGATCGAGGCGAGCACGCGCGCGTGCCGCTGACCGATCGAGCCGGAGCCGCGCACGACGACGTCGGCGCTCACGACGCGCTCACCAGGCCCTCCTTCGCCCTAGTAGGTTCACATCGTGGCAGATCACCGCGACCCTCCGCGAGTGAGGGCGATCCCCGGTCGGTGGCCGCCACCTCGCCGCTCGGCGCGCACTCCGTCGTCTATCTCGTCGGCACGGCGCTGCAGGGCCTCGGCGTGCTGCTCGTGCTGCCCTTCGCGACACGCGTCCTCGGCCCGGCGGAGTTCGGCCGGGTCGCCACCGGTCTCGTCGTCGTGCAGCTGGTCGGGACGATCGCCGCGGCGGGGCTGCCCCAGGTGATCCTGCGCGAGCACCACCGGGGGGCTGACGGGCCGCGCGTCGCACGCGCGCTCGCCGGGACGATGGTCCTGCTGGCCGTCGCCCTCGGTGTCGTCGTTCTGGCGCTTGCCCTCGTCGTGTCGGCGAGCGGCCACGCCGACCTCGCGCAGTGGGTGCCGCTCGTCGTGGCGGCCGTCTCCCTCACGATCGTGGTCTCCGGGCAGACCCTGATGCGGGCGCGACTGCAGCCGTGGGGCTTCCTCGTGCTCGCCGTCGTGGTCACCGTGGGGGCGCAGCTCGCGGGACTGCTCGCCGCGCGGTCGGAGCCGACCGCCGGGAGGTACCTCACCGCATACGCGGGCGTCGTCGCGTTGGCGGCCGTGCTCGCGCTCGTGCTGGGCCGCCCGCTGCTGCCGACGGCCGAGCGCCAACGCGTCCGGGCTGGCGTGCGCCTGGCCGCGCCGCTGCTGCCGCAGGCGGCCGCGATGCTCGGGCTGCTCTCCGGCGACGTGATCCTCGCCAGGCTCCTCGTCGGAGAGGCGGGCGCCGGCAGCTACCAGGTCGCGCTGCAGCTCGGCAACATGCCGTTCGTGCTCGCCGTCGCGCTCTTCAACGCGTGGGCGCCCCTCGTGCTGTCGCACCCGCTCGACGCCCGCTGGGACTGGACTGCGCGCACCGGCACCGCGCTGACGACCGTCGTCGCAGCCGGCGCCGCCGGCGTGGCGCTGCTCGGCCCGTGGCTCGTCGCCCTGATGGCGGACCCGAGCTTCGACCACGCCGCGATGGTGGCGGCGCTGGGCGTGATCTGCACCGTGTCGGTCGTCTACATGCTCTACCAGGGCTCGTCGCTCGCGGTCCTCGACGCCGAGCGCACCGGGCGGCTGGCATGGGCCTCGCTCGCCGCGCTCGCGGTCATGGTGGCGGTCGCGGTCGTGCTGGCGCCCCGCCCCGGTTGGGCCGGAGGGATCGTCGGTGTCGCGATCGCCAAGGCCCTGGGCTACACCCTCCTTCTCGCGCTCACGACGAGGCTCGCGCACCTGCACTCCCCCCTGCGGTGGCCGATGCGGGCCGTGGTCGTCGCCGAGGTCGGGATCACGCTCGCGGTCGTCGGATCCGTGCTGCCGCTGGACGGCGCCGCGTGGGTGCGGATCGCTCTGGCCGTGGCCGTCGGGGCCGGTGCCCTCGCGCTGGCGCCGGGAACCGTGCGCACGCTGCGCGGTTAGGATGGGGCGCTCGCCCGGCCCACCCAGCGCGGCCCCGCACCGACACGCAGGAGAGACGCTTCCGTGGTGACACCACTGGTCCACATGGGGTTGGGCTACGACGACCTGCTCGTGCCGGCCCTCGTGCACGCCGGGTTCGAGACCAAGGACCTCCTGCTCGTCGTGCGGACCGACGCGAACCTCTCGTGGGTGCGCCGGCACGCACCGCGCGCCACGGTCGTCCGGTTGCCGTATGCCGCCGCACGCAAGGCCAACGTCGTCAGCGGTCTCGCGCCCCACGCCGCTCTCAAGCGCGCCTGTGCCGGCGTCGGTCTCGACCCGCTCGACCTGCTCGTGTCGGAGCGAGCCCTGCGCCGCAACCGGGTCGACACCGCGATGAACTTCCTCAACCTGGCGGCCGAGGAGCTCGAGGCGGTCATCGCAGGCCGCGGCCCGGTCCTGGCGCTGGTCGAGTTCACCGTCACGTCGGAGCTGCTCGCGGCCGGGCTGGTGACGCACCACGGCGGCCTGGCCACCTGGCCACGCGGCATACGCCTCCCGTCCGACCGCTTCGGCCTCATCGGCGCGCCCAAGGGGATCACCCTGTGGGAACGACAGGTCGAGGACCCGTCCGCGGTGGCCGCGGGCCAGGCGTTCATCGATGCGTGGCGGGCCGAGCACGGTCGCCCGATGGGCTTCGCCCGCAACCTGAAGGTCGAGACCGGTCAGGAGATCTGGCGACTCGCGAGCGACCGCATCAAGGAGTTCGCCGTCGACCGGGGAGCGAACCTCCAGCTGCCACGGCCCTCCGACTACGCGCGGTTGCCGTGGCTGAACCCCGTCAAGGCCCGGCTCAACCTGCGCGAGTACCAGGACCGGCGCTGGGACCCGGTGCCGGAGAAGTTCGTCTTCCTGCCGCTGCAGGTGCAGCCCGAGTCGAGCGCCGACGTCATGGGCCAGGAGTGGCGCGACCAGGCCTACACCGCGCGGGTGCTGGCCGACGCGCTGGCGCCGCTCGACATCGGCGTCGCCGTCAAGGAGCACGCCCACTTCATGTGGCGCCGCGACCCCGACTACTGGCCGCAGTTCGACGTCCACCCCAACATCGCGACGATCGATCCCTTCGCCGACTCGCGCGCGCTGATGAAGCAGGCCGTCTTCACCGTCACGGCGACCGGCACGGTCGGGCTGGAGGCGGGACTGCTCGGTCTGCCCGTCGTCACCGGCGCGCAGATGCCGTGGAGCGGCCTGGGCAACGTCGCGAGGCTGGACTCGCCCGACGACCTGGCGCCGTTCGTCGCCGATCGCGGCTGGGAGTCCCTGCGGGCAGACCAGACGGCCATCGACGACTGGTTCGTCCACGAGTACGTCCGCAACTCCTGGGAGGGGCTCGTGCTCGACCCGCCGCGGGTGCCGGCCGTGCTGGAGCCCGACAACATCCGCAAGGTCGGGCTGGCCCTCGCGGAGGCCGCTGCCTCGCTCGGCCCCCGGGAGGGTGCGACCGCCGACGGCGCGACCGCGGACGGCACGACGATGGCCGGCACGACGTGAGCAGTGGAGCGGCCGTCGCCGGCTGGGTCGTCCTCGGTGCGGGCGGTCACGCCCGCTCCGTCGTCGACGCGCTCGAGCGTTCGGGTGAGACGGTGCTGGCGGTCGCGGGGGACCCCGCGGGTGCTTCCTGGCACGTGGAGGTGCTCGCCGGCGACGCGGACGCCGTCGAGATGGTCGAGAACCGCGGGCTGCACGCCTGCGTCGCCATCGGGTCCAGTGCGGCGAGGGTCCGTATCGTCGCCGACCTGCTGGCTCGCGGGCTCAGTGTGCCCGCCGTCGTCGCCAGCACGGCCACGGTCGCTCCCGGGAGCCAGCTCGGGCCGGGAACCGTCGTGCTCGAGCACGCACACGTCGGCCCTGGGAGCCGGCTCGGCGAGGCCGTCATCGTCAACACGGCGGCCGTCGTCGAGCACGACTGCGTCGTGGGTGCCGGGGCTCACCTCGCGCCGGGCGCCGTGCTGCTCGGCGCGGCGTCGGTGGGCGAGGCCACCCTCGTCGGCAGCGGGGCCCGCGTGCTGCCGGGCATCACCGTCGGTGCAGGCGTCACCGTCGGTGCGGGTGCCGTCGTCACCGCCCCCGTGCGCGACGGCGCGACCGTCGTCGGGGTGCCCGCAACCAGCCGTCAAGGACCCGCATGAGCAGCCCCCAGCCAGAGCCCGCCGTGGCACCCGTCGACATCGCCGGCACGCTCGTGCCCACCGCAGGCGACGTCTACGTCATCGCCGAGGCCGGGGTGAACCACAACGGTGCCGTCGACCTCGCCCACCGGCTCGTCGACATCGCGGCGGCGTCCGGCGCCGACGCCGTCAAGTTCCAGACCTTCTCGCCCGACAAGCTCGTCTCGTCCGCCGCAGCCACGACGCCCTACCAGCGCGACCGTGGCGGGTCGTCCGACCAGTACAGCCTGCTCGATGCGCTGACCTTGCCGCAGGAGGCGTGGGTCGAGCTGCGCGACCACGCCACCGAGGCCGGCACGACGTTCCTCTCGACGCCCTTCGACCTCGAGAGCGCAGAGATGCTCGTCGGCCTCGGGCTGCCCGCCCTCAAGGTCAGCTCCGGGGAGCTGACCAACCTGCCCTACCTGCGTGAGCTCGCGCGCCTCGGCGTCACCCTGCTCGTCTCGACCGGCATGGGCAGTGCGGACGAGGTCGAGGCCGCGGTCGAGGCGTGCGCGGACGCGCCCGGGCTCGTGCTCTTCCACTGCGTCTCGGCCTACCCGGCCCCCGTGGAGGAGTGCAACCTGCGCGTCATCCCACGCCTCACCGAGCGGTACGGCATACCGGTGGGGTGGTCCGACCACACACCCGGCCTGACGACCGCGCTCGGCGCGGTGGCGCTCGGGGCGCCGGTCCTCGAGAAGCACTTCACCAGTGACCGCACCCTGCCCGGCCCCGACCACCTGGCGAGCCTCGAGCCCGCCGCCCTGGCCGACTACGTCACGGCGACGAAGCAGCTGGCGCTCGCACTCGGGGACGGCCTGAAGGTGCGCATGCCCTCGGAGCAGGAGAACGCCGTGCTCGTGCGCCGCTCGTGGCACGCCGCACGTGACCTCAGCGCGGGCATCGAGCTCACCGGTGCGGACCTGCAGCTGCTGCGCCCCGAAGGTGGGGTGAGCCCCGCAGTGGACATCCGGGGACGCGTGCTGGCCGGCGACCTCCCTGCCGGGGCGCCCGTCACCGACGACGACCTGATCGGCTGAGCAGCCGATGAGCCGAGCCCTCACCGTCGCCGTCTTCGTCGGCACGCGCGCTGACCTCGGACCGCTCTCGCCGGTGCTCGAGGTGCTGGCCGGCAGCGAGGACGTCACCCTCCGGGTGCTGACGGGGGTCATGTATGCCGCCGACGACCTCGCGCTCGCCCTGCCGACGAGCGTCCCGGCCCGACGCTGGCGCCAGGCGATCGTGCAGCTCGCCGAACCGATGACCCAGGTCACGGCGGGAGCCCAGCTCGAGCAGGGCGCCGCGCTGGCCGCCGGTGCGGGCCGGGCCCTGCGCGACGGATCACATCGACGTCCTCGTCGTCCTCGGTGACCGGTGGGAGCTGCTCTACGTCGTGCCTCCGGCCGTGCTCCTCGGTGTCCCGGTCGTGCACCTGCACGGTGGCGAGGTGACCGAGGGCGCGCTCGACGAGCGGGTGCGCCACGCTGTCTCCAAGCTCGCCGACCAGCACTGCGTCGCGTCGCAGGACGCCGCCGCGCGGCTGCGGCAGCTCGGCGAGGACCCGGACCGCATCCACGTCACGGGCGCGCCCGGCCTCGACCTGCTCGCGGCTGCGACGCCGCTCCCGGACGAGGAGCTCGCCGACCTCCTGGAGCGTGCCGCAGGTCGAGCGGCCGCTCGCGCTCTTCACCTACCACCCGCCGACGGCGCAGCCCGGCGCACCGGTCGGCCGCTGGGCGCGCGAGGCCGCCGAGGCGGCCCTGTCGGTGTGCGGCACCGTCATCGCGACCCACCCCGGGATGGACGAGGGCCGTGACGACGTGCTGGCCGCGCTCACCGACCTCGCGACGAGGGAACCGCGGCTGCGGCTGCTCACGGCCCTGGGCCGTGACTACCCCGCTGTGCTCGCGTCGGTCGACGTCGTCATCGGCAACTCGAGCTCCGGGATCATCGAGGCGGCGACGGTGCACGTGCCGGCCGTCGACGTGGGTGAGCGCCAGCGCGGACGGCTCCGGGGCGACAACGTCGTGCACGCCGACGAGGGAAGGACGGCCGTCGAGGCGGCGGTGCGTGCCGCCCTCGCGCCGGCCTCGCGCGAGCGGGCCGCAGCCACCGCCAACCCCTACGGCGCGGGTGGGGCCGGCGCCCGCATCCTCGATATCGTTCGGGGAGCGGCCGGTGGCCCACGGGCCAAGCCCTTCGTCGACGTGAGGCGAGACCCGATCAGGGAACGAGACCGAGACCCGAGCCGAGACCCGGGGCGAGACGCGACCGGGGAACGAGACCGAGACCCGAAGGAGGAGCCGTGACGGCCCGAGACCTGCGCGCCGCGTGCGCGCCGACGACGGCGACGATCCGCGACGCGCTCGAGGTCATCGACCGGAGCGCCACGGCCGTGTGCCTGCTCGTCGACGACGGCGGCCACCTCGCCGGGTTGCTCACCGACGGGGACCTGCGGCGTGCCGTGCTCAAGGGCTCGGGGCTCGACGACCCCGCGCTCGACCACGCCACGCGCACTCCGCACGTCGTGGCCGCCGGATCTCCCCGCGCCCTGGTGCTCGACCTCATGCAGGCGCTGCGCATCTCGGCGGTGCCCGAGATCGCCGCCGACCGCACCCTCGTCGGGCTGCACACGCTCTCCGACGTCGTCGGGTCGGCGCCGCTGCCCAACGTCGCGGTCGTCATGGCCGGCGGCCGGGGCACCCGGCTCGGCGACCTCACGAAGGACACCCCCAAGCCGCTCATGACGGTGGCCGGTCGCTCGATCCTCGAGTGGATCGTGCTCGGGCTCGTGGGCGACGGGCTGCGGGACATCTGGGTCAGCGTCAACTACCTCGCCGACCAGATCGAGGACCACCTCGGCGACGGCTCTCGGCTCGGCTGCCGGGTGCACTACCTGCGCGAGGACCCGGCGCTGCCGCTCGGCACCGCCGGATCCCTCACCCTGCTGCGCGAGGAGCTGCCCGACCTCGAGCACGCCGTCCTCGTCATGAACGGCGACCTCATGGTCGAGTTCGACGCCAGCGCCCTGCTCGACGCGCACGCTCGCACCGGCGCCACCGTGACGATGGCCACCCGCGCGTACCACCACGAGGTGCCCTTCGGTGTCGTCGAGAGCGAGGCTGGCCGCGTCACCGCGGTCGTCGAGAAGCCGACGCTGACCTTCGACATCAACGCCGCCGTGTATGCCGTCGAGCCTCGGGCGCTCGCGTGGCTCCCCACCGGCCGGGCCAGCACCATGCCGGAGCTCATCGAGACGTGCCTCGAGCGCGACGAGGTCGTCACGGCGTGGCCGATCACGGCCGACTGGATCGACGTCGGCACGCCTAACGACCTGGCCCGGGCGCAAGGTCAGTCGTGAGCCTGCGCGCGAACGGCACCGGACGGCCCGGCATACGGCATGACCAGCGATCGACGAGAAGGCAGCTGTGACAATCGAACTCACCGCACGGCCCATCGAGGGCTCGGTGGCCGGCAAGAGCGTGCTCGTGACGGGTTCGGACGGCTTCATCGGCTCGCACGTCGTCGAGCGGCTGCTGGCCGAGGGAGCAAGGGTGCGCGCCTTCTGCCTCTACAACTCCAACGGGTCGACCGGCTGGCTCGACGAGTCGGAGCCGTTCCGGCAGGCCGTCCGGGACGGGCAGGCGGAAGCCGTGCTCGGTGACATCCGCGACCCCGAGCACGTGGTGGCCTCGGCCGAGGGGGTCGACGTGGTGCTGCACCTCGCAGCCCTGATCGCGATCCCGTTCTCGTACGTGGCTCCTCGCTCCTACGTCGAGACGAACGTCATCGGCACCCTCAACGTCCTCGAGGCCGTGCGGCGGCACGGCACGCCCCGGATGGTCAACACCTCGACGTCCGAGGTCTACGGCACGCCCGAGTCGGTGCCGATCACCGAGGACCACCCGCTGCGCGGCCAGTCGCCCTACTCGGCCACGAAGATCTCGGCCGACAAGATGTGCGAGGCGTATGCGTTGTCCTTCGAGACGCCCGTCACGACGCTGCGGCCGTTCAACACCTTCGGACCGCGGCAGTCGGCACGCGCCGTCATCCCGACCGTGCTGTCGCAGCTGCTCGCCGGCGCCCCCGAGATCAGGCTGCGGCGACGTCAGCCCGAAGCGCGACTTCACGTTCGTCGCAGACACCGCCGACGGCTTCGTCCGTGCCGCCCTCGCCGACGTGCCGCCGGGCACCACGATCCAGCTCGGCACCGGCCGCACCGTCTCCGTGGGCGAGGTCGTCGAGCTGTGCCGCACGGTGACCGGCAGCGACGCCGAGATCATCACCGACCGGGCGCGGATGCGGCCGCAGGGCTCCGAGGTGCAGATCCTGCTCTCGGACCCTTCGCTCGCGAACGAGGTGCTCGGCTGGGCGCCGACCGTCTCGCTCGAGGAGGGCCTTGCCGCGACAGCCGAGTGGCTGCGCCCGCGCGTCGACCCCGACACGGCAGGGCGGTACCACCGGTGAGCGGCTCCGCCGGTCAGCCGCAGCCGAGCCCGCCCAGCCGCCTCCAGAGGCGGCCCAGCCCGCCCAGCCCCGCGAGGCCGCCCCGCCCGCCCAGCCCGCCGGCGAGGCCCACGCACCCGGCGCACGCGGCGCCGAGGGCACCGTCCCGCTCGCCGTGCCCAACATCGGGGAGCTCGAGCGGCGCTACGTGCTCGAGGCGGTCGAGTCCGGCTTCGTCTCGTCAGTCGGTCCCTTCGTCTCCGAGTTCGAGCGACGGTTCGCCGAGCACGTCGGGTCGAAGCACGCGATCGCGTGCTCGACCGGGACCGCCGCCATCCACATCGGCCTGCTCGTGCTCGGAGTCGAGGCGGGCGACGAGGTCTTCTGCTCCGACTTCACCTTCGTCGGCTCGGTCAACCCCATTGCCTACCTCGGGGCCCGTCCCGTCCTCGTCGACAGCGAGACCCGCACGTGGAACCTCGACCCGGCACTGCTCGCGGACGAGCTCGACCGTCGCGCCGCGGCCGGCGAGCCGCTGCCCGCCGTCGTCGAGGTCGTGCACGTGCTCGGCCAGCCGGCCGACATGGAGCCGCTCATCGACGCCTGCGATCGTCACGGCATACCCGTGCTGGAGGACGCGGCGGAGTCGCTCGGCGCCACGTGGTCGACGGGGCGGTTCGCCGGTCGTCACACCGGAGCCGTCGGAGCCGGTCGGCTGCTTCTCCTTCAACGGCAACAAGATCGCGACGACCGGCGGGGGCGGCATGATCGTCACCGACGACGACGCGCTGGCCGCCAGGGCGCGACACCTCACCACCCAGGCCAAGGTGCCGGACGTCGGCTACCTCCATGACGAGGTGGGGTACAACTACCGGCTCACCAACCTCGCGGCGGGCCTCGGCCTCGCCCAGCTCGAACGGCTCCGCGACTTCGTGGCGACCAAGCACCGCATCGCCGCGCGCTACGACGAGGCGCTCGAGGACCTGCCGCTCGTCGCTGCCGCCTCGGGTGGGCGGCCTCGACGCGACGTACTGGCTCTACTCCGTGCTCGTGCCCGGAGTCGGACGGCCGGGGCCGCGACGACCTGCTGGAGCACCTCAACAGCCGGGGCATCGGGGCGCGGGCGCTGTGGCGTCCCCTCCACGCGCAGCCGCCCTTCGCGTCGGCGCGGTCGATCGGCGGGGCGGTCGCCGACGGCCTCTTCGAGCGTGGCGTCTCGCTGCCCTGCGCCACCGAGCTGACGGCGAGCGACCAGGAGCGGGTCATCGCGGCGGTCCGGTCCTTCTTCGCCTGACGCCTGCGCTACCCCACTCGTCGAGTGGCCCCGTCGTCACACGTCCCCCGGCGCCCGGCGACCGGAGAATGGGCCTCCCGCACGCCGAAGTGGCCGGTCGTGCAGGATGAGCCGGTGGAGATCGCCATCGGGCTGCTCGCGATCGTGGCGGCCGTTCTCGCGGGGGCCTGGCTCGCCGAGCGCAGCGGCATACCCTCGCCGCTCGTGCTCATCGGCCTGGGCATCATCGGGTCCTACCTGCCCTTCGTCCCGGAGGTGGCCCTCACCCCCGAGGTCGTGCTCCTCGGCATCCTGCCGCCGCTGCTCTATGCCGCGGCCATCCGCACGTCGCTCGTCGACTTCCGCACCAACAAGGTGGTCATCCTCAGCCTCTCCGTGGGGCTCGTCCTCTTCACCGCGCTCGGGGTCGCCGTCTTCCTGCGGTGGGCGCTGGGGCTGCCGTTCGGGGTCGCCTTCGCCGTGGGGGCCGTCGTCGCACCCCCGGACGCGGTCGCGGCGACGACGATCGGCCGGCGGATCGGGCTGCCGCGCCGCCTCGTGACGATCCTGGAGGGCGAGTCGCTCGTCAACGACGCGACGGCCCTCGTCTCGCTGCGCACCGCGCTCGCGGCCGCGGGGCTGGCCGGCAGTGCTGCTGCCGACGTCACCTTCAACAGCGTCGTCGTCGACTTCGCGTGGGCCTCGCTGGGCGGGGTGGCCGTCGGCCTCGGCGATCGCGATGCTCGTCGAGCTGCTCCGCAAGCTCTTCACCGCGGAGCCGGCCTTCGACACCGTGCTGTCCTTCGCCGTGCCCTTCGCCGCCTACGTGCCGGCCGAGGAGCTGCACGCCTCGGGCGTCATCGCCGTCGTGACCGCCGGCATCGTGCTCGGGCACCGTTCACCGCGGACGCAGCCCGGCGCCTCGAGGCTGGCCGAACGGATCAACTGGAGCTCGGTCCAGTTCCTCCTCGAGAACGCCGTCTTCCTGCTCATCGGCCTGCAGGTCTTCTACGTCCTCGACAGCGTGCGGGCCTCACCTCTGCCCGGTGGTCAGATCGCCCTGGCGGCGATCGGCACTCTACTGGCCGTGCTCCTGCTGCGGCCGCTCTGGATCTTCCCCTTCCGCCTGTTGACGCAGCTGCTGCACCGGGAACCGCCGGCGCCGTGGTCGCACTCGGTCGTGCTCTCGTGGGCCGGGATGCGCGGCGTCGTCACGCTGGCGGCCGCCCTGCTGCTGCCCGCAGAGACACCCGAGCGCGACGTGCTCGTGCTCATCGCGGTCGTCGTCACCGTGGGCACGCTGGTCATCCAGGGGCTGACCCTGCCCGCCCTCGCGCGCCGCCTCGGCGTGCGGGGACCGGATCCCCGTGAGGATGCGCTGCAGGCCGCGACGGTGATGCAGGCGGCGAGCCGTGCCGGGCTCGCCGCGCTCGACGAGGTCGACGACCTCGACGACGCCACCCGCGAGCTGCTCGTCACCCGCTCGAACGACCGCGTCAACCAGATGTGGGAGCGCCTCGGGTCGCGCGGGGAGGACGCGGACGAGACCCCGAGCTCGCGCTACACCCGAGGCCGCCGGGCCATGCTCCTCGCGGAACGGACGGAGGTGCTGCGCCTGCGCGACGAGGGCCGCGCGGACCAGACCGTGCTGCGGGTCGTCCTGGGCGCCTTCGACCTCGAGGAGACGATGCTCGAACGCATCGACGACCGCGAGGAGCGGCTGTCACAGAGCGAGGTCCTGCCCGTCGACACGATCCAGGCGCCCTGCGACCACCTCGACACGGCGGCCGACTCCAACGTCACGGCATGCACGCCGGAAGGATGCGAGGAGTGCCTGCGCGACGGCACCTCCTGGGTCCATCTGCGGATGTGCCTCACCTGCGGGCATGTCGGTTGCTGCGACTCCTCGGAGTTCAAGCACGCCGACGCGCACTTCGCCGAGGTTCGCCACCCGGTCATGCGCTCGATCGAGCCCGGCGAGGCATGGCGCTGGTGCTACGTCGACGAGGTGCTCGGCTGAGCCACGGCATTGCACGCGGGACTCCGCCGACCGGCCCATTAGGGTGACGGCCATGTCCGACGCTCCGCTCGCCACCAGGCCCGCCGAGCGCCCGCCCTCGACAGGTCCCCGTGCGCAGCGCCGTACCGTGGGCGGGGATGGTCGGTCGGCGGCGGCGTCCGTGACCCGGCTCGACGTGGCCGGATGGGCAGCCGACCTCCTCGCGGTCATCGCCTGCGTCGTCTACGCCACCCGTCTCTCGCGAGGCATGGACGTCAACTGGGACCAGGTCAGCTACCACTACTACTACTCGTGGCTGCTCTTCCACGGCGGGATCGACCAGGCCGACCCCGAGCCGTTCACGAACCGCTACGTCAACCCCCTGGCCCAGCTGCCCTGGTATCTCACCGACTCGCTCCTCTCCCCGCGCGCATCGGCCGCCGCGATCGCGGCCCTCGCGGCGATCAACCTCCCTCTCATCCGGCGCATCACCATGCGGGTACTGCCCGGCGGATCGGCGACGGCCACCGGTTGGCACTCGCGATCGCGGCGATGCTGCTCGCCGGCACCGGAGCGGTGTTCCGGCTGTCCCTGGGGACGAGCCTCAGCGACGTCATCGTCGCCATTCCCGTCCTCGGGTCGCTGCTGTGCGTGCTCATGGCTGCCGAGGACGCGGTGACACGGCGCCGCCGGACGTGGCTGCTGCTGACCGCGGGCCTGCTCGCGGGCGTCGCGGTCGGCGCAAAGCTCACCATGGCGCCGTTTGTCGTGGCCCTCGTCGTGGCGGTGGGGTGTCTGGCCGTCGCGCGTCGCACCGTCGTACCCCTGCTCTGGCTCGCGGTGGGCGGGGTCGTCGGCGTGGCCGCCACCGGCGGGTGGTGGTTCTACACCGTGTGGCGCGCCACGGGCAGCCCGACGTTCCCGTACTACAACGCCGTGTTCAAGTCTCCGTGGTGGGGTCCGGACAACTTCCGCGACACGAGATTCGGCCCGAGGTCGCTCGCCGATGCCGCGCAGTTCCCCCGCTACATGCTCGAGGGCGGCAGGCGGCTGCTCGACTACTATCTGCGCGATCCCCGGTGGGTGGTGCTCGAGTTCCTTCTGGCCATCGCCCTCCTCGCCGGGGCGGTCGCCCTGGTTCGCCGACGCGGGCGCCCGAGCCGTGTGCGGCTGACGAGCGTCATCCTGTGGACGTTCTTCCTCGTCGGTGCGCTTGCCTGGCTGCTCCAGTTCGGGATCGCGCGGTATGCCGCCCCCGTCGAGCTGCTGACCGGGACGATCTTCGTCGTGCTGATCGTCGCGATCGTGAGGAACCCCCTCGCCTCGGTCGTCGTGTCCGTCGTCCTGGCGCTCGCCATGGCGCCTTTCGTGAAGGGTCAGACCGAGCACGTCCCCTTCGCAGCCGACCGCTACGGCATTCACGGCGAGGCGCTGGCAGCGGTCCCACCCGGGTCGGTCGTCCTCGTCAACGCGTTGGGGCCTCCGAGCGGCTTCCTGCTGCCCGAGGTGCCGGCAACCTCCAAGCGGCACATCATCCATCCATGGTTCTTCAGGTCCCCGCTGCTGGAGCGTCTCAAGCGCGATGAGATCAGCACGGCTCCTCGGATCTTCGTCATCATGTCCGGTCGCTGGCGCCAGATTCCCAGGATCGTCTCGGACTTCGAGAAGGCCGTGGGCGTGCGGCTCGAGGAGGACACCTGCGTGCCGATCCGCAGCCACCTCACCCTCCGTTCGCTGTGTGCCGGCACGTGGGTGGGCGGTTCGTGATCGGGCGACGTGGGACACGGGGCCCGTCGCAGCGAGCATCACCCTACGTGTGGCGCCCCGCGCCGGTCAGGGCTGCCTGGAGGGGCTGGCGCGCTCCTCGGACCGGACGAAGACGTAGCGCCGATAGGTGACGAACCGGAAGATCGTGGCCAGGGCCCAGCCCAGGAGTCGGGCGACGTTGTCGCTCAGGATGGAGTCGAGTCCCAGGATCTCGCGGGACACGAAGACGGTGCTGGCCGTGATGACGATCCCGATGACGTTGACGACGAGGAAGAGGCCCAGCTCGTGCCCGACGTTGCTGCGCCTCTGGTGCCGGTACGTCCAGTAGCGGTTGCCGACCCAGCTGCAGGATGGTTGCCGCACCGGTAGCCACCACCGAAGCGGCCACCGGGGCGCCGTGCATCGGGCCATCTCCGTCACCGGGCAGGCCGAAGACGAGGAGGTTGTAACCCACCTGGTCGACGACGAAGGCGAGCGCCCCGACGATGCCGAACTTCGCGACCTCCGCAGAGATGTCGCGCGCGCCCTTGCGGGCCGCGGTGAAGACCTCCTCGCGCGCCGACATGGCGACGATGCTATCCGGGCCTACACTCGACGACCGACCCCCTCGTGAGCATAGGAGTCAACCGTGGAACCGTCGATCGCCTGCGTCGTGCCGTGCCACAACGAGGAGGCGGCGATCGGGCGCGTCATCCGGGACCTGCGTGAGGCACTCCCCACGGCGACCATCTACGTCTACGACAACGCGTCGACGGACCGTACCGTCGAGGTGGCCACCCGTGAGGGAGCCGTCGTGCGCCAGGAGCGGCGCAAGGGAAAGGGCAATGTCATCCGCCGCGCCTTTGCCGACGTGGACGCCGACGCGCTCCTGCTGATCGACGGGGACGACACCTATGACGCCAGCCGCGCCGGCGACCTCGTCGACGCCTTGTTCCGCGGCCCTTACGACCAGGTGCTCGGGGCCCGTCGCCAGAGCGCCGACGGGGCCTACCGGCCCGGACACGCGGTCGGGAACCAGGTGCTGACGGGAGCCGTGCGCTTCCTCTTCGGCAACGACGTCACCGACATGCTGAGCGGCTACCGCGTCTTCTCCCGACGGTTCGTCAAGTCCTTCCCAGCCCTGTCCAAGGAGTTCGAGACGGAGACCGAGATGACGGTCCACGCCCTGACCCTGCGCCTGCCGACGCTCGAGGTGGAGGTGGACTTCAAGGACCGCCCAGAGGGCAGCGAGAGCAAGCTGCGGACCTATCGGGACGGGTGGCGCATCCTGCGCGTCATCTCCAACCTGGCCCGGCGCGAGCGCCCTGCCCTGGTGCACACGGTCGTGGCCGCGCTGCTGACCATGGTCGCCCTGGCCCTCGGGGCCCCGGTCATCAGCGAGTTCCTCGCCACGGGGACGGTTCCGCGCTTCCCCACGGCGATCCTGGCCGCAGCGATCATGACGATCGCCGCGCTGGTCGCTCTCGTGGGATACCTGCTCGAGTCGGTGCAGCACATGCGCCAGGAACAGTCTCGCCTCGCGTATCTCTCGCTCCCGGCTCCGGGCCGGCTGCATCCGGCGGACGGGGTGGCGTCGCACTACGCGTCGCCGGAGCTGACCTCTGCCGAGCTCGCCTGGACGGAGATCGCTGCGCGGGGGCTCGCGTCTCCCGAGCTCGCATCGACGGCGGAAGCAGGCAGCGAGACGACCACTGCCTCGCTCTACGAGCCGCGGCGCTGAGCCTCTGTCCAGCCGGGACGCCGGTGCTCGCAGCGGCTCAGTCCAGCCGTTGCGTGATGGCGTGCGTCTCGCGATCGTGCTCGACCGTCGTCGTCGGCGCCCTGAACGAGGGCGAGGAAGGGCTGGACGTGCCCGCACTCGACATCGGCGAGGATCGGGATGCCGAGCATCCCCAGGGCGTCCACGACCCCGGCATGCTGCGAGAAGCCTTCGGGCTCCGGTGCGCTGGTCCGCGAGACGAGGATGCCGTTGCATCCGTCGAACCAGCCCCGCAGCCGCATGCCGTGCAGCGCGCGACAGCTGTCGAATGAGCTCCACTCCGAGATGTCGAGCAGCACGATGGTGCCCTCGGGCGCGTGCGAGGCCGTGAAAGCGCTCATGTCGGCGAAGCGCCCGCCGGCAATGAAGCTGAGCGTCTCGACGCACCCGCCGACGAGCCGACCGGAGAAGGTGACCGGCTCCTCCTCGTGCCCGGGGTCGATGCGGGTCCACGTGCCACGCCCGTCGAGCGTCATGTGCTCCAGTGTCGGGTTGCCCGCGTAGTCGTCCCAGCCGCCGGTGTGGAAGCGGCCGGGCGAGTGCTGAGTCAGCACCTCGCCTGCCGGGGCGCTGGCGACGTCGACCCAGTGCAGTATGCCGTCCGGCACGGCATACGGGGTGTCCATGAGGTTCTGCCCGTGGATCGTCGCGATGCCCGTGGTGAGGGTGAGCGGGGTGAGCCACGTCGAGGTGTCCGAGAAGCCGACGCACCACGTCGGCTCCGCAGCTGACACCGCGTCGAGGTCGAGCAGGTCGAGCAGGTCGATGCCGGTTTCACCACCCCACGGCGGCACGACCGCCCGGATGGTCGGATCGAGCAGCATCGAGACGAGCTCGGCCGCGCGGTCCTCGCGCGTCCCGCTCACGTGGGTGGGAGCGTGCGTGGGGACGTGGTTGAACTGGCCGACGACGACCTCGAAGCCGCGGTCGCGAAGGCACTGGACGGCATACGTGAAGCGCGCCCAGAGCGCGTCGGAGACGCCGGAGCTGGGCGAGGTGACGCCGATCCGGTCGCCGGGGCGCAGCGGGGCGGGGTAACGGATCGGCATGCTGCGATGGTGGCATGCATGCCGACCCGTTTCAGCCCGGTTTCGCGGCGGTCAGGCCTTGGCGGCCGCGAATCCCTGCTCGAGGTCGGCGATGATGTCGTCGATGTGCTCGATACCGACCGAGAGGCGCACGAGTCCCGGGGTGACGCCGGCCGCGATCCGGTCCTCGTCCGGGCCCTGTGAGTGGGTCGTCGAGGCGGGGTGGATGACGAGCGAGCGCACGTCACCGATGTTGGCGACGTGGCTGTGCAGCGTCAGCGCCTCCACGAACCTCTTGCCCGACTCGAGGCCACCGACGATCTCGAAGGACAGCACGGCACCAGCGCCCCGCGGCGTGTACTTCTCGGCCAGCGCGTAGGACGGGCTGTCCGGCAGCGATGCCCACACGACCTTCTCCACCTGCTCATGGCCCTGCAGGTACGTGGCGACCTTGTGCGCGTTCTCGAGGTGACGCTCGATCCGCAGCGACAGGGTCTCGATGCCCTGCGAGATGAGGAACGCGTTGAAGGGCGAAGCCGCCGGGCCGAGGTCGCGCAGCAGCTGCACGCGCGCCTTGAGGATGAAGGCGAGGTTGGCTCCGAGGGGGCTGCCGACGCCGAGGTCACGACCGTAGACGAGCCCGTGGTAGCTCTCGTCCGGGGTGTTGTAGGCCGGGAACTTCTCGGGGTTGGCGGCGTAGTCGAAGGAGCCGGCGTCGACGATGACGCCCGCGATCGACGTCCCGTGCCCGCCGAGGTACTTCGTGGCCGAGTGCACGACGACGTCGGCACCCCACTCGATCGGACGGATGAGGTACGGCGTGGCCACCGTGTTGTCGACGACGAGGGGCACGCCGTGCTCGTGCGCGAGGGCGGCCACGGCCTCGATGTCGAGGACCTCGCTCTTGGGGTTGGCGATCGTCTCGCCGAAGAGCAGCTTGGTGTTGGGCCTGATCGCCGCGCGCCATGAGTCGATCGACGCCGGGTCCTCGACGAAGCTGACCTCGAGGCCGTAGCGGGTCAGCGTGTTCTTCAGCAGGTTGTACGTGCCGCCGTAGAGGGAGGGGGAGGCGACGACGTGGTCGCCTGCCTCGGCGATGTTGAGGATCGCGAGCGTCTCGGCAGCCTGGCCCGAGGCGACGAGCAGAGCCCCGACACCGCCCTCGAGCGCGGCGACGCGCTGCTCGACGACGTCGGTGGTCGGGTTCATGAGCCGGGTGTAGATGTTGCCGAACTCCTGCAGCCCGAAGAGGTTGGCTGCGTGGTCGGTGCTCGTGAAGACGTAGCTCGTCGTCTGGTAGATCGGCAGGGCCCGGGCGCCGGTCGCGGTGTCGGCGGACTGCCCGGCATGGATCTGCTTGGTCTCGAACGACCAGCTGGGGGTCTCGGTCATCGTGGTGCTCCATCTTCTCGTTCGTGTCGATGGTCGGGCCGCCGCCGGCTCGAGCACCGACGAAGCGGTGCGGGAGAGAAGTCTCCGCGCTTGCCCGTGCGCCGGTGGCGTCACGGGCCAGGTCTTCACCCGGGGCACCCCACCGCGGATGGAGGGTTGCCGGCCAGCGAGCCGGGGCTTGACGCTGGCGCTCATGACCTGTCGCCGAGTGTACGAGTGCCGGAAGGCGCAGCCGCAACGGGCGTCCTCATCGTGGACGCGGGCGGGATCCTGACGGGGTGGCCGTCTCGTCGTGGCGCCGATCACGTGGACGTCCTACTAATCCGAACCGGCGAGTACGCTTCTCGCCGTGAGCACGAAACCTGACTTCGATCTCTTCCGCACCAGCGAGGACCACGAGGCCTTGCGTGAAGCGGTCCGAGCGGTCAGCGAAGACAAGATCGCCCCGTATGCCGCCGCCGTCGACGAGGAGGCGCGCTACCCGCAGGAGGCGCACGACGCTCTCGTCGCATCCGACTTCTTCGCTCCCCACGTGCCGGAGGAGTACGACGGCGTGGGCGCTGACGCCCTCGCGACCTGCATCGTCATCGAGGAGGTCGCTCGGGTCTGCGCGTCGAGCTCCCTCATCCCGGCCGTCAACAAGCTCGGCTCCCTGCCGTTGATCCTGGCCGGTAGCGAGGAGGTCAAGGCGCGCTACCTGCCGCCGCTCGCCAGGGGCGAGACGACCTTCTCCTACGGCCTGTCCGAGCGGGAGGCCGGCTCAGACACCACGGCGATGCGGTGCCGCGCCCGACGCGATGGTGACGGCTGGGTGCTCTCGGGCCACAAGTCGTGGATCACCAACGCCGGCGTCTCCCAGTACTACACGGTCCTCGCGGTCACCGACCCCGACGGTCCGCGAGGCGGCAACGTCACGGCCTTCGTCGTGGAGATGGAGGACGACGGCTTCACCTTCGGGGAGAAGGAGCGCAAGCTCGGCATCAAGGGCAGCCCCACGCGTGAGCTGCACTTCGACGGCGTGCGGCTCCCGGGCGACCGGGTCGTCGGGCAGGTCGGCGACGGCCTCAAGATCGCGCTGCGCACACTCGACCACACACGGGTCACGATCGGCGCCCAGGCCGTCGGCATCGCGCAGGGCGCCCTCGACCAGGCTCTCGGCTACGTCAAGGAGCGCAAGCAGTTCGGCCAGCGCATCGCGGACTTCCAGGGGATCCAGTTCATGCTCGCCGACATGGCGATGGAGCTCGAGGCCGCCCGTCAGCTCGTCTACGTCGCCGCCGCGAAGTCCGAGCGCGCGGACACGGACCTGCGCTTCTTCGGGGCGGCAGCCAAGTGCTACGCCTCCGACGTCGCGATGAGGGTCACGACCGATGCGGTCCAGCTGCTCGGCGGCGCTGGCTACACGCGCGACTTCCCGCTCGAGCGGATGATGCGGGACGCGAAGATCACCCAGATCTACGAAGGCACCAACCAGGTGCAGCGCGTCGTCATGGCACGCCAGCTGCTGGGAAGCTGACGGACGCGACGGGCGGAACGGGCGCGACGGGCCGGACGAGCAGGGCGTGCCGAACGCCCTCGCGCCCTCGGCCGGTCGGCGGCTCCAGTAGGCTGGCGCGCGCTCGCCTGACGGGTGCGCCCACGCGCACTGGGCGCCCGGTGCTGCCGGCGAGCTCCACCGACCCGACGACGACGAAGGATGACAGCGTGACCGCCACTCCCGGGGCCACCCCCACGGTGAGCGTCGTCATGCCGCTCCTCAACGAGGAGCGCCACCTGCGCGAGGCCGTCGCGATGATCCTCGCGCAGGACTACCCGGGTGCCCTCGAGGTGGTCCTCGCGCTTGGTCCGTCCCACGACCGCACCGACGAGGTGGCGGCCGAGGTCGCTGCCGAGGACTCGCGAGTTCATCTGGTAGCCAACCCTTCCGGGCGCACTCCTGACGGTCTCAACGCCGCGATCCGGGCGGCCAGCGGCGAGGTCGTCGTCCGGGTCGACGGTCATGCGGAGATCCCCGACGACTACATCAGAGTCGCCGTGTCCGAGCTCGAACGGAGCGGGGCCGACAACGTCGGCGGGATCATGGACGCGCGCGGAAGCACCGACTTCGAGCGGGCGGTCGCGTGCGCCATGCGCAGTCCGTTGGGGGTGGGCAGTGCGCGCTTCCACGTCGGGGGTGGGGCCGGCCCCGCCGACACCGTCTACCTCGGAGTCTTCCGGCGCTCGGCCCTGGAGCGGGTCGGCGGCTACGACCCGCACTTCGCCCGGGCGCAGGACTGGGAGATGAACCACCGCATCCGTCAGAGCGGCGGCACCGTGTGGTTCACCCCCGAGCTCAAGGTCACCTACCGCCCGCGGGCCTCGGTCACGGCCCTCGCGAAGCAGTACTTCCACTACGGTCGCTGGCGCCGGGTCGTGGCGCGTCACCACGAGGGCACCATCAACCCGCGCTACCTCGCACCCCCGACGATGGTCGTGGTGACGACCGCGGCGGCTGTCGCCGGGTTCTTCTGGCCTCCGGCGTTCGCCGTCCCCGCCGCGTATGCCGTCGGGGTCGTCGCCGGTGGAGCCGCGATCTCACGCGGAGAGCCCTTACGCACCCGGGCCGTGACGCCCGTGGTGCTGGCGACCATGCACTGGGCCTGGGGCGTCGGCTTCATCACGAGCCCCCGGAGCCTGACCCGCTGACCCACGGGTCAGGTGACCCCGGTGAGCACCGGACCGGCTGCATCGCAGCGCGGTCACTACGATGGCGGCGTCCGGGCACGAGGAAACCAGCCGGACCAGCGGACAGAAGGAGCGCTCCACCCCATGTCATCTCTTGCGCGACGAGCCACCCAGCTGGGTCGTCTCGCCCGCAAGATCTGGCGCGCTGGCCCTCACGAGCTGCGCACGGCCGTGCAAGCCCGGCCCGTCGAGCGTGACCTGGTGGTCTACGAGTCCTTTGCGGGCAACGGCATGCTGTGCAACCCCGAGGCGATCTTCCGCGCCCTGCTCGCGGACCCGGATCAGCAGCACCTACGGCACGTGTGGGTGCTGGCCGATCTCGGCGCCTACGCCTCCACCGTCGCGGAGTTCGAGCACGACGACCGGGTGCGCTTCGTGCGCCGCGGGTCGCTCGCCTACGACCGGGTGCTCGCGACGGCCGGCCTGCTGGTCAACAACGCGACGTTCCCGGCCACGTGGGGCAAGCGACCCGGGCAGACCTATCTCAACACGTGGCACGGCACACCGCTCAAGTCGATGGGCTACGACGAGGCGCAGGGCGGGTGGGGCGCCCGCAACGTGCTGCGCAACCTCATGATGGCCGACTACCTGCTCTCGACGAGCGAGTTCATGTCGGAGCAGATGTACGAGCACGCGTACCGGCTCGTCAACATCGCTCCCGGCCGGCTCGTCGAGGTCGGCTACCCCCGCACCGACCTCCAGTTCGGCGACGAGCGGCAGCGCGCAGCGACCCGCTCCCGGCTGCGATCAGAGGGCGTCGTTCTCGCCGACGGCCAGAGCGTCGTCCTGGTCGCACCCACGTGGAAGGGCCAGTCGTTCCACACCCCCCGCAACGACGCCGCGGAGCTCGCAGTCCTCGTCGACGAGCTGGAGCAGCTGCTGCCGGCGGGTCACCGGGTGCTGCTCAAGGTGCACCAGCAGGTCTACGCCTCCGCCGCCGCGGAGCCGCGGCTCGCGGGGCGGCTGGTGCCCAACCACCTGCCGACGAACGCCGTGCTCGGGGTCACCGACGTGCTCGTCACGGACTACTCGAGCGTCTTCTTCGACTTCCTCTGCACCGGCCGACCCGTCGTCTTCCACACCCCGGACCGTGAGGAGTACGACGGCTACCGGGGCTGCTACCTGACGGCCGACGAGCTGCCCGGCCCGCAGGTCGGCACGGCACACGAGCTCGCCGCCGTCGTCTCGGCCGTCGGCACCGGGTCCGCCCTCGACCCTGTGCTCACGCACGGCGAGCGGTATGCCGCGGCACGCGCCCGCTTCGCTCCCCACGACGACGGGCGGGCCACCGAGCGCGTGATCGACGTGGTCGTGCGCGGCCGATGCCAGCGGTCAGCGGGTGCGCCGGACCCGGCGCGACGGCCGCCGGACCCTGATGCTCTACCTCGGCGGGATGAGGTCGAACGGCATCACCAGCTCCGCGCTCAACCTGCTGCGCACGCTCGACCACTCGCGGTGGGACGTGTCGGTCGATCATGGGGTCGATCGACGACGAGGACCGGCGTGCCAACGCAGGAGGCGATCGACCCGCGCGTGCGCCAGTTCGTCCGCCAGGGCCACCCGGCCATGAGCAAGGCGCACTGGATCCTGCGGAGGCGCCTCATGCGGGGGCACAGCGAACGCATCTCACCGCAGGGGCTCGCCCGTGTCGACGAGGCGTTCGCGCAGGACTGGCGCCGAGTCGTCGGGTCCGCCCACTTCGACCACGTCGTCGACTTCAGTGGCTACTCGCCCGTCTGGACGTTCCTGCTGGGCCACGCCCCCGCGAAGACCCGCGCGGTCTGGCTGCACAACGACCTGCGCGCCGACCAGGTGCGCAAGGTGGAAGGACGACGGCCGCACGAGTCGAACCTGCGTGCCGTCTTCACCAGCTATTCCCGCTTCGACCACCTCGTGTCGGTGTCGGAGGCCCTGCGCGAGATCAACGCGCGGTCACTGTCCGAGTGGGCGCCGCCGGAGAAGTTCACGGCCGCCCGCAACACCATCGACGTCCAACGCGTCCTCAGCGGTGCGAGCGAGCGACCCGGCGGAGGGCACCGTCGACGCCCTGCTCCCGACCGCCGACGGCTCCAGTCCGTTCATCTTCGTCTCGGTGGGCCGCCTGTCGCCCGAGAAGAACCACGTGCGACTGCTCGAAGCCTTCCTGGCCGCGCAGCAGGTGCACCCCCGGGTGCGCCTCGTCGTCGTGGGAGACGGACCGCTGCGTCCCGATCTCGAGGAGCTGGTCGTCCGGCTCGGGCTGACCGGGCTCGTGCGCTTCACCGGTCTCCAGCGCAACCCGTGGTCGGTCATGGCCGCGAGTCACTGCTTCGTCCTCTCGAGCGACTACGAGGGCCAGCCGATGGTCATCCTCGAGGCCCGCACGATCGGGCTGCCTGTCGTCTCCACGTCCTTCGACTCCGTGGGGTCCGCCCTGGAGCCCGGCGCCGGCCTCGTCGTGGACCGTTCGACGGAGGCGCTCAGCCAAGGGCCTGATCGCTGCGGTGGAAGACAGCGTGCCGCGTGTCGACTTCGACGCCGTGGCCTACAACCAGGCCGTCGTGCAGGAGTTCGAGCGCGCGATCGGAGCGCGCGCGTAGTCCCCGACGACCGCGGTGGTCACCGCCCCCATACCGCGTCCACGACACGCGCCGACGCCTTGCCGTCGTCGCGCGGGGCGAAGGCGCTGCGGAATGCGTCGTAGCGGTCGGCTGTAGGCCGTCTCGAGCTGGGCGAGCGAGGTCAGCGAGCGCAGGACGTCGTCCGTCGACTCGAGGAGGGGACCCGGTGCGATCTCGGTGAAGTCGAGGTAGAAGCCGCGGGTCGACCCGGCGTACTCGGCCAGGTCGGGCGTCAGGAAGAGCATCGGCCGACCGGTGCTGGCGAAGTCGAACATCATGGAGGAGTAGTCGGTGATCAGCACGTCGGCGACGAGCATGAGCTCGGTGATGTCGGGGTAGCGCGAGACGTCGACGACATTGGCCGCCGTCACGTCGCCGAGCCCCGGCGTGTTGCTGTGGCCACGCACGAGCAGGACCGACCCACCTCCGAAGGCCTGCGAGACGCGGTCGAGATCGAGGTGGTTGACCATGCGCGTAGCCACCCGTCGCGGTGCGCACGTTGTCGCGCCAGGTCGGGCGCGTAGAGCACGATCCGTGCGTCCTGGCGGGAGCCCCAGTCGGGCCCGGACGCGAGCGCGGTCGGCGTCGGAGCCGGTGCTCAGGAGGTCGTTGCGCGGATAGCCGAGGTTGAGCACCTCACCGTCGTACTCGAGCGCCTCCGGGAGCGTGGTGCTCGCGAAGTCGTTCTGGGCGAGCAGCAGGTCCCAGGCCTTGGCCTCGCGGCTCATCAGATCGCGGTAGGACAGCGAGAGGTTCGGCGCCGGCACGTGCTGGCCGATCTTCTTCAGCGGCGTGCCGTGCCAGGTCTGCAGGTACTTCTGGTCCGGGTGCTTGCTGTAGTAGAAGGGGAAGTTGTTGTTGGCGACGAGATGCCTCGAGGTGTGCAGGGCCCGGAGGTGCTCGCGGCTGCCGATGACGACCGTCACGGCGCCGTCCGGCACGACCGCGGTGCCGTCGACCACCTCCCAGATGAGCCGGTAGGGGTAGTCCCGCCGCACCAGCTCGTCGTGCAGGGCGAGTGGCGAGTCGCCGGCGGAGCGTCCGCCGAACGTGGAGAAGAGCACCGCATCCTCGATGGGCGAGCTCAGCAGAGCCGGTATGCCGCGGTGTGCGGCCCATCGGCCCGCTCTCGTCCAGTCCTGCTCCGGGACTGCTGACCTCGTGTTGACCCACAGGGCTCGCGCCCTGGACGTGAGGGTGAACCGGAAGGCGACGTCGGCGTTCTGGTGCCAGTGCAGGAAGCTCTGGGCTGACCTGCTCGACCGCGTGCGGGGCGACCGGGACCCAGACGCTGCGCTCGACGACGCCGGGCCGTCGCAGCAGGCGCAGCGAGTAGCCACCCGTCCCCACGGCGACGGCGCTGCCCCAGCTGCTCGTGGAGAGGTGGAAGTCGGCCTCGAACCGACCCGACAGGCGGTCTTGGCGCACGCTGTCGGGGCTTCCAGACGCTCTGGTTGGACACGAGCGCGAGGGAAGGCGCCAGTGCCACGCCCTTCAGCGGCATACCCGGTCACGGTGAAGGACCGCAGGTCGTCAGCCACCTCGACGGCGTGGACGGTGGCGTGCAGCTTGCGGTCGAGCATCCGAAGCCGGCCGGAGCCGACGAGCCCGAGCCGCAGGCCGCCGGTGTGCGGCGAGGAGCGCGAGAGCTCGCCGGTCGACCCGGCATACATGATCGGGCACGACTCGCCGGCAACGACGGCGCGCACGCCCCACTGGTGGTCGCTCGTGGGTGAGGCACCCGACGGCAGCGGCGGCACGCTCAGAGTCGCCGCCCAGCCGCCCTCCACAGGCACGGCCGGGAAGCTGCGGCGCAGACCGACCCGTCCGCACGAGATGGTGAACTCCGTGACGGGGGCACCGTCGCTCGACGCGACGACGAGGTGGAGGTCTCGACGGTCGAGACGCGCCGCGGACGCCACGACCCGGGGCTCGAACAGGTGGAAGTGCAGCCCTCGTGCCGCCGAGTGCACCGGAACGACCCGCTTGCCGTCGTGCAGAGGAGAGAGCTCGAGGTCGTTGCCGGTCCATCGCCGGTCCCACGTGGTCACGGGTGTGCGCCAGGTCGTTCCACCCCCGCCGACGGCGTCGGCGAGGGCCAGCTCCAGCTCGAGGTGCCAGCCCGGGTGCGACTCGACGACGTCGGTGACGGCGGGGTGCCTCGCCTCGAGGGCTGCAGCGAGGTCGGCGAGGTCGATGCGCACACGGAAGCCCGAGGGCCCCTGGCTGGGCGACGACCAGCCGGCCAGCTCGTCGAGGATCCGGTCCTCGAAGCGCTCGACCGATGAGCTCAAGGTCTGAGTCGGGCGTGAGCGGTCCCTCGACCGACTCGTCGACGAGATGCGCCGTCGAGCGTCGTCGGCGTCGTCGACGAGGTCGAGGCCCGGCACCCACGCCATGCCGGAGACGATGACGTCGTCGTCCTCCAACGTGTAGCCGAAGACGAGGACACGCAGCCGGTTGTCCACCTGGTCAGGGCGAGATCGGCGGCCGTGGGCCGGTAGGTCTCGAGGTCGTCGAGGTAGAGAGGGCGGGCCACAGGAGGGTCGAGCGTGACGTCGGTCTCCCACGCGTCACCCACCTCGCTGCGCCGACGCAGCGCGATCCGCACGTCGTCGCGGTGACCCTGCTCCACCATGCGCGCCAGGAGGCGGTCGTGCAGACTGACCAGGCCCCAGGCCTGCTCGTCCATGTCCTTGGTCACGGCGCACACCCCGCGCGCCAGGGCCTGCCAGTAGTCCTCGCCGGTGCGCGGCACCTCGTTGTAGTAGGCCCGCAGGTCGAGGCCGACCGACTTCGCCTGCCACTCGCGCAGCACGGCCTCGCTCGCCCGTTCGCGCAGCACGTCCGCGACACTGGCCATCACGGTGAGGCGGTCGGCGAGGTCGAGCAGGCTCGACTTCTGCTGTGTGATCGAGGTGCCGTCGCCGCGGATGTACCACGAGTAGACGACCTCGTGGAGGACGTCGAACGCTGCGGCGCTCGAGTACGCCTTGGCCGACGGCTCCTGGTCCTCGTAGCGGATGCCCTCGGGGAACGCGCCGACGGCGCGGTCGAAGAAGGTGCGGCGGAAGAGCTTGTTCCACGCGAAGACGTCGGCGAGCACCTCGGGGAAGTCGTCGAGGCGTCAGACCGGTGCGGTCTCGGCGGTGCACCTCCTGATGGCCCAGGGCGGCACCCAGCGTGCGCGCCTCGTTGCGGCGCTCGAGGCCGCCGACGACGAAGTCGGAGCCGGAGGACGACAGGCACGCGACCATGGTGGCGATCGCCCTTGGCGGGCAGCGTGTCGTCGGAGTCGACGAAGGCGATGAACTCGCCGCGGGCGGCACGGATGCCGGTGTTGCGCGCTGCTCCGAGGCCGGCGTTGGCCTGCTCGATGACGGTGATCCGGCGGTCCCAGCGGGCGTAGCCGTGGGCGATGGCGGCGCTGGAGTCGGGGCTGCCGTCGATGACGACGATGATCTCGAGGTCGCGGTACTTCTGCCGGATGATGCTGTCGAGGCAGTCGGCGAGGTAGTCCTCGACGTTGTAGCAGGGAACGACCACGGACACCGTGCCGAGGCTCGGAGGGGCGGCGGTCAGCGCGGCGCCGACGGTGCGCCGCAGCGCTGGGTGGAGCCGATCGCGCACGACCTCCCAGCGGTGGTGCGGGATCGACCGGCGCACGGCCTGCACGACCGCACTCGACGCGTCGCTCTCGCAACAGATCGGCCCAGCACGTGACAGCCCCTCGCGTCGATGGTCGTCGTGGGAGCCCGGTCGGCGAAGCCCCTCAAAGGACCCATTGTGGCATCGCCGCCGCGTGGGCTGCTGCGGCTCACCGGCAGGGTCCTGGCCGCCGACGCGCAGTCGAGGTGCGAGTGGCAGCCGCGCGCAGGGGCCTAGACTTCCGTTCGGCGCCGACGGGCTCGGGACCGCCGATCGCACCGACACCCAGAAGGTAGGACTCGCACGCATGATCCTGTTGCCCCAGGCGCGAGGCATCATCGCCCGGAGGCAGGTCCTCGACACCCTGGTGAGGCGCGACCTGCGCGTCCGCTACGCGGGCAGCCCCATCGGCTACCTCTGGACGATCCTCGACCCGCTCGCGATGGCGCTCATCTACTTCGTCGTGTTCACCTTCATCTTCCAAGGCCGGCAGCGTCGGCTACCAGCCCTACGTCCTCTTCATCGTCATCGGCGTTCTGGCCTGGCAGTGGTTCTCGCAGTGCGCGACCGAGACGTCGCGGGCCCTGCTCTCCGAGTCCCGGCTCGTCCGGTCGACGAACCTGCCGCGCGAGCTCTGGGTCGTGCGGATCGTCGTGGCCAAGGGCATCGAGTTCCTGCTCTCTCTGCCGGTCATGGCCGGCTTCGCGATCTTCTTCATCGCTGGTCGGCGAGACGAAGATCCACTACCGGATCCTGCTGCATGCCGGTCGCGCATCGTGTCTGCAGTTCCTGCTCTCGGTCGGGCTCGGCCTCATTCTCGCGCCGGTGACGGTGCTCTTCACCGACATGCCGCGGATCGTGCGCATCGCGCTGCGGATGGGCTTCTACGCGACGCCGATCATCTACGGCGTGCATGCGGCGCCGCCGCTCCTGCAGAACGCATCCTGCTTGCTCAACCCGATGGCCGGGCATCCTCGAGATGTATCGAGCCGGGCTTCTTCCCTCAGGAGCT
Source organism: uncultured Actinomycetota bacterium (assembly GCA_963816385.1). Lineage (GTDB taxonomy): Bacteria > Actinomycetota > Actinomycetes > Actinomycetales > Dermatophilaceae > CAWFKL01. Next base: position 391,247 of record CAWFKL010000003.1, read on the forward strand.
CAACGTCGCGGCCATCATCTCGTCAGTCGTCATCACCTTCATCACCCTCGTCGCCGGCACCATCGTGTTCAAGCGGCTCGAGGCTCCCGTGCTCAAGGAGATCTGATGGCTGCCGTCATCGAGGCGAAGGACCTCGGCATCGAGTTCTACCGCAGCCGACGGCGCAAGATGTCGCTGCGCGAGATCGTCTTCAAGGGCAAGAACACTGCTCCCAAGGACACCTTCTGGGCGCTGCGCAACATCTCGTTCACGGTGGCGTCGCGGTGAGGCCGTGGGCCTGGTCGGCGGCAACGGCAGCGGCAAGAGCACCCTGCTGAAGATGATCGCCGGTGTCATGATCCCCGACGAGGGCGGGGTCAAGGTCCGCGGCGGAGTCGCACCGCTCATCGAGCTGACCGGCGGCTTCCTCGGAGAGCTGACGGCTCGCGACAACCTCTACCTCGCCGGCGGCCTGCACGGCCTCAGCAAGGCTGCAGATGGACGAGCGCTACGACGAGATCGTCGACTTCGCCGGTCCGCAGGTGCGCGCCGGCATGGACATGGCCTACCGGCACTTCTCCTCCGGCATGCAGGTGCGTCTCGCCTTCGCACTGATCACGACGCTCGACGAGCCGATCGTGCTCGTCGACGAGGTGCTCGCCGTGGGTGACCGGGCCTTCCGCGAGAAGTGCTACCTGCGCATGGAGCACATGCTCGCCGGAGGCAAGACGCTCTTCATGGTCTCGCACAGCGAGACGCGACCTGCGCCGCTTCGCCGCGCGCGGGCTCTACCTGCGGCAGGGCTCGCTCGTCGGCGACGGTCCCGTCGAGGAGATCATCGACCAGTACAACGCCGACGCGGACTCGGCGAGGTGAGCTGGGGCCAGCAGCCCCTCGTCGGTGATCCACGCGCCCGCGCGCTCAGGGGCACGTCGTCGGGCGGGACGCTCTGTCGTGCTGGGGACCGGCGCAGCTCACGACGCGGCCGACCGGCCGTGAGCGCGATGGCCGGCCGCTCTACGATCTCGCCACCCGCGTCGTCGCAGGTGCTGGTGCCGACGCGCTTCTCCGGCTCGCCGAGCTCGCTCCGCCGCCTCCGACGACACCGCCTCGTCGTCGTGGCGGCAGACCTCGACGCTCAGCCCGGTCGCCCTGCTCGACGTGCTCGACGCCGCGGACGGGACCGCCGCCCGGTCGTCGAGGGAGCCTTCGTCGCCCGACCGCACGCGGCGCACCCGCGCGGGTGCGCGTGTCCGAGGCCGGCGGCCGCGTCGTCTCCGTCGGCACCGCGGCGCCACGTCGTCACCCGCCCGACGGGGTATGCCGCCGGCGTCCTGCGGGTGCGGGCCGTCGGATCGCGCGGCGCTGGCGGCCGCCCTGCGCGAGGCCGCGACCGTGCTTCGCGCGCACGATGACGCCGCCGACGGCGATCCCTTCGACCTCGCGCTGCTCGCGGCGGTGCGGTCCGGGCTTCCCGTGCGCGCCGTGCCGCTCGCCCACCAGGACATCCGGCGCGGCGTCGTGGCAGGTCGCCGGTGCGCCCGGGTCACCGTGGCAGCAGCGGCTGCGCGCCGCCTCGCGCGGCAACGACGGCGTCTTCTCGACGCTCGCGATCCGTCCGCTCTCGAGGAGGCTGACGGCATACGGTCTCGGGCGCGGGTGGACGCCGAACGTCGTCACTGCGGTCAGCCTGGCGACTGGGCCTGGCGGCCTGCGCCGCGGTGGCGACGGGGCTGTGGTGGGCCTGGCTCGCTGGCCGCCGTGCTGCTGCAGGTCTCGCTCGTCGTCGACTGCGTCGACGGCGAGATCGCCCGCTTCACCCGGCGCTCGAACCCGCTCGGCGGCTGGCTCGACGCCGTGAGCGACCGGGTCAAGGAGTTCACGATGGTGGCGGCGCTCGCCTGGGTGGCGGCGCAGCGGGGGAGCGACCTGTGGTGGCTGGCGGTCCTCGTGCTCGCGGTCCTCGCGGTGCGTCACGTCGAGGACCACGCCTACACGATGCGCCGCCGCGCGCAGCTGCTCGGTGCCTCCGGGTGGCCGGAGCACCCGTCTCGTCGACGCGGGTGCGGAGCCGGGGGACGGCGGGCCGGAGGGGGCCCCGACCGACGCTGCCGCAGCCACCCGGCGCCCGGAGCCGACGGGTGCGAGCGGCCAAGCAGGTGCTCCACGTGCCCATCGCCGAGCGCTACCTCGTCATGTCGCTCGGGTTGCTGACGCAGAGCCCGGCCGTCGTGCTGTGGGCCCTGGGCATCGTCTCGGTCATCGCGCTGTCGTGGACCCAGACCGGGCGGCTGCTGCGCGCCGTCACCGGGCGCGACGGCTTCGACCCGGCGCGGCCGGACCCACAGCTCGCCGACCTCTGCGACCTCGCCGTCCTGCCCCGGCCGTCCGGGCGCGGGCGGCTCGCCTGGCAGCTGCCCGGCGGCTGCTGCTCGTCCTCGAGACCGCTGCGCTGCTGCTCGCGGCCGGTGCCGACATCTCGGCGCGGGCCGCTGCCTACGCCTGGCTGGCCGTCTGTCTGCTGGCACGTGTACGACAACGTCTACCGGCTGCGCGAGACCGGCAGTGGCTGCGCCGCCTGGCTGCGGCGGGCCACGGGTGTCGAGGTGCGAGTCGTCGTGCTCGCCCTCATCGGTGGCGCGTCGAGCCACGCCCGCCACCGCCCTGCTCGTCGGGGCGACGGTGCTCGCCGTGCTGCTACGCCGTCGAGTCCGTCGTGGGCTGGCGCGCGGCACCTGCGACCGCCGGTGCTCGCGACACGGCAGGATGGGCGATCGTGACGCACGACCTGGGCCACGACCCGAGCGACGACCACCCGACCATCGAGCAGCTCAAGGCGGTCGCCCAGCCGCCCGAGCACATCGCCCGCTACAACGCAGAGCACTGGGCCGGCGCCCTCTACATCCGACACCTGTCGATCTATGCCACCCGGGCGATGCTGCCGACGCACATCACGCCCAACGGGGTCACCTGGCTGATGATCCTCGTCGGCGTGCTCGGCGCGTTCGCCATCCCGTTCGGCGGCGTCGTCGGTCCGCGTCGTGGCGGTGCTCGCGATGCAGCTGCAGATCCTGCTCGACTGCTCCGACGGTGAGGTGGCTCGCTGGCGGCAGCGCTTCTCGCCCGGCCGGCATCTACCTCGATCGCATCGGGCACTACCTCACCGAGGCGGCCATCCCCGTGGCCATCGGCCTGCGCGCCGACGACTGGTCGCTCTCGACGCCCGGTGACGTCGGCGGCTGGACCGTGCTGGGGCTGCTCGTCGCGGTCATCGTGCTCGTCAACAAGGCCTTCACCGACCTCGTCGTCGTCGCCCGGGCCAAGACCGGCCGACCGCTGCTCGACGACGTCGCTCAGACAGCGGCGTCGAAGGTCTCCGGCATCGCCGCGGTGCGGCGGGCAGCGGGCCACCTGCCGTTCTTCCGGGCGTTCGTCGCCGTCGAGGCGAGCCTGCTCGCCCTCGCCGCCGCCGTGGTCGACGCCGTGCGGGGTGACCTGCTCGGCACGCAGGTGCTCGTCGTCGTGATGGTGCCACTGGCCGCTCGCTCACCGCAGCCGGTCACCTCATCGGGGTGCTCACGAGCTCGAGGCTGGACTGATGGAGCCGACGGGCGGGCGATGGCGTGGGGCGGACGGACCGGCCGCCCTGCCCGATGCCGCCGGCCGCGTCGTGCAGTGGGCGCAGGAGCGCGGGCGAGGTCGGCGGCGTCATGACGAGCCACCGGCAGATGACGCGAGGTGCTGCGTGCCGCCGGGCACGAGGTGAGCTATGTCGACACCGGCTCGGCGACCCGGGCGGCCCGCGCGGTGCCATCGCTGTGGAGTCGCCGCTCGCTCCACGTGCTGCACCTGACCCGGCTCTGGCGCGCCGCGCAGCTCGCCCCCCTGCTGTCCACGTTGCCCGGCACCAAGGCGCTCGTCCTGCACTCCGGCTCGACGGCGGGCCAGCTGTCGGCGATGACGCCCTCGCGTCGGCGGGCCGTGCTGCGGGTGCTGCGCACGTTCGACGAGCTGTGGGTCGTCAACGCCGCCATCCGGGAGCTGCTTGCCGCCCGACCTCGCCGCTCGCACGACGGTCGTCACTCCGTTCGACGCGCGGGGCGTCGCGGCTGCGCGGCGCCGTCGCGCGCGACCCGCACGTCGCTCGTGCTCGCCACCAACGCCGGCCTGGCTCACTACAACGCCGCAGCTCGGCGTCGAGGCGGTGCGGCTGGTGCGCGAGGAGTGGCCCGATGCCACCCTGCGGCTGCTCGCCTACGGCCACCAGGGGCCCGAGCTTGCCGCGCTGCGGTGCGACAGGTCGCGCCGCTCGACTGGGTCGAGCTGTCCTTCGACCTGTCGCCCGAGCAGGTGCAGCGCGGTGCTCGCCGGTGCAGGCGTCTTCCTGCGCCCGACGAGCTGGGACGGCGACTCGGTCATCGTGCGGGAGGCCCTCGCGCTCGGCGCCCGGGTGGTCGCCAGCGACCGCGCACCGCGTCCCGCGAGGGGTCGAGCTCGCCCGCCTCGACCCCGCAGCGCGTGGCCCACGGCCGTGCTGCACGGGGCGCCGGTGAGCGACGGGGCAGGCCTCGTCGACACGACGCTGGCCGAGGCTGCCTCCCGCGCGCTGAGGACGGCTCGCATCGGTGAACGCGGTCCCGAGGCGGTAGCCTCTGACCCGGTCGAGTCGGCGGTCGACCGGCCGGTGACCCGTCAGCGCTCGCGCGGCCACCCCGACCGCCGTCCTCCGAGGAGGAGCCCTGTGTCCCCGAGGACCGTCATCACCTTCGGCACCTTCGACGTCTTCCACGTCGGTCACGTCCGGGTGCTCCAGCGCGCTGCCGAGCTCGGCGACCGGCTGGTCGTCGGCGTCTCCTCCGACGCGCTCAACATGTCCAAGAAGGGCCGGGCGCCGGTCTTCAACGAGGACGAGCGGCTCGAGATCATCGGCAGCCTGCGGGTCGTCGACGGCGGTCTTCCTCGAGGAGTCCCTCGAGAAGAAGCGCGACTACATCCTCGAGCACGGCGCCGACGTCCTCGTCATGGGTGACGACTGGGCCGGCAGGTTCGACTGGGTCAAGGACGTCTGCGAGGTCGTCTACCTGCCTCGCACGCCCTCCGTGTCCACCACAGGCCTCATCGAGCACATCGCCGGCCTCTCCTGAGAGGTACGTCTGCGGTATGTCGTCACGTGGCGTCGGGGTCGTGGGGCGTGTCGTGAACCCCGCGACCGGGCTCTCCCGGCGGCCCATCGCGCCGGATCGCATCATCGATGGCGATGGACCGCACGAGACGTCGCAAGTGCTGGTCGGTGTCACGGAGTCTGAAGTACAGACCCAGGCTTGTCAGCACGAAGACGACGATGAGCAGGTAGAGCAGCAGGTCGGTGCCACGGGCGACACCCAAGAGGTTCGCCATCGCCTGGGGGATGTCGGGATCGATGATCGACGCGACGGCGATCACGGCCAGGATGAGAACCAGGATCCGTGACCCGGCCCGGAGCTCCACTCGCTGGCGATGGCGGAACACCATGATGAAGATGACCACAGCGGCCACCACCAGCGGAATCTTGATCCACTGCATCAGCGACCCCTCAGCAGCTTGTCGATGAGCACGTCCATCCCGATGTTGACGGAGTTGATCGAGCGTTGCCCCTTGCTTCGCGAGTAGTCGGTGTACTCGACGTGCACCGGGAACTCCTCGTACGTGGTCTTGTGCTCGGCCATCCGGGTGAGGAACTCGCTCGCCCAGCTCATGTCGTGCGACTTGAGGTCCAGGACTCGGGCGAATGACCGACGAAACACGCGCAGACCCTGATGGGCGTCGGTGAGCGCGATGCCCGAGGTTGCCCGCTCGAAGACGACAGCTGCTCGAAGGAGCGCCCGGCGGGAGGTGGACATGCCGGCGACGCTGCCGAGGAAGCGCGATCCGATGAGGACCTCCGCCTCCACCTTGCGCAGGTGCGCAACCATGGCGACGACGTCCTCGACGCGATGTTGGCCGTCGGCGTCGAACGTGACGAAGATCTCCGCCCGGGGATCGCGTAGGGCGAAGTCGATGCCCGTCTGGTACGCCGCCCCGGCCCCGAGATTCACGGGGTGCTGCACGAGCCGGGCGCCGGCCAGGCGAGATCTCCGTCGCCGAGTTGTCACGTGATCCGTCATCGACAGCCACGACGTTGGGGAAGTGCTCGCGCACCGACTCGATCACGCTCCGCACAACTGGGCCCTCGTTGTAGCACGGTACGATCACCCAGACGTCCTCATTGAGGCGCGCGGGGTCTGGCTCGATCAAGCTCTGGTCCTCCGAATGTGTGCTGAGTGCCATGGAAGCAGCAGTTAGACTGAGGCGCAACGACACTCGAGGATCTTCCTCGCTTGACGATGATCGTGAGATCCGCCATGTTGGCCGGTGACTGGGCCCGATCCATCGCAAACCTTACCGGACGACAGTTGGAGAGCGTGAACACGCATGCGCAGCGTCATCGTCCTCGGGTATGGCGCCGAGCCCCATCTGGAGGCTGCTCTCGCTGCCATCGCTGCAGACTGCGAAGGTGACGACGAGATCGTCTTGGTAGACAACGGCATCGAGCTTCGGTCCTCACGTGAGGAGGGTTGGCCGGGCACCGTTCGAGTCGTCGGCGATGGCGACGAACACGGGGTTCGCTGGCGGTTGCGTCCGGGGTGCGACAGCAGCGGCGGGCGACGTCCTGGTCTTCGTCAACTCCGACGCGGTCGTACGGCCTGGCGCGCTCGACGCCCTGACACGCGCGAGCATGCGAGCCGGCGGTTGGCATCGCCTGTGGTTGCCTTCGGCTCGCCGACCGACCCGATCGAGTCAACTCGGTGGGCAACCCCCTGCACTTCAGTGGTATCTCGTGGGCCGGTTCCTGCGGCGAGCCGGCTGACGACCACGACAGTGAGCGCGACGTGGCGGTGGCAACCGGGGGACTGCTTGGCCCTCCGACGCGATGTGTGGGACTCACTGGGCGGTTTCGACGAGCTCTACTTCGCGTACAACGAGGACACCGACCTCTCCCTGCGCGCCTGGTTGCGGGGCTGGCGTGTTCTCTACGTCCCCGACGCGATCGCGGACCACCACTACGAGTTCGGCCGGTCCCCGCTCGAAGATGTACCTGGTTGAGCGCAACCGTCTCGTCACCGTGCTCACGGACTACCCCGACCGACTTCTACGAGCCGTGCTGCCCGCCGTGGTCGGCATGGAGGCCCTACTGCTCGTTCAGGCGATGTTGCAGGGCTGGGCAGTGCAGAAGCTTCGGTCGTGGTGGTGGCTGGTCCGCCACAGGCGCATCCTGCGAGAGCGACGGACTCGGATCCAGGCGGACGTGACTGCGACGGCCGCAGACATCGCCGACCTCTTGGTCGCCCGGGTGGAGCCACCGATGATGTCGCTACCTCCGGGCATGGCCGTAGTCAACGCGGGCCTCGAGCGGTACTGGCATCGAGTTCGCAGGTCGCTGGACTCTCGTGCCTCGTGAAACGGCTCAGGGCTCGGTCCCTGCGAGGCGCACCGGCGGGCGGTTCGGCGTCGTCCGCGGGGGCGCGGCCAAGGTGGCCCTGGGACTGGGCTTCTTCGGCGTGTCCACGTACGTCTTCACGGCCGTGGTGCTCCGGGCACTCGGACCGCAGCAGTTCGCCGACTTCAACCTGTTCTGGGGTCTGGCCTACGGCCTCGGTCTGGGGGCGATGCTGCCCTTCGAGCAGGAGGTGAGCCGTCGCGTCGCCACAGCCAGGCACACTGACGGTCGGATCGGGGCGATCCTCACCGCTGCGGCGGCGGTGGCGTGCGCCTTCTCTCTGGTCCTCGCCATTGCCGTCCTTCCCTTCGTCCTGCACACGGGGGGGTCGAGCGCCGGCGCGTTCTGGCTCGTGACCATCTGCTCCTTCCTCGCGCTCGGCGTGGCGTACGTGTCGCGCGGTGCCCTCTCCGGCCAGAGCGCGTTCGGCCGCTACAGCGGTCAGCTGGTGGCCGAGGGCGGCGCGCGTCTTCTGCTGGTTGCGACCGGTGTTGCGGTGGGGTTGTCATCTCCGTGGTCGTTCGCCGCAGTCGTCCCTCTCGCGCTGGCCGCAGCGGTGCTCATCACGTGGCGTCGCGACGAGCGGCTGGTGAGGACCAGCTGGCCCTTGATGCGCGACGTCACGACGGCGATGGCTCCCCTCCTCGTGGCCTCAATGATCTCTCTCACGCTCGTCAACCTGGGCCCGGTCGCGATCCGCTATGTGGAGGACTCCCGACAACCGGCCCGCGACGGCAGCTACCTGGCCGCCGCGTTCATCGCCCGTTTGCCGATCTTCGCCTTCGCGGCGGTGCAGGCGGTCCTGATGCCACGACTCGCGCGCGCCGTCGTGAGAACGGGATGCCGCGGACTTCAAGGCGGCCCTGCTGCGCGTGCTGGTGCCGACGGCAGGGCTGGGAGTGGCTGGCAGTCCTGCTCGTCGCCGTGGGCGGTCCATGGTTGCTGCAACTGCTCGCGGGTTCGCAGTACGACCTGCCGCGCGCCGACATGCTCCTGCTGACGGCTCGCCTATGCCTGCTACCTGTTCACTCTGGTGCTGCAGCCGGCCGCGGTGGCACTCCGACGCCACCGCGCGAGTGCCGCCGTCTGGATCCTGGGCGCCTTGACCTTCGGGGTCGCCTGGGTTCTCCCGACCGAGGCCTCGACGTCGGTGAGCATCGCGATTGCCGTCGTCAGCGTGAGCGTGTCGGCCGGACTCGGCCCACGTGGTTGCGCGGTGGCATCGTGAGCGAGCTCGGTCAACGGACTGCGTACAGCACGTAGCCGTCGTTCTGTGACGCGTAGACCCGCTCCCAGTTTCCTGGAACCTCGGGATTCCGTTCGCGCCACGACGCCAGCGCTCGTGTGCAGAAGCCGCAGGGGCTCGACCTTTCCGATACCAGCAGGACGATAGTCGCCCGTTGCGGGCTGGCGCTTTCCGGTGATCGATCTGACCCTTGCCTGCCATTGCTTGTCCCCTCCGAGGGCAGGACGCTGGTAGATCGGCAGGACGCGCAGAGAGTGGTAGTCGGTGAAGATGGAGGCGTCCTTGGGCAGTCCGAGCCTCGAGATCTCGGCTGAGATGCCAGCCATCGGAGTGCCACCATTGGGCGACACGTTGGGTGATGCAGAGACGGCGGAGACCAACGTGACGGTCGGAGCGACGACGAGGAGCGTCGCCAGGACGGCATGGGCAACCTGTCGCTGCCGCGCCCCGGCTCGCCGGAGCACGGCTCCCGACCACCACGTGGAGCGGCCCCGGCGATCGCGAGGGCTATCCAGGGCACGAACTGGATCCAGTAGCGCTGCACGTCGAGTCGGCCGGCGGGGTGGCTCGGGCAGGAAGAAGCCGCTGACGCCGACGAAAAGCACGTATGACGTGATCAGGGCAGCCGCACTCAGCCGTACTGCCGCGTTTCGCACGAACACCGCAAGCATGGCCAGGGCACCCAGCACCACGAACCACACGCCCCCGGGCACACCGCTTTCGATCGCAAACCGGGGGATCATGGTGAGGTAGTCGGTGCGCGGCAGGTCGATGAACTGGTCCATCACCGCCATGTCCGCTGGAAGCTTGGTGATGCTGAGGTCCTGACGCGTGAACGTGTGCAGCTTGAGCAGCGGGTCACCGTAGGCGACGGCGCTGATGACGACGTCGACAGCCGCCCAGAGGAGCACCGGAAGGGCAGTCAGCACGGCATTGCGCACCACGCGTCCATGCACCCACAGCACGACGATGACGGCCGGCCACGCGAACAGCGCCGTCTCGCGCGCCTCGAAGCTCCAGCCCAGGAGGAAGCCGACCATGACCGGTAACGTGTCGGCGAACCTTGCGCCCGACCTCTGGCGGCCACGGGCCGCCACGGCGAGCACCAAGGCCAGCATGACGAGCGAGATGGAGGGGATGTCGGGGTAGAACCTGGACAGGTTGAAGAAGACGATCCAGTTGGTCAGCAGGAGTGCGACGGCCGTGAGACCGGCGATGTGCCCCCACCAGCGGCGACCGAGCAGGTAGAGGGAGCCGGCAAGGACCCCGGAGGCCAAGATCGCCGGCGCGTAGAAGGTCACGGCCGCATGGCCGAACGCGATCACCAGTGGGCCCAGGGGCAGGATCATGCCGTACCGGGTGTAGCCGAGCGGCACCCACGAGTCCTGCGGGAAGTCGACCGCGGCCATCCCGTAGTGCCAGGGGTCGGTTGAGACGATCTCGGTGCGGAACACCCACGTCAGCAGCATGGTGACGGCGACGACAGCTGCGGCCACGCAGAAGTCGAGTCGGGACCACGGCGATCCTGCGAGGACATCCGCCGGGGGAGCGGGTGAGGCCTCCACCGGTCCGGTCCTGCTCGGCAACACAGTCGTGGACGTCTGGCTCACAACAGTTCACGCATCTCGGGAATGGGGGGAAGTCTGTCGGGCATGGCACGTCCGTAGCAGAGGTGTGAGTTGGTCCCAGGCCCAGGCCCAAGACTGACGCGAACCGGGTGTGGTGCCGCGCGCAGAGAGATTCTAAGGGAGCCAGGTCGGGTGCCCCGAACTGTCTCAGTCTGGCGCTCGGCGTGTCTGCGCGCCGTGGTGGCTCGATGGCGGCCCGTGTGCAACCGTGTGCCCCGTGGTCCTACTCGCGTCACCAAGCACCTCGCCGGCGCACTTCGGATCGCGGCGCGGGCCCCCGGGGACGTATGGTGACGAACCAGACGGCCGTGCCACTCGTCAGGGAAGAGTCCACCGATGTCGTTCCACCGCCCTTCGTCCGACTCTTCGTCCGACGCCTCGTACCGCCCTCTCATCGAGCCCCTCGCGCCGCTCCCGGCGATGGCTGCGGCGTCCGCTGGACCGTCGAGCCGGTCGCCTCGGGCTCGGAGGACTCGCGCTGCTTCTCGTCGCGCCGCTGACGCCCGCCGCGGCCCACGCCTCACCGGCTCCCTCAGCGGCCGCGCCGGCCACGTCGCCGACGTCCACCGCGCCGGTCGCGACCGTCGCCTCCGTCGGGGCGGCTGGCACGCCGGCCGCCGGTCCCGCGGTGCCGGTCCGGGTGACGCGGATCCCGGTCCCAGCCGTCGCCAACGGCGCATCAGCGCCCGCCGCGCCGACGTCCCGCTCCCGCGTGGTGGCCGCCACCTCGCGCGTGGGCACGTCCTTCGACGCGACGGGGGTCACTTTCGAGGGCGCGGCACCCGGGGGGCTCGTCATCGAGATGCGCACCCGCTCCACGAGCGGGTGGAGCGCATGGGTCACCCTCGACGCGACGTCCGAGGACGGCCCTGACCCGGGTTCGCCCGAGGCAGGCCGGCAGACGTCCGGGACGGACGTGCTGACGGCTGCCGGCTCCGACGGGGTCGAGGTGCGAGTCTCGTCGGCCGGCGGCGCCCCGCCCAAGGCGCTGACGATCACCGTCGTGGACGGCGGCTCGTCACCCGCGGACGCTGCTGTGGCTCGCCACACCGCCTGCTGCCACCGCTGCCTGCTGCCACTCCGCCTGCTGCCCGCACGCCACGGCCCGGCGACCGCCGGCTCCGGGGAGCCCGCCGGCTCGGTGGCCGCTCTCGAGGGCTCGGTGGGCGCTCCGGCGATCGTGTCGCGAAGCGCTTGGGGCGCCGACGAGCGCCTGATGCCCTGTCAGCCGGACCGCCTCGCCGGTTTCAAGGCGGCCGTCGTGCACCACACCGTCAACGCCAACACCTACACGGCGGACGCAGGCGCCGGCACTGATGCGCAGCATCTTCACCTTCCACACCCAGAGTCGAGGGTGGTGCGACATCGGCTACAACTTCCTCGTCGACCGGTTCGGGCGCGTCTACGAGGGCCGCAAGGGCAGCATCACCGGCTTCACGATGGGAGCGCAGGCCGGAGGTTTCAACCAGGAGACGTTCGGCGTGTCGGTCATCGGCGACTTCACCCTCGGTGGCGTTCCCGATCGGCCGTTCGCACCGCGGTCGCGAAGGTCATCGCCTGGATGGCGGACCGCACCCCCTTCGATCCTGCGACGTCGGTCACGCTGCACGTCGGCCGGCAGCTCGCGCTACGCCGCCGGCGTGCGCGTGAGCAAGCCGCGTGTCATGGGCCACCGCGACCTCGCCCTCACCGCATGCCCCGGGGACCTCGCCTACCCACAGCTGCCGTCCATCCGCAGCTCGGCGGCGTCGCAGTGGAGCAGCGCCCAGTACGTCGGGCGCGCCGCGCGGTTCACCCCGATCACGGCACGCCGGTTCCTCGACACGAGGATCGGGACTCGGCGCGCCCCGCGGAGGCGTCGGCCCGGGTCGCACCATCACGATCCGACCGTCCGGGCTGCCGGCGGACGTCTCGGCGGTGACGGTCAACCTCACCGCGACGTCGGCGTCCACGTCGACGGCGGTGGCGGTCTACCCGGCCGGGCAGACGCCCACGCAGCCACGTCGGCGCTCAACACGGGCACCGGGCGCACGACGGCCGCCACGGTCACCGTGGGCGTGGGCTCCGACGGGGCGATCACGCTGCGCAACAGCGCGGGCACGGTGCACCTCATCGCCGACCTCGCAGGGCTACTACTCGGCGGGTTCGACGGCGGGCCTCGTTGGCAGCTTCCGTCGCCTGGCCGACACGCGCACCGGCACCGGCCTCCCGGCCGGCAAGGTCGGTCCCGAGCGGCCCGTCACGCTCACCATCGGCGGACTGCCCACCGGCACCCGGGCCGTCAACCTCACTCTCACGGCGACGCGCGCCGAGGCGGCCGGCTTCATCACGGCGTATGCCGCAGGCTCGGCACGACCCTCGACGTCCAACCTCAACTACGTGGCGGGTCGCAACGTCGCCAACCTCGCCACGGTGCCGGTCGGGGCCGGTGGCTCGGTGACCCTCTACGCCACGGCTGCGACCGATGTCGTGATCGACCTCGCCGGAGCGTTCGTGAGCGGCACCGGGTCGCGGTTCACCCCGGTCAGCCCCCGGCGGGTGCTCGACACCCGCTACGGGTGGTGGGCGCCGTACGCACAGCTGGCGGGCGGCGGCGCGCTCGCCGTCACCGTGGCCGGCGTGCCCTCCGCTGCGACGGGGGTGGCTCTCTCGCTCTCGGCGACTCAGGCGACGCTTGCCGACGGCCCTGACCGTGCTACGCCACGGGCTCGCCGTCACCGGGCACGTCGAGCCTCAACGTCACGCCGGGCGAGGCGGTCTCGGGACTCGTGGTGTCGGGCATCCGCAGCACGGGCGTGACGGTGCGCAGCACGTCCGGCTCGGTGTCGGTGATCGGCGACCTGCTGGGCTACTACGGCGAGTCGAGCTCCGGCGACGCGAGTCCCGCTCGGCCCCCTCCGCGCCGCGGGTGCGGAGCCGCGAGGGGTGCCTGCGCTCGTGATCCGTGCCAGCGTCAGCCGGTCGCTGCAGGTGACCGTCAGCTCGGGCTCGGTGCGCTCGCGCACCTCCGCCTCCGTGACCCCCGGAGCGAGCTCGCGCAGCACGAGGCCGGCCTCGGTGACGTCGAGGACGCAGAGGTCGGTGATGATCCGCTGCACGACGCCTCGGCCCGTGTAGGGCAGCGAGCAGTCCTTGACGATCTTGTAGGAGCCGTCGCGCGCGTTGTGCTCCATGAGCACGATGACCTTCTTGGCACCGTGGACGAGGTCCATCGCCCCACCCATGCCCTTGACCATCTTGCCGGGGATCATCCAGTTGGCGATGTCGCCGCGCTCGGAGACCTGCATGGCACCGAGGATCGCGGCGTCGACCTTGCCGCCGCGGATCATGCCGAAGCTCGTGGCCGAGTCGAAGAAGGCGGCGCCCTTGCGCAGGGTGACCGTCTCCTTGCCGGCGTTGATGAGGTCGGGGTCCTCCTCGCCGTCGATCGGGTACGCGCCGACGCCGAGGATGCCGTTCTCGGACTGCAGGACGATCTCGATGTCGTCCGGCACGTAGTTGGGAACGAGGGTCGGCAGGCCGATCCCGAGGTTGACGTAGGCGCCGTCGGACAGCTCGGCCGCGGCCCGGGCCGCCATCTGCTCACGGGTCAGTGCCATCTCAGGCCTCCTCGATGTCTGGGCGCGGGCGGACGGTTCGGCGCTCGATGCGCTTCTCCGCCGCCTGCTCGCGCGTCAGCGGGAGCACCCGCTGCACGAAGATGCCGGGCAGGTGGATGTGGTCGGGGTCGAGCTCGCCCGGCTCGACGAGCTGCTCGACCTCGGCGACGGTCACGCGGCCGGCCATGGCGCACAACGGGTTGAAGTTGCGGGCGGACTCGTTGAAGACGAGGTTGCCGTGCCGGTCACCGCGGGCCGCGCGGACGAGGCCGAAGTCCGTCGTGATGGCCTGCTCGAGGACGAAGGTCTTCGTCTCGCCCATCCACTCGAAGTCCTGGGTCTGCTTGGCGGGGGAGGCGATCGCGACGGTGCCGTCGGCGGCATACCGCCACGGGAGTCCACCCTCGGCGATCTGGGTCCCGACACCGGTCATGGTGAAGAAGGCCGCCGATGCCCGAGCCGCCCGCCCGCAGCCGCTCGGCGAGGGTGCCCTGCGGCGTCAGCTCGACCTCCAGCTCACCAGAGAGGTACTGCCGCTCGAACTCCTTGTTCTCGCCGACGTAGGACGAGACCATCCGGCGAATCCGCTTGTCCCGCAGAAGGATCCCCAGCCCCCAGTCGTCGACACCACAGTTGTTCGAGACGGCCTCGAGGTCGGTGAGCCCGGCGTCATGGACGGCGGAGATGAGCACGGACGGGATGCCGCAGAGGCCGAACCCGCCGACCGACAGCGACATGCCGTCGGTGATGCCGGCGATGGCCTCCTGGGGGGAGGAGACGACTTTGTCCATGGCCCGGACTCTATCTGCGCCGACCCCTATGGCCGCAGCGGGGTCACCCGACCCGATGCAGGCCCGCGTGTCCCGGGCGCACACGCCCTTCCACCGGCCGTGCGCCTGACCGACGTCAGTCGCGGGCGTCGACCGTCACCGACTCCGAGGCCAGCCGCTCTGCGTCTCGCTCGCTGCTGCCCCGACTGAGCACGACCGAACCGTCTGCCAGCCACGCCGACAGGCACGAGCGCAGCACCGTTTCCGTCGTGCCTCGAAGCGCTACGCGCGGCTTCGCGCCCCACTCGTCCCTCGCTACGACGAGGCTGCCGTATGCCGTGTCGCCGTCGGGCGTCGCGAGGGCGACGTCCGATCGCTCCGGGTCCGCCATCGGGACGAACAGGTCACCGTGCGTCGAGAGCTCGCGAGCCTCGTCCACCGCCCCGGCGGCGTCGGTGGCGCGCGGGTGCGTTCGGGCGAGCGCGGCCAGGGTGACGAGGATGGCGTCGCCACCGTGGGCCCCGGCTCGCTCGGGTGAGTCGGTGACGAGCACGTCGGCTCGAGCCGCCGGCTCGCCGAGCACGACCGTCGCCCCGACGGACCACGTGGCGAGGGCCCAGTAGACCGACCGCCAGTGCGCGGGCAGGTCGATGCCGACCGTCGTGCCGGGCCCGGCGGCCGCATCGTCCTGCAGCAGGTTGGCGGCCTTGGCGACCCAGTTGGCCAGGACGCGACCGGACAGCTCGATGCGCTCGCCGGCGGTCGGGCCCGTTTCGTCGTCGTACCACGTCAACCGAGGACGGGCGGAGTCCGAGGCGAGCAGGCGTGCCAGGAGCTCGGCGGGCAGAGTCGTCACGTCAGCTGTTCGACGCGCCCTTGACGGTGGTGCCGGGCGGCGGCTCCGTCAGCGGCACGTCGTCCTTGATCGCCTGGAACAGCGCCTTTGCTCGCTCGGTGTCCCACTTGACCGCGAGTGCGCCTGCGGAGGTGCGGTAGGCCAGGTCGGAGGTCGGGACGGAGAGCGAGAGACCCTCGTCGTTGCTCACCGAGCGCATGGCCTGCAGCACTCGCACGGCGTCGGTGATGCCGGTCTCGGTGCCGACGGCCAACCCGGCGGCCGAGGCGTCCGCGAAGCTCTTGTAGCGCCAGGGGATCAGGACCGTCGAGGGTGTCGCGGCCTTCTTCATGAGCGCTCCGAGGAACTGGCGCTGCCGCGCGGCGCGGCCGATGTCTCCGAGCGGGTCCTCGTAGCGCGAGCGGACGTAGCCCAGGGCGTTGCCACCGTCGAGCGTCTGGCAGCCCTTCTTGAGGTCGATGCCGGCCTTCTTGTCCTTCATGTCGCGCGGCACGCAGAGGTCGACGCCGCCGACACTGTCGACCACGGTTGCGAAGCCGCCCGAGACCGATCTCGATGTAGCCGTCGACGTGGATGCCGGTCACGTTCTCGACGGTCTGCGGTGAGCAGCCTGGGCCCGCCGACCGAGTAGGCCGCGTTGATCTTGTTGGACCGGTAGCCGGGGATCGGCACGTAGGAGTCTCGGGGGAGGGAGACCATGATCGGCTTGCCTCCGCTCTGCGACACGTGCACGAGCATGATGGTGTCGGTGCGGTTGCCCGCGGCGTTGCCCGTGGCGTACTTCTTGCGCTGCTCGGGCGTCAGCCCCTCGCGGCTGTCGGAGCCCACGAGCAGGTAGTTGTACCCCGACGTGTCGGTCGGGCGCTCGCCCTCGGGGATGTTGTCGACCTTGTTGACCGCCCCCCAGGCCTGCATCGGCACCCAGATCATGAAGGCGAGCCAGGCGAGGACGAGCAGGCCGACGACGAGCAACACGATGCGGCCCTTGCGCAGCCGGTAGCGCGGCTCCGCGGGCGGCGGTCCGGCAGGCGGTGGCTGCCGGCGGCTGGGGGCTGGAGGTGCGCCGGCGCTTGCGCGCTTCGGCCGCCGCCGTGTGTCGACGGTGTAGACGTCGTCGGTGGGCCGCTCGGATCGGCGGGCGTCAGTCGGCATCGGCGACCTCCGGGTGGGTGGACGAGTGGGTGGACGAGTGGGTGGACGGGTCGGACGGCCGGCTCTCGTCCGATGCGACAGTCTGCGACCTCGACCTGTGGATGACCGCGGGCTCGGACTCGTCGAGGGCGATCCGGCGGGCCAGGCGCGTGTAGCGCGTCTCCATCGTGCGGAAGCGCTTGAACGTCGTCACGACGAAGCCGAGGAAGGCCATGACGAGGCCGTAGAAGACGAGGTCGGCGCCGCGGCCGATGCCGAAGAAGGCCGCGATCCGGTTGAGGATGTCGGGGTTGCTGATCGACCAGACGGCGAAGGCAGCGAAGAGGAGAAGCCCGATGCGGCGCAGGGCCTGGGCCTTCTGCCCGTAGCTGATGAGCAGGCGCCAGGCGATCGCGAGGACGCCCGAGATGAGCAGGATCTGGAAGAGCAGCTGTCTCATCGCCACACCAGGTCGGCGAGGATGTTGACGGCGTTCCAGAGGGACTGACCCTTGCCCCGGGAGTAGTCGGTGTAGAGGATGTGGACCGGCTCCTCGGCGTAGGTGACCCGCTTGCCGTCGAAGCGCATCCCACCGATCTGCGACACGATCTCCGAGGCGTGCGCCATGCGGTTCTGGGTGATCTCGAGGCGCTCGACGACGTCGCGGTGCAGCACCCGCAGCCCGTTGTGGGCATCGGTGAGGCGGGTGCCGGTGGTGGCGTTGGTGTATGCGACCGCCGCGCGCAGCACGAGCTTCTTGAGCCGTGTGGCCTTGGTGCGCTCGTCGAGGAAGCGCGAGCCGAAGACGACCCGGACGTCGCCACGACGGATCCGCTCGACCATGACCTCGACGTCGTGGAGCTGGTGCTGGCCGTCGGCGTCGTAGGTCACGACGTGGCGCATCGCGGGGTCACCGAGGGCGTACTCGAAGCCAGTCTGCAGCGCGGCGCCCTGCCCGAGATTCACCGGGTGCCGCACCACCGCCGCCCCCGCCGCCTCGGCCGCAGCGGCGGAGCCGTCCTTGGAGCCGTCGTCGATGCAGACGATGTTGGGGAAGACCCGGCGGGCCTGGCCGACGACGTCTGCGATGACGGTGGCCTCGTTGTACACCGGCACCACCAGCCACACGTCGTCGTTGTGCATGCGGTCAAGCCTAGAGCCGCCGGTGCGTCTGCCCGACCACCTGCGCTTCCGGGCCACGTCGGAGAACTAGAGTCGAGGCACCATGACGGAGGCGAGGATCGAGCGGAGCGGGCAGCGCGGCTCCGGGCAGGCGCAGGGGGCGGGCGCCGCTGCGCTCCGCATCGCCGTCGTCGGTCCCACCCACCCGCACACCGGCGGCGTCGCCGCCCACACGACGATGCTCGCGCACCACCTGCACGAGGCCGGGCACGACGTCGTGCTCGTCTCCTGGGCGCACCTCTACCCCTCGAGGCTGCACCGTGTGGACGTGACGGTGCCTCGCGGGGGCGTGGACGTGCCCGAGGTGCCGCCCTTCCCGCGCACGATCCGCGCGCTCAGCTGGGCTCGTCCCGACACCTGGGTGCGGGTCGGCCGCCGCCTGCGGGGGGTCGACGCCATCGTCGTCGTGCATGCCATCCCGCCCGCTGTGCCCGCCCACCTCGCGCTGCTCCGTGCGGCGGGTGGGTCGGGGCCTGCGTCGGGCGGTGAGGTGTCCGAGACGTCGGGGCGGCGCCCACAGTCGATCGTCATCTGCCACAACGTGCTGCCGCTCGAGCCGCACCCGGGCGACCCGGTCCTCATGGGCATGCTCCTGTCGCGGGTCGACTCCGTGCTCGTCCACAGCGCAGACCAGGCGCGCCTCGCGCACGACCTCGGAGCCCGGCGGGTGTCCGTGGCCGACCTACCGCCGCACCTGCCGGGTGGAGACCCGATCTGGCACGGTCCCCGCCCGGGGCCGACCCGGCTCCTCGCGCTCGGGCTGATCCGCGAGCACAAGGGAATCGACGTGCTGTTGCGGGCGATGCGCTCCGTGCCCGGCGTGACGCTGACGATCGCAGGCGAGCTGAGCGGTCCGACCCGCCGGGTCGTCAGCGAGCTGGCCTCCGACCCGGTCCTCGCCGGGCGGGTCGAGATCCGCGACGGCTACGTGCCGGCTGACGCCCTGGCGGCCCTGCTCGCCGACCACGACGTGCTGGCCCTTCCCTACCGCTCGGCTACCGCGTCGCAGAACGTCGTCCTTGCGCACTCCCACGGCCTGCCCGTCCTCGCCTCGGATGTCCAGCCCTTCTCGCAGCAGGTCGTCGACGGCGTCAACGGACTGCTCGTGCCGCCGGAGGACGAGCGTGCACTCGCCGGGGCGCTGCGCCGGCTCGGAGACGCGGACGTGCGCCGCGCTCTCGCCGACGGCGTGCAGACCCCCGACCTCTCGGGGCCGTGGGCGCACTACCTCGGCACCATCGAGGCGCTCTCGGTCGACGAGTCGCTCCTCGGGCTGGCAGCGGAGCCGCACGACGAGCCGGCCGAGGTCCACGGCGCGGACCCGGCACCGGCTGCACGACGCCCTCGTTCTTGCCTCTGCCGGCGCCCTGGATGACGACGGTGTCGACCCTGCTTCCGGCGACGCCCAAGAGCAGCCGACGGGTGCCGGCTCACCCGGTCCGCACCGGCCGCCCGGGCCTGCAGCCGATCCGTCTGCCTCGCCCTCCGCCGCGGGCAGGCCACTCGGCCCGTCGCGCGGCAGCCGTCGTGACGCGCACGTGGGGGGCGCTCGCCGGGCCTGTCCGGCACCGCGCGCGGCAGGTGCTGGTCGCGCACCGTGACGTGCTCGACCTGCGGCCAGAGGACGTGCCCGACTGGGTGCTCGCCACCGACGTGCTCGGTGACCCGGCCGAGGCCGACGACGCGCGGCGCCTCTCCAGGGTGCTGGGCCTGCCAAGGTCGCTCGACGGCGTGGCGTCGTGGGCGGCGCTGGGGGCGCTCACCGCGATCCTGCGGGTTCGGGACGACGGCCGTCGCAGCGCCGTCATCGTCGACGAGACGGGCTCGCGGTCGCTGCTGTCGCGCTGGGCCCGGGCCGTCGGTTTCGCTCCCGTCGAGATCGAGTTCACCGGCGCCCACCCGAGCGTCGCCGCGCTCGACGTCGACACCGGCTCACTCGACGTCATCGTGCGGATCCACCCGCGCGGCTGCGACGCGAGCGACATCATCCAGGTGCTCGAGCAGGCATCCTGGGCGCTGCGCTCCGGCGGCCTGCTCATCGTCACGGTGCCCATCGGGCCGCCGTCGGCGGAGGGCGCGCTCGGCCCCGCGGACGTGCGCGGCGTTCTCGCCAGGGCGCACGACCTCGGATTCGTGCTCGTCGGTGACCTCGACGGCGACGTCACCGCGCGGATGCGGGAGGCTGCGGCCCGCGCCCGGGCCGACGACGCGGCATACGGCCTGGTGCGGCTGACCCTGAGACGGCGCTGATGACGCGGGGGCGGGTGCTGACGACCGCGCGCGTGGCGTTCTCGGTCATCGTCCTCACGGCCGTGGTCTGGGCCGTCGCAAAGAACTGGACCGAGGTGTCGGTGCACCTGGGCAAGATCTCGTGGCCGGTCTTCGCGCTCTCGTCCCTGGCGGCCGCGTTCGGCACCTGGCTGACCATGGTCGGCTGGCGGGTCATCCTGCGCGACCTCGGGAGCGACCTTCACCTCGCGCCGTCGTCGGGCGTCTACTTCGTGGGTCAGCTCGGCAAGTACCTGCCCGGGTCGCTGTGGTCCGTGCTCGCGCAGGCCGACATCGCGAGCCACCTCAAGGTGCCGAGGCGGCGCACGGCCGTCACCGGGCTGCTCACCCTCGGCCTGTCGCTGCTCACCGGCCTGCTCGTCGGGCTGCCCTCTGCGGCCTTCCTGCTACGGCGCGAGTCCGGCGGCTTCTCGTGGTGGGTGCTGCTCGCGATCCCTCTCGTCATCGTGCTGTGCGTGCCGCGCCTGCTCAACGCGATCATCGCCCGCATGCTGCGCACGTTGCGGCGGGAGCCGCTCGAGCACGACCTCTCGGCCCGGGCCGTGCTGACCTCGGTCGCCCTCTTCGTGCTCGTCTGGCTGGCGTTCGGGGTGCACACGTTGCTGCTCGCACAGGCCGTCGCAGGAGACAGCCCCCATCCGGACCTGACGACAGCGGCGATGACGGGCTATGCGCTCTCGGTCGTGCTCGGCATGCTGACCGTCGTGCTCCCTGCCGGGCTCGGCGCCCGCGAAGGTCTGCTCACCCTGATCCTGTCAGTGGCGATCCCGCCATCCGCGGCGGCAGCCGTCGCCATCGTGTCGCGCTTCATCGTGACCATCATCGACGTCGTGGCCGCGCTCGGCGGCTGGCTGTACGCGCGCACCCACGACCTCCTCACCGAGCGCCGCGCCACCGCCGACGAGTCGACGGCCGGCTGAGACGTCGTCCGGGGCCGACCAGCGGGCTGGTGCTGACGAAGTCCGGGAGGAGCCGGGCCGCGGCGTCAGGCCGGCTCGAGGACGAAGACCGGGATGAGCCGCTCCGTCTTGCGCTGGTAGGAGGCGTAGGGCCGGGAACGCCGCGACGCAGCGTTCCCACCACTGCTCGCGCTCCGCACCGTGCAGCTCGCGGGCTCGCCGCCGCGTCACCACGGTGCCGTCCTGCAGGTCCAGGTCCGGGTTCTTGAGCAGGTTCCAGTACCACTTGGGGTGCTCGGGTGCTCCGCCCATGCTGGCCACGGCGGCGTACAGCCCGTCGTGCTCGACCCGCATGAGCGGGACCTTGCGGATGGCCCCGGTCCTGGCCCCCCGCATCGTCAACAGCACCACGGGCTTGCCCATGATGTCGACGGAGTCGGTCGTGCCGGTGGCCTCGATGACGCTGACCTGGTCCCGAGAGCGCTTGCGGGGGCTCGGGACGTACTCTCCCTCGATCGCCATGCCGTGGCTGACCTCCTTGCCGGTTCTCAGGCCGCGCCGGGCTCGGGAGCCGAGCTCCACGGGAACTTCTTGACGAAGTCCTCGACGACGGTCGTGTTGAGGCCGCCGCACAGCTGGCGGTGGCCCTTCTGGTTCGCGATCGAGCCCGTGCCCTGGTTGACGTCGGCGGCCCAGTGCGACAGGGCGTACTTCTTGCCGGCCGGGAAGGCGCCGTAGGAGGGGTCCCAGGGACTGATGAGGAACTTGTTTGCCGACTCCGGCATGGCGTTGATCCTGGTGGCGAGCGCCTCGAAGGACGCGGCCTGCTGGGTCTCCACCGAGCGGTCGTACCACAGGATCGTGTAGCCGTGCTCCAGGTTGTGCACGAGGGTCTCGATCTTCGGGGCGTCAGCGACGGTGTAGACGCGGCGCGCGTCGACCTGCGGCACCGCGAAGTGCTGGCCGCTCGAGGGCGGCACGGTCGCGTACTTGATCTTCTTCACGTCCGGCTGGTTGGTGCCCGGGCCGACGTGCTCGCTCGAGCCGCTCGCGGCGTCGTCGGTGATCGGGTCGCACGCGGCGGCCGCGACCTCGCCGCTGATCGCGCTGAGCGCCTCGTTCTTCTTGCTCTGCTCGCTGAGGACCGCCCAGGCGACCGCGGCGCCGATGATGGCGACGACGGCGACGCAGGCGCCGATGACGACGAGGAGCCGACGGCGTTCGGCCTTCTTCTGGGCAGCCTGCATGGCCGCCACGCGTTCGCGTCGGTCTCGGCTCGTCTCGCGGGCCATCGTTCCTCGTTCCTCGTTCGGGGCTGTGAGCTGCCCTGCCTCGGCGGGCACCACGGGCGGTGTCGTCGCATTCAACGACGGGGCGTCCGCGATCGTGCCGAGTGTAGGCGAGGATGATGACGTGCCCTCTCCCGACGACCGCCGCCAGACGAGCGCCACGACGCCGTTGCGCCGGGTGTGGCGCACCGACCGCGAGATCAACCTGCGCGCCCAGCTCGGCGTCTTCCGCCGCGGCGCGGGAGATCCCACGTCGCGATGGGGTCCCGACGGCTCGGTGGCTCGCGCGACGCAGACGCCCGAGGGCGTGGGCACGCTCCATCTCGTATGCCGTCCGGCGGGCTCCGAGGTCGAAGCACAGGCTTGGGGGCCCGGGGCTCGGTGGCTGCTCGAGTCGCTGCCGGCACTGCTCGGGGACGACGACGACCCCGCAGGCTTCGAGCCTGTCCACGACCTCGTCGCCGACGCGTGGCGACGCTTCTCGTTCTGGCGAGTGCCGCGGTCGGGCCTGGTCTTCGACGCCCTGGCCCCGGCGGTGATCGAGCAGAAGGTGACCGGCCAAGAGGCCTTCGGCGGCTACCGGGTCCTCGTCCGCCGTCACGGCACGCCGGCGCCCGGCCCGGTCCCGGGTCTCATGGCGCCTCCCACCGCGGCCGCCTGGGCCGCCATCCCGTCGTGGGCCTGGCTGCAGGCATCGGTCGACGGCGCCCGCTCGCGCACGATCGTGCGGGCGGCGGGGTTCGCCGGTCGGCTCGAGGAGGGCGCTGGCCGCGGGGTCGTCGAGGCGCACCGCCGCATGCGCGCGCTGCCTGGGGTCGGAGCGTGGACCGCCGCGGAGGTGGCGCAACGAGCGCTCGGCGACCCCGATGCCGTGTCGTTCGGTGACTACCACGTGGCCAAGGACATCGGCTGGGCGCTGACGGGCAGCCCCGTCGATGACGACGGGCTCGCCGAGCTGCTCGAGCCGTATGCCGGTCACCGCTACCGCGTGCAGCACCTCCTCGGTCTGGCCGGGCACCACCGCCCGCGCCGCGGGCCCCGGATGCCGCCGAGGACCCACCTGCCGGCGCACGTGCGCTGAGCCGGGCTGGCACCCGGGGCGGTCAGGCCGGGATGAGCAGTGTGCGGGTGCTTGGCGTCCGTTGCGACTGAGAGTTGGGATGGTCCGACGGCGGCGCGGCTCCGGCTCGGAGGGGCGGCGCCGCCGCCGGTGCGGCGCTAGGGGACGTGTCGCTCAGAGTCGATCTGGTGGCGCAGGGCGACGAGCTCGAGCGCGTGGTCGCGCAGGGCGATGTCCTCGTCAGTGACCGGCTGCCAGGCCGGCGCGGGTGCGGCGTGGCCCTCGTCGTCGAGCGGCACGAAGACGATGAGCGAGTGAGTCGTCAGGTCGAGCTCGCCGGTGGCCGGGTCGCCGGAGCGCACGTGCACGCTGATGTGCATGCTCGACGTGCCGGTCAACAGCAGACGCGCCTCGACCTCGACGAGGTCGCCGATGTGCAGTGGACGATAGAAGCGCACGCCGCCGGAGTAGACGGCCACGTTGGCGGAATGCCCCGTCCACCTCGTCGCCAGCACGTGGGCCGCCTCGTCGATCCAGCGCATGACGATGCCGCCGTGGACCTTGCCGCCCCAGTTGACGTCGGTGGGCGCAGCGAGGAAGCGCAGGACGGTCCGCGGAGCGGTCCCTGCCTCGCTATAGGTCTGAGCCGCCATCGCGCTCGCGATCTCGGCGCGCAGGTCGATGCGGCGCACGGCGCTCTCCTGCTGCTGCAGGTCCTCCTCGCCCTCTGCTTCGAGGGCTTGCACGGGTGTCGGGCGGCCGTCGGCGCCGACGGCGACGAAGACCATGAGGCACTCGGTCGTCGGCACCAGCTCGGGCTGGCGCGGGTTGCCGGCCGAGACCGTGACGAGGATGTGCATGCTCGAGGTGCCGGTGTGGATGATCCGGGCCGTCGCCTCGACGAGGTCACCCACCTCGACGGGATGGCGAAAGCGCACGTTGCCGACGTAGGCCGTGACGCAGTAGGTGCCGCTCCACCCAGCGGCGGCGGCGTAGCCCGCCTTGTCGATCCACTCGAGCACGGTGCCGCCCCCGACTGTGCCGGAGTAGCCCGCGTCGGTGGGGGCCGCGAGGAACCGCAGGGTGATCTCTCTGGCACCACGCGGCATACGGGCTCCTCGGTCGGGCAACGGCGTGGAGCGAGCGTGGCAGCCTACTGACGGGTCGCCTAGCGCCGAGGGGGAAGTGCAACCCACCTCACACCCACCACTCGAGTGGCCCCGTCGTCACAGGCGGCCTGGGTCCGTCGAGTGGCCCCGTCGTCACAGCGGGCCCGGGTCCGTCGAGTGGCCCCGTGGTCACAGGCGGGCCCGGGTCCGTCGAGTGGCCCCGTGGTCACACGCGCCGAGTCGGTCGAGTGGCCGCGTCGTCACGCGAAGCCGGGCCGGGGGCGGGCGCCCGAGCAGGCGACCTGGATGGGGGTGCACTGGGCGTCGAGCACGAGGCTCCCGCGGCCCGGAACACCGAGCACCGCGGCCTCCGGCCTCGCCCGCAGGCACTCGCCGTCTCCCGGACCGCTCGGTGAGAGAGCCAACCCGTTGCCGTCTCGCGCGAGCGCGGGGAGCAGGCCCCGGAAGGCGGCATTCGCCCGGGCCGTGTCCGCCGTCGCCCACACGAGGCCACCCGAGCCGTCGACCAGGTGCAGGCACTCGAGAAGCGCTCGATCGAGGTCCGTGCCCTCGAGAGCGTCGGCGTCATCGATGAGGACCGCCAGATCCGGATGCGCGCGGCGCAGGTCGATGAAGAGTGAGCAGTCCAGCGCCGAGACAAGATGTGCTCCCTGCTTCCCCAGCTGCGCATGCGTCGACCGCCGCCCAGAGACGACTGCGACGTGACGGGCCTGCTCGAGCAGCTGCCGTCCGACCACCTCGATGACGTTCGACCGGCCTGACCGCGGCGGGCCGATGACGAGGAAACGCGTGGCCTGGCCGAGGGGCAGATCCAGCGGCGCTGCGGTGTCACCACCGACGCCCAGGCGCACGGATGGGGTGGCCACGCCGCTGCCGGCGGCAGTGCTTTCGCCGCTGCGATCCAGCAGGTCGGGCAGCGGCACGGTCGCCGGAAGGGGAAGCACCCTCCATGCCCGGCCGGCAGGCCCCGGCGAGGCACCGTCGAGCAGCACTCCTGCCAGTCGCACGGCCTCGCTCTGCTCCTCGTGCGAGGGACCGGCGCCCACCGTGGCGATCTGGATCTCGTGGCCGTCGAGCACGTCGATGGCGCGCCCCGGCGGTCGCTGCGCTCGAGCAGCGGCTGGCGCCAGTCCCAGGAGGCTGAGATCGAGCGGGTCGGGCATCGGAAGCACAAGACGCCGATCGAGCAGCCCCGACAGTCGACCGGAACCGAGCCTGCGACCCCCCGTCGCGACCACGCGTAGTCCGTGCGGACCGCCGTCACGAACCAGTCGCAGGATGGCGTCAGCCCCGGACCCAGCCGCCGTGAGGTCGCCGAGCGCCTCCTCGACCGCCTCCCAGCCGTCGATGACGAGGACGTCGAGCCGTCGCCGGTCGTGCACGCTCGAGTCGGTGAAAGTCTCCTCGACGAGCCGCTGGACCACCCTGCGCAGCAACAGCGGCTCGCTCGTGCCGACGACGGATCCGACGTGGGGCAGGGCCGTGAGCTCGCAGAGTGCACCGGGAGTGCCCTCGAGCACCTGGATGTGCAGGTCGCATGGGTCCGTGGCGCTCGGCCAGGCCTGTGACGAGAGTTCGCACGAGCGTTGTCCGTCCGGATCGGGGGCCACCGATGACGCCGATGTGGCCGTCTCGAAGCGGATCCCACGTCGCGACACCCTGTCGTTGCTCGTGCGGAAGATCGACGAGTCCGATCGGGGTCGGGTCTGCCGGTGCCGCCTCGACTCCCAGATCGGCGAGAGACACCCACGCCGGCAGTTGTGGCAACCACGGTGATGTCGGAGCCACACTGCCCAGCGCGTTCGCAGTCTCACCAGCCACCTCGACGAAGGAGGCCAGCTCCGTCACGGGATCGAGACGCTTGGCGTCGGCGTCCCCGGACACCACAGGGCGGAGGTCCTGGGCGGATTCGTTGCCGTGCGCGCTTTCGGCAGGATGGAGCGGTCGGCGGCCGGGCTCGTCGACGACCGAGACGCTAAGAGCCTGCTGCGTCGCTGGCCGGACGATCGCACCGACATGCGCCGTCTGAAAGCCGACCAGAGCGCCGCCGCCGGCGCGGAGATAGGCCCGCCCGGGAACGGGGTCACCGAGCAGCGCCGCGTCGGCGCACTCGATGACGTCCTCGCTGTCCGCTCGATCGCGAACCCTAAGGCTGATGCGCAGAGAGATGTTGGCGCGCATGTCGCCGGTGACGATCCCTGCCGGCCGCTGGGTCGCGAGCACGAGATGCACGCCGAGTGAGCGTCCCGTGGCGGCGATGCGCACCAGCCCGGCGACGAAGTCGGGCAGCTCGTCGGCGAGCATCTTGAACTCGTCGACGACGATGACGAGGCGCGCGAGCCGGGGGAGATCGGCTCCCGGACGCCCGCGCCGGGCGCGATAGGCGTCGAGGTCCTTCGCCTCCGCAGCGGCGAGCAACCGCTCGCGACGTCGCAGCTCCGCGGTGAGCGACGCCAGGGCCCGCACCGTCAGGTGCTCGTCGAGGTCGGTGACCAACCCGACGGTGTGCGGCAGACGGGCACACTCACGGAACGCGGCTCCGCCCTTGTAGTCGATGAGCACGAAGGAGAGGTCGTCCGGCCGGTTCGTGACCGCGAGTCCGGCCACGAGCGACTGCAGCAGCTCGGACTTGCCCGATCCGGTCGTCCCTCCGACGAGGACATGCGGTCCGTCCCTAGTCAGGTCGATCTCGAGGGGGCCGGACGCGGTCCTGCCGAGGAGCGCTCGTGGCGAACCGGAGGCGTCCGTCCACGCTGCGGCGAGGGCGCCCGGGTCTAGCGGATCAAGCCCCCGTTCCCGGTGCAGCTGCCGGAACCCGATGGACGGCACGATCGCCTCTGCCCCGGCGTCCGGCGTGGCGTCGCTCAGCGGAGCGAGCAGTCGACCCATCCGCTCGAGCCAGGGGGCGCTGGGCAGGTCGGGCGTCACGTCGTCGAGGAACTCGTCCGGCAGCCTGAGTCGTGCGCGAGGAAGCACTTCGTCCACCTCCACGATCGCTGCCGTCTCTGATGGAAGGGACGCGCCGTCCTCCTCCACGCAGATGAAGGCCATGCCCCGACCCGGGCCCAGCCGCAGCAGGTCCGCCATCCCGGGGACGGTGCGCAGCCGACGTGCGCCGTCGAGCACGACGAGCGTGTCGGTTGGCGGCGCGCCGCGGTGGACGCCAGCGCCGGTGACCGGCGGTCCCGGCACGTGCTCAGCGTTCCCGTCCTCGAGCCTGGCGCGTAACAGCGTCAAGATGCGTCCGAACCTTGGCCCGTCGGCGATGCTCGCCGTGCTGGCGGACTCGTCAGCGCCCAGCAGGTGCGGCAGCCAGCGCGCCCACCGCCAGTCGGTCGCGTCGCGATGCGAGGCGCTGAGCAGCACGACGCGCAGATAGCGAGGCGAGTGCCAGGACGCAGCCTGAGCCAACAGGCAACCCGCGACCGACAATGCCGCGCTCCTGCTCCCGCTGATGCCGACGACTCCGACTCCCTGCAGGTCTACGGCGGCCGGCACTTGAGGCACGACCGGCTGCTTGTCGCGCGCCGCGCCGGTGAAGACGAGCCGAGACGGCTGCGTTGAGGTGCCGACGCGCAGGACGAGCCAGTCGTCGTCAGCAGGGCGGCGCTCCCACAGGCGAGCACCTCGTTGCTCGACGAGCTCCATGAGCAGAGCGAGGTCGGGCTGCTCGGTGTGTCGCAGCCGCGCCTCCACCTTTATGGCGGCCTCGACCTCGGCCTCGACCTCCAGCAACCGCTCATGGTGCTGGCGCAGGAGCCGCCGGTGGGAGAGCCGCCCGTGCCGTTGATCGCTCCACCACTGTCCGAGCAGGAGCACCGGTGACATCAGGGCGAAGAGCAGCATGAGCGGAGATCGCATTGCGAGTGCGAGCGCGCCAGAGAGGACCAGAGGAACCAGCGAGGTCAGGAGTGGCAGTCGGTGGCCTTCAGGTCTTCGCGGCTCCTCAGGTAGATCGACCTGGGCATTGCTGATGCTGGGCACGAAGCGCGGTCGCACGTGCACGAGGAGCCGGCCAGCACGTATGCCGTGCGGCACCGGCGGGATGGACGGCTGCCGCAACGACACCGTCGTCGACCCCAGTCGCAGGAGCGAGCCCGGCATCAGGGTCGTTCCACCGCCTGGAAGGGCGCGGCCGTCGAGAATGGAGGTGTTGGCGGGTTCCAGGTCGAGCACCGTGATGGAGCCGTCGGTGACGTGCAGCGCGCTGTGCGCACGGGAGACTCCGGCGTCGTGCAGCCGCACCGAGCACGACGCGGACCGGCCGATGATGTGCTCCCCGCGGGCGAGCGGAATCGACTCGCCGGCGCCCGCGCCGCCGACGACACGGAGCTGCACGAGGCCACCGCCACCGGACGGCATACGCGGCCGCAGCGGTGAGCACGCCGCGACGACGGCCCCGCGCAGTAGGGGAGCGCTACCCATGGAAGCCTCGTCCGCCAGCCGCCGACCGTCGATCTCGTAGCCGACGGCGCTGGGAATGCCTTCTCGCGAGGTCGACGACTGGAAGCCGAGGACGGCGTCCAGATGCGGGCGAAGCTCTCCGAAGGTCGCTTGTGGGGACGCGTCGACGAGGAGCTCTGTCGAGGTGCCGGACGAGCCGGGCCGGCTGTCGACAAGGGTGAGGCGCAGCTGCACGTCAGGACTCCTTCGCTGTTGCTTGCCATGACAGCAGGGGTCACGGCACGTGCAGGCACGTCGTCCACAGGACGTGTGCTGGCGGCCCCTGCGGCGACAGCTTGGTGGCGGTTATCCACAGATTTCGTCCAGAACATGGGAGACCGCCTGTTCGGCCCTAATTTTGAACGCGCCGGATCCCGATCCCTTGGGCAGGATGACCGGCAACAGCTGACCGAGGGGGTCCAGATGTCGACACATGAAGCAGTCCTCCACGTCGAGGGGGAGGTCCGCGAGCTCATCAGGCGCTCGGGCATCGATCCCACCAGCAACACCAACGACGTGCGCCGGCTCGTGCAGGACGCGGTGCAGGACTACGACGAGCGTTCGCTGCACGGCGGGCTGCCCACGCTCGGAGACACACGCTCGGCGATCCACTCGATCCTCGCGGTCGTCGCTGGGTACGGCCCGCTCCAGCAGTACTTCGACGACCCCTCGGTGGAAGAGATTTGGATCAACGAGCCAAGCAAGGTGTTTGTGGCTCGTGGCGGGGTCGCGGAGCTGACCTCGACGATCCTGCGCTCCGACGACGTCCGCGACCTCGTCGAGCGCATGCTCAAGAGCAGTGGGCGCCGCGTCGACCTCAGCAGCCCGTTTGTCGACGCGACGCTGCCCGACGGCTCTCGTCTGCACGTCGTCATCCCTGACATCAGCCGCACGCACTGGCAGGTCAACGTCCGCAAGTTCGTCGTGAAGGCCGACCACCTCGACGACCTCGTCCGCCTCGGCACCCTGACGAGGCAGGCGGCCACGTTTCTCGACGCGGCGGTCGCGAGCGGCCTCAACGTCCTCGTCGCCGGGGGCACGCAGTCGGGTAAGACGACCCTGCTCAACTGCCTGGCCGCTGCCATCCCACCACGCGAGCGGGTGATCACGTGCGAGGAGGTCTTCGAGCTGAAGCTGCCGCTCCGCGACGTCGCCTCCATGCAGTGCCGCCAACCCAGTCTCGAGGGCACGGGGGAGGTCCCGCTGCGCCGGCTGGTCAAGGAGGCCCTGCGGATGCGGCCCTCTCGCATCATCGTCGGCGAGGTGCGGCAGGAGGAGAGCCTCGACCTGCTCATCGCCCTCAACAGTGGTGTCCCCGGCATGGCGACCGTGCACGCCAACAGCGCTCGCGAGGCGGTCATGAAGATGTGCACACTGCCGCTGCTCGCTGGCGAGAACGTCTCGAGCCGCTTCGTCGTGCCCACCGTGGCCGCAGCCGTCGACCTCGTCATCCACGTCGCGCTGGAGCGTGACGGCGTGCGTCGAGTGCGTGAGATCGTCGCGGTCCCGGGTCGGGTGGAAGGCGACGTCATCGAGATCGCCGACCTCTTCGTGACGAGGCATGGGCAGCTGCGTCGGGCCGAGGGATTCCCGCCGCATCGTGAGGCGTTCGAGCTGGCCGGCTACGACGTGACGGCTCTGCTGGCGCAGGAGGGCCCATGACCTCGCCCCTCGTGGTCGGACTCGTGCTCGGTGCCGGTGTGTTCTGCATCTACTGGTCGTTCTGGCCGACCGTGGAGGCTGGTCGTCCCTGCCCGCCGCAACGGCTTCGCGGCCGAGCTCCGGGACCACCTGACTCAAGCCGGCTTCCACGCGATCAGCCCGAGGAACGTCGTCGTGGGGTCGGTCGTGTTGTTCATCGTGACGTTCCTGCTGTTCACGGTCGCTCACCAAGGTGGTGCCCATCGCCTTGTGCTTCAGCATCATGGCCGCCTGCGGGCCGATCTCCGTGGTTCGGATGCGCGCGCGAGCACGCCGTTCCAAGCTGCGTGACCTGTGGCCGGACGTCGTGGACAACATCTCGTCGGGCGTCCGCGCCGGCCTGGCGCTGCCCGAGGCGCTCTCGCAGCTGGCGGAGCGGGGTCCTGCCGAGCTGCGACCGGCGTTCGCGTCGTTCGCCCAGGACTATCGCGCGACGGGGCGGTTCCACGACTGCCTCGACCGGCTCAAGGACCGGCTCAGTGATCCCGTCGCGGACCGCATCGTGGAATCGCTTCGCATCGCCCGGGAGGTCGGCGGAAGCGACCTCGGGCGGCTGCTGCGCACACTGTCAGCCTTCCTTCGCGAGGACTCGCGCACCCGGGCCGAGCTCGAGACCCGGCAGGGCTGGACGGTCAACGCGGCCCGGCTGGCCGTGGCCGCTCCCTGGATCGTCCTCGCGATGCTCGCCCTCAAGGGCGACTCGCTCTCGGCGTACTCGGCGGCCGCCGGATGGGTCATCCTCGCCATCGGCGCGGGTCTCTGCCTCTTGGCGTACCGGGTCATGATCTGGATCGGACGGCTGCCCGACGAGGAGCGGGTGCTGCGATGAACGACCTCGTCACACGGCTGACGACGGTGATCGACTCCGGATGGTCGTGGCTCGGAGCCGGCCTCGGGGTGCTGACGCTCGGCGGTCTGGCACTTGTGGTTGCCGGACTCCCGATGACACGGAGGCCCACTCTCGATGACCGGCTCGAGCCGTACCTGCGCGACACACCTCGCCCGTCGTCGCTGCTCATCGGGCCGCCGCCTTCACGTGGTCCCTTCGGTCTGCTCGAGCTACTCCAGCCGTATGTCGCTGCGGCCGGGCGCGTCGTGGGCGGCGCGCTCGGCGGCAGTGCCTCGGTGGCTCGGCGTCAACAGCGGGCCGGTCAACCCGCCGACGTCGACCGGTTCCGCGCCGAGCAGGTCCTGTGGGGCGCGGTCGGCGGAGTTGCTGGCGTGCTGATCACTGGCCTCATCGCGGCCGCCCGTTCCTCGCTGTCAGCTCCCGTTCTCGTCGGGCTCGTCATGGTGGGCGTTCTGGGCGGCATCACGGGGCGCGACTACGCGCTTTCCCGGTCCGCCGCTCGCCGCGAGGCACGGATGTTGACGGAGTTCCCAACGGTGGCAGAGCTGCTCGCACTCGCCGTGTCTGCCGGAGAGGGTGCCATCGGGGCGCTGGAGCGAGTCTGCCGGCTCTCACGGGGCGAGCTGGCCGACGAGCTTCGTCACTGTCTGGCCGATGCCCGCGCCGGCGCCAACCTCCCGACGGCCCTTCAGGGACTCGCCGAGCGCACGGGCCTGATCAGTCTGAGCCGCTTCGTCGACGGCATCGTGGTGGCAGTCGAGCGCGGTACGCCTCTCGCCGAGGTCCTCCGGGCGCAGGCCCAGGACGTGCGCGAGGACAGTCGCCGGACCCTCATGGAGCAAGGCGGGAAGAAGGAGATCCTCATGATGATCCCGGTCGTCTTCCTCATCTTGCCGGTCACCGTCCTCTTCGCCGTCTACCCGGGAGTCAGCTTCCTGCGCTTCCAGCTCTGACCAGCACCACACGATTGCAAGGCACTTCACGACAGGGAGAGATCATGAAGACACTCGTCACGGCCCAGCGTCGGATGGAGCGAGCCGTCGCCGCAGCGCTCACCGCGCGACTCGGCGGTCGCGCTGACCGGGGGGACGTCCCCGGCTGGGTACTCATCACCATCATGACCGCCGGCCTCGTCACGGCCTTGTGGGCCATCGCCGGCCCGCAGCTCGGCGCCCTCTTCAGCGACGCGATCGCGAGCGTCCAGGGTCCGTGACGCCCGAGCGGCGGGCAGCCCGGAGCGGCAGGCAATCGGTGGCCCGACTCTCACGCTGGCTCGTGTCTCCATCACGCACCGACCCTCACCGTGGTCGAGGCATCGCGGGTCGAGCGAGGCTCTGCGATAGCGGAGTTCGCGATGGTAGCCGCTCTGCTGCTCTTCGTCGCACTCGCCGTCTTCCAGCTGGGCCTCGCGCTCTATGTGCGCAACACCCTCATCTCGGCCGCCGTCCGAGGGGGCTCGCTACGGCGCTCGCGCCGATGCTGGCCCCGACGACGGCGTCGCCCGGACATCGGCCCTCATCTCGTCGTCGCTCAGCTCGTCCTTCGCCGAGGACGTCAGTGCTGCAGCCCGCACGACACCCGGCGGCATCCGGGTGGTCGAGGTGACGGTTTCCGCCCCGCTGCCGGTTATCGGGCCGGTCGGCCCGTCCGGGGTGCTCACGGTGAGCGGGCGCGCGTTCAGCGAGGAGCAGGTCGTGGGGGCGTCCCCATGACCTCGCTGCTCCGAGCGCTGCGTGGCCGGCACCCGGGCCTCGACGACGGCCGAGCGATCGTGGAGTTCATCTTCCTCGGCGTGCTGCTCCTGCTGCCGCTCGTCTACCTCGTGCTCACGGCTGCGCGTCTCCAGGCGGCAGCCTTCTCCGCGTCGTTCGCAGGGCGAGAAGCAGGCAGGGCCTACGTGACCGCGGCATCTGACGGTGAAGGCCTGGCCCGAGCGCAAGGGGCCGCATCACTGGCCTTCGAGGACTTCGCGTTCACCGATGGTGCCAGCCTTGACGTCGGGTGTGACGGCTCCCCGTGCCTACGTCCCGAAGGAGTCGTGACCTCCACCGCGACGATCGTCGTCCAGCTCCCGCTCATCCCCGACTTCATCGCCGATCACGTGCCCGCCGCCGTCACCGTCACCTCGACGCACGTGGCCTCAGTCGACCGCTTCGTGAGCCGATGAGAGGGCCGTATGCCGTTCGGCCCGCCAGCCGCGGCACGCTGCACCGGGCGCGAGCAGATGACGGTCAGATCGGGGTCCTCATCCTCGGTCTCTTCTCGCTCGTCCTGGTGCTCATCCTCGGTGCCGTCGACGTGACGGCCGCGCAGCTGGCCCGGATGCGTCTGCTCGACGTGGCCGACGCCGCGGCCCTCGACGCCGCCGACGCGATCGACGAGCGCGCCGCCTACGAAACCGGTCTCCTCGACCAGCTCGTCCTCACCGACGGATCCGTGCAGCAAGCCGCCCAGACCCACCTCTCACTCGTGCCGCATCCGCCGGGAATCACGACGTGGGGCGTCGTCCCTGACACGGGCACCCCCGATGGGGCGACGGCGGTGGTCACGGTGCAGGGCACGGCGACGCTCCCGATGAGCGGCTGGATCCTCGAGTCGCTCGGAGGCAGCGTGACCATCACGGTCACCTCGCGAGCCCGAGCACCGCTCGGCTGATCCCGAGCCGTGATCGGTGGGGCGACGCGGCCACTCGACGGGGTCCGCGTCGGTCGAGTGGCCTTGCGGTCTCAACGGTCACGCCATCTCGTGTGGCCGGTGGGGCGACGCGGCCACTCGACGGGGCTCGGCGTCGGTCGAGTGGCCTTGCGGTCTCAACTGTCACGCCACCTCGTGTGGCCGGTGGGGCGACGCGGCCACTCGACGGGGCTTCCGCGTTGCCGGGGCTGCGAAGAAGCCTCGGTCAGACACCGCCAGGCGCGCTCAACACCCGTCGAGCGGCCACCGACGCCCTACCCTCGGAACGCCCCACCGCATACGTCGGCGATGGTGAGCCGGGATCACGTGCTGCCGTAGGCTGTCGCAACGTGGCTGTTGACTTCACGCAAGAGATCAAGGACCTGCGCGCGACGATGGACTCCGTGCGCGGGGTCTCCGACCTCGGCGTGCTGGCCAGGACCATCTCTGACCTCGAGGAGCAGGCCTCAGCCCCCGACCTGTGGGACGACCCCGACAAGGCGCAGCAGGTCACCAGCGCACTGTCCCGCGCGAACTCCGAGCGCGACCGCATCGTCAGCATGGACGCGCGCATCGAGGACCTCGAGACCCTCGTCGAGATGGGCACGGAGGAGTCGGACGCCGCCACGCTGGAGGAGGCGGAGCGGGACCTCGCAAAGCTGAAGAGCGACGTCGGCGAGCTGGAGGTCCGCACGTTGCTCTCTGGCGAGTACGACGAGCGCGCGGCCGTCGTCACGATCCGCTCGGGCGCTGGCGGCGTCGACGCCGCCGACTTCGCCGAGATGCTGATGCGGATGTACCTGCGCTGGGCCGAGCGGCACGGCTACCCGACGAAGGTCATGGACACCTCGTACGCGGAGGAGGCGGGCCTGAAGTCCGCCACGTTCGAGGTGAACGTGCCGTACGCGTTCGGCCACCTCTCGGTCGAAGCGGGCACGCACCGACTCGTGCGGATCAGCCCTTTCGACAACCAGGGCCGGCGTCAGACGAGTTTCGCCGCCGTCGAGGTCATCCCGCTCATCGAGAGCGACGACTCCATCGAGATCCCCGAGAACGAGCTCAAGGTCGACGTCTTCCGCTCCAGCGGCCCCGGCGGGCAGAGCGTCAACACGACCGACTCGGCCGTGCGCATGACCCACATCCCGACCGGCATCGTCGTCTCGATGCAGAACGAGAAGAGCCAGATCCAGAACCGCGCCGCCGCACTGCGGGTCCTGCAGTCGCGTCTGCTCCTGCAGCGCAAGGCCGAGGAGGCCGCGGTCAAGAAGGAGATGGCGGGCGACGTCAAGGCGAGCTGGGGTGACCAGATGCGCTCGTACGTTCTCAACCCGTACCAGATGGTCAAGGACCTGCGCACGGACTTCGAGACCGGCAACCCGAGCGCCGTCTTCGACGGTGACATCGACGGGTTCATCGAGGCTGGCATCCGCTGGCAGATCGGCGCAGAACCGCGCGGAGGACTGAGCGCCGTCGCGAGCCCGGTCGCGGTCCGGCGGGACGTGCGGGTGGTGCGCGACTCGCGCGGCTCGCCGTGGAGTCGACCTCGCCTCCGACGCACGGGGCAGCAGTACCTGTGCGGCCACGGTGACCGACTGGCCCCGCCGCCACGCCCGACACTCTCGGTAACACGGATTCGACCTTCGACGGCCGTAGCCTCGTAGGCGCATCACCGAGCCGAGCGAGGCCGAGCCCCTCCGAGCGCGGCCGTGGAAGTGACCCACTGTGATCCTCTTCGAGAACGTCACCAAGACCTACCCCAAGCTGGGCCGGCCTGCCCTCGACCAGGTCTCCCTCGAGATCACCCGAGGCGAGTTCGTCTTCGTCGTGGGCACGTCCGGGTCGGGCAAGTCGACGATGCTCCAGCTCGTCATGAAGGAGCAGGACGCCACCAGCGGTCGCATCTCCGTCGCCGGCCGTGAGCTCGACCGGCTGCCCGACCGCAAGGTCCCGTCGCTGCGCCGCCAGATCGGCTGCGTCTTCCAGGACTTCCGCCTGCTGCCCAACAAGACGGTGCACCAGAACGTCGCCTACGCGCTTCAGGTGCTCGGCGCCCCGCGCTCGCGCATCCGCTCGACGGTGCCGGAGGTCCTCGACCTCGTCGGACTGGCCGGCATGGCGAAGCGCTTCCCGCACCAGCTCTCCGGTGGCGAGCAGCAGCGCGTGGCCATCGCCCGGGCGTTCGTCAACCGGCCACCGATCCTGCTGGCCGACGAGCCGACGGGCAACCTCGACCCCGGCATCAGCCTCGAGATCGTGCAGCTGCTCGACCGCATCAACCGCACGGGCACCACCGTCGTCATCGCGACCCACGACTTCGCCACTGTCGACGCGATGCGCAAGCGCGTCATCCGGCTCGCCAACGGCGTGCTCGTCGGCGACGTGGAGGCCGGTGACTACACGACCGGGAGCATCCCGCGCGTCAAGCTGGACGACCGGCCGATCGCGACGCGCTCGCTGGAGCCGGAGGTGCCCGACGGCTACGACGACGGCCACGACGACGGCCAGGGCCACGACCATGACGCCGGCGACGGCCAAGGCCACGACCCGGGCGACGGCCACGACCACGGCCGTGACCACAGCCATGACCACGGCTCCACGGCCCACGTCCCGGCGCCCCTCGAGGGCGAGCCCGTCGCCCAGCCCAGCGGACGCTGAGGAGGCGACGTGCGCATCCAGTTCCTCCTCGGCGAGATCGGCAACGGCCTGCGCCGCAACCTCTCGATGGCGCTGTCGGTCGTCATCGTGACGATGATCTCGATGTACCTGCTGGGCCTCGGCCTGATGGGCCAACGCCAGGTCGACACCATGAAGGACTACTGGTACGACCGGGTCCAGGTCACGGTGCTGCTCTGCGCGGAGAAGACGCGCTACACCAACTGCGCCGGCGAGCCTACGACCGATGCCCAGCGCAGCGCGATCCGGGCCGAGCTCGACGCGCTCAAGCCGACTGTCGCCGAGGTCTTCTACGAGTCGCGCGACGAGGCCTTCGACCGGTTCAAGCAGACCTACCAGAACTCCCCGCTGGCGCGGGCGGGCGAGTCCTACTTCGCCGACTCGTACCGGGTGAACCTCGGCGACCCGAGCAAGTTCGACGTCGTCGCGAGCTCACTGCGGGGCATGCCCGGCGTCGCCGACGTGCAGGACCAGAAGAAGCTGCTCGAGAAGTTCTTCACCTTCATGAACACCGTGAGCTGGGCAGCGATCGCGCTCAGCTCGCTCATGGTGCTCGCCGCCGTCATGCTCATCTCCACGACGATCCGCCAGACCGCGTTCAGCCGCCGCCGCGAGACCGGGATCATGCGCCTCGTCGGCGCATCGAACTTCACCATTCGCTTCCCGTTCGTCATGGAGACCGTCATCGCGAGCGTGCTCGGGGCGGTGCTCGCGATGGGGATGCTGTGGGCGACGGTGCGTTACGGCGTCGTCGGCTTCCTCTCCGAGACGCTCACCGACACGGCGTTCATCGGCGTCCCCGACGTCATCTACGTCGCGCCGTTCATCATCGTCGGCGTGGTCGTGCTGTCGTCGACGACCTCGTGGGTGACGCTACGGCGCTACCTGCGCGTCTGATCCCACGGCGCCAGCAGACGGCCAGACGCACCACCACATCAGGTACGCCTCAACTCCCCACACCTGCGGGACCTGTGGTACCAATGAAGCCTATGTGGCAGATGGGGCGGACACTCACCACCACCCCGGCGACCAGGCTGACGGTCGCCGGCCTCGTGGTCGCCTGCTCGATCTCCCTCGGCGGTGCCTTCGTCGCGCGCGCCGACTCGATCTCCGACCAGAAGAAGAAGAACGACCAACGCATCGCCGCGCTCGGGCAGCAGCTCGAGGGAACCAGCAGCAAGCTGGCCACGGCCTACGTCAAGCTGGAACGCACGAATGCCGCCCTGCCGGTCGCCCAGCAGCGGGTCGCGTCCGCCCAGGCCGTCCAGCAGCGCGCCGAGTCGGCCCAGGCCGCTGCGGAGGCCACGGAGCAGCGCTCCATCGCCGCTGAGGGTCGGGCCCGTGCCCACAACGAGGCCGTGGCCCAGAAGCTCGCCGTCGCCCAGGCCAAGGAGCAGCGAGCCAAGGAGCAGCTCGCCAAGAGCGCCACCGAGCTCGTCACGAGCCAGGACGCCCTCGACTCATACGCCGCCGAGGTCTTCCAGGGGGCCGGGCAGGAGTCGCAGCTCGGGCTCGTCTTCGGCTCGACCTCACCCGAGGACTTCGCCAACCGGCTCGTCATGGCCGACACCGCGAGCGCCGTCGCCAGTGACACGATCGACAAGCTCGCCGCGATGACGGCCGACAACACCTCGACCCGCTCCTACCTCACCTCCGTGCGTGGCGAGATCGACGAGCTCAAGCGCCAGGCCGAGGCCGCGCTCAAGGCGGCCGAGGCCGCAGCCGCTGCTGCCACCCAGGCCAAGAACCAGGCCGTCGTGGCCAAGAACAACGCCGTCACGGCGGCCACCAACGCCGCAGCGGCGAAGGCGGAGCTCGACAGCCTCAAGGGCCAGCAGGTCGCGTTCGCAGCCGACCTGCGGGAGCAGAAGAAGAACGAGGCAGCCGACCTCGAGGCGGCTCGCCAGGAGTCCGCCCGGCTCCAGGCCGTCCTCGTCGAGCGGGCGCGCCTGGCCAGGATCGCCGAGCAGAAGCGCATCGCCGCCCTCAAGGCGAAGCTGGAGCGCGAACGCCAGGCCAAGCTTCGCGCCGAGCGCGCCAAGGCCGCCGCGGCGAAGAAGCGCGGGCAGGTCTACGTCCCCAGGAAGCCACCCGTGGTGGTGGTTCCCCCCACGTCGACACCCTCCAACTACCTCTCCTACCCGGCCCAGGGGCCCACCACCTCGGGTTTCGGCATGAGGTGGCACCCGGTGCTGCAGAAGTGGATGCTGCACGACGGCCTCGACTGGGGTATTGCCTGCGGCACGCCTGTGTATGCCGCCGCGCCGGGAGAGGTCATCCGCGCGGGCTGGCGCGCCAGCGGCTGGGGCAACCAGGTCGTCATCGACCACGGGATCCACCGAGGTGTGGACGTCGTGACGACCTACAACCACCTCAGCTCCATCACGAAGTTCAGCGGCAGCGTCAACCGCGGTCAGCTCATCGGCTACTCCGGCACGACCGGCTACTCGACCGGTTGCCACCTGCACTTCGGGGTCTACGAGGACGGCACGCCCGTCGACCCACGCGCGTGGCTGTAGTCCCGTCGTCGCCGAGGCGGGCCAGCCGGCCCACCCGCCCCGGGCTGACGACCCGCCAGGCACGCACACCGACCCGTCCGGCGCCGCCCGGCCCACGGCATACGGGAGAAACCGACTCGGGCCCGGGACCGGCTCTCGGGTAGCGTGGGAATGCTGCGAGAGCCGTGGCACGAGCAGCAGGAGGGACGGGCCGGTGCCCAAGGAGAAGGGGCGGTCGCTCATCGCGAGCAACCGCAAGGCGCGACACGACTACCTCATCGAGGACACCTTCGAGGCAGGCATCGTGCTCTCCGGCACGGAGGTCAAGGCGCTGCGAATGGGGCGCGCCTCGCTCGTCGACGGCTTCGCGATGTTCACCGGTGACGAGCTCTACCTCGAGAACGTCCACATCCCGGAGTACCTCAACGGCACGTGGAACAACCACGCCCCGCGCCGCAAGCGCAAGCTGCTGCTGCACCGGGCCGAGCTGTCGAAGATCGCCATGAAGACCCGCGAGAGCGGACGCACCATCGTGCCCCTCGCGCTCTACTTCAAGGACGGTCGCGCCAAGGTCGAGATCGCGCTCGCCACGGGCAAGAAGGAGTACGACAAGCGGCACGCCCTGCGCGAGCGCCAGGACCGCCGCGAGGCCGACCGGGCCATGAGCGCCGCCAACCGACGCCGCTGAGACACGACAACGCGCTCGCTCGGGCGCGCAACCGTCGTCCCCGAGGCCGCGTCGAGTGTCAGGATGCTGTGAGCAACGACGTGGAGGGGAAGCGATGAGCGGATCGACGACGACCCACGCGCCGCGTGACGGCGCGCAGGTCGCGACTGGCCGGAGGTCGTCGGACTCGTCGTCGCGGTCGCGCTGCTGGCGCTCCTTCCAGTCGGCAGCGCCCGGGCCGCGGAGGGCGGCGAGGGGATGCAGTCGTTCAACGCCGTCTACGACGTGCAGGCCGACGGCAGCATGAGGGTGACGGAGAACATCACGTGGCGCTTCCCGGCAGGGCAGGAGCGGCACGGCATCTTCCGCAACATCGTCGTGCGGATGGGCTGGAACGACGAGCCCAACCGCTACCGCTTCTTCGACCTCACCGACGTCGACGTCCGCAGCCCCTCCGGGGCCCCGGACGGTTTCACGGTCAGCGACAACGGCGCCGCCCAGGAGATCCGCATCGGCTCGGCGAGCGAGTACACGAGCGGCACCCAGGTCTACGTCGTGTCGTACACGCTGCACGACGTGCTCAACCCGATCGCCGCCGACGGCACGCCGGCGAGCAACAGCGACCAGGCCGCCACCGTCGAGCTCTTCTACAACGTCTTCGGCACCAACGAGTTCACCGACCGCGACTCCGTGCAGGTCCGGGTCGGCGCGCCGGACGCCTCGACCAAGGTGTCGTGCTTCCAGGGGCCCCAGGGCTCGACGACGCCCTGCACCGCGACTGCCGGCGAGGAGTCGACGTTCTCGGCCCGCAACCTCGGCAGCGGCGACGCCATGACGGTCATCGCCTCCTACCCGGCGGCGGCGTTCGACTCCGTCCAGCCGGTCGTCGTCGAGGGTGACAGTGACAGCTCGGTCGGCTCGGCTGCGGCGCCCGCCGTCAACGCCGCCGCCTGGGTCGGAGGCCTCGGCGCCCCGGTCCTCGCCCTCGCCGTGATGGGGACGCTCGTGTGGACACGCGGCCGCGACGAGCGGTACGCCGACCTCACGCCGGGGCTCACGCCGTCGATCGGCACGGGAGCTGGCGGTGACGGCGCGCCCGGCGCTCCCGGCGCTCCTGGCGGTGACGGCGCTCCGGCGACCCGAGGGCTGCGGCGAGTGCGCCGACGGTGCGTGGCGGGCGCCCCACCGTGGCGGTGCAGTTCCAGCCGCCGACGGGTGTGCAGCCCGGCATGGTGGGCACGATCATCGACGAGACCGCCAACCCGATCGACGTCTCGGCGACCCTCATCGACCTCGCCGTCCGCGGCTACCTCACGATCGAGGAGACGAGCACCGGCAGCGTCTTCAGCCGCACGGACTGGACCCTGACGCGGCAGCCACCGCCCCGAGACGGTCGACTGCTGCCCTACGAGGCGAAGCTGCTGGACGGCATCTTCAGCAGCCGCGGGGACGTCGTGGCCCTGTCGGAGCTGAAGAACACGTTCGCCACGACACTCAAGTCGATCCAGGCGGAGATGTACCGCGAAGTCGTGCGGCGCCACTGGTTCCGCTCGTCCCCACAGACGCAGCGCGGCGCGTGGCAGGGCCTCGGCGCCCTCTTCGTGGGTGGGGGCATGCTCCTGCTCTTCTTCGGCCAGGGCGCGCTGCGGGCGCTGCTCGGTGGCGGCTTCACGGGCGGCTTCGTGCTCGGCGCCGGGCTCATCGTCAGCGGCCTCATCATCGTCGTGCTCGGTCGGCGGATGGCCGCCAAGACCGCCGAGGGCTCGGCCGTGCTGGCCCAGGCGCTCGGTTTCAAGGAGTACCTCGTCACCGCCGAGGCCGGCCAGATCGAGTTCGAGGAGGCGAGCAACACCTTCAGCCGTTACCTGCCGTATGCCGTGGTCTTCGGTGTCGCGGACCGGTGGGCCAAGACCTTCGCCCAGGTCGCGCAGGCGGCGGAGGCCGCGGGCCGACCGCTGCTCATGCCGACGTGGTACGTCTGGAGCGGCTCCACGATGCCCGACTTCACGAGCATCGCCGACGGCGTGGACTCCTTCTCGACGACCTCGACGGGAACC
The DNA here is from genome assembly GCA_963816385.1 of uncultured Actinomycetota bacterium. Taxonomy (GTDB): domain Bacteria; phylum Actinomycetota; class Actinomycetes; order Actinomycetales; family Dermatophilaceae; genus CAWFKL01. The sequence goes on from CAWFKL010000003.1 coordinate 433,383, forward strand.
TTCACCTCGACCCCCGGCTCGAGCGGCTCCTCAGGCTTCTCCGGTGGCGGGGGCTTCAGCGGTGGTGGAGGCGGCGGGTCGTCCTCCGGTTCGTGGTGATCCGGCGGATCCTGCGCGACCGGTGGGTAAGCAGCCGACATGGCCAAGGCCGCGACCGCTGAGCTGCTCGAGCCCTACCGACGCAAGCGCGACTTCTCGCGCACGGCGGAGCCGGCCGGGAGCACGGCCGCGCACCCCGACGACGGTCACCGCCGGTTCGTCGTCCAGCGGCACCGGGCGCGTCGCCTGCACTACGACTTCCGGCTCGAGATCGACGGCGTGCTCGTCAGCTGGTCGGTTCCGCGCGGGCCGACCCTCGACCCGCAGGTGCGGCGTCTCGCGGTGCACGTCGAGGACCACCCGATCGAGTACGAGGGGTTCGAGGGCGTCATCCCCGCGGGCGAGTACGGCGGCGGTGACGTCATCGTCTGGGACCGCGGCACCTGGCGGCCATACGGCACCGACGACCCCCGCCGAGCCGTCGAGGAGGGTGAGCTGCACCTCGACCTGGACGGCGAGCGGTTGCGCGGGCGCTTCGTCCTCGTGCGCAGTGGCGCCACGCCGGATCGGGCGCGCTCGGCCAAGGAGGAGTGGCTGATGCTGCACAAGCGGGACCGGTGGGCGCGCGAGGGCTGGGACCCGGAGGAGCACCGCACCTCCGTGCTCACTGGGCGCACGAACGACGAGGTCAAGGCCGCTCCGGACCTCGTGTGGCACTCCGGGCTGCCGGCGGACCGGGCGGCCGTCCCGGTCGGCGACGCGCCGACCGGCCGGGCCCACGGACGACGAGCTGGGTGCCCTTGCGCAGCTCGGTAGCGAGGGCCGGTGGACGGTCCTCGGCCGCACCCTCCGGGTCACGAACCTCGACAAGGTCCTCTTCCCAGGTCGGGCCGGGGAGCCTGCGGTGACCAAGCGCGAGCTGCTCGCGTATGCCGCCCGCATCGCTCCCGTGCTGCTGCCCTACCTGCGCGGCCGAGCGCTCAACCTGCACCGCTACCCCGACGGGGCGCAGGCGAAGGGCTTCTGGCACAAGGAGGTCCCGCAGCATGCCCCCGCCTGGCTGCCGCGCTGGGACAACCCCGACGCCGACCCGGGCGAGACGCGCACCTACCTCGTGGTCGACGAGCCGGCGGCTCTGGTGTGGGCGGCCGGCTTCGGAGCGCTCGAGTGGCACCCGTGGACGTCGTCGACGGACGCGCCGGACCGGCCCGACTACGCCCTCTTCGACATCGACCCCGGCGAGCGCACCTCGTGGGCGGAGATCCTCGAGCTGGCGCGCCTGCACCGCACCGCGTTCGAGCACCTCGGACGTGCGGGCCTACCCCAAGCTGACCGGGCGTCGCGGCATCCAGGTCTGGGTGCCGATCCGCCGAGGGCCGTCCTTCGGGGAGACGAGGGAGTGGGTCGAGCGCGTGTCACGGACGGTGGGGGCGGTGCTCCCCGACCTGGTCAGCTGGAAGTGGCAGAAGCGGGAGCGAGCCGGACTCGCTCGCCTGGACTACACCCAGAACGCGGTCAACAAGACGCTCGTGGCGCCCTACAGCCCGCGCCCCGCGGCCGGCGCTCCGGTCTCGGCACCGATCAGCTGGGACGAGCTCGACGACCCCGAGCTGCGGCCGGACCGCTGGACGATGCGGTCCGTCGTCGACCGCCTCGAGCAGCGGGGAGACCTCTTCGCCGGCGTCCTCGACCACGACCAGCGGCTGCCCAGGATCAGCTGACGGGCCACGCGCTCCTCTCCGGTCGTCGGTCCCGGGGTCGTGGCCGACTCAGCTGATGACGACGAGCAGGTCCCCGCCCTCGACCTGCTGATGGGTGGCGATGGCGACCCGCGAGACGGTGCCGCCGGTAGGGGAGGTGATGCTGGCCTCCATCTTCATCGCCTCGATCGTCGCCACGACACCGCCGGCCTCGACCGAGTCGCCCTCGGCCACGTTCAGGGTCACGACACCGGCGAACGGCGCAGCCACCTGGCCGGGCGCGCCGGCGTCGGCCTTCTCGGCGGACTTGACGTCGGCCTCGACGGACCGGTCACGCACCTGGATCGGGCGGAACTGGCCGTTGAGGGTGCACATGACGGTTCTCATGCCCTTGGCGTCGGCCTCTCCCACCGACTGCACGCCGATGAGCAGGCGCTTGCCCTGCTCGATCTCGACCTCGTACTCCTCGCCCGGCTCGAGACCGTGCAGGAACTCGACCGTGCCGAGCACGGAGAGGTCCCCGTGCGCCTCACGCGAGTGCTCGAACTCCTTGGTGGGGCCGGGGAAGAGCAGCTGGTTGAGGGTGCGGCGGGGCGCGGAGGCCAGCGACGCCTCCTGCTCGGGCGTCAGCTCGGTCAGGCGCGGCTTGGCCTGGCGCCCGGCGAGGGCCTTGGTGCGGAACGGCTCCGGCCAGCCGCCGGGTGGGTCACCGAGCTCGCCGTTGAGGAACCCGATGACCGAGTCGGGGATGTCGAAGCGCTGGGGGTCGTCCTCGAAGTCCTTGGGGTCTGCTCCGGCCCCGACGAGGGCGAGCGCGAGGTCGCCGACGACCTTGGAGCTCGGCGTCACCTTGACGACGTTGCCGAGGATCTGGTTGGCGGCGGCGTACATGTCCTCGATGGCCTCGAAGCGGTCGCCGAGCCCGAGCGCGATGGCCTGCTGGCGCAGGTTGCTGAGCTGACCACCGGGAATCTCGTGGAAGTAGACCCGGCCGGTGGGTGAGTCGAGGCCGGACTCGAAGGGCCGGTAGAGGCGGCGCACGGCCTCCCAGTAGGGCTCCAGGGCGAAGACGTTGTCGATGTCGAGGCCGGTCGGGCGCTGCGTGTCGTCGGTCGCGGCGACGAGCGCCGACAGCGACGGCTGGCTCGTCGTGCCGGCCATCGTCGCGGTCGCCGCGTCCACCGCGTCGACGCCGGCGTCGATGGCGGCGAGCAGCGTGCCGATCTGCCCTCCGGCGGTGTCATGGGTGTGCAGGTGGACCGGCAGCTCGAAGCGCTCGCGCAGCGCCGTGACGAGCCTGGCGGCGGCAGGCGCGCGCAGCAGCCCGGCCATGTCCTTGATGGCGAGCACGTGCGCGCCGGTGTCGACGATCTGCTCGGCGAGCCGCAGGTAGTAGTCGAGGGTGTAGAGCCGCTCGCCCGGGGAGAGCAGGTTGCCGGTGTAGCACAGCGCGACTTCGGCGACCGCGGTGTCGGTCGCGAGCACGGCCTCGACCGCGGGCCGCATCTGCGACACGTCGTTGAGCGAGTCGAAGATGCGGAAGATGTCGAGACCCGTGCGGGCCGCCTCGTGCACGAAGGCGTCCGTGACAGCGGTCGGGTAGGGCGTGTAGCCGACGGTGTTGCGCCCGCGAAGGAGCATCTGCAGGGCGATGTTCGGCATGGCCTCGCGCAGGGCCGCGAGGCGCTCCCAGGGGTCCTCGGCGAGGAAGCGCAGCGCGACGTCGTAGGTCGCGCCACCCCACGCCTCCATCGAGAGCAGCTGCGGCGTCAGGTGCGAGACGTGCTTCGCCACGTGGAGCAGGTCGCGGGTGCGCATCCGGGTCGCGAGCAACGACTGGTGCGCGTCGCGGAACGTCGTGTCCGTGACCGCGACCCCGCTCGCCTCGCGCAGCGCCCGGGCAAAGGCCGCGGGGCCGTCGGCGACGAGCCGGTCCCGTGCGCCGGGCGGCGGACCACCCTGGGGCAGCCGGGGAAGCTTGCTGCGAGGGCGGACCCGCGTCGTGACGGGCCCGTGGGGCTTGTTGACCGTGACGTCGGCGAGGTACGTGAGCAGCTTGGTCGCGCGGTCGGCGCTGACTCGGGACGCGAGCAGCGCCGGCCGCTCGTCGATGAACGAGGTGGTCGCGAGTCCCTGCTGGAAGACCGGGTCGGAGAGGACCGCCTCGAGGAAGGAGATGTTCGTCGAGACGCCGCGGATGCGGAACTCCGCGAGCGCACGGCGAGCGCGTCGCACGGCGATCGGGAAGGTCCGGCCTCGGCAGGTCAGCTTGACGAGCATCGAGTCGAAGTGCGCGCTGACCTCGGCGCCGACGAAGACCGTGCCGCCGTCGAGGCGGACCCCGCCGCCACCGGCCGAGCGGTAGACGGTGATGGTGCCGGCGTCGGGGCGGAAGCCGTTCGCCGGGTCCTCGGTCGTGATCCGGCACTGCATCGCGAAGCCCTTGGTCGCGATGTCCTCCTGTCGCAGGCCCATGGACTCGAAGGTCTCGCCCGAGGCGATCTGCATCTGCATGACCACGAGGTCGATGTCGGTCACCTCCTCGGTGACCGTGTGCTCGACCTGGATGCGGGGGTTCATCTCGATGAAGACGTAGCGACCGTCCTCGCCGAGGAGGAACTCCACCGTGCCGGCGTTGACGTAGCCGATCGAGCGGGCGAAGGCCACCGCGTCGGCGCACATGCTCGTCCGCGTGTCGGCGTCGAGATTCGGGGCCGGGGCGATCTCGACGACCTTCTGGTGACGTCGCTGCAGCGAGCAGTCGCGCTCGTAGAGGTGGACGACCTCGCCCGTGGCGTCGGCCAGCACCTGGACCTCGATGTGCCGCGGGTTGACCACCGCCTCCTCGAGGTAGAGGGTCGGGTCGCCGAAGGCCGACTCGGCCTCGCGCTGGGCGGCCTCGAGCGCGTCCCGCAGACCCTCGGGCGACTCGACGCGCCGCATACCGCGACCGCCACCGCCGGAGACCGCCTTGACGAAGACGGGGAAGCCCACGTCGGCCGCCGCGGCCTCGAGCGCGTCGAGGTCGGTGCCCGGCTGCGACCCGTGCAGCGTCGGCAGGCCCGCCTCGCGTGCGGCCGCGATCGCACGCGCCTTGTTGCCCGTGAGGTGCAGCACCGAGGCGGGCGGGCCGATGAAGCTGATGCCGGCCGCATCGCACGCCTCGGCGAGGAGCGGGTTCTCGGAGAGGAAGCCGTAGCCGGGATAGATCGCGTCCGCGTCGGCCGCGACGGCCTGCGCCACGATCGCCTCGTGGTCGAGGTAGGCGCGCACCGGGTGTCCCTCGACGCCGATCTGGTAGGCCTCGTCGGCCTTGAGCCGGTGCTCGCTCTTGCGGTCCTCGTAGGGGAAGACGGCGACGGTGCGCGCTCCCAGCTCGGTCGCGGCCCGGAAGGCTCGGACGGCGATCTCGCCTCGGTTGGCGACGAGCACCTTGCGGAACATCGGACCTCCAGTGGTGTGGGGGGCGATCTGCACGCACGCGACCCGGTCGGCGCGAGGACGTGGCCCGCAGCGACCACGCACGGCAGCCTAGTGGCGCGGCGCGGACCCTCGGTGGTGCGTCCGGGGAATGACGTGGACCGCACTGTCGTTCCACAGGCATACTGTGATCTCGCAGGACCAGCAGGTTGACAAGTGCACAGCGTGACGTGGACCCCCGGTCGTACACATGGGGGTGATCGGTTTCGACGGTGGTCGACACACCAGAGGAAGCGGGTCGAGGATGCAGGGTTATCTCGTTAACGCTCCTTGCAAAACAATAGGTGCCGATTCCAAGCGCACCGACTTCGCCCTCGCCGCCTGAGCGAGCCTCGAAGTCCGTCAGCCTGAGCTAGTTCCCGACTCAGTGCCTGGCGTCAGCTAGGGGACTTGCTGCGCAGTCATGTTGGGGGGCTGCGCGGGACTCTTACTCAACTGGGCCTGTCAGGGGACGTGTGCGTGCGAGCCCTGGGGCCGAGAAAAGCCATAGCGCACTGCACCCGGAGAAGCTCTGGTCTCTCGTCATCGGACGCGGGTTCAATTCCCGCCACCTCCACCACTTGATGGTGGCCACGTCACGCTGTCACTCGTCGTCGCACTTCCCGAGGGCGCCCGTTCGTGGGGCGCCCTCGTCAGTACGTTGATCGAATCAGTACGTTGATCGAAAGAGCGATCCGTCCCCTCCGCGTGGTGTAACCACCGGCGGAGGGGACGGATCGCTCTTTCGATCAGGGAGTTGGGGGGCGCTCAGGGCAGGACGATGACCCTCAGGTGCGTCACGCCTGCCGGTTGGTGCCGGCGCCCTCGGCGGCCATCTGCGCCTTGATCGGCGCCATGTCGAGGCCCTTGACCTGGTTGATGACGTCCTGAAGCGCCGACTGCGGGAGCGCCCCGGGCTGGGCGAAGACGAGCACGCCCTCCTTGAAGGCCATCAGGGTGGGGATCGAGGTGATGTTGGCGGCCTGCGCGAGGGACTGCTCGGCCTCGGTGTCCACCTTGCCGAACACGATGCCCTCGTTGTCGGACTGCGACGAAGCCGAGTCGTAGACGGGGGCGAACTGGCGACACGGGCCGCACCAGGAGGCCCAGAAGTCGACGAGGACGATGTCGTTGTCGAGCACGGTCTGCTCGAACGACCCAGCGGTCAGGTCAGTGGTAGCCATGTCTCTCCCAACGGTTGGCCGACGACCGCTATTCCGTGGCGAGCGGTGCGAAGGCCCTCCCACGGCCGACGAGTCAGCTCCCCGCGAGCTCCCAGGTCACGGTCACGCTGGTGCTGATGTCGAGGTCGCCGCCCTCCATCGGCATCCCCCCGCTGCTGTCGGCCGCCATCGCCATCATCTTCATCCGACCGGCCGCCACCGGGACCGAGCCGGCCTCGGCCATGCCCAGGACCGCGCCGAGCTGCCGGTCGGCGAGGGCGGCATACTGCTCCGCCTTGGCGCGGGCGTCGGCGAAGGCGCCGTCACGGGCCTCCCGAAGACCCGCGCTGCGGTCCGACACGTCCAGGCGCACCTGGTCGACGAGCAGCGAGTTGCCGACGGCGGCGGCCGCGGCCTCCAGGATGCGTCCGACCGCGTCGAGCTCTCGGACGATCACCGCGAGCCGCTGCGAGGCGGTGAAGCCGACGGCCGTGCCGGTGTTGTCCCAGCGCTGGTTCACGCCGGCGTCCAGGGTGCGGATGTCGGCATCGCCGACGCCCTGCTCGCGCACGACGGTGCCGACCGCCCTGATGCCGGCCGACGCACCCGACAGCGCCGCGGCGACGTCGGCCGCGTCATGTCCGACCCGTAGGTCCAGCCGTACCACGTCAGGGGTCACGCTCGCCCTCCCGGTGCCGGTCACGGTGACGCTGCGCTTGCCCATGGTCTCCTCCTGGCTCGGGGTCCCGGCTGGGGACCGTGCTCGCAACCTACCTAGACTGCGGTCGCATGACGACCCCTCGCGCCTCCCCGGCACGTGCACGCGGCAGGAGCACCGCAGCGGTCGTCCTCGCCGCCATCGCGGTCGCCGCACAGCTCCTCGTCCTCTACTGGCCCGTCGTCACCGTCGAGGGGCCGGTCAGCTGGACCGACAAGGTCGTGCACCTGCTCGTCTTCGCGGTGCCGACGTATGCCGTGGGGTGGGCTCTCGGGTCGGCGCGCACTGCCGCGCTCATCTTCGCGATCCACGCCCCGTTGAGCGAGCTCGTGCAGCACTACGTGCTCCCGGGGCGTTCCGGCGACCCCTGGGACGTCGTGCTCGACCTCGTCGGCGTCGCGCTGGGGGCCGCCGCGCTCCTGGTCGGGGGGCGCGCGAGTCGCTGATAGACTTGAGCGCGTCCGACTCCGAGGTCTCCTCGGTTCACGACGGAAGAGATGGCGCCGGGGATGCCCGGCGGGCAGGCTCGTCCGACGAGGTGACACCCCACCGGAAGATCGCGCGAACTGGCGCGGCCCGGTCACCGACGCGGAGCGGATCCGATCACCGGACGGCACAGACGTCGTGGACCGGTACACATGGGGCGCAGACCTGCGCCTGAGGCTCGTCTGCATGGTCGTGTTGTGACTCACGGCTCGAGGCGAAGTCTGCATCGAGTTCAGAGAGTTGAATACGCATGGCCAAGCACACCACCGCCGGCGCGCCCAAGAAGGCCCGCTGGTCCACCGAGAAGAAGGCCGCGGCGGCCAAGAAGCCGCACCGTGGCCAGGGCCCGTCCCACGCCGGTTCCTCCTCGCGACCGCCCACCGCCAGCAGCAGCCATGTCGGCGGCCGCGAATGGCGCGCTCCGCGTGACGACCGCCGCACGTCCGACCGTGGTGGCTACCAGCGCCGTGACGACCGCCCGGCATACACGCAGCCGCGACGACCGTGGCGGCTACCAGCGCCGTGACGACCGCCCGGCATACACCAACCGCGACGACCGTGGCAGCGACCGCGGCGGCTACCAGCGCCGCGACGACCGGCCGGCATACACCAGCCGCGACGACCGGGGCAGCGACCGTGGCGGCTACCAGCGCCGCGACGACCGGCCTGCGCACACCAACCGCGACGACCGGGGCAGCGACCGCGGCGGCTACCAGCGCCGCGACGACCGGCCTGCGCACACCAACCGCGACGACCGTGGCGGCTACCAGCGTCGCGACGGGCGGCCAGCCCACGACCGTCCGCGCTTCGAGCGCCCCGAGCGCCCCGAGCGCACGTCTGCGTGCCGACCGCGCCGACCGTGGCCCGGCGACCTTCGAGGACGCCGAGGCCGAGCGCATGGACGCCGACACCTGGACGAAGTCGACCCGCGCCGACGTGAGCGACGGCCCCGTGGACGTGGCTGCCGACAACGGGTTCGCGGCCCTCGGGCTTCCCGAGCGCCTCGTCGAGCGGCTCGCCCGTGAAGGCATCACGACACCCTTCCCGATCCAGGTTGCGACGATCCCCGACGCGCTGGCCGGCAAGGACGTGCTCGGCCGCGGCCAGACCGGCTCCGGCAAGACGCTCGCCTTCGGCCTGCCGCTCATCGCGCGCCTGCTCGAGGCGGACCTCAAGCGTCGTCCCCGGCGCCCGCACGCCCTGATCCTGACGCCCACCCGCGAGCTCGCGATGCAGATCTCCGACGCCCTCGAGCCCCTCGTGCACGTCGTGGGTCTGCGGCACAAGCTCGTCGCCGGGGGCCTCAGCTACACGACGCAGATCAACGCCCTCAACAAGGGGGTCGACATCCTCATCGCGACGCCGGGCCGGCTCAACGACCTGCTCGAGCGCGGCGCCGTCGAGATGGACGACATCGCGATCACCGTGCTCGACGAGGCCGACCACATGGCCGAGATGGGCTTCATGGCGGAGATCACGACGAGCCTCGACCAGATCCCCACCGACGGCCAGCGCCTGCTCTTCTCCGCGACGCTCGACCGGGGCATCGACGACCTCGTCGCCAAGTACCTCACCGACCCGGTGACGCACTCGACGAACGATGCGACGGCGTCGGTCGAGACGATGGACCACCACGTGCTGCTCATCGACCCGCAGCACAAGAAGCTCATCACGGCCGAGGTCGCCAACCGCGAGGGGCGCACCGTCGTGTTCTGCCGCACGAAGCTCGGAGCGGACCGCATCGCGCTCCAGCTGCGTGAGCAGGGCGTCATGGCCGCGGCGCTGCACGGTGGGCTCAACCAGGGCCAGCGCAACCGCGTGCTCGGCGCGTTCCGTGACGGCACCCTGCCGGTCCTCGTCGCGACCGACGTGGCGGCTCGCGGCATCCATGTCGACGACGTCTCCGTCGTCCTGCAGGTCGACCCGCCGGCCGACCACAAGGACTACCTGCACCGTTCCGGCCGCACGGCACGCGCGGGGGAGAAGGGCACCGTCGTCACCCTGGCCCTTCCGCACCAGCGCAGGACCATGGAGCGCCAGCTGCGCGACGCCGGTCTCGACATCTCCCCGGTGAAGGTCTCGCCGGGCGACGACCTCATCTCGGCCACGGGTGCCACCCGTCCGTCGGGGGTGCCGATCGCCGACGCGGACTTCGCCCGGCTCATCGCCGGCCCGAAGACGCAGCGGCGCGGCCCGGCAGGCGCTCGCGGCCCGCGCGCCGGCGGGAGCGGGGGCTTCCGTCCGCACCACGCCCGTACGAGCCGAGAGGGCGGTCACGACGATCGTCGGAACGCCGGACGTGACGACCGGCGCGGCCGCCGCGGCGAGCACGGCGACGCCCTCGTGAGCCGATGGGGCGCCGACGAACGGTCCGACCGGCCCGACCGCGGTGACCGTCGCGCGCGGCGATACTGACGCACTGCGGACGATCGGCTGAGCGGTCGGCCTGCAGCGTGACGCGCGGCCGGTGTGGAAGGCTTGGAGCGTGAGCTCGAGCTTCCACACCGGCCGCCTTCTCGTGGCGACACCCTCCGTCGAGGGCGAGGTCTTCCACCGGTCCGTGATCCTCCTGCTCCACCACGACGACGGCGGCGCACAGGGCGTGGTGCTCAACAAGCCGCTGAGCGCCCAGGTCGACTCGGTGCTGCCCGGCTGGCAGAGGGTCGTCACCGAGCCGCACGTGCTCTTCCAGGGAGGACCCGTGTCGACCTCCTCGGCGCTCGGCCTCGTCACGGTGCCGGGTGACGTGCCTGAGCCGCTCGGGGTCAAGCGCCTGTTCGGATCCATCGGCCTCGTCGACCTGGACGTGCCGACCCCAGTGGTGGCGGCCGAGCTCGCCGGCATGAGGATCTTCGCCGGCTACTCCGGCTGGGACGCCGGGCAGCTCGAGAGCGAGATACTGCGAGGTGACTGGTACGTCGTCGACGCCGAGGGGCGGGACCCCTTCACGGCCGACCCGGACGGTCTCTGGCGGGGCGTGCTCCGCCGTCAGCGCGACACCCTGGCCTACGTCGCGAACTTCCCCGACGACCCGTCGATGAACTGATGCCGGGCCCCGACCAGCATCCGAAGCCCGCAGCTCGGACGGCGTCGACCCCGAGGCGAGTTGCCCTGGTCGACAGCGGGATCGGGCTGCTTGGCTACGCGGATGCGCTGCACGCGCTGCGGCCGGACCTCGGGCTCGTGCTGTCGCTCGACCCGGACAACATGCCGTACGGACCGCGCACCCCTGACGAGGTGCGGCGACTCATCCTCGAGTCCGCGCGTGCCACCCTGCCCTACGAGCCGGATGCCCTCGTCGTGGCCTGCAACACGGCGTCCGTGCACGGGCTCGATGCCTTGCGTGCCGAGCTCGAGCCGGCCATCCCGGTCATCGGCACCGTGCCGGCGATCCGTCCCGCGGCCGCGACCGGCGGGCCGGTCGCCGTCTGGGCGACCGCCGCGACGACGGGCAGTGACTATTTGCGCGGTCTCATCGACGCCTTCGCCGCCGACCTCGAGACCCACGCCGTGGCCGCACTCGGGCTCGCCGAGGCCATCGAGGCCGGCGATTTCGCTGCCGTCGCGGCATGCATCGCGTATGCCGCGTCGCGCACTCCGACAGGCATACGTGCACTCGTGCTCGGCTGCACCCACTACGGCCTGATCGCCGACCGCATCGTGGCCGCGCTCGGGGACGAGGTCACGGTGTTCGACTCGCCGGGGGCCGTCGCCCGCCAGACCCTGCGCCGCATCGGCCTGGACCCCATGTCAGGTCCCGGGGATGGTGGCGCGCCCGATGCACCCCCGGACCGCGAGGGAGGCGTCGAGGCGGTCCTGCTGAGCGGCCGGCCCAGCCCGGCGCCGGCGTCGTGGAGGTCCTATCCCGCCGCCGAGCGGCTCCTGGGTGCACGCTGGACCGACCTGTCGGAGGTTCATGGGGGCGCAGGCCGCCGGGCGCCGTGAGCCGCCCCGTGTGGCGCTGGGCGGACCGACCTTTCGGGCGTCCACGGGGCGCAGGCCGGCCACGGCCGTGAGCCCCCGTGTGTGCATACACTCTCGTCATGAGCACGATGCCTCCCGACCCGTTCGAGCCCGAGCCCCAGCCGCTGCGCGGCACGAGCACGGCGACGATCGAGCGCGAGGAGGTCCGCGAGGAGCTACACGAGCCCGGCGACCACGAGCGCTTCTCGCACTACGTGCGCAAGGAGAAGATCCTCGAGAGCGCCCTCTCCGGTGAGCCCGTCGTCGCGCTCTGCGGCAAGATCTGGGTGCCCGGCCGCGACCCGCAGAAGTTCCCTGTCTGCCCCGTGTGCAAGGAGATCTACGACGGCCTGCGCGACCCGCAGGACGGCGGCGACGGCGGTCAAGGCGGCGACGGGACGAACTGAGGGCACAGTCCCTGGACCGACGCACTTCTTACCGATTCTTTACGGTCGATGTCCTAAACCTGTGGTCGGCGCTCTCTACAGTCTGAGGGTTGGTCTCCAGACCGGCTCCGGACGGATGAAAGAGGACACCTCATGAAGCTTCGCTCCCTCGCGCTCGCGGCGCCGCTCGCCCTCGTGGCGGCCTCCTTCGGCGCCCCCGCCATGGCCGCGCCGGCGGCCGACGGCAGTCCCGGCGCCACGTGCGTCGACCCGGGCTCGGTGGGGGCGCGCAGCGCGAAGGGCAAGGCGAAGGATCCGCACGAGCTCACCACCGCTCAGGTCAAGGCGCAGGAGGCTGCGCTCACCAAGGCGCTCGCGGCCAAGGGCCTGACCCGCAACTCGTCCGGCAAGCTCGTGGCCGACGGCGCCAAGGGCACGCCGACGGCGCAGGCGCTCATCGGCACGGTGAACATCCCGGTCTACTTCCACGTCATCACGGACGGGTCCAAGGGCACCGCCGCCACCAGCCGAGTGGCTGCCCAGATGAAGGTCCTCAACGACGCCTACGCGAAGAGCGCTTTCAGCTTCAGCCTCGTCTCCAGCGACGTGACGAACAACGCGAGCTGGTACAACGGGCTCGTCCAGGGCACCCAGGAGCGCGCCATGAAGGCCGCCCTCCGCAAGGGTGACATGGGTGACCTCAACATCTACAGCGCCAACCTCGGCAACGACCTGCTCGGCTGGGCCACCTTCCCGACGAGCTCCTACAGCAGCACCGACGGCGTCGTGATCCTCGACGAGTCGATGCCCGGTGGCAACACGGGCATCTACAGCCGAGGCGACACCGCCACGCACGAGGTGGGCCACTGGCTCGGGCTCTACCACACCTTCCAGGGCGGCTGCAGGGGTAAGGGCGACTACGTCAGCGACACCGCCCCAGAGGCGAGCCCCGCGTTCAACTGTCCGGTCGGTCGCGACACGTGCCGGGGCGACAACCTCGCCGACCCGATCCGCAACTTCATGGACTACACACAGGACTCCTGCATGAACCTCTTCACGGCGGGCCAGACGTCGCGCATGAAGGCGCAGTGGGCTGCGTACCGCGCCTGAGACGAACGACTCCCAACGGCCGGCGGTGGGCGAAAGCTGCTGAGCCACATACCATCCCGGTCGAGGCCCCGCCACACGGCGGGGCCTCGACGCGTCCGTGGGAGCGACCGGCTACGGTGGGCGGTCTATGACTTCAGGGGCCGCTTTCCACCTGCCACCCGCCTTCCCGGAGCGGGCCGCGTGGGGTACCGCCAGCAAGCTGCGCGCGTGGCAGCAGGAGGCTCTCGACCGCTACCTCGCCGCCGCTCCACGGGACTTCCTCGCCGTCGCGACCCCTGGGGCCGGCAAGACGACCTACGCCCTGCGTGTCGCGACGGAGCTGCTCGGGGCCGGCGTCGTGCAGCGCGTCACCGTCGTGGCCCCCACCGAGCACCTCAAGACGCAGTGGGCCGACGCAGCCGCACGGGTCGGCATCAGCCTCGACCCGCGGTTCAGCAACAGCGTCGGCCGGCACAGCGACGACTACCACGGGGTCGCCGTCACCTACGCCCAGGTGGCATCGCGGCCGTCGCTGCACCGGCAGCTCACGATGTCGCGAGGCACGCTCGTCATCCTCGACGAGGTGCACCACGGCGGCGACGCGAAGAGCTGGGGCGACGGCATCCGCGAGGCGTTCGACCCGGCCACCCGAAGGCTCAGCCTCACCGGCACGCCGTTCCGGTCGGACAGCGCGCCGATCCCGTTCGTCACCTACGAGCTCGACGCCGAGGGTGCCCTCGTCAGCTCGAGCGACTACAGCTACGGCTACGCCGAGGCGCTGCGTGACGGCGTCGTGCGGCCGGTGCTGTTCCTGGCCTACGGCGGCAGCATGCGCTGGCGCACCAAGGCCGGCGACGAGCTCGAGGCGCGCCTCGGCGAGCCGCTGACGAAGGACGTCGTCGCGCAGGCCTGGCGGACGGCGCTCGACCCCAAGGGTGAGTGGATCCCCGCCGTGCTGGCCGCTGCCGACCGACGGCTCACCGAGGTGCGCCGGCACGTCGGTGACGCCGCTGGCCTGGTCATCGCCTCAAACCAGGCCCACGCGAGGGCGTATGCCGCCATCCTGCGTCAGCTGACCGGCGAGGCCCCGACCGTCGTCCTGTCCGACGACCTCGGCGCGAGCAAGCGCATCGAGGACTTCGGCTCGAACGACGAGCGGTGGCTGGTCGCCGTGCGGATGGTGTCCGAGGGGGTCGACGTGCCTCGGCTCGCCGTCGGCGTTTATGCGACGGCGACGTCGACGCCGCTCTTCTTCGCCCAGGCGGTCGGGCGTTTCGTGCGGGCGCGCAGGCGCGGCGAGACCGCCTCAGTGTTCCTCCCGTCGGTGCCGGTCGTCCTCGACCACGCGGCGCGCCTCGAGGAGCAGCGCGACCACGTCCTGGACCGCAGGCCGAACGCTGACGACGCCGACGACGTCGGGCAGCTGTGGGCGCAGGAGCAGGCGCTCATCGACGAAGCGAACCGGCAGGCGCGCGCCGGCGCCGACCTCGGCGAGGGGAGCTTCGAGGCGCTCGAGTCCGATGCGCACTTCGACCACGTGCTCTTCGACAACCAGCAGTGGGGGATGCACGCCTCGGTCGGGTCTCAGGACGAGGAGGAGTACCTCGGGCTGCCCGGGCTGCTCGAGCCCGACCAAGTGTCGGCCCTGCTGCAGGAGCGGCAGAGCAGGCAGGTCAAAAAGGCGCCGAAGGCATCCCGAGCGGAGCTGCCGGTCGCCGCGCACCGCGCCCTCGCGGCCCAGCGCAAGGAGCTCAACACGCTCGTCTCCACCTTCGCGCGCCAGAAGGGCCTGCCGCACGCCAACGTCCACGCCGACCTGCGGCGGGTGTGCGGCGGTCCCGACCTCGCCGCTGCCTCGTCCGAGCAGGTGGCCGAGCGGATCGAGACGATCCGGCGGTGGCTCGTCGGGCGGCGGTGAGCAGGCCAGCACGGAGGAGCGGCGCCGGGCGCGGTCCGGACACCCGCGGGCTCACCGTCCGCAGGCTCCGGGGGTTAGGGTCTGTGCTTGCGCCTCGGGCCGAGTCGCGCACCTGTGGCCCTGAAGAACCAGGGCTCGACACACGAAGGACGAGATGAGCAACAGCCAGACCCCAGACTTCCTCGCATCACCGGCCACCCGCCGACAGCTGCTCACCATGGCCGCCGTCGGCGGAGCGGGCGTCGCGGCCGTCGCCGCAGCCGGCCCGGCATCAGCCGCCGCCGCGCCGCCCCGCCCTGGCACCAACGGCGAGGTGGTGCGCCTCACCGTCCTCGGGACGACCGACCTGCACGGCAACGTCCTCAACTGGGACTACTTCAAGAACGCCGAGTACACCGACGGCAAGTCCAACGACATCGGCGTGGCCAAGGCCAGCTCGATCATCAAGGCCGTCAAGGCCGAGGTGGGCGCCGAGCGCACGCTGACGATCGACGCCGGCGACACGATCCAGGGGACGCCGCTCGCGTACTACTACGCCAAGATCGACCCGATCACCGGCGGCTCCACGCACCCGATGGCCGCTGCGATGAACCAGGTCGGCTACGACGCCGCCGCGCTCGGCAACCACGAGTACAACTACGGCCTCGACACGCTGCGCGCCTTCGAGAAGCAGCTGAGCTTCCCCCTCCTCTCGGCCAACTCGGTCGACTGGAACACCGGCGCGCCGGTCTTCAAGCCGTGGATCATCAAGACGATCAAGCTGCCCGACACCAAGGCGATCAAGGTCGGCATCCTCGGCCTCGTCACACCCGGCGTGGCGATCTGGGACAAGGCCAACGTCGAGGGCAAGGTGAAGTTCCCCGGCATCGTCGAGCAGGCGAAGGTGATGGTGCCGCGCCTCAAGGCCGCCGGCGCCGACGTCGTCATCGTCGCCTGCCACTCCGGCGACAGCGGCAAGTCCTCCTGGGGCGACGCGCTGCCCTACGTCGAGAACGCCAGCGCCATCCTCGCCGAGGAGGTCCCCGGCATCGACGCGGTCCTCGTCGGCCACGCCCACCTGGAGATCCCCCAGCGTCACGTCACCAACACGCAGACCGGCAAGCAGGTGCTGCTCTCGGAGCCCCTCTACTGGGGCATGCGCGTGACCCGGATGTCGCTCGACGTGCAGAAGGTCCGCGGGCAGTGGCAGGTCGTGCACTCCGAGGCGACGCTCTACAACTCCAACGCCGCCCCCGAGGACCCCGCCGTCACCGGTGCCGTCGCCGCGGCCCACCAGAAGGTGCTCACCTACGTCAACGGCGTCATCGGCACGTGCACGCAGGCGATGTCGGCCGCAACGTCGCGCTACGAGGACACCGCGGCCATCGACTTCATCAACTACGTCCAGGCCGACGCCGTGAAGAAGGCCCTTGCCGGCACCCCCGAGGGCGCTCTCCCGGTGCTCTCGATCGCCGCCCCGTTCAACAAGCTCGCCGCCATCCCGGCGGGCGAGGTGACGATCCGCGACGTGGCGGGCCTCTACATCTTCGACAACACCCTGCTCGGTATCGTGCTCACGGGCGCTCAGGTCAAGGCGTACCTCGAGAAGAGCGCGGAGTACTTCAAGCCGTGGCACGACAACGGGCCCCGTCGCCGCCGACGCGATCACGAACGCCAACGCGACGCCCGACTACAACTACGACGTCATGGGCGGCCTCGACGCCGACCTCACCTACGACATCGACCTTGCCAAGCCGGTCGGCTCACGCATTGTCGGCCTCTCGTATGCCGGCACCGCGGTGGCAGCGGACGCGCGCTTCGTCGTGGCGATCAACAACTACCGTCAGTCCGGCGGGGGCAACTTCCCCGGCGTCGTCACGGCTCCGGTGGTCTACAACCGCCAGATCGAGATCCGTCAGCTGATCATCGACTGGGTGACGGCCAACAAGGTCATCGACCCCGCGACGTTCTCCAGCCTCGACTGGAAGCTCGTCAGCAACGGCGCCCCGGTGACGATCAACGGCTGACCTGCCGGTCCGACTCCTGCGACGAGGGGTGGCACCCGACCACCGTCGGGTGCCACCCCTCGTCGCTGCGCTCACGAGCCGACGAGCACCTGGTGACCCCAGGCGGGCAGGGTGTAGCTCTGGTCTTGGCTCAGCTCGACGGTCTCGCCGTTGAAGGGGTCCGTCCACGTCCCCGCCTGCGGGCCTGCACCGAGCGTCACCGTCTGCTCGTCGGGTGAGAAGTTGAAGGCGGCGAAGACGCGGTCCCCGTCCACGGCCCGGACGAAGCTCAGCACCGCGGACTCGGCGGAGTTCGGCACTCTCACCATCCGCCCGCCCGCCGCCCCGTTGTGCAGCGCCGGGTGCGCCTTGCGGAAGGCGAGGAGGCGCGCGTAGAGCTCGCCCTGCTCGTCGTCCTTCCACTCGATCTCGTCCTTGTCGAAGAAGATGAGCCGCTTGTCGCTGCCGGCCTCCTGGCCGTTGTAGATCAGCGGCATGCCCTCGCTGACGACGGACAGCACGATCGAGGGCTCGAGGGCGTCGCCGAACTGTTCGTACTCGGTGCCCTCCCACGCGTTCTTGTCGTGGTTGCTGACGAAGAGCATGCGGTACGCGTCGCGCTGGTAGAACCGGTCGTTCCACGCGTAGTAGACCTTGAGCGCCTCGACGTCGGCCTTGCCGTGGGCGATCTTGTGCAGCGTGTCGTTCCAGCTCCACGCGTACGACATGTCGAAGGCGCGCACGTGCAGGTCGCGCGACTCCCACTCGGCGAGCATGAAGACCGGCTTGATCGCGTCGAGCTCGCGGCGAGCCGTGTCCCAGAAGTCGACCGGCACGAAGCCGGCGACGTCGCAGCGGTAGCCGTCGACGTCCGCCTCGCGCACCCAGAACTTCATCGCCTCGGTCATGTACTCCCGCAGCTCGGCACTGGAGTAGTCGAGGTCGATGATGTCGTCCCAGTCCCACCAGGGCGTCGGGCGGAAGTCACCCTTCCAGTCCCGGGCGTACCACTCCGGGTGCTCCTCGACGAGTACGTTGTCCCACGCCGTGTGGTTGGCGACCCAGTCGAGGATGACGTGGAAGCCCAGGTCATGGGCGGCCGCCACGAAGTGTCTGAGGTCCTCGAGCGTGCCGAACTCCGGGTTGACGGCGAGGTAGTCCTTGACGGCATACGGGCTGCCGAGGCGGCCCTTGCGGTTCTGCTCGCCGATCGGGTGCACGGGCATCAGCCAGAGGATGTCGACCCCGAGGTCGCGCAGGCGCGGCAGGTGCGCCTCTGCCGCCTGGAAGGTCCCCTCCGCGGTGAACTGCCGCTGGTTGATCTGGTAGATCGCGGCATCGCGGCTCCACTCGGGGTGGGTGAGCTCGACCTCCGGGCGGGGCGTGTACGGATTCGTGGTCACGGCGGGTCTCCTAGGACGAGGCGAGAAGGTGCTCGACGAGCGGGATCGTACGGGGCATCGAGCCGGGTCGCGAGCGAGATGACCGTCGACGCGCGGGTGACGTGGGCGTCGTCGACGACCTGGTCGATGACGCGCTGCAGGTCCGCGTTGTCACGCCCGACGATGCGGATGAGCAGATCGCCCGAGCCGGTGATGGTGTGCGCCTCGAGCACCTCGGGGATCGCGGCGAGGTGGTCGACGACGGGGGAGTGGCCGCCGCGACCCTGTCGGATCTCGAGGGTGCAGAAGGCCGTGACGGGGTAGCCGAGGGCAGCCGGGTCGACGTCCGGTGCCATCGAGCGCAGCACGCCGGTGCGCTGGAGACGGTCGAGCCTGGCCTGCACCGTGCCCCGTGCCACCCCGAGCCGCCTCGACGCCCCCAGCACACCGACGCCGGGCTCACGCAGCAGGAGCAGCACGATCCGGCAGTCGAGCGCGTCGACCGAGGGACGCGACGTCGCGAGGGCGGTGAGGGCGCGGACGATCATGGGCAGAGTGTCCGGCACCGCGACGGCATACGGGCAACAGTTTGCGCACTGTGCCCAGCTCACAAGTGCAGCCTGTTGACCACTGCGACGCCGACTGCGTCACCCTCACGTCATGACTGACACGATGCCGTCTCAGGCCCGCACCCACGCCGATCTCACCGACCAGGAGCGCGAGGCCAACCTCGACCTCGAGCAGCTGAAGCAGCTGGTCGGGCTCGTCGACTACGACGAGAACACGGACGTCTTCCCGGTCACGGGTTGGGACGCCATCGTCTTCGTCGCGGGCAACGCCACCCAGAGCGCGCACTACTACCAGAGCGCCTGGGGCATGGAGCTCGTCGCCTACTCCGGCCCGGAGAACGGCAACCGCGACCACAAGTCGTTCGTGCTCAAGAGCGGTTCCATCCGCTTCGTCATCAAGGGTGCCGTCGACCCGGACAGCCCTCTGGCAGACCACCACCGCCGCCATGGCGACGGCGTCGTCGACATCGCCCTGGAGGTGCCCGACGTCGACAGGTGCATCGCCCAGGCCGTTCGGGCCGGCGCCACGGTGCTCGAGCAGCCCACCGACCACAGCGACGAGCACGGCACCGTGCGCACCGCCGCCATCGCCACCTACGGCGAGACGCGCCACACGCTGGTCCAGCGCTCCGTGGACGGGCAGACGTATGCCGGCCCATACCTCCCGGGCTACGTCCCGACCGCGTCCACGCACGTGAGGCGCGAGGGCCAGCCCAAGCGACTCTTCCAGGCGCTCGACCACATCGTCGGCAACGTCGAGCTCGGCCACATGGACGAGTGGGTCGCCTTCTACAACCGCGTCATGGGGTTCGTGAACATGGCCGAGTTCATCGGCGACGACATCGCGACCGACTACTCGGCGCTCATGAGCAAGGTCGTCGCCAACGGCAACCACCGCGTGAAGTTCCCGCTCAACGAGCCGGCCATCGCCAAGAAGAAGAGCCAGATCGACGAGTACCTCGAGTTCTACCGAGGTGCCGGTGCGCAGCACCTCGCCGTCGCGACGAACGACATCCTCGCCTCGGTCGACGCCCTGCGGTCCAACGGCGTCGAGTTCCTCGACACGCCGGACAGCTACTACGAGGACGCCGAGCTGCGCGAGCGCATCGGCAACGTCCGCGTGCCCATCGAGGAGCTGCAGAAGCGCAAGATCCTCGTCGACCGCGACGAGGACGGCTACCTGCTCCAGATCTTCACCAAGCCGCTCGGCGACCGCCCGACCGTCTTCTTCGAGCTCATCGAGCGACACGGGTCGCTCGGCTTCGGCAAGGGCAACTTCAAGGCGCTCTTCGAGGCCATCGAGCGCGAGCAGGACAAGCGCGGCAACCTCTGAGGGCACGGTTTGGGATCGGCCCCGGACCGGTTGGTCCGGGGCCGATCTCGTCATGGCAGAGTTGGCCCCATGAGCCAGCAGCCCTCCGGGTGGTATGACGACCCGAGCAACCCCGAGATGCTCCGCTACTGGGACGGGGTGACATGGACGAGCCACACGGCACCCAAGAAGTCCCCGACCCTGCCGCAGAGCGACCAGGCCCCGGGCGGATCCGCCTACAGTGGTCGCCCTGACGCGACGGGTGCGGCCACCCAGGGCGTGCCGACGCCCACCACGCCGATGCCCCAGGGCAGCGGATGGCAGGAGTCCGGCCAGCAGGGGCAGTACGGCCAGCAGGGGCAGTACGGCCAGCCCACGCCGTACGGGCAGGCTCCCGGCGCGCCGCAGTATCCCGGCGCCCCCGCGAGCGCGACGTGGATGCAGACGATCAAGACCACGGCCGACGGCGTACCGCTCGCCTCCTGGGGCCGTCGGCTCGGAGGGTGGCTCATCGATGGTGTCCTGCTGACGATCCTCAGCTACCTGCTGCTGCGGGCGTTCGCGCCCGAGTACTTCACCACGGTCGAGCAGCTCGTCGACGCGCTCGGTCGCCAGGACCAGTCCGAGGTGCAGAGCCTGGCCACGGACGTCGCCGGTCAGGCGCTGCGCGTCGGGCTCATCACCTGGCTCGGAGTGACCGTCTACTGTCTCGCCTTCTGGTGCACGCTCGCCCAGACGCCCGGCAAGATGGCCGTCGGCATCAGCGTGCGCCGCGCCGACCGTCCCGGCCCGCTCGACATCGGCACGGCCGCGCGCCGCCGCCTGCTCTCCGTCGTGCAGGTGATCCCCTTCGTCTCCGGGGTGTACTTCATCGTCTTCCTGCTCGACTACCTCTGGCCGTTGTGGGACGACAAGCGCCAGGCGCTCCACGACAAGATCGCGGGCACGCAGGTCGTCGTGGGCAAGCAACCGCGCGGCCAGTCCTGAGACGACCCGTGGCCGACGCCGACTTCTCGCCCGTGACGACGCCGTATGAAGCGGCCGGCGGTGAGCAGGGGATGCTCCGCCTGGCGCGGGCCTGGCACGAGCGGGTGCTGGCGGACGACGTCGTGAGCCACGCCTTCAGCCACGGCTTCCGTGACGACCACACCGAGCGGCTCGCGGCCTACTGGGGCGAGGCGCTCGGTGGGCCAGACGCGTTCTCCGGCACGATGGGCGAGGAGAGCGAGGTCGTCCGGTTGCACAGCGGCAACGGCCCGCACGACGAGATGGACCGTCGCGCGATCGTGTGCTTCGACCGTCGCACTCGACGACGTCGGCCTGACGCAGGAGCCGTTGCGAAGCGTCCTGCACGACTACTTCGCCTGGGCGACGCACTCACGGATGAGCGCCTTCCACGGCTCCAAGGACGAGGTGCCCGACGGCATGACGATCGCGCACTGGTCGTGGGACGGGCTCGTGGAGCCCGCCTGACGGCATACGGGACGGCCTCTGGAGCCGCCGACGGCATACGAGGACGGCCTCCTGAGCCGCCCGAGGCATCGAGGGACAGCGCCGCCTCCCGCGTGAGTCTAGGCAGCGGTGGGTCGAATGGTCCCGGTGACCTCACCGAGGCCGATGCGCGATCCTCGCGGGCCGGGGGCCCACGCCGTCATGGTGACGGTGTCGCCGTCCTCCAGGAAGCCGCGGGTCGAGCCGTCATCGAGGGCGAGCGGCTCGGTGCCGTTCCACGTCAGCTCGAGCAGGCTGCCGCGGGAGCCCCTCGTCGGTCCGCTGATCGTGCCCGAGCCGAAGAGGTCGCCGTCGCGCACCGACGCCCCGTTCACCGTGAGGTGCGCGAGCATCTGGGCCGGCGACCAGTACATCTCGGCGTGCTGCGGCCGTGCGACGACGGTGTCGTTGAGGCGCACCTCGACATGCACGTCGAGCCCGAACGCGTCACCTCGGAGATACGGCAGGATCGGCGGATCGGCTTGGCCCGGCAGGGGAATTCGCGCTTCGCGCAGGGCCTCCAGCGGTGTCACCCAGGCCGAGACGGAGGTGGCGAACGACTTGCCGAGGAAGGGCCCGAGCGGCACGTACTCCCACGCCTGCAGGTCGCGCGCGCTCCAGTCGTTGAGGATGACGACGCCGAAGAGGTGGTCACTCGCATCGTCGACACTGACCCGGGAGCCCAGGGCCGTGGCGCCTCCGACGACGTAGCCCAGCTCCGCCTCGATGTCGAGGCGGACGCTCGGGCCGAAGACGGGGGAGGGGTCGTTGGGACCCTTGCGCTGGCCGCTGGGACGCACGACGTCGGTGCCCGAGACGACGACCGTGCCGGCCCGCCCGTGGTAGCCGATCGGCAGGTGCTTCCAGTTCGGCGGCAGCGCGGCGTTGTCCGGGCGGAAGATCTGGCCGACGTTGGTCGCGTGCTGCTCGCTCGCGTAGAAGTCGACGTAGTCGGCGACCTCGATCGGCAGGTGAAGGGTCACCGTCTCGAGCGGCAGCAGGTGGGGCTCGACGCGAGCGCGGTTGTCGGCGTCCGTCAGGGTCCGGGTCAACCATTCGCGGGCTACGGTCCATGCCGGGCGACCCAGTGCCAGAAAGGCATTCAGGTTCTGCTGCCCCCACGCGTCGGCGAGTCGAGTGTCGTCGGTCCCCGCCTGGAGTGGCGCGACGGCCGAGACGTCGAGCACGTGGTCGCCGATACGGACGCCGACTCGGCGGCGCCCGACCTCGTCGGTCGAGAAGACGCCGTAGGGCAGGGTGTCGATGCCGAACGGGTGGTCGTGCGGGACGTCGAGCCACGTGTCCACGTGAGGTCTCCTGGTGGTGGTCATGATGCGGGGTGCAGCGTGCGGGGCGATCAGTGGTCGAGGTGCGGGTGCTCGTCGATGAGGCCGAGCGCCGCCAGCTCGACGAGCGGTTCCAGCACGCCGCAGCAGCCGTAGGCCGTGAAGCTGGTCCGCACCCGCGACCCCTCGACAGGCGTCAGTCGGGCGACGCGGTCGGTGAGCAGCTCCGCACTCGTCTGCGCGAGGATGCGCGCGAGGTCCGGCTGCTCCGCCCCGTCGAGCGCCTCGTGCGTGGCCACGAGGACGTTGAGCAGGCCGTGCATCTGCTGGCCCTCGTGGGCACCTCGCACCGCATGGTGCAGTCCGCCCGTGAGCTTGAAGGGGAGGCCGTGCAGCACGACCGCGTCGAGGAAGCCACCGAGCACCTGCTCGTCGGGCCACGCCCAGGACGGCGTGCGACCGGTGCGGAACTTGGCGGTGACGTCGTGCTCGTCGTCGACGGCGGCCGCGATGTCGTCGAGGCCGGTCTGCTGGTCCTCGTCGAGACCGACCTCCACGACGACGGGCACCTCGAGGTCGAGCACGTCGCGCCAGGTCGGCGACCACCCCAGCTCGACGCCCGACACGATGACTCGGCCCTCGTCACGCAGCGCCTCGACCGCGGACAGCAGCGGCGACAGCGGCGCACCGGGTCTCGCGACGAGACCGACGACGAGGGGCTCCGCGGACGTCCGCGCGTCCGCTCGGGCCAGCCGCGCGACCTCCATCGACGTCGGTCGCCGGCACGAGGAGCGGGCCGATGTGGACGGCATACGGGGCGCTGCGGCGCTCGAGGTGCTCACGCACCGCCACGTCGAGTGGTGCCAGGCCCGGCGGGAAGACGGCCGCGTCGTCGACGAGGCGGTCGAAGAGCGGCGTCCTTGACATGTGGGGGAGCGTACTCCACCGTGGAATAGTGATACATCTGCGTCCGGTTATCGGACGCCCGAGCTGTGGATCGAGGATCAGTGGCGCACTACCAGGCCGTCGGCAGCATCCCGCCGAAACGACACACCCAGCACCGACGCCCCGCCCAGGCTGGCGCGCGCGCGAGAGGCGGCCGGGATGGCGAGCTCTACTACGAGGAGCTCATGGGGGAGGAGGGCTTCAGCTCGGACAGCTCGCTGCTCTACCACCGCAACATCCCGTCGACCACGACGGGCGCCGCGGTCTGGGAGCTGCCCGACCAGTCCACGACGCCGAACCACCCACTGACGCCGCGGCACCTCAAGCTGCACGACCTCTTCGACGCCAGGACGATCCGGTCCACCGACGTCGTCACCGGCCGACGGCTCGTCCTCGGCAACGGGGACGTGCGCATCTCGTACGCCGTTGCCGCACAGCCGAGCCCGTGGTACCGCAACGGCATCGGCGACGAGTGCGTCTACGTCGAGCGCGGGCGCGCCAGGGTCGAGACCGTCTTCGGCGCCTTCGACGTGGGGGAGGGCGACTACGTGATCATCCCGCGTGCCACGACGCACCGATGGCTTCCCAGGCGTTCGACGAAGGAGCCGCTGCGGGCCTACTGCATCGAGGCCAACAGCCACATCGCGCCGCCCAAGCGCTACCTCAGCAAGTACGGCCAGCTGCTCGAGCACGCCCCCTACTGCGAGCGCGACCTGCGCCAGCCCGCCGGGCCGCTCCTCGCCGAGGACGTCGGTGCTGCGGCGGACGAGCAGACCGAGGTCTACATCAAGCACCGCGGCAACGGACCGGGTGGTGTCGTCGGCACGATCCACACGCTGCCCTTCCACCCCCTCGACGTGGTCGGGTGGGACGGCTGCCTCTACCCGTACGTCTTCAACGTGCGCGACTTCGAGCCGATCACCGGACGCATCCACCAGCCGCCACCGGTGCACCAGGTCTTCGAGGGCTGGAACTTCGTCGTGTGCAACTTCGTGCCGCGCAAGGTCGACTACCACCCGCTCGCGATCCCGGTGCCCTACTACCACTCCAACGTCGACAGCGACGAGATCATGTTCTACGTCGACGGCGACTACGAGGCGCGCAAGGGCTCGGGCATCGGCAAGGGGTCGATCAGCGTGCACCCGGGCGGGCATCCGCACGGGCCACAGCCCGGTGCGACCGAAGGCTCGATCGGGGCGGAGCGCTTCGACGAGCTCGCCGTCATGGTCGACACGTTCCGCCCGCTCGAGCTGGGAGAGGGCGGGCGCGCGGTCGACGACGGCGTCTATGCCATGTCGTGGTCCAAGGGCCTCGGCCGGGCTGCCGACCCGGCGGGCCCGCACTCCGAGGGCTGAGGGCATGGTCGCGGCGAGGACCGCGCACGTCCGGGACGCCGCCCGTGGTGCAGAGGCGGAGCCCCCCGGGTCTGCCGACGCTCGGGAGGCGGCGGACGGTCCCGCCGACGCCCCGAGATCGGAGTCGTCGCAGACCCTCGACCGCGGCATCAGGGTCCTGGAGTCCCTGGCTGCCAAGGGCGAGATCGCCGGGCTCACCGTCACCGAGCTCGCGGCGGAGCTGGGTGTCGGCCGGCCCGTCGTCTACCGCCTGGTCACGACGCTCGAGGCACACCACCTCGTCGCTCGGGCCGATGACGGCCGCGTGCGTCTCGCGCTCGGCCTCAGCCGGCTCGCGTCGGCCGTGACGCCGGTCGTGCGTGCCGCGGCGAGACCGGTGCTCCGCGAGCTGGCGGACGCCGTGGGAGCGACGGCACACCTCACGATCGCGGAGGGCGACGACGCCCTGGCCCTCGTCGTCGTCGAGCCGTCGTGGACCGACTTCCACGTCGCCTACCGCTCCGGCGCCCGACACCGCCTCGACCGGGGCGCGGCGGGGCGGGCCATCCTCGCCGGCAGAGCCGGTGACTGCGGGCCGGTCGCCACGGACGGCGAGCTGCAGGCCGGCGCGCACGGCCTCGCCGTGCCCCTGGCGACCGGTGGTCTGGCTGCTCGCGCTGGCGTCGAGGCGTCGGTCGGGGTCGTCTCCCTCCAGCCGCTCGATGCCCGCACCGTCGGCCCACAGCTGGAGCGCGCCGCCCGCGCCCTCCGGGCCGTCCTGCGCTGACCCGGCACCGCCGCTCCCTCGAGTGGCCGCGCCGTCACACGCGTCGCGTTGCCGAGTGGGACGGAGGCGGCCACTCGAGTGGGACGCGTGTCGCCGCGGCCACTCGAGTGTGAAAGCGGGGCCACTCGAGTGTGAAAGCGGGGCCACTCGAGTGTGAAAGCGGGGCCACTCGAGTGTGAAAGCGGGGCCACTCGAGAGGGGGGCGGCTCAGGTGGTGACGGTCGGGGTGCCCTGGAGGCGGACGCCGGCCTCGTCCAGCTGTTCCAGTGCGGCGTCCGTCGTCGGGCGGGCGACACCGGCCGTGAGGTCGAGAAGCACCGTCGTCTGGAAGCCCGTCGCGTCGTGCGTCGAGGGCCGTCGCGCGCACGCAGTGGTCGGTGGCGATGCCGACGACGTCGACCTGCTCGACGTCGCGCTCGCGCAACCAGGTGGCCAGCGTCGCGCCCTCACCGTCGTCACTGCGCCCCTCGAAACCGCTGTAGGCGGCTGCGTGCTCACCTTTGCGGAAGACGGCCTCGACGTGACCCAGCGCGCCGGCGAGCCGCGGATGGAACGCCGCCCCGTCGCTGTCGGCGACGCAGTGGACGGGCCACGAGTCGACGTAGTCCGGCGTCGCCGAGAAGTGCGGACCCGGGTCGATGTGCCAGTCGGCGGTGGCCACGACGTGGTCGTAGTCGGTCGCGTGGCGGCTCACGTGCTCGGAGACGAGACGTGCCACCTCGGCGCCCCCGGCCACGGCGAGCGAGCCACCCTCGCAGAAGTCGTTCTGCACGTCGACGATGATGAGCGCGCGTGCGCCGGAACCAGCCATGACTCAGTCCTCCTCGTAGACGGTCGGGATCACGGGCTCACCGCGCGAGAGCTGAGCGGCCGATCGCGGGAGCTCGGCGCGTGAGGCCTCGTGGCGGGCTCGGGCCTCGTGGATGTCCTGGTGGTCGACGACCTCGCCGTCGCGCACGAGGTCGATCATGAGCGGCCGGTCGTCGCCGTCGTCCATCGGCCGCTCGCCGATGCCGATGACCTCGGCCTGCGCGACGCCGCCCTCGTCGCGCCGCCGCAGCGCCCACTTCCGACCGCCGACCGACAGCTTGTCCTTGCTCTTCTTGGCCACGCCCCGCATGGCGCCCGAGTCGTCCGCGCGCGACACGATCTTGTAGACCATCGATGCCGTGGGCGCTCCCGATCCCGTGACGAGCGCCGTGCCGACGCCGTAGCCGCTGACCGGCCCGGCCGCGAGGGCGGCGATGGCGAACTCGTCGAGGTCGGAGGTGACGATGATGCGGGTCTCGGAGTTGCCCGCGGCGTCGAGCTGGGCCCGCACCTCCTTGGCCTGGATGAGCAGGTCGCCCGAGTCGAGCCGGACGGCGCCGAGCTCGGGCCCGGCGATCTCGATGGCGAGATCGACGGCCTCCCGCACGTCGTAGGTGTCGACGAGCAGCGTGGTGCCCTTGCCGAGGGCGGCGACCTGGGCGGTGAAGGCCTCGCGCTCGGAGTCGTAGAGCAGGGTGAAGGCATGTGCGGCGGTCCCCGTCGTCGGCACGCCGTAGCGACGACCGGCCTCGAGGTTGCTCGTCGCGTCGAAGCCGCAGATGTAGGCGGCGCGCGCGGCCGCGACGGCAGCCTCCTCCTGGGTGCGCCGCGAGCCCATCTCGATGCACGGACGGCCGTCCGCCGCCGAGGTCATCCGGGAGGCGGCGGAGGCGATCGCCGTGTCGTGGTTGAGGATCGAGAGGACAAGCGTCTCGAGGACGACCCCCTCGGCGAAGCTCGACTCGACGACGAGCACCGGCGACCCGGGGAAGTAGCACTCGCCCTCGGCGTAGCCGCTGATGTCGCCGCTGAAACGGTAGGAGGCGAGCCAGTCGACGGTGGGCTTGTCGACGACGCCCGTGTCTCGCAGGAAGCGCAGCTCGTCGTCACCGAAGTGAAAGTCCTCGAGCGCCTCGAGGATGCGTCCGGTGCCGCCGACGACGCCGTAGCGCCGCCCGTCCGGCAGCCGCCGCGCGAAGGCCTCGAAGACGGAGCGCCGATGGGCCTCCCCCGAGGCCAGAGCGGCCTGCAGCATCGTCAGCTCGTAGTGGTCGGTCAGCAGCGCCGTGCTGCTCGAGATGGCTCCTCCGGTGGTCACGCACGCCACCTTACGGGCGGCGGCCACGCGGCATACGGCAGAGCTGTCGGGGCACCTAGGGTTGTCGTGTGCCAACCGCCACCCTGTCCCTCGCGCCCACCGAGCAGGAGGTCACCTCCGTCGACGAGGTCGTCTCGCCCGACCTGCCCTGGGTCACCATCGTGTGGAACGACCCGGTCAACCTGATGACGTACGTGACGTGGGTGTTCGAGACGTACTTCTCCTACTCGAGGGCGAAGGCGGAGAAGCTGATGATGGACGTGCACGTCAAGGGCCGCGCCGTCGTGTCCAACGGGCCGCGTGAGTCGATGGAGCGCGACGCCGAGGCGCTGCAGGGCTACGGGCTCTGGGCGACGTTCGAGAAGGACGAGTGATGGCACGCGCGTTCCTGTCCGACCCGGAGGGCTTCGTCGCCCTGCTCGACGAGGGCGAGCGCACGATCATCTCGGGGCTCATGCAGCAGACCCGCGTGCTGCTCTCGCCCGAGATCGAGCCCACCGGCGACGCCTTCGACGACCTCGTCGCCTCGATGGGCGTCTCCCTGGCGGCCTCCGACCAGGTCTCGACCCGGTCTCCGGCGAGACCGGAAGCGCCACCCATCCCGAGGGCGACCCGGATGGCGGCGACGCGCGACCCGGACCGCGACCCCGCCCTCGACCGGCTGCTGCCGAGCGCCCACCGCGGCGACGAGGAGGTGGCGGCCGAGTTCCGCCGGCTCACCGAGGAAGGGCTGCGCCAGCGCAAGAGCTCGAACCTCGACATCGCCATCGCCCGCGTCGACGCGGCCGTCGACGACCGCGTGGTGCTCGGCCCGCAAGAGGCTCCCGCCTTCCTCATCGCGCTCACGGACGTACGGCTGCTCCTCGGAGAGCGGATGGGGATGCGCACGGAGGAGGACGCCGAGGCACTGCACGCGTCGATGGCGACCATCGACGACGACGACCCGCTCGGCTACGCGATGGCGTGGTACGACTTCCTCACGTGGCTCCAGGAGACGCTCGCCCACGCCCTCATGGGCGACGACGTCGTGTGACGCAGCCGACGCTCCGCGTCCGCGCGATCGTCGGCGCCCCGACCTAGGCTCGACACCGTGGACGTGACGATCGTCGGCTGCTCGGGCTCCTTCGCCGGCCCGGACTCGCCTGCGTCCTGCTACCTCGTGCGGGCCGAGCACGAGGGCCGCACGTGGAGCATCGTGCTCGACCTCGGCAGTGGGGCGCTCGGCTCGCTGCAGCGACACATCCGCCCGAATGCCGTGGACGCCGTCCTGCTCAGCCACCTGCACGTCGACCACTGCATCGACATGTGCGGTCTCTACGTGTTGATGAAGTACGTGCCGGGTGGGCCCGGCCGGGGGCCGGTGCCGACGTGGGGTCCCGCAGGCACCGGTCGGCACCTCGCGCGCGCCTACGGCAGCGTCGACGTCCGAGGATTTCCTCGGAGCGTTCGACTTCCACGACCTGCGGGACGGCGCCGCCTTCACCGTCGGCCCGTTCACGGTCACGCCGACGCGGGTCCAGCACCCGGTCGAGAGCTACGGCTTCCGCGTCGAGGCGAACGGACGGGTGCTGGCCTACACCGGCGACACCGACGCCTGCGACGCTCTCGGCCCGCTCATGGCCGGCGCCGACCTCGTGCTCGCCGACTCGGCCTTCGTCGACGGCCGCGACACCGTCACCGGCATCCACCTCTCCGGCAGCAGGGCCGCCGAGGCGGCAGTGCGCGCCGGCGGGGTCGGACGGCTGATGCTCACCCACCTGCCCGCCGTGGAACGACCCGGAGGTCTGTCGGGCGCAGGCAGCCGCGGTGTGGCCGCGTGAGGTGGACGATGGCCGAGCCGGGGGTCACCTACACCGTCTGACCGTCGGCGTATGCCGTCGGCCCGCCGGAGCGCGCACGATCCGCCGAGGCGCGGGTACGGGTGACAGGTCCGGGCCACCGCTCCGGTCGCGCGACCGACAGCCCACCGACAGCCCATCGACCGCCCACCGACAGCCCACCGACAGCCCTGAGGAGAGACCGTGCAGCAGCGAACCATCGGATCCAGGCAGGTCAGCGCCATCGGGCTCGGTGCCATGCCGATGTCGATCGAAGGGCGCCCAGACGAGGATCGCTCGATCCGGACCATCCACGCGGCGCTCGACGCCGGGCGTCACGCTCATCGACACCGCGGACGCCTACCACCGCGACCCCGGCGAGGTGGGGCACAACGAGTCGCTCATCGCCAAGGCCCTCGACTCCTGGTCCGGCGACCGGCGGCGCCGTGCTCGTCGCGACCAAGGGTGGCCACGTGCGACCCGGAGACGGCTCGTGGACCCTGGACGGTCGGCCCGAGCACCTCGCGGAGGCGGCGAAGGCCTCGCTGCAGCGGCTCGGCGGGGAGGCCATCGGGCTCTACCAGTTCCACCGGCCCGACCCCTCCGTGCCCTACGCGGAGTCGGTGGGCGCGCTGGGCGACCTGCTCGACGCCGGGGTCATCGAGATGGCCGGCATCTCGAACGCCGACCCCGACCAGATCCGCGAGGCGCAGGAGGTGCTCGGCGGGCGTCTCGTGTCGGTGCAGAACCAGTTCTCGCCGGCCTACCGGAGCAGCCAGCGAGAGCTCGACCTCTGCGCCGAGCTCGGTCTCGCGTTCCTGCCGTGGAGCCCGCTCGGCGGGATCTCGAAGGCCGCCGAGCTGGGGTCGGCGCACGACGCCTTCGCCGAGGTGGCACGCGAGCACGGGGTGAGCCCGCAGCAGGTCGCTCTCGCCTGGGAGCTCGCCCTCGCACCCGTCGTGGTGCCGATCCCCGGCGCCTCGCGTCCTGAGAGCATCACCGACTCCGTGCAGGCGGCGGACCTGCAGCTTCTGCCCGACGAGGTCGAGCGACTCTCGGCGGCGAGCACGCGCTGAGCCACCCGGGCACGCCTCGCTCCTTACGTTCCGCGAACGGCGGCGGAGCGCCCGTCGCGGTGCCGACGATTCCGGCCTAGCGTGGAGGCATGGCTAGCCTCAGGGGCATGACGCAACGACATGACGGCCGTGCCCCGGACGAGACGCGAGAGGTGCGGATCACGCGCGGCTGGCTCGACCACGCGGAGGGCAGTGTCCTCGTCGAGTTCGGCCGCACCCGGGTGCTCTGCGCCGCCTCCTTCACCGCCGGAGTGCCGCGCTGGCTGAAGGGCAAGGGCGCCGGCTGGGTGACGGCGGAGTACGCCATGTTGCCACGGGCGACGAACACCCGGTCCGACCGCGAGAGCGTCAAGGGCCGCATCGGTGGGCGCACCCATGAGATCAGCCGGTTGGTCGGCCGGAGCCTCCGCGCCGTCATCGACACCAAGGCGCTGGGCGAGAACACCATCGTGCTCGACTGCGACGTGCTCCAGGCCGACGGGGGCACCCGGACGGCCGCGATCACGGGCGCCTACGTGGCCCTCGTCGACGCGATCGAGGACGCGCGCGCCCGCGGCCTCATCGGCGCGTCCGCCCAGCCGCTGACCGGATCGGTCGCCGCGGTGTCCGTCGGCGTGGTGGCGGGCCAGCCCGTGCTCGACCTCGACTACCCGGAGGACTCGACCGCCGAGACCGACATGAACGTCGTCATGACCGGTGACGGTCGCTTCGTCGAGGTGCAGGGCACGGCCGAGGGCGAGCCCTTCGACCGAGCCCTGCTCGATGCCCTGCTGGACCTCGCGGCACGCGGCTGCGCAGACCTGACGACGATGCAGCAGGCGGCCCTCGCCGACGAGGTCGTCGCGTGACGCGCGTGGTCCTCGCCACGCGAAACGCGCACAAGGTGGAGGAGCTGCGTGAGATCCTCGCCGACGCGTGCGCCGAGCTGTCGCTCGACATCGTCGGCCTCGACGGCTTCCCCACCGCGCCGGAGGTCGTCGAGGACGGGGTGACCTTCGAGCAGAACGCCATCCTCAAGGCGGCCTCGGCCGCGGAGGCGACCGGTCTGCCGGCGCTCGCCGACGACTCGGGCCTCGCCGTGGACGTGCTCGGTGGAGCACCTGGGATCTTCAGCGCCCGCTGGTCCGGCGGTCGAGGCGACCGCGCCAACCTCGACCTGCTCCTGGCGCAGCTCGGTGACGTGCGCGACGAGCACCGCGCCGCGGCCTTCGTCTGCGCAGCCGCTCTGGTGCTTCCGGACGGCCGTTCGGCCGCAGAGCTGGGCCGCTTCCCCGGCACCGTCGCGCGAGAGCCACGCGGCGATGGCGGCTTCGGCTACGACCCGATCTTCGTGCCATCCGGACAACCTGTCGGCGCCGAACGCACCCTGGCGGAGTATGCCGCCGACGAGAAGAACGCCGTGTCGCACCGCGCGCTCGCCTTCCGCGCACTGGTGCCACACCTGAAGGAGCACCTGAGGCCATGACCACGACGAGCCCGCCCACCACCCCACAGACGCCTCGCGCACTCGACATCCGCGCCGTGCCGGCGTGGGTCGGAGCGGTGGACGGGCTCGTCGCCGGCCTGCTCACCATCGGGCTCGGCACGCTGCTCGCCGCCGTGCTGACCTCGATCGGCGCCGCGGGCGGTCAGCCGGCACCGATCGCCGCCGTCAGCGGCGCGTTCATCGACCGGACCCCGCCGTGGCTCAAGGACTTCGCGATCGCGGTGTTCGGCACGAACGACAAACGGGCCCTGCTCGTGGGCACCGTCGTGGTGCTCGCGCTCGTCTGCGCGGTGATCGGCGTGATCGCGCTTCGCCGGCTCACCTTGGCGCTCGTGCTCTTCGCCGTGGTCGGGGCGATCGGTGCCGCTGCCGTGCTGTCGCGTCCGGGTGCCACGCCCGCCGACATCGTGCCCACGCTGCTCGGGGTTGCTGCCGGTCTGTGGTACCTGAGTCGGGCCCACGCAGCGAACTCAACTGCTGCAGCGACGGGGCCAACCCGTCGCTGGCTCATCGGTGGTCTCGTGGGCGGCGCGGCGGCATACCTCGGTTCCGTCCTCGGAGGCGGCTCGACGGCCGCGGTGGCGTCGCGCGAGGCCGTGGCCGCGCAACCGGTCAAGGTGGCGGGCACCAAGCTGGCGATCCCCGCGGGCGCCGATCTGCACATCGACGGGCTGACGCCCTACATCGTCCCGAACGGTGACTTCTACCGCATCGACACGGCGATCGTCGTGCCACGCGTCGACACCGCGGACTGGAGGCTGAAGGTCACCGGGTTGGTGGATCGTGAGGTCGAGATCGACTGGAAGACGTTGCAGGGCAAGGAGATGCAGGAAGCGCTCGTCACGTTGATGTGCGTCTCCAACGAGGTCGGGGGAGACCTCACGGGCAACGCGGTCTGGACCGGCTGGCCAGTGCGCGAGCTGCTGAAGATGGCCGGCCCCAAGGCCGAGGCCGACATGGTCCTCCAGAGGAGCGTCGACGGCTGGACCTGCGGCACCCCGATCGAGGCGCTCACCGACGACCGCAACGCCCTGCTCGCGATTCGGATGAACGGCGAGCCACTGCCCTTCGAGCACGGCTTCCCCGCCCGGCTCGTCGTACCGGGACTCTACGGCTACGTCTCCGCGACGAAGTGGGTCACCGAGCTCAAGGTGACCACCTATGCGCAGGACCAGGGCTACTGGACCCCGCGCGGGTGGTCGCCGTTGGGGCCGGTCAAGACGAGCTCGCGCATCGACGTCCCCCGGGCCGGCGCAAGGGTCAACGCGGGCAAGGTCGCCGTGGCCGGCGTCGCCTGGGCGCAGCACCGTGGCATCTCGAAGGTGGAGGTGCAGGTCGACCAGGGCCCGTGGACGCCGGCACGACTCGCCGTCGACGCGAGCATCGACACGTGGCGTCAGTGGGTCTACGAATGGGACGCCACCGCCGGCAGCCACGACCTCCGCGTGCGAGCCTATGACGCGACCGGCGAGGTGCAGTCGCCCTACGAGGCGCCTCCCGCGCCCGACGGCGCCACTGGCATCCACGTCGTCAACGTCCGGGTCGACTGACGGGACCTGAGGCAGGTCCGCGCGTGACGCCAACTACAGTGGTGGCGCAGCCCGGCGGACGTGGTGGAACTGGTAGACACGCAGGATTTAGGTTCCTGTGCCCTAGGTGTGCGGGTTCGAGTCCCGCCGTCCGCACCGACCCTCGCCGACCCGTACCGTCCGTAGGTCGTCCCCAGACCCAGTCGCACCAACGAAGGAGCGCACCGTGACCACTCGCCTCGAGACCGGCGACCAGGCCCCAGGCTTCACCCTCGCCGACGACACCGGCAAGCGGGTCAGCCTCTCCGACTTCGCCGGTCGCAAGGTCATCGTCTACTTCTACCCGGCGGCGATGACGCCGGGCTGCACGACGCAGGCCTGTGACTTCAGCGACTCCATCGAGACGCTGCGCAAGGACGGCTACGAGGTGCTCGGCATCAGCAAGGACTCGCCGGCGAAGCTCGCGACGTTCCGCGAGCGCGACCACCTGTCGATAACGCTGCTGTCCGACACCGACCTCGCCGTGCACCGGGCCTACGGCGCATACGGCGAGAAGAAGCTCTACGGCAAGACCGTCGAGGGCGTGCTCCGCTCCACCTTCGTCGTCGGCGAGGACGGCACCGTCAGCCACGCGCTCTACAACGTCAAGGCGACCGGTCACGTGGCCAAGCTGCGGCGTGACCTCGGCATCGCGGCCTGAGCCGACGGTGCGCCTCGTGGGGTATGGCCCCACTAGAGTCGAAGTAGACCCTCGAAAGGACAGCCAGCATGAGTGACACCGCACGCCTCGAGCAGGACATCCAGACCGCGAGGGCCCGCCTCGAGGGCACGGTCAACGAGCTCGCCTATCGTGCACAGCCGCACGTCATCGCGCAGCGTCAGGCTCAGGGCCTCAAGCTGAAGCTCGACGCGGCGACCCACACCGATGACGGACGCCTGCGCGTCGAGCGCATCGCGGCGGTCGCCGTCGCTGTCGTCGCCGTCGTCGTGGCGATCGGCTTGTTGCGCCGCCGCCGCTGAGCGCCACGTCGGCCGAGGGCCGCAGCAGGGTGGGCGGAGGTCGGCAGGGGCCGCGAGTGCGGCAGTGCCGGCGTCGCTCTCGTGGGCGTCAGTCTGGTGTGCCCCCGAGGAGGCGCAGCAGGGCCTTGCCCGGCCAGACCGGCTTCGTCGGCAGCGGCCACCGCTTCGGGTCCTTCTTGTTGAGCAGGGCGTACTTGTCGAAGCACACCTCCTGGCTCACCGGCCCGTAGAGGTCAGCGGCCTCGCTCTTCCAAGCCTTCTGGTGCGAGGCGCGGTAGTCGGATGGCATGGACTTCCACAGCGCCGCGTTGAAGCGCCGTACCGTCTCGTTGCGCTTGCCCGGCCGGATCGCCTCGTCGTCGATGGGGCCGAGCTTGTCGGAACCGGCCGCGACGAGTGGCGCCGGTGCCGGCGGTGCCGACACCGGGGATCGGCACGCCGGCCCAGTCGGCCGACCAACCGCGGTAGGTGATGCCCCACGACGAGGTCATCCGCGAGATGGACACCTCTCCCACGCTGCCCTTCTCGGGCCAGTCGGTCGATCGCACGGCGCCGCCACCGACGGAGATCGCGATGTGTCCGTGCTTTCCACCTGCCCAGTAGACGGGCGCGCCAGGTGGCGGGCTCTGGTCGGTCCGCCGCATCTTCGACCGTGCCCAGGCGGCGTTGGCGTCGGCGAGTCCGAAGCGGTGGGGGGCGGCGATGCAGTTCCAGACGAACTGGCAGCACATGCCCACCGGCAGGTACTTCGTGAAGGCCCGCGCCTTGGGCACGCTCTGACCCGGACCGCGCACCGTGATGCCACGGTCGCCCGGCTCGAAGTCGTCGTCGAAGGGCAGGTCCGGGGCCACGACCTCCTCGGTCTGCTCACCCCTGTCCAGGTCCTTGTCGAAACTGCCCATGTCCGCCTCCTCGGTGACCGCCAGCGCGCTACAGCACGCCGCCTTCGTCCCATAGTCCATCGGTGCGTCTGCCGCGTCAGGCTGATACACGATTCCGGCCGAAGCAGCGGGTGGTCCAGGCGGTCGCCCAACGAACGACTTGGGTCCACGCACCTCGGGCCACCACATCCGGGCGCAAGAGCGTGGCTGGCGGGTCCTCGAGCCGCGGCACCCGACTGAACGCCCGCGCCACGTGTAGCGACGCATGAGCGGTGCGGACGACGCGCTCCGACCCGACACCTCGACCCGATCGACGGAGGCACCTTTCTCGATGCTCACGCCGGGTACGCGGCTGTACCTCGTCATACTGCAGGCATGGCGCACGGCTCCGAGGCAACGGTCGCCTTCCGGCTCTGGCCGCCGGTGGCGATCGGCGGGCCCCTGCTCGTCGGCTGGCTGGCCACCCTGCTCTGGGGCGACCCGCTCGATCTCGGTGGGTGGCGCGTCCCGCTCGGCTGGACGCTGGTGCTCCTGTTCGTCGGGTGGAACGGGTGGTCACTGTGGCTCTTCCACCGCCACGAGACGGGCCTGCTGCCGGGAGAGGCGACGCGCGCGATGATCGAGGAGGGGCCTTACCGGCTCTCGCGCAACCCTTTGTACGTCGGCCTCCTCTCGCTCTACCTGGGCCTGGCGTTGCTCGCACCCACGTTCTGGGGGCTCGTGCTCTTTCCAGCCGCAGTGCTGCTCGTCGCCTGGGGCGCGATCCGCCCCGAGGAACGCTTCCTGCACGAACGGTTCGGCGCACGCTACGACGACTACGCGCAGCGGGTGCGTCGCTGGCTGTGACTCTGCTCCGGTGCGCCGCGGTTGCGGGCAGGTGACCGAGTACCGTCGAGGGATGAGCCAGGAGCCAGCCGATGACCGCGTCCACGCACGCGCCGAGCTGCTGCCGGAGGAGCAGGTGGCAGGCAGTGACGACCCCGAGGCCCAGGCGCACGCCATCCTCGAAGAGTCGGCCGACCGCACAGAGCACCCAGAGCGCACGCGACACGAGTCGACCCAGACCCCCGACCGACCGGAGGACGTCGACGGGTAGAGGGGTCACAGCTTCACGGATCGGATGCGCGGGTCGAGCCGGTCACAGCCGGGCCTTCAGCACGTCCACCTCGCAACCCGGCGCCGCCGGATCGAAGCCGTGCTCCGCGAGCCAGCGGATCGCCGTCAGACTGCGCAGGGACCACCACGCCTGGATCACGTCGACGTCGACGTCCGCGCCGTAGCCGGCGATGACGTCGCCGAGGCGCTGGGGGTGACCCAGCGTGAGGGTGGCGAGGTCGTAGAGGCCATCGCCCCGGCCGGCCTCGGACCAGTCGAGCACGCCTGTGATCTCGTCACCTGCGACGAACACGTGGGCGACCTGAAGGTCGCCGTGGATGAACACCGGGGTCCAGGGTCGGAGGGCGCGCTCGGCGACCTCGCGGTTACGCGTGACCAGCTGGGCCGGAAGGACGTCGTTGTCCAGGAGCCACCGGCACTCGCGCTCGAGGCTCGACACCTTCTCCTCCAGGCTTGCCCCTGGCCACGAGGGGGGCGGCGCGTCGTGCAGCTGCCGCAGCATGCCACCGGCCGCCGCCCATGCCGCCGGCGAGGCGCTCGACGGTTGACCGAGGCGGCCGAGTGGCCGGCCGCGGAGGGCGGCGAGGGCGAGGACCGGCGGCCTGCGCCACAGGATCTCGGGTGTGGGGATCGGTGCCAATGCCATCGCCTCGACCTCGACGTCGGTGCGCGCCTGGTCAGTGTCGACCTTGAGGAACACGTCACCGACGCGCAGGGTCGCGCGCTCTTGATGCGCGACGACGACCTCGACCTCCTCCACGTCGGTAACTATCCCGGTGGGCGCCGCGCTCGTCACCGGGTTAATCACCCGGACACCGAAGCGACCGCGCCTCCAGCGCGCCTAGGCTTTCACCCTGTGGCCACCGAGCATCTCCCTGGACTGGTGGCTGGGGGTCCGACCCGATCGCGACAGCATCGGTGGTGGAGGTGTTCCCGGTGCTGACAGACGCCGCGGTCGCGCAGATGGCCGCCGAGCTGGCCCGAGTGCCGGGGGTCATCGGCGTCGCGCTGGGTGGTAGCCGGGCTCGCGGCACGCACCTGCCGTCCTCGGACGTGGACCTCGGGGTCTACTACGGCGACGGGCTCGACCTGCCAGCGTTGCGCGCACTGGCAGCTCAGTGGTCCACGACGGACGTCGAGATCGGGCCCCCCGGCTCATGGGGTCCTTGGGTGGACGCCGGAGGCTGGCTCACCGTCGATGCCACGCCGGTCGACTGGATCCTCCGCGATGTCGGGCGCGTCCGTGAGCAGTGGGCCCGCGCTCAGCGCGGCGAGTACCGGTTCCATGCACAGGCCGGCCACCCGCTGGGCTTCCTCGACGTGTCGTATGCGGGCGAGCTGGCCTGCGCTCAGGTGTTGAGCGATCCCACGGGTGCTCTCGCCGCCCTGCGGCAGGAGACCGTCGTCTACCCGCCAGCGCTCGTCGCCGCGCTCACCAGCGCACTGTGGGAGGCGCCGTTCCTGCTCGACTGCGCACGCAAGGGCGTCAGACGTCTCGACGTCGCCTATGTCGCGATCTGCCTCGCACGCGCCCTCATGCTCGCGGCACACGCCTTCCACGCACGCGCCGGAGCGTGGGCGCTCAACGAGAAGGACCTCATCCCGAACGTGGCACGTCTCCACCTCGAGAGCCGTGACTTCTCACGCCGGGCGGCGAACGCCCTCTCGCACCTCGGCGCGTCGGAGCCGCTCCTGACCCGCGCGATCGATGCCGTCTCGGAGATCATCGACGACAGCACGGAGCTGGTCGGCTGAGGGTGTCCCCGCGCCGGGCGCGCTCTCGTCCCCGCGGTCAAGGATGGTGACGACGCGCGCAGGAACGTGTCGACCACGCGGCAGTCGTGGGCCTATGCGGGCTCGCCCACGAGAAGGTCGCCCACGGCGTCGACGGTGCGGCCCGCGTCCTGGAGCCAGAAGTCGTGCCCCACGCCGGGAAGCCGACGGACCTCCCAGCCCAGGTCGGCCAGCCGCTCGGAGGTTGCATCCGGCAGGACCGCGGCGGAGTCGTCGGACAGCACGATCGTCGAGGGGACGATTGGTGCGGCGAGCGGCGCGGGATGGTGGGCGACATCGCGGAAGACCGCGATCGTCATCCGCCGGTCGAACTGGGCCAGCGCCGCGTCTCGCAGGAGCGCGTCCTGCGGAGCCAGGGGAGGTCGGCCGCGGCTGCGACGCTTCTGTGACAGTGCCGCGACGGCCAGGGTCACGGGCGCGGCGGCCCAGAACAGGCGCCCTGCGAGGCCCTCGGTGGGCAGCTTCAGACGGAACCCGGGATCGAGGTAGAGCGCGTGGGCCGGGTCCAGGCGGCCCACGGCCCGCTCGAGCACCGATCCACCGAGGGAGTGCCCGACGACGAGGTCGAGGCTGGTCGGAAGCGTCTCGACGAGGTCGTCGGCGAAGGCGTCGACGGTGTAGACGTCGGACCGCTCGCTCGAGCCGTGCCCGCGCAGGTCCACCGTGGTCACGGTGGCGCCGCCCGCGGCGACGATGCGCTCGGTGAGCCCGCGCCACAGGGCGCCATCGGCGCTGAGGCCGTGGACGAGGGCGATCCGCCGGGGGCCGTCACCGTAGGTCTGCGTCGCGAGCCTCACCGTGCGCCTGCCGCCTCGCGCCCCGTGGGCGCGTGCCGCGCGACGTCGGCGTCGACCTCCGCGAGGAACTCGAGGAGCACCTCGTTGAACCGGTCGGGCTGGTCGAAGCTGATGGCGTGGCCGGCGTCCTCGATGACCAGGGCACGACCGCGCGCCGACCCGGCGACGGCGGCCTCGGCGTGCTCGCAGGGCCAGATCTGGCTCTCGCGACCGGCGAGCATGAGCAGCGGCAGGGGAAAGCGCCGCACGACGTCGCGCCAGTCCTGCCTGGCGTGGTCAGCGAGCAGCGGGAGCGTCTCGGCGGCCGCGGGGTCGCGGAACGCCGGCGGGCCACCAAGGCGCTCGACAAGGCGCAGGACCGCAGCGCCGGACCGGTCGACGGTGCGGCCACGCCCGGAGTCGGGCACGCCCTCGGCGAAGAGCGTGCCCTCGTTGTGGGCCTCGTAGCCGTAGAAGCCGTAGCGCCAGCCATCGTCGTTGAGCATCTTGGGGGTCTGGTCGACGATGACCGCGGCGCTGAGCCGGGCCGGTCCGAACTGGTCGACATAGGCCCAGATGGTGTTGCCGCCCATCGAGGCGCCGACGACGACCGCGGCGTCGAGGTCGAGGTGGGCCAGGAGCTCGCCCAGGTCGCGCCCGTGCCGCGCCATCCGCTGTCCGTGAGCCGGGGTCTCGGACTCCCCATGGGCGCGCCTGTCAAAGGCGATCGCGCGGTACCCGGCGTCGAGCAGGGCGTCGAGGGTGAGTGCCCAGGACGATGCGGGCGCGGTGTAGCCGTGGATCAGGACGACCGGGCGTCCGGCGCCCTCGTCGGTGTAGGAGAGGGTGACGTCGTCAGTCGTACGGAAGGTCGGCATGCCGTCGGGCTCCTGGTTCGGGGGCAGTGACCCGACGCTAGCTCCGAAGAGCTCGCTCGGCCATGGAGAAGTTCTCCGTCCGCCGGGTGTCAGTGTGGATGCGCCCATCCCGGTGTCCCCGTACCGGAGGTGCCCGTACGGATGTGCCCGTAGCGCTCACCCCGGACGGTTGGCGAGGAGGCGATGCAGCCGCAGGGCGACCTGCAGCTCGAGCGCCCGGTCCGGCTCCTTCCACTGTGGGCCGAGGACCTTCGTGACCCGGTCCAGCCGCTGGTAGAGCGTGTTGGGGTGAATGTGGAGGACCTCGCAGGTCCGGGCATGATGCCGTGCCTGCTCGAGGTAGGTCTCGACGGTGGATGCCAGGTCGCGCTGACGCTCGTCGTCATAGGCAAGAAGCGGACCGACCGTCGAGCGGATGAAGGTCGCCAGCCCGGCACGGCCCGAGCTGCTGAAGAGGGAGCTGTACATGCCGAGCTCGTCGCTGGTGGCGCAGGAGCCTGCGCGGTCGAGGGCGAGCAGCAGGGCCGCGGTCTGCCGTGCGTCCTCGTGGGCGGACCGCACTCCCTTGGGGCCGCCCTCACCGGGGGCGAGGCCCGTCGTGGGGGTGGCGCCGTCCTGGCCGGCCAACCACACGACGGCCTCGCGGGCTCGCTCGACGGCGACCGGGAGGAGCACGACGACCTGGCCGCCGTGCGCGGCAGACCATCCGCGCAGCTCAGCCGCGAGGCGGGCGGCGAACGCGGCGGCTGCCGTTGCGCTCACGGGCTCCGGCTCGACGACGGCCACGGTGGTGATGGCGTGGAGCTCGATGCCGAGGGCCCGAGCTCGGCGCAGCAGGCTTGCTTCGTCGGCGCTGGCGTCGGCGGACAGCAGGGCATGGACGAACTCGCCACGCGTGCGCAGCTCTGCCTCGGCCACCGACCGCTCGGACGCCATGAGGACCGCCACGGTGGTGGCCCCGATCCGTAGCAGCCGCAGGGTCTCCTCGTCGTCCTGGGTCGTCGGCGCAGCCAGGAGGTGACCACCCCGCCCGCTCGGGAGGTCGACCGGAACGACGAGCCCGCCCTCGGCCGGCGGCTCGCCGGCAAGAGCCCGACCGTCGTGGTCGCGGACCTCCACCGCCAGACCCGCCGCCTTCTCGAGCGCCGTGACGACGGCGGCGAGCCCTCCTCCGCGGATGATGACGTCGTTGAGGACGTCGCGCAGGTCGCTGGCCCGCTGCCGGCTCTCATTCACCGCGCGCAGGGTCTCGTTGACGGACCTCAGGTCGGCGGCCGCGGCGCGCTCGCGGTCGAAGAGGTCGGCGGTGCGCAGGGCGAGGGCGGCGTGGGCGGCCAGCCCGGCGAGGAGCTCGACGTCGCGGCGTCCGAAGGCCCGCGGCCGGCGATCCGCCGCGAGAAGGACCCCGAGGGTGTCGTCGCCGACGACGAGCGGAACCCCGAGGATGCCGCCCAGCTGCTCACTCAGAGCGGCCGCGTCGGTGCCCTCGCCGTGGGGGAACCGGGTGTCCTCGAGGTAGCGTTCGCTCGCGAGCGGTCGCCCCGTCGCGAGGACCTGGCCGCCGAGGCCCTGCCCCGACTCGAGCTCGATGCCGCGCATCGCTGCGCCCATCGCGCCGTGGACGACCTCGATCCGCAGCCTGCCTGCCGCGCAGCAGCATGATGTAGGCGACGTCGACCCCGAGCAGCCGGCGGGCCTGCCGGGCCACTTCGTCGAGCACCTCGCGGGTGTCATGGAGCGCGGCGAGCCGGCGGGCCAGGTCGTTGAGGACGCCGAGCTCGTCGGCGCGACGGCGCAGCTCGGCGACCGACTCCGCGATGTCGTCGTCTCGTCCAGCCACGAGCCCATCCTCACTCATCGGCGCCCCGATGCCGGGTCAGGCGACGACCTTCCCGGGGTTGAGCACGCCGTGCGGGTCGAGGGCGTGGCGGATGGCGCGGTGCAGGTCGAGAACGGCGGGGGAGAGCTCGGCGCTCAGCCCGTCGCGCTTGAGCAGCCCGACCCCGTGCTCGCCGGTCACCGTGCCGCCACAGGCGAGGGCCTCGGCGATGATCTCGTCGAAGGCGGCCTGGGCTCGCACCCGCGCTGCCTCGTCGCCAGGCGGCGTGATGATGAGCGGGTGGAGGTTGCCGTCGCCGGCGTGGGCGATGTTGGCGATGAGGACGTCGTGCCGCTCACCGATGGCCTGGACCCGGGCGAGCATCTCGGGCACGCGGCCCACGGGCACGCATACGTCCTCGGTGAGCACCGGCCCCAGCCGCTCCAACGCGGGGTACGCGAGCCGGCGTGCGGCGAACATCGCGTCCGCCTCGGCCTCGTCCTCGGAACGGGCGGCCCACGTGGCGCCGGCGCCCTGGAAGCACGCAAGGACGGCCTCGGCCTCGGCAACACCCGTCGCACCCGGACCGTCGACCCGGGCGAGGAGGATGGCCTCGCAGTCGGCCTCGATCCCGAGGTTCTTCCAGTCGTTGACCGCCGTGAGGCAGTGGCGGTCGAGCAGCTCGAGGGCCGAGGGCACGGCACCCGCGCGAGCCACGGTCGCGACGGCCTCGCCGGCCCCGACGAGCGAGTCGAAGAAGCCGACGACCGTGTGCTCGGGCGGGCGGGCCGGGCGCAGCCGCACCGTGACCTCGGTGACGAGCCCGAGGGTGCCCTCGGACCCGACGAGCAGCGAGACGAGGTCATAGCCCGCGACGCCCTTGGCGGTCTCACGGCCCAGCCGCACCAGCTCGCCGGTGCCGGTGACGACCTCGAGGGCGAGGACGTAGTCGCCGGTGACGCCGTACTTGACGCAGCACACGCCGCCGGCGTTCGTCGCGACGTTGCCGCCGATCGTCGACCACGGGGAGCTCGCTGGGTCCGGCGGGTACCACAGCCCGTGCTCGGCGCAGGCCGCGCGCAGGTCGTCGTTGACGACGCCGGGCTGGACCACCGCGAGGCGTTCGACGGGGTCGATGCGCAGCACTCGCCGTCATCCGCTCGAAGCTGACGACGACCCCACCGCGCACGGCGTTTGCACCACCGGACAGGCCGGTGCCGGCGCCTCGCGGGACGACGGGGACCTCGTGCAGGACGCACCACTGGACGATGGTGCGCACCTCCTCGGCGGTACTCGGCCGGGCGACCGCCAGGGGCAGCGCCCAGGGCGCCCACTCGGCCTCGTCGTGGCTGTAGCGCTCCATGGAGGCGGGGTCGGTGAGCAGCGTCCCGGCTGGGAGCCGGTCGGCCAGCCTGGTGATGTCGGGGACCGGCGCTTCCGCGGCGGAGTCGGCCCCGCCTGCGCGGGCAACCACCGTCATCGCACGGCCTTGATCGGGCGCACGGCCGCCGCCCCCAGCATGACGAACACGATGCCGGCGACGAACAGGACGGGGTAGCCGCCGGTGAGGGTGACCAGTCCCGCGGCGATCGACGGGCTCATCGCCTGGGGCAGCGTCGTGGCGAGGCCGAGGATGGCGAGGTCGCGCCCGGCGCTGCTCGCGCCTTTGAGGCGGGCCGGCAGGACCTCGGTCATGAGCGCGAGGTCGATGGAGATGTAGACGCCGAAGCCCAGGCCGAGCAGGAAGGCATAGGCGAGGACGCCCTCCTTCGTCGGCGCGACCAGGGGGATGGCCAGGGCGACCGACATGACGACGGAGGACCACACGATGAAGGGCTTGCGCCGGCCGACGCGGTCCGAGAGCCAGCCGCTGCCAATGGCGGAGAGGAGAACGCCGACGAGCAGGACGACGCCCATCGTCGCGGCGAACGAGTTCGACTCGGCGTCGCTGAGGCCGATGTAGTCACGCAGGATGTAGAGGCCGTAGGTCTGGGCGCCGTAGAAGCCGATGACCATCAGGAAGCGCGACGCGAACGCCCACGCGAAGTCGGGGTGCTTGCGAGGGTCGACCCAGAAGCCGCGGAGGAACTCCTTGGCACTCGTCCGCTCGCGGGGGAGGTGCGTGCTCGGCTCCTCACGGTTGACGAGGACGAAGCCACCGACGATGACGAGGACGAGGGC
Source organism: uncultured Actinomycetota bacterium (assembly GCA_963816385.1). Taxonomy (GTDB): domain Bacteria; phylum Actinomycetota; class Actinomycetes; order Actinomycetales; family Dermatophilaceae; genus CAWFKL01. The sequence goes on from CAWFKL010000003.1 coordinate 477,896, forward strand.
AGCGAGGACCGCGTATGGGAGAAACCCCTGCGAGGCAGTGCTGCCGGCGACGATGGCACCCACGGCGTTGCCGATCGTGATGCCGATGCCGATCATCGCCGAGACGCCGCCTCGGCGGGCCACTGGGTAGCGGTCGGGGACGAGTGCGGTGGCGGCGGCCTGGACCGCGTTGACCCCGACCTGGACGACGAGCCACACGAGGGCAACGGTGAGGACCGACTGCGCCATCGGCAGGCCGACGAGGAAGCCGCTCGCGAGCAGGGCGCCGCCGACCATCCACGGCGTGCGGCGCCCGAAGCGCGACCGGGTGGCGTCGGACAGGGCCCCGGCGATGGGCTGCGCGAAGATGTTCGCGATGAACGCGACCGTGGTGACGATGGCAAGGTTGCCGATCTTGCCGGCCTCGTCGAGGCCCGCCACGATGTTCGGCAGGAGGATGCCGTTGCCGCCGGAGTTCACCGCGAGGATCGCGACATAGACCAGCAGGAGGCCGAACGACATCCGACGCAGCCTCGGGGGCGGGCCCGATGGAGCGTCGGGCGCCTCGGCGGGCAGGACGGGTGTGGAGTTCTCGGTCAGCGCCATGGGGTCTGCTCCTGGCTCAGGGCGGCCTCAGCGCCGCTCGGTAGAGGCCGACGCTACGGAGCGCGGAGCGCGGGCGCGATAGAGGTGTCATCCGTGTCTTGGGGCCGTGTATGGGCCTGATCCCCACTTCGGTGCCGCCAGGATGTGGCCGGCTGACACCAGCGTCACCCGCTGGCGCTCTGGATGCGTCGCCAGCCGCCGGCGCGGTTGTTGCTGACGATGGCTCTGAGGAGCTCGAGCAGCGCGGCGCGCTCGATCCGATCTCCGCGGTAGATCTGTATGGCGCGGGCCGTCTTGTTGCCCTCGCCCTGGTTGATGATGCGCTCCGGGTCAGGGACGGTGGGGTCGTAGAGGAACAGGTTGATGTGGTCCCTCGTCGCCAGCAGGGCGCACACGTTGCCGTGCAGGACGAAGTACGGCTGGACCGACCGCTTGATGGTCTCCTCGATGTCCCGGTCCGCCTCCCAGATGATCCCTCGCAGCTCGGTGCAGACCTCCTGCTGCCACGGGGGTAGCCGGTTGATGTAGGCATCGACCTCGCCGTGCGCACGCGTTCCCATCGGCCCAGCCTAGGGACGCCACCGTCGGACGACGGGCAGCGCCGCGGCATACGAGGGCGTTGGAGTCGCTCAGCGACGCTGCATGTCCCAGGCGAGGTCGATCGCTGCGCGCACGGCCTCAGTCTGAGCGTGCTCCAGATATGCCTCCACCTTGTGGTGCGCCTCCATCCGGGGCGGCACCCCGAAGCTGTCCGGGTAGGTCTCGAGCAACGCCTCCCGCTTGCTCAAGGGGACTCGAACCACCAAGGTATCCGGGTCCGCCAGCCGCGCGACCAAGCGGTCATGGACGTACCAGGCAGGACGGGTCTCGGTTCCCTTGCGCTTGACCTGCGGGAGCGACTCGGCATACCGACCGACCTCTTCGGGGGTCACTCGGGCAGCGTAGCCTGGCGGGCCCGAAGCAGCGCACGGGCGAACTGGTCCGCATGGTCACTCGAGCGGGCGTGCTTGTCGCGCGGGGACCAGCGCTGCCGCAGGTGGATCGTTCCGCAGGGGTCACGCGCGGTCAGGCGCAGTCGACCGTCTTGGTCATCACACAGTTCTTCTGCCCCTTCGGCCGCTCGTGGCTGAAGCCAGCCTGCTCGTACATCCTCCTGGTGCCGTTGTAGAGGAAGGAGGAGGACATCTTCTTGCCGGCGGGCTGCTTCGACATGTCGTGCGGATACCCCTCGACCACACCGCCGCCGGCCTCGGCGATAAGGTCCAGGGCCCCTTGCAGAGCCAGCGCTGCCACGCCGTGCTGTCGGTAGCGCCGGTCCACGAAGATGCACGTGATCCGGTAGTCCGGCGGCGTGAGGAGCCCCTCCTCGTACTCCTTGCGGTGGTGGATGTTCGGCAGCTCCTCCGGCGTGCCGTACTGCGCCCACCCCACGGCCTCGTCGCCGTCGAAGACCAGCGCGGCGTGGGCGCGTCCCTGCTCGACCAGTCGGCACTTGAGGTCGCGGTTGCTGTCATACGTGCGGTCCGGGTCGCGTGAAAGCGAGTGGAACCAGGTGCACCAGCATCCGCCGAAGATGCCGTTGTGCCGGGCGACGAGGTCAGCGAAGGCGGGCCAGGTGTCGGTGGTGAGCGGGCGGACGGTGAGGCGCTCCGTGTGCACTGAGGTCGTGGCGGGCATGCCGATCACGCTAGAACAGATACCGGACGATCGACGTCCGCAGCTGCGTGGATCAACGTCGCCGCGAGGTCAGCGCGTGCCGAGCATCTCGGTCGTTCCGGCGATGCCCGCGCCCAGGAACGACACCCTCACGTCGCTGCGCGTCACCGTTGCCGGCGCGAGGGTGAGGCCGACGCGAGGCGCCATGTCCATCGTGCACGCAGCTGTCGAGGGTGCGGCGAACCTGAGGGTCAGCGTCGCGGCCGTCTTCGTCGTGACGGACCCCACCGTGGGCGGGCAGGTCGACGACCCCCAGGTGAGGAACGCGAAGCTGCCCTGGGGGACGTCCGAGCCTTCCGACGAGCTCTCGACCCATCCGGCGCTCGGGGTGTTGTCACCCGCGGAGGCTGGCGACGCCGACAGCGCGCTGAGCGTGACCGTGGCCCGCATCGCTCCGGTCCCGACGATCTGCACAGCCTTGGTCACGTCGACTCCGGACGGCAACGGAACGTATGACGCCCGCGGCACGTAGTCCCTGGTGCACGGCGTCGTGGCCGGCGGCTCTATGAACGTGACCGTCACGGTCTGCCCGTTGGCCGCGATATCACCGGTCTGGGGGGCACAGCTCGAGCTGCCCATGCTCACGACAGCGGCCCCCCGACCGGCATCGAGCCAGGCTGCACCAGCGGGAGCGGCTGCCTCTGCCGAGGTCGATGGTGTGCTCGACTCGGCTGGTGTGGCAGGTGCAGATCCAGGCGATGACGATCCGCAGCCCGCCAGCACCAGCAGCGCCACGGGGATGACGACCAACCCGCCGCCCGGCCAGCACCGAGATCGTGGCATTGGAGTCCCCTTCCCGCTCGCCACCTTATGGTCAGAAGATCGGCCGAACAGGAGGATTCGTGAAAACGCGGCAGCAGACGGGCTCGACCTGCTGCGCCGCCACTGCTCTGGCGTGGGGAGCCGCTCCGGTTCAGGCCGGTTCGACCCGCAGGGTCGTCGCGCGGGCCTCGGGGCTGGTGATCGCGCGCACGGAGCTGCCCTGGCCGTACTTGTCCCGGTAGGCGCGGTCGATGGCGTCGTCACAGGAGTCGTCAGGGGTGAAGGTGACGTCGGTGGTGGCGCCGCCGGCCTCGATGCGGCCGGTCCCGGTGCTTCGCACGCCGCGGTACCAGCCGCCGGAGGCACCTCGGACCGATCTGATCCAGAGACGGTCGTCGACCACGACGTGCCAGACGATCCGCGGCGTGCGGAGCGTCCCGTCGGGGCGGTGGGCGGCGACGGTCATCTCGCCGACGGCGTCGACGGCGGCGAGGCGGTCGGGGTCCCAGGTCGTCATGGCATCTCCTTCTCGGTGGACGTGGCGTCGACGGCGGTGGGTCGAGGCTAGGCCAGCGGCGCGCTCGCGTGTAGGTGCGACCTTGCACGTGCCGTCCTCAGGCCGGACCTTTCAACGAGCTGAGCATGGGTGCCCGCTCGTCGAGAGCACCCTCGTCGACTGGCCCCTTCCGCTGCCACGGCGTAAGGCGCGGTGCGTCGCTCGGCAGCGTGCCGGCCGCTGCTCCCTCAGGCGGCGACGAGGTCGTCGATCTGGTTGATCGCCGAGGAGGCGCCCTCCACCACACCCATCTCGAGGACCTTCTGCAGCGCCTCGGCGGTGGCGTACGTGCTCACGAAGGTGGCGCGGGTGCCGCCGTCGTGCTCGGTGAAGGAGAAGACGTTCCGGCCGACCGGCAGGTCGGGGTTCTTCGTGAACCCCTCGTCGAGTGCGAAGCCGTCCTCGAAGGTGAAGCTGTGCGGCTCGTCGACGGTCTCGACCTCCCAGTAGCCAAAGGACTTCTCGCCCTCGGGGCTGGTCATGTAGTAGGTCATCCGGCCGCCGGGGACCAGGTCGTGATCGACGAAGGTGGCGGGGTAGGTCGGGGGTCCCCAGACCTGCTCGAGCTGACGCGGGTTCGCGTAGACCTCCCAGATCCGCTTCGGTGGGCAGGCGAAGTCCGCGACGATGGTCAGGCTCCGGGCGTCAAGGTCGTGGGAGACGTCGGTGACGGGCATGTGATCAGTCCTTCTCTGTGTGGGGTGGGGTTGGTGCCTGCTGGGTGGGCGGCTCCGGCGTGGCGATGAGCTCGTCGATCCGGGAGATGCGGCCACGCCAGAGGGACTCCAGCTCGGCGAGCATCCCTCCCACCGACCGCACGGCTGCCACGTCGCCGCTGGCCAGGGCCTCCCGCCCCTGCCGGCGCTTGGTCAGCAGGCCCGCCTTCTCCAGTACGGCGACGTGCTTCTGCACCGCGGCGAAGCTCATGTCGTAGGACGCCGCGAGCGTGGAGACGGAGTGCTCGCCGGCCAGCACCCGGCGCAGGATGTCGCGCCGCGTGCGGTCGGACAGCGCGTGGAACCAGGCATCCGCCCGGTCCTCGTCTGCTGCGTCCATGCTCACAACATACAACCGATTGGTTGTACGTTGTCAAGCGGCGGAGGTGCGCCGAATCGGTCCTCGTGTGGTCGCTGCCGACGCACGTCGCCACAGCGTTCACTCTGCCGCCATCTCGTGTTGGGTGAAATTGGGGACGATCCGGCATCGGATAAGAGTTCCGACCGTCCAACCTTTCAAAGGGCAACTCACATGTCTTCGTCAGTCAACCGCCGAAACTTCCTCGGTGGAGCCGCGGCCACCGGGCTTGGCATCGCCATCAGCGGCAGCATCGACGTGATCGCCGGGTCCGGAAGCGCGCAGGCGGCACCGCGCTCGTCCGTCGGCTACGGCCCGCTCGTCCCCGACCCGAAGGGCCTGCTGTCGCTGCCGGCAGGCTTCTCCTACCGCATCGTCACGCAGAGCGGGGTGACCCCGACCGCCGACGGCATCCCGACCGCGAGCGACCCGGACGGGACCGGTGTGTTCCCGCGGGGTAACGGCTCGACACTCGTCAACAACCACGAGATCGGCGGCAGCGAGCCGTTCCCGGTCCCGCCGCTGGCTGGCCTGACGTACGACGAGGGCGCGCGCGGAGGTACGTCCAACATCGAGGTGGACGCTGACGGCAACCGGGTCCGCGAGTACACCAGCGTCGCCGGGACGCACAACAACTGCGCGGGAGGGGAGACCCCGTGGGGCACGTGGCTGACCTGTGAGGAGACCGAGCAGCGCAGAGGTCGGCCGCTACCTGAAGGACCACGGCTACGTGTTCGAGGTCGACCCGGACAGCCAGGCGGCCAACCTCGGCAAGAGCCCGGTGCCGCTGAAGTTCCTCGGCCGCTTCTCGCACGAGGCGGTGGCGGTCGACCCGAGCACCCACGCCATCTACGAGACCGAGGACGCGGGCGGCCCCAACGGCCTGTACTACCGGTGGACGCCCCCGACCGGGTTCACCGGCGGCAAGGACGCCTTGCGCGAGCTCGCGCTCGCCGACGGCGGTGACACCGCCGGCCAGCTCGAGGCGATGAGCTGCTACCGCGGTGGCAGACACATCCCCGACCTCTCCCTGGCGACGCAGCCGGGCACCCGCTACAAGGTCCAGTGGAAGGCGGTTCCCGACCGTGACGCCCGGACGACCTCGGTGCGCTTGCAGTTCGCCGACGACGAGATCACCCGCAGCCGCAAGCTCGAGGGAGCCTGGTGGGGTGACGGCGGCGCCTACTTCGTCGCCAGCTTCGCCCGCAACAGCGACGGCAGCGTCAACGAGCACGACGGCCAGGTGTGGTTCTACGACCCCGAGTCCGAGACCGTCACGCTCAAGACGATCTTCGCCGTCAACCCCGACCCCGACATCGACACCGACAACTACGACGGCCCCGACAACATGACGCTCTCGCCCTACGGCGGCATCATTCTCGCCGAGGACGGTGAGGGCATCCAGCACCTGGTCGGGGTCACCGACCAGGGCAAGTCCTACCCGCTGGCCCGTAACGACCTCAACGACAGCGAGTTCACCGGCCCCGCCTTCAGCGCCGACGGCAAGGTGCTCTTCGCCAACATCCAGTCGCCCGGATACGTGTTCGCGATCACCGGGCCCTGGGCACGCCCCAGCAACGCGTCGGCCTGACCCAGCCCCGAACGACCGCGACCGCGCATCCAGTCTGCCCGGTGAGAGGGAGCCGCCCGGGTGCCGGGCGGCTCCCTGTCCGCGTGGCTGTCGCCTCGCCGGCAGGCTCGAGCGCACACTCGAAAAGTGGGGGTCTCGTGGACAGCGGTAGAGCCCGGCCCATCGGGCCGGGCTCTTGACCTGCAAAGTTGGTGCGCCGCCAGGGACTCGAACCCCGAACCCAGTGAGTCCCGCACCGCACTGAGCGTCATTGACCGCCAGTACCCGCGCATGGCGATCGAGCGGGCGGCGTCGTCCGCGACGGCGCGCAGGTGTTGGTCGGGACCGCGGTGTGTAATAGACGACATATAGACACCGTAAAGAAGAACGATAGATCTATGATAGTCTTCCTATCAACACCAAGCAGGTGCGCACGCTGGACCAGTTTCCCCGGAGCCCAGGGAACGCTCCGAGCCGCCCTCGTCAGAGCGGGCTGGAGCTGCAGAGCGTGCTTGAGCCGCCCGGCTCACCGACGCCGACATCAGAAAGCAGCCCATCGTGAGCACCAGCACCGAGCACAAGCCCGGCGACGTCGCCAACGGCCACGTCCTCACCCAGGACGGCCAGTGGTTGCCGCTGCCAACGCCGCAGCCCATCCCGCCCGTCCTCGAGAAGAAGAAGGGCATGGGCAAGGGCGCGAAGATCACCATCGGCGTGGTTGGCGCGCTGGTTCTGATGGGCGCATGCAACGCGATCACCTCGGCGGCTGGAGGGGGCTCGACCCCAACCACGACCACAGTCACAGTCACTGAAGAGGCCGTGCCCCCGGCCGCTGCCAAGGCCGCCGCTCCCAAGCCCGCCGCTCCCAAGCCCGCCGCTGCTAAGCCCGCCGCTAACCCCAAGCCCGCGGCCGCCTCGCAGATCGGCACGCCGGTCCGCGACGGCAAGTTCGAGTTCACCGTCAAGAGCGTCAAGTGTGGGATCTCGACGGTCGGCAATCAGTACCTGAACACCAAGGCCCAGGGCCAGTTCTGCGCTGTGCAGCTCAACATCGAGAACATTGGGGATGAGCCGCAGTCCATGTTCGCGGACAACCAGCTGGCCTTCGACGCCAAGGAGCGGAAGTTCTCCGCGGACAGCAAGGCCTCGATCTACGACGACAGCTCGCAGGTGCTGTGGGAGGAGATCAACCCCGGCAACTCCGTCAAGGGCAAGGTCTACTTCGACGTCCCGAAGGGGGCCAAGCTCACCCAGCTCGAGCTTCACGACTCGATGTTCTCCGATGGTGTGAAGGTCGCTCTCTGATTCGCGACAAAGCACCAACCTGCCTCAACCAAGTGCCCCAGACCTTAGGGTCTGGGGCGCTTCGGCGTTTCGTCGATGTCGTTCCGGCCGCCCTGAGCCCAAGGGACCCACAGTGTTTGTGCGCTCGTCCGTTCCACCCGCGACGACAAAGGGATCGCCTGCCGAACAAACTGCAGTGAACACTTAGGGTTCACCTGACGGTGTCTGAATTTGTATAGACGTATTGCGCGACTGTGTGCCCCCGGCGACGATGACGTTGAGACCGCTCGCGGCCGCGCTGCCCGCGCGTGGTGAGGTTCGACTGGGCGAGGTCACCACTCCTCTCGTGGATCGGGTGATTCAGTCAATCAAGAAGCGGGTGGGAGCACCGACGGCCAGGTCGAGTCGCAGCGTGATCTCCGGTGTGCTGGGTTTGGCCGCGCGTCACGGCGCCATAATCACCAACCCGGTGCGCGATGCCGAGAACGTCCCGTCCACGCCCAAGCGCCGGCCGCGGGCGCTCAACTATGACGAGCGTCGCGAGTGGTTCGCCACTCTTTCCCGTGATCCCAAGGCGGTCGCCGCGGACCTTCCGGACCTGACCCTCTTCCTGTTGGCCACAGGAGTCCGCATCGGGAAGCCCTCGGCCCGCTCTGGTCGGAGGTTGACGTCGATGCCGGCATGGTCTCGATCACCGGCCAGGTGACACGGGTGGCAGGGAGAGGACTGGTCCGGGGCCCGACGAAGTCCGCGGCCGGGCAGCGGATACTCGTCGCTCCCCAGCTGGGGGGTCGAGATGCTGGCCACCCGGCGCAGCCGAGGGATGAGACCGGACGAGGCAGTCTTCTGCGATGCACTCGGTGGGTTGCGCGACCCCAACAAACGTACGCCGAGACCTGCGGCGAGCGCGGGCGCCACGAGGGAACGAGGCCCGTCAGGCCCTCGGCGCGGCGCTCGCCGGTGCCAGAAGATCCGCCGCAAGTCAGGCTCCGAGGTGGCGGAGGCGCTCGCTTGGCCCAGGACGCGGGTCGAGCTCGTCGAGTCGGGCAGGGTGCGGCTGGAGCCACGGGCTGTAGTCGCCCTAGCAGGCCTCTATCGCATTACTGAGCCCTGGAGGAGCGAACTCATCGTCTTGGCTGACGAGGCGTCAAGGCCCACGGACGCAGATGCCCTGGCATGGATCACGTCACACTCCTTCAGGAAGACGAACGCGACAATCCTCGACGACGCTGGGCTGTCCGCGCGGCAGATCGCCGACCAGCTCGGCCACGCCCGGCCCTCGCTCACCATGGACGTCTACATGGGCCGGGGAATGAACACCCGAGTGGCCGCCGGTGCGCTCGAAGGAGGCACTGCCTACCACGGCTCAGATCCAAAGTCGGACGGTTTCCTCGGACGCAAGTAGAGCCCGGCCCAAGGGGCCGGGCTCTTGACCTGCAAAGTTGGTGCGCCGCCAGGGACTCGAACCCCGAACCCAGTGATTAAGAGTCACTTGCTCTGCCAATTGAGCTAGCGGCGCGACGAGGGGCAAACGTTAGCAGTCGCTCCATCGCCCTCACAAAATCGATCGAGGCCCCAGTCGGCAGCAGCGCGCCGGCGAACGAGATGGGTCGATCGAGCGACGGCAGCAGCTCTGCCTGGTAGGCGTGGTAGACGTCCGGGCGACCCACCCACACGGAGCTCGCGGGCTCGTTCCGCGAGTTGAGCTCGTGCTGCCAGGAGCCGTCCTCCGGGTCGATGAACAGTTCGCGGGCATGCGCCCACCACTGCTCGTACCGTTCGAGGTATGCCGGGTCGCCAGTGGCCGCGTGCAGCGCCCACGCCGCCCCCAACGCCCTCCGCGACGACCCAGTGCAGCCGGTCCCGGACCACCGGCTTGCCCGCGAAGTCAGTGGTGTAGACGAAGCCGGGCCGGCCGTCCACCGACCAGCCGTCGCGCACGGCCACGTCGAAGAGGGCGACGGCGTCGGCGCAGCATCCACGCGGGCGCGGCATCCCCGAGCGCGTCGCGGGTCTGCAGCGTCAGCCGTGACCACTCGAGCAGGTGGCCGATCGTGACGCCGAAGGGCCGGAACGGGTGCGCCGGATCCGTGCGGTTGTAGTCGGGCAGCGCCTGCCACTCGGGAGTGAAGTGCTCGGGAAGGCGGTAGTCGTTGCCCGCTGCGAAGCCGTGCACGACGCGCTCGACGATGCGACCGGCATACGCGGCCCACCGGGACTCGCCGGTCACGTCTGCGGCGGCCAGCAGTGCTTCCACCGTGTGCATGTTGGCGTTCACGCCGCGGTAGGGCTCGAGCTCGGTCCAGGTGCGGTCGTAGACGTCGACGACGAGGCCGTCGTCGTCGCGCCAGAACCGGCCCTCGAGGGTGGCGAGGGCCTCGTCGAGCAGGCTGGCGGCTCCGGCCGCGCCCGCAGCGGTCGCTCCCGCGGAGGCCAGCACGACGAAGGCGTGCTCGTAGGCCCGCTTGTCGGCGAGGGTCGGCCCGCCGTGCGACACCGCGGCGAACCAGCCGCCGTGCTCCGCGTCGCGGAAGACGCGCTCGAGGGCGCGGACCCCGTGGTCGAGCTCGCCCGCCAGCGACGGGTCGCCCTCGAGCACGGCGAGGGCGGACACCTGCGTCATCCGGGCGGTGATCCACAGCTCGACGGGCCGGTCGAGGAGGGGACGGTTGCCGGAGTCGAGCCAGGCGAAGCCGCCGTCCGGGTGCACGGCCGCGGCGACATGGCGTCGCAGGAGGACTCGCTGGGACTGCAGCCAGCTGGCGTCGACGTCGGAGCTCACGGCTCCGACAGTATCGGTCGGGTCCCGGCTGCCGAGGCGGAGTCGTGAGCGACGTTGCTCGCAGGGGATCCTGGTGATCCCGCGCCGTCTCATGGATGATCCCCGCACGGGAGTCCGTGCGGGGATCATGCGGGGATCACTGTGTGGGGTGAGTGACGGGACTTGAACCCGCGGCCACCTGGACCACAACCAGGTGCTCTACCAGCTGAGCTACACCCACCATGCGCAGCACGAGCCGGGCCCGAGGGCTCGGCGTCGTGGGACGGCGTCGACAATCGTACAGGCTGCCCGAGGGTGGTCGTGACCACCCGCGGCCCGGCGGCACACGGGCTGTCGGACGGCTCGTTCGCGGCGCTCAGTGCTCGATGACGTGGGGCTGCGCCAGGGCCTTGGCGGTGGCACTGTCGGGGCCCGGCGCAGGCACGAAGACGGCCTGTCGGTAGTAGCGCAGCTCGGCGATCGACTCCCGGATGTCGGCGAGCGCGCGGTGTCCGCCGGACTTCTTCGGGGCGTTGAAGTAGACGCGGGGATACCAGCGGCGCGACAGCTCCTTGATCGAGCTGACGTCGATGATGCGGTAGTGCAGGTAGGCCTCGAGGGCCGGCATGTCGCGCGACAGGAAGCCGCGGTCGGTGGCCACGGTGTTGCCGCCGAGCGGTGCCTTGCGTGGCTCGGGCACGAAGGTGCGGATGTAGTCGAGCACGATGTGCTCGGCCTCCTGGAGGGTGACGCCCGTGTCGAACTCGGTGATGAGGCCTGAGCTCGTGTGCATGTCGAGGACGAAGGGGTCCATCTGCTCGAGCGCCTCGGCCGGCGGCTTGATGACGACGTCGATGCCGTCACCGAGCTGGTTGAGCTCGAAGTCAGTGATGAGCGCGGCCACCTCGACGAGCGCATCGGTCCGCAGGGACAGCCCGGTCATCTCGCAGTCGATCCAGACGATCCGGTCAGCCATTGCCCTGTGGTTGGAGTCGCTCACCGTTCCACCTTAGAGCCCGCTGACACCGCACAGGCCGTCGCTCGGCCCGCGGCTGCGGCGGCTGCCGTCGCTGCACTAGCCTGCGACCATGACCTCAGGGGACTGACTCCCGGTCACTCGGCCGGCCGCGGAGCGAATGTCGCTCGCCAGCAATGGAGTCCAGTCCCCAACCCGAGCCGTCGACCGATCCTGCGCACGGTGGTCACGATCGGGGTCGTCGCGTCCGTCTTCCTCGCCGCGCTGCTCGTGCTGCTGTCGATCCTCGGCAGTCGCCTCACGGCCCAGACCCTCGTCACGGCCGCCCTCGTCGCGATCATCCCGCTCCTCGTCATCGTCCCGACGTTCCTCTGGCTCGACCGCTTCGAGGCCGAGCCGGCGCGGTATCTCGTGTTCGCCTTCCTCTGGGGTGCACTCGTCGCCGTCGTCGGTGCGTTCTTCCTCAACACCGTTGGCCTGCGGCTGCTCATCGAGTCGCGCTGGACCGATCCGCTCGAGACCGGCGCCGTCTACGTCGCACCGGTCACCGAGGAGACGCTCAAGGGTCTCGGCATCCTGCTCGTCTACCTACTCCGCCGTCGGGAGTTCGACGGCATCATCGACGGCATCGTCTACGGCGGCCTCATCGGCGCGGGCTTCGCCTTCAGCGAGAACATCCTCTACCTCGGTCAGGCCTACAACCTCTACGGCGACGAGGGGCTCACCGCGACCTTCGTCGTGCGGTGCCTCATGGGGCCCTTCGGCCACCCACTCTTCACCGCCCTCACGGGGATCGGCATCGGCATCGCCGTGTCCTCGCGCAAAGGCGGTCGTGCGCGTCGTGGCGGTGCTCGGCGGCTGGGTCTGCGCGATGCTGCTCCACAGCCTGTGGAACTTCTCGGCCCTCGCCGGCATCGACGGCTTCTTCGAGGCCTACCTCACCTACCAGGTGCCGCTCTTCCTCGCCTTCATCGGCTTCCTCGTGTGGATCCGTCGCCGTGAGGGCCGACTCATCGGCCAGCACCTCTCGCCGTATGCCGACGCCGGGTGGCTCACGCACGGCGAGGTCGCGATGCTCGCCTCCCTGCGGCAACGGCGTGCGGCCCGGGCAGTGGGCCAGGCAGACGGGTGGGCGGGCGGCCAAGCGGTCGATGGACGCCTTCCAGGACAGCGCCAGCGACCTCGCGTTGCTTCGCTCACGGCTCGTGCACGGCACGGCGGAGCGCGAGGCGGCCGAGCGCGAGCTTCTCCTGCTCCAGTCGATCACGACGCATCGGCGCGACTTCGTCGGTTCTCCCGTGACGTGACGTGAGGTCGAGGTCGCGCGACGTGCCAGCGTGACTGACGTGGTCGAAGCGGGAGCCGAGGCCGCGACCGCGCTTGCCTATCATGGGACGTCGCCCACCCCCGTGGGCGCCGGCCCCTGTAGCTCAGCGGATAGAGCAAGAGCCTTCTAATCTCTTGGTCGCAGGTTCGATTCCTGCCGGGGGCGCCGTCGGTGAGGCCGTCCCACCGATCTCCTGGATGGTCCGTGGTCCAGCGAAGCGGGTATGCCCGGGAAAGGCCTTGTGAACAGGCGCGTTTTGGTTTTCGTGACTTCCGTCTGACCGGGGAGGATTGCGCACGTGGCGGGTCAATCAGGGGCGGGCAATGCCCGGCTGCTCGGAGCGGTTCAGGACCTGAGGTCCGCCGTCTCCGGATTCGACCTCCCGCTCGACCTCCCGGGCGCCGGCGCAGCCCGGCTGACGCGAGGCCGGCTGCTCGACCAGCTCGACGACTACGTGATCCCGAGGCTCACGTCCATCGACGCGCCCCTGCTGGCCGTGGTCGGAGGCTCCACGGGTGCCGGCAAGTCCACCCTCGTCAACTCCCTCATCGGCAGCGAGGTCTCGCTTCCGGGTGTCCTGCGCCCGACGACGCGCTCACCCGTGCTCGTGCACCACCCCGCCGACGCCGCCTGGTTCTCCGGTCAGCGGATCCTGCCGAGCCTGGCGCGGGTCACGGGCCGGCACCCCTCGTCCGACGGGCCCGGTGCGGTCCGCCTCGTCTCGCACCGAGGCCGTCGCCGCCGGCCTGGCCCTGCTCGACGCCCCTGACATCGACAGCGTCGTGGAGGCCAACCGCGATCTCGCGGCTCAGCTGCTCGCGGCTGCCGACCTCTGGATCTTCGTCACGACCGCCGCCCGCTATGCCGACGCGGTGCCGTGGGACCTGTTGCGTGAGGCGAGCGAGCGCGGCACCGCCGTCGCCGTCGTGCTCGACCGCGTCCCGGTGGCCGCCGTCGACGAGATCCGCACCCACCTCGCCGGGATGCTGAGCGAGCAGGGACTCGAGCGGGCCCCGATCTTCACCGTCCTCGAGTCCGAGCTCGTCGAGGGGCTGCTCCCCGACGAGCAGGTCGAGCGACTGCGGGGCTGGCTCGGCGCCCTCGCGAGCGATGCGCAGGCCCGCGCCGTCGTGGTGCGCCAGACGCTCGATGGCGCCCTCACCTCGCTCGAGGCGCGCTCCCGGTCGTTGCTGGCCGCCGGGTCCGAGCAGGCAGCGGCAGGCGACGCGCTCGTCGGGGCGGCCCGGACGGCATACGCCGACGCCACCGACGCAGGTGCACGACGGCATGGAGGACGGCAGCCTGCTGCGGGGCGAGGTGCTCGCCCGGTGGCAGGAGTTCGTCGGCACGGGCGAGTTCTTCCGCCAGGTCGAGTCCACGGTGTCGCGCGTGCGGGACCGGTTCACCTCGTTCCTCAAGGGCGAGCCGCCCAGAGCCGATGATCTCGGGGAGGCGCTTCAGTCGGGCGTCGAGGCGCTCGTGTCCAACCGCGCCGAGCTCGCCGCCTCGGCGACCGCGAGAGCCTGGCGCGTGCTGCCGGGCGGCGACCAGCTCCTGGCAGCGCACCCGGATCTGACGCGTTCGAGCGAGACGGCCGGCGGGGGCGCCGCTCGTCTCGTGCGCGACTGGCAGGGCGACATCCTCGAGATGGTGCGGAACGAGGGCAAGGACCGGCGCACCACGGCGCGCGTCATGGCCTACGGCGTCAACGGACTCGGCGTCGTGCTCATGCTCGTGACCTTTGCGAGCACGGCCGGCGTCACGGGCGCCGAGATCGGCATCGCGGGTGGCACGGCGGTCGTCGGCCAGAAGCTGCTCGAGGCCGTCTTCGGCGACCAGGCCGTGCGCGAGCTCGCTCGACAGGCGCGCGAGCGTCTGCTCAGCCGGGTGGAGGAGCTGTACGCATCGGAGCGCGAGCGCTACGAAGGAGCAGTGACGACAGTGCGTGTCGACGCCGACCAGATCCAGGCGTTGGAGATGGCGGCCACGGCCGTGCGTGACGCCCGATGAGCCCGCTCACGATGGGCCGGGCCAAGGTGAAGGCTGGTCTCGGCGGCCGAGGTGGGCGAGCGCACGAGCGCCCTGTCGACGGCCCTGCTGACCGGTGCTGCGGAGCTCGACCCGCGTGCCGTCGACATCGCGCGCCGGGCGGTCGACAAGTCGGCCGAGCGTGGTGGCATCGGCGGCGACCACACCGTCGTCGCCCTCGCCGGCGCGACGGGCAGCGGCAAGTCCTCACTCTTCAACGCCCTCGTCGGGGCGGACGTCGCGACGATCGGGGCAAGGCGGCCGACGACCTCCACGCCGACCGCGGCGGTGTGGGGCGATGACGACGCCAGCGAGCTGCTCGACTGGCTGGCCGTCGACACCCGTCATCTCGTGGCCGACGCGGCGGAGTCGGGCGCGGCCGGCTTGACGGAGTCCGTCGGGTCCCTCGATGGACTCGTGCTGCTCGACCTCCCCGACTTCGACTCCCGGGAGGTCGCACCACCGGGTCGAGGCCGAGCGCGTCCTCGGACTCGTCGACGTCTTCGTGTGGGTTACCGACCCGCAGAAGTATGCCGACGCCAGGTTGCACGACGACTTCGTCGCGATCCTGTCGCGCCACGGCGCCGTGACGCTCGCGGTGCTGAACCAGTCGGACCGCTTGTCTCCCGACGCCGTCAAGGCCGTCGCCTCCGACCTCGCGGCGCTGCTCGAGGCCGACGGCGTCACAGCAGCGAAGGTGCTCCCCACCTCGACCCTGACGGGCTCGGGCCTCGACAAGCTGCGGCAGCGCCTCGCGAGCGCCGTTGCGGGACATGCGGCCTCGCGTCAACGCCTGCGCTCCGACCTCGTTGGCGCCGCGGCGGCCCTGCGCCACGGCGTGGCCGACACCGAGCCCGACGTTCGCTCCCTCGATCGCACGGCCCTCGACACCGCACTGGCCCGTTCGGCCGGCGTCCCGATCGTGCTCGACGCCGTCGCACGTGACTACCGTCGCGAGGCCTTCGCACACACCGGCTGGCTCTTCGCCCGGTGGACGAAGGGCTTCGCCGCCGACCCGCTTCGCCGGCTGCGTCTCGATCGCACGGGCGGGCGGGTGCCGATCCCCGTCGACATCGAGGGAGCCGACGTGCGGGCGGTGCTCGGGCGTTCGTCGATCCCCGCTCCCACCGCCGCCACCGTCTCTGCCGTCGACCTGGCCACCCGGACGTTCGTGCGCGACGCCTCCGGCGGCCTGCCGGTCCGATGGCAGCAAGCGGTCGAGGACGCCGTCGACGGCGGCGACGGTGCGCTGGCCGACGCGCTCGACCAGGCGATGCTGACAACCTCCCTTCGAGCACGCCGTCCGATCTGGTGGCTGCTGGTCAACATCGTCCAGTGGGGTCTCGGGCTCGTGGCGGTCGGTGGACTTGCGTGGCTCGCCGTGCTGTGGGTGATGGGCCTGCTTCAGCTGCCACGACCCGAGACGCCGGCGTTCGGCATCCTGCCGGTCCCGCTCCTCATGCTGGTCGGAGGCGTGCTACTGGGGCTGGGGCTGGGCGTGCTCTCTCGGTGGTGGGCGCGCATCGGCGCCCGTCGCAGGCGCACGGTCATCGGTCGCCGGCTCCGCAAGTCCGTCGCGGCAGTCGCCGACGAGCGCATCGTGGTGCCGATCGACGAGGTCCTCGTCCGGCATCGCGAGACGCGGCGAGCACCTCGACGTCGCCGCGCGCTGAGGGTTGGCCGCTCCGGTCGCCAGTTGGCCGCCAAGGGCCGCCGAGTGGTCGCCGGTCGGTCGCCGAGTGGTCGGCGTTGGGGTGCCGGGCACGTGACGGGCGGTGGTCCACACCCCCGAGGTATGCCGTCGCGTCGTCCACAGGAGCGCGGCGGGCCCTTCTGCGACCTGCTGTTGCCAGCGGACAGTGGATCTCACGACGGCGACACGGTCGCCCTATCGAGACGAGGAGCACTGGCAATGAACGAGACCCGAATCACCGTGCACGGCAATGTCGTGACCGAGCCGGTGGAGCGCACCGGTCGCAACGGCAGCATCTTCACGACCTTCAGGGTGGCGCACACGGCGCGCCGGCGCGGCGCTGACGGCCGCTACTACGACGGCGACACGAGCTACTACAGCGTCATCGCCTTCAACGTGCTGGCCGCCAACGCCGCTGCCGGCCTGCGCAAGGGCCACCCCGTCGTCGTCGAGGGGAACTTGACGATGAAGCAGTACGTCGGCTCGGACGGCCAACCTCGCACCTCTGCCGAGATCGACGCCGACCACCTGGGTCACGACCTGTCGTGGGGTCGGGCGACGTTCGAGCGGGTGAGCCGGGCGGCGGCGCTCGGCCATGACCGCACCGCAGACCCGGACGTCCAGGCCAGCCTCCGCGCGCTGGGACAGGGTCAGGCTCTCGGCTCCGAGGTCATGCGTCCGCCCCACGTCGACGCCGACGGGGTCGTGCCCGACGACTACGACCCGGGTGCTGAGGACTACGACCCGGGTGCCGACCCCGCCGAGGGCGGCGCGGGTGAGGGCGAGAGCTCGGAGGCCGACGGACGGTCCCCGGGGGACCCCGAGACCGACGACTACGAGGTGGTGCCACCCCTGTCCGCGTGAGCGGTGGCGGATTCGGTGTGACCCGCCCGGGCCGATAGCCTTCGGGCATGGCCGAGTACATCTACACCATGACCCGTGCCCGCAAGGCGCACAACGAGAAGGTCATCCTCGACGACGTCTCGATGTCGTTCTACCCGGGTGCCAAGATCGGGATGGTCGGCCCCAACGGCGCCGGCAAGTCGACGATCCTCAAGATCATGGCCGGCCTCGACCAGCCGTCGAACGGCGAGGCCCGCCTCGCACCCGGCGCAACGGTCGGCATCCTTCTCCAGGAGCCCCCGCTCAACGAGGAGAAGACCGTCCTGGGCAACGTGGAGGAGGGCGCCGGGCTCATCAAGGCCAAGCTCGACCGCTACAACGACATCTCCGCCGAGATGGCCGACCCCGACGCGAACTATGACGCGCTGCTCGCCGAGATGGGGCAGCTGCAGGAGGACATCGACCACGCCGACGCGTGGGACCTCGACAGCCAGCTGGAGCAGGCGATGGACGCCCTGCGCTGCCCACCCGGAGACTCACCCGTCGTCAACCTCTCCGGCGGAGAGCGTCGCCGCGTCGCGCTGTGCAAGCTGCTGCTCCAGAAGCCCGACCTGCTGCTCCTCGACGAGCCGACCAACCACCTCGACGCCGAGTCGGTGCTCTGGCTGGAGCAGCACCTGGAGGGCTACGCCGGCGCGGTCATCGCCGTGACGCACGACCGCTACTTCCTCGACAACGTGGCGCAGTGGATCGCAGAGGTCGACCGTGGCCGCCTCTACCCGTACGAAGGCAACTACTCGACCTACCTCGAGAAGAAGTCCGAGCGCCTGACGATCCAGGGCAAGAAGGACGCCAAGCTCGCGAAGCGTCTCAAGACCGAGCTCGAGTGGGTCCGTAGCAACGCCAAGGGCCGTCAGGTCAAGAGCAAGGCGCGACTGGCTCGCTACGAGGAGATGGCTGCTGAGGCCGAGCGCACGCGCAAGCTCGACTTCGACGAGCTGCAGATCCCTCCGGGCCCGCGACTCGGCTCGACCGTCATCGAGGTGAAGGACCTGAAGAAGGGGTTCGGCGACCGGGTCCTCATCGAGGGGCTGTCGTTCTCCCTGCCGCGCAACGGCATCGTGGGCGTCATCGGACCCAACGGCGTCGGCAAGTCGACGCTCTTCAAGACCATCGTCGGCTTCGAGCAGCCAGACGCCGGCGAGGTCAAGATCGGCGAGACGGTCAAGATCTCGTACGTCGACCAGGGCCGTGAAGGCCTCGACCCCAAGAAGAACCTGTGGGAGATCGTCTCCGACGGGCTCGACCACATGAAGGTCGGCAACGTCGAGATCCCATCACGTGCTTACGTGTCGCAGTTCGGCTTCAAGGGTCCCGACCAGCAGAAGCTGTCGGGGGTCCTGTCCGGTGGTGAGCGCAACCGCCTGAACCTCGCACTCACGCTCAAGCAGGGCGGCAACCTGCTGCTCCTCGACGAGCCCACGAACGACCTCGACGTCGAGACCCTCGGCTCCCTCGAGAACGCGCTGCTCGACTTTCCGGGATGCGCCGTCGTCATCACGCACGACCGGTGGTTCCTCGATCGGATCGCGACGCACATCCTCGCCTTCGAGGGCACCGAGGAGAGCCCGGCGAAGTGGTACTGGTTCGAGGGCAACTTCGAGTCCTACGAGGTCAACAAGGTCGAGCGGCTCGGCCCCGATGCGGCCCGCCCGCACCGGGTCACCTACCGCAAGCTCACCCGCGACTGACCCGACTCCTCGACTCGAGGGCGGTGGTCTGTCGAGTGGCCTCGTCGTCACACGGCGTGCGCCGCGCCGCGCTGTGACGGGTGGGGCCGCGGGGCCACTCGAGAGGGGTGGTCGGTCGAGTGGCCGCGTCGTCACACGACTTGCGCCGCGCCGCGCTGTGACGGGTGGGGCCGCGGGGCCACTCGAGGGGGTGGTCGGTCGAGTGGCCGCGTCGTCACACGACTTGCGCCGCGCCGCGCTGTGACGGGTGGGGCCGCGAGGCCACTCGAGTGGAAGAGGGTTGCGACGTCGGGGAGGAGTCAGGCGATGAGGGGGGTGACCTCGCGAGCTGTCCGGCGCTCACCGAGCGCGAGCTGCCACGCGGCGGCGAGCCGACGTCCGACCTCGTCGGCCTCGTCGGCCGCGACGCAGAAGGGCACCCGCACCCAGCGGGCGAGGCCGCCCTCGATGCCGAACTGACCACCGCGCGCCAGACGGACTCCGGCTGACTCGGCCACCCGGGCCAGCTCGTCGCCACGCGGCACGGGCAGCTCGCACCAGAGGTTGAGCCCACCTGACGGCACGTCGAAGCGCCAGTCCGGCACGTGCTCCCGCAGCGCCTCGACGAGGGCGTCACGCCTGGACCTCGCCTCGCGTCGACGCTCGGCGAGCAGCGCCTCGCCCTGGCGGAACAGGTCGGCCACGACCAGCTGCTCAAGGATCGCGGTCCCGAGGTCGAGGCTGTGCCGCGCCTCGATGACGGCCTCGACCGCACCGACCGGGGCGCGCACCCAGCCGACTCGTAGACCACCCCACCACGTCTTGGCCGCACTGCCGAGCGTGTGGGTCTCGCCGGACGAGGCCGCGAACGGCGGAGGCTCGGCCACGCGCTCCTCCTCGAGGTCGCAGCTCGACGAAGGTCTCGTCGACGACCGGCACGCTGTTCGCGCGCCTCAGCACCGCGGCGAGCGCCTCCCGCGTCGACGCGTCCATGACCAGCCCGGTGGGATTCTGATGGTCCGGGATGAGATAGGCGGCCCGTGCTCCGCTCTGCCGCAGGCCGACCTCGATGCCCGAGACGTCCCAACCTGTTGTCGTGAGCTGTGTCGCGACGGCTCGGTAGGCCGAACGCCTCACTCCCACAATCGCATTCGGGTACGTCGGGCTCTCCACCATGACTCGGTCGCCGACCTCAAGCCGCGCTCGAAGAACCGCTGACAGGCCGCCGTGCGCTCCCGACGTGACGACGACCTGCTCCGGTGACGTGGGCAGGCCGCGGCCGTCGAACCACGCCGCGATCGCGGCTCGCGTCTCTGGCAGACCTCGCGGGTCGTATCCGGCCGTGGCGAGGTGCCGCGGCAGCTCGGTCAACGCCCGTTCGTAGGCCGCGGTCACCCCCGCAGCGGCTGGGAGGGCGGCATACGTCAGGTCGATGACCTCGGGCGGGACGTCGGTCGGGATGAGCCCCGCCTGCGACAGCGCCAGTCCCGATGGACCCGCGGGCAGGCACACGACGCTGCCCGAGCCGCGACGTGTCGCGACGAAGCCCTCGTCGCGCAGTGTGTCGAGCGCGGCGCCGACCGTGGTACGGCTCACCCGCAGCTCCGACGTCAGGGCGCGTTCGCTCGGTAGGCGCGTGCCGACGAGGAGGCGCCCGTCCGACACGAGGCGCCGGATGCCGTCGGCGAGCCCGCGGTAGGCGGGTCGCGGCAGTGGGTGCGGCCCGAGCAGCAAGGCCAGTGAACGGGCAGAGACGGTGCGCACCAGTCCACTCTCGCACGATTGGTCCTTAGAACCCAGACCACTTGACGGCAGGATGGCACCCATGAGACGCCACGTCCCCCTGCTCAACCTCTCGCCTCGCGAGCAGCTGCGCGCCGGCCAGCTTCAGCGGCGCGTCCTGCAGCTGGTCGTGGGACTCACCCTGTACGGCATCTCGATGGCGATGATGATCAGATCGACGCTCGGCCTCGACCCGTGGGACGTCTTCCACGTCGGCATCGCGACGCACGTGCCGATCAGCTTCGGACAGGTGACGATCGTGGTCGGCGCCCTCGTGCTGCTGCTGTGGGTGCCGTTGCGGCAGTGGCCCGGGCTCGGCACCGTGGCCAACGTCGTCGTCATTGGCCTCGCCGCGGATGCCGGCCTGGCCCTCATCGGTGCTCCCGACGCACTCTGGGCCCGAGCTCTGCTGCTCACCTCCGGCATCGTGCTCAACGGCATCGCCGGCGGCCTCTACATCGGCAGCCAGCTGGGGCCGGGCCCGCGCGACGGCCTGATGACCGGCTTCGCGCGCCGCACCGGTCTGTCGATCCGGTTGGTGCGCACCTCCATCGAGGTGGTCGTGCTCGGCGTGGGGTGGCTGCTCGGTGGCCCCGTCGGCCTCGGCACGCTGCTGTATGCCGTCAGCATCGGGCCGCTCGTGCAGTTCTTCCTCCCTCGGCTGACCGTCGAGCTGACGCCCGCGCCCGTCGTGGAGGTCCAGCACGACGCCGAGACCGTCAGGCCAGCCGCTCACTGAGCCCACTGTCACCGCAGTGCGCGCCCGCGCGAAGGGCTCGGCCACCGGGACCAGCGCTGGGTGACCGAGAGCCCTGTCCGGGGATCCGACTCAGCGCGTGACGCCGACGAGCCGCAGCGCGAGCGCAGCGTTGGTCGCACCGATCTGGACCGGCGTGCGCTTGATCGTGGGGGAGTACCACCTGGCCACGTCGACCGCGATCGAGAGCAGGGCGAGAGCGGTGTCGGCGCTGTCGTCGACCGAGAACGTGCCGTCCGCAACGCCCCGGTCGAGGACGTCGCGCACGACGGCGTCCATCTCCTTGCGCAGGGCGAGCACGTCGGCGTGGTGCTCGGGCGTCAGGTGGTGGTGCTCGTACTGCACGACGCGGGCCACCTGGTACTGCTCCACGTGCCACTCCGAGAAGCGGGCCATGAGCGACTCGAGCTGATCGGACGGCGTCGCACCCGCGGTGATCGCCTGCCGTAGCAGCCTCAGCGCGGACTCGTGGCCGCTGCGGCTGAGGTTGAAGAGCAGCTCCTCCTTCGAGCCGAAGTGCACGTAGACGCCGGCCGGCGAGAGGCCCGCGCCGGAGGCGATGTCGCGGGTCGTGGTGGCGTGGAACCCCTTCTCGGCGAAGGCGTGCGCCGCCGCCTGCATGAGGCGCTCGACGGTCGAGGCGTCCGGGTCGGACGTCTGGGCTGTCGTCGGCGGGCTCGTCGTCGGTTGCGGCACGTTGACAGCATGCCGCAGGACGGAGAAACTAAGCAAGCGCTTAGTTACCCACGGGTATGGGCGCACCGCAACCAGCGCGCCCGATGGAGGACGACATGCCCCGCAACATCTATGACGAGGACCACGAGGCGATGCGAGCGTCGGCGCGTGAGTTCGTCGCCCGGACCCTCGCGCCGCGAGCCGACGAGATGATCACGGGCAGGTCGATCCCGCGCGACATCTGGCTGGAGGCCGGCAAGCAGGGCTTCTTCGGCCTCGGCATCCCGGAGGAGCTCGGCGGGGCGGGGGTGGACGACTACCGGTTCAACGCCGTCGTCGCCGAGGAGATGTCGCGCTTCAACGCCGCCACCAGCTCGTGCTTCGGCATCCACTCGGACGTGTGCCCGCCCTACATCGTCGACCTCGGTACCGAGGAGCAGAAGCAGCGCTGGCTGCCCGGCATGGCGAGCGGTCAGCTCATCTGCGCCATCGCGATGACCGAGCCCTCGGGAGGGTCCGACCTCGCCGCCCTCAAGACGACCGCAGTGCGAGACGGCGACGGCTGGGTCCTCAACGGTTCCAAGACGTTCATCACCAACGGCTATCAGGCCGACCTCGTCATCGTCGCGGCCCGCACCGACCCGGCCAGGGGAGCCAAGGGGATCACCCTCTTCATGGTCGAGCGCGGCATGGACGGCTTCGTCAACGGGCGGAAGCTCGACAAGGTGGGGATGGAGGAGTCCGACACGGCAGAGCTCTTCTTCCAGGACGTCCGCGTGCCCGAGGAGAACCGCCTCGGGGAGGAGGGGCTGGGGTTCGTCGCCATGATGCAGCGACTCCCGCAGGAGCGAGTCGGGGCCGCGGTGTCCAACGTGGCGCACGCCAAGGCGATCCTCGAGGAGACCATCCAGTACGCGAAGGACCGCAAGGCGTTCGGCCAGTCGATCGGTGCCTTCCAGCACAACAAGTTCCTCATGGCCGAGCTCGTCACCAAGATCGAGGTCGCCGAGGCCTACGTCGACGACTGCGTCGCCGCCCACGTCGAGGGCAGGCTCTCGGCCGTCGACGCGGCCAAGGCGAAGTGGTGGAGCTCGGAGGTGCAGAACGACGTGCTCGACAACTGCGTCCAGCTGTACGGCGGCTACGGCTTCATGAACGAGTACCGCGTCGCGCGCGCCTGGCGCGACGCCCGCGTCACCAAGATCTGGGCCGGCTCCAACGAGATCATGAAGGAGCTCATCGGCCGGGACCTCGGCTTCTGATGGGCGCTCACGACGGAGCCGTGGCCATCGTCACCGGTGCGAGCCGCGGCATCGGCCTCGGCATCGCGCAGCGGCTCGTCGACGAAGGCGCCCGGGTCGTGGTCACGGCCCGTCGGCCCGAGGCACTCGCGGAGGCGGTCGAGCAGCTCGGTGGAGCGGATCACGCGATCGGTGTGGCGGGCAATGCCGCTGACGAGGCGCACCAGGATGAGGCCATCGCCGCCGCACGCGCCGCCTTCGGTGGACTGCATCTGCTCGTCAACAACACGGGCATCAACCCCGTTTACGGACCGATGCTCGACGGAGACCTCGACGTAGCTCGCAAGGTGATGGAGGTCAACGTCATCGCGGCCTTCTCCTGGATCAAGAAGGCGGTGGCGGCTGGGCTCGGCGACGAGGGTCACCCGGGCGCGGTCGTCAATCTGGCATCTGTGGCGGGCCAGGGCGCGAGCGGTGTCATCGGGTGGTACGGGGTGTCCAAGGCGGCGCTCATCCACCTGACAACTGAACTGGGTTTCGAGCTCGGTCCGGACGTGCGCGTCAACGCGGTCGCGCCGGCCGTCGTCAAGACGAAGTTTGCCGAGGCGCTCTACGAGGGGCGTGAGGAGAAGGTCGTACGCGCCTACCCCATGAAGCGGCTCGGCGTCCCGGAGGACGTCGCCGGCGCCGTCAGCTTCCTGCTGAGCGCAGACGCGTCCTGGATCACCGGGCAGACCCTGACCATCGACGGCGGTGTCACCCTGGGCGGCTCGCTCTGACGGGGGTCTCGGGCACGAGGCCAGAGCCTCTCGGGCCGGCCGCGCATGGGCCGCGGACGCGCGGCCGGGCGACGAGGTCGGCCTG